>NZ_JQKI01000014.1 GCF_000745965.1 Edaphobacter aggregans DSM 19364 | reverse complement strand
GCGCGAACAGTCGGTCCGTGCTGAGTTACAGGCAATCACTGACCAGGCCGACGATAGAGCAACCTTCCTACGCCTCGCGGAGACCCTCACGGCGTTCCTCGCCCGCCTGCACGATGCTGCTGATACGCTGAGTATCGAGGAGCGCCAGCGAATCGTACGGCTTGTTGTGAAAGACGTCTTGATAGGAGAAGACACCATCACCATTCGCCATAGCATCCCAGTCCTGCAGAGCCCCCCGCGAGGCGGTTGCATACCGCCAAGCCAGACAGGCGACCCAAATTACCTTTTGTGTAAGGGGAGTGGCCGCGCCAATTTGGTGGAACTTGAGGCGGATGGCCCCGGAGGTCACTTCGAGGGTCTGAACCTGCGTCTATACAATCCCGTATCCCACCAGTGGAGCCTTAATTTCTCCGGCAGCAGTAGCGGCACCCTAAGCCAACCCACGATCGGCGAGTTCAAGAATGGGCGGGGTGAGTTTTTCGACCAGGAAACACTGAACGGGCGAGCGATTTTTGTTCGATTTGTGATATCGGACATCACCCCGAATTCGTGCCGCTTTGAACAGGCGTTTTCGGAAGATGGAGGCAAGACTTGGGAAGTCAACTGGGTGGCGACAGACACGCGGGTGAAAGACGAAGCTGATGAAGCGCATTGAACTCCACGGCAGACCGAACCGGGGATCGCGCGACTTGGGATACGACCAAGTTGCGTCTTGGAACACCTTGGGAGGTTGGTCTGCACGATGTGATTTCCGAAACCACGAACGCGGGGGCAAAGCAGGTTGATTTTCTCCAGGGCGAGTGGAACGCCCTCTGCCACTTTCCTCTGCCCGATGGATCCTGAGGATTACCGCAAATCGGGATTTGGGACAGCCCTTCGAAGCAGCCAGTAAAGCTTCATGTGTTCCGGCACATTTCGCGCGATGCCGCGGGCAGCAGGATACGAAACCGGAATAGATTTCGGGTTCCCGTGTCTTATCTTCAGAGACGCAAGATGTGCTAGAGCGGCCACCGATCGCATGCTGAAGTCGCTCTACGATTCCGTTGTGACGGCCGGCGATATGTCTGCACCACGTCATCGCGGCCGCTGGTTATATTCGGTCTCGCAGAGTCGCGACGCAGCTCGGCCAGACTTTGCACGGTGTCTACAGAGTTACAGTCTTTCGCAGGTAAGGAGTGAATCGGATGAATGCTGTGTCACAGTCGTACTCAGGGACTGAGGGCGAGACCGGAGGCAATTCGCAAGGGAATCTAGAAGCGCTTTCACGGTATCGTCGCGTTCTTTCTCTAGTCGCGTACCGTGTACTAGATAATTATGAGGAAGCCGAAGACGCCGTGCAGAACTGCTTACTGGCAGCATCCTGTAACGTTCCACAGTTCGAAAACGAAGGCGCTTTCCGAAACTGGCTGGTAAGAGTCCTTATCGACGAAGCTTTGGCTATTCGCTACAAGGATAGGATCGAGTCGACAACATTGTCAGAACCTATTCTGGACTCGCTCAACTTTTCACCACCCAAGAATGGAGAACAATGCACCTCAACAAGCGGAAACTGGCGATGGTAATTGCTTTCACCATCATCGGGACCAACGCGGCGCGCGGACAGGGCGCAATCGACCGGCTTCAGCCGCTGGTGGAGACATCGGCGCGCAGATTGCTCATCGCAGAACAAGTAGCACTAGCGAAATGGGACAGTGGAGCGTCGGTTGAGGATCTGCCTCGCGAGGCACAGGTCATAACGGGCGCGGTCAAGGACGGCGTTTCGAGAGGATTGGACCCGACATCGGTATCGAACTTCTTCAAAGCCCAGATCGAGGCTAATAAGGTCATTCAGTATTCGCTGCTAGCGGATTGGCGTCGTGCCGGCAGAGCGCCCGCCCACGCACCGATCGATTTAGTCGCCACGATCCGGCCGGAACTGGACCACGTGCAAGCAGCACTGATCGCAGAATTAGCGGACACGGTGGCCATCCGTGCAAGCACGACATGTCGTGCTGACGTTGCAAAGGCCATAGGCAAATACGTCTTAGCGCACAAGCGTGATGTCGTGCCTCTTCAGTCGATCGCGCTCGACCGCACTCTAGCTGCTAGCTGCACGCATGACTAGCTCATGGCAGGTCCCCCGGCCCCCTTGGGTAATTGCTGAGCTTTGTGGACAGGTGCGTTCACAACTAGCAAGATTAGTGGCGGACCAAAGAATCCGCGTTTGGCGTCATTTGTGACCATGTGTACGCCCTCACTTTACAGAAGGACAAACCTTGCCACCAGTGACCTGCTCATAGAAAACGCATTTGTGGTGATCCGCAACGAGCATAGCTAGCCAGACGAAACAAGAAGCACCGGAACGGTTCTTCATTTGCAGCCCTCCGTAGTAGGCGGATCTGTTCCATCAGCTATGAGGCGCCGGCCGAATGCATCGGAATCCGAGGTGGTTTGTGCCGGTGGTCACTTCGCCCTTGCCTCGCGTTCCAACCATGTAGCGAGAGCAGTACTGATCGGTGCACAGAAAGGAGCCGCCGCGCATCGTGCGCTTCTTGACGCCGGGTTCCTCAGGATCGAAGGGAGAGTCGGGGCCAATGGGATTGCGTGTTACGCCACCCTGCCTGGCGAGCATCCGGTAGTAGTCCGGACGATACCAGTCCGAAGTCCACTGCCACACATTGCCGGCCATGTCGTAGAGACCGTACCCGTTGGCAGGAAACTTTGTGACCGGCGAGGTCGTCGCATAACCATCAGTGACGCTATTCGAGTTCGGAAACTTTCCCTGGAAGGTGTTCGCCATGGACTTGCCGATCGGCTGAAAGCTGTCGCCCCACACGAACGGCTTGCCGGCGAGGCCACCTCGCGCCGCGAACTCCCACTCCGCCTCGGTGGGCAGCCGCTTCCCGGCCCACTTCGCGTAGGCGACAGCGTCGTCGTACGAGACCTGGACGACGGGATAGTTCTCCTTGCCCTTGATGTCGCTCCCCGGCCCTTCGGGATGGCGCCAGTTTGCGCCCTTGATGTACGTCCACCATTGAAGATGGTTATTGAGGGGGACTGGGTGATCGGGCGGGGCAAAGACTACTGATCCGGCGACCAGGTTCTCCGGCGGCGCATCGGGAAACTCTTCCGCGGTCGGCGTTCGTTCCGCCTGCGTGACGTAGTGCGTCGCGGCGACGAACCTTGCGAACTCAGCGTTGGTTACATCGGTCTTATCCATCCAGAAGCCATCGATGTAGACGCGGTGGATGGGTCGAGAGTCTACGGTTGCCTTCATCCCAACGTGATCGCGCTCCTTGTCAGGTGGGTCCTGGGCTCCCATCGAAAATTCGCCGCCCGGAATCCAGACCATCCCCACTGGAGTCTTGCCCGGTGCGGGTGACGAATTTGGCATCGTCGGCTCAAAGAGGCCCGCCGCGGTAGCCATGTGTCCAGCATGATCGGCCTCAGGCTCCGGAATCGCGACATTGGACGTTACAGGCGGCTCGACCACGGGAGCCGCGGCAGCCTTCGTTGCGGCGGGGGCCGAGGCAAGCTTCCACGCTACGACCGCGACTATGACTACGAGGAGAACGCCCGCCACGACAAAGCGCCGCAGATTGTATCTGCTGGATGGTGTGGGGACCGTTGCGGCTCTCTTCGCTTTTGGCATCAGGCACCTTTGACTGCGAGGCCCTTAGACGGAAACGGCGATCGTGCGTGCTGCGACCCGAGTGGATCGGCACTTAGAAACGTTCGCCAACGCTACCACATTGAATCAGAGCTTTCAAACCCTACCAAACCAATATTCACGAATCTGTAACTCATCCTTTGAGGCTACTCTCTAGACTTCGGGCATGGACGACGCACCACTGACATACAGCCGGGCCACCGGTGAACGGGAAGGCCTGGTCGTAATCAAGCTGACCGGACCGCTGACACTTAAGAACATCTTCGAGTTCCAGAAGAACCTTGCGGCAGACCCTCCACAACTCACCGTCTTTGACCTGAGCGATGTGCCGTACATGGATTCAGCGGGCATCGGGGTGCTGATCAATTACTACGTCTCGGCGGAGAAGCACGGTCGGCGCATGGCGCTGGCCGGCGTAAACGAACGGGTCGAGGCCCTGCTGGATATGACCAAGGTGCGCAACCTGCTGCGCAGCTTCCCAACTACGGCCGAGGCAGAGGCGCAGGTCTAAGAGAGCAACCGGGCACCTGACCGTTTCACCTGCTTCTGTGAACAAGCGGTCTTGCTCTATGCTGGGCGCGCACGAGGTGTTGAGCGAGATGTCGATTACCCGCAGAGAGTTCTCACGACTTGGAGCCCTGGCTCTTGCGGCACAGGCCTTTCCTTCTGTGTCCGGCGTTGCGCAAGGGGCAGATCGCAGGGTGGGATACTGCGTCATTGGACTGGGACGCATCGCGAATCACTTCCTGCGGGGCGTGGCGGAGAGTTCGACATCGAAGATCACCGGCCTGGTCAGCGGCCATCGCGGCAAGGCGGAGAGAATCGCCCAGCAGTACGGTGTGCCGAAGAGTTCCATCTACAGCTACGAGGAGATGGACCGGTTCCGGGACAACAAGTCGATCGACGCGGTCTACGTCGCGCTGCCCAACAGCATGCACGCGGAGTACACGATCCGGTCGGCCAAGGCAGGAAAGCATGTGCTCTGCGAGAAGCCGATGTCGGTCGCGGTGAGCGAGGCCGAGGCGATGATCGCTGCCTGCAAGGCGAATAACGTGAAGCTGATGATCGCGTACCGGCTGCACTACGAACCGATCACGCTGAAGACGATCAAGATGATTCGCGACGGAGCGATCGGAACGGTGCAAGCCTTCGACAGTTCGAACGGCTTCAACATCGCGCCGGGCGAGTGGCGCTCGACGAAGGCGCTGGGTGGCGGGGGGCCGCTGATGGACGTCGGCATCTATTCGCTGAACGCCGCGCGGTATCTGACTGGCGAGGAGCCGGAGAGGTTTACGGCAGTCGCTTCGACGATCGATCATGACGGCCGCTTCAACGATGTCGAGGAAAATCTCTCCTGGACGATGCGCTTCCCTTCCGGCGCGGTCGCGAGTTGCTCGACGACGTATGGAGCACCGATGCCTGGGTATTACAAGGTCTTCGGCTCGAAGGGGTGGCTGGAGGTGGCTTCGTTCGGCTACCAGGGCCAGCACCTCCGGGCGAGTTATTCGCCCGGAGGACGGGGGACGCCGGCGACTACGGTGGACGAGACGAATCCGGAGCAGGATCCGATGCACTTCGTTCGGCAGGCGGATCACTTCAGCCGCTGCATTCTGGAGAATCAAACTCCGGACACTCCGGGCGAGGAGGGCCTAAGGGACATGCAGCACATCCAGTCGATCTATCGCGCTGCCGGCATCTCTATGGGGTGACCGCTAGCTGGCCGGAGGCCAGAATGCGGGTTCCGGGGCGCACATTTTGCGGGGCGCGGACCTTTGTGCCGGGCAGGCTGGTTGAGAAGCGGATGTCGACGAGGTTCGAGCGCGAGCTTGCGTTGAAGGTGGCGACGTAGCTCTCCGCGATGGAGTTGCGGAACTCGGTGAGGAAGGGCGTGAGCGAGACGGGGCTGCCAGTGCCCTGGAAGTAGGCTCGTCCGCCTGTTGCTTCGGCGACCTGGGAGAGGTAGTTCTGTCCGCTGAAGCTGGCGGCTCCTCCGTGGAATCCGGCGTCGCCGTAGTAGATGGAGTAGACGGGAACGCCGGCGCGCTGGGCGTCGCGGATGGCGTTGTCGACGTAGACGCTGTTTTGATTCATTGGGCTGACGCTGCCGTTGTAGGGGTCAACTCCGTTGGTAAGCATCATGACGAAGCGAGCCTTCTGGGTGCCTCCGCCGGTGGCCTCCTCAGGCCACTTCTGGATGAAGTCGGAGAGGCAGAAGTAGGGGCTGGCACTTGCTCCCGGCGTTCCGAGCGGGATGCGGAGGTTCTGGGCGGCGGCGGCGTGATCGGTGGTGAAGTCCTGTCCGGAGTCGACGCGTCCGTTCTGCATGTAACCGACGAGGATCTCGGTGCCGGCGGGGAGCGAGGTGATGAAGTTCTTGAGGTCGTTGAGTTGGCGGGCGACGCTTGAGCGGAGGCCGTCGTCGATGAGCAGGGCGACCTGGGCTCCGTTGGACGGGACCTGTACGACGCTGGCGAGGGGTGTTTCGTGTCCGTTGACCTTGATCTTCAGGGTCTGGGCGGAGAGCTTCTGTGGGGTCTTCGAGTCGGCGGTGACGATAGTCTGGGTTGCGACTGGGCCCTCCTGCTGTGCGAGAACCGGGGAGGCAAAGAGAGCAACTGCAAGGAGAATCCTGGATTTGATCATTCGTTCCTTCCTTGCTGATTAGACTGTCCGTGACCTCCCCCCGGTACTTTTTTGTGCAAAGTCTTCGAAAGATTTTACTTAGCTTGGTACTTGGTACGCTCTAGGGCAAAAACTATGGGCTCCCTTGCGGGAGCCCCTCTTTGATTCTTAAGTTAATTGTAGCAGTTGGGTGGCAATTAATCGGCAACTCGTAAGCGTATTGTTTTCTGTTGTTTATGCAGCATTGGGGCTTGACAGTATTTGAACAGGCTTGCTGAAGGCGGTTCGAGCTTCGCTCGAATGAACCCACGTCTCAGGAGCGAGAGGTGGGGCACCCAGCTCTGTGGAACTGCGATCGAAATGCGGGGGTCCTTCGTTCGACCCACCCCCGATAAGACTGGGGGCGGGTCTCTCTCAGAATGACGTTGTAAGTATCAGCTCGCCTTAATCTCCTCCTACGCGGACTTTCAGGCCAGTGCGGAAGGTGAAGGGCAGGCCCGGGTAGCCGATGGGGCCGATGTGCTGTTGGCTCAGGAGATTGCCCAGTTCGGCGAAGACGGTGACGTGGTGGGTGGCGGCGTAGGTTCCGTAGGCGTCTAGCTTGGCATAGCCGAAGTCGAGGTTGCGGTTGGGGAGCAACAGGGTGTTGTCGCCGTTGATGTCGGAGTAGGAGAGGAAGGTGGAGTCGTCGGCGCGGCTGGAGAAGGCTCCCTTGAGCGTGGCAGACCACTTTCTGCCCTCGTAGAGCGCGGAGAAGAAGCCGGTCTGGGGCGGGCGGCGGAAGGGTCGCTGGCCGACGAGGGGGCTGGAGGCGCCGATGGGGATGCCGGGGAGGTTGGGGTTCTGGGCGGCGGTTCCGTTGGCGATGGCGTCGGTGGAGAAGGACTGCTCGACCAGCGAGGCGAGGTAGGTGTAGCCGCCGCGGACGAGGATGCGGGAGGTGGGGGCGTATTGCAGTTCGCCCTCGAAGCCCTGGGCGCGATAGGCGAGGGTGTTCAGGAGCGCGCCGTAGATGAAGGCGGTCGAGGTGTCGATGCCGAAGACGTGGAGGAGGGTTCCGGAGTCGACGAAGTCGAGTTGATGGGAGAACTGGTTGTGGAAGTAGCCGGCCTTGAGGATGAGCTTCTGGTTGAGGATGTTCTGATCGACGCCTACGTCGAAGGTGCGGGAGCGCAGGGCCCGGAGGGGCTGGACGTTGTAAGAGGCGATGAGATCGGGCCGGCCTGCGTCGGAGAGCTGCTTGTAGAGGGAGTTGAACTCGGAGAGGAGCGACGGCTCCTGCACGCCGGTGGCGGCGTTGGCGCGGAGTTTGGTTCCGTGGAAGAGCTGGTTGCCGGGGCGGACCGGGACCCAGGCGAGGCCGAAGCGCGGCGTGCCTGCGGTTCCGTAGAGGTCGTTGCGCTCGATGGCGCCGCCGACGGAGTAGAAGACGCGGTTGAAGAAGTCGCCCTGGAACTGGAGGGTGTACTGGTAGTTGGTGCGCTTGATCTTCTCGAACTGGAAGAAGGCGGGATTGTTGTAGGAGCCGCGTTCGTCCTCGTAGCGGAAGCCGAAGAGGGCGATGATGTGGGGCGAGAAGGTGTAGTCAGACTGGAAGTAGAGCTCGTCACGGAGCGAGGACTGGTCGTTGCCCTGCGGGTAAGTTCCGCCGTAGTTGATGGCGCCGCGGCCGGTGGCGGAGTAGCCGTTGGCTCCGCGGATAGTGACGGTTGAGCCGAAGTACTCATCGAAGCCGAAGACGGGAATCTTCTCGCCGACGGGATAGAACTGAGTGAACTGCTCACGCTTGCGGGCGATGCCGTAGCGGACGAGATTGTGCCACTTATTGTGACGATTTTCGAGCGTCGCGCCGGAGTAGAGGTTCTGGTCGGCCTGCTTGGCGGCGGCGGAGATTCCGAAGAAGTCGTGCGCGTTGGGAACGCCTGATGCAGAAACGGCGTTGCGGATGGTGAAGCGCAGCGAAGTGTTCCCGGTGATGTTGTAGCCGAGATTGGCTGCGCTGGTGGCGGAGTGGTAGCGGTCCATGGGGAGCGCGTTTGAGGAGTCGAAGCGGGAGAAGGCTCCGTAGTAGTCGAGGCGGTTGCGGGTTCCGCCAAGTGTGACTTCGTTGCGATACGTGTGGAAGTTGCCGGCATCGCCAGAGTAGTTGAGGACGGGGCGGAGGGATGCTCCGCGCGGGGTGGTGAAGTTGACGACGGAGGCTACAGCGTCGGAGCCGTAGAGGACGGAGTTGGGGCCGCGGTAGAGCTCGAAGCCATCGAGCGCAGTGGAGGAGACGGTTCCGAAGTCGAAGCGGCCGCCGACGTCTTCGGAGGTGACGCCGTCGATCATGACCTTGTTGGCATCGGAGTTTCCGCCGCGGACAAAGATGGAACCGACGCCGCCGTACTGACCTTGTTGAACGGCGTTGACGCCGGGGGACTGCCGGAGGTCGTCCATAACGCCGACGCGTTCCTGAAGGGCGCTGAAGGGGATCAGCGTGATGGCAGAGCTTGCCTGCTGGAGGGGCGTGGGGATTCCGGTGGCGGTGACGGTGACCTGAGTGACGACGGAGGCGATCTCGAGGGTGACGTTGCGGGTGACGAGGTCGGTGCGTCCGCCGTAGAAGTTCTGGCCGAAGTTGGGGGCGAAGGTGGCGGCGGAGGTGAGGAGGGTGAAGCGACCGGAGGCGGTGCTGCGGATCTCGAAGGAGCCGTCGGGGCCAGCGATGGCGGTGCCGGCGTTGGACTTGCCCTGAAGGAGAGTGACTCGGGCGCCGGGGACGGTTGCGCCGAGCGGATCGGTGACGGTTCCGCGAACGATGACGGCGTTGGCCTGTAAGCAGGCGAGCGTGAGAGCGACGGCTGAGAGAAGACGAAAGACTGGCGAGACCGCAGTGCGGCGCGCGAATGCGTGCATGTAGTTGAACTCCTCGTTCCCCCCTCGGGAACGTGGCTGATGTGCGACAACGAAACCGGTCTCCTGACTGTCGCGATGCATGCCTGCGTGTCGGCGGCTCTTCCCTTCCCGATGGTGTCAGTGGGAACGGCCTTGCGGGCATTCACGTCGCCTGGGGCGATGTGCGCGAATCACAGTTGCGGGGCAGTGGCGGAGTCTCACCGCGCTTCCCGAGCATTTCGTTGTGGAACAGCTGAGGTTGTACGGGCTTTGCGCTTCGAGGGGGAAGCTAGGCGTCCGCAGGTTTGGGGCGAGATTTAAGTGTGCGGCATGGAGGAGGCGAAGTCAAAGGAACGGCTCGTGTGCGCGGGGTCGGAGGTGTACTGCGGATGGCGTTAGGGGATGAGGAGGAGCTTGCCGGTGGTCTTGCGGCCTTCGAGGTCGCGGTGCGCGTGTGCGGCGTCGATGAGGGGGTAGATGTGCTCGATGCGGAGCTTGAGGGAGCCGTCGGCGACGGCGTTGAGGACGGCGGAGGCGCGGAGCTCGAGCTCGGCGCGTGTGGCGGTGTGGTCCTGGAGCTTGGGGCGGGTGACGTAGAGGGAGCCGAGCTGGGAGAGGCGGATGAGGTCGAAGGGAGGGACGGCGCCGGAGGAGCCTCCGAAGAGGACGACGATGCCGCGGCGGCGGAGGACCTCGAGGGACTTCTCGAAGGTGGTCTTGCCGACGGAGTCGTAGACGGCGTTGAGGCCGGAGGGGACGAGCTGCTTGATGCGGGCGGCGAAGTCTTCGTGGGTGTAAAGGATGACCTCGTCGGCTCCGGCGGAGCGGGCGAGGGCGGCCTTCTCGTCGTTGGAGACGGTGGTGAAGACGCGGGCGCCGAGGGACTTCGCCATCTGGATAAGGAGGAGGCCGACGCCGCCGGCGCCGGCGTGGACGAGGACCTGGTCGCCGGGCTGGATGGCGTAGCTGGAGTGAACGAGGTAGTGCGCGGTCATGCCCTGCAGCATGGCGGCGGCGGCCTGCTGCGAGGTGACGTGATCAGGAACGCGGATGAGAAGGGCGACGGGAGCGACGGCGAGCTGGGCGTAGGTTCCGGGAAAGCTGGTCCACGCGACGCGATCGCCGACCTTGAGGTCGCTGGAGGCGGTGTCGTCGCCGAGGGCGACGATGGTGCCGGCGGCCTCCTGGCCGAGGGTGAAGGGCAAGGGCGTGGGGTAACGGCCCTCGCGCTGGTAGACGTCGATGAAGTTGATGCCGGAGGCTTCGATGCGGACGAGGGCCTGATTGGGGCCGGGTGTTGGGGTTGGGAGGTCGCGGAGAGTGAGGGCTTCGGGGCCGCCTGGCTGGAGGATCTGGATCGCCTGCATGGGTGTTGGATGCCTCGGTTGGTCGTTTCGTCTCAGAAGGATAGCAGGAACGGTGCGAGGCACAGGTGTAGCGTCCCTGCTGCGCGCGGGTGGCTTGGCGTCAGGTGGGGATTTCGATACGGCTAGCTGATGTCGTTCGTGGTGGCGATGGGACCGTTCTTCTTAACCGACTCGATTCCCTTCTCCATGGCTCCGGCGGAGGTGTAGGTCTCGCTGCGGCCGATGATCTCGTAGTTCTTCGCCTTGAGTATGAAGTAGGGCTGGGAGGAGGTGGACGTCTTGCGTTCGAACTGTTCGTCGTGAGGAGAGTTCTTTTTGACGGACTCGATGCCGTTGAGCGCGGCAAATTTGGATTTGTAGGTTTCGCTGGTCAGGATGGTCTCGCCGTTAGCTGCCTTAAGGTTGAAGATGAACTGATTGTATGGTGCTGACTTCAATTCATAATGCGCAGACATAAGGTACTCCCGTTTCCCCAAGGTGATTGGACACCGGCTGGCCCGTAACGACACACGGCTTACGCCGTCTTGAAGGTGGCAACACTCTACCCGAAGTTGGAAGCGGTTGTGGGAGATTATTTTCGAGCGAAGAGAGCAGGCGCGGCGCGAGAGGTTTGTGGCGTCTGCGACGCGCAGTGAGGTCTACTGAAGAAGGCTTTCCTCGGAGCGAAGCCGAAGGATGCGATCGACGGCGTAGGGAGCACGATGCGAGGCAGTATGGAAGTGCCGGACCTGCAGCTCGCCGAGCAGCCCGATGCCGATCATCTGGACGCCGGCCAGGATGAGGACTCCGGCGACGACGAAGAGTGGGCCATGCTGGTCCATGACGTGCTGCCCGGTGAGGAGCTTGAGGATGAGCAGCCATGCCGCGAGTCCGGAGCCAGTAAAGGCGCTGACGGCGCCGATGGTACCGAAGAAGTGCAGGGGGCGGGTCATGTACTTCAGCAGGAAGCGAATAGTGAGCAGGTCAAAGAAGACCCGGAAGGTTCGCGAGATGCCATAGTGGCTCTTTCCGAACTGGCGGCTCGGGTTGGATATGGGAATCTCGCAGATGCTGGCGCCGTACCAGGATGCGAGGGCCGGGATGAAGCGGTGCATCTCACCGTAGAGCGGTATGTTCTGGATGACCTCGCGGCGGTAGGCCTTGAAGGTGGTTCCGAAGTCGTGGATGTCGACTCCGCTGAGCGTGGCCATGAGCCAGTTGGCTGCACGCGAGGGGATGCGGCGCATGATGAAGTTGTCGCCGCGCTGGGCGCGCCATCCACTGACAACGTCGTAGCCCTCCTCGAGCTTGGCGAGGAAGTTGGGGATCTCGTTGGGCGAGTGCTGGAGGTCGCCGTCCATAGCGAGGATGAACTCGCCTTGCGCGTGGTCGAAGCCTGCGGCGAGCGCGGAGGTCTGGCCGAAGTTGCGGCGGAGCTTGATGACGAGTACGCGGGAGTCGACGGCGGCGATCTCTTCGAGCAGACGGTAGGTGCGATCGCGCGAGCCATCGTCGACGAAGACGAGCTCGAAGGTTTCGCCGACCTGCTCCATGACGGCCTTCAGGCGGTCGTAGAGTGTGGTGACATTGTCTTCTTCGTTATGAAATGGGACGACGATAGTGTATTTCGGCACATCTCGATGATACTCCTGTTCGGGCCATGGTAACGAGATAGTAACGATGAAAGGGACACATTCTTTGGCCGAGCTGCCGGTTGGGAGCGATGATGGAGGTGTATCGAAAGCAGGATAGATTCATTTATACCATTGCCGGGCCGACGCTTATGATGTAGGCGAAGCACGAATGCAAAGCGTCGCTCGGGAAAGTGGATGGGCCAGAAAGGGAGTATGCGGAAAGGGGTCCTCGTAATCGTACTGCTGGCCGTGGTTGCCATGCTCGCTTATGTCGGCTATCACTCGGACGACAAGCGGCGCGCCGGGACTTCGGGAGAGGTGTTTTCCAACGATTCAGCCCTCGACCGGGCAAAGAGCGAGACGAGCCGGTCGTCCTCTGGCGCCGTACAGGCGGAGAGTGCGGCCCAGCCGCAGGGGAGCGAGACGATCGTGTACCCTGCTGCCGGATCGCACGCATCCTCCGCCGGTACGGATGGAACCGCACCGCTGGTGACGCAGTCGCAGCAGGCGGCCCCGGCGACGGCTCCGGGCGGCGACACGATCAGCCCGAATCCACCAAACGGCATGGCCTTCGCGGGAACGGGACGGTACCAGGTCTATCGGCAGGGCAACATCACCTGGCGACTCGACACAGAGACGGGCAGGAGTTGCATCCTGTTCGCCACCGACGAAGAGTGGAAGAAGCCTCGGGTGTATAAGGCCGGGTGCGGCCGAAGCTAGTCATCGCGGCTTCCCCGCGGGTCCTCTGGTACGGGCAAGAGTCTAAATAAAGTCTTCTGGGTCGATATATCGACGTGTGCTAACGGTCTTGTTATTGCGAGCGTTCCGACGAGCGGAAGGACGAGCGGTAAGCTCCGGAAAAATCTGCCTTTGGAATTCCCCGAGAAAGCCTCCAGGGAGATTCCAGGATTGGCAAACTACATTCCTCTGAAATATTATGCGCGTCGATTCAACGACGCGCCAAGGAGGTCTCATGAAGAAACTCAGAAGAATCATTCTCGGCTTGGCAATTGTGTGTCTCATGCCTACCATCCCGGCGCTGGCACAGATTGAGAACGGACTGGATTTCACAACATCCTTCCCCTTCTACGTCGGTAACGCAAAGATGCCAGCGGGCTCTTACAAGGTTACTCAGGCCGACATCGATGCCGAGACCCTGCTGATCGAAAGCACCAACGGATCACACTCCGCGTTGATCGCGTTCATTCCCACACAATCGTCTCAGCCCCACGCTAAATCGGATGTCACGTTCCATAAGTATGGAGATACTGAATATCTGAATCGGCTCTGGGTCGAGGGACAGAAGTTCGGAATGAAGCTCGAGCCCACTAAGGTCGAAAGCAAGTTCGCAGCAAAGTACAAGCCGGTGGAGCACTCTGTGACTGGTAAGAAGCACTAACTCCTGCGACTCCCCTGGGGCCGGGTGCCGCTGAAGCCGGGACCGATGTTTTATTGGGACACTATCCGGAAGATTTCACGGAGGGCGTAGACTGTCGCGGTGACGTCGGAGAGACGCGATGCGACTTGCTCCCACGGGGAAGAATCTCCGGTTTTACCAGCGACGGTTCCGGCAGGCGCGCATGGTGGCGCGGGCGATCCAGTCGAAGCATCATCCGGTGCTGGCGCACATCATTCCGATGCGGCGATGCAATCTGTCGTGCTCATACTGCAACGAGTACGACAAGGTCTCCGAGCCAGTGGCGACCGGGGAGATGCTGCGGCGAATCGAACTGCTGGCGCGGTTGGGGACGCAGATCATCACGATCAGCGGAGGCGAGCCTCTGCTGCATCCGGAGCTGGATGAGATCATTCGCGGGATACGGGCGCAGGGTGCGATTGCGACGATCATCACGAATGGATACCTGCTGACTCCGGAGAGGATCGCGCGGCTGAATCGCGCAGGGCTGGAGCAACTGCAGATCTCGATCGACAACGTGAACCCGGACGAGGTCTCGAAGAAGAGCCTGAAGGTACTGGATAAGAAGCTGGAGTGGCTGAAGGAGTACGCGGACTTCGACGTGAACATTAACTCGGTGGTGGGGGGAGGGATCACGCACCCCGAGGACGCGTTGACGATTACGCGGCGGGCGGTGGAGTTGGGATTCGAGACGACGGTGGGGGTGATCCACGACCATGGCGGGCAACTGGACCCGCTGAAGGCGGCGGAGCGGTCGGTGTACGACCAGATTCTGGCGGAGCGGAAGCCGGGGCTGTTCGCATTTGCCTACGACAATCTATTTCACCGGAATCTGATCCAGGGCCTGCCAAACGAGTGGCAGTGCGGCGCGGGAAGCCGATACCTGTACATCTGCGAGGACGGGCTGGTGCACTACTGCTCGCAGCAGCGCGGCTATCCGGCGATTCCGCTGGAGCAGTACACGCGGGAAGACATCGATCGGGAGTACTCGACGAAGAAGGAGTGCGCGCCCTTTTGTACGGTGTCGTGTGTTCATCGCGTGGCGATGATCGACATGATTCGCAATCAGCCGCGGGAGTCGCTGTTCCGGCTGTTTCCTCCGGAGCAGCCGGGTGGACCGCCTTCGCTTCCGCCCAGTGTGCGGTTGGCGACCTCAATCTTTCTTCCGGAGAACGGCCGGGAGGCCAGTGGGGCGCGGAGGCTGGTGCGGCGTGCGGCGATGCGTGTGCTTGGGCTGAGGCGCGGCGATGGCGGGACTCAGAGGTAGCGGTAGCTGGCGAAGAAGACGAGGAGCGGGACGAGGGCTCCGAAGAGGACGTCGAGCGCGTAGTGGTAGCGGCCGATGACGGCTCCGAGAGAGATGGCGATCGCAAGGAGCAGGAACAGCAGGCCTGCGGGAAGCGAGTAGCGAAGAAGAATGAATGCGATGGCGAAGGCGGAGGCTACGTGCGCGCTGGGGAAGGAGATGGCGTGGATGCTTCCGTGGCGGAGAATCCAACGGTTGAAGATACGGCCCTTGTTGGCTGATTTTGTTGGATTTGCTGGCGTGACTGGGTCGTTGACGAGAGAGCGTGGGGGGAGTGCAGGGACGAAGGGTGTGATGGCATAGCAGAGGTAGGTCGCGATGAGGACGATGAACCAGAATGCAGCGACGTGGGAGCGCTGGCCGGTGATGTAGATGGCGAGGAGGCCTAGGGGGACGAGCGGGTAGCAGGAGAGGTAGGCCATCTCGAGGATGAAGCCGACGCGGGTGCGATTGGTTCCGGAGGTTCGGGCGATGCCGGGGAGCAGGCGCTGGTCGAATGCGAGGAGACGGCGCTCGATCGCGGGATTGGGCTGAAGGAAGAACTGGCCGGTCTGCCAGTAGGGGATGAGGAAGAGCGCGACGGTGAGCCAGTCGCGGAAGACGGCGGCGACGGCCGGCGGGAGATGGGTGGAGATTTTGATGGCGCAGGCTACGGTTGCGGTGGCAATGAGGGCTAGAGCGGTGATGGTCCAGCGGCGGCGTGCTGGCAGGGAGGCGATCCAGGCGGCGAGGGCGAGGATGGCGGCGAAGCCGATCTGAATCCATTCGGAGGTTCGCATAATGGCTGTTTTGGCAGTCGCTAATGGAGGTCCCTGGACTTCTCCTTCGGCTCGCGTCGCTCGTCAGGATGACAGATTTTGGGTGCAGCGGAGATTGAGGAAGCGATAAAAAATCTTGCAGGTCGAACAATGAACAGGTCATTGGCTGGGCAGGTCGAAGATTGCGGGGAGGGTTTGGGCGGCTGTGCCGAGGATGATCTGGTTGAAGGATGCGGCGTTGGATGGCTCCTCGGGGCCGACATAGATGGTGCAGATGTGATGCTTGCGGGCGATGTCGACGAGGCCGGCAGCGGGGTAGACGGAACCTGAGGTTCCGACGACGAGGAGGGTGGTGGCGCGGGCGAGTTCGGCATAGATGTCGTCCATGTCGAGTGGGATCTCGCCGAACCAGACGATGTGGGGGCGGATGAGCGAGCCGCAGTCGCGACAGGTGGGGAGAGTGGCGGTTTCGTAGAAAGCACGGTCGGGAAAGGGCTGGTCGCAGCGGACGCAGCGGGATTCAAAGAGCGAGCCGTGCATGTGGTGGATGCGACGGGAGCCGGCGCGCTCGTGGAGGTCGTCGACGTTCTGGGTGCAGAGGTAGAAGCAGGTGGGATCGTTCTGGGTCAGGTGTTGTTCGATGCGGGCGAGGGCGAGGTGGGCGGGGTTGGGCTGGGCGGCGAGCGCGTTTCGGCGGCGCGCGGAGTAGAAGCGCCAGACGAAGGAGGGGTCGGCCTGCCAAGCCTCCGGAGTGGCAACCTCTTCGACGCGGTGGCCGTTCCAGAGACCACCTGAACCACGGAAGGTGGCGAGTCCGCTCTCGGCGGAGACTCCGGCGCCGGTGAGGACGAAGAGGCGGTCTTGAGGGGTGAGGTGCATGAAAGCATGAGACGCGAATACGGTCCAGAGAGTCGCAGAATACTGCAAATCCCTGCAGGAAGAGGGGCAGGTTATGTGCAGTCTTTTGCATATCTCAAGGGAACTCCCGGGGAGATAGGACGGGAGGTCAGGCAGAACTCGGGAGAGGAGGAAGCTGATTGCGGGGAGGTTAGCCACATTTGATGCAATTGGCAGGTGACTTGCAACCTTTTAGGATGCATCACATTGCTTACCGGAAAGGCCGTAGCTGGAAGGAGAGGACCACTCTTATGGCGTCGACATCACTGTTTACATGTGTGTGCGGAGTCCAAAAGAAGACGAGCAATCACTGGGTTCTGGCCAAAGTTGCACTAGGAGGGATTTGCTTCATGCCTTGGGACTCTGAGATGGCTCATCGTGACGACATCATCGTTCTCTGCGGCGAGGGATGCGCGACCGCTCTGCTGAGCCGTTCGCTTGGCGAGTGGAAGCAGGCAGAGGCTGTGGCTGAGGAGTTGACGGCGGCGTAACCGTCTCCGCGAAATTGGAATTTTCAAGCTGAGCATTGCCCATGACGCACGTGTGCGCTGGTGCGGAGGGCACTCACGTGGTTGCGGGTTGCGCGACAAAGTGAAGATTGTCCACAGCGTCGTTGATGGTGGATTGCCAACCTCCGGGTGGGGTGACGTTGGCCATGACCTGTGAGGGGGCGCCGAATAGTCCCCAGGTGTGGGGGTCGTAAGGGTAGACGGGCGTGTTTGCCTTGAGGACGGGGTCGACGATGCGCCAGGCCTCTTCGACGTAGTCCTGCCTTGCGAAGAGAGTGGCGTCGCCCGCCATGGCGTCGGTGAGGACGCGCTCGTAGGCTTCCATGTCCTGGGTGCGGGGATGACGGCAGGCCTCGAGCTCGACCTGTTGGCGCAGATCGTGGTCGTGGGGTCCGGCGACGGAGACGGCAAGGGCGATGGTCATCTCGGGGCTGACGCGGAAGCGCATGTAATTCTGCGGGGTATTGGGTTCGGTGATGTTGGTTGTGGGCGGCTTGCGGAAGCGGGCGATAACCTCGGTGCAGGTGGTGGGCAGGTTTTTGCCGGCACGGATGTAGAAGGGGACGCCGTCCCAGCGCCATGAGCGGATATCAAGGCGGAGAGCGGCGAAGGTCTCGATGGTGGAGTTGGGGGCGACGCCCTTTTCCTGGAGATAGCCACGGAACTGGCCGCGGACGAGGTGCGAGGGTTCGATGGGCGGGATGGCTTTGAGGACCTTGACCTTTTCGTCGCGGATGGACTCGGAGTCGGAGCGCGCGGGGCACTCCATGGCGAGGTTGCACATGACCTGAAAGATGTGGTTCTGGATCACGTCTCGTAAGGCCCCGGTCTGGTCGTAGAAGGAGCCGCGACCCTGGACGCCGAAGTCTTCGGCCATGGTGATCTGGACGCTTTCGACGTAATCACGGTGCCAGAGGGGTTCGAGGAAGGTGTTGGAGAAGCGGAAGGAGACCATGTTATGCACCGGACCCTTGGCGAGATAGTGGTCGATGCGGAAGATGGCCGACTCGGGGAAGGCGGAGAGCAGAATACGGTTGAGCTCCTGCGCGGAGGCGAGATCGTGCCCAAAGGGCTTTTCGACGATCATGCGGGCGCCCTGGGCAGAGCGCGATTTGACAAGCTGCTCGACGACGGTCTCGAAGAGCGAGGGTGGGATGGCGAGATAGTGCGCGGGGTGCTGGGCGGAGCCTAGCTGATTGCGGACGGCGGCGAAGGTGGCAGGGTCGGCATAGTCGCCGTCGACGTAGCGGAGGAGGGCGCAGAGCTTCTGGAAGGCTGCGGGGTCGAGGCCGCCGTGGTTTTCGAGCGAGTCCTGAGCGCGAGCCTTGAACTGGTCGAGGTTCCATCCGGCTTTGGCGACACCGATGACGGGGACGCTGAGCGTGCCTCGTTTGACCATGGCCTGAAGCGCGGGAAATATCTTCTTGTAGGCGAGGTCTCCGGTGGCTCCGAAGAAGACGAGGGCATCGGAGTGGGGAGGGGACTGGAGTGCGGTCGGTAGCGTCGTCAAAGGGATTGTCTCCTTCTCTGGTGCAGTTTACTTCGTGACGGGCTTTTCGAGATGGCCGCCGAACTCATAGCGCATGGCGGAGAGGAGCTTGTTGGCGAAGTCGGCGTCGCCGCGCGAGCTGAAACGCTCGTAGAGGGCTGTGGTGAGGACAGGGATGGGGACGCCCTCGTCGATGCCGGCCTTGACGGTCCAGCGGCCCTCGCCGGAGTCAGAGACGCGGCCGCTGAATTGAGAGAGCCGGGAGTCTTCCGCGAGAGCGGATGCGGTGAGATCGAGGAGCCAGGAGGCGATGACAGACCCACGACGCCAGACCTCGGCGACAGCGGCCAGGTTGAAGTCGAACTGGTAGTGCTCAGGATCGCGGAGAGGCGTGGTCTCGGCGTCGATCTCGGCGGTGTGCTTGCCGATGTTGGCTCCTTGCAGGACGGCGAGGCCTTCAGCGTAGGCGGCCATCATTCCGTACTCGATTCCGTTGTGCACCATCTTGACGAAGTGTCCGGCGCCGCTTGCGCCGCAGTGGAGGTAACCCTGCTCGGCGGTGCCGCCGACTTTATCCCAGCCGGGAGTGCGTGGGATGTCTCCGACGCCAGGGGCGATGGCCTGAAAGATGGGGTCGAGGTGCTGCACGGCAGAGTCGGGGCCCCCGATCATCAGGCAGTAGCCGCGCTCGAGTCCCCAGACGCCGCCGCTGGTGCCTACGTCGACGTAGTGGATACCTTTAGGAGAGAGATCGCTGGAGCGGCGGATGTCGTCGATGTAATAGGAGTTGCCACCGTCGATGAGGATGTCGCCGGATTTCAGAAGAGGGACGATCTGTGCGATGGTGTCGTCGACGACTCCGGCGGGAATCATCATCCAGATGGCGCATGGTCGTGCGAGTTTGCCGATCATGTCCTGAATAGAGGATGCGCCGGTGATTCCCTTCCCTTTCGCCAGCTCTGCGACGGCCTGCGAAGAGCGGTCGTAGACGACGCACTCGTGTCCGTGGGCTGCAAGCCGGCGAACCATGTTCGCGCCCATTCTGCCGAGACCTACCATTGCGAGCTGCATTGGACTGCTCCTTTAGCGTGCGGATAGCGGCGACGCGCTGCTGCTTATGTTGGAGGAGATACTACACTCCGGAGTGGACGGACTCACCCCCCATGTTTATGTGCATCATCTTTTCTCATTCTTGAGAAAACTCAGGGAAAGCTCCTATGTATTGAGGAGCCGTTTCCTTACGGGTCAACAGACCCCACTCGCGAAACAAGGTCGTCATGAGTGGGGTCTGTGAATCGCTGATGGCTACTCGCCAAAGTTGACGGATTCGAGGCCGAGGAATTCGGCCGCCTGACCCAGCTCTTCTTCGATGCGGAGGAGCTGATTGTACTTGGCGATGCGGTCGGTGCGCGAGGCGGAGCCGGTCTTGATCTGCCCGGCGCCGGTGGCGACAGCGAGGTCGGCGATGAAGGTGTCCTCGGTCTCACCGGAGCGGTGGCTGATGATGGAGGTGTAGCCGTAGCGGCGGGCGAGTTCGATCGCCTCGAGGGTCTCGGAGACGGTGCCGATCTGGTTGACCTTAATCAGGATGGAGTTGGCGACGTTCTCGTCGATACCTTGCTGCAGGCGCTGAGTGTTGGTGACGAAGAGATCGTCGCCGACGAGCTGGACGAAGTCACCGATCTGCTTGGTGAGGAGCTTCCAGCCGTCCCAGTCGTCTTCGGCGAGGCCGTCTTCGATGGAGACGATGGGGTACTGGCGGACCCATGACTCCCAGAAGGCGGCCATCTCGGCGGAGGTCTTCTCGGACTTGTCGGATTTCTTGAAGATGTACTTGCCGGAGGCCTTGTCGTAGAACTCGCTGGAGGCGGGGTCGAGGGCGATGGCGATGTCTTCGCCGGCTTTGTAGCCGGCCAGTGCGATGGCTTCGAGGATGAGCTCGATGGCCTCGGCGTTGGACTTGAGATTGGGGGCGAAGCCGCCTTCGTCACCAACGGCGGTGTTGTAGCCCTTCTTCTTGAGCACGCCCTTGAGGGTGTGGAAGGTCTCTGTTCCCCAGCGGAGGGCGTCGGAGAATGTCTCAGCTCCGACGGGCATGACCATGAACTCCTGGAAGTCGACGTTGGAGTCGGCGTGGGAGCCACCGTTGATGATGTTCATCATGGGCGTGGGGAGGATGTGCGCGTTGACTCCGCCGAGGTAGCGGTAGAGGGGGAGCTTGAGGGCCTCGGCGGAGGCGCGGGCGACGGCCATGGAGACGGCGAGGATGGCGTTGGCGCCGAGCTTGCCTTTGTTCTCGGTGCCGTCGATGGCGATCATGGTGGCGTCGATGAGGCGCTGGTTCGAGGCGTCCATGCCGGTGAGCTCGGGGGCGAGAATGGACTCGACGTTTTCGACGGCCTTGAGGACGCCCTTGCCGAGATAGTGCTCCTTGTCGCCGTCGCGCAGCTCGACGGCCTCGTGCTCGCCGGTGGAGGCTCCGGAGGGGACGGCGGCACGTCCTCGTGCTCCGCCGTCGAGGACGACGTCTGCTTCGACGGTGGGGTTTCCGCGTGAGTCGAGGATTTCGCGTGCGTGGATGGAGACGATCTCGGTCATGTTGCTCCTGTAGCTGGATGGTACGAAATGTTGTTGGACGACGCGATGGGCGAGGCGCTCGTTGAGCTTGGGGCGGCGATCGACAGGGACGGAGTGTCCGCTGGCTGCACCGATAGAGTGAACTATATTCGCGCCGGAAAGCTTCACCTGATGGATTTTAGCAAAGCGTTTCAGCTGCCAGCGCGAATGACGCATGAATGCGTCAAAAGGTTCGAGACCCGGTGCTCGGGCGTATAGTAGCAGGGTCGATTCCCTCCCCTAGAATTTGTCGTCGCGGCGGATGGGAGATTTTAGCCTTGAGTGAGGGTTGCGTGAGCGCCCGGAGGTTGTGATGAACAGACGGCTTTCTCGAGCAGCGATTTTTGTGTTGGCAACAGTTCCGATGGTTGCGCAGCAGCAGGGCGCGCGGACGGGGGTTTCGAACCCGGAGCCGGTGGCGATCGATGCGAATAACCAGGAGACGACTGCTACTCCAGCAGCGGAGACCACGCGACGGCCGATTACGGCAGCGAAGCCCTCGGCGGCGAAGACCGAAGACTCGGGCGAGGTTTATGGGGCTTATGTTCCGTACACGGGACCGGCTGCTCCGGGCGCTGCGCCGGTGACGGCTCCGCAGGCAGCGACGAAGGCCGATGCGGATGCGCAGATTGTGATGAGCGTGCCGGAGGTGGAAGGCGAGATCAGCGAAGGCACACTGCTGCGGGTGAAGATGCGCGATGAGCTTTCGACGGCGACGACCATGTCGGGAACGAAGTTCACCGCCGAAGTGATGGAGGCGATCACGAATAAGGGCAGGGTGATCATTCCGATCGGCAGCGTACTGGAGGGCCAGGTGACGGCGGTGCACGCGGGCAAGCGGATCTCGGGTGCGGCGTCGCTGCACCTGGAGCCGAGGAGCGTGACTCTGCCGGATGGAACGATGTATGTGATTCATGCGCAGCTGATCGATACGACGCTGAATAGCTTCAATGTGGACCGTGAAGGCACGCTCAAGCGCAGAGATCAGGTGAAGAAAGACCTGGCGGTGGCGGCGCTGACGACGGGAGGCGGCGCGGCTGCGGGAGCGCTGCTCGGTGGCGGCGTAGGCGCCGCTGTGGGCGCGGGCGTGGGCGCGGGCGCGAGCACGGTGATGTGGCTGAAGCAGGAGCGGCAGGCCAACCTGACTAAGGACTCGCGGCTTGTGTTCAGCCTGACGACTCCGCTGATCGTGAAACCGTTGCATGCGGGAGTGCGGACGGCGATGAAGGCTTCGGTCTCGGAGTAGATTTGGTGTTGTGCGTGAGGGGGCGGGCTTCGGCTCGCCCCTTTTTTATTTATGGGCTCGTCGAGAAGGCGCTTTTCAGGCCGTCGGCTGACAGTGGCGGCACAGACAAAATGCGGGATTCTTCTCCTCGCTCAGAATAACGGCAAAGGTTATTCGGACTTCGGCGCTTCAGTCGCGGACCTGAGCGAGGAGGCGCTTCCAGTTCTTCTGGTTGCGGCGGTAGCTCTTCTTGAGGTCTTCGAGAATGCGCTCGAAGTCGGCGTGACCGGAGAGCTTACGCCATGCGGGATTTTTGCTGAACCAGGGGTAGTTCTCGTTGCCGAGATAGATGGCGCGGCGGAGCCAGTGGAGGGCCTCGGACTCGTCGCCATCGAGGGCGAAATACGTGGCGAGGCGATAGGCCATCTCGGAGTCGGCCTCGGCTGCGGAGAGGGTCTCGTCGACGATGAAGGAGGCGGCCTTTTCGCGGTCGCCCAGCTGGACATAGCAGAGGGCAATGGTCGGGAAGACGATGCGCAGAGACTCTTCGTCCCGAATGACATTTTCGAGGGTCTCGATGGCGGCGGGGAGGTCGCCGGTGCGCATCTGCTGGTAGCCGAGAGAGATTCGGAGAAGCGGCTGGCGGGGCTCGAGGGTGAGGCCCTTTTCGATCTCGTCGGCGGCGAGCTCGAGCTGATTCTGATACTGGTAGACGCGGGCGCGGTGGTTGTAGATCATGGCGGCGTTCGAGGGGTTCATGCGCAACGAAGTACTGAACTGATCGAGAGCCTCTTCATACATGCCGTCGATGCGGAGGGTGATCCCGGCGACGAGGCGAACGTTCCAGTCGTTGCCGGCGGTCTGGAGGAGGTGCTCAATGCCGTGGCGGGCGGACTCCTTTTCGCCGCGGGAGAGGAGCATGTAGACGCGGTAGAGATTGGCTTCGACAGAGCCGGGATCGAGCTGGAGGGCTTTGTCGAAGGCGCGCCGGGCCTCGAGGACGTGCATCTGGCCGCCGAGGCCGTGGCGGGTGTACTGGAGATGCGTGATGCCGAGGCCGGACCAGGCCGGGGCGTAGTTCTCGTTGGCTTTGATGACGGAGTCGAAGAGCTCGCGGGCGCGATCGAGGTCGGAGCGGCTGCCGGTGCGGGTCATGAAGGAGGAGAGCAGGGCCCGGGCCTGGAGGTACTCCTCGGAGAGGTCCTGGCTGAGTGATGCCGCAGTGGGCGAGGTTGAGAGCGAAGACGCGCGATGGTTGTTGTCGTACCGGGAGCTAAGGCCGCCGGTTCCCTGGAGCGTGCTGAAGACCTCGTCGCAGATCTCGGTCTGGACTTGGACGAGATCGAAGGAGGCGACGTTGATGGCACCACCGGCGCGAACGCTTTGTCCAGGGACGTCGAGGAGCTGCCAGTTAAGGTCGAAGCCTTTCTCGGAACGGAGGAAGTTGCCTGCGAGGACGAAGTCGACGAGGAGTTTTTTGCCGACGCTCAGGGGGTCGAGCTGCTGGGTGGGGATGGACATCAGCGAGCTTGAGGGCCGAACCACGAGAGAGCTCATGCGAGCGAGGCGAGCGCCGATGGCGTCCGCCAGGGCGTAGCCGTAGAGGGGAGCAACGTCTGCGGGACCGTAGTTGATGAAGGGCAGAACGACGATGCTGTTGGCCTGTTTGCTGGAGGAGGAGCCGGACTCACGGAAGCGCTCGGCGAGCATGGAGAGGATTCCTGTGGTGCGCTTCTCTTCCTCGGGTGTCTCGAAGGCGCGGCGGCCCTGGGGCAGGAGCGAGAGCGACTCGCCGCCGGGCATGAGGGCGGAGTCGAGCTGCAGGGAGCGCATGATGATCTTGAGCGACTCGCGGACGTCGGCGGCGGTGGCGAAGCGTGCGGCGGGCTGCTTTTCGAGGCAGCGGAGGATGACACTTTCGAGCTCGACGGGGAGATCGGGTGCGATCTCGCGGAGCGCGGGCGGGTCGGCGAACTGGGTGGCGCGGATGGTCTGGAAGTCAGGAGCATCGGGCCGGTGGAAGGGATGGCGGCCGGTGGCAAGTTCGTAGAGGATGAGGCCGAGAGCGAAGATATCGGACTGGACGGAGGACTGGCCGGTGACGAACTGCTCGGGCGCCATATAGGCGATGGTGCCGCCGCGCGCGGTGTAGGTTGCCCCGAGAGGAGGAAGGTTACGAGCGTCTGCGGGGCCGGAGGGGTCGAAGTCTGTCTTGTCGAGGGAGAGACGCCGGGCGAGGCCGAAGTCGAGGATCTTGATGAGTCCACCGTCGGTGAGCATGACGTTGGCAGGCTTGAGGTCGCGATGGAAGATGCCGAGCGAGTGCGCGGCGGAGAGACCGTCGGCGACCTGGATGCCGGCGGAGAGGACGAGCTGGAGGCTGGAGGGTCCCTCGGCGATGAGCTTGTCGAGCGACTTGCCGGGGATGTACTGCATGACGATGTACGCCTCTTCCGAATCACCGGATTCGGATGGGGCTTCGCCGACGTCGTAGATGGCGCAGACGTTCGGGTGGTCGATGGCGGAGGCGAGACGGGCCTCGCGCAGCTGGGTGGCGCGCATCTGCTCGATGGTGAGGTTGCCGCGCTTGAGGAGCTTGATCACGACGGGGCGCTGGAGCAGGGTGTCGTTAGCGAGGAAGACGACTCCACTGCCGCCGGTGCCGATCTTGCGGACGAGCTCGTACTGCCTGATGATGCGGCGCTTCATATCTCCCATTATTGCAAGGGAGTGCGTTGGAAAGATTACGGAGGGGATTATTTGGGAGGCGCATGCGGAGTAGGCGTTCCCGAGTTGAGACGGCAGATCATATCGCGGCGTCTGAGCTATCGGCCCAGAGTGTAGCTGAGCCTGATGACCTGGTTGTCGACGCCGGGGTTCTGTTTTCCGGTCCAGGCATTGGACAGATGGTGAAGCTTGTACTCGGCCGACCAGGAGTGATGGCGGTCGTGGAAGAGCTCGATGCCCGCGCCGAACTCAAAGGTGAAGTTGAAGCGGGACGAGTCGTTGACGGGCACATCGCCCGGGGAGACGAGAAAGCCGGCGTTGAAGGCAACGAAGGGCTGGAGACGGTGGCGCGGTGCAAGGTTAATGCGCTGACCAAGTGGGCTGAGGCCTCCGGCGTAGGTCCAGCGAGCGCCGCAGGTGCGATCGATGACGACTCCGGAGAAGTGATTGGCGGGATCGGATGGAAAGACGATCCTGCTGGGGCGACACGCAGCAGCTGTAGGAGCGGAGAACGTACCTGTGGAGCTGCTGGAGACGATGGTGTAGTTATCGACCGGATCCTGAATGAAGACTAAGGGAAGGAGCTCGGGCGCGTAGTTCCAGTCGGCGTAGCGCGAGTGAAGGAGGCGGCGGGAGTAGGTCATCCCGAGAGCGACGAGGCGGCGATTCTGCGCGACGCCGAGGAAGATGTGGCTGGAGGTGTTCGAGTACTCGGAGAAGGCTGAGAAGGACTGGCGGAAGGAGTAAGGGTGCGATTCCTGCGCGTGCGACAGCTCTGCGCTTATGCCGAGGAGAAAGAGAGCCAGCAGACGGAGAGGGATCATTGGATGGGAGAGCTATCGGAGGGGGATGAAAAGGCGATTGACATGCGCGGCAAGCTAGTGCCTCGGCGCTCCGCCGCTGCGCTCCCAGGGACGAGGAGTGACGGGGTCATCCTGCCACTTCTGTCGCCGGCCGATGACGAGCATAATGAGGCCGAAGAGAAGCATGATGACGCCCCACACGAGGTTGAGGTTTACGTCGAGCGATTTCTCGTAGATGGCCGAGTGGCGGGTGAAGAGGCCGAAGAGGCTCATGATGCCGCCGATGATGAGGAAGATCAGGCCGAGGGGGATGCGAATGTCGAGTCCCATGTGTACTCCAGTTGCAGTTTGTCAGTTGCAGGTTGCTAGTCGTTGCTGATCGGTTGCTACCTACCAGCAGCTGACGGCTTTTCTTAGGCGAAGACCAGGTTGAGGATGACGAGCATGGCGAGGACCGCGACCGCGAGGGTCGAGGGCTTCTGGTACCAGCTCAGGTGGTGATCGAGGGGCTTGGGTGTGAGCGAGTAGACGAGTCCTACGAGCTCGTTTTCGTCGCGCGGCTTCGTCATGAGGCTGACGGCGATGGTGACGAGAAGGTTGACCGAGAAGGCGAAGATGGCAGTCCAGAAGTTCTGCGCCATGTCGCTGGGGTAGTGGTGGACGATAGTGATCCATCCCCCGTGGATGCCGGGGGCGGCATCCACGGGGAGGGTGAGGCCGTGGTGAAGCAGCGCCGCGAAGGTGCCGGAGAGGAGTCCGGTGAAGGCTCCGTGGCCGGTGGTCCGCTTCCAGAACATGCCGAGCAGGAAGGTGGCGAAGAGCGGCGCGTTGACGAAGGAGAAGACGAGCTGCAGGGCGTCCATGATGTTGTTGAAGCTGGTGGCGGCGTAGGCAGCGGCGATGGAGAGGGCGATGCCGCCGATGGTGGCCATGCGGCCCATCCAGAGGTAGTGAGCATCGGTGGCGCGCTTGTTGATGTAGGCCTGGTAGATGTCGTAGGTCCAGACGGTGTTGAAGGCGGTGACGTTGCCGGCCATTCCGGACATGAAGCTGGCGAGCAGTGCGGTGAGGCCGAGGCCGAGAATTCCGGTCGGGAAGAAGCGGAGGAGCATGACCGGAATGGCTAGGTCGTAGTTATAGACGGGCTGGCCGTTGGAGTCGAGGACGGGCTGGCCGTTGAGGGGGTTGGTCTTCTGGGGGATGATGCCGTGAGGATGCTCGTCGACGAGGGGGACCGAGCCTGAGGTGGAGGCAATGGCAGCGGCGGGATTGGGGGTGATGTGAGACGTGACGCTGACGGCGATGAGTCCCGGAAGAATGACGAGGAAAGGGAAGAACATCTTCGGGATGGCGGCGATGAGGGGGACGCGGCGGGCGGAGCTCTCGGAGTCGGCAGCCATGGCGCGCTGGATGACGAGGAAGTCGGTACACCAGTAGCCGAAGGAGAGAACGAAGCCGAGGCCCATGGCGAGGCCGACCCACTCGACGCCGAGGGTATTGGTGGACGCGTGGGTCATGCCGCGCCAGGAGTGAGTCATGGTCGCCGGGAGGGTTTGCTTGATTCCCTGCCAGCCGCCGACGTTGCGAAGGCCGATCCAGACGAGCGGGGCGAAGCCGGCGACGATGAGGAAGAATTGCAGTACCTCGTTATAGATCGCGCTGGTGAGACCACCGAGGAAGATATAGCCGAGGACGATGATGGCGGAGACGAAGACGGAGACGTGAAAGATGTAGGCGTCGGGGATGACTCCGCGGAAGAGCCCGAGGGTCTGGATGAGCAGCGCCATCGCGTACATCGAGATGCCGGAGGAGAGTACGGTCATGAAGGCGAAGGTGAAGGCGTTGACGGCGCGGGTCTTCTCGTCGAAGCGGAGGCGGAGGTACTCGGGGACGGAGCGGGCCTTGGATCCATAGTAGAAGGGCATCATGAAGATGCCGACGAAGACCATTGCGGGGATGGCGCCGATCCAGTAGAAGTGACTGGTATTAATGCCGTATTTGGCTCCCGAGGCGCCCATGCCGATGACCTCCTGCGCGCCCAGATTCGCGGAGATGAAGGCGAGCCCGCAGACCCAGGCGGGGATGGAGCGTCCGGCGAGGAAGAAGTCGTTCGAGGTGCGCATATAGCGCTTGAGGGCAAAACCTATCCCCAGAACGAAGGCGAAATAGACCAGCATGATCAGCCAGTCGACGATGGACAGAGTCACGGTTTGCCTTTGGTAATGCGTTCAGTGTTGACGTTCTTCGGCCAACTGTAAATCGTTTGTTCCCCTTCGTCTAGCGGGACGCGGGAGAGGGATGCGCGGGGAAGGGCACACCAAAGTGGGATGGAAGGAGAGATAGCCGCGAGCGTTTACTATGGCCGGAGAAAACTAAACGGCAGCATTGCAGCATCTATGAAGTCATACACTGCAGCGTCTGACTGTTTTGATGACAGGCATCCGAATAGCAAAACAGATGCTGATGATACACGGATCGCTCGCGCGAGCTTTACTTTTGCGGTCCGCTGACCGATTTTACGGGACCCTTTTTCTCCGTCTCAATCCGTAGATCTCGCTGGAGAAGAACGCGTCCGGATGCACGATGACTGGCCTTTCTCCCTGGAGTTGTAGATGCAGAGCACCCAAGCGATTCTTCTGGTAGACGACAATGCGGTACAGGCTGCTGTGCGACAGACGATTCTGCGGCGCTGCGGGTACTTCGTTATTACGGCTCTCAATCCTGCCCGTGCCCTTGAGCAACTTCGGCATGGGGACTTCCTGACGGAGGTTCGTCTGATCGTCACCGACCACATCATGCCCGGCATGAGCGGCAATCGGTTCGCCGGGGAGATTCGCAAGATCATGCCAAGTATCCCGATCCTGGTGATCAGTGGGTTGGAGGCCGAGGACGAGTACGAAGGCATGGATGTGGAGTTTCGACTGAAACCGCTTCACCCGGACTCTCTGTTGGCCTGTGTTCGCAATCTGATTGGGCCGCCAGCGACGTTTGAGCACGAAGAGGCCCAATCCGCTCTTCCGCCTGCGCGATAAAACGTCACGCTCTCTCTCCTGTTTGTTGCCGTTCCGGCGCGCCCTTGAGAGAATGGGAGAGAGGAATCCATGCGAAGCCATCCTATGCCCGAGTTTGGGAGTTTTGCGCTGCTCCTGGCTTTGGTCCTGAGCACTTATACGCTGATTATGGGGGCAGTTGCGCTCTGGCGATCCCGCTCGGCCGCGGGCATGACCGCTGGAGGCGATGGCGCCGGAAGGCTGGGCGAGACGGCGCGCCGGGCGGGCATTGCGAGCTTCATTGCGTTGAGTTTTTCCGCCTTTGCGCTGGTGTGGGCGGCGTTCACCAACGACTACTCGGTGAGCTACATCCTGCACCATACGAACCGGGATCTGAACACGGCCTATAAGTTTTCTGCGCTGTGGAGCGGGCAGGAAGGCTCGCTGCTGCTTTGGGCGTGGCTGCTGAGCGCGTACGGATTTGTGCTGCGGATGCGGCACAAGGTGGATGTGCGGCTGTCGGCGTTTGCCTCGACAATCCTTGCCGGGATTCAGGTGTTCTTTCTTTTGCTGCTGAACTTCGCGGCTCCTCCGTTTGCGATTCAGCCGGGGCCAGTGGCGCAGGATGGCTTCGGCCTGAATCCGCTGCTGCAGTATCCGGAGATGGTGATTCATCCTCCGATGCTGTATCTCGGCTATGTCGGGTTCTCGGTACCGTTCGCATTTGCGCTGGGTGCGCTGATGATGCGGTATCCGGGCGAGAAGTGGATTCACATCACACGGCGATGGACGATGGTGACGTGGCTGTTTCTGACCTGTGGAATCTTTCTGGGAGCGCACTGGGCTTATAGCGTGCTGGGCTGGGGAGGATATTGGGGGTGGGACCCGGTGGAGAACGCTTCGCTGATGCCATGGTTGACAGGCACGGCGTTTCTGCACTCGGTGATGATGCAGGAGAAGCGCGGGATGATGAAGACGTGGAACGTCTGGCTGATCTTCTCGACGTTCCTGCTGACGATTTTGGGGACCCTGCTGACTCGGTCAGGCATCGTGTCGAGCGTTCATGCGTTTGCGCAGTCTGCGATCGGAGGGTGGTTCTACGGGTTCATCCTGGCAGTGTTCGCGGTATGCCTGTTTACCTTCTTCAAGCAGAAGGACCACCTGAAGAGCGAGAATAGGCTGGAATCGCTGGTGAGCCGCGAGTCGAGTTTCCTGTTCAACAACCTGATCTTGCTGGTGGCCTGCTTCACGGTGCTTTGGGGAACGCTGTTCCCTGTTCTGAGCGAGTATGTGCAGGGCTCGAAGGTGACGGTGGGCGCTCCGTTCTACAACCGCGTGAACATTCCGATTGGGCTCTCTTTGCTGTTCCTAACCGGCATTGGGCCGATTCTGGCCTGGCGGGCGACGTCGCTGCGGTCGATACGGCGGAATTTTGTGCTGCCTTCGATGGCGATGGCGGTGGCGTTTGTGGTGGTGATTATCGCCGGAGTACGGCCGTGGAGCGCAGGCGATGACATGCATGCGGAGGTCTTCTCGCTGGTGACGTTTACGTTGGCGGCGGGGGTGATTACGGCGATCGGCTCGGAGTTTCTCCGCGGTGCCTCGGTGGTGCGGACGCAGACGGGCAAGAGCCTGTTCGCCTCGACCGTGATGCTGGTGCGACGAAACACACGCCGGTACGGCGGCTATATCGTTCACTTCGGCATTGTTGTGATGTTTATAGGGATTGCCGGAGGGGCTTTCAACCAGTCGCACGAGCAGGAGATGGGCTTTGGCGACGAGGTGAAGATGGGGCCGTACCGGCTGGTGTGCCAGAGCTTCTCGCAGGACTCGAATGCGAACTACGACACGGAGTTTGCGCTGCTGGACGTCTTCAAGGGCAACAAGAAGATTACACAGCTTGCGCCTGAACGCAGGTTCTACAACGCGAGCCAGACGACCTCGACGATGGTGGCGCTGCACTCGACGCTGGCGCAGGACTTGTACGTGATCTATGAGGGCAAGAACCCGGACACGGATAAGCCGATCATCAAGGTGTTCATCAATCCGCTGATGAACTGGATCTGGATCGGCGTGCTGATTGTGGTGCTGGGGACGTTTGTTGCGCTGGTTCCGGCCCTGACACCTGCTGCGGCACGGGCGCGGGCGGGGGTTCCCTCCCCTGTCGGTGTCGAGGTTGAGGTTCATCATGCTTAAGCGATGGTGGCAAGGCGCGGCGGTCTGCTTGGTTGCGCTCGTGATGCTGGGGGCGGATTCGAGTTCACGCTTCGGCAAGCTTGGCCACGAGATGATCTGCGTGTGCAGCTGCGGGCAGATTCTGCTGGAATGCAACCACGTGGGGTGCCCGGAGTCGGACCGGATGATTAGCGAGTTGCGTGCGCAATTGGCCGGCGGCGGAACGGATACAGCGATCCTGAATTGGTTTTCTGTGAAGTACGGGCCAACGGTGCTGGCTGCACCGATTCGCGGCGGATTCGATAATGCTGCGTGGATCGCGCCGATGGCGGTGTTTCTGCTGGCGATTGTGGGGACAGGTGTGCTGGTGGTGATGTGGCGGAAGCGCAGTGTGCCGCATCCTGTAGCCGGTATGCCGGCTGAGATGACGGGGCGCGATGACGCTCTGCGCGAACGAATCCGGCGGGAGACGGAGTACTGATGGGAACGATTGCGGGACTTCTGTTGACCGTGGCGCTGTTTGGGTTCATCTTCTGGCCGGAGAAGAATCCGTTCTTCCAGGCAGACAAGACGCGAGTGGACTATCTGCGCGAGCGCAAGGACGCGATCTACGAGAACCTTCGCGATCTGAACTTTGAGTACCTGGCGGGTAAGTACCCGGAACAGGACTACGCGGAGCAGCGGGCGGCGCTCGAAGACGAGGCGGCGCAGGTGATCGCCGAGATGGAGAGACTGGAGCGGCACGGGGTGCTGCGTGGTCGGACGTAATACCCTTTCAAACAAGACTGCCGAGAACAAGAAGGTATCTTCAGGGGATGAAGTCCCAGGCCTGCCTAGAAGCAAATGTTTCGTAAGTTGCGGCGGACGAGTCCGTGCGAAGAGTTCAGGCGACGCCGTTTGGCGTAGACTTAAGGCGTGATCTTATCCATCTTTACATTTACAGATTCGGGCGTACGACGTTTGGCAGCCCTTGCCGCTATGGCTGCTGCTCTCTCCGGTTTCGCAGCCGCGGAGTCCATTACCGGCACCGTCATCAACAAGACCAATAACAAGCCTGCGGCGGGCGATGATGTTGTGCTGATCCGTCTGGCGCAGGGCATGCAAGAGGCGACGCGCACGAAGACGGACGCGAAGGGGCGGTTCACCCTGGACGTGCCCGATGCTGGAGTCCATCTTGTTCGCGTTACCCATGACAAGGCGAACTACTTCCGGCCGGCGCCTCCGGGAACGCAGTCCGTTGACGTGGAGGTGTTCGACTCGGCGCCGAAGGTGGCCGGTGTGAGCAGCGAGGCCGACGTGATGCGCATTCAGACCGACGAGAGCGGGAAGTCGCTGCGTGTGGTGGAGAACTTCTTTGTGAAGAACGAGTCGAATCCGCCGAAGACGCAGTTTGGCGAGCGACCGTTTGAGTTCTATCTGCCGGCGGGTGCCGTGGTCGAAGGCTCGGCTGCGCTGGGACCGGGAGGAATGCCCGTGCAGGCGTCGCCAGTTCCGCTGGGAGATCCGAATCACTTTGCTTTCATCTTTCCGATTCGCCCGGGCGAGACGCGGTTTCAGATCACTTACCGTCTTCCCTATTCAGGCAACCTGAAGTTCGCTCCGAAGCCGACGATGGTGACCGATACGGTTGCGGTGATGATGCCGAAGAGCATGAGCTTCCAGGCTGGACCCTCGGCTCCGTATGCTCCCGCAACAGAGGAGACGACGGCGCAGACGTTCGTGGCGCGCAATGTTTCGCCCTCGCAGCCGCTGGAGTTCACGGTGTCCGGAGCAGGACAACTTCCGCGGGACAATGCTGCGGCCAGCGCGGGCGAGAGTGCTTCAGCAGGCGGACCGCAGGCCGGAGGCAATGCGTCTGCGGCAACGGATACGCGGCCAGGCGGAGGATTGGGAACCCCTATCGATCCGGAGGGGACGAACGATCCGTGGGCGAAGTATAAGTGGTGGATTATCGGCGGACTTGGGCTGGCTATGGCCGCGGGCGCCGGCGTGATGCTGAAAAACAGCAGCGGCCAGGCAACCACTGTGCTGCCCGCGGCTCAGGCGGTACAGGTTACGGGCCCAGCCGCATTGCTGGCCTCCCTGAAGGAAGAGCTGTTCGCCGTCGAGACAGACCGGCTGGAGGGCCGTCTGGACGAGGAGGAGTATGCTGAACAGAAGGCCGCGCTCGAGGTAGTTTTGAAGCGGGCACTCTCGCGAAGAGGCGGCAGCGAAGCCCCCGCAAAGGCAACCCAGGCAGGTCTCTAAAGGGGTTGAGCGATGAATACGTTCAAATCGACGCTTCTGCTGGTGGTGCTTACCGTATTCCTGATCTTCATCGGAGACTGGTTTGGCGGCCGCAACGGCATGGTGCTCGCGTTTGTGCTGTCCGTCGTCTTTAATTTCGGAACGTACTTCTTCTCGGATAAGCTGGCTCTCTCGATGTACCGCGCGCAGCCCGTAACGCGCGAGGAACTGCCGCGCGCCTACGAGGTGGTGGAGCGGCTGGCGGCGAAACAAGGTCTGCCGATGCCGAAGATCTATGTCATTCCAAGCGAGAGCCCGAATGCGTTTGCGACAGGACGGAATCCGAAGCACGCGTCCGTTGCCGTGACGCATGGGATTCTGCGGCTGCTCGACGACGAAGAGCTGGAGGGCGTGCTGGCGCATGAGTTAGGACATGTGCGAAACCGCGACATTCTTACCAGCTCGATTGCAGCCACACTAGCCGGCGCGATCACGATGGTAGCGCGCATGGGCTACTGGGCGTCTCTTTTCGGAGGATACGGTGGGCGCGATGAGCGGGATCGCGGAGGCGGGCTCGGCGGACTGTTAATGATCATCCTGGCGCCGATCGCAGCGTCGCTGATTCAACTGGCGATCTCCCGTTCGCGCGAGTATGAGGCGGACGTCACGGGAGCGCGGGAGACGGGCAATCCTTATGCGCTTGCCCGCGCGCTGCAGAAGCTGGATGACTACTCGCGGCGCATCCCGATGCAGGCCTCGCCGACGACGGCGCACCTGTTCATCGTGGCCCCCCTGCTGAGCAGCGGAGGCATTGCAAACCTGTTTTCGACGCATCCTCCGATCAAGGAACGGATACGACGGTTGATCGGGAGGGATCTGGTCTAGTGCTGGAAAAAGTTCTTCGGGCTGTGCGTTTGCTGGCGATGGTGGCATGGGTGGGCGGCCTCGCCTTCTTTGCATTTGTGCTGGCTCCGGTGGCGTTTCATCGGCTGCCGAGCGCGCATGAGGCGGGGCTGGTAGTGGGCGGAACGCTCAGCATCCTGCATGGGATCGGGCTGGTCGGCGGCGTTTTATTTTGCATCGCTACGGGGATTCTGTGGCTCCGCGCTGAGGTTCCCGCTCGCGTGGCCTTTGCGATTGAGATGGCATTGACCGGCGTGATGCTGGCGGCGACGGCGTACTCGCAACTTCGGGTACTCCCAGCGATGGAGCGGGACCGTGCGCAGGCCGGCGGGGCGATCGCGGCGGTCGATGTCGCGAACCCGGCGCGGGCGGACTTCGAACGTCTGCACGTTCTTTCCGAACGTCTGGAGGGCCTGGTGCTTCTCTGCGGTATCGGTGTGGTGCTGATGCTGGCGCGTGAGTCGCAGTGGCCGGAGACAGGTAAAATCAAGAGGATATGAGGATCGGACCTATCGCGACCTGGGCTCTTCGGCCCAGCCGCTTCCTTGTGAAGGGCGGCGGCACGCTTCGGCGCGCCCGGAACAGGTAGCCGATGACCTCACTATGGTTGAGTCTCACGCTGGGCGCGGTAGCGGCTCTGGCAGACTATGCGGGCGGAGTGCTGCTGGTGCGACGGTCGCCCTCGGCGCGCGCGCTGCGCTACTTCGTCGCGCTGGGTGCAGGCTTTATGCTGGCGGCCGCCGTTCTGGAGATGGTGCCGGAAGGCTTGGCGTTGAGTCCGCGATGGGCTCCGCTACTGGTGCTTGTAGGCTACTGCGGTGTGCACCTGCTGGAGCATACGCTGGTGCCGCACTTTCACTTCGGCGAAGAGACGCATCATCACGAGTTCCTCTCGGCGAGAACAAGCTACTCCGTGCTGCTGGGATTGGCAGCGCACACCTTCTTCGATGGCATTGCGATCGGGTCGGGCTTCGCGATCTCTCACTGGCTGGGCTGGATCATCTTCGTCGCGGTGTTCTTGCACAAGCTGCCGGAGGGTTTCACTGTGGCGAGTGTGATGTTGGCGGGCGGACGCAGCAGGAGCGCGGCGCTGAACTCGGCGATGTTCCTGGGCGCGACGACGCTGGCCGGCGTGCTGTTGATCAATCTGCAGCCGTCGTGGGTGCGAGCCGGACTGCCGTTGTCGGCGGGAGTGACGATCTACGTGGCCGCGACAGATCTCGTTCCCGAGGTGAATCGTGAACCGGGCATTCGCATGGCGCTGGTCTTCTTCGCGGGCGTTGTGGTGTTCTTTCTGCTGAAGCTGCTCAGCCCGTTTTAGCTTGGGGGCAGCACGACCAGCGTGACGGTCGCGGTGTGCTGAAGGGGTGTGCCGGTGGGGCTGGTCGCGGTTCCGGTGACGGTAATGGTATAGGTCTTCGAGGCATCCGTAGTGCGGCTGCCGGTGTAGATGCGATCGCCGCAACCTACGCAGAACAGAGGCGCCAGAAGAATCAGGACAGCGAGCAGTGAGCTGGGGCTGCTGGTTCGCGAACGACGGAGTACAAACGATCCCAGTGGGAAGAACAAGAACGCGAGAATCGCGTAGGTGGCTGGGTGGTTGATCTGCTGATCGAGTCGGGCCGTCTTAGGGGTTGTGATCGTTAGAGTGAACGTAGCTGATGCGGAGCCGGGCGGGATGTAGGCAGGGTTGAAGGACGCAGTCGCCAGGTTGGGGAGTCCGGACGCAGAGAGTGAGATGGGACTCGACAGGCCGTTCTGCATCGAGGTTCCGAATGTGAAGCTGGAAGAGGCCCCGGAGGCAATGCTCTGCGTTGTGGCACCGGTTGGGGTGAGGGTAAAGTCAGCGGGCGTCTGTGAACCGTTGACCGGGAGCGCCGCCGCGGACGAGGTGCTGGTTTTGAAGTTCGCGTCTCCGGAGTAGAACGCAGTGAAGCTGTGCGAACCTGCGGTGAGAGTACTGGCCGTGAAGACCACGTCGCCTGCCGAATCTACCTTGCCGGTAGCGAGCGTGGTGGAGCTATCCAGGATCGTTACCGAACCGGTTGGCGTGTTGGTAGTCTGGCTGGCGACATGCACGGTGAAAGTGACGGGATCGCCTGCGTTGACCGTTGTGGCAGGAACCAGAGGCGCCGTCGTGACCGAGAGTGTCGTGACGGTTGTGGCGGGTGTGATGGTGAAAGCCGGGGATGCGGCGATGGTGTAGTTTCCCTGCTGCCGCGCCTGCGAGCGTGACGGTAACCGGGTACGAGCCCGCGGGCGACAGCGCAGCCGCTGTTGTCGAGAAGGTCGCCGAGACCGAGGATTGGTCGCGCGGAAGGATACCGCTGAGGGAGCCGGCGATCGAGGAGATCGTCTCGCCATAGCTGATGGAGGATGGAGTGATGACGGCAGTGAGCGGGAGCGGGCTTACGGTGAAAGCGAAGACGGCGCTCTGCGCTGCACCGTGCGTGGAGTCGCCTGCGTAGGGTGCCGTGATGGCATGCCCGCCTGCGCTGAGTTGAGATGTGTCGAGGGCCGCACTGGTGCCTGCGAGCGGGATCGTGGCCGCCGTGGTCGACGAGCCAGCGTAGCTATCAAGGAAGGTAATGACTCCGGTGGCGCTTGACGCCGTCGTGAGCGTTGCGGTGATGTGGCCGGAGCCGTAAGAGACGACGGCGGGACCGCCGATAGTGAGCGCCCCAGAGATGGTTGTACCGAGGCCTCCGATGGTCTGGAGCGATCCGGCGGAGGCGATCTGGCGGAGGCGCTGGTTGCCGGTATCGGCGATGGTAGTGGAGCCTGTGGGAGAGACGGCCACGCCGCGTGGAGTGTCGAGGCTGGCCGATGTGGCAGCGCCGCCGTCGCCGGAAAAACTCTGGGTTCCTTCGCCCGCGATTGTCGTCATGTCTCCGGTAGCCGCGTCGATTCGGCGGATGCGGTGATTCGCGGTATCGGCGATGTAGAGGTTTCCCTCCGGATCGACCGAGATGCCGTGCGGGAGAGCGCGGCTTGAGGTGGCCGCTGCGTTCGAGTCTCCGGCGAATCCGAGCGCGCCGGTGCCCGCTACCGTGGTGATGGCTCCCGTCGTGGAGTCGATGCGGCGGATGCGGTGGTTGTGGGTGTCGGCGAGGTAGAGGTTGCCGTTTGCATCAACGGCGAGTCCTTGAGGGGAGTCTATCAGCGCGGCGGTAGCGGCTGCGCCGTCGCCTCCGAAGCCCTGCGTGCCGGTTCCCGCCACGGTTGTGATGATGGCTGTGACAGCGTCGATACGGCGAATACGGTGAGCTCTCACGTCGGCGAAGTAGAGGTTGCCCTTGCTGTCGAGGGCGAGGGCCGTTGGAGCATCGAGAGTCGCGGCGGCCGCGGGACCGTTGTCACACTGAAGACCCGGCGAAGGAAGTTCCTGCGATGGTCGTTATGATGCTGGTGGCGAGCTGAATTCTGCGGATGCGATGGTTGTGGGTGTCGGCGATGTAGAGGTTCGCGGCGTTGACGGCGAGTCCCTGAGGGGAATCGAGCAGCGCGGACGCGGCGGCTCCGCCGTCGCCGGAGAATCCCTGCGTGCCAGTACCTGCAACCGTGGTGATGTAGCTTGAAGCGTCGACTTTGCGGATGATGTGGTTGGCGGTCTCAGCGAAGTAGAGATTGCCCTGATTATCGAAGGCAATGGCGGATGGAAGTACGAGGGGAACTGTGGTCGCAAGTGTCTGCCCACGGATCGTTGCGGCAAGCAGCAGCGCCGTCAGGAGGACGAGCAGCGGGCGGGCGGAGACACCGCGACGGGGTTGAAGAGTGCTGCGAACCCATGGGGAGTCACCGCTGAGATTACACGATGAGAAGCCGCTTGCGTACTGTACGAGAGTTGCAGAACGTTGCCGCGCTACGCCATTGTCCGATGGCGCGGCGCGGCGACCGGGGCGGCGCTGAAGGACTACTCGGCTACTGTGGGGTTGCGCAGCCTGCCGAGCTTTTCAATGGTGATGACCATCTCTTCGTTCGGCTTGAGCCAACGCTGCGGGGTGCGGCCGAGACCCACACCCTCAGGGGTTCCGGTGCTGATGACGTCGCCAGCTTCAATCGATGTGAGGCTCGAGATGTATTCGATGAGCGCGGGAATCTTGAAGATAAGGTCGCGGGTGTTCGATGACTGCATCGTCTCGCCGTTGATGGTAAGGGAGATGTCGAGCGCGTGCGGATCGGGAACTTCGTCAGCCGTGACGATCGCGGGGCCGAGGGGGGAGAAGGTGGGGAAAGATTTGCCGAGAGTCCATTGCGAGGTGGCAAGTTGGATGTCACGCGCGCTGACGTCGTTCACGATGGTGTAGCCGAAGACGTACTCCTGCCAGTCAGAGGCGGGAATCTGGTAGCCAGGCTTGCCGATGACGACGGCGAACTCAGCCTCATAGTCGGGCTGTGTGCTGACCTTGGGAAGGATGACTGCGGTGTCAGGCCCGACGACGGAGCTTGAGAGCTTCATGAAGACGGTCGGGACTTTCTGGACTGCCATCTTCGACTCCGCGGCATGGCTGGCGTAGTTGAGGCCGACGGCGAAGATGCGCGGGGGACGAATCGGCGCGTGGAGGGTGACGTCAGCGAGAGCGATGTGAGGCGCCTTGTCTAGTTTGTCGGCGACTTCCTTGAGCGCGAGCTGCCCGCCTTCGATGATCGCGAGAACGCTGGAGTGGGCGAGGCCGGTGAGGCCAATAACCTCATCGCCGATGAGCACGCCCGGAGTGGGGATGTCGCGGCTAAGAACGGCCGAAGGGTTCAGCGTTGAGGATTTCTTTCCGGAAAATGTAACGAACTTCATGCCTTCGTGCTCCAGGCCTCGCCCTCTGGATAGGCGAAGCGGTTAAGAGACTCTCTACGAATCTCGATGCTGTATCCCGGCTCGGTCGGCACAAGGTAGTGGCCGTTGCGGATGTGGACGGGGGTGACGAAGTGATCGTGCAGATGATCGACGAACTCGATCACGCGACTCTCCATCGTCGCCGATACGCAGAGAAAGTCGAAGATCGAGAGATGCTGGACGTACTCGCAGAGTCCAACCCCGCCTGCGTGGGGGCAGACGGGCTTGCCGAACTTCGCTGCCAGCAGAAGAATGGCGAGGTTCTCGTTGACACCGGCTACGCGGCAGCTATCGAGCTGTACGACGTCGATGGCGTCGGCCTGAAGGAACTGCTTGAACATGACGCGGTTGTGACAGTGCTCGCCGGTGGCGATGCGGACCTGGGGGACCTCACGGCGGATGCGGGCGTGGCCGAGGATGTCGTCGGGGTTGGTGGGCTCCTCCATCCACCAGGGCTTTAGCTCGGCGAGCTGACGGGTGCGGTCGATGGCCTCGAGGACGCCCCACTTCTGGTTGGCGTCCACCATGAGCTTGTTCGTCCAGCCGATCTCACTACGCACAATGTGGCCGCGGCGGAGGTCTTCAGCAGGTTCGCCGCCCACCTTGAGCTTGAAGTGCGTCCAGCCTTCGGCAAGGGCTTCGTGGCAGAGGCCGCGAATCTTATCGTCGGAGTAGCCGAACCAGCCGACCGAGGTAGTGTAGGCGGGATAGCCTTTCTCGCGAAGCTGTGCGAAGCGCTCCGCCTGGCCGGTACTGCGCGCCTTCTCGAGGATCGCGCGGGCCTCCTCCGGGGTTAGGGCGTCGTCGATGTAGCGGAAGTCAACCGCCTTGAGGATTTCGCAGGGATCCAGATCCGCAAGCAGCTGCCAGAGAGGCTTGTTCTCCGCGCGGGCGTAAAGGTCCCAGACGGCGTTGATGAGAGCGCCGGCCGCGAGGTGGATGACACCCTTCTCCGGGCCAAGCCAACGGAACTGGGATTCGTCGGTAAGCTGGCGCGAGAAGGCGCCGAGATCGTCCGTAAGCGAGCTGAGTGTGCGATTGGCGACGTAGCGCGAGAGGTGTCGCGCGGCCTGCACGACGAGATCGGTGCCACGGCCGAGGGTGAAGGTGAGACCGTGACCCTCGAGGCCGGAGTTCGTCTCAAGAATGCAGTAGGCGGCCGAGTAATCGGGATCTCTGTTGACGGCGTCCGAACCGATATGTTCGCGCGATGTGGGGAAGCGCAGATCGATGACACGAACACCAGTGATGAGAATTTCGTTCAAGGCTGGTAAGGATTCCCTTCGTCAGTAGTGAGCGGTGCGTTTTAAGAGTGGTTCAGGCGGCCGTCCATCCGCCGTCGATAGGAAGAACAGCGCCGTTGATGAACTCTGCCTCCTGCGAGCAGAGAAACCGGATCAGGGAGGCGATGTCCTCGGGAGTGCCGAGGCGGCCGATGGGCTGTCGAGCTACTAACTCGGCCCGGATCTTCTCCTTTTCATGAGCGTGATACTTCTCAAGATAGCCCTCGACGAATGGCGTCTGCACGGTTCCGGGGGCGATGCAGTTGACGCGCAACTCTTTGGGATAGTCGACGGCGAGCTGGCGCGTCATGGCCTGAACGGCTCCTTTGCTGGCGCAGTAGGCGAAGCGCTGCTTGACGCCGACCGATCCTGCGACCGAGCCGATGTTGACGATGGATCCGCGCGTGGCAAGCAGAAGCGGGAGAGCCGCCTTCGTCACCAGGAAGACGCTGTTCACGTTGACCCGCATCAGGCGCTCGAAGTCCTCTTCAGCGGTATGGGCGATGTCGCCGACCAGACCGATGCCCGCGTTGTTGACGAGAATGTCGAGCCGCTGGACGCCATCGAGCGCGAGCGCGATCGAGGCAGAGTCGGTAACGTCCATCCTGACAGCGCGCGCGTGGGGCAGCTCGGCTGCGAGCGTTTCGCCGGCGACGAGATTCAGATCAGCGATGATCACGTGCGCTCCGGCGCGCGCAAGCTCACGGGAGGTCGCGGCGCCGATTCCGCTGGCTCCTCCAGTGATCAAGGCAACTTTGTTTTCCAGGTGAAAAGCGTCACTCATAGGTTGAAATCCGGTTTCTATAAAGAAGGATACCTCTTTTTTTCTTCCGGATCTGAAGCAACCTGAGATTAGGAGACTGCCGGTACACTGGAAGGCACTCAAACGGCAGAGGATTGGGTCGCAGGGACGATTTGTTCACGTCATCTCGTCTGCGCGGTTCTATATAGGATGCCGAGAGAACTAGCGGAGGAAGCATGCCACGACATTGTCTTACGCTCGATCTGAAGGATGATGCAACTGCGATTGCCGAGTACAAGCGGTATCACGTAAAGATTTGGCCTGAGGTCCGGCAGAGCCTGCTCGATGCCGGGATCATCGACATGGAGATCTACCTCGCGGGGACGCGATTGTTCATGATCATGGACGTCAACGATTCCTTCTCGCTCGCAGCGAAGGCGGCCGCGGATGCGGCCAATGCGAAGGTACAGGAGTGGGAGGCGATCATGGGACAGTTCCAGCAACCACTGCCGGAGTCGCAACCAGGCCAGCGCTGGGTGGTGATGGAGCGCGTCTTCAATCTCGCCGAGCAGTAGCTGGCGGAGCGACGTACAGGTGGAGGGCATTCTAAGTCTGGCTGCCGATTCAAAAACGAAGAGCCCCGGATATCTCCGGGGCTCTTCATTTTGGTTTGCAGTGATGCGTTAGGGCAGGCGTTGGAAGCGGCCGTTGGAGAGACCGAGCGCGTAGGGTTGATAGATGGGTACGGCAGCGCCGACGATCTCGGTGATGGAGTTGCCCGATGCGCCGTCTCCAGCAACCCAGACGTTGCCGGAGAGATCGATGACGGCTGCGCGGCCGCCGGAGAGGAAGTTCGACGCGAACTGCCTTCCCCCGGCAGTAGTGCCGCTCGGCATAATGGCGTTGCCGAGATAGCTGACTGCGCTGACGCTATCCAGGCCGCTGCCAGAGTTTACAGTATTATTGGTCGCCCAGACGTTCGCACGGCCGTCCAATGCGATCGCAGTGGGGTTATTCAGTCCCGCGAGTCCTGCCGAAGTTGGCCAACCCGCAGCGACCGAGAAGCTGTTGCCACTGCCGGTGAGATAGGTGATGCCGCTGTTGGCGCCGTTTGAAGTGACATAGACGCCGGTGCCCAGCGAGTTCACAGCGAGACCATAGCTATCGGTCGGCACCGAGAACTGCGTGGTCGTGTAGCCGTTGAGATAGTTCGGATCGCCTGCTGTTCCAGGAGCGATATGTGAGATAAAGTTGGTTCCCGAGGTGACCCAGACCGCTCCGGTCGGGTCGACCATGAGGTGAGAGGGGCTGGGGCCTACGATCGAGGAAATCTGGACGGGGGCGGTAGGTGTCATTGCCGTCGCCGTCGCTCCCTGGGGGATCATGTAGACCGAGGTGTCTGCATCGCTGGTGAAGAAGATGCTGCTGTTCTTATTCCCGGCCACACCGCCGTCGGCGAAGATAGCCACCGGAGCCGCACCTGCAACGGTGAAGCTCAGCACGCTCTGGTCCGTCGGCTTGTAGCGGTAGACGCTGTTGGTGGAGTGAGAGGCGTACCAGATGTTGCCAAGCGCGTCGACGATGACGCCGTGTGAGTTTCCTCCGCCGAGGAAGACGCAGGAGACCGGCGCTCCGCTGAGGCTGATGGCGGAGAGATTTCCGGTGGCGTCCTGACCGTTGCCGATCCACACGTTGCCAAGACCATCGAGGTTGATGTCCTGGGCCTGGTCGATGAAGTTGCCGCTGCTCGATCCGCAGGTGTCGCTGCTCTTGTAGTTAATCGCTACTGTCCAGTCGGTAGGAGCGGAGGTAAGCGTCGGCTGGAAGGCTGCGCCCACGGTGGGGATCAGGTTGTAGAGGTTCTGCAGGTTCGTGGTGCTTCCATTGGTCGGGTTGGAGAGCATGTAATAGAGCGCCTGCAGGACATCGGTCGGAGCCGAGAAGGGCGAGGAGCGATACGGCCGGCCGGTCAGATTGACGTCGGGCGGAGTTGCATTCGCAAACAGCCTATTGCACGGCGAAGCGGTTGCGGCGGTGTTGTTGACGCACGAGGCGATGATGTTGGCTAGTGCGTTGATCTTCTCCGTCTCGGGTGTCGCCGTCACGCTGACGCCGCTTACGCTGCCGGTAATCACCTTCGAGGTGATCGCGTTGCCATGAGACATATCCGCCAGATTGGAGATCGTATCAAGCGCTTTCATCAGCGAGTACTTGTGCACACCGATGCCGTCGGCGCCGACGCTCTCGGTGACGGGATTGAAGTACTGCTGCAACGCGACCATGGTCGCCACGGTTGTGGCTTCGTTCATGACGACAATGTTGCCGGCGGAGACCTGACTGCAGAGTCCATACATCGCGATGAAGGCTGCGGCGGAGTTGTTGACGGCAGGATCGTGCGTGTTGAGCGTGTTGCCGCCGCGAGCGACGACGTAGACCAGAGGGTCGGTTGCGGTGGGGCAGGAGAACTGATTGCCGGAGGAGGGCTGGTCGTTCACGGGGTTCTTCTGAAAGGAGAAGGAACCGTTACCGTCGTCGGCGGAGGTAGTGACGGCAGCGACGATCGGCGCACCCAGGCTCGGGCCGGCAGCGAAATCGCCGGAACCTACACCGTTCTGACCGGCGTAATAGAGCGTGACGGTGGAGAAGGCAACAGGCTGGCTGCCACCATGCACCGAACCGCTGATGGAACCCCCAGTGCTTTGAGGCGCCACCGTCGGAGCTGTCGTCGCCAGGTTCGAGCAGCCGGCCATGAAGACCGCGCTTGATGCCAGCAAGGCAAGCAGGTTCCGCCCTGAGCCTGGCCGTCGAGCAATGTGGTTGCCGTTCATCAGATAATCCCTCCGAAAGGTAAATGGCGCTGGAGTGCGCTCAAAAAGACTGGTTGCTGGAGATCCATGCCCACCAAAAGGTTCATGTAGGAGAAACAGTAAAGGAGGTGGCCTCTGCTGGACCGCTGAGAAGAGTTATCTCGGCCTCGGTGGAAACGCAGGCCGGGGTTGCGGCAGACGACTCCTTCAAGCGATGCAGCCATATCCAGCAGGAAGCGTTCATAAGCTCAGGAGGAGCATACCCGCCGCGCCTTGAAATCCTCATGGCACTTTTGGGTCATCGGCGGCACTAAAAGGAATCACGTGCCACGTGCTGCTGTGGGCTGATATCGTGATCTCGGATTCAATATCTATGATGAAGACCACAGCCAGCCCAATCGGCGCCTCCGCGATTGACGGGGCGAATCGCAGTTACAACCGGTTTCTTCTTCTGGTGGCAGGACTGGGCGGCCTGTTGTATGGGGTCGATGTCGGCATCATCGGCGGCGCGCTTCCCTACCTGGAAGCGACGTCGCGTCTCAACGCGGGGCAGCTCTCGATTATCGTTGCGGCCGTATTGCTGGGCAGCGTCATCTCAACGCTGTTTGCCGGTCTGCTCGCCGACTGGATGGGACGCAAGCCGCTGATGGTTCTCAGCGGCCTCACCTTCGTGCTCAGCATACCGATGATTGCGCTCGCTCATGGTTATGGGCCGCTCTTCTTCGGGCGGCTGCTGCAGGGCATCAGCGGCGGACTGATTGGAGTGGTCGTGCCGCTATATCTCGCGGAGTGCCTTTCGGCGTCGCATCGCGGCAAGGGCACAGGTGTCTTCCAGTGGCTGCTGACCCTGGGCATCGTCTCGGCCGCAGTCATCGGAATCTATTACAGTTATCGCGTGGAGGCCGTCGCGAGGAGTGCCGACGCGGCCGCGGTGTTTACATTCAAGGACCAGGCGTGGCGCCGTATATTCTGGGTGTCGCTGCCCCCGGGTGTCCTCTTCGTGCTGGGCAGCCTGTTTGTGGCCGAGTCGCCTAGATGGTTGTTTCTGCGCGGTAAGCAGGACCGGGCACTCGCCTCGTTGCTGCGGTCCCGTTCTCCGCAACAGGCAGAGATTGAGCTTAAGGAGATGGATCAGATCGCGGTTGCGGCCAATGCGGGGCCAGGGAGGGCGGTCAAGGACTCTCTGCTGCGGCGGAAGTACGTGATTCCCTTCCTTCTGGCCTGTGTGATTCTCTTCTGCAACACGGCGACTGGAATCAACTCCATTATTGGATACAACACCAGCATCCTGCTGCAGAGCGGGCTGTCCGATCTACATGCGCACTGGGGCTACGTTGTGTTCACCTTCGTCAACTTTCTGATGACGATCGGCGGAATGTCTCTCGTGGATCGCAAGGGACGGAAGTTTCTGTTCATCCTAGGAACTTCGGGGATCGTCATCTCGCTTGTCTTCGTGGGCCTGCTGTTTCTGTCGACCGAGAAGATGAACCGGGACTGCCAGGGTGCCGTGCAGGCGATGGTCGAGCCGGACCAGACTCTCACTCTCCCCTTTCATCCCGCCGAGGCCAAGCAGCTGTTGAGCGCCGCGGGCTACCAGGGAACCGAGATCGAGAGCGACCGTGCCTCGCTCGCCGTGATCTATTCGTACGGCGACTTCACTGCGGCGACAAGCTTCGTCCGTTCGGACGACCCGTCCGCCGCTCCCATCCGGATTACACGGGAGAGCGCTGTGCCGGCGAATAAGGTCGAAGCCTTTTTCAAGAACCCGTTCGGCAATCTCGACGCCGCCCGTACGGCGCCGCTGAGGATCGAACGAGCCGTCGTGGGGCGCGTTCCGAATGCCAGCCACGGCTGGCTGGTCGCCATCGGGCTGTACCTGTTTATGTCGTCGTTTGCCATCGGACCGGGGGTATGCGTTTGGCTAGCGCTGTCGGAGCTGATGCCGACGCGCATTCGATCAAACGGCATGAGCATTGCACTGGTCATCAACCAGATGGTTTCGACAACGCTGGCGGGAATCTTTCTTCCCTTCGTCAGTAAATATGGTTACTCATCGATCTTCTTCCTCTTTGCAGGCTTTACCGTGATCTACCTGACGGTGGTGACCTTCTTCCTTCCTGAAACCAAGGGAAAGACTCTGGAGGAGATCGAACAGTACTTTGAGACAGGCGGAAAGAAGGCTGAGCCTGTCCGGTAGTTGCATTACGCGTAAACTCGGGACGGGGAGACGAGCGAGACAACTCTGCCCAGCCAAAGCCAGTCTATGGGGAGTATATTTCTAGCCAAACTTTCAGCCTGCACATCCGGAGACGACCCACAATGCGTGTAAAGCAATTAAATCTCGCAGCAATCCTCACACTAACGACGGCTCTTGTCCTCGGCGGTTGCAAGAGCTCGACGCCTGCGGCCCCCGCCAGCGATGCAACTGCATCTCAATCGGCCCCGGCTGCTCCTCCGCCGGCAACTGCTCCGGCTGATCAACCTGCTGCTGCTCCCGCACCAGCTTCCACTCCGGCGACGGCTCCTGCCGCGGCCCCGGCTCCGGCGCCTGTCGCAACTGCGCCGGCCGCACCGCCAGCACCTAAGGTAGTCAAGCTGACGGCACCTGTCGGTGCGACGGTTTCGGTGACGATCACCCAGCAGCTCAGCGCCAAGAACAATAGTGTCGGTGACGGATTCTCGGGCGAACTGGCTGCTCCGGTGTCGACCTCGAGCGGCGCAACCGTCTTTCCGCGCGGCGCTCATGTCGTGGGAACCGTCACGGCCGCCAAAGGCCGCGGCAAGTTCAAGGGCGAGGGCAACCTTGCAATCCAGGTGACGGAGATCTCCGGGCACCCTGTGACGACCAGCGATTACCTGAAGCAGGAGAAGGGTAAGGGCAAGCGCACGGCTGGCCTGATCGGCGGCGGAGCGGGTGCGGGTGCCCTGATCGGCGGCCTGGCGGGCGGCGGTAAGGGCGCGGCGATCGGCGCACTAGCCGGCGCGGGCGCGGGTACGGCAGGCGCGGCGCTTACCGGGAATAAGGACATCGTGATTCCGGCGGAGTCGGTCGTGGCCTTCAAGCTGGCTGCTCCCGTGACGGTCACCAAGGAGACCAAGCAGTAGCTGCTTCTTGGATCGATTGGAGGCGTTCGCTTGCGGCGGCGCCTCCTTTGTCTTTCCGGGCGGATAGACTGGAGTCATGCGGCTGCAACCGGTCTTTCTGCTCTCTGCTACTGACGCCTCGCACTTTCCTTTTGAGTCGAAGACTCATGGAGCGCCGGAGATCGCGTTTCTGGGGCGGTCAAACGTCGGCAAGTCTTCGCTGATTAATGCCTTGCTGGGGTCGAAGGAGGCCCGGGTGTCTTCGACGCCGGGGCGGACGCGAGCTATCAATTTCTTTGCCCTGCACGAAGTGGCCGGGGGGAAGCCTAGAGTTGTGCCGGCGATGATCTTTGCCGACCTGCCTGGGTACGGGTACGCAAAGATCTCGAAGTCGATCTCGGCGGAGTGGCCGAAGTTTATCGAGCCCTATCTGGCAGAGCGGGAGACGCTGGCGCTGTGCGTCTGCCTGGTGGATACGAACATCCCTCCGCAGCCGAGCGATGGGCAGTTGATTACTTATCTGAAGCAGACCCAGCGGCCCTTTGTGGTGGTGGGGACCAAGGCGGACCGGCTATCGAACAATGTTCTGGCGAAGAATCTGGCGGCGCTCAAACGGGAGCACGGGGTGGAGGAGATCCTGCCGGTGTCGTCGAAGACGGAGGCTGGAGTGAAGGTTCTATGGCAGCGGCTGATGACTGCTGCGGAGTGACCCTCCCCCGTACTTATTTTGCGCAAAGTCTTCGAAACAGGATGGTTAGGTGGGTACTTCCCTGCTGCTTCGGGTTTTTTGCTGTGGCCGTTTTTGCCACTATTTTCTACTGTAGAGAACCGAAGGTAATTAATCGGCAACTTGTATTTCTTTTGGTTTGAGTAATTTAGGCCGAAATGGGGCTTGACAGGCTTTTTCCCGCTTAGAAAAGCGCAAGCTTCTTGCCTGCCACGGTCAAACCGCAGATCCTTCGACTCCGCGCTGCGCGCTCCGCTCAGGATGACACGTGGAAAGACAACATGGGTCGATTCATGCTGTGGGCGGGCAGTTTGTCATTCCTGCGACTGTTTGAGCACTGCTATCTCGGGTTCAGTGAGCCAGAGGGTGCGGTGTGGGGGGCGCTGGCGCTGGAGGATGCGAGGGGCGGCTTCGAGCCAGCGGCGGCGGAGGGTGTCCGGGTCGTCGGGCGTGGGGGTGGGTGGCAGGAGGGCCAGGGCTTCGGCGTCGAAGTGGCGGAGTGTGGCGGGGGTGTCGAAGGTGAAGGTCTGTAGGGTCCAGCCACGGGCTTCGAGGAGTGGGGTGAGGAGGGATTGGCTGGGCTGGAATTCGGGCTGGGGGGCGGTGGTTTCGGAGAAGTCGATGAGGGCGGCACCGAGGGAGCGGAGAGTGGCGGCGGCCTGGGTGATGCGGAGGTGTGGCGGTAGGAAGATGGTGAAGAGTTGCGGGGCGAGGCCGCGCTCGAGAATCTCGTCGAGGGTGAGGATGGGGTCGGCGGAGAGGGCGACCGCGAGCGGGGTGTGTTTGCGGACCTCGTTCTTCATGGCGCGGATGGCCTCGTCGAGGGTGTTGACGGTGAAGTCGACGGCGCCGGAGAGGGCGGCTTCGCGGAGGTGGGTGGGGTCTTTGTCGATGGCGAGGGAGACGGCTCCGGCGATGTTGGCGGCGATGGAGAGGGCGGAACCTGCGGGGTCGAGACCGAGGGAGAGGATGAGTGCGCCTCCCCAGGCTGGGCGGAGCTGATGAAGGGTGGTGAAGGTGCGGAGGATGCGGGGTTGGGTTTCGTTGGGATTGGATTGAGGAGGCATTCGAAGACGATCGTATCAAGTGGCCTGGTCCAGGGTGTCGTTTCCCACCCTTCGCGATGAAACTGCGAAGGAATGGGGCACCCGAGAGACTCCGGTCGGGAAAGAAAGACGGATTGGATTTCGTGCATTGCTCACCTCAGCGACAGAAGCGTCGCGAAGAGGCACCGAGGCATCTTAGCGAGAAGCTGAATTTGGATTATATTTTTACGTTTCACTGACACCGGCCCCGTTTGGCAAGTTCAAGCTCTGTGCGAAGGAGGTGTTGTATGGAACACATGTGGATCAACATGAAAACCGCAACTAACCGGCGTTCGTTCCTGAGGAACGGGCTAACTGCAGCGGGGGCCGCAACCGCTGGGATGGGACTCCTGGCCAATAGCTCGTTGGCTTCGGCGCAAGGTCGATTTGACGACGATCGCAGTGGTCATCTCACTCGGGGAGACGCAGCCTTGCTTCGGTTCGCCGCAGCAGCAGAGATACTAGAGACGGACTTCTGGGTGCAGTACAACGAGCTGGCGGGAATTCAGGACAAGGAAGTCCCAGATGGAAGCGGGAATCCAGCCTTCAAGGAAGCTCTTGCCACGCTTGATGAAGACATGGACCAGTACATCCACGACAATACCGACGACGAATTTACCCACCAGAACTTCCTCAACGCGTATCTGGCCTCTAACTAAGGGAGCAGCGACAGTAGACCTTGAGCAATTTCGCACTCTGCAGGGCAGCACTGCGAAAGGCTCCAGCGGAAAGCTACGGCTTACAAACCTGATGCAACTCACGCTGGACACCAGTTGGTGGACTCGCTACCGCGACGACAGTCATAACCCGGACCTCGATCCGAACTTTACCTTTCCGCAGGCGATCCCGACTTTAGCCACGGGGGAGCATACGGCAATTCCCAGGACGGATGCCGATACCACCGACCCAAACTTTCTTCAGGCGATCGCCAATACTGCAGCCTTCCACTTCCCCACGATTGAACAAGGTGGGAACAGCCTTTATCCCGCGATGGCGCAGAGAGCCACAAGTGTGGAGGTCCTGCGAATTCTGATCAGCATTGGCCCCACGGAGACGATGCATTTTCAAACCTGGTCGGACAAGGCGGGCAACGCACCTTCCTTGACTGCAAAGGATCCCGTTACCGGAGTATCGGTGACCTTTCCAGATTTAAACTCTCCACCGTTCGGTGGCGAGGAGTTCCAAACGAACCTGATCATGCCTGAGCCGTGCCCGTTCCTGAGCCGCAGGCTTCCGCCATGCTCGATCATCCGACCTACAGAGACGAGAGGAATTGCGATGGGCGTGGTCAATTTCCTGACAGCGATGGGTCTCTTCAAAGGTCAATCGGCGGCGTTCTTCAATGTGCTTAAAGACCTGGCGCAGGATGCGGATGCAGCCAGGCGCGGGCTGTTATTCTGATTCGCTTTCGTCCGGCGATACTTTGACAAGAAGACAAGGGCGGTTGCAAGTTCTGTACTCGCAACCGCACCGTCGCAGTGTGTGTGCGACCGGGGCACCCGGCTTTTGATTGTCCCAGGCTGCCTTTCCTACTGCACTTTTTTGAAGAGAATCGTATCGTAGCGCAGGCCGTTCCAATTAAAACCGGGATGCATACATAGTCGAGGTTCTCAGCGAAGAGTGCTGCGTGGGGGAGGTGCAAGACTTTGTAGAAAAAATTCCAAGGGATCTTTATTTCTGAGTTATACTTCCGGGCAACACCACTGGGCCCCACTACCCAGACAAGTATTCAAGCAGTCTCCTCGATTTCCGACGAAGGAAACGTTTGTTTAAGGAACCAGGTTTCTTAGGCCACGCACGTTTGAGGGGGTTCACATGAAGTGTGTTCTTGCGACGTTGCTGCTGTTTCTGCCTGCTTCGCTTGCTGCAGGTGCGGAGCAATTGATTCCAGCCGGTTCGGTGATGCAGTGCATGGTGTCCGAACCCAATCTCTCATCGAAGACAGCACACATCGGCGATCCGGTGCTCTGCCAGGTGAGCCGCAGCGAGATGTACGGCCGATCCGTGTTTCCGTACGGGAGCTACATGGTTGGCCGCTTTGAAGACTACAAAGATCCGGGGCACTTTGTTGGCAAGGGCTGGATCGAGTTGAAGTTTGACCGGATGGTTGTGGGGAACGATACGGTGATCCCCATTTCGACTCGTGTCGTGGCAACCTCGGCCAAGTATCCCGTGGACCGGGATGGGAAGATTCATGGGACAGGACACCCGACTCGTGATGCCATCACGTGGATGATTCCGTTGCTGTGGCCGATTGACCTGGTCAACCTGCCGCGGCGTGGACCGTATCCGGTGCTGAAGCCGGAGACGCGCCTGACTGTCATGCTGCTGGACGACATCGGGATTCCGACAAAGAGCGAGGTACAGCATCAACCGCAGATGATCTCCCGGTATAACTATGCGGAGTCGGAGCCGCCGCCGCAGCCGATTGAACGGGCGCAGCCAGCCCCGATCGAACGGATGCAGCCGGTGGCGGCCGAACGGGCGTATGCGCAGCCGGCGCCGATTCAGCAGGCATATGCCCAGCCGAGTCCGACGGTGGTTGTCGTACAGGCTGCGGCACCGGCTCCAGTCGTGATGCAGCAGCCTCCGGTGATTTACGGGTATCCACCGGCTTACGCGTATCCTCCGCCTCCTCCGGCCTATGGGTATCCGCCGGTCGCATACCGGTACTATTACCCGCCCTACTAGCAGGAGCGGCTGAGCAATGAGGGGGCAGCGGGGGTTGTCCTAGGCTGCCTCTCTTATTGCGCGGTCCTGATTCTGCGAGCCTGCGTGGCGCACTCCTAGCAGGTTGAGGATCGGCGTGGTCATCATGGTCGTGATCAAGGCCATCACGACGAGCATGGAGAAGAGCGTTGGCGAGAAGACGCCGGCGTTGTATGCGATGTTCAACACGATGAGCTCGACGAGGCCCCGTGTGTTGAGCAGAGCACCGAGGGCGAGGGCGTTCTTCCAGGACTCTCCCGTCCAGCGCGCCGCCAATACCGCGCCTCCCATCTTTCCGGCAACGGCAACGGCGAGAACGACGGCGGTCCAGAACCAGATCCTGGTGCCGCTGAGCAGGTCCAGACGGGTCCGCATTCCTGTTAGCGCGAAGAACAAGGGCAGGAGGAGGACGGAGACGATCATTTCGAGATGAGCGCGAAGCTTGCCCTGCCAATGCTGCACGCGGGGGAAGCATACTCCTGCGAGAAAGGCCCCGAAGAGCGGGTGCACCCCGATGGCCTCGGTCGCTGCTGCGGACGCCAGGGTCACGGCGACGATGATCCCGAGAAGTTCATACGAGAGTGAAAATCTGCTGTTGTGCCTGACGAGCCGTTTCCCGAGCGGGCGAACGACGCCCACCATGAAGATGAGGTAGATGCCGAGCCAGAGGAGCCTGTAGGGCAGGACCATGGAGGAGGCGCTGTGGGGGATCAGCGCGAGGGCGACCGCGAGGAGAGTCCATGCGCTTACATCGTCCACCGCCGCACACATGAGAGCCGTTGTTCCGAGAGAGGTGGACTGCATCTGGCGCTCTTCGAGGATGCGGGCGAGCACGGGAAAGGCAGTAATGCTTATGGATACGCCGAGGAAGAGGGCGAAGGGGAGGGCTCCCACGCCGTCCGGAACGAATCTGCTGCGGAGCGAAGGGGCGAGGGCAGCCGCCATGAGGAACGGAAGCAGGATGCTCAATCCGCTGGCGAGCGTAGCCGTGGACTTGTTCCGGCGAAGGTGCTCCACGTCGAGTTGGCTGCCAATGAGAAAGAGGAACAGGATGAGGCCGACGGTGCTCAGTACGTCGAACGGTCCGAGAGAGCTCGGCGGGAACAGGAGGGCCGAAGCGTGGGGGGCGATCCGGCCAAAGACCGAGGGACCGAGAAGAATGCCACCTGCAATCTCACCGATGACTCTGGCCTGGCCCAGCCTGCGAGCGATCCAACCGCAGAGCAGTGTGATCAGCAGGACGACTGTCATCTGCAGAAGCAACAGTGTCATATCACTCTCTTGACCTGATGATGAGGAGATTCACGCCTGGAGATGATGATGATCACTGCTTCCGTGACGAGCAGGATAAGGCCAGGAATGAGCATGCGTGTTCCGAGCATCGCAGGCCACGAGAGTCTGAAGTCCGTGCTCCAATCGACGAAGGTGAGCGCGAGACCGCCAAAGAAGAGGATTGAGCCAGTCCATCTGCGGAAACGCGGAGAGAGGTCGCTCTCGCCGACGTACTCACGCCCCTGAATCTCGCGGATTGGCGATCCAACGAAGCCGTGGTGATCGTAGATGCGACAGCGAAGGCCCGGGCGAAGCGTGACCTGCTCGGTAGCGTATTGCTCTGCCTCGACGAGCGAGCCGAAGATGGTGCAGGTGGGACCGGAGCCGCGTGCGCTGCTCTCGAAGCTGGAATAGTGCACGGCATAATCGCCGGGGCTCATGCGCTCATTCCAGGAGCCGGGGTGTACTCCGGAGTCAAAGAGCGGCAGCGTACGTGGGTGACTCATACGTCAAGTATAGTTGTGAGTTTTTGCGACGGATGCCCCGCACGTGAGCCGCTGGCGCTACGCGGGCCACGTGCTCGGGACCCCTCAAATCGTCGTCCCTTTTGCCGAGGTGACACCAAAGGGCAAAGACGGTGGCCGCGAGACTAAGTTCGCGGCCGCCGTTATTTACGCTGAGGGCTACTCGCCGTAGTAGTCCAGGCCGAGGTGGGTGATGAGGCCTTCGCCCATGATGTGGCGTAGGGTGTTTTTGAGCTTCATGTTCTGGATGAAGAGATCGTGCTCGGGGTAAACGCCGGGGGCGGAGTCGGGGTCCTTGAAGTAGAAGCTGAGCCACTCTTGAATGCCGAGGCCTTTCAGGCCTGGTGTGCGCGCGGCGAGGTCCATGAAGAGGACGAGGTCGAGCGCGAGCGGAGCGGCGAGGATGGAGTCGCGGCAGAGGAAGTCGACCTTGAGCTGCATGGGATAGCCGAGCCAGCCGAAGATGTCGATGTTGTCCCAGCCCTCTTTGTTGTCGCCGCGCGGCGGGTAGTAGTTGATGCGGACCTTGTGGTAGAGGTCCTTGTAGAGCTCAGGGTGCAGGTGGGGCTGGAAGATGTACTCGAGGACGCCGAGCTTGGAGACTTCCTTGGTCTTGAAGGAGTCGGGATCGTCAAGGACCTCGCCGTCGCGGTTGCCGAGGATGTTGGTGGAGTACCAGCCGGAGACGCCGATGTTGCGGACCTTGAAGGCGGGCGCGAGGACGGTCTTGATGAAGGTCTGGCCGGTCTTGAAGTCCTTGCCGGCGATGGGCGCATTCATCTTGCGGGAGAGCTCGTTGAGCGCGGGGATGTCGACGGTGAGGTTGGGGGCTCCGTTGATGAAAGCAATTCCCTCTTTGAGCGCGGCCCAGGCGTAGAGCATGGATGGGGAGATGTTGGGGTCGTCTTCGACGAGGCCTTTTTCGAAGGCGGCGAGGGACTGGTGGACGGCGGTCTGCTCGAGGTAGATCTCGGTGGAGCCGCACCAGATCATGACCTGGCGATCGGTCTTGGTCTTGAACTCGGCGATGTCGTTGCGGATCTGGTTGGCGAGGTCGCACTTGTTCTTGCCCGTCTTGATCTTCTTGCCTTCGAGACGCTTGACGTAGTGCTGGTTGAAGGCGGCAGGGAGGGGCTCAATTGACTCGAGGAAGGGGCGAATCTGGTCGAGTTGGTCGCGGTCGAGGACCTGCGCGGTCTTGGCAGCGTCGTAGAGGTTGCCGCCGAAGATGTCCCAGCCGGTGAAGACGAGGTCGTCGAGCGAGGCGAGGGGGACGAAGTCTTTGATGAGGGGCGAGCGGCCTTCGGTGCGCTTGCCGAGTCGGATGGTTCCCATCTGAGAGGTGGAGCCGATGGGCCTGGCGAGTCCGCGACGGATGGCTTCGACGCCGGCGATGAGCGTGGTGGCGACGGCTCCCATGCCGGGGATCATGACACCTAGTTTTCCCTGGGCTGGCTTGATGCTGGAGGCCGCTTCGTTCGGTGCGGCTGAGGTGTTGGACATTTCTACGCGATACCCTTCTATGCTGCGATTTTTCCGCGTAGGCGGAAGGGTCAGTATCAAATAGCGGAGAAGAGGGATGCAAACAGAGTGGGCGATTTTACAGGCGTAAACGGTAAAGGAGGGTTAGCGGTTACGCGGATTTGTCGAGAGGCGTCGAGTGACAGGAGCTTTCGCTTGAATGATTCCGTCTGATACGTAAGCCAGTTGTCCGACAACCATGTCGACGGTCCAGTAATATTACGGAAACCGGAGCAGTTGAAGACTACTAGGGGAGCACCGTGGCCGCAAGCAAGTGGAGGGTAGGGGACGAGGATGAGCCGTCGGGGGGGCCGAAGTGGTTTCAAGAAAAGCCCGGCGCACTGAGGGCAGCGGGTAAGTGGTTATTTTTGTCCTTGACTTGCGGTTATTTCGCTCTAAGCTATGCTTCGCTACCGAACTTTCTGAATCTTGGGCTGTATACACAAGGACTAGAGCGCACGCCGTATCAATATCGGGTACTGCAGATGTTCGTCTTTCGTGTGCTGATGCGTATGCGGATAGTGGTATATGCCGGGACGCATCTTGCCGCGCTTTGGAATGACCCATACAGACTGGTTATGGTGGGGATTGCGTTTGTGAGCCTGTTGGTTGCCGTGCTGGCCACTGCGGCGACGATTCGCTGGCTCACTGGGGACGGGGTGTTTTCGTTCTGGGCAGCAATGCTAGTGCCTTTGATGGCACAATTCACTCTCGCGTACGCATGGGACAACCCGTTTACAACACCTTACGATGTGCCATCTGTCATGTTTTTTGCTCTGGCGATGTATTTGGTGCTGCGGCGCAGTTGGTGGGCGTATTATCCAATTTTCGTGCTCGCCGTGGTGAACCGGGAGACAGCGTGTTTCATAACGGTATTCTTTGCAGTATGGGAGTGGGTCCGGCTCGGGGGTACGGACCTAGATACGAGGACGAGACTGCGATGGATTGTTCCGCACGTGGCGGTGCAAGCCGCAATCTGGATCGCGATCAAGGTGACATTGGCACGGCACTTTGCGAACAATGTGCATGACGGAGCGTACATGGGTGGCCTGTTCATGACGCATTTCCGCTTTAACCTGAGCGAGTTGCTAAAGCCACAGCAGTGGCCACTGATGCTTAGCGTGTGTTGCTTCTCGTTGCCGTTCATTTGGATGCAGCGGCGGTATATCAGTTCAAAAGGACTGAGATGGGCGCTTGCGGTGATTCTTCCGCTGTACTTTGCATGTCTGGTCGTCGTGGGGATCGTGGTAGAGATTCGGATATTCGCGGACTGGATCGCGCTCGTTGTGCCAGCAGTTGCTCTGATCGTGTGGAACCGCTTTCGGCCTGTCGAGAGACCTCAGCAGAAACCTGAGGACTGCTACGAACTCAGCTGTTGAGGTAGACAGTGCCTGGCGTGGAGTTGATTCTACCCGCCTACGAGGGCAGGCAGGCCAGAGACCGGAATCATGAGCGTCTGACTATGCTTCTTCGATGCGGATGCGGTTCTTCCAGTGCGTGTAGACGAACCATATGATTCCGGCGACGAGGACGAGTTCGACGGCGAGATGGAAGCGGTGGAAGATCTCCTTGAAGCGCGGGTCGGTCTCCCAGTGGTCGCCGAGCTTCATGCCGACGTAGGCGAGGACGTAGCACCAGGGCCAGGAGCCGATAAAGGTGTAGGCGTGGAAGCGGAGCCGCGGCATCTTTGCGATGCCGGCGGGAAGAGCGATGAAGGTGCGGACGACGGGAAGCAGACGGCCGATGAGGACGGTGATTCCGCCGAAGCGCTGGAAGAAGTGCTCGACGCGATCGAGGTCGTGGCGGTTGAGAAGGATGTATTTGCCGAAGCGCTCGACGGCGGGGCGGCCACCCCAGGCTCCGAGCCAGTAGGCGGGGATGGAGCCGAGGTTGCAGCCGATCGCTCCAGCGGTGGCGACCCAGAGGAGCTTGAGCTGGCCGGTGTGCACGAGGTAGCCGGCGAAGGGCATGATGATCTCCGACGGCAGCGGGATGCAGGCTGACTCGATGCCCATGAGGAGGGCGATGCCGATGTAGCCTCCGGCGGAGATAACGGCGATGATGAAGCTGGCAAGGGCTGCGATGATCGTCTCGGACATGCAGGTTTGAGTATAGCCGCCGGGCGCGCCGGGGTCTGATGCGCTAGCATTAAGTTTTGAGGAGAAGACCATGTCAGAGAGCACAGTCACGCGGGCCACGGAGAAGAGTGCAGCAGCAACGGAAAGCGCCACGGCGCCAGTTTCGAGCGGACGTCCGGCTTCGAGCTACGGGGCTGGATCTCAGCCGCAGCCGCAGCCACACGATCCTTCGAAGCCTGCGGTGAAGCGGCAGATTGTGTGTTTCAGCTTCTACAAGGTGATGCCGGAGTGGCGGCGGCTGCCGGCGGAGGAGCGCGCGAAGCATAAGGAGGCGTTTGCCGAGGTGCTGGCGAAGTGGAACAAGCCGGGAGAGTTTTTGTCGCTGACGTACTCGACCATGGGGACGCGCGGCGATGTAGATATGTGCGTGTGGTCGATCGGTTATGCGGTGGAGGAGCTGAATCGGATGCGGAGCGAGTTGATGGCGACTCCGCTGGGCGGATACCTGACGACGCCGCATAACTTTCTGGCGATGACGAAGCGATCGCAGTACCAGATCGACCGGCCGGATGAGAGCGAGGGCGAGGGACGTGGAGCGATTCGTCCGGGTGGACAGAAGTACATCTTCATCTATCCGTTCTGGAAGACGCGGCCGTGGTATTTGCTGCCGATGGATGAGCGGAAGCGGCTGATGGACGAGCATATTCGCGTGGGATTGAGCTATCCGCGGGTGAAGCTGAATACGACCTACTCGTTCGGGATCGACGATCAGGAGTTTGTGGTGGCGTTCGAGACGAACTTCCCGGAGGACTTCCTGGACCTGGTGCAGCAGCTTCGCGAGACGGAGATCAGCATGTACACGCTCAAGGACACGCCGATCTTCAGCTGCGTACGCCTTAGCCCGGAAGAGATGCTGAACCGGCTGGGATAGCGCATGACGAAGACGGCGGCTGTGGGGACGAAGCGTGCGGTGAAGAAGGCTGCGAAGCGCAATCCGCTGGCACCGGAGCGCATTGCCGCGATTCTGGATGTGCTGGCGAAGACGTATCCCGGCGTGGTGTGTGCGCTGAACCATCGCAATGGGTGGGAGCTCACGGTCGCCACCATACTTTCGGCGCAATGCACAGATGTGCGGGTGAATCTAGTCACTCCGGCGCTGTTCAAGGCGTTTCCTACGCCGAAGGCGATGGCTTCTGCTTCCCTTCCCGAGCTTGAGGAGTTGATTCGGACGACGGGGTTCTTTCGCAACAAGGCGAAGTCGATCAAAGGGGCGGCGCAGGCTGTCGTCGATGAGTTTGGCGGCGAGGTCCCGCGGACGATGGAGGAGATTCTGCGGCTGCCGGGCGTGGCACGGAAGACGGGCAACGTTGTGCTGGGGTCGTGGTACGGGATTGCCGTGGGCGTGGTAGTGGACACGCACGTGATGCGGCTTTCGCAGCGGCTGGAGCTGACGAAGGAGACGGCTCCGGAGAAGATCGAGCGCGACCTGATGAAGATCATCCCGCAGGACCGGTGGATCAACTTCTCGCATGAGCTGATTCATCACGGGAGGCAGGTGTGCGTTGCGAGGAAGCCTCGGTGCGCGGACTGCACTCTGGAGAAGCTGTGCTACTCGCGAGACAAGACGTGGAGCTCGCACCCGTCGTAGAAGCCTAGCGGGTGAAGTGATCGGCGAGAGCCGCGACGAGGGCGGGGATTGTGGGCTCGGGGGCTTCGATTGTTGGCTGGTGGCCGAGTTCACGGAGCGCCTCGGAGGTGATGGGGCCGATGGAGGCGAGTGTAATTCCTTCAGACAGGGTGAGGTCTGCGGCATCGAGAAGCGCGATGAGATTTCGTGCGGTGGAGGCGCTGGTGAAGGTGATGGCGTCGGGGCCAGCGGTGGAGTTTGCGAAGAGGGTTTGAAGCGCGGAGATGGAGCCTGAGGGGATTCGGTTGCTGTAGGCAGGGGCGATGGTGAGGTCGGTTCCGGCCTGGGTGAGGGTGGTGGGAAGGACGTCGCGAGCGTCCTCTGCTCGGATGAGAAGCATGCGGCTGCCTGGGGCGTGGGGTGCGAGGGATTCGGCGAGGGATTCGGCGAGGTAGCGCGGGGGAAGAAGCGCCACGGGCAGACCGACGGCTTCGACTGCGCGGGCTGTTGCGGGGCCGACGACTGCGATCTTCGGCGTGCGGGCGTTCGATGGGTGGAGGCTGCGGCGCTGGGCGAAGGCTTCGACGGCGTTGGCGCTGGTGAAGAGGAGCCAGTCGAAGGTGTCGAGCCGGGTGAGAGCTTCGTCGAGCGAAGCGTAAGTTTGCGGGGGGATGATCTCGATGGTTGGGATGAGGATGGTGGCGGCGCCGAGGGCCTCGAGTTGGGCGGCGAGATCGGAGGCTTGCTTGCGGGTTCGCGTGATGAGGATGCGCCGGTTTTGGAGAGGAAGCATCTTTGAAGATTTTAGCTGGGCGGGATTTTAGCTGGTTACAGACTCGGAAGCCCCGGCGAGTGCCGGGGCCTTCGAGCTATTCCGTGGTTCTGCGGACCGTGCTCTTGCGGGATTTCTTGATGGGCGGCGCCGCACTGGGGGGATGAACCTTGCCGTTTCCGTTGGTGTGCTTCTGGCCCGGCGTCTCGACGACGGCACGCATCCAGTAGTTGCCCTGCTCGTCGACCTCGATGCCGTGGACCTCGCGCTCGAAGCCTGGGAAGCGCTTGCCGAACTCCTCGGTGGCGAGGATGAGGCGGATGACGGGGCTTTCCGGGCCGCCGAGCCGCTCGCCGGGCATGCACATGGGGATGCCGGGAGGATACGGCACGAGCATGACGGCTCCGATGCGACCGTGCATCTGGGTGAAGCGGATTTTTTCGGTCTCGTTGCGCAGGAGCTTCTGATAAGTCTGCGATGGCGTGAGGACGGGGTCGAAGTCTTCGTCGCAGGCATCGCCGACCAGCGTGGGCAGGTTGAGCTCGATCATTGCGGCGTGCATCTGGTCGGAGAGCTCTTTGAGCGTGACGTTGCGGTAGCGCTGAGGGTACTTGGCCAACAGTTCAGGGAGTGCCTCTTCGAGCGGAGCGTCGTTGTCGTAGAGGCGCTTGAACTCGAAGAGATTTTCGAGCAGCGATCCCCACTTGCCCTTGGAGGTTCCGACGGAGAAGAGGACGAGGACGGTGTAGTCGCCGGTGCGGGCGATCTCGACGCGGCGGGAGTCGAGGAACTCGGTGAGGATGGCGGCGGGGATGCCCCAGTCGCTGACCCTTCCCTGCGCGTTGACGCCTGGCATGAGGATGGTGACCTTGGTGGGGTCGAGCATGCAGTAGCCGTCGGCGATGTCTTCGTCGTTGAAGCCGTGCCAATCCTCGCCGAGCTTGAGGGTCCAGCAGGCGGGGTTGGAGCCGAGAAGACCGTCGGGAGTCTCCTCAAAGACATGCGTCTCACCGGTATGCGGATCGGTGACCTGCTCCGGCTGAAAGAGACGGAAGAACCAGCCTTCGCCGTTTTCGGCACGGCGGAGACGATGCGCGACCGACGACATTGCCTTGCGGAAGCTGATGGCGTCGTGAATGGTCTCGTACATCAGCGTGGGGCCGGCGGGCTCGTCCATCATGGCGGCGGCGACGTCGAGCGAGGCGATCAGCGGATAGAACGGCGAAGTGGTGCCGTGCATCATGAACGACTCATTGAACTGGTCGAACTCGAGCGGAGCGCGCGGGCTGAGCTTGATGTGGACCATGGAGCCCATGGAGAAGGCTGCGAGCATCTTATGCGTGGACTGCACGGAGAAGATGGTGGGGCGCTCGGGCAGGTCGTCGGGCACGTCCATGGCGAAGCGTCCGCGATAGATCTTGTGGAATTTGGCGTAGGCGTACCAAGCCTCGTCGAAGTGCACGCGGGGGACGGACTTCGAGAGCTCTTCAACGACGCGGTTGACGTCGTAGCAGAGTCCGTCGTAGGTGGAGTTGGTGACGACGGCGTAGGTGGGATTCTGGTTGGCAACGCCCTTCGTGAGGGGGCTCTTGTCGATGAGGCCGCGGATGAACTCGGGGCAGAAGCGCTTGAGGGGGACGAGGCCGATCATGCCGTAACCGTTGCGCGTGGGCTTCATGTAGACGGGGCGCGCGCCGGTGACGGTGAGCGAGTGACAGATGGACTTGTGACAGTTCGCGTCGGCGAGGACGATGTCGTCCTGCGCGATGACGCCGTGGCCGATGATCTGGTTGGAGGTTGAGGAGCCGCCGAGGACGAAGAACGTCCAGTCGGCGCCGAAGATGCGCGCGGCGTTGCGTTCGGACTCGCCCGGAGGTCCGAGGTGATCGAGCCATGAGCCGAGCTGCGCGGTGGAGATGCCGAGGTCGGAGCGGAGGAGATTTTCGCCGAAGAAGCGCTGGAACTCCATGCCGACGGGATGCTTGAGATAGGCAACGCCGCCCATGTGGCCGGGCGCGTCCCAGGAGTAGGCACCCTGGTCGGTGTACTTCTTCAATTCGCGGAAGTAGGGCGGGAGGAGTTGCTCGTGGTAGCGCTCGACGGCGAAGTCGACGCGGTTGGCGATGAAGGCGGGGGTGTCGCCGAAGAGGTGGATGTACTCGTGGACCTGCTTGACGACCTCGAGCGGAAGCTCACTGACGAGCGTGCGGTCCGCGATGAGGAAGATCGGGACTTTCTTGTTGCGGTGGCGGACGGCGCGGAGGATCTTCAGCGCGGCGCGCTCGTCGAACTGGCTCTCACCTTCGAGGTCCCAGTCCAGGAGGATCGCAGAGTGCGAAGGATCGGAGGTGACGAGCGACAGGCCGTCCTCCGGAGTGGACGTCCGGATGACCTCGTAGCCCTCTTCCTTGATGGCCTCGACAAGTCGTTCCATGGCTCGGTCTGAGACCGATTCTGTTCCACCCACTTCGCTCGCAATCAGCAGTACCCAACGACCTTCGTTCATTCCACCTCACAACTTCCAGTTAAGCAGTTTATAGCGATTTTCGACGCGCGAATGTGAACGCCCGGAGTATTCGACCCAGGCGCAGAGACAGAGCGAGTTAGACGATGGAGGAGGCCAGCAGATCGAGCGCGCCTTTGGATTTGAGGTCCTCGGCCACCCAGCGGCCGAGAGTCTCGGCGTCGGTAGAGGGGGAGGCTTCGGTGTCGATCTGGACCATAGATTCTCCGTCGGGAGCGATGACCTGGGCGAACATGCGCCACTTGCCGAAATCAGGGATGCAGTGGGCGCCGATGGGGAGAGAGCAGCCTCCGCCGAGGGCATCGAGGGTAATTCGCTCGGCCTCGACGCAGAAGCGCGTCTCGGAGTCATCGAGCTCCGTGACTGCTTGACGGACGTAGAGGTCGCGCGCCTCGTCGAGGACGTGACTGCAGCTGCGCGTCTCGATCGCCAGCGCGCCCTGGCCGGGGGCGGGACAGAGTTCGTCGGGAGAGAAGCGCTGGTGGACCCACTCGGTGCGGCCGATGCGGTCGAGACCTGCGGCGGCGAGCACCAGGGCGTCGCACTCGCCGGCGGCCAGCTTCTTCAGACGAGTGTCGATGTTGCCGCGGACGTCGACGAAGTGAACGTCGGGACGAAGCGCGAGAATCTGCGCCTTGCGGCGCGGACTGGTGGTGCCGATGCGGCCTCCCATCGGCAGCGTGTGCAGGCCCCAGTAGGGCTCGCAGACCCAGGCGTCCCGGGCGTCTGCGCGTTTGGGGATTGCCGCAAGAGTGAAGCGCGGCGAGAGCTTGGTGGGCAGGTCCTTGAGCGAGTGCACGGCGAGATCGATGCGGCCTTCGGCGAGCGCCTCCTCGATTTCCTTGATGAAGATGCCCTTGCCGTCGAGGTCGGCGGGAGGCACGAATCCGGGTTGCTGCATGCGGTCGCCGGTGGTGCGGATGACCTCGATCTCGGCGGCGTGGCCGGCGCTGCGGAGGGCCTCGAGGATATGGTTGGCCTGCCACAGCGCGAGCTGCGAACCGCGGGAGCCGATGCGGATGGGGGCCTGATCTTTTTTGGATGTGGTGCTCATATCCTGTCTCTAGGATACGGGATGATCCGGTGAATTTGGGATGAGGAGAAGAGGTTTTGAGCGCCCACACAAAGAAGCCATCCCGGCCGCGATGATCCGCCGCGCCGGGATGGCTTCAGTAGACGAGGCTAGCCTTAGCGGCGACCGCCGCCACCGCCGCGGAAGCCGCCTACGGCTCCATGGTAGCCGCCGGCGTAACCTCCGGCGCGATAGCCGTATCCACCACGGTAGCCGTAACCGCCACGGTAGCCGTAGAAGCCTCGGCCGTACCCGTAGATGGGGCCTCCGCCGTAGATGTAATAGGGCGAGTAGAAGCCGTAGCCGTAGGGGCTCCAGAACAGTCCGTTGCCTGGCAGCCAGGTGTAGCCGTAGGGGCCGCCGGCCCAGTACCAGCCGGGGTAGAAGCCGGACGCCCCAGCATACGTAGAGGCGAGGTTCAGGTTGGCCGTACCGAGGTACTGTGAGCGGAGGCTGCTCCACTTGTAGAGATCGTCCTCGGCCTTGTCTTTATCGAAGTGCTGCGGTGTGCCGCCATCACCCGTGAGGACGAGCTGATGGCCGCCCTTGACGGCGATGGGCTTCACCGCCGCCTGGAGGTCTTTGCCAGGAAAGACATCGGCCTCGCCGTCGAAGACGCGGACGGTCGAATTGCCCACGTCGAAGGTATAGAGGCCATGCTTGAGCAGCTGAGTCTGACCGCTCGGCAGATCGATCAGGATGGTGTTCTGCTTGTATATCTGGTCAACTTCGACGTTGGCGATGCCATGATCGAGCCGGACCTCGGTGTGGGTCAGGTTGGAAGAGATCATCTGGGCGGCGCTATTATCTCCGAGCCGGAGAAAGACGCCGGGAGTGAGGAGGATCTCCGTCTTTCCGTTGGTGGTGACGAGAATCTGTCCTGTTTGCAGTGTGGTGTTATTGGCAGAGCCGGGATCAAGCTGTCGCCCTTCGATGGACGCCTGACCTTCGACGTAATTGAGAGTCCCTGGACGGGCCGAGACCGTAGTCGTCTGTGCAAAGACTGCTGCGGAAAGAGTCGCCAGGGAAAGCAGAACAAGCGTTTTTACTTTCGACCTTGGCATTGTGGTACCTCTCTTGTTGTTTAGATGCACTAAAGATAGAAATGTCACACCCGTAACTGTTGCAGTGAATAGAGATGCGGGCGACTCGCGACACAACTATTTTGACGCTTCCGTGTTGCGTGCCTCACTCGGACGGTGTGAACTGCCGCACGCAAAGACGCACGGCTGACTCCCTCGGCTGTGCTCCGGAAGAGGTGCGATCTCAAGAAGCTACTTGTTGGATGAAGTCTCGGGCTTACTGCGCGACTGATTGGTGTAGAGGGACTCGAGCTCGGCAAGCGTCTGCGCGTCGCCTTCGCGTGCGGCCTCGCGGAGTGCGGTCATGGGAGCGTGAAGGAACTTGTTGATGAGCGAGCGAGTGAGCGCGTCGACGGCGGCCTGCTGCTCGGAGGTGAGGCCGGAGAGCCGTGCGGCGCTGCGGCGCAGCTCGGCCTGGCGAAGAGCCTCGGCGTGCTCCTGAAGACTGCGGATGGCGGGCGCGGCGTCGAGCGACTGAACACGCTGCTGGTACTTGTCGACCTCGCGGGTGACGATGTTCTCCGCGGCCTGCGCTTCCCTGCTGCGGTCGGCGAGGTTGGCGGCGGCGACCTGCTGCAGGTCGTCGATGTCGTAGACGAAGCAGCCCTCGACCTCGTTCATGCGCGGGTCAACGTCGCGGGGCACGGCGATGTCGATGAAGAACATGGGCCGGTTGCGGCGGCTGTGCAGGAAGTGCTGGCCGTGGGAGGGACCGAAGATCTTCTGCGGCGCTCCGGTGGAGGTGATGACGATGTCGGCGCGAGCTGCCTGATCGTAGAGCGCGTCGAAGGGGATGACGGTGCCGCTGAACTGAGCAGCGATCTTTTCAGCGCGCTCAAGGGTACGGTTGGCGACGAGGATGTTCGACGCTCCCTGCTGGATGAGGTGGCGGGCGGCGAGCTCGGACATCTTGCCGGCGCCGACGAGCAGAACGCTCTTGCCCTGGAGCGAGCCAAAGATTTTGCGGGCGAGGTCGACGGCGACGGAGGCGATGGAGACAGAGCTTGAGCCGATCTGGGTCTCGGAGCGGACCTTCTTGGCGACGGTGAAGGCGCGCTGAATGAGCGAGTCGAGCGAGCCGGAGACGGCGCCGACTTCACGCGCGACGGTGTAGGACTCTTTGACCTGGCCGAGAATCTGCGGCTCCCCGACGACCATCGAATCCAAGGAGCTCGCGACACGGAAGAGATGACGGACGGCCTCGCGCTCGCGGTACTCGTAGAGATGCGGCGTGACTGTGGCGGGCGCAACGGCGAAGTACTCCTCGAGAAAGCGGAGGAGGTCGGGCCCCGCAGAAGAGTTGTCTTCCTGCAGCGTGAGGAGCTCGACGCGATTGCAGGTGGAGAGGATGAGGCCCTCGCGAATGCCGGGCTGATGGACGAGGGTGCGGGTGGCGTCGGCGAGCCGGCCTGCGGGGATCGCGAGGCGCTCGCGGACCTCGATTGGGGCCGTGGTGTGGTTGATGCCGATGAGGACGAGATGGTGATTGCGGCTCATGGCGTTGTAAACCTGTGGACTGCGGAGAACTGATTGGCCGACCAGACGGCAAGCACAACCAGGAGCACGAAGGCGGAGAGATAGATTGCGCGGCGACCGCGGAGGCCGGAGTGGCGGCGGATGTAGATCATGCCGACGTAGGCGATCCACATCCCGAATGAGAGCAGAACCTTGGAATCGAGAAAGTAGCTGGGGCCAAAGAGCTGCTGGGCAATCCACGAACCGATGAGCAGACCGGCGGTCATGCAAGGCAGGCCGAAGAGCAGCGATCTGAGCGCGATCTGGTCAGTGGTCTCAAGCGGCGGAAGCCACGCGGTGGCGGGGGTCGTGTGCTTGGACTTGAGGCGGCGCTCCTGGATGAGGTAGAGCACCGAGGCCAGAAGCGAGAGCAGCAGCGCAGCGTACGCTGCAAGAAGAAGCGCGATGTGCAGAAAGATCCAGCCGGTGTGGAGTTGCGAGAAGGGCGTGGTCTCCTGGCCGGGAAGCACCGCCGGCACGAGGCTCAGCAGGAAGCAGATGGGCAGCACGAAGACGCCGAGCGAGACGGTCCGGTAGCGCCAGTAGACGATGAGAAAGGCACCGCCGAGCAGCAGTCCAAGCAGTGACAGCGTCTCGTACATATCCACGGGCAGGCGGTGGTGCGCGGCGTTGAGCATCTCAGCCAGCGAGACGAAGTGAAAGAGCAACGCAGCCACCATGGCCGGGATGGCGATGTGACGCCAGCGGGGACGCTCGTAGAGCGCAGCGGGCAGCACCGCGAGAGCGGCGATGCCGTAGAGAAGAACTGCGACTCTGAGCCAGAGGAGCGACATGAGAGTAGATTTCAGCGGTGCAGATGTGCTGAATCTTCAGTATATCGGGTGTGGACAAACGGATGGGGCGGGTTACGGTATTCTGCGGTTCTGCGATGACACAGGAGACAATGACGGGCCTGAGCGGCGAGATGGCCAGCCTTTCGCCGGCGATGCGACAGTATCGTGCGGCAAAGGATGCACACCCGGATACGCTGCTGTTCTTCCGAATGGGCGACTTCTACGAGCTGTTCTTCGAGGACGCCGTAGTGGCCGCGCGTGAGTTGCAGCTAACCCTGACGGCTCGCGATAAGGCGAAGAGCGTACCGATGTGCGGCGTGCCCTACCACGCCGCCGAGAGCTATCTGCAGCGACTGCTGCGCAAGGGCTATCGGGTCGCCATCTGCGAGCAGATGGAGGACCCGAAGCTCGCCAAGGGCGTCGTGAAGCGCGAGGTGACGCGTGTACTGACGCCGGGAACGGCGATCGACCCATCGCTGGGAGCGGAGCAGAGCAACTATCTGGTAAGCGTGGCGATGAGCGGATTGGGCGCTGCCACGGTCTGTGGGCTGGGACTGCTCGATCTCTCGACCGGAGAGTTTCGCGCAACGGAGTTCAGCGGCACAACGGCGTGGTCGCTGATGGCTGATGAGTTGGGCCGCTTGCGGCCGGTGGAGTTGCTGTACGGTGCCGGTCTGCTGGGCGGGGCGAACCTTGCGGGCGAATCGGTCGAGGAGGACGGCGCTGGCTTCGATGGCATTCGCACGAAGACCGCGGTGGAGGAGTGGGTCTTCAGCGCTGAGTATGCTCTTCCCCTGCTACGCAATCACCTGAAGCTTCACTCGCTCGATGGCGTGGGGCTGGGAGGTCATGAGACGGCGGCGATTGCTGCCGGCGCTCTGCTGCACTACATGAAGGCGACCAAGCAGGGCGGTCTGGAGCATGTGGACGGGCTGCGATTCTACGAGCGCTCGTCTTCGCTGGAGCTGGATGCGGTCAGCGTGCGCAATCTGGAATTGGTGGACCCGCTGTTCTCGGGGGAGACAGCGCAGACGACGCTGTTTTACACGCTCGATGCATGCTGCACGCCGATGGGAAAGCGCCTGCTGCGCGCGACGCTGCTACGGCCCTCGAGCGACCTTGCCGAGATCGAAGCGCGACTGGAGGCCGTGGCTGAGGCTGTGGGCGATCTGCGCCGACGCGAGGCCGTCCGGCAGGCAATGCATGGCGTGCTCGATCTTGAGCGCCTGTTGGGGCGCGTGGCGCTGGATTCAGCCGGGCCGCGCGAGGTGATCGCGCTGGGCGCGACGATTGCGTGCCTGCCGGGAGTTCTTGGCGCCGTGCGGGAACTCTCTGCTTCGAGGTGGCAATCGCTGGCGTCGGGCTTCGATGCTCTTGAAGACCTGCACGAGAGGATTGCGAAGACGATCGTGGAGGAGCCACCGGTCTCACTCGCCGATGGCGGGGTGATTCGCGCAGGGGTGAATGAGGAGCTGGACGAACTGCGCGAGCTGAGCCGAAGTGGCAGGCAAGCGCTGGCAGCAATCGAAGAGCGAGAGCGGGAGCGCACGGGGATCGGATCGCTGAAGGTGCGGTTCAACAACGTCTTCGGCTACTACATCGAGGTCACCAAGGCCAATGCGAAGGCTGCGCCTGCCGACTACGAGCGCAAGCAGACGCTGGTGAATGCTGAACGTTTCACAACGCCGGAGCTGAAGGAGTACGAGACGAAGATTCTGACCGCGCAGGAGCGGTCAGGCGAGATCGAGCGGCGCATCTTCGCGGAGCTGCGACGCGAACTGCTGGATGCCGCAAGACGCACGCGCGAGACGGCGCGTCGCGTGGCGGAGATCGATCTGCTGGCCTGCTTTGCGCACGTGGCGTCGCTGCGCGGATGGGTTCGCCCGCAGGTGGATGCGAGCGGACTGCTGGAGTTTATCGGTGCGCGCCACCCGGTGGTGGAGCGGCGGCTGGAGGAGTCGGGCGCGGGAAGGTTCGTGCCGAACTCGGTTCATCTCGATGCCGATGCAGGACCATCCGTGCTTTTGATTACAGGGCCGAACATGGGAGGCAAGAGCACTTACCTACGGCAAGCTGCACTGCTGGTCATCATGGCGCAGTGCGGCTGCTTTGTGCCTGCGGAGCAGATGAGGCTGGGACTGGTGGACCGAATCTACACACGCATCGGCGCAAGCGACAACGTTGCGCGCGGCAGGTCGACCTTCATGGTGGAGATGACCGAGACCGCGGCCATCCTGAATACGGCAACGAATCGTTCGCTGGTGCTGCTGGATGAGATGGGGCGCGGAACCGCGACCTATGACGGGCTGTCGCTGGCGTGGGCGACGGTGGAGCATCTGCACAACCGGATCGGCGCGCGGACGCTGTTTGCGACACACTATCACGAGTTGACGCTGCTCTCCGAACGGCTGGAGCGGTTGAGGAATCTGCGCGTCACCGTGAAGGAGACTGCGGCGGGAATTGTGTTTCTGCACGCGGTTGAAGCGGGGCCTGCGAGCAAGAGTTACGGCATTGAAGTCGCGCGACTGGCCGGGCTTCCGGCCGGAGTGATTGCGCGAGCCCGCGAGGTGCTGAAGCTGCACGAGCGCGCGGAGAGTCAGCAGGTTCGCGAGGCTGCGACGGATTATGCTCCGGCGATGCAGATGACGATGTTCACACCGCTGTCGCAGCGAATCGTGGACCGCATTGCGGAGGTGGACGTGGATGGCCTCACGCCGCGCGAGGCGTTGCATCTGCTGGCGGAGTTGCAGCAGGAGCTAAAGGGATGACGAAGCCGAAGAGCATGATCGTAGCTGGAGTGATGAGCGGGACTTCGGCCGATGGAGTGGACGTTGCGTTGTGCAAAATTCGTCCTTCTCCTGCTGAGAATGGACCACCTCGTGTGAGTCTGATCGGCGCCGCGGGATTTCACTATCCGAAGGCTCTGCGAAACGCTGTGCTTGCCGCGATGGATGCGAAGGCGATGGCGGTGGCCGATATGTCGCGGCTTCACTGGCGGCTCGGCGAGGTCTATGCGGACGCGGTTGCGGGCGCGGCGGAGCAGTTCGGGGTGAAGGTGGACCTGGTGGGGTGCCACGGACAGACGGTGTATCACCAGGGCTCGGCGTCGAAGTATCTCGGTGGCGATGTGCGGTGCACGTGGCAGCTCGGAGAGGCCTCGGTGATCGCGGAACGGTTGCGGATTCCTGTGGTGAGCGACTTTCGTCCTGCCGACCTGGCCGCAGGTGGACAGGGCGCTCCGCTGGTTCCGATGCTGGACTATTGCATGTTTCGCTCTGACAAGGTGAGCCGCGTGCTGCAGAACCTGGGTGGTATCGCAAACATGACTGCGATTCCTGCTGGCGGTGCCGTAGGCGATGTGCTGGCCTTTGATTCAGGGCCGGCAAATATGGTGATCGACGCGTGCATGGCGCGGCTGTTCGGCAAGGGTTTCGATCACGGCGGCGTTGTGGCTCGGCGTGGCGTGGCGATTCGCCGCGTGGTGGATCGGCTGCTGCGCGAGCGGTACTTCCTTGCCGCTCCGCCGAAGAGCTGCGGGCGTGAGGAGTTCGGTGACGCGTTCGTCGATCGGTTTCTTGCGACGTGCCGTAAGGCGGGCGCCACCGAGGCGGATGTTGTCGCTACAGCCACGGCGCTGACTGCGGCCTCCATTCTGGAGGCCTATCGCATGTTCGTGCGGAGGCATCTGGAGCGGAAAGCATCGGCGCAGGACGTGGAGTACGTCGTCGCGGGTGGAGGCGCGCAGAACGCGACGCTGATGACGATGCTGCGAGCGGGACTGGAACCCATGGGTGTGAGAGTTCGTGCGATGGATGAGCTTGGCATTCCGGCGCAGGCGAAGGAGGCTGTGGCGTTCGCACTGCTGGCGTGGCTGACGTGGTCCGGATTGCGGGGCAATATTCCGAGTGCTACCGGTGCACGTCGTCCGGTTGTGCTGGGGAAGGTCACCCGCGGATGAGCCATCGCTGGAGACTGCATTCGATGTTTCTGTTGCTTCTCTGCGTGTGCGCGCTTGCTGGATGCCGCGGCCGCGTGAGGGATCCGCGCATGGTGGTGATGATCATCGAGAGCAGCCCGAACAACCTCGATCTGCGCCAGGGGACGGATGCGCAGTCGGAGCGCGTGGGCGGCGTCATCTTTGATGCTCTGGTGAAGAAGGATGAGCACTACAACCTGAAGCCGTGGCTGGCGACGAGTTGGGAGCAGCCTGATCCGCTAACGCTGGTGATCCATCTGCGCGATGGAGTGCGGTTTCATGATGGGCGGCCGCTCGAAGCTGAAGATGCGGCGTGGACGATTCGCAGCATGATCGACGGGACGCTGATCACGGCGAAGGGTGGGGCGTTTGCTGCGGTCGAGCGCGTGGAGGTTCGGGATCGGCTTACGCTGATGGTTCGATTGAAGCGTCCGGATGCAGGCTTACTGTTCAACATGAGTGACGGGCTGTTCGGCGTGGTCCCGCGCGGCGCGGGCCGGGACTTCGGGCTGCATCCGGTGGGGACGGGACCGTTCCGGTTTGTGAGTGCGGTGCAGGACAAGGAGGTGGTGGTTGCTAGGAACCCGGACTACTGGGCCGGGGCACCGAAGATCGACGGGGTCCGGTTTGCGGTGGTTCCGGATGCGATTACGAGTGCGCTGGAGCTACGGAAGGGCTCCGCGGATCTCGCGAGCAACGTGCTGACGTTCGATATGCTGCACACGCTTGAGGAGGCTCCGAACGTGGCCGTGGAGTCTGGACCGAGTTCGGTCGCGATCTATACGAACTTCAACGTGAACGATCCGCTGCTGCGCGACCGGCGCGTGCGGCAGGCGATCGCGTGTGCGATGGACCGGCAGGCGATCGTGGATGCGATCTGGCGCGGACAGGCACGGCTGGCGAGTACGCTGCTGCCTGCGGGCCACTGGGCCGCGGCGAGTGACGCGGAGATGGTGCAGTATCCGCACGATGTGGCGCGGGCCGAGCGGCTGCTCGAGGAGGCGGGCTTTCACCGGGGCGCGGACGGCGTTCGGCTGCGGATTACGCTGAAGACGTCGACGGACGAGACAACTCGGCTGATGGCTGCGGTGCTGCAGCAGCAGCTTCGAGCGGCAGGCATCCGGCTGGAGATCCGGTCCGCGGAGTTCGGGACGTTTTACTCGGATGTGACGCGCGGTGCGTTCCAGATGTATGCGTTGCGCTGGATCGGGTCGAACGAGGACCCGGACATCTTCCGCTATGCGTATGCGACGAACTCGTTTCCTCCGAAGGGAGCGAATCGCGGACGGTACTCGAATGCTCACGTGGATGCGCTGCTGGCCTCAGCGGGCGGCGAGACGGACCAGGCGAACCGGCGCGCGGAGTATGTCGAGGTGCAGAAGATTCTTGCGGAGGACCTGCCGGGAATTCCGCTGTGGTATCCGAACAACGAGGTGGTGCATTCGCGGCGGATTGAGGGGGTCCGGCCGACGGGTTCGGGGACATTTGATTATCTGCGGGAGATTACCGTGCGGTAGCTATTGGTAGCGGTGCTTGCAGCGGTGGTAGAGAAGCAGGTTCTCCGCTCCGCGCTCCGGTCAAAATAACACCCCTTGTGAGCGCCGAGTGCCTTGGCGCCACTGGAAAATGCGGGGGTTCTTCCCCATTCGAGTTCGCTCAGGGTCAGAATGACGGCAAAAGTTATGGTGTGAGCGTTTGTGGTTGCCTCCCAGGGATTCGAACCCCGATTGATCGGTTCAGAGCCGACTGTCCTACCATTGAACGAGGAGGCAACAGGTTGGTGTGGGAGCCGCAGATTTGCTTGCCCTTCAGGCTGCAGATTTCTGCTGACGTCCGACTCTTTCGAGTTTACGGGTTGAGGACGTTTCGGTCAAACCGAAGCGGTCTAGAATGCTTGCATGGACAACGAGATCGGTGTTTTGTTTCTGAAGAGCTCGAGCACGAAACTGGAGCAGATGACGGGCTACCTGAAGACTTGTCTCGGGAAGCTTTCTGATGAGCAGATCTGGGAGCGGCATGGAGCGCATGAGAACGCGGTCGGAAATTTGGTGCTGCATGTCTGCGGCAACATGCGGCAGTGGATCATGCACGGCTGCGCGGGCGCGTCTGATGTCCGGGTGAGGGACAAGGAGTTCGCTGCGGGCGGCGGGCTGACGGCGGGGGAGCTGACCGAACACCTGGAGGCGACGGTTTCTGAGGCTCGCGAGGTGATCGATTCCCTTCCCTCGGCACGGCTGGTGGAGAGGACGACTCCGCAGGGCCGGGAGGTCTCGGTGCTGGAGGCAATCTACCAGGTTGTGGGTCATGTGCAGCAACACACGGGACAGATCATTCTGCTGACCAAGCAGATGACAGGCAAGGACCTGGACCTGACGTCGCCTCGGCCGCGGTGACCCCCTCCCCCTGAATTCGCGCAAAGTCTTCTATTCATTGGGGTTAGGTTGGTACTTCGGTTGCAAGTTTTTGATAATGCGTTACTGCACTTCGTAAACTATTGAAGATATGGCGATTAGATAAAGGAAGAGGCCCGGGATGCTGCCGGGCCTCTTCCCTTTGTCTCTGTTTCTATTGTAGCGGGTGGGTGGAATTAATCGGCACTTTATATTTCGTTTGTTTTGTGTGGGTTATGGGGTTTTGGGGCTTGACAGGATTTGAACTTCTTCCGGGGGAGGATGGTGGCGACACAAGCAAAATGCGGGGGTTCTTCGCCTTCGGCTCAGAATGACGAGCGTTGTTTAATGGCATGACGGCGTTGGCATAACGAGCATCGCTGGCGGCACGAGAACACTGGATGGAGTGGGTAGCTACTCCACCTCGTTTTTGGCGCGATAGCCGTCGCGGGCGACTACGGAGTACTTGAGGGGTTTGTGCTTTTCGTCCTGCATCTGGAGGGGGTGGCCCTCGTTGTCGACGAGCTTGACCTGGATGCGGCGGTAGCTGCCGTCGTTCTTGTTGTTGGTGGGCCGGTAGGTGAGGACGTACTGGTTGCGGATGGAGTCGTTGATCTGAGCGAAGACGTCGGGCAGGGCTCCCTGGAACATGGGGTTGAAGCTGAGGCCGCCGGTCATGCGGGCGAAGGTCTTCATCTGGTTGTCGGCCTGGAGGTAGTCGAGGCGGGCGATGGAGCCCATTCCGCCCCGGGCGTCGACCATCTCGCGGACAAGGGCGCCGGTTCCGATGGTGAAGATGGTGACGTTCTGCGTGGCTTTAACCTTGGCGAGGATCTTGTCGAGGGTGATGCGGGAGAAGGTGTCGCGTCCGGTCCCGATGAGGATGATGTACTTGCGGCCCTCGATGCGGCTGGTGCGGTCGAGCGTCTCGTAGAGGGCGTCGAAGAGGTTGGTGTCGGAGAAGCCGGGGATCATGAGTGAGGAGAGCGCGCCGCCCACGACGTTCTTGTCGTTGGTGAAGTCGGTGAGGATGTGGGTGCGGAGATCGTAGGTGATGACGGCGATGTAGTCTTCGGGCCGGAGGGTCTGGAAGAAGCTGAAGGACGCGTTCTGCATGTCCTGTATGAAGTAGTAGCTGTTGGCCGCGAACTCAAGCAGCATGACGGCGGTGATGGGGGCCTGGGCCATGCGGACGCTCTGGACCTGCTGCGGGACTCCGTCCTCGAGGACGAGGAAGTTGGGGGCCTTGAGGCCGGGGACGAACTGGTGGGTCTTGTCGAGGATGACGTTGACGTCGAGGTTGACGATGGGGACGTCGACGCGGATGGAGTAGGTCTCGTTGTTGGGGTTCTTGACCTTGGGCTCAACTGGAGCGGCGGGGGCGGGCGGAGGGGTATTACTGTCGTCGGTTTCCTTCTTCTTTTTGAGGATGATGGTGCCGGTATCGGTGTCTGGGCCGGCGGAGTCGTCGGCGGGTTTCTGTTGCTGGGGCGGGGTTTGCGGCTGCTGCGCGAGGGCGGCAGGAGGCAGAAGCGACAGGCCGAGGGCGAGGAGAACAATGGGAACCGGAAGATGAATTCGTGAGGGAAGGGTCATCATCTGCAACTTTACTCCGTCCTGTTGGACGCGGGATGGCATTGTTCGGGAGCCCTTTGTCGTGCGGGTACGTCCAAGAGGCAAGTTTCCCCGCTGGCGTTGCGGGCGGGGACGCTCTAGTCTTGTAGACGTGACGACAGCGAGAAAGACGCGGCGGCTGGCATGCAGCCTTGTGATGGCGGGCTGGGTGGCGTCGTGTTGCCCGGTGGTGCAAGGCTGGGCACAGACGGTTGGGGTCGCGAGCGTGGGTGCGGTCGCGCTGCCTCCTACGGCTGCGGCGGCGATGGGCGGGTCGGGGGAGACGAAGATCTTTCCGCTGGCCGAGGTGAAGCGCGGGATGCAGGGGGTTGCCTACACGGTCTTCGAGGGAGTGAACCCGGAGCCGATGCAGGTGGAGATTCTGGGCGTGCTGAAGGATGCGCTGGGGCCGGGGCAGGACATGATCCTGGCGCGGCTGCATGGGACGAAGCCGGAGTTTACGGGCGTGGTGGCGGGGATGAGCGGGAGCCCGGTTTATATCGACGGCAAGCTGGTGGGTGCGCTGAGCTATCGGATCGGACAGTTCAGCAAAGAGCCGATTGCAGGGATTACGCCGATCGAGCAGATGCTGGAGGTGCGGGACGGCGAGGTGCGGCCCGCTGCGGCTCGCGGAGAGAAGCGGGCGGGGCCGGCTGAGGTGAGCGCGGGCGGGATGCCTCAAGTGGGTGCGGGCTCGGGCGTGGAGATGCAGGCGATGGAGACTCCGCTGGTGTTCAGCGGCTTCTCGCAGGAGGCGGTGGAGCGGTTCGCGGATCGTTTCCGGGCGATGGGACTGACGCCGGTGGCGGGGCTGGGGAGTGCGGACGCAACGGCGAAGCAGCCGGAGCCGCTGGTTCCGGGTTCGGCGGTGAGCGCGGTACTTGTGCGCGGGGATCTTTCGGTGGCGGGGACGTGCACGGTGACGTATGTGGACCCGACTCGGCTGCTGGCGTGCGGCCATCCGATTACGCAGTATGGGCCGGTGGACATGCCGATGACGAAGGCTGCAGTGATCGCGACGCTTCCCTCTCCGCTGAACGCCTTCAAGATTGTGAACACGACGGAGACGGTGGGAGCGTTCACGGAGGATCGGGCCTCGGCGGTGATGGGGCGGTTCGGCGAGAAGGCGCGGATGATTCCGGTGACCGTGGAAGTGGTGCAGCCAGCGGTGCCGGGCGCGATGGGTTCGCAGGGCGCGACGGGCGCGGCGAAGGCGAAGACGTTTCACTTTGAGGTGCTGGACAACCGGCAGCTGACGCCTTCGGCGATGCTGGTGTCGGTGTATCAGAGTTTGCAGGGAACGAACGCAGCGGCGGCGGAGATGAGCTACCGGCTGACGGGAGAGATCGGTGTGACAGGACTGCCGCCGGTGAAGATGGCGGGGATTGTGGCGCAGAACGATCTGAATCCGGCGGCGATCAATGCGGCGCTGTTTGTGAATGATCGTCTGGCGCGAGTGTATGGAAATGCGCTGGAGCAGCCGGTGCTGACAGGTCTGAAGCTGCGGGTGCAGGGTATTCCGGAGCGGAAGACGGCGGTGCTGGAGTCGGCGCGGCTGGGGTCGATTGAGGCGCGGCCGGGCGAGACGGTGGACGTGGAGGCGACGATCGATCCTTACCGGGCGGATGCGCGAGTGATGCGGATGAAGGTGAAGCTGCCGGATGATCTGAGCCCAGGGCCGGTGCGGGTACTGGTGAGCGACGGGGCGACGGTGGACCGGCTGACGACGCCTTCGGGGGCATCGCAGCGGGCGATGGGGCTGGCCGATGCGGTGGCGCAGATGAACCGGCAGCACGCGAACGACAGGATCTACGTGACGCTGCTGAACCGGACGGCGCAGGCGGTTCTGGAGGGAGAGGCGCTGCCGGGAGTGCCGCTGTCGATGGCGAACGTGCTGGGGCCGCTGAAGGACGCTCAGAGGATGCAGCTGAACGGAGAGAGCCTGGAGGAGATGGGCTCACTCGGGACGGGGTACGCGGTGAGCGGGTCACAGGTGCTGAACCTGACGATCCGGTGAGGCTGAACGTCAAGGAATATTGAGGACGGAGCGGGTAAGAACGGGGTCTGACTCACGGAATGATGTTGTAGCATCAAACAGAGTCGCCGGCGGGGATGCCGCGCGCGAAAAGGATCCGATTCCTGATGAGTGAGATTCATGGTTTGGCTGTGCATGCGGCCGGTGCTCAACTTCTGCCTTACAAATTTGACCCAGGCGAGTTGAAGGCGAATGAGGTCGAGATCAAGATCTCGCACTGCGGGATTTGCCACAGCGACATCTACCTGATCGATAACGACTGGGGGATGAGCAAGTACCCGTTTATTCCGGGGCACGAGATTGTCGGCACGGTGGTCGCGGCGGGCGACGGGGTGAAGGACGTGGCGGTTGGTGAGCGAGTTGGGGTGGGCTGGCAGGCAGATAGCTGCGGGATCTGCGAGTGGTGCAGGCAGGGCGATGAGCACCTGTGTGCGGCGGCGCAGCCGACCTGCGTTGGACGTAACGGGGGCTTCGCGGAGAAGGTGAGGGTGAACTCCCGGTTCGCCATTCCTCTGCCGAGGGTGCTCGAGAGCGAGAATGCGGCTCCGCTGCTTTGCGGGGGGATTACGGTTTACAACCCGCTGCGGAACCATGGGGTGCGGCCGTCGTCGCGGGTGGGGATCATCGGGATCGGCGGTCTGGGGCACCTTGGGATTCAGTTCGCGAAGGCCTTCGGCGCTGAGGTGACGGCGTTCTCGACCTCGAAGGACAAAGAGACTGAGGCCAGGGACCTTGGGGCGCACAACTTTGTGAATACACGCGATACGGGCGCGCTGAAGAAGGTGGCGGGATCGTTCGACCTGCTGCTTTCGACTGCGGGCGCAGACCAGGACTGGGGAGCGTATGTGAATGCTCTGCGGCCGAAGGGATCGCTGTGCTTTGTGGGCGTGCCTCCGTCGGGCATTCAGGTGCAGGTGTTTCCGCTGATCAGCGGGCAAAAGGCGATCTCGGGTTCGACGACAGGAAGTCCGAGAGACCTTTACGAGATGCTGGATGTCGCGGCCCGGCACAACATCAAGGCAGTGACGGAGCGGTTTGCCATGGCGAAGGCGAATGACGCGGTGGCGAAGGTGAAGAAGAATCAAGTGCGGTATCGCGCGGTGCTGACGAATTAGCAGCGCGAGACTGGCAACCACGGATCGTCACGGACAGCACGGATTGAAAGCGGCGACGGATATAAAGGTGCGGGGCGGAGGCTGCGGTCTCCGCCTTCTCGCGTTCGCGTGCTTTAGACTCAGGGGACGATGATGCAACGGGAATTTGTTCTGGGATGGGTGATGGCTGCAGCTCTTCCGGCTGCGGCGTGGGCGCAGGGCACGAAGCTTTGGACGGTGGACCGCTACGACACAATGGAGCGCGGAACGCTGGACGGAGTGGCGATTCGCAACGATGGCCGGCTGGAGACGGGGCCGTCGAAGTCGCAGGTGTACGACACGGGCAAGAGCTACGTGTGGTCTCTGGGGAGCGATGCGGCGGGCAATGGTTATGTGGGGCTGGGGGGAAGCTCTGCGGGCTCGGCAGCGGTGATGCGGGTGTCGCCGGATGGCAAGGCGACGAAGATGCTGGAGGCCAAGGAGCTGGCGGTACAGGCGCTGGCAGTGACTGCGGACGGGGCGGTGATTGCGGCGACGTCTCCCGATGGGAAAGTGTACCGGGTGCAGAGCGGAGCGGCGGGCAGCGCGGGGACGGTGATCTTCGATCCTGCGACGACGGAGGAGAAGCCGAAGTACCTGTGGGACGTCGCGGTGGGCAAGGGCGGCGAGGTGTATGTGGCGGCGGGGGCTCCGGCCGTGGTGTATCGGGTGCCGGCGGGCGGAGGCAAGGCGGAGGTGCTGTTCAAGACGGCGGACCAGCATATCCGGTGCCTGATGATGGCGGCAGATGGGACGCTGTGGGCAGGATCGGATGGGGCCGGCGTGATCTACAGGATGGACACGAAGGCGGCGGGGGCGAAGCCGTTTGCGGCCTATGCGGCTCCGCGGAAGGAGATCACCGCACTGGCGATGGATACGGAGGGCAATGTATATGCGGCGGGCGTGGGGACAAAGGGAGCGATGCCGCTGCCTCCGCTGCCGGTGACGGGCAATGTGGGGGTGACGATTACGTTTGCGCAGCCGGGGTCGTCGACGGCGGCAGGGGCGAACTCTCTGGTGCCGGAGGGCAGCGAGATCTACCGGATCGCAAAGGATGGGACTCCGCAGCGGCTGGTAACGATGAAGGACGACGTGGTGTATGCGCTGTCGTTTCGCAACGGAGCGCTGACGGCGGCGACGGGCAATCGCGGACGGGTGTATCGCGTGGACGTGAAGATGCCGGGACGATTTACGGACGTGGCGCATCTGGATGCAGCGCAGGGGATGGCGTTTGCTCCGGTGAAGGACGGGCTGCTGGTGGCGACGAGCAACAGCGGCAAGCTGTTCCAGCTGAGCGATGCGGCGGCGAAGGAGTCGACGTACACGAGCGAGGTGTTCGACGCGCAGGGCTACGCGCAGTGGGGCCGGGTGGAGACGCGGGCCGATGGGCAGGGTTTCGAGTTGTGGATACGGAGCGGCAACGTGGAGAGTCCGCTGATGGGCTGGAGCGACTGGGCTCGCGTGGGGGCGGACGGCGCAGTCGCCGTGCCTGCGGGACGCTTTGCGCAGTGGAAGGCGGTGCTGCGGCCGGGCGTTGCCGATGCGGGCATCGATGCCGTGGGGTTTAACTACCTGACGAGGAACGTTGCTCCGGTGGTGGATGAGATTGTGGTACAGCCCGGCGCGAAGGTGGCGGCGGGTGGCGGGACGCCGCCGAACACGACGGTGCAGGTGGCGTTTCCGCAGGCTGCGAGCGCGTCACCGGTGGTGAGCTTTCAGCCGGATGCGAGTACGACTCCGCTGACGGCGCAGAAGGACAGAACTTCTGTGACGGCGCGATGGCTGGCGCATGACGACAACGGCGACGACCTGATGTTTGCCGTTTGGTATCGCGGGGTGGACGAGAAGAACTGGAGGCTGCTGAAGGACAAGATCACCGACCGCTTTCTGAGCTTCGACGCTTCCCTGCTGCCGGATGGGCAGTATGAGCTGAAGGTGGTGGCGAGCGATGCTCCGGTGCACACGGATTCGGAGGCGCTGACGGGCGAGCGTGTGGGGCCGGTGTTTGTGGTGGATTCGACGCCGCCGGTTCCGGGCGTGCTGACGGCGACGTTGGCTCCGACGCCGGCGGGAGCGGCGCAGAAGATTCATGCGACGCTGGAGGCTCATGATGCGACCTCGCCGATAGCGCATGCGGAGTACTCAGTGGATGCGGGGCCGTGGCAGTACCTGGAGCCGGTGGGACAGGTCTCGGACTCGCAGACGGAGCGGTACGACTTCACAGCGGATGTACCGTCTGCGACGACGCCGGTGACGGATGCGAAGGAGCATGTGATTGCGGTGCGGGTGTACGACCGCTACGAGAACATGGCGGCGGTGAAGGCGGTGGTTCGTTGACCCAGGAGATCGCGGAGCAGACGTTTGAAGGCAGGGAGTAGGGTTTAGGGAGTAGAAGGGCACGACTCGATGCGATTTGAGCTTTTCATTGCGGCGCGGTATCTGCGGGCGAAGCGGCGGCAGGCTGTTGTGGGAGTGATTACCGCGATCTCGGTCATCGGAGTTGCGGCGGGCGTGGCTTCGCTGATTCTTGCGCTGGCGATTACGAACGGGATGAGGAGGGACCTGCAGGACAGGCTGCTGGGTTCGACTGCGCATGTGGAGCTGATGCGGGTGGCGGCGGATGGGATACGCGACTGGCGGCCTCTGCTGGAGCGGCTGCGCAAGGTGCCGCATGTGACGGCGGCGGCTCCGGGGCTGTATGGGCAGGTGCTGATCTCGCGCGGGGCGCGGAGCGGTGGCGGGCTGATCAAGGGTGTGATTCCGGCGGATGAGAGGACGGTTGGGGATCTGCTGCAGAAGGTGACGGAGGGGTCGGCGGAGGCTTTGGAGCCGGTGATGGAGCAAGTCAGCAAGTCAGCGAGTCAGCGAGTCAGCGCTGCTCTTCCTCCGATTGTGATTGGCAAGGACCTGTCCGATACGATTGGGGCGAAGGTGGGGGATACGGTGCTGGTGACGAGTCCGCAGGGCGAGCTGACGCCGCTGGGGCTGGTGCCGAAGTATCAGCGGTGCTCGGTGGTGGGGATCTTCAAGTCGGGGTTCTATCAGTACGATTCCAGCTATGCGTTTCTGCGGCTGAAGGATGCGCAGCGGCTGTTCTCGGAGCCGGACCTGATCTCGGTAATCAGCTTCAAGGTGGATGATCTGTACAAGGCGGACAAGATTGGGCGCGTGATCGAACTGGAAGCCGGCCAGGGATTTCAGACGACGAGCTGGATGGAGCAGAACCGCGAGCTGTTTCGCGCGCTGAAGCTGGAGCAGATTGTGACGTTCATCGTGCTGGCGCTGATTGTGTGCGTGGCGGCGCTGAATATTCTGATTGCCCTGACCATGATGGTGATGGAGAAGACTCGGGATATCGCGGTGATGATGAGCTTTGGCGTGACCGAGATGCAGGTGCGGAGGATCTTTCTGCTGCAGGGCCTGCTGATCTCAGTGATCGGGACGGTGCTGGGGCTGATCGTCGGCTATGGGCTGAGCTGGGTGGGCGGGCACTACCGGTTCATTCACCTGGATGCCTCGGTGTACTCGATCGACTACCTGCCGTTCGCGCCGCGGGTGTGGGATGCGGCGATTGTGGCGGCGGTGTCGCTGGGGGTGAGTCTGGTGGCTACGATTTATCCGAGTGGGAGTGCGGCGAAGGTATTGCCGGCGGAGGCGCTGAGGTATGAGTGATCAGGCACGTCGGCGCTGCATCAGCATGATGATGTGCGTGATGAGCAGCCATGGGACAAAGAAGCAAGGAATGAGGACGAAGGGCAGCCGTTGCATGAGGGAGCTAACGATTGCGGGTTGAAAGGCCGGGAGAATGCCCTGATCGAGAGTGCCCATTGCGACGGCAACGACAAAGTCCGTGATACCGAAGATGTTCCAGGCCAGGAAAAGCGGGTTGTGAATAAAGCTTCTGTCCGTGGCCAGCCGCAGCACGATCCATGGAGCGAAGATGCCGGCGGTGAGATCTCCGAGACCGGCTGGCCATGCAAAGCTGCCGTCCAGAAGATGTTCGCAGTAGGCCATGATGAAGCCGAGGCCGATGAATCGCCATCCGTGAAGCGCAGCGAGGAAGATGGGGTTAATCTTCAGGACATAGTCAACGAAGGAGGGCGCCAGTCGAATCGCTCCCAGGAAAAGAAGAACAGGAGCGACGAAGGCCAGACCAACAGCCGCGGGTGGTGTTCCTGGGGGGCTGATGAACTTGTGGTTCGCCGCAAGAAGCAGGATGAGCAGAAACCACGCAACGACGAGAGAACGGACGGCAAGTCGCATCGGAGCTCCGATGTTCGTGCAGTTGTTGGATGAACCGTGCGTTAGGAAGGAGCAGGTTTCTTTCGAGCTCCATTGCTCTGTCGCGAGGAGCTGCGAACCCGATAGACTGCTGGCTATGGGAGAGCGATTGAAGGATGGAGAAGCTGCTCGCTGGAAGCGCGCAGGTGAGGGAGAAAGTTGAACGAGCGAGAGGTTCAATTCGAGGACAGCGGTTCCCTGCAGCCGTTTCCTGAGGCGCGGGGGCCGAGGGTGGTGCTGCGGGCGCAGGGGCTGACGAAGGTGTATCCGGCGGTCGCAGGTGCGGCGGCGGGAGAGGTGGAGCTGTTTCGCGGGCTGGACCTGGAGGTGCGGGCCGGGGAGATGGTGGCGATTGTGGGGGAGAGCGGCGCGGGCAAGAGCACGCTGCTGCATCTGTTGGCGGCGCTCGATAAGCCGACGGCGGGCGAGGTGTACTGCGGGGAGGCTCGGCTGAGCCGGTTTACTTCGAAGCAGGCTTCGGAGTTTCGGAATCGGGACGTGGGGTATGTCTGGCAGTTTCACTACCTGCTGCCGGAGTTTACGGCTGTGGAGAACGCGGCTATGCCTCTGCTGGCGAGGGGGATGGAGCGAGGGGCGGCGCTGCAGCGGGCGGAGTACTGGCTGGGCGAGGTCGGCCTAGGGTCTCGGGGGCACCACCGATCGGGCGAGCTGAGCGGCGGGGAGCAGCAGAGGGTTTCGTTGGCGCGGGCGCTGGTGCCGGAGCCGAAGATTCTGCTGGCGGACGAGCCGACGGGGGATCTGGACTCGAAGACCGGCGAGGCGGTGTTCGAATTGATTCAGGGGCTACACCGGGCGCATGGGCTGACGAGTGTTCTAGTAACGCATAATACTGATTTTGCAGGGAGATGCGACCGGATGCTGCGGCTGAAGGGCGGGCGGCTGGAGGAGCTAAAGCAGGCAGATTGAATGGTTTCGCGGACAATCTAAGGGTATCGGACGAGAGTTAAGCCGAACCGTGGAGGGGTTGCGGCTGGTTTCGCTCCGATTTCGAACTCTTGAAGGCTTACAGTGGCCGAATCTAATCAGGTTCGACCCTCTTGCCCCTTATCAGTTCCGAACCTCTTGACGATAGCGAGCTCGGAGACGGGTGGCCGAACCTAATCAGTTTCGAACTCTTTTTTCACATAGTGCGTCGAATGAGTATTGATGTAGTGTAAGCAGTAACTTTTGCGGGATAGAGCTTAAGTTGACGCGGCGACTACACTAGAAGCAGTGGATGGATGCGCCGTCGAAAGCGGTCGCACCCGATGTGTTCTCTTGGCGGGCAGGTTGACGCAGGGAATGGTAGTGGTAATGGCGCCATTGACGGCTCCCAGGGCCGTTGGTGGAGGCCGGGTTCGAAAGGGAGAACATGTTCGAACGCTACACAGAGAAGGCGCGACGAGTGATCTTCTTCGCGCGCTACGAGGCAAGTCAGTTCGGGTCACCGTATATCGAAACAGAACACCTGCTGCTGGGGCTGCTCCGGGAAGATAAGGCGCTGACGAACCGCTTTTTGCGGTCGCATGCGTCGGTGGAGTCGATCCGGAAGCAGATCGAGGGGCATACGACGATCCGGGAGAAGGTGTCGACCTCGGTCGACCTTCCGCTGTCGAACGAGTGCAAGCGTGTGCTGGCGTATGCGGCCGAGGAGGCCGAGAGGCTCTCGCACAAGCACATCGGCACGGAGCACCTGCTGCTGGGCCTGCTGCGCGAGGAGAAGTGCTTCGCGGCGGAGATCCTGACGGAGCGCGGACTCAGGCTTCCGGCGATCCGCGAGGAGTTGCAGCGCACGACGCAGGAGAAGGCGCCGGCGTCGCAGTCCAGCAAATCGCAGCGCGGTGAGCAGAGCATGCTGGCGGAGTTTTCGCGGGACCTCACACAGAGCGCTTTAGATCAGCAGCTTGATCCGCTCGTTGGGCGCGATGCCGAGGTCGATCGCGTGATCCAGATCCTGTGCCGCCGGACGAAGAACAATCCTGTGCTGATCGGCGAACCGGGCGTTGGTAAGACGGCGATTGTCGAAGGACTGGCGCAGAAGATTGCCGATGGCGAGGTTCCCAGCTTCCTGGCGGACAAGCGCGTGCTCGCTCTCGATCTGTCGCTGATCGTTGCGGGGACGAAGTATCGCGGCCAATTTGAGGAGCGGCTGAAGACGATCATGAAGGAGCTGATGGAGAACCAGAACTCCATCGTGTTCATCGACGAACTGCACACGCTGGTGGGCGCGGGGTCGGCGGAGGGATCGCTCGATGCGGCGAACATCCTGAAGCCGGCGTTGAGCCGCGGCGAGATTCAGTGCATTGGCGCAACGACTCCGGGCGAGTACCGGAAGTCGATCGAGAAGGACCGGTCGCTGGAGCGCCGCTTCCAGGCCGTGAAGGTTCCGCCCCCGAACGAAGAGGACGCGGTGAAGATCATCATGGGGATCAAGGACAAGTATGAGAAGTTTCATGCTGTCAGCTACACGGACGATGCGATTACGTTTTCGGTGTCGCACTCGAGCCGGTACATCCCCGACCGCTTCCTTCCGGACAAGGCGATCGACCTGATCGACGAGGCTGGGGCGCGGGTGAAACTGCGGCAGACTTCCCTTCCTGAAGAGCTGACCGAGGTCCAGAAGCGGATCAAGTTCATCGTGCACCGCATGGAGAACGCGATCGCGAATCACGAGTTCGAGAAGGCGCGGTTCTACTCGGACGAGGAGCGCAAGGAGCGGGAGAACCTGCGGGCGCTGCGCGACAAATATCACCTCGACGATTCTTCGGCGGGCATTGTGACGCGGGAGGACATCGAGGACGTGGTGAGCCGCTGGACTGGCGTTCCGGTGACGTCGCTGAAGGAGGAAGAGACGCAGCGGCTTATGCGTGTGGAGGAGGAGCTGCACAAGCGCGTGATCTCGCAGGAGAAGGCGATCTCGGCGCTGGCGCGGGCGATTCGCCGCTCGCGCGCCGGCCTGAAGAACCCGGCGCGTCCGATTGGAAGCTTCCTGTTCCTGGGGCCCACGGGCGTCGGCAAGACGGAGATGGCGCGCACGCTCGCGCATTTCCTGTTTGGAAGCGAGAAGTCGCTGATCCGGTTCGATATGTCGGAGTTCATGGAGAAGCACTCCGTATCGAAGCTGATCGGCTCGCCTCCGGGATATGTCGGCTACGAGGAGGGCGGACAGCTGACGGAGCGCGTGAAGCGCAATCCGTACTGCGTGGTGCTGCTGGATGAGATCGAGAAGGCGCATCCGGATGTCTTCAACCTGCTGCTGCAGGTCTTTGAAGACGGACAGCTGACGGATGGGCTGGGCAATACGGTCGACTACAAGAACACGATCATCATCATGACCTCGAACATCGGGGCCAAGCACCTGCAGAAGCGGCAGGGGCTGGGCTTCCAGAGCGAGAAGGAAGACATGGTAATGGACAAGATGGAGGAGCTGGTTAAGGGCGAGGTCAAGCGCACCTTCAATCCGGAGTTCCTGAACCGTCTGGACGAGATCATCATCTTCACCTCGCTGAACGATCATGATCTGATGCAGATTCTGGAGCTGCTGGTGCAGCAGCTGAACGTGAACCTGGTACACAAGGCGATCACGATCTCGGTCGCGGACGAGGCGAAGAGATGGATCATCGAGAAGACGGCATCGGATCGCACGTACGGTGCACGACCTCTGCGGAGGGCGCTGCAGAAGTATGTGGAGGATCCGCTGTCGGAGGCGCTAATTGCAGGTGGCATCGCGCAGCGGCCGGCGTTCCTCGAGGTGTACATGGAGAACAATCAGCTGTTCTACCGGCCGATCTCGAACGACGGCGAGGAGAAGGTTGCGGGTTTTGCCTTGTCGACGGTGTAGGGATCTGAGTGACGTTGTAAATTAATCTGCCCCGGCTGCAAGGTCGGGGCATGTTGTTTAACCGCGTTGGATTTTGCGATTTGCATGGGAGAACGCTGGAGTTGACGGTCAACGGTGTGGCTCATCGCATGGAGGCGGGGGATATCGGAATCGTCGTCGCGGGTGACAAACACTATCTCCAGAATGCCGGAGACACGCCTGCGACCTACTTCGTGGTGGCCATTAGCCCCGGGAGCAGGTCGCGGAGTGCATAAAAAACAGATGTGGTGAGTTAGACGAGGGCTTTGGCGGATTTTACTGCATCAGCCACTCGATCGGAGACCGACTCGACGACATTGCTGGCCCGGTCTCCGGCGTTGTCGACTAAACGGGAGGCTTGCCCACGGGCGCGCTTGATGGCGTCCTGTGCCTCGTCGGTGAAGCGCTCAGCCTGAGCTTTGAGGTAATCGCCGGCGTCCTTGAGGTGTTCACTGGCGTCATCGACGGCGTTCTCGACGCCCCTGCGGAGCTTCTTGCGGGTGCGTTCCCCGCTCTGCGGGGCATAAAGGAGGGCGATCGCCGCTCCAGCGGCAACGCCAATGCCAAAGGCCAGCCAGTAGTTATTTGCTCTCATGTAGGAACCCTCTTTCGGCGCGACTAAAGTACGCACTTGTTTTTAAGATTCCCGGCTCCAGGCTTTGGTTGGTTTTGCGAGTGAATCAGCGGGGGTAATGACGAGGAGCATTCAGGGCGTCAAAACGGTTCGGAGTGAATGACTTGCTCAGGCTAGAGTCAGTTGAGAGGTGTCGTGTGAAGACTTTTCTGATTATTGGTGCCTTTATCGCAATGGCCGTGGCTCCTGCCTTTGCCGCGCTGAATGTGTTTACCGAGAAGAACCGGCTTTAGTGGTCTTTTGTCTTCAGCGATTCTGTCTTCAGCGATTCTGCCTTCAGCGATCGAGGCCAGCCAGTTCCCTTGCCTGAACGAAGATGCGGGTGAACATGGCGCGATCGAGGCGTCCAGTATTGGTGTTGCGCAGCGAGGGGTGGTAGCTGCAGAGCAGATGAATTCTATTGGGGAGCGTGTAGCTGACGCCGTGGGCGAAGCGGTAGGCGGACTTGCGCTCGATGATGCCCTGCGCGACGAGATGGGCGAGGTAGCCGTCGAAGGCGATCTTGCCGAGGCAGACGACGACGCGAATGCGCGTGAGTTGGCCGATCTCGGCGGCGAGATGGGTGGAGCAGTTGCGAATCTCCTGCGGAGTGGGCTTGTCGCCGGGCGGAGCGCACCGGACAACGGAGGCGATCCAGGCATTGCGGAGGCGGAGGCCGTCGTCGCGCGAGGCGCCCTCGGGCTGGCTGGCGAAGCCGGTCTCGTGGAGGACAGGGTACATGAAGTAGCCGGAGCCGTCGCCGGTGAAGGGGCGGCCGGTGCGGTTGGCACCATGTGCGCCTGGAGCGAGTCCAAGGATAAGGACGCGGGCGTGGGGATCGCCGAAGCCGGGAACGGGGCGGGCCCAGTATGTCTGGTCCTGATAGGCGCGACGTTTGGTTTCACCGATTCCTCTGCAGTAGGTTCGGAGACGCGTGCAGCGTTCGCAGGCGATGATGGATTCACGGACCCGGAGCAGGGGGAGAGGGAGGGGTTTGGCGGCGCGGCGTGTCACTTTATCCCATGATAGTGGCAGCGGACTATGACGCGCAGGCCTGCGCGGAAGGCGATGGTTTCCGTAGAATCTCTTCGGGCGGAAGAATACTGAACAGGTGGTGTGTTGGAAGATCCGAGACTGAGTCGAATGTATGTGGCGCTGGCGAAACAGCGCTTCAACGAATGGTGCATCCGCGTCTGGCAGGCCACCGTGGTGCGTTCCGGGGTAGTAACGATGGCCGTGCTGGCTCTGCTGCTGGTGGGGCTGGCTTTTGTATGGCGCGAGCATAAGAGAGGACGCTTTGCACTGCTGAAGGCTGAGATGAAGCGGCCAGTGCCTCCTCGCGTGCCGCCTCCTCCGCAGCCCGGCGGACAGGACGCGATCGTTCTGGAGCGTTCGCAGATCGAGGGCGGGACGCAGCCGGAGTTTCTTTCGGCGACGCTGCTGCCAGGACGGGGCATGAATGTGCTGCAGATCAAGGCCTTCGTCCCGCAGAAGGGCGAGGTGCAGCTGCTGGCCTCGCCAGCGATGGACGAGGCAGCCAAGCGGATGAGCGGCAAAGGTGCGGACGCGAACGGCTGGGCGAGCCTGGCGATGGGAGGGGCGATCGAGGCGCCGTGGGCGGGCAGAATCTTTGGGACCCCCACGGACGGTGGACTGAGCGTGATGTGGAATGGGCAAACGCTTCATCTGCCTGCGGAGCGGTCCAACGGCGCAGCAGTCGCGCGTGGAGGCCTGCTGCTGCGGCGCGCTTCGACGACGGTGAAGACAACGGCGATGCCGGATGGCGGCGAGGCGGACGCGGTCTACGATACGGGCAGCTTTGATGGAGACTGGCCGTCGGGAATGCAGCTGGCGACGACAGTGCAGTTGAGCAGCCGCGCGCTGGAGATGCGAGTCGTCGCTCATAACACGGGCCGGGAGCCTCAGCCCGTGGGAATCGGCTGGCGGCCACGCTTCGCAGTGCTGAATGGAGACCGGGGAGGCCTGATGCTGCGACTTCCCAGCGCGACACGCACCGAGATTCGTGACCGGCACACTGGCCTTCCGAGTGGAAGGCTGCTCCCTGTGGCCGGGACCGAGTACGACTTCAGCGGGCGGACGGGAGCGGCGCTGGGCGGGCTGAGTCTGGATGATACGTTCGTTCACCTGCGGCAGGCACTGCTCGATAGCGGCCCGGTGGCCGAGCTGCGGGATCCAACAGACAACTACGGGCTGCGCATCACGATGCTGAGCTCGTCGATCAAGGCGGTGCACGTCGAAGCTCCGGCGGGCGCCGATTTCATCACGATTGCGCCCCGGCTCAACTACGATGACCCCTTCGGCCGGGAGTGGCCTAAGGACGAAGATACCGGGATGGCAGTGCTGCAGCCGGGCCAGTCGGCGCAGTGGAGGATACGGCTGGAGATCTTTTCGCTGACCTCGAGCGGCGGGGATCGGCTTTGAGGCCGCCGGGAAGGATTGATGCCGCGACCGAGACTTGTCCGGGCTGTTTGACCCTCCGCAACGAAGCCTCGTACAGTAGTAAGGAGGCGCGTGCCGCGCGGTCCCGGGCAAGACGAGCGACCGCGGCATAATTTCGCGCGACCCATTGGAAGGCATGGATTTGACCCCGACAGAGACGACAGAGACGAAGACGACTGCCGAACAGCAGTCGGAAGCAGCACACACGCACGCCCACGACCATGAGCACGACCACGAGCACACGCACGGCCCGACGCTGAACCCGGAGTTGACGCGCGAGATTGAGGTGGAGGTGACCGCGGATGAGGTCTCGAAGACCTTCAAGGGCGTGGTGAAGCGGTACCAGAAGCTGGCTCGGATTCCCGGCTTCCGCGCGGGCAAGGTTCCGGAGTCGCTGGTGCGCTCGAAGTTCGCCAAGGAGCTGCGGCAGGAGGTTCTGGAGAGCCTGGTGTCGGAGCGATTCCGCAAGGCGATCGACGAGCAGCAGCTGCGTCCGATCTCGGAGCCCCAACTGCTCGACCTCCAGCTTCACGACGGGCAGCCCCTGAAGTTCAAAGCAGCCTTTGAGGTTGCTCCTGAGATCAACATCTCCGGCTACGACGACGTGAAGGTGACGCGGCCTGAAGTCACGCTGACCGAGGACGAGTATCAGGCTGAGCTGAGCCGCATCCTGGATAGCCACGCGACGGTCGAGCCCATTGAGGAAGAGCGCGCACTGGTCGATGGAGACTGGGCAGAGATCCAGTTCAAGGGAGAGGTGAAAGACCTGGCCCAGACGGTGACCGAGCAGGGCGTTGAGAGCGTGAGCAAGCACGAGCCGATTACGGGCGAGGATGTTCTGGTCGAGATCGGCGGTAAGAACACGCTGCCGGCGTTCAACGATTCTCTGCGCGGAGCGAAGCCGGGACAGGAGATGACCTTTGAGGTGACGTATCCGGCCGAGTTTGGCGAGCCCCGCCTTGCCGGCCAGACTGTGAGCTACGACGTGACCGTCAAGGCCATCAAGAAGAAGATCTTCCCGGAGCGCAACGAGGAGTTCGCCAGGCAGCTGGGCAACTACGAGAGCTGGGAAGAGTTTGAGACGAAGCTGCGGGAGATGGCCGCGGACCGCAAGAAGAGCGCGCTCGAGAGCCAGGCCCGCGACCGGATGCTGGACGAGCTGGTGCAGAGGTTCCAATTCCCTGTTCCCGAGTCGTTCGTGCAGCAACAGGTGGATGCGCGGCTGGACCGCGGCCTGCGTGCGCTGGCCCAGCAGGGCATGACCGCCGAGGCGATGCGCCGGCTGGACTTCGGCAGCCTGCGCGCAGCCCAGCGCGACCAGGCGCTGAACGAGGTGAAGGCATCGATGCTGCTAGACAAGATCGGCGAGGCCGAGAAGATCGAGATCTCGGGCGACGATCTGGATCGCGAGCTGCTGATGCTTTCGCTTCAGTCGCGCGAGCCGCTGGAGGCATTGCGCGAGCGGCTGCAGAAGGACGGGGGTCTTGATAGGATTCGTGAGCAGATGCGCCGCGAGAAGACTGCAAGCGTGCTCTACGAGAAGCTGGCCTCGTAAGAGTAATCCCCTCAGCTCACAACCTTGGTTCAACGACACGGTTCAACGATTAAAAGAAAGAGAGCGTTATGGGACTGGTACCGATGGTGATCGAGCAGACGAGCCGGGGCGAACGCGCCTACGACATCTACAGCCGTCTGCTGCGCGACAACATCATTTTCCTGGGAACTCCGATCGACGACAACATTGCCAATGTCATCATCGCGCAGATGCTGTTTCTGAGCGGCGAAGATCCGGAGAAGGACATTCAGCTGTACATCAACTCGCCGGGCGGCTCGATCACGGCGGGACTGGCGATCTACGACACGATGCAGTACATCAAGAACGATGTGGTGACGTTCTGCATCGGCCAGGCCGCTTCAATGGGTGCCTTCCTGCTGATGGCGGGCAAGAAGAACAAGCGGTTTGCGCTGCCGAACTCGCGCATCCTGATTCATCAACCGTCGATGGGTGGATTGAGCGGACAGGCAACGGACATCGACATTCATGCGCGCGAGATTCTGCGCATACGCGAGATCACGAACAAGCTGATGAGCGCCAGCACGGGCCAGACGCTGGAGCGGATCGAGCGGGACGTCGAGCGCGACTTCATCATGACGGCTCCCCAGGCTAAGGAGTACGGCATCATCGACGACATCATCGACCGCCCGCGCACGTAGGCGGCTGTTCGGAGACAAAGAGTGAGCCCGGGCTGCGGTCCGGGCTTTCGCTTCTGTGAAGCTCTTTGCACGTTTCGTAATCAGGTTGGATACTGCCGTAACGTATGCCGCCGGGCTTATCGTTACAAACGGGTGTAAACTGATATCAGTCATCGCACCACCAGGAGTCGTCGCAACTATGAAAACATCACGGGGCTCGGAAGAATCGCTTCGCTGCTCGTTTTGCCATAAGTCGCAGGATGCTGTTGCCAAGCTAATCTCTTCTCCGTCCGACTATCCCCGGGCCTACATCTGCGACGAATGCGTGGCAGTGTGCAACTCGATTCTTGAGGACGACCGTACGGAGGCGCAGCCTGGCGCCGCGCCGGCTCACCTTCCGAAGCCCCAGGAGGTGAAGGCGTTCCTGGACGAGTACGTGATTGGGCAGGACACCACGAAGAAGAAGCTGGCAGTTGCGGTCTACAACCACTACAAGCGCATTCAGATGAACAAGACGCGCGGCAATGAAGTGGAGCTGGCGAAGTCGAACATCCTTCTGGTGGGGCCGACGGGCTCGGGCAAGACGCTGCTCGCGCATACGCTGGCCAAGATGCTGGACGTGCCGTTTGCCATCGTCGACGCGACGACGCTGACCGAGGCCGGCTATGTGGGTGAAGACGTCGAGAACATCATCCTGAAGCTGCTGCAAGCCGCCGACGGCGACGTGGCGCGAGCGCAGTGCGGGATCATCTACATCGACGAGATCGACAAGATCGGACGCAAGGACGAGAACCCCTCCATTACCCGCGACGTCTCGGGCGAGGGCGTGCAGCAGGCGCTGCTGAAGATTCTCGAAGGCACTGTTGCCAACGTTCCGCCGCAGGGCGGACGCAAGCATCCGCACCAGGAGTTTACGGCGGTCGATACCACGAACATCCTGTTCATCTGTGGTGGCGCGTTTGTGGGACTTGAGAAGGTCATCGGGCGGCGCGTGGGCAAGAAGGCACTGGGCTTCCGAGCAGTGGCCGATCCCGACGTGAAGGACGGCGACGTGACGCCGATCCGCGCGCAGCGCGACTCTGAACTGCTGCGTCAGGCTGAGCCGCAGGATCTTCTGAAGTATGGCCTGATTCCGGAGTTCGTCGGACGTCTGCCGGTGATGGGGATTCTGGATGAGTTGGACGAGGCGGCGCTGATCGAGATCCTGACCAAGCCTCGGAACGCCATTCTGAAGCAGTATGCGAAGCTGTTCGACTTCGAGGGCGTGAAGGTGACCTTCTCCGACGAGGCTGCGCGGGCGATCGCTCGCGAGGCGCTGATGCGGAAGGTGGGCGCTCGCGGCCTGCGGATGATCATCGAGGAGCTGATGCTCGACCTGATGTACCACGTGCCGGGTAACAAGAAGGTCAAGGAGATCGTGATCACCGAACCGATGGTGAAGAACCGCGACCTGACGCTGCCGATGCTTCTTGAAAAGGCCGGCTAAGGCACGAGGGATTCCGCAGCTTCTGTCCGCATCTCTAACACCCGATATCGTCAGCAGGGGACATGAGAGATTTACATCGAACGCTGAGGACGATCCTTCGGCATCCGCTCAATGAATCCGATAAACGTGCGGCGCTGACGCGATACCTTCGATGGCAGCTTGGTAGCCGGCTGGTGCCTGGCCCCGTACTTGTTCCGTTTGTCAATCAAACGAAGTTAATCGCCGCTCCCGGAATGACTGGCATAACGCAGAATATCTACTCCGGTCTAAGTGATTTCGTCGAGTGCGGGTTCCTGCTCCACGTTTTGCGAGAGAGCGATCTGTTTGTAGACGTCGGCGCCAATGCCGGCGTTTATACGGTGCTGGCCTCCGGAGCTGTGGGCGCCTCCGCCGTGACCATCGAACCGGTTCCCGAGACCTTTGCCCGGCTTACCGCAAACCTTCGAGTAAACAATATCTGCGACAAAGTCGAAGCCCACAATATCGGGTTGGCCCGCGAAGAGGCTATGCTGCGTTTCACCGCCGAGCACGACACCATGAATCACATTATCAATGATGAAAACTGGACAGGTCCTTCGATCGACGTTCCGGTCTCGACCCTGGACAAAGTTCTGAACCAGCGTGGACCGAAGCTCATTAAGATTGATGTGGAAGGCTGGGAGGCCGAGGTGCTTGCGGGGGCAACGAGTACCTTGCGTCATCCTTCTCTGCTGGCTTGGATCGTTGAGATGAACAGCTCCGAGGAACAATTCAGCGCAAACGAGCTTGCAGTCCATAACTGCCTGGGTGAAAGCGGCTTTTTACCGCACTCGTACGATCCCAGGACACGCAAGCTGGAGTTGTTGCCCTCAAAGAGCCGTGAGACCTGCAATACAATCTACGTCCGCGACGTTCAGCAGGTCGCTGACCTTGTTGCCTCCGGAGCGTCCTTCCAACTCGGGAACAGAACGTTCTAATCGATTGATTCCCGGGCACCCCTGTCCTGCTTTCGCCACAGCACCGGTATGCCATTTTGGTTCGTTGAAGTTGTGGTGTTGGAAGGTAATTAAAAGCATTACAATCACCTGAAACCGGACGCGTGCATCATTGTCGCGATTCGAGCGTCTAATCGGGGAGAACTATGACGAATCCATCCAAAGAAACGTTGAGCGGCGGCACACTGAAGCTTCCGATGATGCCCATCCGCGACATGGTCATCTTCCCCTACATGATGACGCCGTTCGTTGTCGGCCGCGAATCGAGCGTCCGGGCGCTGGAGGAGGCGCTCTCCGGCGACCGGAAGATCTTCCTGGCGACGCAGCATGATGCTTCAGTGGACGAGCCGAACGCAGAGGACATCTACGCGACGGGCACGATCGGCAACATCGTGCAGAGCGTAAAGATGCCGGACGGCAACATCAAGGTTCTGGTGGAAGGCGTCGAGCGTGCGCGCGCGACTGAGATTAACGACTCCGACGGCTTCTTCGTGGCGACAGTGCGCACCGGAAAGACTCAGCTTGAGTTGACCCCGCAGGTAGAGCAGTTGATGCAGCGGGTTCACTCGCTGTTTGAGCAGTACGTGAAGCTGCAGCAGTCGTTGAACTACGAGACGATGGCCGCAAGCGTTCGCTCGGATGAGCCGGCGAAGCTGGCCGACACAATTGCAGCTAACCTGCAGCTTCCGATCGAAGAGAAGCAACAGCTCCTTGAGGTCTTCGATCCGGAGCAGCGGTTGGCGCGCGTGGGCGACGTGCTGGACCTGGCGATCGAAAAGCTGAACATGGACCGCACCATCCAGTCACGCGTGAAGCGGCAGATGGAGAAGGCGCAGAAGGAGTACTACCTCAACGAGAAGATCAAGGCCATCCAGAAGGAGCTGGGCCGCGGCGAGAAGTCGGAGTTCGACGAGCTGAAGAAGAAGATCGAGGCCGCCGGAATGCCGAAGGACGTGCTAGACAAGTCGCTTCAGGAGCTGAAGAAGCTCGAGGCGATGCCTCCGATGTCGGCCGAATCGACGGTCTCTCGCAACTACCTGGACTGGCTGCTCGCCGTGCCGTGGAAGAAGCGCTCCAAGGAGATTCGCTCGATCGAGCACGCCGAAACGATCCTGAACGAAGATCATTATGGGCTCGAGAAGATCAAGGAGCGCATCCTCGAGTTCCTCGCGGTACGTCAGCTGGTGAAGAATCCGAAGGGCTCGATTCTCTGCTTTGTCGGGCCTCCTGGCGTGGGCAAGACTTCGCTGGGCATGTCGATCGCGAAGGCGACCGGACGCAAGTTCGTCCGCATGTCGCTGGGCGGCGTTCGCGACGAGGCTGAGATTCGCGGCCACCGGCGTACCTACATCGGCGCCCTGCCTGGTCAGATCATCCAGTCGATGAAGAAGGCGGGGACGAAGAACCCGGTCTTCATGCTGGACGAGATCGACAAGATGGCCTCGGACTTCCGCGGCGACCCCGCGAGTGCCCTGCTTGAGGTGCTGGACCCGGAGCAGAACACCTCGTTCCAGGACCACTATCTGGACGTGGAGTACGACCTCTCGCAGGTGCTGTTTGTCGCGACCGCGAATGTGCTGCATACGATCCCCGGCCCGCTGCAGGACCGCATGGAGATCCTGCGGCTGCACGGGTACACGGAGCTTGAAAAGCTGGAGATCGCCAAGCAGTATCTTGTGAAGAAGCAGCGCGAGGCGACGGGACTGAGCGAGGAGCAAATCGTCTTTGAGAACGATGCGCTCAAGCAGATGATTCGCTCGTACACCCGCGAGGCCGGCGTGAGAAACCTGGAACGCGAGATCGGCAACGTTTGCCGCAAGGTGGCTCGACGCGTTGTGAAGAACGGGCCCAATCACCAGGAGAGCGTGACGCCGGACAATCTCACGGAGCTTCTGGGCGTGGCCAAGTTCCGCGACTCGCAGGTCCACGAGAAGAGCGAGGTCGGGCTGGTGACGGGCCTTGCATGGACGGAGGTTGGTGGTTCGATCCTGCAGACAGAGGTTCAGGTGCTGGACGGCAAGGGCAAGCTGACGACGACAGGACAGTTGGGCGACGTGATGCAGGAGTCGGCCCATGCCGCACTGAGCTACATTCGCTCGCGCGCGCACCAGCTTGGGCTTGCGAAGGACTTCTATCGCAACGTGGATATTCATGTGCACGTGCCGGAGGGAGCGATTCCGAAGGACGGTCCGTCGGCCGGCATTACGCTTGCCACCGGGCTTGCCAGCGCGCTAACCAAGATCAAGGTGCGGCGCGATATCGCAATGACCGGCGAGGTGACGCTGCGCGGCAAGGTGCTGCCGATCGGTGGTCTAAAAGAAAAGCTGCTGGCGGCGCATCGCGCGGGAATCTTCGAGGCGGTTCTTCCCGAAGAGAACAAGAAGGACCTGGCCGATCTGCCGGAACTTTTGAAGACAAGCATGAAGCTGCACTTCGTCGAAGACATGGACCAGGTTCTGCAGATCGCGCTCGAGGGCAAGCTGCCGGAGTTGAAGGAAGAGGCGCCGGAGGCTCTGCTTACGAGCAACATCGACCTGCCGCAGCCGGCTGCACACCAGCACCAGTAGAGCCATCAATCTCATCTCGAAGAAGGGCGAGTCACGGGCTCGCCCTTCTTTATTGCTATGGCCGCAGTTCGAGGGAGCCGCTTCGGTTGGCGACTAAACTGCGCGCTTGCCGCTGATGAAGTGCATGACGATGGAGAGGATCGCAAACAACAGCAGGAGGTGAATCAGGAGTCCAGCCGTCTTGAACATCAAAAAGCTACAGATCCAGACGATGAAGAGAACGACAGCGAGGATGAGAAACATTGCAGATTCCTCTTTCTGAGAGGGTGCCCAGAACTCTTCTAACAGGTGGCAGAACGCCTCTCGATAAGAGACGAAGGAGCCACGATTCGTTGCCCCGGCCAATCCAGTGCTCTGAGGCTCGAGAGATAACGCCCTCTCCTCGACAGGCATCTACTGAAAAGAGAGGTTTGGATTACGATCTTGCGAACACGAGGATAATTTCATGCTAATTCTGCTTATTATTCTGCTCGTGCTTGCCTTTGGGGCATTTCCGACGTGGCCATACAGTCGTAGCTGGGGATACTATCCCAGCGGCGGATTGGGACTCATTCTACTGATCGTGTTGATCTACATGCTCTTGAACCGCGGCTTCTGATTCGGGGTCGGCGGCAAGGGTATCCCTGCTGCAAATGACAAGGCGCACCTCGCGCGAGGTGCGCCTTTACTCTTCCAGGAATTAACGCGATCCGCCGGCGATCGATGGGATGAGCATGACCTCATCGCCGTCCTGGAAGGCGTAGGTCTCGCCGCCGAGAAAGCGGATGTCCTCATCGTTGACGTAGATGTTGATAAAGCGGCGCAGCTTGCCGTCTTCGCCCTTTATCTGTGTTGCGAGCGCCGGGAAGGTCTTGTCGATGTCGGCGAGGAGACCGGGAAGGTTTTCGGCAAGGGAGTCGAACTGCTTGCGTCCAGCGGTGTGACGAGTGAAGGCGGTCGGGAGCGTTACTTTGATTGACATGAATTAATTTCCTCCTGCTGCTACCAGCTCGGTCTCTGCTATGCCGTCGAGTTCGCGAAGGTAAGAATCGAAGTCGGCGAGACGCGGCCGGACGGCCCGCTGCTGCTCGTAGTGTCCCTGGAGCGCGTCGGTGGTTTTGAGACCGTTGCCGGTTATGCAGCTTACGGTGAGTTCGTCGGGCGAGATGCGGCCGTGCGCGTAGAGGCGTGCCGTGACTGCCGTGGTGACGCCGCCGGCGGTCTCGGTGAAGATGCCCTCGGTCTCGGCGAGCTCCTGGATACCGGAGACGATCTCGACGTCAGAAACATCCTCGGCCCATCCGCCGGTCTGTTGAATCATCTTTGCGGCGGCGGGGCCGTCCGCGGGGTTGCCGATGGCGAGCGAGCGGGCGATGGTGTTCGGGCGCTGCGGCTCGATGAAGTCGAGGCCGTGCTTGACCGCCTGCGAGATGGGGGAGCAGCCGGTGGCCTGCGCTCCGAAGAAGCGAACCGGCTTGTCCTCGACGAGGCCGAGGTAGATGAGCTCCTGGAATGCCTTGCGGATCTTGCGAATGAGCGAGCCACCGGCCATTGGGACAACGACGTTGTCGGGAAGCCTCCAGCCGAGTTGCTCGGCGATCTCGTAGCCGACGGTCTTTGAACCTTCCGCGTAGTAGGGCCGTAGATTCACGTTGACGAAGCCCCAGTTGTACTCGTCGGCGACGAGCGTGCAGAGGCGGTTGACGTGATCGTAGTTGCCGTCGATACGGACGAGCCGCGCGCCGTAGACCTGGGTGTTGAGAATCTTCGCGGCCTCGAGATCGGCGGGAACCAGGATGCATGCCTTGAGGCCGAGACGCACAGCCTGCGCGGCAACCGAGTTGGCGAGATTGCCGGTGGAGGAGCAGCCGACGGTCTCAAAGCCGAAGCCCTGAGCGTTGGCGAGAGCGACCGAGACCACGCGATCCTTGAAGCTGAGTGTCGGGAAACAGACGGCGTCGTTCTTGACGTAGAGATTGGAGGCGCCGATGCGCTTGCCGAGATTCCTTGCCTTGACCAGTGGGGTGAAGCCAACGGGAAGATCCGGTTCAAAGCCCCTGGGAAGCGGAAGCAGCGCTGCGTAACGCCAGATGTTCGCCGGGCCGGAAGCGATGGCCTCGCGCGTGAAGATGCCGCGTGCGGAGTCCAGGTCGTAGACCACTTCGAGGGGAGCCAGGCAGTCCGGGCAGGCTGAAAGCGGCTGGTTGCCGAATCTCTTGCCGCACTCGTTGCACTTAAGCTCGTATGCTGTCGAGGTACAGGAATAGCTCATTACGCTCTCTCCAGTGTGGAGGAGGAATGAAATCTGTGACGTCTCTCGATGGAATAACTACATATGCGTCGGCATATGCAGTCCGGGTGGACTGAGGATCGCGGGGCTACATGGGGTATGCCCCTCGAATCTCATGTTCCCTGTTTCCAGGAGAGAGTTGACACCGGTCGCCCGAAATAATGGTTTCAGGCCGGTTGTCGTGGCGTCACAGGGCTCGTCCCTCAACCACTCTTCATGAAATTCGCGCCTGGGAGGGAAGATAGTCTTCCGCCAGACTGAATGTATCAGTTTTAGCACATGCTTGGGCCCACCGCAAGGATGTCCGGGTCATGATTCGTGGCTACCGTTGCCCGTTGAATATCTCACGCACGCCGCCTACAAACGCGGCCGGATCAAACTCGGTACGGAGAATTTCGTCAGGGCAATCGGTCTCGATGGCAACGCGCCAGTTGCAGACGAACGCTACGCGTTGGCCGGGTTGCGCTGTCTTGATCTCGGAGCAGATGTGCTCGGCATCGGGAATTCCGGAGACTCCCTCAACGTCGATGAGCACCAGATCGTACGGCTTGGCCCAGAACATATTAAGGCCTTCTGTGGTGCTTAGAGTTGAGTCGACGTCGAATCCCGAGATGCGAAGAATCTGATCGCGCAAGGGCCTTAACATCTCGCGGTGACACACGTGAAGGATTGAGGGTTTGGCAGAGTTCGTTTCCATGTGAGGCCGCCGCGAATCGTCGCGCTTGGCCATTATTTCACCAATCCGTTGCCGGCGCGGCGGGAGTTATGCCCCATCCAACCGGCAGCCGGAGAAGTCATTCCGGGTCGTAGTTCAGGTTCGGCCCCAGCCATCGCTCGACCTCGGCCACAGTCATCCCCTTGCGTTCGTGGTAGTCGGCGACCTGATCGCGATCGATCTTGCCCAGGCTGAAGTAGCGCGACTCCGGGTGCGCGAAGTAGAGGCCGCTGACGCTCGATCCGGGCCACATCGCAAATGACTCGGTGAGCATCATTCCGGTGTTGGCCTGCACATCGAGCAGGCGCCAGATCGTTCCCTTTTCAGTGTGGTCCGGGCACGCCGGGTAGCCCGGAGCAGGCCGGATTCCCCGATACTTCTCCTGGATCAGCTCTTCTGGGGTAAGGTTCTCCTGGCAGCCGTAACCCCACTCATCGCGCACGCGCTTGTGCAGGCACTCGGCAAAGGCTTCGGCGAGACGATCGGCGAGCGCCTCGGCCATGATGGCGTTGTAGTCGTCGTTCTGGGCCCGGAAGCGGTCACAGAGCTCCTTCAGGCCGATCCCGCTGGTCACCGCGAAGGCGCCGATGGAATCCGGCAGGCCAGTCTCCTTCGGCGCGATGAAGTCGGTCAGCGACCGGCAGGGCTCATTCCCTTCCCTGTTCGCCTGCTGACGCAGGAAGTGGAACCGATCGAGAACCTTTTCGCGCGCCCCGTCCATATATAGCTCGACATCGTCGCCGACGGCGTTGGCGGGAAAGAAGCCGTAGACGCCGCGCGCCGCGATCATCTTCTCCGCAATGATGCGATCCAGGAGCGTGTTGGCATCGGCGAGGATCTGGCGTGCCTGTTCGCCCTGCTCCTCGTGGTCGAGAATGCGCGGGTATACACCCTTCAGTCCCCAGGCGTGGAAGAGCGGCGACCAGTCGATGAACTCGCGCAACGTCTCGAGCGGGAAGTTGTCGAGAACGCGCACACCGGTAAAAGCGGGCACGGCAAGGTCTTCGGCACGCCATTCGATCGGGGTACGTCTTGCGCGAGCGGTCTCAAGCGGGACGACTGTCTGACGCGGCGCAGCGTGGGCCTTGCGAAGCGCCTCGTACTCGGCCTGATGTTGTGCTACGAACTCCTGTTTCCCTTCCTCGCTTAGAAGGCTTGTGGTCACTGGCACAGCGCGGCTGGCGTCGAGGACGTGAACCACCGGCTCGCTGTAGTGGGGCGCAATCTTGACGGCTGTATGCCTGCGGCTGGTGGTCGCTCCGCCGATGAGCAGCGGTAGCTTGAAGCCCTGCCGCTCCATCTCGCGAGCCACGTGCATCATCTCGTCGAGTGATGGTGTGATCAGGCCGCTGAGACCGATCAGATCGACCTTCTCAGCCCTCGCGCGTTCGAGGATCTTCTCGCTGGGGACCATGACCCCCATGTCGATGACCTCGTAGTTGTTGCAGGCAAGCACGACGCCGACGATGTTTTTACCGATGTCGTGCACGTCGCCCTTGACTGTGGCGAGCAGGATCTTGCCCTGCGCCTTCACCTCGTGGCCGGCCGCCTCCAAAGCGGCCTTCTCGGCTTCCATGTACGGCGTCAGATGCGCCACGGCTTTCTTCATCACGCGGGCCGATTTGACCACCTGAGGCAGGAACATCTTGCCGGCTCCGAAGAGATCGCCTACAACGCTCATGCCGGCCATCAGGGGGCCTTCGATCACCTGGAGCGGGCGGCCCAGCTTGACGCGAGCCTCTTCGGTGTCGATCTCGATGTATGTGTCGATTCCCTTGACCAGCGCGTGCGAGAGGCGCTCCTCGACCGTGCCGCTGCGCCACTCTTCGGCCTTCTTCTCGCTGGCTGCCGAACTGGTACCCTTTAGCGTCTCGCCGAGCTCCACCAGGCGCTCAGTCGCGTCGGGGCGCCGGTTGAGCAGAACGTCTTCGACCAGTTCCTTTAGTTCCGGCTCAATCTCCTCGTACACCTCGAGCATGCCGGCATTGACGATGCCCATGTCCATGCCCGCCGCGATGGCGTGGTAGAGGAATGCCGAGTGCATGGCCTCGCGAACCTTGTTGTTGCCTCGAAAGCTGAACGAGATGTTTGAGACGCCGCCGGAGACCTTTGCGTGGGGCAGGTTGGCCTTGATCCAGCGCGTGGCGTTGATGAAGTCGACCGCGTAGTTGTTGTGCTCCTCCATGCCGGTGGCGACGGTGAGGATGTTAGGGTCGAAGATGATGTCCTCAGGCGGAAAGCCGACCTCATCAACCAGGATGCGGTAGGCACGCTCGCAGATGCGGATCTTGTCCTCGTAGCTGGCGGCCTGACCCTGCTCGTCGAAGGCCATCACTACCACCGCAGCGCCGTACTTCAGCACGGTGGCTGCGCTCTGGCGGAACTTCGCTTCGCCTTCCTTCAGCGAGATGGAGTTGACGATGCCTTTGCCCTGGAGGCACTTGAGCCCCGCCTCGATGACCTCCCACTTCGAGGAGTCGACCATGAAGGGGACCTTGGCAACCTCGGGCTCGCTGGCCAGAAGCTGCAGGTAGCGCGTCATGGCGGCGACGCCGTCGATCATGCCCTCGTCCATGCAGATGTCGAGGATGTTGGCGCCGTTCTCGACCTGCTGGCGGGCGACGCTGACCGCCTCTTCGTACTTGCCTTCCTTGACCAGCTTGGCGAACTTCGGCGACCCGGCGACGTTGGTGCGCTCGCCGATGACGATGTAGACGCTGCGCTGCTGAGTGAAGGGCTGCGATCCAGACAGGCGGAGCGGCTTCGTCTCAGCAACTGCGGCTGCGGTCTCGATTACGCTCACGCTGCGACCTCGATCTTGCCGAGCTTGCGCGGGGCCTTGCCTTCGAGCGCCTTCGCGATTGCAGCAATGTGCTCGGGCGTATTGCCGCAGCAGCCGCCGGCAATGTTGATCAGGCCGCCCCGTGCGAAGTCGCCCAGGTAGCGGGCCATGTCCGCAGGTCCCAGATCGAAGCCCGTCTCCGACAGGGGGTTTGGCAGGCCGGCGTTCGGGTAGCAGGAGATCGCTACGTTCGCCTTCTCGGAGAGTTCTTCAAGGAACGGATACATCAGATCGGGGCCGAGAGAGCAGTTGAGTCCCACCGACAGCGGCTTCACGTGCTGAACGGCGTTCCAGAAGGCTTCGGTGGTCTGCGCGGAGATCAGCGTCTCGCCGCCACGGCCTACCGCGGCGGAGATCATCACCGGCAGCTTCTGGTTGTCCTGGTCAAACACCTCGCGGATAGCGACAAGCGCTGCCTTGGCGTTCAGCGAGTCGAAGATCGTCTCGACCAGAAGCACGTCCACGCCGCCGGCGATCAGCGCGCGCACCTGTTGCGCGTAGGCCGCCTTCACCTGATCGAAGGTCACCACACGGAAGCCCGGGTCATCGGCGTCGGGCGAGTTCGAGAGAGAGACGGTCAGCGGCCCGATTGCTCCAGCGACGAAGCGCTGCTGCCCTGTCTCGTTCGCAATGCGGTCAGCCCACTCGCGGCACTGTTGCGCCGATTTTTCATTGATCTCCCATGCCAGGTTGTTGAGGAACGGGTCTTCAACGATCTTCTGGTAAAACTCAGGATTCTTGCGCCCGCCGTGCTCGCGCGGATCGTCCACGAAGAACTCGCTCTGCGTGATGCTGGTCGCGCCGAAGGTGTTCGTCTCGATGATGTCCGCACCGGCCTCCAGGAACCGCCGATGGATATCGCAGATCATCTTCGGCTGCGTCAGCGAGAATAGGTCGCCGTTGTTCAGCAGGTCCTTGGTCGAGTCCTTGAATCGCTCGCCACGGATGTCGGCTTCCTTCATCCCGTAGGTGCGGATGGTCGTGCCCATCGCTCCATCGATGATGGCAATCCGCTGCTGGAGCAGGGCTTCAAGGGGATGTTGGCGAGGTGTCGTCATCTCGTATTGGATGTCCTTCCGTCATTGCGTGGTGCACTCGCGCGCCACCAGCTGGGCGACGAGTTCAGGCTCATGCCGTCAGCGTCCACTCTGCAACCGTCCTCTTCTACGCGAGAATCTCGGCTTCGTCCTTGTCCGAGAGCACGGCGTCAGGCAGCTTATGTGTGTGAAGGGGAACCAGCAGATCTTCCTTGCGCATCACCAGCGAGGTCGCGTTCAGCGAGGCGAGTTCGAAACCGTGGCCGTGGGTGATGGCATCGGTCGGGCAGGCCTCAACACAGTAGCCGCAGAAAATGCAGCGGTTGTAGTCGATGTTGTAGACCTTGGCGTAACGCTCGGCGCCGGAAATGCGCTGCTCGGCGGTGTTCTCCGCAGCCTCGATGTAGATGCAGTTGGAGGGGCAGGCGGCCGCGCACAGGAAGCAGGCGACGCACTTCTCAAGGCCATTCTCGTCGCGCTGAAGCTGGTGCTTCCCGCGGAAGCGCTCCTGGAACTTTGCGCCCCGCATGGGGCCTTTGCCGTCGGGATAGTTCTCGACTTCGGTCGGCTGAAAGGCCTCTTTCAGAGTGACGCTCATTCCCTTGACGATGGCGGCAGCGTTGCGAACGATGGACATGGGTTAAGTATAGCGTGAGGCAAAGCGCGAACGAGAGCTGGCTCGGTTTGCCCTCCCGCTCGACGGCGCCGCTCCCGTTTAGGATATTTGCATGACGACCAGGTCAGTAACCCTGATGTTGGCACTTGCCCTAATTGGCGGCAGTTCCTATCTCTCAGCCCAGACAGAGCCGGAGCATGCCCATGCAAAGGCCGCTCCTTCGACGCATCTTCAACTTACGGTCGAGGGCAAGACGTCGACGGTGACGCTGAACGATCTTGCGTCGCTGCCTCAGAAGACCGTGACCGTCCATAACGAACACACAAAGAAAGACGAATCGTATACGGGGGTTGCGCTGGGCGATCTGCTCGCGAAGTACGGGTTTGCCGTGGGCCAGCCGACCCATCGAAAGATGCTGCACAGCTACATCGTCGCTGAAGGAACCGATAAGTACTGGGTGCTCTACTCGGCTACGGAGATCGAAGGCTCCGAGCACGCGGCCGACGTGGTCGTAGCGACCAGCGTGGACGGTAAACCGCTGGGCGAGGACGGCAAGCTGAAGCTGGTGGCAAGTGCCGACAAGAAGCCAAAGCGCTGGGTGCGAAACCTTTCGGCGATCCGGTTGGTCACCGTCGGCGAGTAGGCCGGTTCAGCGAAGAATCCCCTTCGCGGCGAGGATCGATTCGGCGCGCTCTAGGATAAGTCCTACCTGGCGGTCGTTGTAGTAGCCGTCGCGATGGGCGCGGGCCTGGCCGGCGGCGGCGATTCGGGCGCGGGCAGCTTCGTCAGGAAGATAGCGGCGAATCTTGGCAGCAAGCTCGTCATAGCCGGTGAAGAAGACGGCCTCCTCGTCCTCGCGGAAGCGATCGAGGTGGCCCGCGGAGCGCTCGGCGAGCAGGAAACCGCCGCAGCCGGCGATCTCGAAGCTCTTATGGACGAACTCGTCCAGGTTGGAGTGGGTGATGAAGCTGAGGTTGATCTTCGAGCGCCAGAGGGCCTCACGATACTGCTGCCGGTAGAGTTCTCCCTCACGGTAGAGCTTTGAGAAGGATGCGGGCGCAAGCGCGCGCCGCCAGGAGCGGTCGTTGCCGGAGATGGTGACGCCGAACTCCTCCGAGAGCCGTGTAAGAACGGCGGCGCGGTCGTCATACGGCGTTCCGACGAAGGAGACCTCCCGGTCGCGATTGCGGTCCGACCAGCCTTCGGGCGGCGGGAAATGGAGCGTGGGCTCATAGGCTGTCTGAATCTTGATGACGTCGCGTGCACCGCGCTGACGATAGTCGGCGATGTTCTTGTCGCGTTGCACGACATGAAGATCGTAGTGCGGAATGCCCTTCATGTAGAGCCGCCAGCCAGGATCGCGGCGAGGGCCGAAGGGATTGTCGATCATGTAGCTGACAGTGGTGACACCGAGCGAGCGCAGATGGTCGAGCGTACGCGGCTTCATCCAGAGAATCTTATCGGCCCACAACAGGTCGGGCTTCTCGCGCTCGGCCAGCTGGATGAGGTCGCGATTGAAACGCTCGACGTGAGGACCTGCGGCGAGCCGATAGACGATCCTGTGCACGATGGGGTTTGACGCTTCATAGGACAGATAGTCGAGGGGAACGACTTGTTGGCCGAGGCGCTCGAGGGCCCAGAGACGATAAAGTGCGGAGTCGTTCGGCGACAGCGCCGCCGCGTAGAGGATCTTCATTCAGGTCTGATTATCCGATGAGTTGGGCTGCCGGCCAAAGCGGCAATCCGCAATCGATAGCTCAGTGACTGGCGCGGAGCAGCGCGATGACCTGCTCGGCGTGAACCACGCCGACGAGCTTGCCGTCCGCATCGATCACGGGCAGCGAGCGCAGATTGTACTTGTCGAACAGCTCGGCTACCTTGCGTCCGCCAGCATCGACATGGCAGGTGACGAGGTGCCCATGAGGCAGATCGGATAACGGCGTCTCGGCGCCAGCAAGCAGGATGCGCACAACCGGAATCAGACCGGTGAGCTTGCCCTCCTCGCCGGTCAGATAGATGTCGGTGATCAGCTCGATGTCGCCCTCGAAGGCGCGCAGAGCGGCGTGGACATCGGCGACCCGGGCGGTCTCGGGAAGCTCGAGGTACTCGGTCGTCATGCGGCCGGCAGCGGAGTCTTGCGAGAACTCAAGCAGATCTTCGACTTCCTGCCGCTCCTCGGGGGCCATCTCTTCGAGGATCTCCTCGGACTTTTCTTCGGGGAGTTCGGCGAGCAGGTCGGCGGCTGCTCCGGGGTCCATCTCTTCCACGATCCCTGCGACGTGCTCGGAGTCGAGCGCCTGGACGAGGGACTTTTGCAGCTTGGGCTGGACCTCTTCGAGGGTCTCGGCCGCGACCTCCTCGTCCAGACTCTCGAACAGCGCCTGCCGTTCCGGCGGGGCCAACTCTTCGAGGATGTCGGCCAGGTCCGAGGGATGCATCTCCGAGAGCCGGTCCTGGTCTACCTTGAGGCGGACGCGGCGGGAGGGGTCGATAAGATCCACGAACTCCCACGGAATGACGCTGGGAGTGAAGCGGGAGGCGATGGCTTCGACGGTGCTTGAGGGAAGGCCCTTGATGAGACGGCGGACAGCTCCGCGGAGACCAACTTCCACCTCGGCGATGCGCAGGTTGAGGCGGCGGTCGGAGGTGTGCTCCCAGCAGAGGTGGACATCGTTCACGCGGACGACTTTGCGGCCGTGGACGTCGATGATCTGCTGGTCGAGCAGGTCGCGCTCGAGGAGGACGAGGGCAGGGTCATTCGGAGGCGGGACGGGCGCGGCATTTGTCACCATTCGAAGGTCGTCAGCGTCAACTTCCAGATCTTCGACGGCAACCATGTTCTCGTTCCCGCCGCGAGCATGGGCAGAGAGCTTCAGGACAAGTCCGTAGACTCGCGAGGCGTCACGCGAGGGCGAGACTGCAAACTCGCGAACTCGTCCGATCATCTCCCCGCTGGCGTTGCGAACTGGCGCGCCGACGAGCGAGGCTACGGTGGTCATGTTGGGTCCGCACCTGCTCATATCTGCTCGCGCGAGCTTACCAGACCTTGCACACCTTTGCCTTCACCATCGGCTGGCCGGTTTTGCACCCGAAGGCGGTAGCAAACTCCGGCAGGTTGGTGACGATACCGTTGATCCGGGCGAAGCCGGGCGAGTGCGGGTCGGTGGCGGCCTGCAAGCGGCTGTTGGCCTCGCGGGTGTTCTCGCAGGCCCACTGGGCGAAGCCGATGAAGAAACGCTGGTCGGGGGTGAAGCCTTCGGCGGGCCTGGGGTCCATACCGCCCGTCGCCTTCTTCCATGCGATGTAGGCGATCAGGGTTCCGCCGAGGTCCGCGACGTCCTCGCCGCTGGTGAGCTTGGAGTTGATGTGGATGTCGTCGACCACGACGTAGGTCGCGAACTGGTCGCGGAGACAGTTGATGCGGTCCTCAAAGCCCTTGGCATCCTCCTTGGTCCACCAGTCTTTCAGGTTGCCCTGCGCGTCGAACTGGCGCCCCTCGTCGTCGAAGCCGTGCGTCAACTCATGCCCGATGGTTGAGCCCGTGTTGCCGTAGTTCGGCGCGTCATCCATCTTCGGGTCGTAGAGCGGCGGCTGCAGCACGCCGGCCGGGAAGTTCACATCGTTCATCTGCGGGTTGTAGTAGGCATTGACGGTGGGTGGCGTCATATCCCACTCCTCACGGTCGACCGGCTTGCCCACCTTGGCCCAGTCGCGGTCTGTCTCGAAGTCCGCGGCACGAACGGTATTGCCGTAGTAGTCGTCGGCCTTGATCTCCAGCTTCGAGTAATCCCGCCACTTGTCCGGGTAGCCGATCTTGTTGCGGACGCCGTGGAGCTTGCGCAGCGCCTCCTGCTTGGTCGCTGGGCTCATCCAGTCGAGGTGCTCGATCTCGGACTTCATGGCCTGCTCGATCTGGTCAGTCATCAGCACGGTCTTCTGCTTGGTCTCGGGCGAGAAGGTTCGGGCGACAAACTCCTGGCCGAGCGCCTCGCCGAGCGCACGGTCCACCTGGCGGACGCAGCGCTTCCAGCGCGGAGGCATCTGCTGCACACCGCGCAGATAGCCGCTGTAGAAGTCGAAGTACACGTTCTCAAACTGAGCCGAGAGCGAGGTGGCTGCCGCCGTCACGGCGTGGAAGCGAAGATAGGCTTTCAGGTCCTCGAGCGGCTCCGTCGTGAGGGCGTGGTCGACGGCCTTCTGGAAGGCCGGCTGGGCGACGTTGAGCGTGTTGACGCCAGAGGCGCCCTGGACGCGGAGATAGTCAGGCCAGTTGATGACGGGGTCCTCTGCAGAGAGCTGGGCGACGGTCATCTTGTGGTACTGCTTGTAGGGATCGCGGCGCTCGACACGGGTGAGCGAGGCCTTTGCCAGATCGGTCTCAATGCGCATGATCGTAGTTGCATCTTTTTGCGCTTGACCGGCGGGCTCGCCGGCCAGGGTGAGGATCTTCTCCACGTAAGCGACGTAGGCTTTGCGAGTCTCTTCGCTCTTGGCGTCCGTCTTCAGGTAGTAGTCGCGGTCGGGCAGGCCCAGACCGCCGGCGGAGATCTCGGCGATGACGGAGTTCGAGTCGCCGGGGTCCTGCGAGGCGCCGGAGTTGAAGAAGAACGAGCCGCGCGTGTTGCGGTTCAGGGTGCCGAGGTAGGCGATGAGGGCCTTGCGGTCCGGCAGCGCATCGATGGCCGTCAGTGTGGGCTTGAGCGGCGCGGCCCCGAGCTTATCGATGGCCGCCGTATCCATGCAGGCGGCGAAGTAGTCGCCGACCTTCTGCTGGGTGGGTGTGCGGTTGGTGGCCCTGGCGTCGGCTTCGAGGATTCCCCAGAGAAACTGCTGGTTGTCGTTGGCCAGCTTCGAGTAGACGTCCCAGCGGGGCTGGTCGGCCGGGATGGGGTTGTTCTTCATCCAGCCGCCGCAGGAGAAGCGGTAGAAGTCCTGGCAGGGATCGACCGAGCGGTCCAGCGAGGAGGGGTCGAGCGACGGCGAATAGGGCATGGCGGAGAGCGGCCGTGCGACCGGGGCGGAGCCCTGCTGTGCGGCAGCAGCCGTGGCAAGCAGAAGGCAGGCAGAGAGATGGGTCAGGGAGTTTCTCATTTGCAGATTTTTCCTCGTCTTGGCATGTTAGCGCACAGAATTGGCCGATAGAGAGTATGTTGTGACCAGCATTTCATCCTTTCAGCGGGCGGGAGCAGGCACGAGATGGCGAAAGAGTTGAAGGAGCCAATCTTGACAATCGGCACAAGCGCAAGCACACTGCCATCATCGCTGTTGTCTGCCGTTGACGACGGGCATTCAAAGATTGCAAGGACATCCTTGGCCGACTCAACGACAAGCCGCGTCAGCTTCACCCTCGACTCGACCCTCGACAGCGTCAACAAGATTGAGCAGACTGCCGAGCAGTACGCCCAGCGGGCCGGTTTCGACGAAGAGACGATTACCCACGTCGCCATGGCGGTGCGGGAGGCAGCCGTGAACGCCGTTCTACACGGAAATGCATATGATCCGAACAAGCATATTACGGCTTCGTTTGAGACGACCTCGGATGACCTCGTGATTCGCATCACCGACCAGGGACCGGGCCTCGATCCGAGCACTCTGCCGGACCCGCTGGCTCCGGAAAACATCCTTCGAGGCTCAGGTCGAGGCATCTTTCTGATTCGCGCCTTCATGGATGAGGTACACTTTCGCCAGCTACACCCTGGCACCGAACTGACCCTCATCAAGCACCGCACACCCGCGCAGTCGGGGACCTAAGGAGAAGATGAAAACATGAGCATGAAAGTACAGACTCGCCAAGTGGACGGCGTCACCATTCTGGACCTGAGCGGCCGGATCACGCTCGGCGAAGGCAGTGTAACGATTCGCGATGCGGTTCGTGATCTGCTGTCCAAGGGGCAGAAGAAGATTCTGCTGAACCTCGGTGATATCAACTACATCGACAGCTCGGGGATCGGCGAACTGGTCAGCGCCTTCACCACGGTGAAGAACGCCGGCGGCGAATTGAAGCTGCTGAACCTGACCAAGAAGGTTCACGACCTGCTGCAGATCACCAAGCTCTACACCGTCTTCGACGTGCGCGAAGACGAGGCCACCGCAATCTCTTCGTTCACCAAGTAAAGCTCGACCGGCCCGCCAGAGCAGGTTGAGTGGCCGGAGCTATGTACCTCGGGTCCCCAAAAGAAGGGCCGTCGCTGATGGGCGACGGCCTTTCTTCGTGCCAAGGTTCAATTCGGCTTCTACCTTACTTCGAGAAGTCGACCTTGGGCGCGACGCTGTTTTCAGGGTTCCCTCTGAAGTATTCCTCGCGGGGGTGGAATCCAGCCATACCGGCCCAGATACTGTTGGGGAACTGCTGAACATAAGTATTGTAATCCTGAAGCGTCCTGTTGTACCGCTGGCGCTCGACGGCAATGCGATTTTCCGTTCCAGCCAGCTCGTCTTCCAGGCGCATGAACTGCTGGTTGCCCTTCAGGTCGGGGTACTGCTCCTGCAGGCGGAAGAACGGCCCCAAGGCGACGTCCAGCTTACGATTGGCGTCGATGCTGGCGTTGCGGTCCGAACCGGCTGCGAGCACGCCTGCGCGTGCGTTGGCGATGTTGGTCAGAATCGTCGATTCCTCAGCGACATAGCCTTTCACCGAGGCAACAAGATTTGGAATCAGATCAAGCCTTCGCTGCTGCACGACGTTCACCTGCGAGTAGGCCTGGTTGATGGCTTCGTTCTTCTGGATCAGAGTGTTCTTTGTGCTCACGTAGCTGCCTCCGGCAAAGAGCAGCAGAAGGATGATGAGGCCAACGACGCCCAGCACAATCCATAAAGGTTTCATTCGTTCGATTTCCCTTCGTCTTGGAGTTTCGCCTGTGTCATGGAAGGTATCCGGCTGTACTCTACCACTTCCCTTCTGCCGGACGGGACCCGCCGCTTCATCCTGTCTGCCCGTAAGTATTTTGTCTGCCAGGTAATTCGATGTGTTCGGGCCCGGCTTCCCTTACCGCAGTCTCTAAAAATCGGCGCCTCCTCCTCCGGAGCGACCTCCGCCAAATCCTCCGAAGCCGCCTCCGCCGTCTCTCCGGTCGCGGCCGCGTTCACCGCGGTAACCTCCTCCGCCTCCACCACCCATCAAGTTGCCGAGCAGGAAGAAGATTAGCCCGATGTTGCCGGTGCGGACGAGGAAGAAGAGCAGCAGGAGAACGACTCCGCCGCCGATGACGATCTGCATCAGCGAGATCTGTACCGGCTCGTCGCGCACCGGCTCCCGGTGGTACTGGTGTGTGGGAAGCGCAAGGGTGACGCCGGCGTCCTGGGCGATGATGCCGGCGATCTGCCGCACGCCGAGCGGAACTGCCGTGTCGTAGTCGCCCCGGCTGGCCGCTGGTACCATCGATCGGCCGATGTCGCCGACCTTGGCGTCATTGAGGATACCCTCCAGCCCATAGCCGACCTCGATGCGTCCCTTGCGCGGCGTCATGACCAGAACCATCAGGACGCCGCGATCGTCCTTGTTTCCGACACCCCACTTGTCCTCGAGTTCTGTGGCAAACTCCTCAATGGTCTGATCGTCGTCCAGCGTCTTGATGGTGACGACGGCGATCTGAGCGTGGGCCTGGCGGTCGACCTGGGTGCAGAGCACCTCCATGTCCTGCTTGGTTGACGGTGACAGCACGCCCGCAAAGTCGCTGATGTAGCCAGTGGGCTTTGGCAGCGACTTTACTGACTCGCCCACCAGCAGTGGCCCGGGGGCGAGCAGAAGAAGAACGATCCCAAGCCATCGCGTAATGCGTTTCATTGTCCGTCATTCTACGCTGAACGGAGTAAAGGAATCGTAATACGAGATAGAACGAGGGCGCCCCTGAGAGACACCGTTCCCTGCCTCCACAGAGTTGATTCTGGATCAGTTCGTCGTCGTGCGGGCAGGCCTGCCGCCTCGGCCTGGCATCGCGATTCCCTTCTCGTGAGCGAGCTTGTCGGCCATGACCATATGCTCGTGAATCACCTGCGCCGCCTTGTCCACGGCGGCCTTCAATTCGGGATCGGCGGTGTTCATGGCCGCCGTACGAAACTCGCGGAGGTCCGCATGATGGTCCTTCGCCATGTAGGCGATGTACTCCTTGTCGAACGCCTCGCCGGAGAGCGAGCTGAGCTTGTCATACTCCGCCTGATCGGCCTTGCTCATCTTTCTCGGCAGAGCGACTCCCTTGGATTCAGCCATCGGAGCCATCTGGTTGTTCAGCCGAGTGTGGTCGTCCACCATCTTCTGGCCAAAGGCCTTGACGTCGGCGTCCGATGCCCTCTCAACGGCCAACTTGCCCAGCTGAACCTCGGCGGTCCCACCCTCTGCTGCCTTTTGCAGAAAGATTTTATCCAGCATTGCCTGGTGCGACTCTCCCGGGATGCTGGTGGAATCGGATTCCGGACGCGTCGGGTTCAGCTGCTGATTGGGATCGACTTGGGCAACAAGAGTTGCGGAAGACATCGCCGACGCTAAGCACAGAATCAAGAAAGTGATGCGGTCTCGCGTAAACATTTGAATCATTCTGGGCCCCTCTCGGCGGCCAGTGTAGCCCTTCGAGAGCCGCCTTTGCTTCACTATTCAGGGTACACGGAACTCCTCAGGGGGTTGCCTATAAGCCTTCGCCGGAACGCTGTATTCTGGGAGAATGGAGCCCTTCGATGCCTGAGACTGTTGTTCCTGCTGCCATTACGCCACCAACCGCCCGCCGCGAGCCGACTCCCACCACGATGCACGGCCAGACCCTCCCGGACGACTATCGCTGGATGCGCGACAAGGGGTCCGCCGAAGTCATCGCATATCTCGAGGCCGAGAACGCCTACACCGCCTCCGTCATGAAGCCCACGGAGGAGTTGCAGGCCAAGCTCTACGCCGAGATGCTCTCGCACATCAAGGAGACCGACGAGTCCGTTCCTTTCCGAGAGCGGGGCTGGTACTACTACACCCGTACTGTCGAGGGCAGCCAGTACCCGATCCACTGCCGCAGGAAGGCCGTCGACGACGCCTACGACACCTTGCAGCCCGAGCACGTGATCCTCGACGTGAACCAACTCGCCGAGGGACAGGCCTTCATGGCCGTCGGCGGCATGAGCGTCAGCCCTGACGGAGAGAAGCTCGCCTACTCGACCGACAACACTGGCTTTCGGCAATACACCCTGCACGTCCGGGATCTCACCACCGGCGCCGAGCTGCCGGACACCGCCGAGCGCGTCGGCTCGCTGGTCTGGGCAGCCGACTCGCACACGCTCTTCTACACCACCGAGGACGAGATTACGAAGCGGCACGACAAGCTCTTCCGGCACCGGCTGGGCGATTCAACCAAGGACGACGCGCTGATTTGCCAGGAGCACGACGCGCGCTTCAACCTCGCCGTCGGCAAAACGCGCGACGGGAAGTACCTGTTGATGGAGGCCGGAAGCCACACCACCAATGAGTGCAGCTACCTTCTCTCCGACACGCCCGGCGGAGTTTTCCTGGTGATCGCACCGCGCCACGACGAGCAAGAGTACTACGTCGATCACCGCGACGGCCTCTTCTACATCCGCGTAAACGATACCGGGAAGAACTTCCGCGTCGTCACGGTGCCGGTCGATGGAGGTGGCCGGGAGGAATGGCAGGAGTTCATCCCCGAAAATAAAGATGTTCCACTTGAAGATTTCGATATATTCAACTCATTTTGTGTAAGTTCCAGGCGAGAACTTGGACTCACGGCCCTAGAGGTCGCGGAGTTTGGCCCGGACGGAAAGCTCGGCGAACCGAAGAAGATCAGCTTCCCGGAGCCCACCTACACAGCCATGGGCAACGTCAATCGCGAGTTCGTGAGCGACAAGTTCCGCTACAGCTATCAGTCGCTGGTCGCCCCTGCGTCGATCTACGACTACGACGTGAAGACCGGAACCTCCAACCTGCTGAAGCAGCAGGAAGTTCCCGGTGGATTCGACTCGTCGCGGTATGGGTCAGAACGCCTCTGGGTTACGGCTTCGGATGGAGTGAATGTGCCGGTGTCGGTGGTTTATCGGCGCGATAGCTTCCAACGCGATGGCACGAATCCTCTGTATGTCTACGGGTACGGCTCCTACGGGTATCCGCTGCCGGTGGGTTTCAGCCCGGCACGGCTCTCGCTGCTGGACCGCGGCGCGGTGCTCGCCTACGCGCACATCCGCGGAGGCGGCGACCTGGGCGACGCCTGGCACGACGCCGGAAAGATGATGGTGAAGCGGAACACCTTCACCGACTTCATCGCCGTCGTCGAGTATCTAGTCTCGCAGAGCTATGGCGCCAGGGATCGCGTCGCCGTTGAGGGCGGAAGCGCGGGCGGCCTCCTGATGGGCGCCGTCGTCAATGAGCACCCGAACCTCTTCCGCGTGGTGCTGTCGCACGTGCCGTTCGTCGACGTGATGAACACCATGCTCGACGCCACGCTGCCCCTCACCGTCGCTGAGTACGAGGAGTGGGGAAACCCGAACGAGCCGGAGGCCTTCGCCTACATGCGGTCGTACTCCCCGTACGACAACCTGAAGACGGGCGCCTACCCGGCGATGCTGGTGAAGACCAGCCTGAACGACTCGCAGGTGATGTACTGGGAGCCGGCCAAGTACGTGGCAAAGCTCCGCACGCTGAAGACCAACGACACTACCCTGCTGCTGCACATCAACATGGACGCAGGCCACGGCGGCGCCTCAGGCCGGTACGACTACCTAAAGGAAATCGCGTTCGACTACGCGTTTCTGCTGCGGGAGTTGGGCGTAGCGAGCTAGACCTTGGAGGTCTCCGCCTCTTCCACCTTGTCGCCCTCTCCGGGTGCGAGGAAGAGGTTGGTCTCGAGGCCATGTTGCCGCATATACAGGTCGTAGTAGCGGCCGCCCAAAGCGTAGAGTGTCTCGTGGGTCCCGCGCTCGACGATGTTGCCTGCTTCGACAACGAGGATCTGGTCGGCGCGGCGAATCGTCGACAGCCGGTGGGCGATCACGAAGGTCGTTCGACCCTGCATCAGGTGATTCAGTCCGCCCTGGATCATAGCCTCGGACTCGGAGTCGAGCGAACTGGTTGCTTCGTCGAGGATGAGGATGCGCGGGTCGGCGAGAATGGCTCGCGCGATCGAGAGCCGCTGGCGCTGGCCGCCGGATAGCTTGACTCCGCGCTCGCCGACGATCGTCTCATACCCCTCGGCGAATCGCTCGGCGAACTCGTCGACTCGCGCAATGCGGCAAGCCTCGAGGAACTGCTCCTCGGTCGCTGCGGGGTGCGAGAAGAGGATGTTCTCGCGGATGGTGCCGTCGAAGAGAAAGGTCTCCTGCAGCACGACGCCGAGCTGGCTGCGATAGCTCGAGAGCCGTACCGTCGCCAGATCGATCCCATCGACGAGCACCTGGCCGCGGATGGCGGTGTGGAAGGCGCAGATCAGCGAGATGATGGTCGACTTCCCCGAACCCGAAGATCCGACCAGCGCCGTGACCGTTCCCGGGTGTGATTCGAAGCTTATGCCATGCAGGACAGGCTTGTCCGGATCGTAGGCGAAGGTAACGTCGCGGAAGGCTATGTCTCCTTGAATGGTGCCGAGCTCCTGGGTGCGCCGGGGATCGGCGTCCTCGGCATACTCGGAGAGGATCTCCGTGGTGCGGTCGAGTCCCGCGACGGCCTCGGTCATCTGCGTGCCGATCGAGACAAGCTGCACGACGGGGGCGATCATGAACGCGAGGAACATCACGTAGGTAACGTAGCCGCCCGTCGTCAGGCGGCCGGCGATCACCTGGTGCGCGCCCAGGTACATGATCAGCGCACCGACGAGGCCCAGCACTGCCGTGGAAGCCAGCGACATCAGCGACTGCGCGGTCAGCGATGAGATGACGTTCTTCAGCAGGCGGTTGGCGCCGGAGGCAAAGACCTTCGCCTCGCTCTCCTCCGCATGGTAGCCCTTCACGACACGAACGCCACCAAGCGATTCGGTGAGCCTGCCCGTCACCTCAGCGTTGATCTTTGCCCGCTCGCGGAAGATAGGGCGGATGGTCTTGAAGGCGCGCTGCAGCAGGAGTCCGAAGATGACCAGAATGACGAACGTGACCAGCGTCATCTCCACGCTGAGGTGAATGAGGTAGCCGAAGGCGAAGAGCGCCGTCAGTACACCGCCGAAGAAGTCGATGACTCCGGTTCCGATCAGGTTGCGTACACCCTCAACATCCGTCATGATGCGGGCCACGAGCGTCCCGGTACGATTCTCGTCGTAGAAAGCGACCGGCAGCCGCCCGATGTGCTCCTGCACCCTCATGCGCAGCTCGGCGATCAGGCGCTGGCCTTCCTTCGAGAGCAGTTGCGTGAGCGTGAACGAGGTAATGCCCTGCAGGATGGTGGCAGCAATGACCACCCCGACGATGATGGGCAACAGGTGAAGCTGATGTTTGCCCATCACGTTGTCGATCAGGTAGCGCGTCGACGCCGGCAGGATGAGTCCGCTCGCGCGATTGATGACCATCAGCAGGAAGCTTCCGCCGAGCAGCCAGCGCCGCGGCTTCATCAGCTTCCAGATCTCCGGCAGTACCTTCTTCAGCTTCGGCTTCGGCCGCGAGGCGCTGAGATCGGCCGACGTGGCCCGTGCCGTGCCGCGGGAGGGACGGTCGGCAGACTTCATTCCTGGGGCTCCGAAGCTGGAGGGGCCAATCGAGGACATCTTAGAGGCAGTGTACGCCTGTCGCGGTTTAGAGGCGCGCGTGGCCTGGGTGTCGTCGCAGATGTGGCAAGTCTCGTCCATAGCAGGCAGCAATGCGAAGGCCGGCGTCGCGGTCGAGTGCTAACTGGCCTTTATACGCGCGTTGATGAAGGAACGCACGCAGAAGAGCACATAGATGAGGCACAGCAGCGACATCGCAGCCTTCTCGAGAATAGCCGCCGGATGCGGAAACTCGACGCCGCGCGAGAGACGAATGCTGTCGATGGCCGCCGGAATGGTCCCGAGAAAGGCGAGCAGCGCGACTGTAACCGAGATGTGCATCCAGAGCATGCGCTTCTTGGAGTCGGTCGTGTTTGCCATGACGCCGAAGAGGATAAAAATAAGGCCCAGTGCGGCCGGAATGAGTGCCGTAGGATGTTCGCTGCCGGTCGAGACAAAGCCAATGACGGCGAGCAGGATCAGTAGGACTCCGAAGACGATGGTCAGCTTTGCCATGAGAATTTTCGCTCCGTGACGGTTGGATGTTCCTTGATGGATGAAGGCTCAGGATACCTGATTGGCGTGGCTATCTGTGGATTCAAAAATCTCGGCCGCGGAATCCCAGGCATTAAGACGCTGCGGCCTTCTTCACCGCGGCAACAACCTCCTCCGGCTTCCAGTCATTGGTCGGGTACCACGCGGCGATCCTGCCGTCCTTGCCTATAACCGCCGTCGACAGAGAATGGTTCAGGGTCTTGTTCTCGCCCGGCGTCACACCAACGCCGAAGAACTGGGTCACCTGCGCAAGTTCCTTCTCCGGAGGAGCGGCGAAGTCCCAGTGCTTGAATGTCTCCTTCGTGTAATTGCCCGTGTAGGCTCCACCGTAGCTACGCAACACGGCTGGGGTGTCGTAGGCCGGATCGAAGCTGATGCTCAGCAGATGCGTCTGGCCATAGAGCGCGGGATCCTCGCCGAGTGTCTTGTCGATCTCCGCGAAGTTGCGGCTCATTCTCGGGCAATAATCGGCCAACGGGCAGCGCGTATAGATGAAGGTGGCCACCAGCACCTTGCCCTTGAACTGCGAGAGGCTGATCGTCCGGCCACTCTGGTTCAGCATCCGGAAGTCGGGAACGGCATCGCCAACCTGCGGGGTGTGGTATTGAACCGGCGGCTTGTAATCGGGCCGCGCCTGCGCGATGACGACGATGTTGTCCAATTCGGCATCGCGGAATCCGGACGCGTCCTGCTGCACGACGATGCGAGCGGTGATGCGGTCGCCGGGATGCAGTTCGCTCACGATGCTGGGGTCCTTCAGCTTGTAGGCCATCGTCATCGCTTCCATAAAGCCGGGCACTGCCTCGTGGTCGAGCATGACGTGGGTGGCATCCGTGCTGAGAACCTTGCCCCGCACCGGAAACGTCTTCTCCAGGTACTCCGCGGCGATCTTCGGGGAAGGACTCGGGCGGCATCCTGAGGTCTGAAGCGCCAGAACGGCGACAACGAAGGCGAGGGCAACGGCGGAAAGCTTCTGGGGCACGGAAACAGACTCCTGCACTATGATACGTGCGCCTCCGTGCAGTTACTCAACCAGAGTCGCAGGCGCTTTTCCGGCGCCGCCAGGCGTATAACCGAAGTGTATGAATGGGACCGACCTGCCGGTAGAGCTGCCTCGTCCGATCGCCGACGCGCTCGACCGCGGTTACACCGTCGTTACAGCAAACCAGCGGGCGGCACGCACGCTTCGTGTAGCCTTCGACCGCAGCAAGCACAGGCTGGGCCTGGCGAGCTGGCAGCCTGCGGCAGCGCTGGCCTGGGACGCTTGGACAGCAGATCTGTGGCGAAGTCTCCTCCTCGAAGGACAGGCATCCGACCTGCTGCTGAATCGCACTCAGGAACATGCAATCTGGCGTGGCATCATCAGTACCGACCCGGAGATGCAGAGCACATTGCGCTCCCCGGACTCGCTCGCCGAGCTGGCAGCAGACGCATGGCGCTTACTCGCCCGGTACAACGGACTGCAACGGCTGCGGGGAACCTGGGCGAACCCGGAGACAAGAACGTTCCAGCGCTGGACAGCAGAGTTTGAGCGCCGCTGCCGGGCCGAGAGGCTGCTGCCGCAAGCCTCGCTGGAAATCACCCTCCGCACAGCCATCGAACAGGGCCGGCTGCGCCTTGCGGGAGCCATCGCACTGGCTGGCTTCGACGAGATGACGCCGGCTCAGCGGAGACTGATCGAGGCCGTTACCTCCTCAGGCACGCCTGTCGAGGAGCTATCCATCGCAGCCGCCGCGCCAAAGGCCCGCTCGCTGACGTGCGCCGAAGACGAACGCCAGGAGATCGCCGCAGCCGCGCGATGGGCGCGAAGGCTGCTCCAGAACCATCCGGAGGCGCGAATCGCCCTGATTGTTCCGTCCCTCGAAGATCGGCGATCCTCGATTAACCGCATCTTCCGCGAGGTGTTGGCTCCGGAACTGGAAGACATTGCGGCACCGAACAACGCCGCTCCCTACGAGTTTTCGCTTGGCGTAACCCTGGCCGAGACCCCGATGGTTCGCGTCGCGCTTGACCTGTTGCGCTGGGCGACAGCACCGCTGCCGATCGAACGCATCAGCGCTCTGCTCGTCTCGTCTCTGTTTGCCATGGCCGAGCAGGAACTCAATGCCCGCGCTGCCTTCGACGCTTTCGAGCTTCGCAAGGCGAAGATCCTTCGCCCGGAGGCCTCGCTTGGTTGGCTTGCCGATATGGTCGCAAGCTCGCGTCGAAGGCAACAGCTGACCTCTCTGATCAGCACTCTGCGAACAACGGTCCACTTCGCTGAAGGTCTGTCTGCAACCGGCGAGAGGCGCTCGTACGGAACCTGGGCCGACGCCATGCGCGAGTTCCTGCAGGCAGCACGATGGGGACGCGGCACGCAGGAGGACAGCATCGAGTTCCAGACCCGACGCAAGTGGGAGAGCGCTCTCGACGAGCTGGCGACGCTCGACTTCGATGGCGCGCGCGTCGATTTCGCACAGGCCAGAGCCGCGCTCGAGCGAATCACTCGCCTGACGATGTTCGCCCCCGAATCGCGCTACGCCGCCGTGCAGATCATGGGTCCCCTTGAGGCCGCAGGCAGCAGCTTTGACGCAGTATGGTTTGCCGGAGCCTCCGACCTCAAGTGGCCCGCGAGCGTCTCAACCAATCCTCTGCTGCCCTGGCCGCTGCAGCGCGAACTGGGAATGCCGGCAACGGACGCAGCCGCGGATGATGCGCGCGCGCGACGCATCATGCAGCGTATCGTCGAGAGCGCGCCAACGGCCATCTTCAGCTACGCCGCAGAGTCGCCTGACGGAAAGCAGCGCCCCTCGCCGGTGCTGGACGTACTCCATCTCTCGACAGTCGACATCGCGGAGATCGCTCCTGCCTTGATGGAGCCCGCCGTTGTGTCACTCGAAGAGTTCACCGATGTCACTCCCATTCCTCCTCTTCCGGATCGCATCGTCCGCGGCGGAGCTGAGATCCTGCATCTCCAGGCCGCCTGTGGCTTTCGTGCTTTTGCCGAACGAAGGCTGTGGTCCGCAGAGCTGCAAGAGCTCGAGCTGGGGATGGACGCACGCGAGCGCGGCACCATCATCCACCAGACGCTCGAACACTTCTGGAATGAAGTCAGGACTCAGGCCTCTCTCAAAGAGATGACGCGAGAGCAGCGCCAGACTGCACTCAACCGAGCCATCGATCACGGCCTGCGGCATGCTTCAGCGACAGCAAAAGGCTGGGACAAGGCCTACGTGGACGTGCAGCGTGCAAGGCTTTGGAACCTTCTCGACCCCTGGCTCGATCTCGAACTGGAACGCGATCCGTTCTCCGTAAAGCTCAGTGAAAAGAGCTTTGATGATGTGCGAATCGGCCCCTTGCGGCTGAAGATCCGCGTCGACCGTGTGGACGCTGGCGAGAGCGGCGAGACCATCATCGACTACAAGACAAGTATGGCAAAGCCCTCCGACTGGCGAACAAGCAGGCCTGACGAGCCCCAGCTTCCTCTCTATGCAGTGCTCGCAGCCGACGCGCAACCGGAGACGCAGCTTGCCGAGGTAGCGTTTGCGCGCATACGGCTTGGCAAGGAGATGGCTCTCGACGGTTTCACCCGCAAGGTGACATCCGAACGCAACAAGGCGAAGCCGCAAACGATCTCTCTCGATGAGCAGATAGAAGAGTGGCGAAGCGTGCTAACCAGCCTCGCCGAAGCATTTCATCATGGCGACGCCCGGGTCGACCCGAAGAAGTACCCCAACACCTGCTCTTACTGCGCGCAACGAATCTTATGCCGGCTCGACCCGGTAGCCTTTGACGAGGACTTTGATGAAGAAGAGGCCATCGGTACCGGAAATGGGTGAGCTGTTCGTCTTCCCTCCCGCGACAGAACCCGCAGAGCCGGCGCGCAGCACGCAGCCGCCCGACTTGGCCGAGCGCGAGCAGGCGCTCGACGTCACGCAGTCGTGGATCGTCGAAGCCCCCGCCGGCTCCGGCAAGACCGGGTTGCTGATCCAGCGCTACCTCAAGCTGCTCGCCCTGCCTGGCGTCGAGCAACCGGAGCAGGTGCTGGCGATCACCTTCACCCTCAAGGCGACCGGCGAGATTCGCGAGCGCGTCCTCAATCAGCTCGAGCGCGCCGCTGGCCCGGATGATTCGAGAGATGACTTCGCGCGCCAGACTCGCGCACTGGCCCAGGACGTGCTCGAACGCGATCGCGCTCTGGGATGGGGCCTGCTCGATCATCCGCGCAGGCTCAACGTCCGCACCATCGACTCCATCTGCGCAGAGATCGCTCGCGGCCTTCCCGTGCTCTCGGGTGGAAGTGGTCTATCGCCCGTTGAGGATGCCACCTCGCTCTACCGGCTGGCCTCGGAGCGAACCCTGATGCAGCTCGGAGGTTCGGACGCGGAACTCAGCAAGGCGCTGCGACTCCTTCTGCTGCACCGCGACGGGAACCTAACCCAGCTCCGCGATCTGATCGGCGAGATGCTCGCGCTTCGCGATCAATGGGGACGGCTCGTTCCGCTCGGCCGCGAGATGCTCGAAGATGCCTATCTCGACGGAACCGTGCTCCCGCACATCGAGCGCGCACTCGCGGACGCAATCTGCGCCGAGCTGACGACGTTCTCACGCAGCATGCCCGACCATGTACTGCATGAGCTCTCAGCTCTCGCCGGTGAACTCGGACAGAACGAAGGCCATGGAGGACAGGCATCTCAGATCGCCGTCTGCGCCGGAATCTACGAAGCTCCCGGCGAAACAGCCAGTCACCTCGAGCGTTGGCGCGCCCTCATCCACTTACTCGTCACCAGGAAGATTGAATGGCGATCCGGCTTCAACGGCAACCACCTCGGCTTCGTCATCGACAAGCAGCAGAAGGCGCGCCTGAAGGAGATCATCGATCAGTTGAGGGGCCGCGAAGATCTTCTCACCGCCTTCAAGCGAGTCAATGCACTGCCACCAGCGATCTATCCTCCCGAACAGTGGCGAGTCGCAAAGGCTCTCTTTCGCGTTCTATACCGCGCGCTCGCCGAGCTTCAGGTCGTCTTCGCCGAACGCGGCGAGTGCGACTTCACCGAACCCGGCCTGCTGGCTCGCACCGCACTTCGCCGCGATGGCGCAGCGCTCGAGACTGCCTTGGGGACAAGCCTTCAGCATCTGCTCGTCGATGAAATGCAGGACACATCGACCAGCCAGTACGAGCTGATCGAGTTGCTTACCCAGGGATGGGACGGCCGCAGCCAGACCGTCTTTCTCGTCGGCGATCCCAAGCAGTCGATCTACCTCTTCCGGCAGGCGCGCGTGGAACGCTTCATCCGCACCATGCAGCAGCAGCACCTCGGCGAGCTTGAACTCGGCTGTCTCCGCCTCACGGCAAACTTCCGCTCGCAGCGCGATCTCGTGAACGCCTTCAATCAGGACTTCTCGATGCTCTTTCCGCGCGAGGTCGACGACGATCACCCCGAAGAAGCGCCCTACGTTGCGGCCGAGCCGGTACGCGACTCCTCGGTCAACGGCGCGCGCAGCGTTGTCTGGCATACGCAGATTCTTCCGTCCGGCCTCTCGCAGGAGGAGAAACACTCTACTCAGCGACGGCAGACGAGAATCGAGGCGCTCCACGTTCGCAGAATCATCGAGGACTGGCGCGCGCGACCAAACCCCGCCAATCCTGATGTTCCCTGGAAGATCGCCGTCCTCGTGCGCAGTCGAAATCATCTCGCCGATATTGTGGCCGAACTCAAGCGCGACGAGGGCTCCGGCGCAATTCCCTTCCGCGCCGTCAACATCGAGTCGCTCAGTGAACGGCAGGAGGTTCTCGATCTGTTCGCGCTCACTCGCACTCTGCTTCATCCTGCCGATCGAGTGGCATGGCTGGCCATCCTGCGCGCGCCGTGGTGCGGCCTGGAGCTCGCAGAGCTGCACGCACTCACAGGGGCCGACGACCCCGATCTTGCCGATTACACCCTCGAGGAGCTCCTCGCCGAACGAGGCCATGAGCTGAATCAGCAAAGCTGCGCGAGACTCGAGAGGCTCTGGTCCGTTCTGCGTGCCGCGGCTGCGCAGCGCTCCCGCGTCCTGGTCGCCGAGTGGGTCGAACGAACCTGGCGGTCCATCGGCGGCGACGTTTATCTCACCCCCGAGGAGAAGACGAACGCGCGACGATACTTCGAGTTGCTCGACGCCATCGAACAGAAGGCCGGAGCGATCGATCTGGCGCAGCTCGAGCATCGGCTCGGCGAGCTCTACGCCGAATCGGCCGCCTCTTCGGAAGCCGTCGACCTGATCACCATTCACGGCGCCAAGGGCCTCGAATGGGATGTCGTGCTCGTGCCCGGACTTGCCAGAAAGAGCCGCACCAGCCGCGGACGGCTGCTCACATGGAATGAGATGCCCTCAACCGACAAAGATTCCGCGCAGGTACTGTTTGCGCCTATCGCCGGCAAAGGACGCGACTCCGAGGCGCTTAACGACTGGCTCCATCGAATCCAGAGAGCGCGTGAGGACGCCGAGTGCCGCCGCCTCTTCTATGTCGCATCCACCCGCGCGCGCGAAGAGCTGCATCTGTTCGCCGCACCTGCCGAAAAGATGGACGGCAGCATCAGCCCCGCCGCCGGTAGCCTACTGCAGGCTGCGTGGCCGGCTGCCGAAAGACACTTCGTCGACACGCAGGTCTCCGCCAAGCCTCTTATCGCACCTGTCATACCGTTGCGCCCCTCGGCTCCCGCAAGCCTCGTGCTTCCCGGGCTTGCGGCAGAGGACGACGAACCATCGACGGCCAGGCTGCGCCGGCTCCCCCAAGATTTCCGCGCGCAGGGCCATTTCCAGCCTGCTGTGCGGATCATCCACGACACGCCAGCTACCACACCTCTCGCGCGATTTGATCGTCCCGAGGGGTCCTTTGAGGCCCGGGCCTTTGGCAACGCAGTGCATGCCCTGTTCGAATCACTCGCCGCGCGACTCGCCGCCGGCACGGAACCGTCAGCGCTCGCAGCGGAGATCGCCTCCTGGGGACCGCGCATCGCCGCCATCCTTCGCAGCAGCGGGCTCTCCCCACAGGCGGTCGAGCGCCTCAGCACTCGCGTCAGGATTGCGCTCCAAACAGCACTCAAGGATTCTGCCGGCGTCTGGGTCCTCAGCGCACACAAGGACGCCGCCAGCGAGCGTGCACTCACCTCATGGGATGAGGTGAGCTCCAGTGTGCGGCTGGATCGCACCTTCCTTGCCGGCCCCGAACCGTTTACTCCAGGCAACGATCATCTGTGGATCGTCGACTTCAAGACAGCCCAGCACACAGGCCAGGGCCTCGAAGCATTTCTCTCCAGCGAGCGTGAAAAATATGCGCCGCAGATGGAGGCCTATGCGCAGATGATGCACAATAGTGGCGGCGTTGGCAGTATTCGCCTGGGACTCTACTACCCAATGCTCCCCAAACTGATCTGGTGGACCCTGCAAACCAGAGTGAGCGCCGCTACTGCACAGGCGTCACATGGTGCCGAACATCGGCTCCGCGAACCCAGAAGATGACATCTTCGGCAATGTTGGTGGCATGATCGCCCACACGCTCCAGGTTCCTCGCAATGATGAGCGCATTCAGCGACTGCGGCGTCAACTCCGGTCTCTCCTTGATGAGCGTACTCAACGCTTGGTACGCCGCATCGTTCATCTCATTCACCTGGTCGTCCATCCGGAAGACCGTGTCCGCCATCTCCGCGTCACCTTCGATGAAGGCCTGCAAAGCCTTGCGAACCATCGCCGAGGCGAGTGAAGCCAGCTTCGGGATATCTACGGGAAGGTCGATGTTCGCAAAAGCTCCCATCTCCCGAACACGGACCGCGATGTTCACTGCCTGGTCTCCCACGCGCTCCAGATCGGCGTTGATGCGGATGACCGCTAGGATAAAGCGCAGGTCGATCGCCATGGGCTGCTCCATCGCCAGCAGGTCCAGCGCCATCTGGTCGATCTCGCGCTCCAGGCGATTGATTGCAGGCTCTGACCGAAACACCAATTCGCAGATGCTCAGGTCACGCGTGCGGTACGCTTCGATGGAGCGCTGAATCGCCTGCTCGGCCATGCCCGCCATCACGAGGAGCAGCTCTTTCAGCTGATCGAGGCTCTGGTGAAATTTGACCCGCATCAACCAAACCTCCCCGTAATGTAATCTTCCGTGCGCTTGTCGCGGGGGTTGGTGAAGATCTTGTGCGTCGAGTCGAACTCAACCAGCTTGCCGTTAAGGAAGAAGCCCGTATTCTCAGCCACGCGCGCCGCCTGCTGCATATTGTGCGTCACGATAACGATCGTGTACTGGCTCTTGAGTTGGAAGATCAGGTCTTCGATCTTAGACGTCGAAACCGGGTCAAGAGCTGACGCCGGCTCGTCCATGAGCAACACCTCCGGGTCCACGGCAAGCGCGCGCGCGATGCACATACGCTGCTGCTGGCCGCCGGAGAGCGAGGCGCCGGATTTCTTCTTCAGCTCATCCTTGACCTCCTCCCACAACGCCGCCTGCTTCAACGACCGCTCCACGGTCTCGTCCAGAATCCGGCGATTACGGAAGCCGTTCAGCTTCAGACCGCTGATCACATTATCGTAGATCGACATCGTCGGAAACGGGTTCGGGCGCTGAAAGACCATGCCCACGCGCCGGCGGATCTCCACCGGCGAAGCCTCGCGGTAGATGTCGATCTCACCCATCTTCACCACGCCCGTGGCGCGCGCGATCGGATTGGTCTCGTGCATGCGGTTCAGGCAGCGAACGAAGGTCGACTTGCCGCAGCCCGAAGGACCGATGAGAGCAGTGGCGTGGTTGGCGGGAATATGCAGGTTAATGTCCTGCAGGGTGTGGTTCGTTCCGTACCACGCGTTCAGGTCCTCAACTAGAATGCCGACTCCCACTAACTTCCTCCCTTGAGTACGCCGCGGTTGGCATAGATGCGGACCAGTGTTACCGAGACCATAATCAAAACGATGAGAACCAGCGCGCCCGCCCACGCCAGCCTGTGCCACTCGTCGTAAGGACCAAGGGCATAGACGTAGATCTGAAGTGGAAGGGCGGCGATAGGTTCATTGAGCTTGACGCTCCAGAACTGATTGCCGAACGCCGTAAAGAGCAGAGGCGCCGTCTCGCCGGCCACGCGGGCAAAGGCCAGCATACAACCGGTGATAATACCAGGCGAGGCTGTACGGAGGCCGACCGAGATCACCGTCCGCCACTTCGGCACGCCCAGGCCAAGCGCCGCCTCGCGGATCGCATGGGGCACCGTCGCCAGCATCTCCTCCGTCGTCCGCGTCACAGTTGGAATCATCATGATCGCCAGCGCCACACCGCCGGCAAACGCCGAGAAGTGCCTTCCCTGCACCAGCAGCGCGAAGACGGCGATGCCCATCACGATCGACGGGACGCCATTCAGCACATCGGCCGTAAACCGTATCGCGTTGGCAAGAAACGTCCCCTGGCCGAACTCGGCAAGATATACGCCTGCGGCGATGCCGATGGGAATTCCCATCACGCTTGCCAGGGCGAGAATGATGCCCGAGCCGACGATCGCGTTCGCCATGCCTCCACCCTCTTGGCCGACCGGTACAGGCACATCGGTAAAGAAGGCCAGGTTCAGCGAACTCGCGCCCTTATACACCAAGTAGAACAAAATTGCTGCGAGCGGCAAAAGAACGATGAGGGTTGCGGCAATGGAAAGCGAACCTACGACGTAGTTCATCACGCTGCGCCAGACGCTGTTCATGCGCATGGAACGCGACTGAAAGTCGATCGGTTCGCGAAGCGGATTGACCGGCTGCGTGCTCATCGTCAGGCCACCCTTCCCGGTGCGCCACGCGTCACCGCCCACACCATCAGCCGTGCAATGGCATTGACCACAATCGTCACAAGAAAGAGCGCCAGGCCAATCTCAATCAGTGCGCTCACGTAGAGAGAACTCGTCGCCTCGGAAAACTCATTGGCGATCACGCTGGCCAGCGTGTAGCCGGGAGCAAATAGGCTCTTGCTGATCTCCGGATGGTTTCCAATCACCATTGTGACCGCCATCGTCTCTCCCAGCGCGCGCCCAAGGCCGAGCATGATCGCGCCGACGATGCCGATCCGCGAGTTGCGGAGCACTCCGATGCGGATCATCTCCCACCTGGTCGCGCCCAGCGCAAGCACCGCTTCGCGCTGGCTGTTCGGAACCGCCGTCATGATGTCGCGAGTCAACGACGAGATGATCGGAAGAACCATGATGGCAAGGATGAGGCTAGCCGTCAGGATGCCCACGCCAAAGTTCGGGCCCTCAAAGAACCCCGACCAGCCCAGCGTCTTCACCAGAAAGGGTCCAATCATATCGCGCATCAGCGGGACCAGGACGAAGACTGCCCAGAGACCATAGACCACACTGGGAATCGCGGCCAGCAACTCCGTGAGAAACGAGATCGGCGCCCGCAGCGGCATCGGACAAAGCTCTGTCAGAAAGATCGCGACACCGAGAGCTAGCGGCACCGCGATGGCAAGCGCAAGCAGCGAGGTAACCAGCGTTCCGTAAATGAATGGCAACGCGCCGAAGTCTCCGGAGACTGGGTCCCACGCCTGCGTTGTGAAGAACTTCCATCCGAACGCCGCCAGACTCAGGTGCGAACGCAGAACCAGGATCGTGAAGATAAACAGCACGATGACGAAGATGCTGCATGCGCACAACAACATTACCGCGGCGAAGCTTGAATCGGCCACACGCCCGCTTCCCCGCGAGTTCAGAAATGCACGTATCGGCGAGATCACTGCGGGCACCGTAGCGGCTGCTCCCGGCTGGGACGCAGGTGCTGGCACCGCTACCAGCGGCGGCGGGATGGACGGTGATGCACCGTTTTCTTCTCTGATACTCATGCGCCTGGGATCAAAAATCAGGGTGTGGAGAAACTTCGAACTGATTGTCGGCGGCGCCGATCTCTCAACGCCGGTGAAAACAGATAAGCCGCATGTGCGCCGGATGCATCTCCGAGCGCACATGCGGCGGTTCCGCTATTTGATCTGCGTAATCGTCTTGCGAACCATGTCCTGCACCTGCTTCGGCAACGGAGCGTAGCTCAGCGAAGAAGCCTCGCTCTCTCCATGATCCAGCATCCAGTTCATGAAGCCCTTGAGAGCATCGGACTTCGCCGCATCGGTCGAGTGCAGCGGAATCAGCAGCCAGGTGAAGCTCGAGATCGGATACGAATTCGGCCCAGGAGCATTCGTAATGGAAACCCGATAGTCTGCAGGCATCGTCTTCGCGGCGGCGGCGGCGGCAGCGGTTACACCGTCAGTCGTGGCCTTTACGAACTTGCCCGAAGCATTCTTCACCGAGCCGAACGGCATCTTGTTCTGCAGCGCGTAGATCAACTCGACGTACCCGAACGAGTACGGAGACTGACGAACCATCCCGGCAACGCCCTCGTTGCCCTTCTGGCCAATGCCCGTTGACCACTTCACTGAGGTGCCCTTTCCAACCTTCGACACCCAGTCCGGGCTCACCTTCGACAGGTAATCGGTGAAGATGTACGTCGTGCCGCTGCCGTCGGAACGATACACCGGGAGGATCGGCTTGTCCGGAAGGCTCACGCCAGGATTGTCCTTGGCGATGCGGCCGTCGTTCCACTTCGAAATCTTGCCGAGATAGATGTCGGCAATCACGTCACCGGAGAAGTTCAGGTCCTTGTTGACCCCGGGCAGATTGTATACCGGAACGACCGCGCCCAGCACGGTGGGAATGTGCTGCGTCTTGATCTTGGCCTGGGCAATCTGCTCGTCGCTCATCGGACCGTCGGTCGCACCGAAGTCTACCGTACCCTCCGAGACCTGGCGAATTCCGCCGCCGGAGCCGATGGACTGGTAGTTGATCTTTACATTCGGATGCTGCTGGCTGTACTCGGTGAACCACTTGGAGTAGATCGGGTACGGAAAGGTCGCTCCCGCTCCGTTGATATTCTGCGCACTCGCTCCAAGCGTGGCCAGCGCCAATACGCCCGCTGCAATAACGTTCCGTTTCACTCTTCCCCCTCAGATTTCAGGCCACCAGACACACCTGACCCGCCTCTTCTTAGTCTGAGGCGCAATTGTTACGGTAACGTTACATCGGAATGAAAACGATAAGAAACACTGCTAGATAACGGCGGTCTCCGCCTTCGGCAGAGTGAAAAGAAACGTGCTTCCGGCGTTCAGCTCGCTCTCCGCCCGAATGCTCCCACCTTGCGTCTGGACCACGTGACGGGCGATCGCCAGCCCCAGCCCCGTCCCCCCGGACTCCCTCGACCGCGCCTTGTCCACCCGGTAGAAGCGCTCGAAGATCCGGGTCAGGTGCTCGGAAGCAATCCCCTGACCAAAGTCCCGCACACTGAACTCGACCGCCTCAACCGGCTCCGAGACCTCTCGGGCGCTCACCACCACCCGGCTGCGGCCCTCGCCCTTCGTCTTCCCGTACTTGATGCCGTTCTCGATCAGGTTGCTCAACACCTGGACGATCGCATCCTGGTCGGCAAAGACCTCGCAGCAGGTCGTCTCCCCGATCTCCAGTACGGCCTCCTCGTCCTGCACCATGCCGCTCATCGCCTGAACAGCATCGCGTACAAGAGAGTCCGCCCGCACCGGCGCCGGATGCAGCTCTTGTTCCGAGGACTCCACCCGCGCCATCACCAGCAGGTCCTCGGTCAGCCGGTTCATCCGCGTTGCATTCTTGTGGATCGTCGTCAGAAACTCGCGCGCCTGGGGGCTCAGGGACGCCTCATGGTCCAGCAGCGTCTCCACATAGCCGGTAATCGAGGTCAGCGGCGTACGCAGCTCGTGACTCACGTTGGCAACAAACTCGCGCTGGGTGCGCTCCACCTGCTCGATCCGGGTAATGTCATGCAGCACTGCGACCGCGCCGCCTCCCGGCATCGGCGAAGCGGCCACCTCAAAGATCCGCCCCGGCAACAGCGACGTCGACCTCCGCTCGCTCACCGCGCGCTGTTCGAGCGCCACCTTCACGCAATCCAGCACCTCCGGATCGCGAATCGTCTGCACCAGCGCATGGCCCACGCGCACCGCGCTCGAGAAAGAGGTTCCCGGAATCAGCCTTTGCATCCTCTGATTGGTCCACTGAATGCGCCCCGCCTGGTCGACCGCCACCACAGCGTCCTGCATGCTGTCGATCATCGCCTCAAGCTCGCGTCTGCTCTCTGCGGCATCGTTCAGCACCCGCTCCACGTGGCCTGAGGCCAGCGTGATCGCCTGCGCCAGACCATCGAAATCACTGAACTGAGAGTGCAGTGCGCCCACCGGCCGCTCGGCGATCGCCGCCGTCGAGGTTTGTAGCAGCGCAATACTGCGGCGCACAGAACGCGACAGCAGAAATGCGTTCACCGCCGCCCACGCCAGCACCAGCAGCGTGCCCACGATCCATCCCAGCGGCGTAAACCACACCTTCATCAGGGCAACGAAGGCCAGGGCGATCGTCATCCGGACAAAGAACGAGAAGAACAGGCCGCGCGTCACTAGCTACCCCTATGCCGGGACCTGTGCCGTCTTCGGAATCTCGAACCGGTAGCCGGCCCCGCGCATAGTCTTAAGGTAACGCGGCGTCTCGGCGTCGATCTCAATCTTTTCGCGGATCCTCCGCACATACACGTCTACCGAACGCGGCGTCACGAACCGTGCGTCGCCCCAGACCGCATCCAGAAGGTGGTCGCGGCTGAAGACCCGCCCAGGATGCCGCGCCAGGTAATCCAGCAGGCGGAACTCGGTCGCCGTCGTCGTCACCAGATCGCCGTTCACCCGCAACTGCATTGCGCCGGCGTCGATCTCGATGTTCTCGAACTTCACCACCGAAGGGGCCGTCGGGCGCTCGAACCGACGCAGCACCGCCTTTACCCGCGCCACCAGCTCCCGCGTGCCAAATGGCTTGGTGATATAGTCATCGGCTCCAAGTTCAAGGCCATGAACGCGATCGTTCTCGGCCGCCCGCGCGGTCAGAAAGATGATCGGTACAACGCTTAGAGTTGGATTCTGCCTGAGCCTGCGGCACAGGTCCAGCCCATCCCCACCGGGCACCATGATATCCAGCAGAAACAGCGCCGGCGGTTGCCGCTCGGCGTCCTGAAGTATCTGACCCACCGTCAGGTACGGACGAACCGTGAATCCTGCGCTTTCCAGGTGGTATTGCACCAGCCGGGAGATGTCGGCATCATCTTCCAACACAAAAATCGTCTGATTCAAGTTGCTCGACCTCAATACAAATGCGGGACGTTTCCGTCTATCAGCTTAGAACATCGATGTCCATACTTTGCAAACGTTTGATGAATCGTTGATAGCTGGCCCACGACATCTTCTCTACGTATACTGGCAGGGCAACCTGCCACAACCCCGGATTTGTTCTGATCGGACTCGAACCGTATGGCACAGAACTCCCACCTTATTCTTTGCGTGGACGACGAACTCGTCGGACTCAGGGTCCGGAAGATCCTGCTCGAGCGCGCCGGATATCACGTTCTGACGGCATTGGATGGCGCCTCCGGCCTGACTCTCTTTGAAAAGGAGCCAGTCGACGCCGTCGTCCTCGACTACTCCATGCCCGGCATGCACGGCGGCGAGGTCGCCGGCCGCATGCGCCTGATCAAGCCCCGCATCCCAATCCTTCTGCTCTCCGCCTACATCGGCCTGCCCCCTGAGGTCACCTCGCTGGTCGATCTCTATATGACCAAGGGAGAGGGTGCCCCCGTGCTTCTGCAGAAGCTCGAAAGTCTGCTACAACCAGTGAGCGCGCCTTAGTACCGCCGGGCGAACGACGAGAGGGCCGTGAACCTTACCCAGTTCAATCAAATTCTGCGGCAGGCCTTCCTGCTACCGGTCATTGCCCTGCTGATCACTGCCGGAGCCCTCTACTGGCAGATACGCAACGCCAACGAGACCGTCCACCTGATCCAGGAGACCGACAGCCGCATCGCCCAGGCCGCGCAGGTGGGAAACCTCATCGCCGACCAGGAATCCGGGCTCCGGGGCTACGAGACTACAGGTGACGAGCGCTTCCTTGGACCTTTTGCCGCCGCGGAGAACCGCCTGCAGAGTGAGTTCGACAACCTCGCCGCTCTCTCCAGCGGCGACGTCGTGCAGAAGCGCACCGTCGAGGAGCTTCGCAACGAATACCAGACATGGCACGACGCCTTCGCCCTGCCCATAATCGCCACCGTCCGTGCCGGCGGACAGACCAACGACGTCAACCTCAACCTGTACGGCAATAGCCTCATGGAACAGGTCCGTCAGGACCTCGATGCCATCACCCAGCACGCTGAGGCCCGCCGTGCCGTGCGCATCGTGCATTGGCGCCGTCAGCTCCGCAACATGCTCGAGGCCCTCCTTGCCATCGCTCTCGGCATGGGAGTCCTCCTCGGGCTGTTCATGCGCAACCGCCTCCATGCCGTCTCCGCCGCCTACAGGACGTCGCTCGAGGTCCTCGGCCGCCGAGCCGAGGAGATATTCCAGTCCGAGCAGAAGCTCCGAACCACCCTCGCCTCCATCGGCGACGGCGTCATCACCTGCGACCCCGGGGGCTGCATTCAGATGATGAATCCCATCGCCTGCGAGCTCACCGGCTGGTCGCAGGCCGAGGCCGTCGGCCTTCCGCTCGAAGAGGTCTTCCATATCGTCAACGAGCGCACCGGCGAGCCGGTCGAGACTCCCGTCGCCAAGGTCAAGCGTCTCAACGCCGTCGTCGGTCTCGCCAACCACACCGCCCTCGTCCGCAAGGACCACACCCGCATCATCGTCGCCGACAGCGGTGCACCCATCCGCGATCAGACCGGCGCCACCGTCGGCATCGTCCTCGTCTTCCGCGACATCACCATCGAGCGCCGCACCCAGGAGGCTCTGCTCGCCAACGAGAAGCTCGCCGTCGCCGGCCGCCTCGCCGCCACCATCGCACACGAGATCCACAACCCCCTCGACTCCGTCTCCAACCTCCTCTACCTCATGCGCAACGGCGTCTCCGAAGACGAGTCAAAGCAGTTCATCGACATGGCCGAACGCGAGCTGGCGCGCGTCACCCAGATCAGCCGCGCCATGCTGGGCCTCTACCGCGAGTCCCGCGCGCCCGTCCAGGTCGACCTCAAGGAGATCCTCGAAGATATTCTCCTCCTCATGGAACATCGCTTCCTCGAGCTCGGCATCACCGTCCACACAGACCTGCCCAGCCCCGTCCCCGTCGATGCCTTTCCCGCCGAGCTCCGCCAGGTCTTCACCAACCTCATTACCAACGCCGCAGAGGCAGCCAGCCCCGGCGGCGAGGTCCGCGTCAGCGCCTCCACGCTGGCTGCCGGAATCAGCAGCGCAGGGCAGAAGATGCCTCCCGGTGCACTCGTCATCATCGCCGACAACGGCGCCGGCATCTCCGAAGAGGTGCGCCCCCACCTCTTTCAGCCCTTCTTCACCACCAAGGGCGAGCACGGAACCGGTCTCGGCCTCTGGGTCAGCCGTGGCATCATCCACAAGCACGGCGGAACCATCGACCTCGCCAGCGATACCGGCGAATCGGCCCACGGAACCGTCGTCAGCGTCTTTCTCGCCGAAAAGCCCGTCGTCAACGCCGTGCCGAACTAGCCACGCAGCGCACGCAGCTCAGTCGCAATAACCCCAGTCGCCTCCTCACACGCCGCCCTGCTCACGTCATAGTGCGTCACAAAGCGCACCGCATGCGGCCCGATCGCGCTCGCCAGCACACCCTTCTGCTTCAGTGCCGCGCAGAACGCCGCAGCATCCGCCTCGCCGCGCAGCCGGAAGATCACGATATTCGTTTCGACGGAGTCCAGATCGATCTCTGCGCTCGCCTCCTTCGCCACCGCCTCAGCCAGCAGACGCGCGTTTGCATGATCCTCCGCCAGCCGCTTCGGCATCTCGTTCAGAGCGATCAGCCCCGCCGCCGCCAGCACACCGGCCTGCCGCATTCCTCCGCCCAGAGCCTTGCGAAACACGCGCGCCCGCTCGATCGCTTTCGCGCTCCCGACAAGCATTGAACCCACCGGCGCTCCCAAGCCCTTCGACAGGCAGAACATCACCGTGTCGAACCCTGCCGTCAGCTCCGCAACGCAGACCCCAAGCGTCGTCGCCGCGTTGAAGACCCTCGCGCCGTCCAGGTGCACCGGCAGCCCGGCCTCTTTCGCCCCGCGCCCTATCTCCTTCATCAGATCCAGCGGAGTCACCGTCCCTCCGGCCATGTTGTGCGTATTCTCCACGCACACCAGCCCCGTAGGCTGTCGGTAGTAGATCTTCGGCCCGATCGCCCGCCTTATCTTCTCCCACGTCAGAACCCCGCGCTCTCCCTCCACCGTACGCGCCTGGCAGCCCGAGAACGCCGCCATCATGGCCATCTCCCAATCCAGAACATGCGACCGCGCCTCGCAGATCACCTCCTGCCCGTGCTCGGTGTGCAGCCGGATTGCGATCTGGTTGCCCATCGTTCCCGTCGGCACCAGGATCGCAGCCTCTTTGCCGAAGACACCAGCCGCCTCCTTCTCCAGCTGGTTCACTGTCGGGTCTTCGCCATACACGTCGTCGCCCACCTCGGCCAAGGCCATCGCCTGCCGCATCGCGGGCGTAGGCCGCGTTACGGTATCACTGCGCAGATCGATCATCGTTCTCCTTCACTCCTGTCCTGAAATATTCCACTTTGAATTCTCACGCCAAAGCCGGAACCAGCAGCCGGCTGAAGACCTCGTTCGACGCCATACGTCCCTTCGCCGTCAGCCGGACCCGCTCGCCATCAATCACCAACAGCCCCGCCTCCCGCGCCTCTTCCACTCCCGGCATCACACTCGCCACCAGAACCCCGCCGAACGACTCACGCAACGCATCCAGCCTCACACCCTCGTTCAACCGCAGCCCCAGAAACAGCGACTCCTCAAACGCCGCCTCCCTGCCGATGAACTGAGCCTCCGGCTTCGCCGTCACCCTTTGCAAAGTCCCCAGCGGCCCCGCACTCGCCACGTCGCCCATGTAAACATCCAGATCGTCCGTATTCTGAAACCGCACAGCTCCCTCATGCAATGGCAGCATCGAGTGCGCATCCAGCCCGAAGCCGATATACGGCAGCCGCCGCCAGTACTTTACGTTGTGCCGCGACTCGTGCCCCTCCCGCGCAAAGTTCGAGATCTCGTACTGCCGCACGCCCGCCGTATCCAGCATCTCGCAGCCCGCCTCGTACCAAGCGGCCATCTCGTCCTCCGAGGGCACCTCGCGCGCGCCGTACCGCACGCCTCCTGCGAGCACCTCTCTTCCGAGCCGCGACTCCTCGTCCACTTCCAGCATGTACACGCTCACATGCGTCACGCCACTAGCAACCGCGCGCTCCACCGACTCCCGCCAGCTTGCCTCGCCCTGATGCGGCAATCCAGCGATCAGATCGATCCCGATCTCCCGCATCCCCGCCGCGCGCAGTCGCGCAATCTCCGCCTCGCACATCGCCGCCGTGTGCAGCCTTCCCACCGCCTGCGCCTCGCGATCCACAAATGACTGCACCCCCAGGCTCACGCGATTCACGCCCTGCCGCAGCAGCTCCTCTAGCGTCTCCGGAGCCAGCTGTCCCGGTGCGCACTCCAGCGTCACCTCAGCATCCGCATCTACCTCAAACTGCTCACGCAACGCTGCAAAGATCGTCCGAAACTGCGCCGCAGACAAAAGACTCGGCGTCCCTCCGCCAAAATAAATCGAGTCTGCCGCACGCTCCAGCCTCGCCCCCATATGCTTCGCCGCCGGCCTCGAACCCCGAATCTCCCCACACAGCCGCTCAACATACGCCTCCATCCGCGCGCTGCCAAACGCATCCGACGCAAAGTTGCAGAAGCTGCATTTCGCCTTGCAAAACGGCACCGAAAGATAAATCCCGACCGGAGAATCCACGAACAAAGCCTCAGCTCTCATTCTTTCATGCGGACCACTTTCTTTGTGACCGCCGCCCTCCCGCCTCCATCCAACCAGGCAGTAGAATCCGGTTCGAAGCCAAACGATTCGGAAAGGACCACCGTGCTCCAGACGCTGCTTCGCTCCGCGCCGCTTCTTCTGCTCCTACCTCTCACCCTCCCCGCCCAATCCCCTGCTCCGAAACCTTCAACCACTCAGCCCCGCACTCCCGTCCTCGTCGAGCTCTTCACCTCCGAGGGCTGCTCCAGTTGCCCGCCCGCCGACAAGCTCCTCGCCACACTCCAGAAGCAGCAGCCCGTCGCCAACGCCCGCATCATCGTCCTCGAGGAGCACGTCGACTACTGGGACCGCACCGGCTGGCGCGACCGCTTCTCCTCCTCCCTGTTCGCCGAGCGCCAGAACCTCTACGCCCCGCGCCTGAAGTTCGACGATCCCTACACCCCGCAGATGGTCGTCGACGGCACGGCGCAGTTCCTCGGCAGCGATCCCTCCAAGGCCATCGCCTCCATCACCCAGGCCGCGCAGTCACCCAAGATCCCCCTCTCCCTCTCCCAGCCCGCAGTCGATGGCAAGCACATCTCCTGCTCGGTCTCAGCCGCCACCGGCTCCGATCTCCCGCGCGGCGACCTCTACGCCGTCCTCGTCGACCCCACCGCCTCCACCGAGGTCAAGTCCGGCGAAAACGGCGGCCGCCATCTCGATCTCGTCAGCGTCGTCCGCTCCTTCCAGCGCGTCGGAAAGATCCAGGACCTCAGCAAAGGCCCCGTCTCCTTCAAGCTCACCGCTCCCACTGACGAGTCCGCCGCCCACATGCGCCTCGTCGTCTTCGCCCAGCTCCCCGACCAGGGCGCAATCCGCGGAGCCGCCGAGACCGACACTGCCCCGAAAGAGTGATGCCTCTCTCGTTCCCCAATATCCCGTTTCGAATCCGCCCCACCCGCCAAGCATCTAAAATAGTTGTAGATGGCCGATCAGAAGACATTCAGCGAAGCCGCCAAAGACCCTGCAAAAAAGCCCGCGCAGGACGATGAGGTCTTAGGCAAGGCATACGACGGCCGCCTGATGCGCCGCCTCCTCACCTACCTTCGGCCCTATCGCCTTCAGGTCGCACTCTCCGCCGTTGCCATCCTCATCAAGGCCGCCACCGACGTCATGGGGCCCTACCTCGTCAAGGTCGCGGTCGACACCTACATGACCGGCACCCCGCATGAGCTCTCCTGGCTCGCGCGGCACCTCGACCCCGCGCCCATAAAGGGCATCACCCAGCTCGGCCTCATCTATCTCGGCGCGCTGCTCCTCACCTTCGCGCTCGAGTTCGTCCAGACCTACCTCATGCAGTGGACCGGCCAGAAGATCATGTTCGACCTGCGCAGCCAGATCTTCCGCCACCTGCAGCGCATGTCGCCCGCCTTCTTCGACCGCAACCCCGTCGGCCGCCTCGTCACCCGCGTCACTTCCGACGTCGACGCCCTCAACGAGATGTTCACCTCCGGCGTCCTCGCCATCTTTGAAGACGTCTTCGTCCTCGCCTTCATCGTCATCATCATGCTGCGCATGAGCTGGCCCCTCGCCCTGCTCACCATCTCCGTCATCCCGGCCATCCTCTACGTCACGCGCATCTTCCGCAGGCACGTCCGCGACAGCTACCGACGCCAGCGCTCCGCCACCGCGCGCATCAACTCCTTCACCCAGGAGTACGTCTCCGGCATGTCCATCGTGCAGCTCTTCAACCGCGAGCGCCGCGCCTTCAACGACTTCTCCCAGGTCAACGCGGAGAACAAAAAAGCCTGGTCTGATGCCATCTTCGCCTACGCCCTCTACTACCCCATCGTCGAGCTACTCAGCGCCACCGCCATCGCCCTCGTCATCTGGCGAGGAGGCTCCGGCGTCCACCACGGTACCGTCACCCTCGGCATCCTCATCGCCTTCATTCAGTACGCCCAGCGCTTCTTCCGCCCCATCCAGGACCTCAGCGAGAAGTACAACATCCTCCAGGCTGCCATGGCCGCCGCCGAGCGCGTCTTCAAGCTCCTCGACACCAGATCCGAGATCGTCTCCCCCGCGCATTCCATCACCGGAGACGACTCCGGACGCGTCGAGTTCCGCAACGTCTGGTTCACCTACCAGCATCTCGACGATTACCAGCTCGCCCGCATCCACAGCGCCACCGACTCCGAACTCGAGACCTTCGCCGACATCGAGTGGATCCTCCGCGGCGTCTCCTTCATCATCGAGCCCGACGAGACTGCCGCCATCGTCGGCCACACCGGCGCCGGCAAGACCACCATTACCGGCCTCATGATGCGCTTCTACGACATCCAGCGCGGCGAGATCCTCGTCGATGGCGTCGACGTCCGCAAGCAGGACCTCACCGCCCTCCGCCGCCGCTTCGGCGTCGTCCTCCAGGACCCCTTCCTCTTCACCGGCACCGTCGCCGACAACATCCGCCTCGGCTCCTCCTGGATCACCGACGAACAGTTGCAACGCGCCTGCGACGAGGTCAACGTCGGCGACTTCATTCGTTCCCTGCCCCTGCAGTTCAAAGAACCCGTCCGGGAGCGCGGAGCCACCCTCTCCACCGGCCAGAAGCAGCTCATCAGCTTCGCCCGCGCCCTCGCCCACGCCCCCCGCATCCTCATCCTCGACGAGGCCACCAGCTCCGTTGACACCGACACCGAGCTGCGCGTCCGTCTCGCCCTCTCCCGCATGATCACCGGACGCACCTCCATCCTCATCGCGCATCGGCTCTCCACCATCCAGCGCGCCGACACCATCCTTGTCATGCACAAGGGCCAGCTCCGCGAGCGCGGAACCCACCAGCAGCTCCTCGCCCACCGAGGCCTCTACTGGAAGCTCTACCAGCTCCAGTACAAGGACCAGGAACTCGGCACCACCACCGAGACCCCCTCCTCCCTCGAACCCCTCAGCGCCGACTAACCAATCCGTTCATCGCAAAAAGTCTTATCTCGACCGGACCCGACTACCTCCTTCACAAGTGTCATCCCGACTGAAGCCGATCATCCCTAAAGGTGTCATCCCGACCGGAGTGGAGGGATCTGCTTCTCCACCGCCGCATTCAACCCAATCCACCCCCCCCCGCTAACTAATTCCTTAGTAGTTCGTCCTACCGGTGTCCCCATGTGTGGGGACCAAAGGACACGGATGCCGCCGAAACGCTCCAACACCCTGACAGAGGCTGAGTTACGCATCATGCGCATCCTCTGGGACCGTGGCGAATCGCTCGTCAGCGACCTCGTCTCCGCCCTGCCCGCCGACGCGCCCCTGGCCTACACCTCCGTCCTGACCACCGTCCGCATCCTCGAGCAGAAGGGCTACGTCCAGCATCGCCAGGAGGGCCGAGCCTTCCTCTACAGCCCCTGTGTTGCCCAGCACGACGCCAGCCGCTCCGAGGTCCGCCACGTCCTCCACCGCTTCTTCGACAACTCCCGCGAGCAGCTGATGCTCTCGCTCCTCGGCGACGGCGACATCACCCCCCAGGAGCTCCAGCGCCTCAAGGAAGCTATCGCCCAGGCCGAAGCCACCGCCGAAACGGAGGAGTCGTAGTCATGACGAACATCGTCAACATCCTCCCCCAACTCGCACGTCTCGCCGCCGAGACCTTCGTCGCCGGCCTCTGGCAGGGCCTTGCTTTCATAGCTGCCATAGCAATCTGCCTTGCTCTCCTCTCTCGTATCTCAGCGTCGGTACGGTTCGCGATATGGTTCCTCACCTTCGCGCTCGTCGTCGCCATCCCGCTGCTGCACCTCCGCACGCCGGCCTCCTCTACCGAAGCTCCGTCGTCGGCAATCCTCCATCTCTCGCCCACAATCGCGATCGCAATCGCCGCGCTCTGGGCAGCCCTCACCGTCGCCCGAGTCACGCAGCTCTTTCTCCAAACCCTGAAGCTGCGTCGCATCGCGAATCGTTCCAGGCCAGTCACCGAGTCCGAATCCATCGCCGAAGTCCTCACCGGCACGCGACGCCCCGTCGTTCTCTGCACGTCTCCCGACGTCGACTCGCCCTGCGTCATCGGCTTCCTCACGCCTCGCCTGCTGGTCCCTGAATCCCTCTTTGCCAAGCTCACAAAATCCGAGCTTCACCAGATCGTCCTCCACGAGTGTGAGCACCTTCGTCGCCACGACGACTGGACCAACCTCGCCCAGAAGATTGCCGTCGCTCTCTTTCCTCTCAATCCGGCGCTCCTCCTCGTAGACCGCCGCCTCTCGCTTGAGCGCGAACTCGCCTGCGACGCCGGCGTCATCGCCCGCACCGCGGCGCCCTTCGACTACGCGCACTGCCTTACTAGGCTCGCCGAGTGCCGCCTCCACACACGCCGCCTCAGCCTCGCGGTCTCCGCATGGAGCCGCCAGTCCGAGCTCGCCCGCCGCGTCCACACGCTGCTCAAACCTATCGCCAGGCTCTCCCCCGCATACGCACGAGCCTCCGTCGCAACGCTCTCAGTCATGCTTCTCGGCGGAGCAGTCGAGCTCACCCACGCTCCGCACCTGGTCAGCTTCACCAACACGTCAACTGTTCCCGTCGCAAGCGGCGTCGATACCTTCTACCGCGAAGCCACACCCAAAGCTATCCCGGTTCTCTATAACCCCACGTCGGAACAACCTCACGCAACTCTGCTGAAGGCGACTGTCTCCACGGCGAAACCCACATCGCTAATCACACCACCTTCGACAAAGAAGCCGCGCCCAACCAGATTTGCAAAACCACAACAACCCGGGCTGTTGCGCACCGCCGCACCGCAACATAAACCAGCAGGTCGTTACAGCACAGTCCAGGCCTACTACGTCACCACCACCGAGATCTCGCCTTCCTACGCCGCCGTCCCCTTCGGAGACGGCTGGCTCATCATCCAACTCTAGCCACATTTTTTCCAGAAGGAGCAACACATGCCCGCAACAACTAATCAATTAGTAACAAAGACCCGGAAGTTCGCAGTTCCCGCCGGGATCGCCGCAGCCGCCGTCCTCGCATCGGCCTTCGCGGTCCACTCCAACAACGTCCATGCCTCTGCCGTCAGCGCCGCGCCTCTCGACGACCAGAGCGTCTCCGCCCTCACCGCGATGGACCGCGCCATGGAAGCCCTCGCGGCCCGCGTTACGCCCGCCATCGTCAACGTCGCCGTCACCTCGCGCGGCGAAGAGCAGCATGTCCAGATGCAAGGTATCGACCCGCAGGACCTCCCGCCCGGCTTCGCGCAGTTCTTCGGCATTCCCTTCGGCGGTAACGGCCGCGGCGGCCATCGCATGGCGCCTGAGCAGCAGCCGCTCCAGCACGGCATCGGCAGCGGAGTCATCATCTCCCCCGACGGCTACATCATCACCAACAACCACGTCGTCGACGGAGCCACACAGATCAAAGTCACCCTGCACGACCGCCGCGTCATGAACGCCAAGGTTGTCGGCGTCGACAAGCTCACCGACCTCGCCGTCATCAAGGTCGATGCGCACGATCTCCCCGCCATGTCCTGGGGCGACTCCACGAAGCTCGAGCCCGGCCAGACCGTCCTCGCCTTCGGAAGCCCCTTCGGCTACTTCCAGTTCTCCGTCACCCGCGGCATCGTCAGCGCCGTCAACCGCCAGAACCCCTACTCCGACGACGCCCGCAAGCTCGGCGGCTACATCCAGACCGACGCCGCGATCAACCCCGGCAACTCCGGCGGAGCGCTCGTCAACTCGCACGGTGAGCTCGTCGGAATCAACACCTTCATCATCTCCGACTCCGGCTCCTTCGCCGGCGCTGGCTTCGCCATTCCCGCGCAGGTCGCCAAGGCCACTGCCGATCAGATCATCCAGACCGGCGGCGTCCACCACGGCTATCTCGGCATCAGCATGAACGACGTCACTCCCGAGAACGCGCACTTCTTCAACCTCACCGAGGCGACCGGAGCCATCGTCGCCCAGGTCTCGCCCAACTCGCCCGCCTCCCGCGCCGGTCTTCAGAACGGCGACGTCATCCAGCAGCTGAACGGCAAGAAGATGATCAACGGCAGCGACCTCCAGCTCGCCATCGCCGGAACCACCCCCGGGACCAGGGTCCAGCTTGGCATTCTGCGCAACGGCCACCCGCAGACTCTCGACCTCACCGTCGGCGAGTACAACGCCAAAGACAAGGTTGCCAGCAACGACAGCGACGACAACGGCTCACCTTCCCAGCAGGGCAAGCTCGGCCTCGCCATGTCCGACATCACGCCCGACATCCGTCAGCAGCTCAACCTGCCTGACAACATCAAGGGCGCGGCGATCGCAAGTGTCCGTCCCGGCAGCCCTGCCGAAGACGCTGGCCTCCAGCCCGGCGACGTCATCGTGCAGGTCAACCGCAAGAACGTTGACTCGGCGAAGCAGGCTGTCGACACCGTCCACACCATCCCTTCCGGACAGGACGTCCTTCTTGCTCGTCTGGTCGCGAGGCGGCACAAGCTACCGCGTTCTCCATCAGGACCAGGGCTGACACGCACTCGTACCAGGCAATAGCAAAGGCCGCCGCGAAACCCCGCACGGCGGCCTTCTTCTTCAACACTCGTCACTTTTGGACGACGTCAGTTTTCTACCTGTTTCTTCGACCAATCCACGATCGGCCGCCAGTATGTTGGTGCAGCAGCAAAGATCGGCGCATTATGGGCCAGTCCTTGCACGACAATCTTCTCTCCGTTCGACTCGCACGCCAGCGCCAGTTCCTCTGCCATCGAAAGCGGCAACAGCTCATCCGCATCGCTATGAACGACCAGAACCGGGACTTTCAATCCAGCCACATGCTTTGTTGTTGGCCATATGTCTTTCGCTAGCGAGGCTAGCCATCTCGGCAATCCTGCCGCGTTCGCTGCCGCACGGAGTGAAGAAAAACCCTCGCACAGAATCACTCCATCACGATCAACGCGTGAAGCAATTGCGGAGGCGACGCCGCTGCCCATCGAATATCCCAGAAGAAATATCGTCCCGGCTCCGCGCCGCCTCAGCTCTCTATAAGCGGCAATCGCATCCTCTTCACAGTGATCTATTCTTATCCTGCCTTTGCTTGCTCCGAAACCGGTGTAGTTAAAGACAAGTGAAGAGACTCCCATCTCCCTCAACAGAGCCTGAACATCACCCCAGTACTCAACCCTCTCACCGATTCCATGACAGATAAGGAACACAGGCGCGTCCTCTCCGGCTGACACATAGACAGCCAAAAGTCTTCGCCCCGCGCTCCACAGGACCATCCGCTCCTTCTCCAATGCAAAGGAGGCAAATCTCTCTTTCATCCGTCCGCTGAATCTGTCTCGAAGCAACAGGCTGCGGCTTGCAGCTGCCAACAGGAACGACACAGAACGTTCCCTCACTTCTCAGCCACCTTTAGACAATCCGCGACCACCTTCGCCGCCCTCTTCTCCCGCGCCTCCGGGCTCTGGTAATAAAACACTCCCAGCAGATGCCCCCGCCGCTGAACCTCAGTCATCTTCTCCCACCCCTCCTTCGCCCGAGGATGCCTCCGAAAAGCCAACTCCAGGATCGGAGGCAGCACCTTCTCCCCCTCCATCGCCAACAGCATCCGCTCCGCCATCTGCTCCGCGCGCCGCTCCCTCACCTCCGCACTCTTCACGTCTTCAATCAACCTCGCGATGTCCCGCCGAATCGAATCGCTCAGCTTCCCATACCACTTCTTCAGCGCCTTCTCCTTCTTGAAGATCTTCTCCAACTCCTCCGGCGCCTCCGTCTGACGCTCATCCAAATCCGGCTCCACCGCCAGGTCGATCATCCCTCCCAGCTTCACTCCTGCAGCCTTCTGCATCTTCTTGTTCACCAGAACAAAGTGCCCGCCCTGCGTCGGGTCCGCAAACGTAAACAGCGACGTGCGAAAGACCTCGCCGCCCGTCTCCACCTTCACTCGCAGCCGTATCATCTTCTTCCACGTCTTGCCCACATCGAACGGAACCCGCGCCACCACCCACCCCAGCCCGCCGCTCAAAGGCTCCAGTACCGCGCGAAACCGCTTCACGCTACTCGCCATGCAATCCCTCCGAGAAGAATCTACACTGGAGCCATTGCCACCACCTCCAACCCGACCATCTTCCTCTCCGCCGGAGAAGCATCCGGCGATCACTACGGCGCACAGATCATTACCGAGTTCTCCGGCCGCCATCCCGGCGCCACCTTCTTCGGCTTAGGCGGCCGCGAGATGGAGTCCGCAGGCCAGCAGCGCATCGTCCGAGCCGAAGACGTAGCCCACATGGGCATCACCGAGGTACTACGCCACGCCCCGCGCGTCTACGGCTCCTACCGCCGCCTCGTCGCCTCCATCAAGCAACGCCGCCCGCAGGCCGCCGTCCTCATCGACTTCCCCGACGTCAACCTCCGCCTCGCCCGCGAGCTCAAAGCGCTAAACATCCCCGTCGTCTACTTCGTCAGCCCCCAGCTCTGGGCCTGGAAGCGCCGCCGTCTCCGCTGGGTCCAGCAGCGCGTCGACCGCATGATGGTCATCTTTCCCTTCGAGGAAACCTTCTACCGCAGCCGCCACGTCAACGCCACCTTCACCGGCCACCCGTTAGCCGAGCTTCCCTGCCCCACGATCTCTCGTGAGCAATTCGCAGTCACATATATGTCCGCGAATCGCGAAGACCCGCAATCTAGCTCGCACATGAGCAGGCGTTGGATCGCATTGCTCCCAGGTAGCCGAAGGAAGGAGGTCGAATCAAATCTGCCAACGATGCTCGAAGCCGCAGCAGTTCTCGGCCCCGACTATGACTTCTTGATACCTGTTGCAAGCACTGTCGACATAGGATGGGTCAGCAACTTTGTCTTTCAGGAAATCCTTCCTCGATTGCATTGGCCGAAAAGTTCTATCACCCTCGTCCCCGATGCCCGCGAGGCCCTCCACCACGCCCAAGCCTCTATCGTCGCCAGCGGAACCGCCACCGTCCAGGCCGCCGTTATCGGCAACCCCTTCGTTGTCGTCTACAAGGTCTCCCCGCTCACCTTCAAGCTCGCCAAGCGCCTGGTCCACTACCCCCCCGAGGTCTGGTCCTCCACCGCTCCCGATGCCGGCCTCGACTCCCACGGCAACCTCCCCATCGCCATGGTGAACCTCATCGCCGGCCGCCGCATCGTCCCCGAGCTCCTTCAGGACAACTTCACCGCAGCCAACGTCGCCCAGGCCCTCCGCCCCCTCCTCGACGACACTCCCCAGCGCTCCCAGATGATCGCCGACCTCGCCGGCCTCCGCCAAAGCCTTCTCCCACAAGCCGGAGCCAGCTCCATCGCCCAGGTCGCCGACGCCGTCGACTCCCTCCTGCCCCAGCCAACCGTCACCACTGGTGGCCGAATCTCATCCGCAAGCGTCTAATCAGACAGCCCGCGTACCCAGCGGGTACATAGCAGTACCATGTTGTTGAGGATCTTCGCTTTCATGCGCGTTCTTGTTCGAAATCTTCGCACCTCGGTTGCTCTTGTCCTCTTCGCTCTCGCGACCGCTGCTTGGGCCGCGCCCGCCCGCCCGCAGCTTCAGGTCACCGGCTACGTCATCAGCGCCGACCTCTACCCCGACGAGAACAAGCTCTCCGCCACCGCGCAGGTCACCTTCACCGCGCTTGAAGACCTCACTGCCCCCGTCTTCGAGCTCAACAACGGCTTGCAGCTCACCAAAGTCACCGACGCCGCGAAGAAGCCCCTCGAGGCCGAGCGACTCACCACCAACTCCACCGTCCGCTTCAGCCTCGCCAACCCCATCCCCAAGGGCACCTCCGCCACTTGGACCTTCGAGTACTCCGGCGTCCTCAAGGGCGCCGAGACCAGCCCCGTCGAGGGCATCAACCTCGCCTCCGTCCAAGACCCCATCAGCATCCTCCTCTACCCCGGACGCTGGTTCCCCATGGTCGGCCTCTACACCAACCGCTTCACCGCCGAGATGCACATCCGCGTCCCCGGCGACGAGCGCGTCGTCGGCTCCGGCTCAGGAGTAGCCGCCCCAAAGAGCCTCCCCGGCAATCGCATCGAGTACACCTTCAAGTGGGCCAAGCCCGGCTTCCCCGGAACTATCATCGCCGGCAAGTTCCTCGACTCCATCACCGCCCCCGGCATCAACAACATCCGCGTCTTCGTCACCGAACCGCGCAAGGCCGCCGCCATCACCCTGGCTCAGGACGCCGCCAAACAGTTCGAGTTCATGACCACCACCTTCGGCCAGCCCGAGAGCGGACACATCAACCTCGTCGAGCTTCCCGGCGACGCCGTCTCCGCCACCTGGGCGCCTGAGATCGCCGGCATCGCCGCAGCCCGTGTCGCCGGCAAGACCTACTCCCGCCTCCTCGCCAACACCCTCGCCCACCAGTGGTGGGGCTCCGAGATCTCCCCCGCAACGCTCAACGACACCTGGATTACGAACGGCATGTCCCGCTACGCCGAGCTGATGTTCGTCGAAGACTCTGCTGGCAAGACCGCCTTCCAGTCCGCCGTCACCGACGTCCAGGCCGGTGCCCTCGCCTACGACACCGAGCCCCTCAGCACCGTCGGACGCCTCGATCCCTTCTCCCCGCAGTTCCAGTCCATGACCCTCGAAAAGGGAGCCATGGTCTTCCACATGCTCCGCTGGGAGATGGGTGACGACGCCTTCATCAAGTTCCTCCGCGGCCTCCTCTCCCAGTACACCGACAAGGGCGTTCGCACCGCCAACGTCCAGGCCGTCGCCGAAGCCCAATCGCAGCTCCAGCTCACCAGCTTCTTCGCCCAATGGTGCGACGGAACCGGAGCCCCCACCTTCACCAACAAGTACACCGTCTTCCGCCTCGGCAGTAACAAGGGCTTCCGCACCGTAGGCTCCATCGCCCAGGATCTCGACCTCTTCCGCATGCCCGTAGAGCTCCGCATCGAGACCGACGGCAAAACCGAGACCCGCCGCGTCGACGTCACCGGAACCGACAGCCAGTTCTCCGTCGAGACCTTCGGCCGCCCGCGCCGCATCTCCATCGATCCGCAGAACTGGGTCCTCAAGTCCACCCCCGACCTCGCCGTTCGCGTCGCCGTCCTCCGTGGCCAGCAGCAGGTCGCCCAGGGCGATCTCACCGCCGGACTCATCGAGTACCAGAAGGCCCTCGACGCCAACAAGAGCAGCTCACTCGCCTCCTACCGCATCGGCGAAGTCTTCTTCATGCAGCGCAACTATCAGTCCGCCGCCAACGCCTTCCGCGACGCCCTCCGCGGCGACGGCGACCCCAAGTGGGTCGAGGTTTGGAGCCACATCGAGCTCGGCCGCATCTTCGACATCACCGGCCAGCGCGACCGCGCCGTCAACGAGTACCGCCTCGCCGTCCAGACCAACGACAACACCCAGGGAGCCGTCAACGAGGCACGAGCCCTCATACAAAAACCCTACAAACGCGAACAAGCCAGCAACTAAGTGCGCCCAGCAGTCTCCTCCGGAAAGCGTCATTCCGAGCGCAGCGAGGAACCCCGCATTTCGCCCAAAGCGCCACCGATCTCCCTGCAGCCCCACTAGGCCTTATGTCCGATTCAAACCCCACCACCCCTCTGCTATCGTGACCCCAAAGAGATTCCCTAATGGCCATTGAGATCGTCCCCCCAGGCGACGTCCGTTTCGACCGCCTCTGCCACGGACAGAACGCCCGCTTCCCCGCCACCAAGCACGACCGAGCCAGCCGCATCGCCCTCTGCGACAACTCCGCGGACGTCGCCGAGGCGCTCGAGCGCTTTGTCCACCAGGGCCTCCGCCCCACCATCCGCTCCGGCGGCCACTGCTACGAGGACTTCGTCGACAACAACCCCGGCGGCGCCATCATCGACCTCAGCATGATCACCGGCACCGAGCCGCCCGCCAACGGCCCCAAATACCGCCTCGGAGCCGGAGCCACCCTCGGCCGCGCCTACGCCGACCTCTACAAACGCGCCCTCGTCACCATCCCCGGCGGAACCTGCCCGCTCGTCGGTGCCGGCGGCCACGTCACCGGCGGAGGCTACGGCCTCCTCTCCCGCCTCCACGGCCTCACCCCAGACTGGGTCACCGCCGCCGAGATCGTCACCATCGATGCCGCCGGCAAGGCCCGCGTCCGCCATATCGACAAGCACAACGACGCCGACCTCCTCCGCGCCTGTAATGGCTCCGGCGGAGGCAGCTACGGCATCGTCACCAACTTTTACTTCGACACCCTGCCCAAGGCTCCCACCGAGACCCTTCGCGGCAGCATCTCCTTCGACTGGGACGGCATGACCGAGGAGCGCTTCGCCCGCATCCTCCACCTCTTCGGCAACTACTGGGAGACCCGCGGCCAGGACCCCGACACCTGGGGGCTCTTCTCCATCTTCAGCCTCGCCCACCGCAGCTCCGGTCACCTCTCCATGAGCGTCGCCTTCGTCAATCCCGACGGCACCGTCAACGACACCCGCGTCCTCGACGAGTACCTCGCCGTCTTCGACGAGTGCAAGCCAGTCGCCGAGATCAGCCGCCATCCCGTTATGGCCGAGCACCATCCCGAGCCCGCCGCCACTGGCAGCCCCGTCTGCCTCGCCAACCACACCCTTAACAAGATGAGCTGGATCGAAGCCAACGCCCCCGCCGCCGGAAACAGCGGTGGCGGAGGCGGTGGCAATCGCGGGCCGAACGCGCCCCCGCCCAGCCGCCGCCACAAGTACAAGTCCAGCTACATGCGCCGAGGCTTCACCCGCGAAGAGGCCGCCATCTTCTACAAGCACCTCAACCGCACCGTCCCCGGCGTCGACCTCAAGGGCTGCACCGTCCTCTCCGACTCCTTCGGCGGTGCCGTCAACAAAAAGCAGATGCTCGACGAGACCTCGCTCCCCCAGCGCAACTCCGTCCTCAAGTGCCAGTTCATCGCCAGCTGGGCCGACCCCGCGCACGATGCCGGAATCATCCAGTGGATGCGAGACTTCTTCACCGAGCTCTACGGCAAATCCACCGCAGGCGCCAAGTACAACGGAACGCCCTTCTGGAGCGACCAGTACGAGGGCTGCTACATCAACTACCCCGACGTCGACATGCTCCAATACGACTACTGGCCCCAGCTCTACTACGGCACCGGCGACCTCTATCCCTTCCTCCAGAGTGTCAAGAAGAAGTACGACCCCAACAACATCTTCCACCACGCCATGTCGATCCGCCCTTAACTCTCTCTCGTGGGTCGAACGCATACTGGACGTGGGCTGCTACACTCCTGAGCCGTGAGTAGTTTCCTCATTCGCTGCGCGGTCATCTCCGAGCAAAAAGAGCTTGAGGCCCTGCAATTACGTGCGTCCCTCACCAATACTGGCGATCGTGACGCCTTACTCGCCCACCCTGATGCGATCGAACTGCCGATAGATCAGATCGCTGCGGGTGCGGTCTTCGTCTCGGAACGAAACGGCGAGATCGTTGGATTTGCGGCGTTGCTGCCTCGGCCGGATGGAGATGTTGAACTCGACGCCCTGTTCGTTGACCCGGACATCCGGCGTTGTGGCGTCGGAAGATCGCTGGTCGACCACTGCGTCCAGATGGTCCGCGCACAAGGATCCGCTGCGCTTTGCGTTATCGGTAATCCCTATGCCTTCGACTTTTACACCGCATGTGGTTTCACCGCTGTCGGAACGACCGCGACTCGTTTCGGCCCCGGACTACTGATGCGAAAGATGGTATGACCGTTAGTCGCTCGACATCCTGAACTTCGACAGGGAGCCGGCTTTTTGGATAAGTGTCTTAATTTCGTTTAGTGCTGACAGATGGGATGAGAAGCCCAGTCTCCTCTATCTCTTGCGCTTCAAGCGCATCGATCAATGGCCGAGATGCGCTAGCGCGGCACGAAGGGGGGCGTCCGCAACACGAATAAATCCCTCGTACGGTGAATACATCTCCAGGATCAACAGGATCGCCCCGGAAGCCGAAAGGGCTGAGGCCAACATCACAGCAATGACTGTTCCGTTCGGAGGTGCGAGGAGACCCCAGATAACGAACGTTACGGTCAACCAGAAGACCATGATGACCAGCAACGGCTTGGAAACTACCAGAGTCGCCTGCTCATACATCAACATGCACATCTGCCCGATATTCACGGCAATGCTTAGCGCCTGGGACTTTATCGAACGTTGTAATTCATCGCTTGGATTAAGAGCCTGAATCTTGTCGTACAGGACACCACCGCCAATGGAAGCTGTGTCCAATCGGTGGGCTCGGGTACCGTTCTTCGACCAAGACTGATCGAGGATTTTCTCAGCCGTATTCGACAAAACTTCACGGGCTTCCTTTGTTTCGGTTCCGTAAAGGGCGAGGGCGCGGTCGAGGAACACAATGTTCGCCGAAATCTGGGTTATCTCCGTGGTCTGCGCATCATAAAAGCCCTTCGCCGAGGCGACGAGCAGGCCAAGAACCAGAGCAGACATTGTTCCGACCAGTCCCGTGGCAAGTTTGATTACGTCTCTTGAGTCATCACGGAGATGGTGATCAGGCAAGACACGGCGGAGAATCATCCCGACGAGTGTACCTCCAAATATGAATACGAAGGCAATCAGGCTCATGCTAGGCGAACTCATAGAGTGCTCCGGTGCGCCGTCTGATTATAGGGGTCGAATGACACAAATTGCGCACGCTTCGGCTCGAGGTTGATGTCCGCCACATACCTCCTGTTGGTTGTCTGAATTGCTCGCGAGAACTGCGTTTTTGTTCACTAGCTCCTATGAGAAGTTCCGTCGGTCACAAATCGCCTTCACTCATCCAGCGGATACGGGAATTCCCAGTATCTTCGACAGAAGCCCCCAGCCTTTCTTCGCTCGAGGGTTCCCTCAGCATCTGATTCAACACCAAGTCCTCCTCGTCTGCTATCTTCGGGTCGGAAACCTTAAAAACCCGAAAGAGAGACCCACCATGCACTGCGCCCCGGAAGAGTTGAAGCACGTTCCCCTGTTCGAGCTGTTCGACGATGAAGAGCTCGCCGTCCTCGCCGCACAGGTCGAGATTCGCCGCTTCGCCCCGCGCCAGCGCATCTTCAAGATCGCCGACCCCGGCAGCAAGGCCTACATCCTCATGTCCGGCAGCGTTCGCATCACCACCGTCGACGAGGACCACCAGGAGGTCATCGTCGACGAGCCCGCCCACGGAGGCTTCTTCGGCTTCGCCTCCATGCTCGACGAGACCCCCCACACCACCAACGCCATGGCCATGGAGCCTACCGAATGCATTGAGCTCGATCGCGGCGACATCGCCGAACTCCTCAAGCGAAAGCCCATGGCCGGACTCGACATGCTTACCGTCCTTGGCCGCCAGTTCCACGCCTCCCAGCGCCTCATTCAGCTCCGCGCCACCCGCAACGCCAACGCGATCATCGAAGAAAAGGCCACCCTCGGCGAGCGCGTCGCCGACGCCGTCGCCCACTTCGGCGGCTCCTGGAACTTCATCATCTCCTTCATGGTCGTACTTGTCGTCTACACCACAATCAACATCTTCGCCAAATCCCACACCTGGGACCCCTACCCGTTCATCCTCCTCAACCTCTTCCTCTCCATGCTCGCCGCCATCCAGGCCCCGGTCATCATGATGAGCCAGAACCGCCAGGACACCAAAGACCGCCTCCGTAGCGAACTCGACTTCGACGTCAACCGCCGAGCCGAATCCGAGATCCAGGCCCTCTCCCGCAAACTCAACCTAGCCATCGACAAAATCGGCGACGTCGAAGACCTCGTCCGCGACAGCCGCAGAGCAACAACGTGACTCCCTGGCACACCCTCGCCAACAAACGTTCGTCATTCTGAGCCGAAGGCGAAGAACCCCGCATTTCAGCGCGAGGCCCACCACGCCCATCGGAGAGCAAAATGCGCATCTGAGCGCAGCGCGAAAGTCGAAAGACCTGCGCTTTTCCACATTCACCAACACCAAGCTTTGTCAAGCCTAAAAACCACCTAAAGTATTCAAATCAAACAACATCCAAAGTGCCGATTAATTACCCTCACTTTGACACATTGGAAATGAAGTCAAAGAAAGCCCCGAGGCGCAACCTCTCGGGGCTTTTTCATCTTCAGGTATCTGCAAACGGAAGTACCCACCTAAGTATAATCTTTTGAAGACTTTGACACCAAAAGTACGGGGGGGGGACCCTACTCGTACCGCAGCGCCTCGATCGGATCCAAGTTCGCCGCTTGGATCGCCGGAATCATCCCGCTGACGACTCCCACGACGACCAACACGGTCGTCGCCACGATCACGATATTCGGTGAGATCAGCAGATAGATGTCCGCCGCGCTCCCGTTCGAGGCAATCGCGCTGTAGAACGTGATCCCGCCCACCAGCTTGCTGATGGTAAACGCAAGCACGATGCCGGCGATCCCGCCCACACCGGTGATCACCATCGCCTCAGCAAGAAACTGAAACAGAATGTGCCGCTTCCGCGCGCCCAGCGCCTTCTCGACGCCGATCTCGCGAGTCCGCTGCTGCACGCTTACCAGCATGATGTTCATCAGCCCGATGCCCGCGATCCCCAGCGTCAGGACGCCGATGAACAGCAGCAGCGCCTGCAGCGCAATCGAGATCAGCCGGAACTGTGCCAGCTGCTCCATGATGTTCGCCACGTAAATCGCATTCCGGTCCGTGGGACGGAACCCATGCGCCGCCCCCAGTTGGTTCCGCAGCGCCCGCTCCACGGCGCTGTGGTCCCCGTGATAGCTCATCCAGATGCCGTCGAGATACTTGGTGTCCTTGATGTCCCCCATCGTGGGGAACGGGATGTCGACGACGCGATTGATGTTGTCGTCGCCCTCCTGCATCTTCGCCTTCAGGACGCCGATCACCTCGAAGCTCACTCCGTTGAGCCGGATCTTCTGGCCCAGCGCGTATATGCCCGAGAACAGCTTCGTCTTCGCCTCCGACCCGATCACCGCAACGTGATTGCGCTGCTGAATATCGGCCGCCGAGATGAACCTGCCCTCCTCGATCTGCATGTTCATGATGTCCGCAAGCTCGGGAGTGACCCCATCGACCTCCCAGGTGAACGTATGCAGATCGTTCTGCACCGGAACCTGCTTCCACAGGATCGGCGAAACGTGAACGATCCCCGGAACTGTCTCTTGGATCCGCTCCACGTCATCCTGCTGGAACCGAACCTTGACGCCCGCCTTCGACCCTCCGGCCTGCTCACTCGTCCGTCCCGGAAAGACGCCGATCATGTTCGTTCCGAACTGCGCGAAGATCGTCTCAAACGCGCGCCCGAACCCCGCGCCGTAGGCCAGCAGCAGCACCACCGTGGCGATCCCCCACGCCATGCCGACAATCGTGATCGCAGTACGCCGCCCGTTGTGACGCATCGCCTCAATCGCCTGCGAGAAGATGTCCTTCAACATCGCTATTCCTTCCTCAGCGCTTCCACGGGCTCGAGCGCGGCCGCCTTGCTCGCGGGATAGAGTCCCGCAACCACGCCGCACAGCACCAGCGTGCCCATCGCCATCGCCGCCGACCACGGCACCAGCCGCGGTGGATCGAAGCCCATCTGGTTGTTCCCCATCGCCTTGCCCAGAACAAACATCAGCGTCGCCGCCCCAACTATGCCAATCAGACCGCTCAGCCCGGTCAGCATCAGCCCCTCAAGAAAGAACTGCATCAGGATGCTGCGATTGGTCGCCCCCAGAGCCTTGCGCAGACCGATCTCCTTGGTCCGCTCCGTCACCGTCACCAGCATGATGTTGATAATCCCAACCGCTCCCAGCGCCAGCGTCACAATCCCCACGCCCCCCAGGAAGACATCCATCGCCGTAAAAATCAGCCCGACCGTGCGCTGCGACTTGATCGTGTCCCACTCTTCAAAAGCGTCCTTCACCTTCGCGTCAAAGCCGTGCCGCTGCGCGATCACGCGATGCACCTCAGCCTTCGCGGTCTCATTCAGGTCGGGCGTCGAAGGCTGATACTGGATCGACGATATCGCATCCTGCGGGATGTTCTCCCCCGTGATCGGGAACAGCTCCAGCATCGTCGTCAGCGGGATATACATCCTCTGATTCTCGCCGTCGTTGTTTCCTCGGCCGATCTTCTCCACAACGCCGATCACCTGGAACCGCGCGCCATTGATCGTAATGAAGGCACCAATCGAAGGCCGCCCCGGAAACAGTAGCTTGTTGCTCTTCTGTCCCAACACCACGACCATGCGCCGCTGCGCCAAGTCGTCAGCGTTCAGATAGCGTCCCTGGGCGATCGGAAGGTTCCGTATCTCCGGATAGTTGACCTCGACACCCATCACCGAGCCGCCCGTGCTCGAGAACTCACTCACCTGCTTCAGGTCGCCGCGGTTGACGAACGCCGTCGCGTTGCGCACATGCTGGGCCTCGCTGCGGATAGCCTCCGCATCGCCCACCGTCAGCTTGTACGGCCTCATCCCCGTGTGCTGGTTCGGCATCGCGGGGATCGTCCCGCCCCAGGTCATGATGACGTCCTTGCCCAGCTGCGCCAGTCCTCGGCGCTGGCCCGAACGGAACCCCTCGCCCAACCCGATCAGCAGCAGCAGTGAGGCCACACCCCAGGCGATGCCGAACATCGTCAGAAACGAGCGCAGTTTGTTGGCTCCGATCGATCGGAAGACCTGGGCGAAGATGTCGAGTAAGGCGCGCATCACAGTCGTTGAACTAGGATATCCCTGTTCTCGTTACGCAACCGTGCTGAAAAGGTTCCCTCTGTGACCAAAACGGGGGATTTCAGGGATGAGCGAAACCCTGACGCGCTCCTGAGGCGTTTCTTGTCAGCTCCGGCGCCTCCGGATCGAGTTCAACCAGCGCCTCCGCTCCAAGCCGGTTCAGAAACGCAGCTGCAGCGTCGATCGTCTCCCTGCTGGCCGCGGGCGGATACAACAGTCGCACAATGCCGCCACCGAGAGGATTGCCCCGGAACGCAACGCTTCGGTCTGGACGATACACGCACGAGGCCAAGTCCGTAATGCTCAGCGCCTCGCTTGGCGTCAAGAGGATCGTCTTCGGCGGGGCCATCCGGTCGATCATGCTGAAGATCTCGAGCTTCGACTCAAGCTCGTCCGGCACGAAGTCGATCGCAATGTCGGCCTCGCGCACGGCGTCTTCGACCGTCGAGGCCAGCTCCAATTCGCCATGGCCTCCGCGCAGGCTCAGGTCGGCATACTCGGCCTCCGCCCGTCGCAGGTTCGATGGCATCACATCCTCAAGGACGACGTAGAAACCGGCCGCTGCACAGGCCATCGCGAAGCTCCGCCCCGCCTGTCCCGCTCCGATCACAGCCACCACGCGGGTCACGCGCGTTGGCTGCGATCCGTCCGCGGATTTCACTTCTTGCCTGCCACCGCTGCCAGCACTGTGTCGTAACTCGGCTCGGCGTGCTTGATGTGGTCGGCGACGCGCTGCCGCTCCTCCTCGGTCAGCGAGGGCAGCACGGCAAGAATCCGCCGCAGCGTGACCGAGATGTCGTCAACATAGTTCATAGTACGGATGGCTTCGCCAGAGAGAGGCATGGATGCTCCTGAAATTTGGATTGCTCTCCCAGTCTAAATGCTCGGACCGTGCTCTGCCGCCGAGCTGACAATCTCAATTGGCTCCGGCTCCGGAAGCACGTAGCCGTCCCGGTCCGTCATCTCCATCAGATCCGCCAGCTGCGTGGCGAAGTCAGGATGCAGCGCATGCAATCCATACCGCCAGGTCCAGTTTCCGTTGCCGGCCGCAGGAGTATTCATCCTCGCCTCGCTGCCCAGGTGCAGTACATCCTGCATCGGGATGATGCAGAGGTTCGCGACCGAGCGCGCCGCGGCCCGGATCATCGCCCACACCACATCGTCGTCATGGCGGATCGGCTGCAGATACGTCTGCAGATGCCTTCGCTCGCGCTCGCCCGTGTCCTCGCGCCACCATCCCAGCGTCGTGTTGTTGTCGTGTGTCCCGGTGTACACCACCATGTTCGGCACAAAGTTCTGCGGCAGGTGCAGATGGCTTCCACGATCTGAGAAGCCGAACTGCAACACACGCATTCCGGGCATGCGGAAGTGCTCGCGCAACTCATCGACCTCAGGCGTAATCAGGCCCAGATCCTCGGCTACGAACGGCAGTTCACCGAAGACCTCCCTGAGCCGCTTGAAGAGCTCATGACCCGGTGCCTTGACCCATACGCCGTTGATCGCCGTCTCCTCCTCAGCAGGAATCGACCAGTACGCCTCGAAGCCGCGGAAGTGATCCAGCCGTATCATGTCATACAGAGCCAGCGCACGCCGAACACGTGCCACCCACCAGTCGAATCCGCGCTGCTCCAGCAGTCTCCACTTGTACAGGGGATTGCCCCACCGCTGCCCCGTCTTCGAAAAATAATCGGGCGGCACGCCGGAGACGCGCAGCGGCCTGCGTTCAGCGTCCAGTTCGAAGATCTCCGGATGGGTCCAGACGTCGGCGCTGTCGTAGCTCACAAAGATCGCCACATCGCCCAGGATGCGTACCTTCCGCTCCACGCAGTAGCTGCGAAGTGCGCTCCACTGCTCGTGGAAGAAGAACTGAATCACCTGCTCGATCGCAAGCTCGCGGCCGTGCGCATTCAGCGTCTGCGTCATCGCATCGTCCTTGCGATGCGCGTATTCGGCCGGCCACTCATGCCAGCTCACATATCCGAACCTTCTCCGCAGCACGATAAACATCGCGTAGTCGGCAAGCCAGGAGATGTTGGCCTTTGAGAAGTGTTGAAATCGAGCCCTTGCCGCATCCGGCGCACGATCCAGAAAGTTTGTAGCCGCCTCTTCGATCAGGGGCAGCTTCTGCTTCGTCGCCGCCTCGAAGTTTGCCGGGCCGTCGTGCCCGGGCAGTCCCGCAACGTGCTCCGCCGTCAGCCATCCATCCGCGACCAGCCGCTCCAGGCTGATAAGCAGAGGGTTGCCTGCAAACGCCGAGAGCGCCGAGTACGGCGAGCTTCCATAGCCCGTCGGGCTCAGCGGAAGCACCTGCCACAGCCGCTGTTTTGCAGCCGCCAGAAAGTCGACAAAGGCATACGCCGCTGGACCGAAGTCCCCAATCCCTCCATAAGAAGGCAGTGACGTTACGTGCAGCAGAACACCCGATAACCGCTCCTCGTTTACCGCTCCCCCGTTCATTCGCACACCCCCTGCTGATGAACAGAGTGTGCCACGTCCGCGATAAAAAATCAGGGGCCCGTCCATAAATAGGAACGGGCCCGGAGCTAAACCGCCGTGCACTCAAGCGGGAAGACTAATTTCCGGCAGGCAACGATGGCGCGGACTTCTTCGCGTAGCGCACCGCGCCACTCTCTTCATACTTCTTCGTCACGTTGCCGACGTACACCTGGAAGATCTGCTCGCGCTGATCGTTCAACAGCTGCTCGCGCGTCTGCTGGAAGTTCTTCGCGATGTCCTCCGCGGTCGGCTCCTGCTTGTCCACTACGCTCAGCACCACTCCCGAGCGGCCGAGGTTAAGCGGCCCCGAGATCGCACCCTCGTTCAGCGTGAAGGCAACCGAGGCCGGCCCAGTCATTGAGCCGATCTCCGGAACCTGCGCATCCCTTCCGACCAGATCGCTGGTCTTCACCGGAATGTTCATCTCCGCGGCGGCCTTCTTCAGGTCGTTCAGGACCTTCGCGCGATCAACTAGCTTGTTCAGCTGCGTGTTCAACAGCAGAGGAAGCTGCTGCTCGCGATAGTCCTCGAGGATGTGCGACTTGTAATCCGCAAACTGAGGAGCGTGCGCCGCCTTGATCTCGGTCACCTGGAAGACCGCAAACCCGTCGCCGGTCGAGACCGCGGCGGGATCGGCTCCCTTGATCACCGAGAAGGCCTGCGTCAGTAACGGCGCAGCATCGGCCAGCCCGGCGATCACGCCGTCCTTGCCGATGTAGTCCGTCGTCACCACGTGCAGCCCGCGCGCTTGCGCTGCCTTCTCCATGCCGTTCTTCTTCGCATCGGAGGCAAGCTGCGAGGCATAAGTCTGCTCCGCGGCGCCGATGCGCTGCTGCTCAAGCACGGGCACGATCTCAGCCTTCACCTCGGAGAGCGGCCGCAGGTGCGCCGTCTTCTTCTCCTCAACCTGCAGGATGTGATAGCCGAACTGGGTCTTGACCAGGTCCGAGGTCTGCCCCGGAGCCAACGTAAACGCCACCTTGTCGAACTCAGGAACCGTGCGCCCGCGATCGAGCCAGCCCAGCTCGCCGCCCGCCGTCTTGCTGCCCGGGTCGTCCGAGTTCTTACTCGCAAGCTCGGCAAAGTTCCCCCCGCTCTTGATTTGCTTCAGCAGGTCCTCGGCCTTGGCCTTCGCAGCCTGATCGGTCTTCGCATCCGCTCCCTGAGGAACTGCGATCAGGATGTGCCGGACCTTCACCTGCTCCTTCACCTGGTACTGCGCCTGGTGCTGGTTGTAGTACGCCTGCACATCGGCGTCGGATATCTGCGGCTTGCCGCCCGGCAGATTCGAAGCGTCGAACGACACGTACTGAATCTTGCGCGTCTCTGGAACCGCGTTCGCATACTTCGCGGCATTGTCCTTGAAGAACTTCTCAAGTTCCGCATCGGTCGGATTGATCGTCTTGCGCAGGTCCTCGGCCGAGATCGACGCGTAGTCGAACTTCACCTTCGTGCCCTGCACGCGATACGCCTCGCGCACAGCATTGTCCGAGACCGTCACGCCGCCGGTGATCAGCGCCTGAAGCCGCTGCAGCTCCATGTCGCTCTTGATCTGTGTCTCGAACTCCGCGCGGCTGGTCTGGAAGAAGTTCTGCACAAAGTTCATGTAAGCGTCGTCGCCGATGTACTTGCCGCCCGGGAACAGGTACTGCGCAAACGGCCCTGTTTCCAACTCGCGCCGCAGGTCCTCGTCGCTTACCTGCAGATTCATCCGGTCGGCCTCGTGCTTCAGAATCTGACGCTGCACCAGCACCTGGCCGGCGCGCTGCGACATATAAGGAAGCAGAAACTCGGGAAGGCGCTGCTGCTGCAGCTGCCGCGCCGCCAGCTGGTTCACCTCGGTCATCTTCACCGCGGTGTTGTCAATGCCAAGACGGCCAATTAGGCCAGGCTCGCGCACGGTCGCAAAGACGTTCGCATCGTTCACCGAGGCGTTGTCAAAGACGCCCGGCACAAGCGTGATCACCATGGTGATCACCGCAAAGCCAATAATGACAGCAAAGAGAATCTTCGTGATGCGGTTGTCCTGCTGCAGAATACGAATCATGCGTGACTAACGACCTTCACTTCGAGCGCCACCGCTAGGATGAGCGCGTGCCCGGAATTTGCGAAGCCGATGCGCACCCCGAGGGGGCCGCGCTGGATGCAAGGCAAGTTACGAGTATAAATCAACCGAGCCGCCCGAATCTCCCCGCATCCGGCGAAACACGCCCCCCAGCATCGCCTCGCCTCACAACCAAAAAGAAAAAGGCCCGGGCGTCCCCGGACCTCTCCTCTTAACCATCGCACTCGTTACCGATAGTAGGGGTAGTAGTACGGATACGGGTAGTACGCCGGCCCATAATATCCCGGTCCGTAGTACCCCGGCCCATAGCCCGGCGGAGGCGGCGGATACCGGCGACGCATCTGAGGCTGTCCAGCTCCGGGTGGCGGCAACTCCGCGGCCAGCCGGTCCAACTCCCCTTGCGAGGCCGTCGTCAGCGCGGCCTGCTGGCTCAGCCGGAAGCTCACAATCGCCTCCGAGGGAACCACTGCCTCGCCCTGCTTTGAGAGCGACGAAACTCCCAGTCCGGCCACGCCGCCGATCCCCGCTCCCGCCAGAGCCCCCGGGCCGCCTCCCGCGATCGCGCCGATCATCGCGCCCACCGCGCCCAGACCGACCGTATTGCCCACCGTCTGCCCCGTTTTGTCATATCCCTGCTGCTCATACGCCTCGGTGGCCAGCGGGTAGGGGTGGCCCTCCAGCGTCACCTGCGTCAGCTCGAGCGCAAGCCCGCCACGCCCCCTCATATTCCCGCCGGGGTGCGTATCCACGACCTGTCCCTGCACAGGAGCTCCGCGGGGAATCGCCACCGCGCCGTCGGCAATCACATCGCTGATCACCACGCCATTAAACATCATTCCCGGCTGCGTGCGCCGGCTATCCATCGCCTGATTGATCCTCACCCGCACCATAGTTCCAGCAGGAACAACGACAGGCATCCCCGCCTGCTGAATGCGGCGAGGTTGCGGGTAATTGCCGTAAGGCTGCGTGCCATAGGAAGGCGGATACGCAGGTCCCGATTGCGGTCCAGGCTGCGGTCCCGGTTGTGCGCTCGATCCGGGAGGCGCCGTCTGCGACCGCTCGATCTGAGCCGGCGCGCTGTTCGTGCTGCCAACCTGGGCCTGCGGCGCTGGAGCACCCTCCGCCTGCGCATTGGGATTCATCTCAGGTGCAGCCTCCCCCGCCGTCTCCTCAGGCGGCTGACTACCCTCTGTCGTCGCAGACTCCGGCGTACCGACGGTCATCTCATCGACGACCTTCTTCACGCCCACTGTGTTCGCCACCAGCTGCTCGGCCTTTTCCCTTGAAGCTTCATCCCGTACCGTTCCGGTCAGCGTCACCACCCCGTAGACCGTCGTCGTGCCGATCGCCTGATCCGCCAGCTCCGGCGCGCCAGCCAGGGCTCTCAGCACATTTGACTCCACCTGGGCATCGGGCATGGGCTTGTCCTGAGCAAGACCAGCCGACGCGGCCAAACCCGCTCCCAACACCATCCCCGCAACGTTCAGCCACAACCTGCCGTTCCCGTTCATACAACCCTCCAAACACGACCCAAAGGCACTACTCCATCAAACGCATTCCAACAAAGAAAGTTACGCCCTCCAAGCATCGATCGTGAAGACAAATCTTAAACAAAGCGAGACCCACCGGGATTTGACCCTTATGCTGAGTAGCGATATATTTAACAAGCGGGGTGGAGCAGCCCGGTAGCTCGTTGGGCTCATAACCCAAAGGTCGTAGGTTCAAATCCTACCCCCGCAACCATTTAGCCGAAAGGCCAACCCAGAATAACCCACCCAGTCAGCGACCTCAAAAACGCACGGTGGGTTTTCTTGTGTTTGCAGGGTCCTTTTCACGGTTATGCGCTCCTCAGTGCCATCCTGACCACCTTGCTGTTGGCCTCACGCTTGGCGCCCATCAAAGCGTTCCCGTAAATGTTCATCGTGGTCGAGACCTGGGCGTGGCGCATCAGCTTCTGCTGCACCCCGACAGGCGCTCCGCTGTCGTCCAGCCACGACCGGTAGGTATGGCGGAAGGTATGCCACCCCACCCCGTCGTACTTCCCGGCTGCATCCCAGCGCTCCTCATGAATCGGCAAACGACCGCCGTTCGGAGTCGGACTCTCCTGCCGGCACCAGACGCCGGCAGCAACGCCACACTTCGGACACGCCACCAGACAGCATCCGGCAGGACGGATATAGTCTTGCTGAATGGGAGCCGTGTGGAAGTGCCTGCCGGTAGCGCTGCTGGGAAAGAGAAGGTCTGACCCTATCAGGTGGGTTTTTCCTTCGGATTTCGCCTTTTCCTCGGACTGAACCTTCCAGTCCAGAAGAACCGCCGCGAAGTCGGGATCGAGCGGAAGCTCGTCCTCCGAATACTCGGTTTTCACCATCTTGACTCGACCGTGAACGACAGCCCGGACGACCTTCATGCTTTGGTTCTCGAAGTCGATATCCCGCCATTCGAGCGCCAGCACCTCTTCGGCCCGAAGGCCGGTACACTGCGCCACCACCACCATGATCTGATAGGGTTGCGGCAGCAGTTCGAGGATCTGGTAATACTGCTCGACCGTCAGCACAATCGGCTTCTTCTGCCGCTTACTGATGCCCTTGACCTCGACCAGTTCCATCGGATTCCGCTGCCACTCGACCAGTTCCCACAACATCGCCTTCTCATACAGACGATGCATGACGGCCTTGACATGGCCCTTGGTCTTCGGTGCGGCATCCATCTTCTTCAGCCATTCCTGGACCCCGAGCGGTTTGATTCGAGTGATGCGGGTTGTTCCCCACTTCTCCCGGACACGCTTGATGACGCTCAGGTAAGAGACGACTGTCGAATAGCTCAGCTCGCCTTCGCCCTCGCACCGGTCACCGGGGCGGCGCTGCTTGATCTCCAGCAGCTTCTCCTCCTCGATGAAGCGGTCCAGAATGGCGGCGAATGTGGGCTCAAGAATGGCCCGAGTCGGGTTTTCGGAGTTGAGTTTGAGCACAAAAGCCTCCAGATGCCGCGTGACGGCAATCTCGGTCGGAAACTTTTCAGCGCTCAGATACATCGACGTGTCCTTATCGGTCGTGGGATCTTTGAATCGGTACTCCCACGCCCATTGATCGTTGGCCCGCGCCACCTGGCGCAGACTGCCTCGTTGATAGCGTTGCCGTCTGTGTTTCAAGGATGTTGCTCCTCTCCAGTCAGAACGGCATAGTCGGTTGTGGTTGAGTTTAATCCATGTTCCAGCCACGCATTCAAAGAACTGAGACGGAATTTCCAGCGCTTCCCTACCTTCAAAGCGGGCACTTTTTTGTTACGAGCCATCCGCTCCAGCGTCTTCCAATGCATGCCCAGAACTGCTGCGGCCTCCTCCAGATTCAGCAATGGCTCGAATTCACGTGACTGTGGACCTCGCATACCGTCTGCGTTTGTCATCAGGAGCCCTCCCTGACCTCAAACTAGGCCGATCTGTCGCCCGGATTATTACCTTTTCGGACGCATTATTCCATCTGGAGCAATAATCCAGAACCACACTCTGTTGCCTTGAGACCACAGTCGCCGAGTCGCTGACTTGAACCCTCTGGATGTATGCGTGATGATCGACTCAGCCAATGAGCAACACGCCGACAACCCCGCCAGGCAGCACACCACCAGTTCCGCCCTTCTGGAACAACGAGGACGACTGGATCGTGCTGATCGAATTTCTGCGCAGGGATGACGACGAGGGCCGTGCGCGTGGAGCAGAGTCCATCGGGTATATGCTCGGCTTTGCCCGGATGACCGATACTCGCATGTTGGCACTGGTTGGCGATGCGGAAGCAGACATCTACGAGCTTATGTTCTCCTTCTCCTCTGCGGAGAATAAAGCTGAGTTCCTGCGTCTGCTCCATTCGAACGATGCAACCGACTGCGAAGACAACGAAATCCTTATTCCGCGTCAGGACGAGATTGAAGCAGCCCAGCCCATCGCACGCGTGTTGCCCGAAGATGTCATGCAGCAGGTTACTGTGATCGCAACGATGCTGTTCGACGGTGGGTCGAAGGTCATCCAGTAGCATGCGTCCACACTCGCATTGATAGGGCCATGAGCAATCGTGCCGGGCGCTCTGTCTGACGCGCGCCTTCCGCGTTCGCCATCGGTATGCCCAATTTCCAGTCCATTTTCCCTGCGCGTTGACCGGACACTGCTTCGGGTCTCAACCGCCGCCCTGCGGACTGCGCGTGTTCTGCTTCGGCCTGACGGCCGCCCCTGCGGGTTTCGGGTCTCTCCAAAACAATCTTCTGCAACGAACGCAGAACATTCTTTCGGCCCTCCCGAAAATGCACCCGCTTGCCTTGGGAGGCGGGCCCCTTGCATCGCTCCGCGTGGTGTGTCCCGAGCGCCTTCAGAGGCAAGGGACAAAAAGGAGATTTCAGAGATGGCAACCACAAGCGTAGCAACCGCGCAGCAGAGCGACTTCACCAACCAGATCTTTCATGGCGATTGCATCGAAGTAATGGGTCAGATGCCCGCGAACAGCGTCGATTTCATCCTCACTGATCCGCCCTATCTCGTGAACTACCGTGACCGCAGTGGACGGACGATTCAGAACGATGTCGATGAGAGCTGGCTCAAGCCCGCGATGCAGGAAGCGTACCGCGTACTCAAGCAGGACCGCGTCGCAATCATGTTCTACGGATGGACGAAGATCGACGCGTTCTTCGAAGCGTGGCGCATCGCAGGTTTCCAGCCTGTCGGACACATCGTATTTCGTAAGAGCTATAGCTCGAAGAGCAGGTTCCTCCGCTACCAGCAGTCGCCGAAGCGACACAGAGCAGATCTCCCGGGGTAAGTTCAATCGCCTTCTGCGCACAATCGCCGAATCTACGCTCCGCGTACTTGATGGATGTGGGCTTCGCGGTAAGTCGCCCGCTCGCCCTACGCTCACGCCTTGTATCCGATATTTGTCAATCGACTCGCGCATTTGCTCCACGCTTCCTTCAGATCCCGCCTCGCGACGGTAGCCCTTGCGTTCTTGCTAACCCTTACCTCCATCAGGTCGGGTAGAGGACTTGCACCTCCAAGCTGTTGAACATGCCCGGCACACGACTAAACCGCTTCGCGGTAT
>NZ_JQKI01000013.1 GCF_000745965.1 Edaphobacter aggregans DSM 19364 | reverse complement strand
TCGCTCCAGCCGCCCGCTCCGTAGTTGCTGTTTGCGAATCTTCCGCACATACTCGAAGCTCACCGCGTAGCGCTCGGCCAGCAGTCGCAGCGACACCCCACCCCGCGCATACGCCTCTAGAATCCGGCAGCGCAAATCGTCGGAAAATGCTCGCCCCATCGTCTCGTGTCGCAGAAAACTCGCCACTACCACTCTGCCCTATGACACTACTCCCTGGGTATAACTACCTTGGAACTGCTCTAATTACCTCTGACTTGCTATACTTGAAACAGATAAGAAAAGCCCCGGACCTCGATCCGGGGCTTTTTCATGAATGTCTTTATTTTTGAATACTTTGCGCGGAGTCCAAACTACAAGCCAAGCAAAATCAATACTTTGCAAACAGGCTAAAACCGAAGTACCGACCTAACCCATTATTTTGGAATACCTTGCACTAAAACCGGTGGAGGGGTCACTGCAGGATCGGTACCCCCGCCAGCGCGCCAGCGATCCGAGCCTTCCACTCCGCCGGACCCGTCTGGTGGACGCTCGTGCCCTCGGAGTCGACCGCAACCGTCACTGGCATATCGACCACCTCGAACTCGTAGATCGCCTCCATGCCCAGGTCGCCGAAGGCCACGAGCTTCGAGCTGCGGATCGCCTTCGAGACCAGGTAAGCAGCGCCGCCCACGGCCATCAGGTACACCGCGCCGAACTCCTCGATGGCGTCGATGGCAACCTGCCCACGCTCGGCCTTGCCGACCATGCCCAGCAGACCCGTCTGCTCCAGCATCTGCCGCGTGAACTTGTCCATGCGCGTGGCCGTCGTCGGCCCAGCCGGCCCCACCGCCTCGTCCCGAACTGCGTCGACAGGGCCGACGTAGTAGATAAACCGGTTCGTGAAATCGACCGGCAGCTTCTCGCCGCGGTTCAGCATGTCGGTCAAGCGCTTGTGCGCGGCATCGCGCCCCGTCAGCAGCTTGCCGTTCAGCAGCAGAACCTCGCCCGGCTTCCACGTCCGCACCTCGTCGCGTGTGACGGTGTCCAGATTCACCCGCCGCGCCTTCGAGGTGTCATACGTCAGCTCCGGCCAGCTCTCGAGCGCCGGAGGCTCCAGCGCCACCGGCCCTGACCCATCCAGGTGGAAGTGGGCATGCCGCGTAGCCGCGCAGTTCGGAATCATCGCAATCGGCAGATTCGCCGCGTGTGTCGGATAGTCCTTGATCTTGATGTCGAGCACGGTCGTCAGTCCGCCCAGCCCCTGCGCCCCAATGCCCAGCTGATTGATCCTGTTGTAGAGCTCGATGCGAAGCTCCTCGATCTTGTTCTGCGGCCCCCGCACGATCAGCTCCTGCATGTCGATCGGGTCCATCAGGGACTCCTTCGCCATCACCATCGCCTTCTCCGCCGTCCCGCCGATGCCGATCCCCAGCATCCCGGGCGGACACCAGCCCGCGCCCATCGTCGGCACCGTCTTCAGCACCCAGTCGACGATCGAGTCCGAAGGATTCAGCATCGCAAACCTCGACTTCGCCTCCGAGCCGCCGCCCTTGGCCGCAACCGTCACGTCGACGTCGCCACCAGGCACCATCTCGACCGAGACCACGGCCGGCGTGTTATCGCCCGTGTTCTTGCGCGAGAACGCCGGATCAGCCAGGATGCTCGCCCGCAGCTTGTTGTCCGGATGGTTGTAAGCCCGCCGCACGCCCTCATCGACCATCTGCTGCACGGTCATCAGCGGCGAGCCCGAGTTCTCCCAGCGCGCCTCCATCCCGACCTTCACAAAGGCGGTCACGATGCCGGTGTCCTGGCACACAGGCCGGTGCCCCTCGGCACACATGCGCGAGTTGATCAAAATCTGCGCCATCGCATCCTTCGCCGCCGGCGACTGCTCCAGCTCATAGGCGCGCGTAAGGTTGGTGATGAAGTCCTCAGGGTGGTAGTAGCTGATGTACTGCAGCGCATCAGCGACAGACTGGATGAAATCGGATTGCTTGATGGTGGCCATGGCACCATCATTCTAGGGTTTCTGAAGTATCGTTGTCGTGGTTGTAAGTCAGGGTGCGCGGTTATCGAAAGGAGTGAGATGGTTCCTCATCCGCGTCTTCCAGGATACAAAGAACATGACCGAACCTCGTGCCAAAACATCCTGACGCAAAGATTCGGTCTATTCCTGCGAAGAGCTACAGAGCTACTTGATGCGTCCGAAGCGATAGATCAACCCGACGTTCACGCCGAGGTTGTTCTGGATCGTTCCTCCCCACGTCGAGCCGAGGTAGAGCGGCGTTACACGAGCGGCGAAGTTCGGGTAGAAGTTGTAGTCAAGGTTCGCGCCGACCGAGAAAACGGCGCGCGTCTCTGAGGGCCAGAGACCGAGGTTCTCCGCAGGGATTCCCTTCGAGCCCGAGTCGAACTTGCCGATGCCTGCGCCTGCCGTGCCGAAGACGCTGACGGCGTACTTCTCCTTGGCATAGACGCGGTAGTTGGGGCCGGCAATGAAGGTGTACTGGGAGATCTGCGGATTATTGATGTTGTAGATCGTGTTGCCGACTTTGGCGTTGCCGTAGGCTCCGCTCGTTTCGGCAAGAATGCCCCACTTCTGCGTCTTGTACCAGGTTCCAGAGAGCCACCACGTGACCTCGTTGTTGCGCTGCAGGTCTTCGCCGGAGCGGAAGCGCAGGTAACCGCCGCCGCCGCCGACCTCCCAGCGATGGCTGTAGGTCTCCTGAATGGTGCGCTCGATGCGCGCTCTGCGGTTGGCGTTGGACTCGCGGCGCTTGCGGCGTGTGGTTTGCCCCTCGAGGTGGGTTGCTCCGCTGGCGAATAAGACTGCCATCAAAACGGCAGCGACAGACTTCACACTGAAACCGAACATCAACGATTACTCCTGCACATGCTGGGCGCTTGCTATGGTGGAACTGAAGGCGCGCCGCGGGAACTCGAACCGCGGGCCAATTCTTATTAGAACATCCCACGGCGGTTCTCTGAGCGCAGATGGGCAAAACGCGCTCAAAGGGAGCTGAGGTTCATGGCGAAGAAGAGCAGTCGCGGTGGTGGCGGCAAGGTGTTTCTGGGTTTTCTGCTGGGAGTGGCAGGCGCCGCAGGTGCAGGATATGCCTGGCTGCACTACGGCGGGAGTACGTCCGCGCTGCATGGAAAGCTTCCTTCGCTGCCAGCGGGGCTCACGGGCGAAGTTGCGAAGACTTCGCCGGAGCATGCGAAGAGAACTCCGCCGTTTGGGACGAGCGAAGACGTCTTTGAAGGCGGAGCGCACGTGTACAAGGCACGTTGCGCAAACTGTCACGGAAGCCCGAAGAGCGACGCCGCCTTCGGCAAACAGATGACTCCGCCGGCAGGGCAGTTGTGGAGACGCGGCAGAAACAGAGTGACCGATGCCAATCCAGGGGATGTCTACGCCAAGATTGCGAAGGGCGTTCCGGGCAGCGGAATGCCGGCTTATGCGCATACGTTGTCGGACACCGAGATATGGCAGGTCACGCTGCTGCTCAAGAGCGCCGGTAAGGAACTGCCCGATCCGGTGTTGAATATCCTCGACGCAAAATGACGCTCGTTAGTGCAGCGTATAGGTCACTCCGGTGATGAACTGCAGGCTGTTCTTCTTGTAGCCGAACGCCGGATTGTTCAGGTAGTTGTCCAGGAAGTTCACGCTCAGGCTGAAGCGGTGGTAGACAGGCAGCGCAAGGCCGAAGGCTCCGATCGCCGACCAGGCGTTGGTGTTGTTCCAGGACTGGATGTAGGTTCCGCTCTGCGTGAACAGAATCTTGCCAGGAAGCGTGCGTTTGTAGGCCTCGCCGAAGGTGGAACCGATCAGGTCCAGATCGGGAGTCGAGACGAGCGGCGGAGCGTATTCGGTGAAGTTCTGCCGCTCGTAGTGCACGTCTGCCTTGACGTCCAGTTGATGAACGGCGGTCTGGAGGACGGTGTAGCCGGCTCCGAAGCCGTAGATCTGCTGGAAGTCCAGCCCTTGGGAGAAGTTGTGGTCGAACATTACACCGCCGAGCAGGTAAAAGCGCGGGGTGAGGTACTTGTCGTGCTCGAAGTCAGTGTGGAAGATGTTGGTCTTCGCAACCGAATCGGGCGTTGGTGGAGTCGTCTGCGGGATCGTCGGTTGGGTCAGCTTGCCGTAGGTCTCAAGCACGTTGAGGGTCGTGCGCGTGCGCGCCGGGAGATAAGCGACCGTGGGAACCAGCCGGACGAGGGAGGCTGCGGCGGTAAACGTCTCGCCGTAGGTGCTCGACTGCAGGACCGTCACTCCGCCGGTCACCGAGCCGTCCCAGTCGCGGAAGAAACCGGGATTTTTGGTCAGCTCCCTGGTGTAGGTCTCTCCGTCGATGACGTGGCCGACGTCCTTGATTGCCATGGTCTGGGTCGTTCCGCTGGGCAGCGTTTGCGTAATCGTGCTGTCCTCGATGGTGACCGGAGCGGCAGGTCGGGGCTCGCGGGAGATCTTTTCGTCCTTTTTGAGAAGCACGAAGTTGCTGCTGGAGCGCAGCTCTTTCACCTTGTCGAGCGAGACGGTCACCTCGCCGACGACGTCACTCTTGAAGACGATGTTGCCGTCGATGCTGCGCTCAAACTGGCCGGTGAGTTGGTCGCCGTTTTTGAAGACGACGACGTCAGGCGGCGCGGCGGGTTTTTCCTGGGCGGAAGCAAGCGGGGCGAACGCGGTTGCGAGCAAGCTGAGGACCGCGAGGCGGAACACAGGGTTCCAGCGACCTCGCGAAGGGACAGGATTCTGCTTCTGCGTGGGATTTACCATTCAACAGCCTGATGGAACGAGATTTAGCTAGCTGGCCTAACGGAGCAGGGAACAGTAACTGGTTTGTTTAGATAGAACTTCCGCCGCTCCGGTTGTCAGAAGCCCCGAGACCGGCCGAGTGCTCCGTCTGTTTTTGCCGGTAAAAAGTCGGCGGCGAATTCGGACGCAAGTGGCCTGAGATGTTGGTATTTAGCTTTCGGTGCATTTTTTTCTTATCAACCTATTGCCAATCGTTATTTCGTGGGCTTAGTATGCGTTTCGGTTCGGTGCAGTTCGCTTATCGCGCACGCGCCAGAACGCAAAACCTTAGAAATGAATCATTTGCTGACCACTTTCGTATCAGTGTGAGTTACACAAACAACTACCTGCCTGGGGTGGTGACGCCCTAGCAGCGCGCAATGGAAGGGTAAAAACGATGTCATGGTATGCCTATTGCATTGCTGAGAGACAGGCCTTTCCGGAGCTTTGCCGGCATCGTCGTCCGATGCCGCTTTCCGGTATCACAGGCCTTTTCGGTAACCAAACCTTTCTCTTTCCAGCCAGCGATCTTGCGGTCATCGTCTCCGAGCACAATTCGGAAGACAATGCGCGGATGGACCAGCAAGCGCAGAAAGACCATGCACGCGTGATTGCTGACTGCTTTAAACACTCTACGGTCCTGCCTTTTCGTTTCGGCACGACGTTTGAGGACGACGATGCCCTCAGGCGCTCGGTCCGATCAAATCAACGTCACTTCCTGGCCAACGTCGAGCGGTTGCGCGGCAAGGCCGAGATGCACCTCAAGGTGCTGGTCGACGACATCTGTCCGGGCACGACTCACCGCGACATGACGGTCGGCCAGCAGTACCTGACGAGCCTGCGCGAGAGCGCGAGCCGTCAGCGCGAACGGCAGTCAAAGGCGCGGGCGCTTTCGGTGCAGATGCACCGGATGTTCCTTCCTCTGGCTGAGGAGATCACGTGCAAGCGTATGGAGTCAGGCAAGATGCTGCTCGATATCGCTCACCTGATCGACAACAAGACGATCGAACGTTACCAGAACAAGTACACGTCGGCGACCCAGCAGATGAAGGAGTGCCAGATGCAGCTCTCCGGACCCTGGCCGCCGTATCACTTCGTCCACCGGCCGAACGCACATACGCACTCGGCATAGGCGATCTCGCAAGAGGGCGGTCCCGGCATCCTTGTCCCCGGACAAGGGTGCCGGGACCGCTCTTCGGCTTTTGGGGGACCCCCATCTATCCGATAAAATTTCTATATTCAATGACTTACGTGATTTTAGCGATGCAAAATATTGAATACATGGGGTTTAGGGGTCAAAATCTTGATTCTAAAAGAGAAAGCCCCGGCTAGTGGCCGGGGTTTCCTTTTCTTGCTTGTATTGCCAGTATAACGGGCCGAGAGAAATTAATCGGCAACCTATATTTCCTTTATTTTTAGTGAGATGTCGCGTTTTGGGGCTTGACTTTATGTTTTGCTGGTGTTTTTTGAAGTGCGTGGTCGTAAGTGGTGGGCGATGAGATATTTGTGGCTGCACGGAGAAAACCCTTGCCGTCGCGCGCGGAAAGACGATCCTAGGAGGGTGCTGAAAGAGTGGCTCGCGGGGGAAAAACGCGACCTCAGCGGCTAAAGCCGCATTCGAAACAGGGCACTTAAGGGCACGGCTGAAGCCGTGCCCTTAAGCAAAACAGAGTTTTCAGCATTCTTCTGGGTGGGTATCTGGCTTATCCGTGAGACTACCTTTGCCATCGACCGCGGCATCGCACAGATGCCCGGGTGCGCGTGGTCGCTGAATTGAGGATCCCCGGTGCCTTCCGAGAGTGAAAGAGAGGACGTTCATGCTGAGGATTGACGATCGAACGATGTTGACTGCCTTAGTGTTTGCCGGAGTTTCCGTCGGGATCACCACCGGTGGGGCGATGGATGTGCGGGCCCAGGAAGCGAACCCGATGTCGCAACAGGCGCCGGCGAGCGATAACAAGATCACGAAAGAGTCCGAGGGCGTGTACCTGTACCGCGTGAAGGTGGTGCAGCGCGATCTGGATGCGGTGAACTATCTGCACCGCAGCGGATCGACGAAGCTCGCGTTCAAGGGGACGCCGCTGCTTCCGATGGCCAAGGGCGAGGCGAAGGTGATGAGTGAGCGCGGCGGCATCACGATCGAGGCGAAGTTCGAGGGGCTGACGCCGGCGAACGGGTTTGGGAAGGAGTACCTGACCTACGTTCTGTGGGCGATCACTCCCGACGGCCGGCCGAACAACCTGGGCGAGGTTCTTCCGGCTGGGACGAAGAACGAAATTACGGTGACGACGGCGCTGCAGTCGTTCGGGCTGGTCGTGACGGCGGAGCCGTACTTTTCGGTGACGCAGCCGAGCGATCTGGTGGTCCTGGAGAACCAGAGCATCGAGGACAAGACGAACGGCATGATGGAGAAGGTGAACGCGCACTACATGCTGCTGCCGCGCGGGACCTATGCGGAGACCGAAGGGTCGAAGACGGTGATGAACCCGATTACACGTGACGAGAAGCTTCCGCTGGAGCTGTACGAGGCGAACAACGCGGTGCGCATTGCCCAGCAGGCGGGCGCGGAGAAGTACGCGTCGGATATCTACAGCGAGGCGATGCTGGACCTGAAGAACGCGACCGACATTCTAGAGGGGAAGAAGCCGGACACGAAGATGGGCATTACGTATGCGCGGCAGGCGGTGCAGCGATCCGAAGACGCTCGGCTGGTGACGCTGCGTAAGCAGGCGGCGGAGCGGCAGAGGGACGCCGAGGCGCAGGCGCATCAGTCGGCGCAGCTGGCGGCTCAGGCCGAGGCGGCTGAGGCGCGAGCGGATGCGGAACGTGCCAAGGCGGAGGCTGCGGCAGCGCGCTCGCAGGCCGAGGCTGCGGCGGCGAGCAAGAGCGCGGAGAGCGCAACGGCGGCGCGTGAGCGTCTGCGGACGCAGCTGAACAGCGTTCTGGCGACGAGCGAGTCGGCGCGCGGGCTGATCGTGAACATGTCGGACGTGCTGTTCGATACGGGCAAGTACACGCTGAAGCCGGAGACGCAGATCAGCCTGGCGAAGGTCTCGGGGATTTTGCAGTCGTACCCGGGGTTGAAGCTGCAGGTGGAAGGATATACGGACAGCACGGGAAGTCCGGAGTTCAATCAGAAGCTTTCGGAGAATCGCGCCGGCGCGGTGCGGGACTTCCTGGTGACGCAGGGGGTTGCTCCGGACAACATCGCCTCGACGGGTTATGGCATGGCCAAGCCGGTGGCCGATAACAATACGGCTCAAGGAAGGGCGCTGAACCGCAGGGTGCAGCTGGTGGTCTCGGGCGATGCGATCGGCGTGCAGCAGAAGGGGCCGGACGCGGCAGAGGCGGCTCCTGCTCCTGCGGCTCCGCCGGTAACGGGGACAGCGAATCCTCCGCAGTAGTGGGCGGTTGGAGGCGCTTGAGATTCTGCGACCTCTCAAATAGAGAGGGGGCGCACCTGCGCCGGAAATTGAGGCGAGTAGGGGTAGTGTCCTATGCGGTCTTCCCGATTTTTCGCTATAAGGAAATCATGAGCGATTTGGCGGGACAGACGGTATTGGTGACGGGAGCGAGCTCCGGGATTGGCCGGGCGACGGCGTTGGCGTTTGCGCGCGAGGGAGCGCGGCTGCTAGTGTGCGCTCGGCGCGAGGAGCGGTTGAAGGAGCTGGAGGCTGAGCTGGCGAACTCGGGCGTAAACGCGGTGCAGAGCTTCGTAGTGGATGTTCAGGATCGCGAGGCAGTGAACGCTGCGATTGCGGCGCTGCCGGCGGAGTGGAGCGCGGTGGACGTTCTGGTGAACAACGCCGGGCTGAGCCGCGGGCTGGCGAAGATGTATGACGACGACTATCGAAACTGGGAGGAGATGATCGACACCAACGTGAAGGGGCTGCTGTATGTGACCCGCGCGGTGGTTCCGGGCATGGTGGAGCGCGGGCGCGGGCATGTGATCAGCCTGGGGTCGACGGCGGGCCATCAAACATACGCCAACGGCGCGGTGTACTGCGCGACGAAGGCGGCGGAGAAGGCGATCAGCGAGGGGTTGAAGCTGGACCTGATGGGGACGGCGGTGCGCGTGACGTCGATCGACCCGGGGATGGTGGAGACGGAGTTCAGCGAGGTTCGGTTTCGCGGGGACACGGAGAGGGCGGAGAAGGTGTATCAGAACATTACGCCGCTGAGGGCCGAGGATGTCGCCGATGCAATTGTGTGGGCGGCGTCGCGGCCGGCGCATGTGAACATCCACACGATCCTGATGACGTCGATCGATCAGGGGAACTCGGTGACGTTCCATCGGCACGGTTAGGCCGAGGTTCTCCGCTGTGCTCGCAGTGCCGGAGTGGAGCGACGGCGTGCGGGCGTGGGCTACAGGTGCACGGTCCAGCCGAGTTCGGCGAGCTTCTCCTCGATATCGGCGAGCGCGTAGGTCAGTGCGCTGCGGCGATGCGGGCTCGAGGTCCGCTCGGAGAGGATGCGCTCCCGCTGGAGTTCGAGCGCCTGACGGAGACGAGTTCGCTCGGGGGCTCCGGCGGGGTTCTCTTCGGAGGCGGGCTTTGGAGCGGACGCCTGTGTTTGCTGTTCTTCCACGGATTTACTCTCCCATCCACGTGACATGGGTTAATTTTACGCCGGACAGGTGAAAGGCCGATGAGTTTGTGGAACCGAAGCGCAAGAGGAACATCTGTTGAATAGGTGATGCAGGCCGTTATCCGCACATGGGAGCGATGATCGACGCTCTCGTGAAACAATGCTTACGTCCCCATCGTCATTGACTTAGGCACCGCACACAGAAGGAATCGTTATGTGGATTGTTCGACTTGCACTCCGGCGACCCTACACCTTTGTCGTCATGGCGGTGCTGATTCTCGTGCTGGGAATCGTGAGCATCGAGACGATGAGCACGGACATCTTCCCGGTGATCGACATCCCGGTGGTGACGGTAGTGTGGTCGTACTCGGGGACGAGCCCGGACGAGATGGAGAAGCGCTTCACGACGATCAGTGAGCGCGCGATGACGACGACGGTGAACGACATCGAGCACATCGAGTCGCAGTCGGTGAGCGGCATCTCGATCATCAAGATCTTCTTCCAGCCTGGAACGAAGATTGAGGCGGCGGTGGCGCAGGTGACGGCGGTCAACCAGACGATTCTGCGGGTTCTGCCTCCGGGGACCACACCCCCATTTGTGCTGCAGTTTAGCGCGTCGAATGTGCCGATTCTGCAGGCGGTCATGTCGAGCGACAAGCTGTCGGAGTCGGACCTGTACGACCTTGGGTTGCAGTTTGTCCGCACGCAACTGGCGACGGTGCAGGGTGCGCAGGTTCCGGCGCCTTATGGCGGCAAGGCGCGCCAGATCATGGTGGATCTGGATGTTGGGCAGCTGTATGCGAAGGGTCTTTCGCCGACGGATGTGGTGAATGCGCTGACGGCGCAGAACCTGATTCTTCCGGCAGGCACGGCGAAGATCGGGACGACGGACTACATTGTGCGGACGAACGCGAGTCCGCAGGTGCTGGAACAGCTGAACGATATGCCGATCAAGAGCGTGAACGGAGCGATGGTGTACATACGCGATATCGGTCACGTGCATGAAGGATTTGCGATTCAGCAGAACATCGTCCGGGTCAACGGGCAGCGGGCGGTGCTGCTGACGATCATGAAGGCGGCGTCGGCCTCGACGCTGGACATCGTGAAGCGGGTGCGGGAGCGGCTGCCGGTGATTCAGGCAGGACTGACGAAGGACCTGAAGATCGATCTGCAGTTTGATCAGTCGCTGTTTGTGCGGGCGGCGCTTGAGGGAGTGGTGAAGGAGGCGGTCATCGCGGCGAGTCTGACGGCGCTGATGATCCTGCTGTTCCTGGGAAGCTGGCGCAGCACTCTGATTGTGGCGATCTCGATTCCGTTGTCGATCCTGACCTCGATCATCGTGATGAAGTTCCTGGGGCAGACGCTGAACACGATGACGCTGGGCGGGCTGGGGCTGGCGGTCGGCATCCTGGTGGATGACGCGACGGTAGAGATCGAGAACATCCATCGCAATCTCGGGCAGGGCAAGGAGATCGAGCCGGCGATCCTGGATGGCGCGGCGCAGATTGCGGTTCCGGCATTTGTCTCGACGCTGGCGATCTGCATTGTGTTTGTGCCGGTGGTGTTTCTGTCGGGCGCGGCGAAGAGCCTGTTCACGCCGCTGGGCATGGCCGTGGTGTTTGCGATGCTGGCGAGCTATCTGCTGTCGCGAACGCTGGTTCCGACGATGGTGAAGTTCCTCCTCTCCAGCGAAGTGGAGATGTACCAGGAGCACGAGCCGGGCGAGGAGCACGCCGCGGCTCCGAAGAATGCGAACTGGATATGGAAGGTACACTTCCGCTTCAATGCGGCGTTTGAGCGTTTTCGCGTGCGCTACACCCGTGTGCTGGACTGGGTGCTGGGGCACGCGGCGGCATCCCTGGGCTGCTTCGCCGTCTTCATCGCCATCTCGGCGTGCCTGCTTCCGTACATTGGGCAGGACTTCTTCCCGGATGTGGATGCGGGAACGTTCCGACTGCATGTGCGGGCCGCACCGGGTACGCGGATCGAGGAGGTCGAGCGCATCTTCGGCCAGGTGGATGCTACGATTCGCGAGGTGATTCCGCAGAAGGAGCTTGGGCTGGTTCTGGACGACATCGGGATTCCGAACGGCAGCTTCAATCTTGCGTTCGGTGACGGCAGCCTGACGGAGGTGCAGGACGGCGAGGTTCTGGTGTCGTTGAACGAGGGTCACCGTCCGACGGTGGAGTACCGGCGTAAGCTGCGCGAGATTCTGAACAAGAGATTTCCCGATGTCACGTTTTATTTCCAGGCGTCGGACATCGTGAACCAGATCTTGAACTTCGGCCTGCCGGCGCCGATCGACATTCAGATCAGCGGGCGCGCGTTCTATCCGAACTACGAAGTCGCGAAGAAGATCCGTCAGGAGGTGGCGGGTGTTCCGGGGGCGACCGATGTTCACATCAATCAGGTGGTCTATTCTCCAGAGCTGCGAGTGAACGTGGACCGCAGCCGCGCACAGACGATTGGATTGACCGAGGGCAACGTAGCCAACAGCATGCTGTACGCGCTGGCGGGGAGCGGGCAGGCGTCACCCAACTACTGGCTGAATCCGCAGAACGGCGTGAATTATTCGGTTGTCGTCCAGACTCCGCAGTACCAGATGGATTCGATCGATAAGCTGACGAGCATTCCGGTGACGGGGACAGGCCCGGCGCGCGGCGTGGTGACGGATTCGTCGTCGCTTGCGGCACCAGGTCCGCAACTGCTCAACAATCTGGCGCGTGTGGAGCATCAGTTCAGTCCGGCAATCACGAACCACTATAACGTGCAGCCGGTCTTCGACGTGTTCGCGAGCGCACATGGACGCGACCTCGGCGGAGTTGCGCGCGACATCGACAGGATCATCGCGAAGTACCAGAAGCAGGTTCCTCCGGGAACGCAGATCACGATGCGCGGGCAGGTGAAGAGCATGCGCGAGTCCTTTACGGGCCTGGGAATGGGAATGATCTTCGCGGTGCTGCTGGTGTACCTGCTGATGGTGGTGAACTTCCAGAGCTGGCTGGACCCCTTCATCATTCTGACGGCGCTGCCCGGCGCTGCCTGCGGCATTCTATGGATGCTGTTTCTGAGCGGCACGACCTTCAGTGTGCCCTCGCTGATGGGCGCGATCATGACGGTGGGCGTGGCGACGGCGAACTCGATCCTGATGGTGACGTTTGCCAACGATCAGCGCGCAGCCGGAATGAACGCGGTGGAGGCGGCGGCCTCGGCCGGAGCGACGCGCCTGCGCCCGGTGCTGATGACGGCGTTCGCGATGATCATCGGTATGCTGCCGATGTCGCTGGGGCTGGGAGAGGGCGGCGAACAGAACGCTCCGCTGGGGCGCGCCGTGATCGGCGGCCTGATGGTTGCCACCTTTACGACGCTGCTGATCGTGCCGCTGATCTACAGCCGCCTGCGCAGCCATGAAGTCGCAAAGATGCATATGGAAGAGGTGCCCGAGTAGGTGGCACCATTGAGTGAGGACGATGACGCAATACGCCAAGGCCGATACTGACCGCTCCAGCCGCGCACCCTACGTGGGGATGACGGCATTCTTTCTGCTGCTCATCGCGATTGGAGTCATGTTCCTGATTCCGAAGCTGCGGCATCGCGACACGCTGGAGGCCGAGGCGCGAGTCGCGGCGGGCCCTCCGACGGCGCTGGTGACGAAGCTCAAGGATGGCGCGTCCGGCGGGCACATCGAGCTGCCGGCGACGGTGCAGGCGTTCGATCAGACGCCGATCTACGCGCGCACTTCAGGCTACGTGACGGCGCGGTACGTGGATATCGGCGACCGTGTGCGCAGGGGCCAGCTGCTGGCTGAGATCGACGATCCGCAGACGGCGCAGGCGCTGATGCAGGCGAGGGCCACGGTTCTGCAGCAGAAGGCCCAGCTGCAGCAGATGCTGGCCAATGCCGCGCTCTCGAAGGTGACGAACGAGCGTTGGCAGGGGCTGGTGAAGGAGGGCGTTGTCTCACAGCAGGATGCAGACCAGCGCCTGGCACAGGCCGACGCCGACACGGCGAATGTGGAAGCGGCGAAGGCGAACATCGCGGCGGGTGAGGCGAATGTGCGCTCGCTGACGGAGCAGGCCTCGTTCTCCCACGTGGTGGCGCCGTTCGACGGAGTGATTCTTTCGCGCGGCATCGACCGCGGGTCGCTGATCAGCTCGGGCAGCCAGACCGGCGTGACCGAGATGTTTACGATCGGCCAGGCGGACAGGGTGCGTGTTTTTGCGAATGTGCCTCAGGCAAGCGCGGTCGGGCTGACGAACGGCCATGTTGCACAGGTGACATTCCGTGAGCTTCCGGGCAAGGTGTATACCGGCGTGGTGGCGCGGACGAGCCAGAGCATCGATCCGAGCACACGGACGCTGCTGGTGGAGGTCGATCTGAAGAACGACGGGCGCATTCTGCCCGGCATGTACGCGACGGCGATCTTCGATCTGCCTCCTGGAGGCGCGGCGCCGGTGCTGTTGCCGGCGAACGCCCTGGTGATCCGTCTGGCAGGCCCGCAGGCTGTGGTGGTGGATGGCGATAATGTTGCCCACTTCCGCTCGATCGTGCTGGGCCGCGACCTGGGTACCGCGACCGAGATAGTCAGTGGCGTGAAGGCGGGCGACGTCGTCGTTCTGAGCCCGGGCGATGCCGTGGTCGATGGAGCGAAGGTCCAGCCGCAGATGCAGCAGTAATCCCGTTGCGTTTCATATAATAGAAATGTTGCGCACCGGGGGAGAGATCGCTGTGATCGTCGAGATCGAAGGCCTCAGGAAGGTTTACGAGGGCAAGCAGCGCGTGGTTGCCGTGGACGGCATCACCCTGAACGTGCGTCCGGGCGAGTTGTACGGGCTGCTGGGGCCGAACGGGGCAGGGAAGACGACGACGATCAGCATTGCGACGACGCGCGCTCTGCCGACCGCGGGACGGGTGCGAATCGCGGGCGTTGATGTGGTGAAGTCTCCGGCGCTGGCGCGGCGTTCAATCGGCGTGGTGCCGCAGTACAACACGCTGGACCGCGCGTGCACGGTGTATGAGAACATCCACTTCCACTGCCTGTACTTCGGATTCTCACGCGCGGACGCTACCGCGCGAACGCGACGGCTGCTGGAGCAGTTTCACCTGACCGAGCGTGCGGATGCCTATCCGGCGCAGCTCTCAGGGGGTCTTGCGCAGAGGGTGCAGATCGCGCGCGCGATCGCTCATCATCCGAAGGTACTGTTCCTGGATGAGCCGAGCGCGGGGCTTGATCCGCAGAGCCGCATCGCAATGTGGGCGGCAGTACGAAATCTGCGCCAGGAGGGCATCACGGTAGTGCTGACGACGCACTACATGGAGGAGGCCGACGAGCTGTGCGAGCGCGTCGCGATCATCGACCATGGGAAGATACTGGTGGAGGATACGCCCGCGGCGTTGAAGAGTTCGGTGGGAGCGCAGCGCGTGTATGAGCTTGACCTGCGGAGTCAGCAAGGGGTTCCGCGGCTGGTGGATGCGCTGGAGCGGAAACCGGGCATCGCCAGCGTGGAGACGACATCGAAAGGAGTGCGCGTTCTGGCTGAGGGGACCGAGGGCTTGCTGTCGGAGGTGGTGCATGCGGCGAATCCCTACGGCCTGCGCGATCTGACGATTACGGAGACCAGCCTGGAGACGGTCTTCATCCGCCTTACGGGACGCGAGCTTCGGGAGTAGCGAGAGATATGGCAGATTTGGCAACCATCGAAGCCGCGACTCCGGCTCCCGCGTCGGCGGGCAGTTCGAAGACGACGCAGTATGCGCGCGCCTTCGCGGGACTGTTTCTGCGCGACCTGCACGTGCTGCGGCGCGAGCTTTTTCCGTTCGTGATTCGCGTGTGCATGAACCCGCTGCTGTTTCTGTTTGTGTTCACGTTCATCATGCCGCACATGAGCGGGGGCGCGGCGATGAATCCGACGGCAGCGATGGCGGGGGGAAACTTCAGCACGGTGCTGCTGCCGGGGCTGATGGCGGTGGCGATCATGTTCAGCGGCATTGCTGCGGTTGCGCTTCCGCTGGCGCAGGAGTTCGGCGTGACGCGCGAGATCGACGACCGCGTGATGTGTCCGCTGCCGGTGGCTGCGATTGCGATCGAGAAGATATCCTTCTCGGCGATGCAGAGCATCATCGCTGCGGCGGTGGTCTTCCCGCTGGCGTACTACATTCCCACGACGCCGGTGGTGGCGCACGTCACCAACTGGCCGTACCTGATCACAGTGCTTGTGCTCGCCAGCCTGACCTCGGGCGCGCTGGGGTTGACGATCGGCACCAGCGTGAAGCCGCAGCAGATCGGCCTGATCTTCGGCGTGGTGGTGATGCCGATCACGTTTCTAGGCTGCGTCTACTATCCGTGGGCGGCGCTCGATCGCATCAAGTGGCTGCAGATGGGCGTGATGGTGAACCCGATCGTGTACATGAGCGAGGGACTGCGCTCGGCGCTGACGCCGATGCCGCATATGGATCCGGCGCTGATCCTGGGAATGCTGGTCTTCTTCCTGGTGCTGCTGACGTGGCTCGGAATCAGGGGCTTTTTCCGCCGGGTGATCGGCTAGGCGGTCAATCGAAGGCTGCGGCGGAGACGCTCTTCGCCTGCAGGTCGGCGGCGATCTGCTTGCCGTGGAAGCGTCCGTTCTCGATGAAGATCTCGTTGGTGCGCTCGCCGGCGACGACGACTCCGGCGAGGTAGATGCCGGGGACGTTGCTCTCGAGCGTTGCTGGATCGCAGACTGGGCAGCGGTCGTTGTCCTCGTCGAGTTTGACGCCGAGCGCCTCGAGGAACTCGAAGTCGGGCCGATAGCCGGTGAGCGCGAAGACGAAGTGATTGGGCAGCGTGCGCTCGCCTTCGGGCGTGCGGAGCGTGACCTCGTCTTCGGTGATTCGCTCGAGGGTGGTTGAGAAGAAGGCCGTGATCTCGCTGTTCTTTATGCGGTTGTTGATGTCGGGCAGGATCCAGTACTTGACGTGGCGGTGCATCTCGGAGCCGCGGTGGACGAGCGTGACGCGCGCGCCGTGGCGCCAGAGGTCGAGCGCAGCGATGGCCGCGGAGTTTTTGCCGCCGACGACGAGGACGTCGAGCCCGAAGTAGGGGTGCGGGTCGTGGTAGTAGTGGAAGACCTTGCTGAGGTTCTCGCCGGGGATGTTGAGGTAGTTCGGCAGATCATAGTAGCCGGTGGCGATGACGAGCTTGCGGGCGCGATGCGCGAGCGGACGTCCGAAGCGGTCGACGGTGTGGACGGTGAAGTTGCCATCAGCGCCGGTCACGCGTTCGACGGTCTCGTACTGGCGTACATCGAGGCGGTAGTGCTCGGCGACCTTGCGGTAGTACTCGAGCGCTTCATCGCGGTTCGGCTTCTGATTGGGGCTGGGGAAGGGCATGTCGCCGATCTCCAGCAGCTCCGGCGTCGTGAAGAAGATCATGTTCGACGGGTAGTGAAAGAGCGAGTTGCAGAGGCAGCCCTTGTCGACGAGCACGGCCTTGAAGCCCGCGCGCTGGGCCTCGATGGCACAGGCGAGACCTGTCGGGCCTGCGCCGATGACCAGCAAATCTGTAAGGGTTTCCGTGTGGGATGCGTGCTCGCTCATACCTCCATCTTAACGGAATGGCTGCCGCCGGCCCGAAATGCATGCTGCCGCGAGCCGGACTAGCTGTCGAGCGTGACGAGCTTGTGAGCGATAGCGAAGAGTGCGAGTTCGAGCCGCGTGGAGACGCCGGTCTTGTCGAAGATGTTCGAGAGATGACGCTTCACGGTCTCTTCGCTGATGGCAAACTGCTTGGCGACGTCCTTGTTGCTGCATCCCTCGACGATGCAGGTGACGACCTCGAGCTCGCGCGGAGTGAGACCGTAGGTCTTCTTCTCCGGCGCGGCGGCGGCCTGCTTCATCAGCTCGTTGAGCGCGGCCACCAGGTTGACGACGCGCTCGCCGCCGATCCAGTAGTCGCCGGAGAGCACGGCGCGCATGGACTTGGAGAGGTCGCCGGCGACGGCATCCTTCAGCACAATGCCGCGTGCGCCGATCTGCAGCGCTTCGATGATCTGCTGGGTGGAGATGGTGCTGGTGAGCATGATGATCTTGACGCGTGGCGACTTGCTCATGATGGCGCGCAGGGCCTCGAGGCCGGGCAGCCGCGGCATCTGCACGTCGAGCAGAAGGATGTCGGGCTCAAGCTCAAGGGTCTCGGTGATGGCGACGTCGCCGTCCTCAGCCTCGCCGACGACCTGGAATCCGGGCTCGCTCTCCAGCATGTTCTTTACGCCAAACCGAACGACAGGATGGTCGTCAGCGACGACGACACGAATAGACGCTACTCCAGTGGGGGCGATGTCGGCCTTCTTTACGGATTCCTTCATGCGTGGCTTCTCCTTGCGACCTCGGCAGCGGAGCTCGGGTCCGGTACAGTTTTGCGTGCGATCAGCATACGCCGGAGCCGATCACAGGCCAGAAGGAATTCATTGAGCGTAGCTACATAATTAGCAGGTATCCCATTGTTTTCCGAGGTGGTTGCAAGAGTTTGCAGTTCGATGGCTCCCACCATTCCGGTGCCTCCCTTGATGGCGTGGGCCTCGCGGCGATAGGTCGCGTCGTCTCCGCGCGCTGCGGCGTCTCGCATCGCAGCCAAGCGCCCCCTTACATCGGTAAGGCACAGGTTATAGAGTTGGGCGAGCGGCTCCGGCCGCATGGACTCCGCAAGCATCCTGTATACATTCTGATCGAGTACGGTTACATTCTGGCGAACCGGTTCCTCTGGAGGCGAAGGGATGCCCTGGAGTGCAGCGGCCAGGGCCTCGGCCGAGAAGGGCTTCAGAAGAAAGGCGTCGTAGCCGTCGGCGTCTCCGCCTGAGGAAACGCTTGCGCTGATGGCGATGAGACGAGCACCGCCGCAGACTTCGCGGAGGCGATGGGCGAGCGAGCTGCCTCGAGTTCCGGGCATCTGCAGATCAACAAGGACGGCGTCGGGCGAGGCGATGCCTTGCACGCCGAGGGCTTCGAGCGCGGCGTCGCCGGACTCTGCGGCGTCGACGGCGTAGCCTTCGCGCAGGAGCAGAAGCGTGAGTAGTTCGCGGCTCAGCGCGTCATCGTCGATCACGAGGATGCGGAACGGCAGCTTGTTGGGCATGTGGGCAAAGAGTAACAGAGAGCGCCCAGGTTTTCGATGTCACGGGCCCTGTGCAGGCGGTACAGTAGACTTCATGGGCTCGGAGGACGTTCCCCAGCAACCGCAGCGTGGTGCCGAAGACGCCGGAGTCGCAGCGGAGGTCCGTCTGCTGGTAGCGCGTGTCGATGCTCTGGAGCGTGAGCTTGCAGCGATGCGGGCTGCCGCACCCGCTCCGGCTGCTCCGCCTCCACGGCCGGCGGCTACTGCGGAGGCTCCCTCGAAGGCAGGTAGTGAGGATGGCATGGCAGGGCCCGTTCCGCTGCCTCCTGCGCCGCCGGTTGCGATTGCGGACGCGCGGCCCTCGTCGTCGCTGGAGAGCCGCCTGGGCGCGCAGGTATTCAACCGCATCGGCATCGTCGCCGTGCTCTTCGGGGCGGCGCTGTTTTTGAAGCTCGCCATCGACAACCACTGGATCGGGCCGGTCGGCCGCATCCTGATCGGGCTGGCGGCGGGCGCGGGACTTGTCCTCTGGTCGGAGCGATTCCGCCGCAAGGGCTTTCCTGCATTCTCCTACTCGCTGAAGGCGATCGGCACCGGTGTGTTGTACCTGTCGCTGTGGGCGGCGTTTCAGCTCTACCATCTGCTGCCTGCGGAGGCCGCGCTGGGCGGCATGATCCTGGTGACGGCGTGGAACGCCTACATGGCGTGGGTGCAGGACGCCGAACTGCTGGCCGCCTACGCCCTGGTGGGCGGACTGGCTACGCCTCTGCTGCTGTCGACCGGAGGCAACCACGAGATCTTTCTCTTCACCTATCTGCTGGCGATCGACGTCGCGACCGTTGTGCTTGTTCGAATGAAGCCGTGGCAGCGGTTGTTGCTGGGGGCATTTCCCATCACGGTGGGGTACTTCATCGGCTGGTACTCGAAGTTCTACGAGGAGCCGGCGTTCGCGGTGACGACGATCTTCGTCGGCCTGTTCTTCGTCGTCTTTGCCAGCGTGCCGCTCGGACTCGCGACGAAGAAGGGCGAGGCTGCTGCAGCGCGAATGCGTTCGTTCGGCCATGTGTTGACCGAGATCCTGCTGCCGCTTGGCAGTGCGGCGTTTGTCTCGCTGGCGCTTTACTCTGTGATGCAGGACTCCGGCCGCCACTGGTTTTTGCCCTGGCTGATGCTGATCCTTGCGGCGGTTTATCTGCTGATCATGCGAATGCCGCAGGGCCCGGTTTCCGCAGCGATGCATCTGTCGCTGGCGGTGGTTTTTCTGACGATTGCGATTCCGCTGAAGGCGTCGGGCCACTGGATTACCGTGGCGTGGCTGGTGGAGGGCGTCTCGCTGCTGTGGGTGGCGGTGCGCGTCGCGAGGTCGCACGCAGATGGCGCGGCAGGGTCGTCATCTGCAAATCCCAGCAGAGTGCTGCGCTGGCTCTCTGCGGGCTCGTTTGTGCTGGGGCTGGGCGGGGTGATCGCGATGCCGATCTGGTTCGGCGCGGGAGTGGTGGATTCGATCTTCAACCATAGTGTTGCGACCGCTCTGATTGGCGCGGCGGCGTTCGGCGCATCGGTGTGGCTGGCGTTGCGCACACGGCGCGTGGATCGCGCGTCGTGGCCGGCGTGGTCGCAGTTCGCCTTCATCGCGATGATTGCGGCGAATGTGGTCGCAATGCTGCTCAGCCTGCGAGAGATTCTGACGTCGCGCTATGGCATTCAGCCGCATGCGGCGTTTGTGAGCGCGGACTTCGGCATGGCGTTGATCGGCATCGCTCTACTGGCGGGTGTGGCATACGCTTCGCTTCGCATCGCGCTCGGTGATGAGACGACGCTGCTGTGGGCGCAGCTCTCCGGGGGCACCCTGATTGCGATCAACGTCGTGGCTCTGCTCACAGGTGTCCGCGAAATCGAAGCGCTATGGCCGGTGACGTCATCCAATCCCGACGCACAGCTTCAGCAGGCGCTCGCTGTCTCGGCGTTTCTGATGGTCTACGGAGCTATTCTGCTGGCTGTCGGATTCTGGAAGCGAACTGCATTCATCCGCTGGCAGGCGCTTATCCTGCTGGTCTTCACGATCGGGAAGACGTTCGTGTACGACATGCGCAATCTCAGCCAGGGCTATCGCGTGGTCAGTTTTCTCGGGCTCGGTGCGTTGCTGATGGCCGTCAGCTTTGCCTATCAGAAGGACTGGCTCGCTCTGCGCGAACCGCGATCGGTGCAGGACGCGAAACCTCTGCACGAGGCAGGACCGGACCGGTGAAGCTTCTCCTCCCCCTCCTCGCGCTCATGTTCTGGCAGGCAGGCGCGCGTGATGTCTCGGTCGAGACCGCAGAGCGCCAGTACTTTCGCTATCAGCGCTCGGTTGTCCCCACGGAGACAGGACAGAACTGCGCGGTCCTCGATGCTGCTGTGTTCGCTCACGGGTCGGCGGCGCTCAAGGACGTGCGACTGTTTCCGCAGACGGCTGTGGCGCGCGAGATCCCCTATGCCATCACGCTCAGCGAGCCCGCGCAGCCGGACGCCGAGCCTGCACGTGTGCTCAATCTCGGGCTACGCGGGCGCACGATCACCTTCGATCTCGCGATGCCTCAGCGTCCCTATACCGAGGTGGTGCTCGATCTTGCAGGCAGGGACTTTATCGCCGCGGCGACGGTGATGGGCGAGAAAGCTCCCGGCTCAGACGGAACGCGGCTGGGCGAGTTCACGCTCTTCGACCTGACGACCCAGCACCTCTCACGCAGCACGACGCTTCCGCTTGAGGAGTCCAGCTTTCCGTACCTGCATGTTGAGCTGAACGTTTCTCCAGCGCCGGGAACGGCGGGGCCGAAGATCTCGCCGCAGATGGTGCGCGGAGTCTCGGTGCCGCCCAGCCGTGAGGCGCAGACGCTGTTCGCGCTGGCCGCGGAGACGAAGACGATCACGCAGCGCGGCCGCCAGACCGTCGCACGTTTCACGCTGCCGGAGCGTGTACCGGTGGAGCGCATTACCTTCGTGCTCGCACCGGAGTTCAAAGGCAACTTCAGCCGCGATGTCGTGATCACCGATCACGCACAGGGAACGCCCGCTTCGGCAGGGGAGACGATCTACGGCACGATCCTTCGGGTGCGGCTCAACCAGGCTGGTCGTGAGATTCGCCAGCAGCAGCTGAGCGTTCCTGCAACTCTGGGGTCGAACCTGCAGAGCGCTGCGGAGGTCGAGGTCGCGGTGAACAACGGCGACGATCAGCCGCTGCCCATCACTGCGGTGCGGCTGGAGATGCGCGAACGCAGGCTCTGCTTCGATGCCAGGGCGCTCGCTCCAGTCACGCTGTTTTACGGAGACGCTGCGCTGGCTGCGCCGCTGTACGACTATGCGCGAACCTTCTCGGCTGCTGGAGCGGTTCACACCGCGCAGATGGGACCCGAGCAGCAGAACCCCGTCTACACTCTGCGACCGGACATGCGCGCGTTGACGGAGCGGCATCCGGAGCTGGTCTGGGTTATCTTTCTGGCGGTGATCTGCGTGCTTGCGGTCATCGCGATCCGCTCCACACGGCATCTGTCGCGCTAGCCTCAGCGCATCGCGGCGTCCGCCTCGCTGATCCAGTTCGGCGACTTGAGCAGCTCGCGAGGCTTGGAGCCGTCGGCCGGACCGACGAGGCCGTCGTTGTACATCATGTCGATCAGGTGCGCGGCACGGCCGTACCCGATGCGCAGGCGCCGCTGAAGCAGCGACGTGGAGGCCTTGCCAAACTCGAAGACGAGGCGCACGGCGTCGTCGTACATCGGGTCGTTGTCGTCGCCGTCGGAGCCGCCTTCGGTGTCGCGGCCAGCTTCGTCCTTCGGGCCTTCGAGGAAGCCGTGGACGTACTCGGCCTCGCCCTGCGCCTTCCAGAACTCGGTGACAGCTGCGATCTCCTTCTCGGTGACGAAGGGAGCGTGCACGCGCTGCACGCGGCTGGTTCCGGGTGGAAGGTAGAGCATGTCGCCGCGGCCCAGAAGGCTCTCCGCTCCGTTGGAGTCGATGATGGTGCGGGAGTCGACCTTGGTGGCGAGGCGGAAGCTCATGCGCGTCGGCACGTTCGCCTTGATGAGGCCGGTGATGACATCGACCGAGGGCCGCTGCGTGGCGAGCACAAGGTGGATTCCGACGGCGCGGGCCATCTGGGCGAGCCGCGTGATCGCCTCTTCGACGTTGGAGCGGTCGAGCATCATCAGGTCCGCAAGCTCGTCGATGATGATCATGATGTAGGGCAGCGGCTCCTGGTTGACATCCTCGAAGAGGTGTCCGCTGCCGTTATCGAAGAGCTTGTTGAACTGGTCGATGTTGCGGACGTGGTTGGCGGCGAGCAGCTTTAGGCGCCGCTCCATCTCGCGCACGGCGTTGCGCAACGCGTTGGCCGCGAGCTTGGCCTCGGTGATGATCGGAGTGAAGAGGTGCGGAATGCCCTCGTACATGCCGAGCTCGACGCGCTTGGGATCGACGAGGATCATGCGCACCTGCTCGGGCGTGGACTTGAAGAGCACGCTCATGATCATGGCGTTGATCGCGACCGATTTGCCGGAGCCGGTGGAGCCGGCGATGAGCACGTGCGGCATCGAGGCGAGGTCGGCGGTGACGATGCGGCCGTTGATGTCCTTGCCCAGCGCAATCGCCAGCTTGCTCTTGGACTGCGCGAAGCTTTCACACTCCACCACGTCGCGCAGCCAGATGGTCTCGCGCTCGGAGTTCGGAACCTGGATGCCGACGGTCGATTTGCCCGGCATGCGCTCGATGAGGATGCTCTCAGCGGCCATGGCCAGGCAGAGGTCGTCGGCGAGGCCGGTGACGCGCGAGTACTTCACGCCGGCCTCGGGCTTGAATTCAAACGTGGTGACGACGGGGCCGGGGTTGATCTGCGTGACCTGACCGTCGACGTCGAACTCGCCGCACTTCTCGACCAGCACACGAGCCTCTTCGCGTAGCGCGTCCTCACGCACGGTGGCGTGCTCTTCGCTGCGATAGAGCAGGGAAGAGGGAGGCAGCTTGTAGCCGCGGACGCTCTTGGGCGTGATGGCGACGGCCTTGATGTCGGCGTCGGCGCGCTTGCCGAAGGAGATGCCGTCTTCGGAGGCTGCGGGAGTGGCGACAGGCTGGGGCGGCAGTGGCTCGGCGACCTTCTTCGCGCGCAGCGGTGCCGTGTCGCGAATCGGCACTGCGGGCGCGGGCTCCGGCTCGTGGTCGGAGCGCAGGCCGAAGTTCGAGACGTCGTCGATTGCGCGCACCGGAGCCGCCGCCTTGGCTAGAGCATCGGCGAAGGGTGCGGCTGCCGCTGTTGCCGTGCTCAGGGGCGTCACGGGAGGCGCATCCACCAGTGTGCGCGGCATCATGCGCCACATGGAGGCCTCGGGGAGAGGGGGGGCGGTGTCCGCAGACCCTGCCACGGGCACTGGCTTCTTTCTTCGCCCCAGCCAGCCGAAGAGGCTTCCGAGCAGGGTCGTGCTTGGCTGGGCGAGCTTTGCCTCGGCCTCGCGGGCCTTGCGTTCGGCCATCTCATGCCCACGCTGGGCACGCAGCTCGGCACGCTCGCGCTTGCTGCCGTACTCCTCAACGGGTAGGTTCGCCCCGCGCCGGCTCTCACGCCAAGCGGACCAGCGCTCCCACATACGCTGTGCGAAGCCGAAGCGCATGGTCGCCCACTCGCGCGCGGTGTTGAAGGTGAACGTCGTAGCGAGGTAGAGCGACAGCGCAACCATCAGGGTCAGCACGATCGATGCGCCGGGAAGATTGAGGTACGCGACCAGCATGTCGGCCAGCAGGCGGCCGCTTGTTCCTTCGATCGGAAGGGTGCCGCGCCACAGCAGGTGGACGGGAAGAAGCGCAATCGCAGCGGGGCCGAAGACGACCCACATGGTAAGCCCCACGGCCTTGGCCATGGGCGAGCCCGCCGGCCGCGACATCATCCAGCAGATGCCGAGTCGCGCCAGCACGAGAGGAAGAAGAAACGCGGCGACACCGATCATCTGCAGGACGGCATCGGAGAAGTACGCGCCTGCGATGCCGGTCCAGTTATACGCGGGCCGTCCCGTTACATAACCGCCGACGGTATTGAAGGAGCGGTCGGTCGGGGTGTAGCTCACCAGGGCCAGCAGGAGAAGCACCGCACCAGCCAGCACGGTCAGCCCGATGATCTCGTTGAGGCGGCGGTTGCGGGTCGGGGTCGAGACGAGTCTAAGAGTCTTCATCAGGGGTGCGCGCAGCCTCTCTTGCGCCGGCAGCCGAGCCTCGGCGGCGGCAGGAACGATCGCCACTCCAGATCGCTACCGAGGGCTGTAAACCACCAGAGCACCTCCGATTATCCCAGACCACGGAGCAACGGCTGCGAAACAAAACCGCTCAGGTACCCGGATGCAAACCTGTGCCTCCGACGCGCATCTCTATGTGTACAACCGCCCGCCGGAGGCATCTCCGGCGGCTCTTTGTATCCGATTGGCAGGGGAGCGGGATTTTCGCGATTTCTCCCGCTTGCCGCCGGCGAAGGTGAATCGCTGACAGCCTGCGGACCCTGCCGAATCGGACTCTCTCTATCTCGCAATGATGAGGTCAACCACATGGCTACCGACGCCGGCAAGCGCAACGAAATGCAGCTCGCTGTGCTCTCTGTGATCAGCACGCTGCTCGATGGGCAGAAGGGGTTCGCTGAGATCGGCGATCACCTGAAGGACGAGACGCTGAAGCGCTACTTTCTGGCGGAGTCCTTGAAGCGCGCGCAGTTCCGCGGCGATCTGGAAGAGGTGCTGCATCAGAACGGGGTTCATGACATTAAGGAGTCCGGATCGGTGGCCGGTACGCTGCACCGCGTATGGGGCGATCTGAAGGCAAAGCTGGGCGGTGGCGACCACGCCCTGCTTGCGACCGCCGAGCAGGGCGAGGACGCAGCGAAGGAAGCCTATGCGGATGCTCTGAAGCAGAACCTGCCGCTGCCGGTCCGCCAGTTGCTCGCCGAGCAGCAGGCGCACATCCTCAGCTCGCACGACTACGTACGCTCGCAGCGCGATGCTCTGGCCGCAAAGAAGTAGCCGCGGCTAGTAGCCAAGGTGGTGCAGATAGAACACGACGCCCGACGCAAGCAGGCAATAAATTCCGAAGAGATACCAGCGGCCCTCTTCAAGCCACGCGCTCAGCCACTTGAGCGCTACCAGACCCGCAACGAAGGCAAGGACCGCTCCCAGCAATCCCATCGTTGCGCTGCTATGCAGGTCGATCGGGGAGCCGATAGCCGCGGCCTCATGCGAGGCCTTGACGAGGCGCATCGCTTCCTTTGCGATCGCCGCGGGAGTGATGATGACGGCGAGCGCGAAGCTGAACCTCTCTGCGCGGTCCTTGACCGCCCCCGCCAGCATGCCGGTCGAGATGGTCGCGCCAGAGCGCGAGAAGCCGCGGAAGGGAAGGCACAGTCCCTGGATGGCTCCCATCCATCCGGCCTGCCCCATGGTGACGCTGTTGCCATAGAGGTTTGTAGGCTCGGCCTTCTGATTGCGCTCCCTCAGCCCGGCGATCAGGATCAGCACTCCTGCGGCGACCAGAGCGGGCGCAATCAGGTCGAGGCGGCCAAAGAGCAGCTCAATCTCGGCCTTGGAGGCGCCTTTGAACGCGATCTTCTCGATGATCTTCATCAGCGGATAGCCGATGACGGCGGTAAGGAAGCTCGCCCAGATGGCGCGGATGGCGAAGCGCTTGAACGCATCTGCACTGGCGAAGTAGGTCCTCTTCCACTGCTTCCAGAAGTAGGCGATCACGGCGAACATCGTGCCCGTGTGCAGCATCACCAGCAGCAGTGTCATGCGAGGATCGGTCGGGTCCAGGCCGCCGTAGTGCCTCTGCAGAATCTTTTCCGCGACGATAACGTGAGCAGAGCTCGAGACAGGCAGCAGCTCGGCGAGACCTTGCACGATGGCAAGCAGAATGACGTGAAGAATCGGCATAGTTTCAATGTACATGCTTCGTCTGAAGATATCGTGAAGATGGTCGGGTGCGAGTGCTCAAGAACTACTCGCGGTCGTTGCCATAAATGGTGATCCCCTGCTGCACGCGGTAGGCGATGCTGACGGCACGCGCGGCGTAGTCCGTCTGCGGAAATTTCGCCTGGACCTGCTGGGCCAGCGACTGCGTGCGAGCTGCGGCGGCATCGGCCTTTTTCTTGTTCTCTTCCACCGTGTACATCGTCACGACGACGGCCTCGCGATAGGTCGCGTTGTAGAGAGCCTCGGCTGTCTTCGGGCCGTCGGGATACTGCTGTGCGTACTTCTCGTAGAGCTCGGCCTCCTTCTCGGGACACTTGGGGAGTCCCTGCCAGTCGCCGCACAGCTTGTTATCGAGCATCGCATAGGCAGCCATCGCCGCGTACTTGCTGCCGGGATAGTTCTTCATGATTTTCTTCATGTCGCCCTCGAAGATCTGCGGCCGCAGAGAGGCGTCCTGCTCCTTGGCAGAGGGCAGCGTGCTGATGTCGCGCTTGTTGAGTTGCCAGCGGATGTCCGCCGAGCGCCATACCGCCTCTGGTGCAAGCGAAGACTGAGGATAGTACTCCCATACGCGCCGATACAGCATGTGCGCCGCCATGGCTGCGCCCTTGGGAGCATTCGGCTGTGTCGCAGCGTCTTCAAGATTCGCAGCGGCGCCGTACAGAATGATGTCGCCGTTCGGCGTCGCGGCGCTCACTACGCCTTTGTCGCGAATCCATCCGGACATTGGCTGCGCGGCTGCATCGTCACCGAATTCCGGCTTGTCCTCCACATCTTCCTGAACGTCGGTGTTGGCGAAGACCTTTACCCACGGCCCGCTGCGTTCGACGACGACCACCTCGTGGCCGGGCGTCACCAGCGAGACCTTCTGCGACTCCGGATCGGCGGCGACGTAGACGACAGCCTCGTGCAGCACCGTCGCTCGTGCGGCGCGGTCGTACCCCGCCTGGTCCTTCTTCTGCGCCCACACCATCGAGCACGCCAGCAGCAGAACCACACCCAGGCCAGACCATCGCAAACGATCGTTTCGCATAGACGACATATTAGACGCGCGGCGGCCCGGAGTAGCGAGAGCGTTGCTCACACCGCTGGCCCTGCAACCATCTCGCGCTCGAGCTGTTCGCGCAGCGCGGGCTCCAGATTTCCCCCGCTCAGCACGACAGCCACCTTGCGGGCACTGGGCAGCTCCTGCGCGTGGAACAGTGCGGCCGCCAGCGAGACCGCCCCGCTCGGCTCGGCGACCAGCTTCGTCGCGGTAAGAATCACGCGCAGCGCCGCCAGGATCTCCTCCTCCATCACCGTGACGATGCCGTCCACGTGATGGATGACATGCGAGAAGTTCAGCACGCCGAGGCTCTGCGTCCGCAGACCGTCGCCGATCGTCCGCACCGTCTTCTCTGCCGGCCACTCGACCAGTGTCTTCGAGTAGAAGCTCTCCTTCGCGTCGGCGGCCAGCTCTGGTTCGGCGCCCCAGACCTTTACGTCGGGCGAGGCGAGGCCGGCCTGCGCCGCCAGCTTGACCGCGGTGGCGATGCCGCTCAGCAGGCCGCCTCCGCTGACCGGGGCGATCACCAGATCCACATCCGGAAGCTGCTCGACGATCTCAAGCCCGCAGGTCGCCTGTCCGGCGATGATCTGAGGAGCGTCGTAAGGTGGAATCATGGCATAGCCGAACTTCGCCACCAGCTCCTCGGCCTTCATCCGCCGCTCCGACGAAGCCGGCCCAACCTCGACGATCTCGGCGCCCAGAGCGCGCGTCGCAGCCTTCTTCACCGCAGGAGCATTCGACGGCATTACGATCACAGCCTTCGCGCCGAGAGCACGCGCCGCATACGCTACGCCCTGCGCATGATTGCCGCTCGAGTAGGTAATCACGCCGCGCGACCGCGCCTCGGGCGTTAGCTGGGAGACCATGTTGTACGCTCCGCGCAGCTTGAAGCTCCCGATCGGCTGCTCGCTCTCGGCCTTGATGTACAGGTCGAACTCAGGCTCGGGGAGTCCTGCCAACTGCAGCCGCGCCCGCTCCAGGCGATAGAGGGGCGTCCGCACAGCTACGCCGCTGATCCGTTCTTTTGCGGCGCCTATCTCATCCAGGGTCACAAAGTCGCTCATACACACCCATGATAACCGGGCGCAGTGAGAGACAGACCTCAGAAGACCCGGCCGAGGCCGAAGTACCACTTACGATGATCGCTGTCACCGATGCTGAGTCCGGCGAAGACCGGCCCGAACAGCGTCTTGATGACTACCACTCCCGTGACATCATTGGGCAGTGTCGGTGTCTGTGCGTTGGCCCCGTACATCTTGCCGATCTCGTAAAATCCGCCCGCGTAGATCGTATCTGCGAACACCGGGTTGAGCTGGGCGAGGCGATGCAGGTAACCGATCTGTCCCAGGAAGTAGTCCGACCCCAACAACTCATTTCTGGCGTAGGCGCTCAGTCGCAAAGGTCCACCCAGGGTCAGTCCGGCCAGTCCCAGGTTGTCGGCGCCGAAGCTCGTGCCTCCCTGTGCGATCATTGGCAGGATTCCTCGCGACCGTATCGGGATAAAGTGCTCAATACGTCCCGTCAGCTGCGAGTACCCGCCGGAGCCGTTTGGCCGTTCCGTGTAGTAGTTGTACAACGTCGAAACCAGGCTTCCCCGCGTCGGCACCATGTAGTCGTCCTGACCCAGGTACTGAAACCTCACTCTGGTGACGAAGGGTGTCAGGGAGAAGTCCTGAGCGGCGCCTTCGCCAATGGTACGTCGTTCGCTGTACCACTGAACGTCTTCGCCGACGCGCACCTCGGTCCGCGCATTGAAGAGATAGCCCAGGTCGACGCCGAGCCCATTCCGCTTCTCCTTATACTCCTCAAGCTGCTCCGTGCCCACGAAGTAGGGATTCACCTGGTGGGCCAGGTAGGCACGCGGTGCGACGAACGCGCGCGATCCCGCCTTCAGCGGCCTGAAGAGCTCTCCGCTCAACACCGCCAGCTGGCCCACCGCACCGTCCAGGCGCAGCTCCGAACCCGGACCGGCGAGGTTGTAAAACGTCGCCCGTAGCCCGAGTCCAAGCTGAACATTATTGGAGTCATTGGCCAGGATCGTTAGGCCGAAGTTCATAAATGGCGGGCCGTAGGTCTTGTTGGCCGGCCGTATCAGCAGGCCCCGCTTGCCGTTGCGCTCGACAATGTTGTAGTTGATGGTCGAATACAGACCCGTCCCCTGCAGCCCCGCAATGCTCTTCTCGATCTGGTCCTTATCGATCGGTTCACCGACGAACTTTTCAAATCGGACAGCGATATCGCTTTGCTGCATGCCTGTGACGCCGTACACCTCGACAAATTGCGGAATCGGCAGGTCGGTCCTGCGTCTCGCCTGCCGCTGTGCTACATAGGCGGCCCAGTCTGCATCGTTCAGCGCATACTTCTCCAACTCCGGTGCCATCTGCTGCGCGGCCTTATAGCCGATCGGGATGATGTCGTCGCTCTTTGAGAACGCAAGCGTTTCAAATTTGCTCACGTCCGACGAGATCACAATGTCGGAGTCCTTGAGGCTCCTCACCTCGTTGGTTGCGACCATGATCGAGATGTTCCGCCCTACCACTCCGGTCAGCGAGTTGAGACTCTCCGGCTTGGGTGGGCCCGCATTCAGGTACGACGAGATCACTACCTGCGCGCCCATCGCACGCGCCACGTCCACCGGCAGATTGTCCACGGCGCCTCCGTCGGAGTAGATCTCGTTGCCGTGATGGACCGGTGCGAACACTCCGGGAATCGACATCGTTGCCCGCAATGCCTGGGGCAGGGGGCCGTCTTGAAAGACATGCGGCTTCCCCGTCGTGATCTCAGTCGCAACGCAGCGAAACGGAATCGGCAGATCGTTAAAGCTCTTCAGGTCCCAATAGGGGAGCATCGTGCGATCGAAGAGCAGGCCAACGGCCGCCCCCGTATTCAGCCCGCTGGGCAGGCTGAAGCCGTGCTTCAAGCCAAACTCCAGCCGGTTCGGGAACGCCAGCTTGTCTTCCTTGCGGCGATAGCTCAGCGCCTGAAACGGAACCTGCCCGCTCAGCACCGTCGGCCAGTCAATCCGCTTCACAAACTCCTTGATCTCGTCCGGTCCAAGGCCCGACGCATACAGCCCGCCGACAAGGCCGCCCATGCTCGTTCCGGCCACGTAGTCCACCGCGATATGGTGCTCCTCCATCCACTGGATCACACCGATGTGGGCAAATCCCAGCGCTCCGCCGCCCTCAAACACCAATCCGACGCTGGGTCGTTTCGCAGCGGCAGGCGCCTGCGAAGGCGTCTTCGTCTCCAGCTTTTCTGTCGTCTGCTGGGCCGTCTGTGCAGATGGCTGCTGCTGGGCAGCAGCAGCAGTAATCCCCAGCGTTCCCGCTGCGCCTGCCAGAGTCAGAGCAAGGCTACGGCAAAGTGCGAAATTCAACATACGATCACCATGCGTTTCACGCGCGTGCGCTGTCTATCCGAGTTCTTGCCGTTTCTTTTGAGGGATTTCCCCTTCGCCACTCATCTTACCTTCGCTAGCGGAGGTTTCCTGCTGCGCGTACCCGCGATGTCACCTGCTCTTACGCCGTAACGCGCATATAAAAAGGACGCCCACACAGGGGCGCCTTTCTCTGCAACCAAGTCCCCCTGCGTCAGATCTCGAGAATCACCGGCATGATCAGCGGTCTGCGGCTCGTACTCTTCTGGATGAAGCGCTTCAGGTCGGTCCTGATCTTCTCCTTGATTACGCCGTAGTCGGCCTTCTCCTCGCCCGATGATCCATCGAGCGTGCGCTGCACCACCTGCCGCGCCTCGGCGACCAGACCCTCCTCCGGAACCGCCATGCCGCGCATCACGATCTCCGGCATGTTCTCCAGCTTTCCCGTGCCTTTGTTGATCGCGATGATCGGCAGCACAATGCCATCCTCGCTCAGGTGCTTGCGATCGCGAATCACCAGGTCCTCGACGACATCGGCAGCCGCGCCGCCTGAGTCGATGCATACACGGCCCACCGTCACCTTGCCTGTCTTCGTGGCCGAGTTGCGATCCAGCTCCAAAACGTCGCCATCCTCCATCAGGATCGCCTTCTCCACCAACCCCATCGACGATGCCATTTCCGCGTGCCGCTTCAGATGGCGGTAGTCGCCGTGGATGGGAACGAAGAACTTCGGCCGGACGAGGTTGATCATCAGCCGCAACTCTTCCTGGCTGCCGTGCCCGCTCACGTGAATCAGCCCCGAGGCACCGTCGTCGTAGATCACCTGCGCATCGCGCCGCTCCAGGTGATCGATCACCCGGTAGATTGACTTCTCGTTGCCCGGAATTACACGTGAACTCAGCAGCACGGTGTCGCCCGCCTCGATGTGGGCGAACTTGTGGTTATTCACGGCGGCGCGGGCCAGCGCGCTCATCGGCTCGCCCTGCGTGCCCGTAATCATGATGCAGAGCCTCTCCGGCCCGAAGTCCTTGATCTGCCCCGGATTGATGATCAGGCCGGGCGCGGGTTCCAAATAACCCAGGTCCTGCGCGATCTCGGTCGAGTTGTCCAGCGATCGGCCGATGATGGCAACCTTTCGCCCGTGCTCGGTCGCCAGCTCCATCGCCATCCGTATGCGGTGAATCGACGACGAGAAGCAGCTGAAGAAGAGCTTCTTCTTCGTCTGTCCGAAGATCTCGTCCAGCCGCGGCCGTACTGCCTTCTCGCTCGGCGTATATCCGCGGCGGTCCACGTTGGTCGAGTCCTGCAGCAACGCCAGCACGCCCTGCTTGCCCAGCTCGGCAAACGCCTGCAGGTCGAACGGCTGTCCGTCGGTCGGCGACAGATCGACCTTGAAGTCGCCCGTGTGCAGCACCACGCCCACCGGCGTGTGGATCGCGAGCGCAACGCAGTCCACCAGCGAGTGCGTCACCCGGATCGGCATGATCGAAAACGGTCCCAGCGTCAGCCTGTGGCCGGGGATGATCTCGTTCAGCTCCGCGTCGTCCAGCAGGTTGTGCTCTTCGAGCTTGCCCTCGACCAAGGCCAGCGTGAACTCCGTGCCGTAGATCGGAACGTTCAGCTCTGACAGGATCCAGGGCAGCCCGCCGATGTGGTCCTCGTGACCGTGCGTCAGCACGATGGCGCGAACCTTGTCGCGGTTCTCCGTCAGGTAGCTGATGTCCGGGACGACAATGTCCACACCCAGCAGCTCTTCTTCAGGAAACATCAGGCCGGCGTCGATGACGAGAATGTCATCCTGCCAGCGGAGAGCCATGCAGTTCATCCCGAACTCGCCCAGCCCACCCAGTGGTATCAGCTTCAACTTATCTTGTGCCATGAAACTTCAATCTTATCAGCAAGCCCGCACGGTCACCGGAGCACGTCCTCCAGCACCAGCGAAAGCTCTGTCTTCTCATCGCGATACTTCACGATGACCGGCGCCGCAACGCTCAACCCCCACTCCGCGCCCTTGCCCTTGGTCACCGCGCGCGAGCCCGGCACAACCACCGCCCCCTCGGGAATCACCAGCGGAGATTCAGCCGTCGCCTTATACACCTCGCCCTTCATCAGGTCGTAGACCGGCGTCCCGCGCGTCAGCACCGTCCCGGCCGCGATGACAGCGCGCTTCCGCACGATTGTTCCTTCGTAGACGCCTGTGTTGCCGCCTACCAGCGCATCGTCTTCGATGATCACCGGGCTCGCATTCACCGGCTCCAGCACGCCGCCGATCTGCGCCGCGGCGCTCAGGTGCACGCGCTTGCCAATCTGCGCGCAGCTGCCGACAAGGGCGTGCGAGTCCACCATCGTGCCCTCGTCCACATACGCGCCAACGTTCACGTACGCTGGCGGCATCACCACAACGCCCTTCGCGAGATACGCTCCACTGCGCACGCTCGAGCCACCCGGAACCACGCGCACTCCGTCGGCCGCACCAAACCGCCGCGCCGGATACGTCGCCTTGTCGACAAAACGAAACCCGTCCGGGCAGCCCATCTCCACCATCTGCCCCAGCCGGAAGCCCAGCAGAATCCCGCGCTTCACCCAAGCGTTCACGCGCCAGCCTAGCGGCATCGAGGCATCGGGCTCCGCCGAGCGCAGCGTCCCAGCCTCAAGCGCCCTACGCAGCTCGTAGAAAGCCGCCTCCGCGTCCTTGTTCCCAATCGCCTCCGCACCCTGCGCAAACCAGTGCTCGATCTTCCCCTGCAGCGAACCGTTCAAACTCACTTGTCACCTTTTCTTACGAGAAATCTCAATGCCGTTGTTAACCCGGTGCTAGGAAGCCTGCCGATGCTGACCCTTCGCCGCAGCCGGTTCCAGCAGGCCAAGCTCTGCCACCAGCGTCTCCAGCCGCTTGCGCGTGCCATCGGTCACCGAAATCATCGGCAGCCGCAGCACATCGTCCCCACGTCCGATCATCTTCAGCACGGCCTTCACCGGCGCCGGGCTCGCCTCCCAGAAGTGCGCCAACATCAGACGGAAGTACCTCTGGTTCACGCTCCGCGCCGTGGCCCAGTCACCCGAGATCGCCGCCCGCACCATCGCCGACATCTCCGCCGGAATCACATTCGAGGCCACCGAGACCAGGCCCGTGCCGCCCAGCGCCAGCACCGGCAGCGCCATCGAGTCATCTCCAGCCATGATCTTGAAGCCTCGCGGAGCCGTCGTCGCCAGCTCCGTGATCTGCACGATGTTGCCGCTCGACTCCTTCACCCCAATGATGTTCTTGATCTCCGCCAGACGAAGCACCGTCGCAGGCTCAAGATTCGCGCCTGTTCGTCCGGGAATGTTGTACAGCAGCACCGGAAGGTCGACCGCCTGCGCGATCGCGCGGAAGTGCTGGTACTGCCCCTCCTGCCCCGGCTTGTTGTAGTAAGGGTTCGCGGTCAGGATTCCCGTGACTCCCTTGACGCGCGCGAGCTTCTTCGCCTTGAGCACGGCCTCGGCGGTGGCATTGTGCGTGCATCCGCCGAAGACCGGCACGCGGCCAGCCGCCGCTCCGGCGACCACCTCCACCACGCGCAGCCACTCGGTCTCACTCAGCGTCGACGCCTCGCCCGTCGTTCCGCAGGGGATGAGAAACCCGATCCCGCTCTCAATCTGCCAGTCGACCAGCGACTCAAGCGCCGCCTCATCCACATCGCCATTGCTCCGGAAGGGGGTGACCAGCGCAGTTCCACAACCCGTCAGTTCCATAGTGATTGAAAGTTTACCGCGTCAGGCGCGTGAATTTCACGGGCGGCCTGCTGTCTGCGAATTGCGGGGCAAAAAGAAACCCCGGCGGCAAGACCGGGGCTTCTCTTCGCGTTGTAACCTCCGCCAGTCCGGATCAGGCGCGATACAGCTCCGAAGGAATATGGAACTCCGGAATATGCAGCGAGGCGCCGTTGACTGCGCCCGGAGGCATGTCCATGCACTTCACAAACGCCGTCTGGAACTTCTGCATCTCCTGCTTCGTTCCCACGGTCACGCGTACGTAGTTCGGCATAGCCGCCCACGTGCGTCCGATCGCGACGTTCTCCTTCAGCATGGCCTGCTGGAACTCCTTGCCCGGGCGCTTCACGTCCACCATGAACATGTTCGCCTGCGAGCCCGGAATCGTCTTGTAGCCGTGCTTCTCGAGGAACTCGAGCGTCTCCGAGCGCACATCCGAGTTGATCTTCCGGCGCAGCGGGACCAGTTCCTTGTCCTGCAGGCTTGCGCGCGCGGCGGCAGAGCTCGTGATCGAGATGCTTGCCAGGCTGCGGCTCGGCCCGGGAACGGTGCCCATCTTCTGCAGCAGGTCAGGACGTCCTACCGCGAAGCCTGCACGAAGACCGGCCATGCCGTAGATCTTCGAGAACGTCCGCATCACGATGATGTCCTTGTCCAGCGCAACCTGATCGATCACCGACTCATGATCCGAGAAGTGGTGATACGCCTCATCGACGATGACAACCGAACCGGCAGGCTTGTTCGCCAGCAGCCACAGAATGTCCTCGCGCGGCGTCATCGTGCCCGTCGGATTGTTCGGGTTCACGATGTAGTACGCGCCGGGCGCGGGATGCGCCTTCACCATCGCCTTCACGTCGTGCGCGTAGGTCGGGGTCAGCGGCACCGGGAGCTTCGGAGCCTTCATCGTATCGGCCGCACGAGGTCCCTGCTCATAGCTGGGGTCGCCGTAGACCAGCGGCTTGTCCGGCCCGATATTCGACATCAGCGCCAGGTCCAGCGGGCCGCCCGATCCGGGGAAGAGCGCCGAGTAGCCGCGCTTCAGGCCATAGACCTCATTGAAGGCGACCAGCGTCTTCATCGACTCGTCGTAGTGATAGCGGCCGCCCAGCGGTCCCGTCACGCCGATCGCCTGCAGCGCCGACGGCGCCGGCCCAAGCGGGTTTTCGTTCGAGCTGATGATGATCGTGTCCGGCGAGAGCTGCCGCATCTCGCCCACGTCCGACATGCCGCCCAGTCCGCGGCGTCCGCCGCCCTGCGCGGGGGCAGCTGCAGCGCCCTGCTGCACAGCCGCGAGCGCGGGAAACGAGGCGGCCGTTGCAGAGGCTGCCCCAAGGATTCGCATAAACGACCTGCGCGATACACCAGCGTGAATGCTGCTCATAAGGCTCTCTCCTCTTGTCGCGTAAATACGCGAGATAGCGATTTGATACACGGATGCGACGACGCAACGACAGAGAGTCGTGCGCGAACGGCGAAGATCGGCAATTCGAACTTGCCCTGCGGAGCGTCGCGGCCACGCAGTAACTACGATGTGAGGGGATTCACGGATACTGACGCGTCAGCCCCGTAATGAGTTTCAATGTACAGCGAAAATCCGCGCAGCGCACAAAAATCTTTTGGCAAGGCGAAAAATTCTTCAAAATGATGAGGAAAAACGGAGAATTTTCCGCTATCTGTAACCAACGAAGGCGCAAAAATGGCAACAGAAAGCCCGGCGACCTCCGCCGGGCTTCCTCAACAGACACTCCTGCGGCGAGGAGTTCCTACACCCACGCACCTTTACGCATCAGCGGCTCGGCGGTACTGTCGGCGGCAATCCCATCGACATCCATCTTCGCCGACCCGATCATCCAGTCCACGTGGATCAGGCTCTCGTTTGCTCCGCGCTTTGCAAGCTCGGCGTTATCCATCTTCTCGCCGCCGATGAGGCACGTCGAATATGCCTGCCCCAGCGCGATGTGGCTCGCCGCGTTCTCATCAAACAGCGTGTTCCAGAACAGAATCCCGCTCTGCGCGATCGGCGAGTTGTGCGGCACCAGCGCCACCTCGCCCAGCCGCCGCGCGCCGTCGTCGGTCGAGATCAGCCGGTTCAGCACATCCTCACCCGCCGTCGCCGTCGCCTTAACAATGCGTCCCGCCTCAAAGCGCACAGCGATGTTCTCGATCAGCGTTCCCTGGTGCGATAGCGGCTTCGAGGCCCGGACCACACCATCCACGCGGTCCTTGTGCGGAGTCGTAAAGCACTCCTCGGTGGGAATATTCGGCTGGCAATAGACTCCGTTGCCGGCCGGCGTCCCGCCACCGGCCCAAAGATGATCGTCCGCCAGCCCAACCTTCAGGTCCGTCGTTCCATCGGCCGACTTGAAGTGCAGCGCAGAGAAGCGCCTCGCGTTCAGAAGATCCACACGCTTCTTCAGCCGCTCGCCGTGCTCCCTCCACTCGGCGACGGGATCGGCCGCGTTCACGCGCGACGCCGCAAAGATCGCCTCCCAGAGCTTCGCGACGGCAACATCCTCCGCCTCGCCCGGGAAGACCAGCTTCGCCCACTCTGGCGTGGACGCAGCGACGATCGTCCAGTTGATCTCGTGCCGCGTAATCAGCTCCATCGCCGGCTTGCCCGCCTTCGAGGCAGCAACGTTCGCCCTCGCTACCTTCGCAGGGTCCTGCTTCGCCAGCAGCGCCGGATTCGCGCCCGCAATCGCCAGCCGCGCTGCCCCGCTGCGGAAGCCGTTGGCGATGCCATCCTGCAGCCACGCCGGCGCATAGTCGAAGCTCGCGTCCTGCGCGTACTGAAACCGCGCCAGCACGCTCGGATCGTCACCGTACAGCGTCGTCACCAGCAGCGCTCCGGCCTTGTACGCCTGCTCGGTGATCTTGCGCGCCAACGGCAGCGCCTCCATGGGAGCCGACATGATCAACTCCTGCCCCGCCTTCAGGTTCAGCCCCACCTTCACGGCCACCTCGGCCAGCCGGTCCAACTTTTCGTCCAGGGTCAGTTCCTCAAACTTCGTCGCGACTTCTGCTGCAGCACTCATCGAAAATCTCCTCACTCATTAGACGCTCGTCTATGGCCCAAGAATCGCGCCTTTCCATCTGCTACATCTGCGAATAGATGTCCTTGAAGTCGTAGCAGCCCTTCCGAGTCGCCAGCCACTCCGCGGCCCGCACTGCGCCCTCGGCAAACCCGCGTCGCGAGTGTGCCTCGTGCGCCAGAACCAGCTTGTCGGCCTTGCCCTTCGCCGTCAGCACATGCAGCCCGGCTGCATCGCCCTCGCGATGCGCCGTGATCGGCACGTTCTTCACTCCGGACGACGCCTGCACCACACCGGCCAGCGTCAGCGCCGTCCCTGACGGCGAATCCACCTTCGTCACATGGTGGGTCTCTTCGATCGAAAACTCGTAGCCGCAGCTCTTCAGCGACTCCGCCATCTTCTTCGCCAGCTGCAACATCACCTGCACGCCGATTGAGAAGTTCGTGCCGTACACCAGCCCAGCCTGCTTGCGCTCCACCAACTCGCGCGCCTTGTCCAGCTTGTCGTACCACCCCGTCGTACCCACAACCATTCTCGCGCCCGTGGCCAGCACCGCGCGCATGTTCTGCACCACCGCCTCCGGCGTCGTGAAGTCGATCACCACGTCGAAGCCCGCGACAAACGGATGCGTCAGCGCCGCCGCATTCGCATTCTCCTTCGCGTCCAGCACGTGGACGCCGTGTCCACGCTCCGCTGCAACCTCGGCCACCAGCTTGCCCGTCTTGCCATGCCCCAACACCAGTACGCGCATCGTCTTCCTTCCTATACCTTGCTCTCTGCGGGGACACGGGCCGTCACATCGAACACCGTCTCGTCGGGATCCGTGAAGAAGTGCTGGTGCAGGCTGCGAATCGCCTCCTCCACGTCCTCTTCGTCGATCATGAAGCTCATGTTGATCTCACTAGCTCCCTGCGAGATCATCCGCAAGTTCACGTGGCTGATCGCCGTGAAAACCTGGCCCGCGATGCCGTTGTGACCGCGAATGTCCTCGCCCACCATGCAGATCAGCGCCTTCGAGCCCTCCATCTTCACATCGGCGATCTTCGATAGCTCCTCGCAGATCTCCGGCAGCTTCTCGTTCGAGTCCACGCTCAGCGAGATGCTCACCTCGCTCGTCGAAACCATATCGATCGCGCACTTGTACTTGTCGAAGACGTCAAACACGGCCTTCAGATACCCATGCGTCATCAGCATGCGGCTGGCGACGATGTCGATGATCGTCAGCTTCTTCTTCGCCGCAATGCTCTTGAACGGGCTTTTGCACGGCGGAGCGACAGCGGTGATCTTCGTGCCTTCGTTCTCCGCATTACGCGAGTTCAGCACCCACACGGGAATGCTCTTCTGTACCGCCGGAAGAATCGTCGCCGGATGCAGCACCTTCGCTCCAAAGTAGGCAAGCTCGGCCGCCTCTTCAAAACTGATCGTCTTCACCCGCAGTGCATTCGGGCAGATACGCGGATCGGTCGTCATGATGCCGTTCACGTCCGTCCAGATCTCGATCGCGCCCGCATGCAGCCCGCCGCCCACCAGAGCGGCCGTATAGTCGCTGCCGCCGCGTCCCAGCGTCGTCGTGATGCCGTCAGCATTCGATCCGATAAACCCGCCCATCACCGGTATCTGGCCTGCTTCGACGAGCGGCAGGACGTGTTCCACCAGCTTCGCCTCGATCGCAGGCTCCTGCGGAGCAGCCTTGCCGTAGTTCGAGTCCGTGATGATGCACGTGCGCGCATCGACGTGCGCTCCGTTCAGCCCCTGCTGATCGAAGGCAGCCGCGACCATGCGGCTCGACAGCCGCTCACCGAAGCTAACGACGAGGTCGCTCGTGCGGTCGGTCAGCTCGCCCACAGCCGCAATGCCGCGCAGAAGATCATCCAGCGCATCGAGCTCCTGGTGAACCGCGCCCTGCAAGCTCAGAAACCGCGACTCATCCAGCAACTCCGTCGCCGTGTCGATATGCCGGTGCCGCAACCGCGCGCTGATCGCCAGCGCGCCCGCCTTGTCGCCTCGCCCTGCGGCACCGGCCGCAGCCAGCAGTTGATCCGTCACCTTCGCCATCGCCGAGACCACCACAATCGCCGAGAGGCCCTTCTTCCTGCGCCCTTCCACGATCGCCGCTGTCCGCCGCATCGCCTTGGCATCCTCTACCGAGGTTCCGCCAAACTTCATCACGACAAGCTGTTCCCGCGCTACGCTCAAGCCAGCACCGCCTGACCCTGCGTTGCCCCTGTCGGAACCCCCAGCTTGTCCAGCCTGCCCGTGCGCGCCAGAATCTCAGCGTTCAGCAACGCAGCCCCCGCCGCGCCGCGAATCGTGTTGTGCGAAAGCACCACAAACTTCCAGTCCAGCAGCGGACACTCGCGCAGACGCCCCACCGTGGCGGCCATGCCATTCCCGCGCATGCGGTCCAGCCGCGGCTGCGGACGATCCACCGCCGTATCGAACTCCACCGGCTGCTCCGGAGCCGTCGGCAGATGCTGCCCGCGCAGCGGAGCGAACTCACTCCACGCCGCCAGAATCTCCTCGCGCGTCGCCTTCTTCCTGAACTTGACGCTCACGCACTCCGTGTGGCCGTCTTCCACCGGCACGCGATTGCAGTGCGCACTCACCTTCGCATCCAGCATCTCAATGTGGTCGCCGCGGACGTGGCCCAGCAGCTTGCCGACCTCCTCCTGCATCTTCTCCTCTTCGTTCTTGATGAACGGGACGACGTTGCCCAGGATGTCCAGCGACGGCACGCCCGGATACCCCGCGCCGCTTACCGCCTGCATCGTCGAGACGAACATGCTCTCGATCCCGAACCGCTCCTCGAGCGGCTTCAATGCCAGCACCAGTCCGATCGCCGAGCAGTTCGGATTCGTCACAATATATCCGCCGCTCTCACGCCGCCACGCCTGCGTCTCGATCAGGTCCAGGTGCCCGGCGTTCACCTCCGGCACCACCAGCGGAACGTCCTTCACCATCCGGAACGCGCTCGAGTTCGAGATCACGGCGCAGCCCGCAGCAGCGAACTTCGGCTCCAGCCCGCGCGCGATGTCCGCGCCCAGCGCGGCAAAGATAATCTTCGGAATGGGCAGCCCACCCTCGCACAGCTCCGGCGTATTCGGCTGCACAGTCATCGCGGCAATCTTCGCCGGCAGCGGAGTGTCCAGCTTCCACTTGCAGGCCTCCCCATAGGCCTTGCCCGCGCTGCGGTCGCTCGCCGCAAGCCACGTAATCTCAAACCAGGGGTGATTGTGCAGAAGCTGAATGAATCGCTGACCGACCATGCCGGTCGCGCCAAGAATGCCAACCCGTCGCCGTTCCATAGTCTCTTAAGAATAACGCGGCCCGTCACTCGCCGTCACGAAACGGCTGTCTGCCGTCGCATATCGCGCACCCGGCTACCCGTCCCCGCGACGCCGCTGATACGTATGCCCTCCGCCAGCCCACACCAGCACCGCCACCACCAGATGAATCAGGAACCACAGGCTGACCCCCTGATCCAGGTAGATCAGGTACAGTACCAGCGCGCGCGGTAGCAGGATGGCAAAGACAAGCGGAATCCACCCCACCAAGTGAAACGGAACCAGCACTCCCTGGAACCACGCCACCGCCAGCGAAACCCGCGGCAGAAACAGCGCGAAGACCAGGAACCAGAAGGGAGGTCGATGCGAGATCAGTGTCAGGCTGAACCCGCGCTCCACAACCTGCTGCCACAAAAACGTCGCCATCGCGCCTCCGCTATTTCATCGAGTAAGTAAACTCCGTCTTCGTGCTCTCCTTCGGGGACACCGTCACCTTCATCGTCTGTTCGCCCATCTTCTCGTGAGCCGCGGCCAGCGTATACGTTCCCGCGGGCAGACCCTTGATCTCAAACTTCCCATCGGCATCCGACACAGCAAAGAACGGCGTCGCCGAGACATTGATGAACGCATTCATCCACGGATGGTTGTTGCACCGCACCGGCATCATCATCTCCGGAGTATCGAACTGCTTCTTCTCCGGAGCGCCCTTGGCCCCCTGCGACACATCGACGACAGGATTGCCCGTCGGCATCGTGTGGATGTTGTGCATCGTCCCGTCGGAGTTGCGGAACTCCACCGTCCCACCGCGCATCACCGCGATCACGTGCGGAGTGTACTTGCAACCCATCTGGTCCATCACCACTGGCGCAGTCGATTGGGGAGCCGCATTCATCGCGGCCCCCGGACCATCTTTGATGTAGAGGTACACGTTCGCCAGCTTCCCGCCGTGAACCACATACTGCTCGGTAAGGTTCTCGCCGCCCGTAATCGAGCACACAGGATCCTGGCTCATGTCGATCTTCAGCCGCTCCGGCGCCTTGCCGGCGAAGTTCACCGTGCCGCGAATCGTGCCCGTCGTCGACTCATCGATCGCCGCGCTCTTCGGCGCGCCAGTCTCGTTCGGCTTCGTACCCTTGCCGATCACTGCGCCGCGCTTGATCGCCTCGTTCGGCTTGCATCCCGCGATCGCAATCAAAGTGCCCATCGCCAGCAAAAAGGTCGCCGGCCAGCCAAAGATCCTCATCCTGCTCCTCTCCCTACTTGGCAGCCACAGGCGAGTCCATCGCCTCCAGCACCGCATCCGCGAACGCCTTCGTTCCGGCCGTCCCGCCCACATCGCGCGTCAGCACCTTGCCCTCGCGATACACCTGCTCGATGGCCGTCTGCACCATCTCCGCGGTCGCCTTCTCGTCGATGTGATGCAGCATCAGCACCGCCGACTGCAGCAGCGCCGTCGGATTCGCCATGTCCTTGCCCGCGATATCGGGAGCCGAACCATGAACCGCCTCGAAGATCGCACACTCACGCCCCAGGTTCGCGCCAGGAACCAGCCCCAGCCCGCCCACAAACGCGCTACACAGGTCGCTCAGAATGTCGCCGTACAGGTTCTCGGTCAACAGAATGTCGTACTGGTAAGGATTCAGCACCAGCTGCATGCACGTGTTATCGACGATGTGCTCCTTGTACTCAACCTCAGGAAACTCCTCGGCGACCCTGCGGCAGCAGCGCAGAAACAGTCCGTCCGACAGCTTCATGATGTTCGCCTTGTGGATCGCATGAACCTTCTTGCGCCCATGCTTGCGCGCATAGTCGAAGGCGAACTGCGCAATCCGCGACGAGCCCTTGTCCGTAATGATCTTCAGCGACTGCACTACTCCCGGCACAATCTCGTGCTCCAGGCCGGCGTACAGGTCCTCCATGTTCTCGCGGACGATGATCAGGTCGATATTCTCGTACTTCGTCTTCAACCCCGGAAGGCTCTTCACCGGGCGGAAGTTCGCAAACAGCTCGAACTTCTTGCGCAGCGTCACGTTGATCGAAGCAAACCCTCCGCCGATCGGAGTCGTCACCGGTCCCTTCAGCGCAACGCGATTCTGCTCGACCGACTCGTACAGCGCCTTCGGAATGTACTCGCCCGCCTGCTCGAAGGCCTCCGCGCCCGCCGCATAGCGATGCCACTCAAACCCCACGCCGTTCGCCGCGCCTGCGGCTTCGACGATCTTCACCACCGCGCCCGAGACCTCCGGCCCAATGCCGTCGCCCGGAATCAACGTAATCTTGTGAGTTCTCTTAACCGCCATCTCTCTCCAGCTTTCTTTCGTTGGTTGCTTGAAATCCCTTGCGGATCTCTCTGTTACTTTCTCTTCTTCTGATCTTTCCCGCTCACCAGCTCGTCCAGCTCCTGCTTGAACTCGCCAACATCCTGGAAGTCGCGATACACGCTGGCAAACCGGATATACGCCACCGTATCGATCTCCTTGAGCCGCGTCATAATCAGCTCGCCCACCTCGCTCGTCGAGCGCTCCCGTTCCGGCGAATCAACGACGTAGGCCTCCGTCTCATCCACGATCTGCTCCAGCTTGTTCGCCGAGACAGGCCGCTTCTCGCAGGCGTGCAGAAGCCCGCTCAATACCTTCTGCCGGTCAAACTTCTCCCTCCGGCCGTCCTTCTTCACCACCATGTAAGGAATCTCGTCGATGCGCTCGTACGTCGTGAACCGCTTGTTGCAGCCCTCGCACTCACGTCTGCGGCGAATCGAGTCCGCCTCTTTGCTCTCTCGCGAATCGACCACTCGATCCTGGGTAAAACCGCAGTAAGGACACTTCATCGCTATGTCTTGATTCTAGCAGTGCTCACGCTAGCTTCCTGGCTCCGCCGCAGCGGCTTCGGTCTCCTTGCCTGCCTCTTCGCTCTCCTCGGCCACCTTCTTCAGGCTCACGTGATCGACCCGCGCGCACAACAGCCCAGCGGGAATAATGCACAGAAATGTCACCGCCAGCAGTAGCGCGCCACACGCTGTCGCAGCCTCAATCGGCGCGCCATAGAAGGCGTGCATCGCCGTCGCCGTCACCGCAATCTGCGTGAACCACCCAATGATCGGAAGCTGCAGCAGGCTGCCGCCGAGGCTCGCCGCCATCAGCAGCATCGCGCGCGAGAACGACAGGTTTGCCAGCTCAGGAGTCTGGATGAAGGCATGCGCCGTCTGCACATACGCCGACGCAATCATCCCCCACATCACCAGCGAGATCGCCGTCACGACCAGAAGCTCCTGCCACGTCTTCAGGGCCTTCAACCCATCGCGAAACCCTTCAATCTTCTCCGCGATGCTCTCGGCCACGTTCTTCGAGAGCGGCCTCAGTACGTGCCGCGCAAACCCCGCCACTGCGCCGCCGGCCACGCGCACGGCAATCGCAAACACCGCAATCGCCAGCGTCACCAGCAGGCTGCCCCGCCCCACGCGCATAAACAGGTCGTAGCTCGGCGTGTTCTTCGGAGCGAACGCCAGCGCGCTTGAAAAAATGGCCGCCGCCGCGCCCAGGTCGAACATCCGCTCCAGCGTATACACCGCAACCTGCGAGCTCAGCGGAAGCCCGGTCTTTCGCGCCACCAGATAAGGCCGCGTCAAATCCGCAAGCCGGCCAAACAGCGCCACTGCCGTAAATCCCACGAACTGCGGACCAATCAGCGACCCAACCGACACGTCCTTCATCGGCTTCACAAAGACGCTCCACCGAATCGCCCGCAGCCAGTACGTCGCGTAGATCAGAAGAATCCCCGCCAGCGCATGGCCCTGGTGGATGTGCCGCAGCTGCTCCCAGAAGTTCGCCCAGTCAAAGTGAATCCGGTCACGGTAGACGAAGACCACCACGGCGAGCGCAACGACAACCCCGGCCCACAACACCGCTCCTCGATTCTTCATCGCAGCTCCCTCGGCTCCTGGCCCTTCACTGCGCCTGCGCTACCTGCTCGCCCACACGAGCCGCCTGCTTCCGCCGGTTGAACTCCCGAATCACCCGCGCCACATAGGCCCGCGTCTCCCGGTAGGGGGGAATCCCATGATACCGGTCCACCGCCGCCGGCCCGGCGTTATACGCCGCCAGCGCCATCGCCACATTATCGTGATAGCGCGTCAGCAGCTGATCGAGATACGCCGTTCCTCCGGCGATGTTCTCCTCCGGCCGGAACGCATCCTCTACCCCAAGCTCGCTCGCCGTCCCCGGCATCAGCTGCATCAGCCCACGCGCTCCCGCACGCGAGACCGCCCGCACCTGCCCTCCGCTCTCGGTCCGAACCACGCTGGCAAGCAAATCCGCGTCGATGTTGTGCTCCGTCCCCGCATGCGCCAGCATCGTGTGCATCTCCTCGCGGGTCAGCGCTGCCACCGGAGCCGTCACCGCAGCGGCAGGTGTAATTCCAGCCGGCACCGGAGGAGGATCAGGAATCGCCTCCACCCGCACCACCGCGTCGGCCGCCACCTCAAGGTAGTTCGCCGCAGCATCCTTACCCGCGCTTATCAGATACAGCCGGACGCGATCCCCCACTGCCTCGCGACGCACGCAGTCCAGCTCAAACCCATTCTTCAAAGTCACATGCTCGGCCGCCCGCGACACCGGGCACACCATCGCGACGACCGCAAGGGCAGCACATCCCAGGCGAACGACTCGCCAAACCGGACTGGGCCTCATCGCCACTCCCAAGAGCCTACCACTGCTTGGCACTGACGATCTCCCTCGTTACACCCACAAACGTGCCATTGGCCGGATCGTCGTCTCTCTCTCGGGCTCATACCCCATGCAGCGCCCGATCCAGCACTGCCTCTACCGCCACGGCCACCCCGTCCTCCAGATGGTGCGCCCCCACGCTCCACCCACGCCCCACGGCAACCTCCTTCAGGTCCTCCGGAGCGTTCGCCATCAGCACCGCGCTCCCCGCCGCCTCCAGCATCGAAACATCGTTCCAGTTGTCCCCGATCGCCAGAATCTCCTCCCGCTCCACCCCGCGCTCCCGCGCCAGGTCCAGCAGAGCCCGCCCCTTGCTGCACCCCGCCGGCAGGATGTCAACGATGCTCAGATCCCTCTCCGGATACTCCGTCCGGTGCAGCGCCGCCTCAGCCTGCGCCGCGCCCTCAGCCGCCAACCCCGCGCCCTCCCGCCGAACCTCGCTCCTTCCCAGCGGCTCCAGCCCCACTCCCACCACCTTCGGATCACCCAGCAGCAGCGCCTCCGCCTCCCGCATCCGCTCGATCGTCCCGCACAGCATCATCTGGATCAGCCCCTCGCGCCCCAGCGCCGCCTCCATCGGTACAACCCTCTCGATATAAGGCTCATTTGCCGCCATCCACTTCCCGATGCTGCCGTTGAGCTCGTCCATCTCCTCCACCACCAGCGCCCCGCGGGTGTCGTCGCCGTCTTCCCGCACACGGTCGAACGTCACCAGCAGCGCCCGCCGAAACTCCCCAATATGCCCGCACAGCCACTCCGCCGTCCGCTGCTCCAGCAGAGTCCTCTCCAGCAGCCGCCCCCCCAGCGTCCGCACCACCCCGCCATTCGAGCTGATCAGCCCGCTCTCCTCGCTCAGCCCCAGCCCCCGAAGCACCTTCATCGCATAGCTGTGCCGCCGCCCCGTCGCAATCACGACCTCCACTCCGGCCCGCTCCGCCGCCTTCAGAGCCGCCACATTCCGCGCGCTCACCTTGCCGTCGGCGCCCAGCAGCGTCCCATCCACATCCACCGCCACCATGCGCAGGCGCTTCCTATCAGCCATCCCTCCATTCTCGCATCGCACGTCATCCGGTAGCATCGAACTATGCCCCGTATCGCATCGCTCGAGTGCTCCCGCTGCCACAACCACGTCTCCCCCGAAACTCCCCAAACCCTCTGCCCCCTCTGCGCCGGCTCCCTCTACGTCCGCTACGATATGGACGAGCTCAAGCGCACCGCCCGCCGCGAAGACATCGCCGCGCGCGCAGCGGCCAGCCCAACGAGCCTCGGCATGTGGCGCTACGCAAACGTCCTTCCCAGCGGTGCGCCAGATAATCCGGTTGCCCCCGTCACCCTCGGCGAAGGCTGGACCCCCATGCTTCACAGCAAGCGCTACCCCGGCCTCTACATCAAGGAGGAGGGAGCCAACCCCACCGGCACCTTCAAGGCCCGCGGCCTCGGCCTCGCCGTCACCATGGCGAAGCACTACGGCCTCCAGCACCTCGCCGTGCCCTCCGCCGGCAACGCCGCCGGAGCCCTCGCCGCCTACGCCGCCGCCGCCGGAATCGCCGCCCACATCTTCATGCCCCAGGACGTCCCCTTCGCCAACTACGTCGAAGGCATCGCCTACGGAGCCGACGTCAACCTGATCGACGGCCTCATCTCCGACTGCGCCCGCATCGTCGGCGAGCGCATCAAGCAGCAAAGAGACTCCAACACCCCCGCGAACGAAGTCTGGTTCGACATCTCCACGTTGAAAGAGCCCTACCGCGTCGAAGGGAAAAAAACCATGGGCTACGAGCTAGTCGAGCAGCTCGGCTGGACCTACCCCGACGCCGTCTTCTACCCCACCGGAGGAGGCGTCGGCCTCATCGGCATGTGGAAGGCCTTCGAAGAGATGGAAGCACTAGGCTGGGTCACCGGCAGGCGCCCGAAGATGTACGCCCTCCAGGCCTCCGGCTGCGCCCCCATCGCCACCGCCTTCGACCACCACAAGCCCACCAGCGAGTTCTTCCCCAACGCCGACACCTTCGCCGCCGGCCTCCGCGTCCCCAAGCCCTACGGCGACTACATCATCCTCGACATCCTGGAAAAATCCGGCGGCAAGGCCATCGCCAGCGACGACGCAACTATCCTCGCCAGCATCCTCGACTACGCCCGCAATGAGGGCATCTTCCTCTCCCCGGAAGGAGCCGCCGCCACCGCCGCCTACGACCAGCTCATCCAGTCCGGCGAACTCTCCCCCACCGACAAGGTCGTCCTCTTCAACACCGGAGCCGGCCTCAAGTACACCGACATGACCGCCGAAGCCATGCACCTCCGCCGCCCCGGCACCCTGCCCACCAGCCTCCCCGTAGGAGGCATCATCACCCCGCAATAGAATTCTCGGCTTGTCATGGCGTCATCTCGACCGAAGCCGCTCACAGACTCATCGTGAGCGGCGAAGTGGAGATATCCCTGTATTTCGTCGGCATCGCCTCCTACATCGAGGAACATTTTCCGTCCTCGAACGTACAGGAGCCTCATGCGCCAATTCGCCGCCGTCCTCCTCTGCCTCACACCTCTCTCCGCCCTCGCCCAAACCAACCCCACCCCGCGCATGCAGCAGATCATCGCCAGCTACGCCGGCGAAAAGACCTTCATGGGCACCGTCCTCGTCGTCAAAGACGGCCACACCCTCATCGACCAGGGCTACGGCTCCGCCGACCTCGAGTGGTCGATCCCCAACTCCCCCACCACAAGGTTCCGCCTCGGCTCCATCACCAAGCAGTTCACCGCCGCCGGCATCCTTCTCCTCCAGGAGCGCGGCAAGCTCAACATCGACGACCCCGTCAGCAAGTACATGCCCGACGCCCCCGCCGCCTGGTCCAAGATCACCATCTACAACGTCCTCACCCACACCTCCGGCATCCCCTCCTTCACAGGCTTTCCCGACTACCGCACCACCGAGTGGAAGGACACCAACCCTGCGGAGCTCGTCGCACGCTTCCGCGATAAGCCCCTCGACTTCGAGCCCGGCACCAAGTTCTCCTACTCCAACTCTGGCTACGTCCTCCTCGGCTACCTCATTGAAAAGGTCTCCGGCCAGACCTACGCCGACTTCCTGCAACAAAACATCTTCACCCCGCTCGGCATGAAGGACACCGGCATCGACTCCAACGCCGCCATCCTCTCCCAGCGCGCCCAGGGCTATCGCCGCTCGCCCCGCGGCATCGAACACGACGGCTACATCAGTATGACCATCCCGTTTTCCGCCGGGGCCCTCTACTCCACCACCGGCGATCTGCTCAAGTGGGAGCAAGCTCTCTTCGGCGGCAAAGTTCTCAAGCCTGAGTCGCTCGCAAAGATGACCACGCCCTACAAGTCCGACTACGGCTGCGGCCTCTTCATCCGCACCGTCGACGGCCACAAGCTCATCACCCACGGCGGAGGCATCGAGGGCTTCAACACGTCCCTCAACCACTACCCCGACGACAAACTGACCATCATCGTCCTCGGCAACCTCACCGGTGGCGCGCCCGATCAGGTCGCACGCTACCTCAGTCGCGCCGCCCTTGGCCAGCCCTTCACCCTCCCCTCCGAACGCAAAGAGATCACCCTCCCCGCCACCACGCTCCCCGACTACGCGGGCACCTACCGCGTAGCCGACCTCGATGCCGATCTCGTCATCGCCGTCAACGGCCCCCGCCTCTCCGCCAAGCTAGGCAAGCAGAACCCCGTCGACGTCTTCGCCGAATCCGATTCACATTTCTTCCTCAAAGTCGCCGACGCCCAGGTCGAGTTCTTCCGCGACCCCGCCACCCACACCATCTCACGCCTCGTCATCTACCAGAACGGAGCGCAGCACGAAGGCAAAAAGCAATAGCGCCAACAGGTCGCCGCACCGACAGTACGTCCGCCGCAAAAAGGTCTACAATCCCTCCTCACAGGAGGGACCTCTTATGAAAACCGTAGGAACGGTGGAAAGCCTGTGGCGTTACCCGGTCAAAAGCATGCGCGGCCAACAGCTGGAAAGCGCCTTTGCGGGCTTCTCCGGAATCTATGGCGATCGCATCTACGCCATCCACGACGATGGAGCCCCCGCAGGATTTCCCTATCTCACCGGCCGCGAACGGGAACACATGCTCCTCTTCCAGCCTCAGTTTCGCAACGCCGACCGGGCAATGAAGCCCGAAAATCAGTCCGAGGCAGAAGCACTCGCCCCTGGTGTCACTCCCGTCTATCCCAGCCTGGACGATCTCACCGTGGATGTCCAGACACCCGATGGGAACTCCATCCCCATCGACGACCCGGCTCTCCTTCATCTGTTGAGCGAGGGCCTGCGCGAGCGCCATCACCTCCGCCTTATGCGCTCCGAACGCGCTCTCACCGACTGCCGCCCGCTCTCCCTCTTCTCTCTCCAAACCGTCGAGCGGCTCGGCGATGAACTGGGCACCTCGCTCGACAAGCGCCGCTTCCGCGCCAACCTCTACCTCAACCTCGGCAGCAGCGAAGGCTTCACCGAAGATCAGTTCGTCGGCCACACCCTCAGCATCGGCGAGAAGGTGATGGTCGCCATCGTCGACCGCGACCCACGCTGCAAGATGATCACCCTCGATCCCAACACCGCCGAGCCCAACCCCGAGGTCATGAAGCGAGTCGCTCGAGAGCACGACGGAAAAGCCGGGATCTACGCCGCAGTCCTCGTCGAAGGCACCATCCGCCCCGGCGACGAGGTCCGCCTGGTCAACTGAAATCTGACTTTCCTGCATCCGGCCTCCGTAAAGAATCTCTCCGACGACCCCGCTCCGGCCCTGGCACCGTCATTCTGAGCGGAGCGAAGAACCCCCGCATTTCGCCCATCCCCGCACTCCCGATCCGGTGGGGAATAAAATCTGTGCCCGCACGAATTTTCACAGGGGAAAAACCTCAAAAACCCCAGCAAATCTCGCTGTCAAGTCCAAAAATGGCCTATCTCCATCATAAATAGAGATTTATAGAGTGCCGATTTACCCCACCCGATCCGGTAGAATAAAAACATCAATCGAAAACCGAAGCCCCGGACCCCGGGGCTTTCCTTTTTGCTACTTCCACAAGCCCCGGTACATCGAAGTACCAGGCTAAGTTTTCTGTTTCGAATACTTTGCGCAAAAAGTAGGGGAGGGAGGAGGTACCGCAGCCATGAACGCACGGCAGCAGATCCGGAACGTCCTCCTCCTCGCCCTGCCCCTCATCGCGGCCGAACTCGGCTGGATGGCGATGGGCATCGTCGACACCGTCATGATCGGCCACATGCAGAACGCCGCGGTCAACATCGCCTCCGCCGCCCTCGGCCAGGTCCTCTACAACACCCTCGCCTTCGGAATCGCCGGCGTCCTGCTCTCGCTCGACACCTACCTGTCGCAATCCCACGGAGCGGGCCGCTTCGACGAGGCCAACCGCTGGCTCTACCACGGCCTCCTCCTCGCCGCCATCCTCGCCGCCGCGCTCTTCGGAATCATCGAACTCGCCCCGCTGGCGATGCGCCGCATGCCCATCAACGCGCAGGTCATGGAAGGAGCCATCCGCTTCCTCCACGCGCTCAACTGGGGAACCCCCACGCTCTTCCTCTACTTCACCCTCCGCCGCTACCTGCAGGCCTTCAACCACGTCCGCCCCATCGCCTTCGCCCTGATCACCGCCAACCTCACCAACGTCCTCGGCAACTGGCTCCTCATCTACGGCCACTCCTGGGGACCCATCCACATCCCCGCCTACGGAATCGCAGGCTCCGGCCTCTCCACCTCCATCTCGCGCGCCTACCTCGCCCTCTTCGTCGTCGCCGCCGTCTGGCGGGTCGAGCACCAGCACCACTACGGCCTCAGCTCCATGCTCCGCCACATCGAGACCGCGCGCCTCAAGCGCCTCACCATCCTCGGCGCCCCCGCCGGCGCCCACATCTTCACCGAGATCGCCATCTTCGCCACCGTCACCTTCCTCATCGGAACCCTCGGCCCCCTCCAGCTGGCCGGTCACGAGATCGCATTAAACTGCGCCAGCTTCACCTTCATGGTTCCCTTCGCCATCTCCGCCGCCGCCGCAGTGCGCGTCGGCCAAGCCATCGGACGCAAGGCGCCTCGCGAAGCCGCCGCCGCCGGCTGGACCTCGATCCTTCTCGGCGCTGGAATCATGGCGACCTTCTCCCTCGTCCTCGCCCTCTTCGCCCACCCCATCGCGCGGGCCTTCACCCCCGACCCCGCCGTCATCGCCGCCACCGTGCCCCTGCTCTTCGTCGCCGCCGCCTTCCAGTTCTTCGACGGCCTGCAGATCACCGCAACCGGCGCTCTGCGCGGAGCAGGGAACACCCATGCCGGCCTCATCGTCCACATCATCGGCTACTGGATCATCGGCCTTCCCGTCGGTTCCTGGCTAGGCTTCCGCATGGGCTACGGGGCCGTCGGCCTCTGGCTTGGTCTCTGTGCCGGGCTCATCGTCGCAGGCGTGGCGCTCACGACGGTCTGGCACCGCACCACGCAGAAGCTGCCCGAAAAAAGCCTCGTCTCCTGAAGACCTGAAGATCCGCTGCGCGCCAAGCCCGCCGTGTCAACCCGCAGGCTGGTGCTCCGGCACGTGAGCCTTCGAGCGCGTCGTCAGCGTGATGGCCGCGCCCAGAATCAGCGCGCCACCGGTCCACGCGCTCGGCCCCAGGTGCTCACCCAGCGCGAAGACGCCGAGCAGGCTGCCGATCAGCGGCTCCATGTTCAGCAGCACCCCGGCCTGCGACGCCGGAACCTGTGTCATGCCCCAGTTCCACAGCAGCGTCGTCGTCGCCGTGCACAGAACGCCGCTGGCAGCCAGCGCCAGCCACGCCTTCATCGAGACGTGCGCGACCGGTGGCATCCCGTAGCGCACCGGCACCCACACCAGCAGCATCAGCGTGCCCAGCAGCAGGCCGTACGCCGTGACGACGATCGGTGAGTGTCGATCCATCAGCCGTTTGTTGAGCAGAATCCAGCCCAGAGCGATCGCCAGCGAGAGCACGATCAGCAGATCGCCCGCAAGCGAGGGCTCGCCTGCGCCCGTGCCATGGCGACCCAGCGCGATCAGCGCCGCACCCGCCGTCGAGACGGCTAGCGCGATCCAGCCCGTCGCATCGAGGCGCTCATGCGCGAACAGAGTCGCACCCACCGCGAGGATCACCGGCATCGTCCCCACCATCAGCGCGGCGTGCGAGACCGTCGTCAGCGAGAGCCCGTAGAACTGGATGAGGAACTGAACCGGAACTCCGAGAAAGGATGCCGTCGCAAGGACGCGCCACTCACGAAGAGAAAGGCCGGGGCGATGCGTTACCAGCAGCGGAGCCAGCGCCGCCATTGCAAAGAGAAACCGATAGAGCACCATATGCGCGAACGACATCTCTGCCAACGCGATCTTGCCGAAGAAGAAGCCGCAGCCCCAGAGCGAGCTGGCGATGGCGCACGCGACGAAGCCGAGAGTGCGCCGTTTGTGGACAAAAGACATACTTCCACTGTCGCACAAATGAAACGGGCGCAGCCTTGAGCCGCGCCCGCTGTTGACAGCCTTGTGTCAGCTACCAGACGCGGCAGCTGTTGGCCGGTACCATCGGCGTGCCCTTCTTGCACCCGAAGGCCGCTGCAAAACCCGGCTGGTTGACGATAGCGCCGGTCACGCGGAAGTGATCCGGCGAGTGTGGATCGGTGAGCACCTGCTGGCGGATTACCTCCGGCCGCGAGTTCTCGCAGTAGTTCTGCGCGTACCCGATGTAGAAGCGCTGCGGTGAGGTGTAGCCGTCGATCTTCTTCGTCAGGTCCACCTTGTTGATCTTCGCCCGCTCAAGATACGCCATGTATGCGAGCACCAGGCCGCCGTTGTCGGCCGTGTTCTCGCCCAGCGTCAGCTTGCCGTTCACCTTCACGTCATCGACTGCAGTGAAGGAACCGTACTGGTTCACCAGGCAGTCGGTCCGCGCCTCGAACTTCTTCGCGTCCTCGGCCGTCCACCAGTCGCTCAGGTTGCCCTTGGCGTCGAACTTGCGGCCTTCGTCGTCGAAGCCGTGCGTCAACTCGTGGCCGATGACCGCGCCGATGTGCCCATAGTTCACCGCATCATCCTGCTTGGGGTCGTAGAAGGCTGGCTGCAGAATGCCTGCGGGGAAGTTGATGTCGTTCATGCTGGGGTCGTAGTAGGCGTTGACGGTCGGCGGCGTCATGCCCCATTCGCTGTGGTCCACCGGTTGGCCGATCTTGCCGAGCTGGCGATCGTTCTCGAACGCCGTCCCGCGGAACTTGTTGCCGAGCGCGTCGTCGGCCTTCACCTCGAGCTTCGAGTAGTCGCGCCACTTGTCCGGATAGCCGATCTTGTTTGCGATGCCCTTCAGCTTCTCCTTGGCGCGCACTTTGGTCTCGGCGGACATCCAATCCACTTGATCGATGTCGCGCTCCATCGCGTTCTCGATGTCGTGGACCATCTCCAGCATCTTCGCCTTGCTGTCTCCGGCGAAGTACTGCGAGACGTAGACCTCGCCCAGCGCCTCGCCCAGCGCGCCGTTCACAGCGTTCGAGCAGCGCTTCCAGCGCGCGCTCTGCTGCGGCTGCCCCGTTAGCTTGCGGCCGTAGAAGTCGAAGTTCTCGTCGTCGAAGCGCTTGGGAAGACGGTTGGCCGCGCCCGTCAGCAGGTGGTAGCGCATGTAAGCCTTGAGTGTGTCGAGATCGGTCTCCTGCACCTGGGCGATCATCGCGTTGATGAAGGCCGGATTGGCATTGTTCAGCTCCTTGATCTCGGGCGAGCGCATGGCCTCGCGAAACGCATTGAAGGAATCCGCGGGAAAGGTCTGCTCAAAGATCTCGATGGTCTGCAGGTGATAGATCTTCTCCGGGTCGCGCCGTTCGGTGACCGGCATGGAGGCCTTGGCCAGCGCGGTCTCGAAGGCCATCATCGCCGTGGCGTCCTTCTGTGCCTGCTCGGCGGGCGTGCCGGCCAGAGTCAGCATCTTCGCTACGTGCTCCACATACTGCTTGCGGACGGTCTCGTCCTTCTCGCCGGTGCGCAGATAGTAGTCGCGCTCGGGCAGGCCGAGTCCGCTCTGGTCGACGAACGCGATCTGCTTGCTCGCGTCCTTGAAGTCCTGCTGCTCGCCATAGCCGAAGAAGACGTCGATGCCGTTGCGCTGCAACTCGCCGACCAGCGCGGTGAGGTCGTTCTTGTCGTTGAGGGCGTCAATCCTGTCGAGGTACGGCTTCAGCGGAGCAAGTCCCTTGGCCTCGATGGCGTCGGTGTCGATGCAGCTCTTGTAGTAGTCGCCGATCTTCTGCTCGTTGGGCGTGCGATTCTCCCCACCGGCCGCGGCCTTGGTCAGGATGTTGTTCAGCGACTGCGTGTTCACGTTGTACAGAGCGTAGAACTCATCCACTGCCGGCTGGTCGGCGGGAATCGGGTGGTTCGCGGCAAACCTGCCGCAGGCGAACTTGTAGAAGTCCGTGCAGGGGTCGACAGAGGGGTCGATGGAGGAGGAGTCGAAGCCCGGAATGGCCTTGTAGACCTCGGCCCTGACCGTCTTGTCGTCAGCGACCCGGCTCTGCCGGCTGTTCTGCTGTGCCTGAACCCCGGTCGCGACCCCAGCCGCCAGCAGGGTTGCCGCGAAACTCAGCGCGGCCACGCGAGGGGGAACCACCTTCTGTATATTCACCTTGCACTTCCCTTCGATTCTTTCCGTTTGGAACCTTCTGATGTTGTATCACTGGTATTGTTTACCGTTGACAGACGCTTCGTGCTTCCATTGGCGAGCACCCTTCGTCTGTGAAACAGTAGAAGGCAGGACGCCCTTCCGGGCGAGATACGCGCGCCATTATGCCGGTTCCCAGCATCATCCACGCGAGTCCCCGGCTCTGCAAGCTTTCGAGCCTTCTCCTGCTCGTTGTTGTGTCTGTATTTGTGACGAAATGCGCCGTGGCCAAGGGTCCTGAGCCGGCGGAGCGCATCCCGCTGGAGCCCTTGGGCTTCCAGCCTCTCTCCACACAGTTTCTGCTCGCCGGCAGCTCTATGCTGACGGTTGACTTTGTCGACGATAAGCATCTTCTGCTGACCTACAGCACCAAGCGGCTGCTCAAGCGCCTGCCGGACTGTCCACCTACCGACCAGGATCGCATGATTGACGCCGTGCTGCTGGAGGTTCCCGGCGGCAAGGTTCTGGCGCGCACCTCATGGCGCTTCCACGACCACGGCCAGTACCTGTGGAACCTCGGCAAAGGGCGCTTCATGCTGCGGACTCGCGACACGCTCACCACCTTCGCCCCGATGGTCAACCTGGCTCGCGGCCACGCCTTCCGGGAGAGGCCATTCCTTACCACCGAGCGCCGGATCGGCGGCGTGCTGCTGTCGCCCGACGCCGACCTGATGATCATCGAGACGGTGGACCGGCAGCGAGAGGCAATCCTGCCAACGAGTTCGGGCGCGACGCCGGGTCTCTCGACGGAGGAGAGCGCGTTTTCCGAGACTCCCGTGCAGATCAACTTCTTTCGCCTGTCGGCCAGGGCCGGCGAAGAAGTAGGGCTGCGGCCGGGCGGCGGGTTTCGCGCGCGGGTTCCCGGACGCATTCCTGCCAACTCCGCCGGCTACGTTGCGATGCTCGATCAGGGGCAGCGGCGCTGGGCTTTCGACTTCCACTCCTACAGCGGCAAGGTCAAGGAACTCGCTGCCTTCGACTCAACCTGCAGGCCCGTGCCGATCCTGGTGAGCCGCAGCGAGTTCATCGCCTTCGGCTGCGGCCTCAACCACGCCCCGCAGCTAGTCGGGGCCTTCAACATGCGCGGCGAGCAGATGTGGCAGCAGAACCTGACCGAGAGCTATATCGCTCCCACGTTCGACTACGCCCCTAAGGGCGGGCGATTTGCCATGAGCCGCGTGCTGACCCACAGCGGTGTCGTGCAGGCCGACGCACTCATCCCGGAGCTGGTCGCCGGTCAGAGCATCATCGTCTACCAGACCGACAGCGGCCGCCAGGTGCTGCGCATCGATGCCTCGCCGGTAGAGCGTGCCGGGCAGAACTTCGCGCTCTCCCCGGACGGGATGAGCCTTGCGGTAGTTCGCGGGGATGCGATCGAGATTCACAGCCTTCCGCCGCTGACCGAGAAGGAACGCGATGCGGTAAAGCTGGCAGAGGCTTCCGCCCCGCAGGACGACGGCGCGATGGCGCAGTTTGGAGAGGCGAGCGCGGGCGGCGGCGACGTGGCAGCCGATATGACGAACGGCGACTCCGCAAATCCTCCCGCGCAGGCTCCTGAGGCCACTCCGGCTGCAAAGACAAGCGAGCCTGAGGTCGCACAGCCGCCCACGCCACAGGCTGCGCCGGCGCCTCCCGCAGGAACAGATTCCTCGAATGACGCTGCCACATCGAAGCCGCAGGAGAGCCCGGCGAATACAGCGGGAGCGGAGAGCTCCGCACCAACCGAATCGCCGCGAAAGCCGCCAACTCTCTACAACGAGGGCGAGCATCCCGGAGATTCCAGCGGAACGACTCAAAAGCCGGGGTCGCCGAAGCAATGAAGAAGGCCAGCTCCTCAGAAGCTGGCCTCGGTCGAACTGGTAGATGGGGAAGGTGCTTAGGGGGCCTTGGTGACCGCAGCCTTCACGCGGGCGTTCAGGCGGCTCTTGTAGCGGCTGGCCGTGTTCTTGTGGATCACGCCCTTTTGAACGCTCTTGTCGAGCACCGAGACGGTGGCGCTGTAGACAGCCTTCAGGTCCTTGCTGTCGCCCTTGGCGATCGCCTCGCGCAGAGAGCGCAGGGTTCCGCGGAGCTTGCTCTTGTTGGCGCGGTTGACCGCAGTCTTGGTCTCGGTCTGGCGTGCGCGCTTCAGCGACGATACATGATTTGCCATGTTTAAACTCTCTCTTCTGACCCGCTTATGTGTCGGGGAATTTGGGATGCAGACCTCAGGCTGGCCGGAAACACAGCCTGAACCATCCTCTGCAATCTCTAAGTCTACGGAAATCCGAGGCTAAGGTCAACCGAAAGAACGGCGGGAATCCTGCATTCCGGTCAGTTTTCCGGCAAACAGACCGAGGCAGCCGCAGTTATTCCTTTAGATTCATTCCCCATCATTCAGGGGCTTGACGAGCGTCCCGGTGCGGGCTACTCTGTGCCCATCTTCGGCACACGATTGGCAACTCTCGCCATCCCGGTCGCAGCCCCCACACAAACAACCTTCCCTGTGCCGTGCCTTGACCGGGCCGCAACCTGTCGCTCGTACCTTGTATCCAATAAAGCAGAAGATAACCGCGCTTCGCCTGACGGAGGTCAGCCCCAAACTTGATCAGAACAGCCATCGAAATCACCCCAGGTATCGAACCCCTCTACGGAACCCACGACGAAAATCTACGCCTGTTAGAAGACGGGCTACACGTCACGATCGACCTTCGATCGGACGCCATTCATGTGACCGGCAACGCCGACAGCGTCGCCCGGGTGGAGCGCGTCTTCGCGGACTTCGACGCGCTGCGTCGAGCAGGCGTGAACCTGCACAACGGGGAGCTGCACGGGATGCTCAAGATGGTCGTCGCCGATCAGGCCGTGACGCTGAGGTCGCTGGTCGATTCCGGAAAGCAGCGCTCGAACGGCGTCAAACGAATGGTTCAGCCGCGCTCGCCCAATCAGCGCAAGTACGTCGAGGCGATCGAGCAGAACGACATGGTCTTTGGCCTCGGCCCCGCCGGAACCGGCAAGACCTACCTCGCCGTCGCGATGGCGGTCTCGGCGCTCGTTGCCAAAAAGGTCAGCCGCATCATCCTCGTTCGTCCGGCCGTCGAAGCCGGCGAGCGCCTCGGCTTCCTTCCCGGCTCGCTCCAGGAGAAGGTCGATCCCTACCTGCGCCCGCTCTATGACGCGCTCTACGACCTGCTCGACCCGCAGAAGGTCGACAAGATGCTCGAATCGAACGTCATCGAGGTCGCGCCGCTCGCCTTCATGCGCGGCCGCACGCTCAATGACGCCTTCATCATCATGGACGAGGCGCAGAACACGACGACTGAGCAGATGAAGATGTTCGTCACGCGCCTCGGCAACAGCTCGAAGGCCGTCATCACCGGCGACCTGACGCAGATCGACCTGCCGAACCCCAAACGTTCCGGGCTCTTCGAGGCGCTGCACGTCCTCGACGGCGTCGAGGGAATCCGCTTCTGTCACTTCGAGGACGTTGACGTGGTGCGGCATCACCTCGTTCAGCGCATCGTACGCGCGTACGACAGCTACGGCCGCGCCCAGCAGGAGCTTCCGCTCTCGATGGGCGAGTCTGCGATGTCGGAGCCTCCATCGCTGGCAAGCGACAAGCATGTGGCGAAGCCGCAGTAGCGGCAGTGAGATACTATCGTCAGCAGAGGGGAGCGCGAACAACGCTTCACTCTGCTGACGTTGCACTTTGCGCGATGATCACCACCAAGCGATGATCACCATCGAACCTCCCAGTACCCGTTCCAATCCAATGCCGCCTGCGAAGTCCGGCCTGACGCGCTTCCTTCGCCGCGCCCGCGAGGTGGTTGGGCTTGCGGGCGCAGTCGAGGTGCTCCTTACCTCAGACGCCGAGATCAAACGCCTCAATCGCGACTTCCGCGGCAAGAACAAGCCGACCGACGTGCTCAGCTTTCCCGCTCCGGAGGAGATCGCTGCGCAGCACGCGGGCGACCTCGCCATCTCGCTCGATACGGCAGCGCGGCAGGCGGAGAGCTTCGGCCACTCGCTGGGCGAAGAGGTTCGCGTTCTGATGCTGCACGGCCTGCTTCATTTGACCGGAATGGACCACGAGGTGGACTCCGGCGAGATGGCCGCTCGCGAGGCCGAACTGCGCCGTGAGCTGAAGCTGCCCGCGACGCTGATCGAGCGCACAACAGGTTCGCCGGCTCGGCCTGCGCGCGCGCCGCGAAGGAAGACGGCGGCGAAGAGGCGGCGCGCATGAGCCTCGGATACTTCATCACGATGACGCTGCTGCTGGCCGTGCTCGCGCTGGCCGCTTACGTCGACCGCGTCTACTCGGAGATGGGCAAGTTTCTTGCCCGCGAGTACCAGGACAACATCGACACCTGGGAGCAGACGATCGAGCCGCGGCTGCGGCTCGGGCGCGAGTCGATCGCGCTGTCGGCCTCGGTGCTGCGCCAGCTGACGCTGGCCGCGATCGCGCTGCTGTGGGGGCTGCATCTCTACCAGAACACGAATGCGCTGGTGGAGATTCCAGGCACGGGAGCGATTGCCCGCGGGGCGGCCGAGCTGATCCTGCTGATCCTCATCTTCGACCGCCTGATTCCGCAGATCCTCTTTGCCCGCTCGCGAGGACTCTGGATTCGCAAGCTCACCATCGTGCTTCAGGTGCTCTTCTACCTCATCCTGCCGGTGACGATCGTGCTGCAGCTGCTGCTGTCGATCGCGGCGCTGGCGGAGCCTGAGGACACGAAGGAGGAGGAGCATCCTTCCGAGGCGATGGAGGCGCTGCTCGAGGCCGGCGAAGAGGAGGGAATCCTCGAGGAGTCGGACCGCGAGCTTGTGCGCTCTGTCGTCGAGTTCGGCGACAAGGTAGTAAGCGAGGTGATGACGCCGCGGCCGGAGATCTTCGCCGTTTCCGGGACGATGACGCTGCGCGAGTTTACCGCGGAGATCAACGAGCACGCCTTCTCGCGCGTTCCCGTCTACGCGGAATCACTCGATCACGTTACCGGAATCGCCTTCGCGCGCGACCTGCTGAAGGTGCTCGACATCGAAGCCGGAACCCGAACCGTGGCGCAGATTCAGCGGCCCGCCGCCTTTGTGCCGGAGACCAAGAAGGTCGCCGAGCTTCTGCGCGAGATGCAGCGCGAGAAGCAGCACATGCGCATCGTCATCGACGAGTACGGCGGCGTCGCGGGCCTGGTATCCATCGAAGACCTGCTCGAGGCCATCGTGGGCGACATCGCCGACGAGCACGATGAGCCGGAGCCCGACGAGGCTCCTGTGCTCGGCCCCGACGGCTCGTACACCGTGCCGGGAAGCTTCGAGGTCGCGCGGCTGAAGGAGCTGTTCGCCGACCAGATGGAGCACGCCGAGACACGCCCCGTTGAGGACGGCGAGACAACCGAAGAGCCGGTAGCGCACGAGGAGGAGTCCGATCCGCTGCGGCTGCCGGAGCGCTACGAGTCGACGACGCTGGGAGGGCTGGTCTCCGAGATCGCGGGCCACATCCCGGCTCCGGGCGAGGTGGTGGAGCAGGACGGCCTGCGGCTGGAGGTTCTGTCCTCAACGGATCGCCGAATCGATCGCGTACGGGTCAGCCTGACGGGACATCCATCCAGCACCTTCTAAGTACGTTTGCCTACTTGCGCACCCGGAAGAGGCGTTGATCGTATGCTATCCACCGCGACCACTCGACCGTCACTCTGCTTGCATCCGAGTGACGCGGGTTCAGCAAATAATTCGTTGACTCCGGCGACGGCGCAGAAGGCACGGCAAGCAGCGCAGAGTAGGAGCCTTCAAGCCACGCGTCTCCCAGCATCTGCGTCGATTTGCTGTCCTCACGCCAGCTTGGATTCAAGTTCTCCGGCGCGACCGCATCGGTCGAGGTGCCATCCGCCACATGGATCTTCATCAGCCGATAGCTTTCGGGGAAGAACTCCGGAGTGCCTCTCAGATTGACGAGCACCTCGACTAAAGCCAGCGCAGGATGCTCGGCCAGGTAGACGATGCGTTTGCCTCTTCCAGCCGTGTGCCAGCGGCCCTCTGTCTTTTCTCCGCCCAGCCCTTCCAGATCGCTGTGCCTGCTGATTCGCCACAGCGTCCTCACACGTACACGCCTTCATCGATCTGCCACAGCATGTCCTCCACCAGCCGGCCGCCGGATTCGGTGTGCAGCAGGCTTAGAGGGGATCGATTGCCGATGCGTTCGTCTTGCGACCGAAGCCACCCAAGCGCCTTCTCGCGGTCTCCAAAGACCTCCTCGGCCAGTACGGCGATTCGCGCCAGGCGAACCAGCCGGTCGGTCTCCTCATGCGAGAGGTGCTCGCCCCGCGCCCTGCGGTGCTGCAGGGTTCGCGGCGAGATCACGATCTCCGAGACTTCGGAGAAGGTCAGCCCCTTATCCCGCAGAAGCGCAACCGTCTCCGTAGGGAGCCCCTGCTCCACAATCTCGGCCAGGTCGAACTGAGACTTCGGTGTAACTCCGATGTAGTCACCGATATTGGGGTGCGCAGCCATAGGAACCTCTTCCGGCATTATGCCATACATGATACTGGCAAATTGTCGCTCTAGGAGGAAGGTACCAGGCTAACGTGCAACGATTGAATGCCTTGCACAAAAAGACAGGAGGGGGGCCCTATCCGCGCCAGATAGCGGAATAGGGCACTTAGGGCTAGTCGATCGAGATCTTGCGGAGGAGCTTGAAGTCCGAGAGCATCTTGCCGGTTCCGAGCACGACTGAGGCCAGCGGGTCGTCGGCGATAGAGACCGGCAGGCCCGTCTCCTCGCGGATGCGCTTGTCGAGGTTCTTGATGAGCGCGCCGCCGCCCGTGAGGACGATGCCGCGGTCGGAGATGTCGGCCGAGAGCTCGGGCGGGGTGCGCTCGAGGGCAACTCGAATGGCGTTGATGATCGTCGCGATGCACTCGGAGAGGGCTTCGCGGATCTCGGAGTCGTCGATGGTGATGGTCTTCGGCACGCCTTCGATCAGATTGCGTCCCTTGACCTCCATCGAGAGCGGCTTGTCGAGAATGTAGGCGGAGCCGAGCTGCATCTTGATCTGCTCGCCGGTGCGCTCGCCGATCAGCAGGTTGTACTTCCGCTTCAGGTACGTGATGACAGCCTCGTCCATCTGGTTCCCGGCCACCCGGACCGAGCGCGAATACACAATGCCTGCCAGCGAGATGACGGCGATGTCCGTGGTACCTCCGCCGATGTCGACGACCATGTTTCCGCCGGGCTCGGTGATGGGCAAACCCGCGCCAATCGCGGCGACCATCGCCTGCTCGACGAGGTGGACCTCGGATGCCTTCGCCCGATAAGCGGAGTCCATGACGGCGCGCTTTTCAACCTGGGTGATCTCGGAGGGCACGCCGATGACGATACGCGGGTGCACCATCATCTTGCGGTTGTGCGCCTTCTGGATGAAGTAGTTCAGCATCTTCTCCGTGTGCCGGAAGTCGGCGATGACGCCGTCCTTCATGGGCTTGATGGCGACGATGTTGCCGGGGGTGCGGCCGAGCATGTCCTTGGCCTCTTTACCGACGGCCTCGACCTCGTTGGTGACCTTGTTCACTGCGATGATGGAGGGCTCGTTGACGATGATTCCCTTGCCGGCAGCGTAGACGAGGGTGTTGGCCGTGCCGAGATCAATGGCGAGATCGCTCGAAAACAGGCTGAAGAGGGACCGCATATTGTGGATGCGGGAGTAACGCGTCTGAAAGTTGTTCGAAGACATTTTGGGCTGGTTCGTTCCTAGAGGGCAGAGGTATTACCGCTATTGTAAGGCTTTCCTGCGAGTGTACTGCGGGAAGAGGTGTTTTGCGCTCCTGGAGGCAAAGTAGCGCAGCGGCCCGGGATTGTCACGAATAGATACAATCGGGGTACGGAGTGAGATAACAATGATTCTTGGCGTGCCGAAGGAAGTGAAAGACCACGAGAGCCGTGTAGGCGTAACCCCGGCGGGTGTTAAGGCGCTGGTTGAAGCTGGACATACGGTTCTGGTGGAGCAGAAGGCGGGAGCGCTTTCGGCCATGCCGGACGAGGAGTACGAGGCCGCGGGCGCCAAGATGGTGGCATCCGCCGACGACGTGTGGCGCCGTGCCGAGATGGTGGTGAAGGTAAAGGAACCGGTGGAGTCGGAGTACCGGCACTTCCGCGAGGGGCTGGTGCTGTTTACCTACCTGCACCTGGCTCCGCTGACCGAGCTGACGGACGCCCTGCTGAAGAAGAAGGTTACTGGCATCGCCTATGAGACGGTGCGCGACCGTACCGGAGCGCTGCCTCTGCTGACGCCGATGAGCGAGGTCGCCGGGCGGCTGAGCGTGCAGGTAGGCGCGGAGTATCTGACCAAGGAGCACGGCGGCCGCGGGCTGCTGCTGGGTGGAGTTCCGGGTGTGCCTCCAGGGAACGTGTGCATCATCGGCGGCGGCGTGGTGGGAACGAACGCGGCGAAGATGGCTCTGGGCATGGGAGCGAAGGTGACGCTGGTGGACCTGAGCCTGAACCGGCTGCGCGAGTTGGACGATATCTTCAACGGGCGCGTCTTCACCATGGCCTCGAACAGCTACAACATTGAGCGCGCGGCGCGCGAGGCAGATCTGCTGGTGGGCGGCGTGCTGATTCCGGGAGCGGCGGCGCCGAAGATCGTCACCAAGACGATGGTCGCGAAGATGAAGAAGGGCGCGGTGATCGTGGACGTGGCGATCGACCAGGGCGGTTGCATCGAGACCGCGCGCCCGACGACGCACAGCGATCCTTCGTACGTGGTGGACGGCGTGGTGCACTACTGCGTGACGAACATGCCGGCGGCGGTTCCGAATACGTCGACGCTCGCGCTGACCAATGCGACGTTCCCATATGTGATGAGGCTCGCGAAAGTTGGTGCCAAGGCGGCGATCAAGGAAGACAATGGCATCGCCGAGGGCGTGAATACGTACGACGGCGTTCTGACGTATGAGGCAGTGGCGGCGGCGCAGAGGCGCGAGTGGAAGTCCGTAGCGGAGCTGGTGTAGCCGCTCGGAGAGAGGCGGAGCGATGGCCATCACGGACAACAGGCGAAAGATCCTCGTGCTGGGGACCTGCCTGCTCGTGCTGTTTGTCGCGCTCGCGGCCCTGAATGCCTTCAATAAGCGCTTTCTCGATCCGGAGACGACGGGTCAGATCTTCATCTACACGGGCCTGTCGGTGGTGGCGTTTCTGCTCTTCGTGGCCGTGCTGGTGATGCTGGTTCGCAACGTCCTGAAGCTGTATGCGGACCAGCGCAGCCGCGTGATGGGGACGAGGCTGCGAACGAGGATGCTGTGGGGAGCGGTGCTGGTGAGCCTGCTTCCGATCTCGTTCATGTTCGCCTTCAGCTATCTGTTGCTGAATCGCGCGGTGGATCGCTGGTTCTCGCAGCCGGTGACGGAGATGCGCGACGACGCGAACCGGATGGCTTTCGAGCTGGCTCGCTATACGACGGCGAATGCGCGTGCGGAGGCGGATTCGATTGCGTCGCGCCTACTGGAGACCAAACTGCAGCGGGGCAAAGCTGCGACGGCTCTGCGAATGACTCGCAGCGAGATGGAAGCTGTGCTGCGCCAGCACGAGATCACGCTGCAGAACGGCTTTGCCGTGGTGTACGAGGAAGGACGCGCAGCGGCTTCGTTCCACGTGCCCAGCAGCGACGGAGCAACCGCGCAGGTGAGGACGTGGCTTCCGGAGCAGGGCGGCATAAGCGCCGGCGGTTCGAGAGTGGTGCGCGATGGCCAGCTGACCGAAGGCCAGCCGCTGAAAGGCCCCACGGACGCGGCGATTCTGGAGGCAGCGAAGCGCACCGACGAGCCTGTCTTCAGCCTGGGCGATACGGACTATGCGCTGGGCTCCGCGACGATGCGGCAGGGGCAGGTGGTGGTGGTGGGCCTGCCGATGCCGCACGGCATGGCGGCGACGATGACGCGGCTGCGCTCGGCTGCCGACCAGTACTGGACGCTGTTTCGTGGACGGCGCCAACTGCGCAACCTCTACATGATGTTGCTGCTGATGATGACATGCCTGGCGCTGTTCGCTTCAAGCTGGCTGGCGTTGCATCTTTCAAAGCAGGTGACGAAGCCCGTGGAGGCCTTGGCAGACGCGATGGAGGCGATCGCCGCGGGCGACTATGCGCATCGCGTGAAGGAGAGCGCGACCGAGGAGCTGGGCGAGCTGGTGGGGAGCTTCAACCACATGGCCGCCGACCTTGAGGGCAGCCGCAGGGCCGTTGACGAGTCGACGATTCAGCTGAGTGCAGCGAACTCGGCGCTCGAGGCGCGTAGGGGCGAGCTGGAGACGATGCTCGAGACGATTCCGAACGGCGTGGCGACTCTCGACCCGGAGCGGCGCATTATTCTGGCGAACCGCGCGCTGAGCGAGATGATGGACCCCGGCGGGCAGAGGCCGTTTCTGGGCTGTCCGATGGAGGAGGTATTTCCGAAGGACGTTGCCGAGGTGCTCGATCGGCTGATCAAGCGCAGCCACCGGATGGGCTCGGCGTCGAGCGAGGTCGATATGACTCCTCCCGAAGGAGAGTTTGGCGCCACGCTGAACCTGCTGGCGACGGTTGCGCTGCTCGAGACACCGATCGGCAACGAGCGCATGCGCCGCGAGCACAGGGGCTACGTGATTGTGCTGGAGAACGCGACGGAGCTTCTGCGTGCGCAAAAGCAGTCGGCGTGGAAGGAGGTCGCGCGACGCGTGGCGCATGAGATCAAGAACCCGCTGACGCCGATCTCGCTGAGCGCCGAGCAGATTCGGAGGCACATCGACCGGCTGGCGGAGACGCTGCGTTTCCACGCGATCGAGTCGCCTTCGCCCGCGGTGATACACCGGTCGAGCGAGGTGATCTCGAGCTCGGTGGAGAGCATGCGGTCACTGGTGGATCAGTTTGGCGCGCTCGCCGAGTTTCCGACGGCGCAGCCGCGGCCCGCGGACCTCAACACCATCGTCGAGAACTCGCTGGCGATGTTTGCGGGGCGTATGCAGACCATCACGGTCGTCAAGTGGATGGGCAAGAATCTTCCGCTGGTGATGGCCGACCCTGAGGCGCTGAAGCGCGCGATCGGCAACCTTATCGACAATGCGGCAGAGGCGATGCAGTCGAGCCTGCTGCGCGAGCTGAGAATCACGACGAGCCTGCTCGAGAACGGCATGGTGGAACTGACCGTCGCAGATACGGGTTCCGGCCTGACGGACGAGATGCGCGAACGCCTCTTTCTGCCGTACTTTTCGACCAAGCAGCGCGGCACCGGGCTGGGGCTCGCGATTGCGGCGAAGATCGTTCAGGAACATCAGGGGACGATTCGCGCGGAGAAGAATGTCCCCGCCGGCGCGAAGTTCATCATCGAGCTGAGGGCCGCTGCAGGCGCGGATGGGGGACAAGAAGGGTCTGCAACAGCGGTGCACGGCAACGGGGGAGTGACGGCTTGAACCACGTGTTGATCGTCGACGACGAGGCGGAGATTCGCGAGTCCCTCGAGGGCATCCTGCGCGAAGAGGGATACGTGGTGACGACCAGCGCGACCGCCACCGAGGCGCTGGAACTGGTGCGCGACGCCGACTACGATGTGGTGCTGCTGGACATCTGGCTGCCGGATCGCGACGGACTGGAGACGCTGGGAGAGATTCGTCGGCTGGAGAACGCCAGCGTTCCCGAGGTCGTCATCATCAGCGGTCACGGAACCATTGAGGCCGCAGTGCGTGCGACGAAGCTGGGGGCGTACGACTTTCTCGAGAAGCCGTTGTCGCTCGAGCGGACGCTGATCGTGGTGAAGAACGCGATGCGCGCACGGCAGATGCGCGAGGACAACGCGGAGTTTGCGCGGCAGCTGACGTCGCGGTCGAACGTGACCGGACAGAGCGTGGCGATGAAGGCGTTGCGCCAGCAGATCAAGCTGATGGCCCCAACCAATGGCCGCGTGCTGATCTACGGCGAGAGCGGCACCGGCAAGGAGCTGATCGGCAAGGCGATGCATGCGGCGAGCCTGCGCAAGGACCGCCCCTTCGTCGAGCTGAACTGCGCGGCGATTCCTGAGGATTACATTGAGAGCGAACTCTTCGGCTACCGCCACGGCGCGGTTCTCGGGGGCCCGCAGGAGAAGCGCGGAACCTTCGAGCGCGCCGACGGCGGCACGCTGTTCCTGGATGAAGTGGGCGACATGAGCCTGAAGACGCAGGCGAAGGTGTTGCGCGCGCTCGACGAGCAGAGATTTCTTCCGGTAGGTGCCTCGCATCCGGTTCACGTGGATGTGCGCGTGATTGCGGCGACCAACAAGGACCTCGAAGAAGAGATCGCGCGCGGAAACTTTCGCGAGGACCTCTTTTATCGCCTGAACGTAATTCCGTTTTACGTCCCACCGTTGCGCGATCGCAAGGAAGACATCCCGCTTCTGGTGAAGGAGTTTCTCGAGGAGTTCGGCCCGCGCTACGGCAGACCGCACATGGAGATGACCGAGGATGCGCTGGCTGCGCTGCGCCAGTATCACTGGCCGGGGAACGTGCGCGAGCTGCGCAACCTGGTGGAGCGCGTGCTGATCCTGAACCCGAAGATAAATCGCATCGAGAAGAAGCACCTGCCGATGCTGGTGTATCGCGGACCGAAGCTCACGGAGTCGGGACGCATCAACACGAAGAGCGAGGAGTTCTCAAGTCTGGTGGAGGCGCGCGAGGCTTACGAGCGTGAGTTCATCCTGAAGAAACTGGACGAATTTCACGGCAACGTGAGCCGCGCGGCCGAGGGGCTGGGGCTCGAGCGCAGCCATCTCTACCGCAAGATGAAGGCGCTGGGCGTGACGGTCAAGGAATAGTCATTCCTTCAGCCAAACTGCGCAAGATCCTTCATCTGCGCAAGGATGCGCTCGAGGTAGAGCTTCTCCTGGCGGACGTCTTCGATCTGCTGCGGGCCGGAGGTCTCACGTTCGATGGTAACCGCGCCCTTGTAGCCCGCAGAGCGCAGGCCGCTCAGGACCTTCGCGAAGTCGACCTCACCCTTGCCGATGACGACCTCTTCGCCGAGCTCCGACGGATTCGTCGGCCACTTGCCGTCCTTGGCGTGCGTGGAGCGAACATACGGACCGAGGATCTTGACTGCGTCGACGGGGTTGGCCTTGCCGTAGAGAATCAGGTTAGCGGTGTCGAGGCCGACGCCCAGCGCTGGATGATTGATGTCCCGGATGACGCGAAGCATTGTGGTCGGGGTCTCCTGGCCGGTCTCCATGAGGAAGCGCTGGCCGTTGCCGGCGCAGTGCAGCGTGAGTTCACGAATAGCGGCAATAGTCTCTTCGTAGAGCGGATCGCGCGGGTTCTCCGGGATGAATCCGCAGTGCGTCTGCACCTTGTCGATGCCGAGCAGCTTCGCGAAGTCGGACGTCTGCTTGAGCGCATCAACGCGCGCAGCGCGGTAGGCGCGGGGAACGACTCCAATGGTCGAAGGACCGTCGAGGAAGTTCCACTTGAGTGGTTCGGGGCGGACGACCTCGGCGGTGGTGGCGATGACCTGGTGCCGGTCGAGAGAGTCACGCAGCGTAGAGGCGAGTACCGGGGTGAACTTGCCGATGTAATCGTCCAGCGAGAGGAAGCAAGTGGGTATTCCGAGCTGGCGGACGACGGCTATCGCTTTGTCGGGATCCGGGAACGGTTTGATGAGAAGGCCAAGCGCGAAGGGTTCATAGCGGGGCGCTATCGGTTTTTGCGCCAAGCCGTTGTATTCAAGGGCAAGCGCTGCGGCGGCCTGTGCGGAGAGCCTTAGAAAACTGCGTCGATCGGTGCGGAGGCTTTGCTGCAGGTAACCAGTGGGCAAACTTCCCGCCTTTCATGGTTGTAAGGTGCAAGGTGTCGCGGCACGCCGCTGGCGGTAACAAAAGCCAGCGATTGTTTAGTTGGAGGAGAATATGGGCTCAGTTTATTCGCCGTCAAGATGAGCGCATCGTCTCGGCTGGCAAGAGACTGCACCGCGAAAGAAGCTCGCGATCACGGCCGAAGTCGCAGTCGATAGCGAATGGTTCCGGGCTCTGCTCCGTCGCCATCGAAGACGAGGCCGCACTTCTCCATCACCCGAATGGAGCCTGTGAGCGACGGAAACGTGTGGGCGATGATGCTGGTAATTCGCGTGTCCGCGCGCAGGTGATCGATCAGAGCGCGCGTGCCTTCGGTCGCGTAGCCCCGGCCTTCAAAGGATGGCAGGATGCTGTAGCCGATCTCGCATGTGGCGGGCGGATCGTCTTTGGCGAAGGCTCCCAGACAGCCGATCAGCGTGCGCGCTCCATTCGGCTCCGGCAACGCAACATAGCGGTGCCAGCTGGCCTGGTCCGGATGAGCGGCGAATTGATTGAGCATGAAGGTGAGGACGTGCGGCTCCCAGTGAATGGGAGGCCACTCGGGATGAATCGTGCAGCCGATGGCCGCGCCGAGCAGATGGAAGTCGCCGTCGGCGGCCTGCTCGGCGAGGATGGTGTCGGGTGTAATCGCGACTAGCGCCAGGCGAAGCGTACGAATTTCTTTGATAATAAGTGGCGATGACATTGCGAGGATCTCCTGAACCGTTTGGAAGGCGTAGCGAGGCCCGAGAACCAAGAGCAGCTTCGGGCAGGGACACGCGCGATTCAGGCAGTCATAGGAAGGGCTTGAGTGTAGCAGGGAATCAGTGTCCGGTGCCCTGTTTGGCGGCGATCTCTTCCAGCTGCCGGCGCCAGTCCAGGTCTTCGACGAAGGTGGAGGAGCTGCGCCAGTCCTCATGCACCTTCACGAAGAGTTCGAGGAAGACCCGGGTCCCGATGAGAGATTCGATCTCCTTGCGGGCCGTGGTTCCGATGCGCTTCAGCATCTCGCCGTTCTTTCCGATCAGGATGGCCTTCTGGCCGGCGCGCTCGCAGAAGATTGCCGCGGCGATCTTCGTCACAGGCAGCTTGCCGTCCTTCGTCTTTCGCATCGAGGCAGGCTCTTCGTACTTCTCGATGACGACGGCGGTCGCGTAGGGGACCTCTTCGCCGGTGAGCAGAAGGATCTTCTCGCGGATGATCTCGGCGACGAGGAAGCGCTCGGGCTGGTCGGTCAGCTGGTGCTTGGGGAAGTAGCGCTGACCATCTGGAAGCTGCGCGACCGTCTGGTCGAGCAGAAGGTCGAGGCCCTGCTTCTTGCGTGCGGAGATGGGAATCACGGCAGCGAAGTTATGCAGCGCGCTCCAGTGCGCGATCAGCGGGAGAAGATCGGCTTTGGGAACAGCGTCGATCTTGTTGAGCACGAGGATGACCGGGCAGGAGAGTTTGCTGACGAAGGAGAGCGCGAAGTCGTCTTCCGCGGCGGAGAGCTTGCGCCGCTGCGCTGTGGGAGATTTGTTGGTATCGTCGTTCTCGCGCGGCAGACGGTGCGTGACGTCGACGATAAAGAGTACGAGGTCGCGCGACTCGAGCGCGTCCTGCACCTCCTGCATCATGCGGCGATCAAGCTGCGTGGCGGGCTTGTGGATGCCGGGCGTATCGACGAGGACGACCTGGGCAGCGGGGCGGCCGGCGTCGGTCTTCGTCTTCTTGCGCAGAGGAACTTCAAGAACGCCATGGATGCGCGTGCGCGTCGTCTGGGGCTTGTGGGTGACGATTGCGAGCTTCTGGCCGAGCAGGGCGTTCAGCAAGGTGGACTTGCCCGCGTTGGGGCGGCCGATGATGGAGACGAAACCGGAGCGAAATGCCATTGCTCCTTATTATGCGCCGCATTATGCGGCGGCGTTTCTTCAGTTACACTTCTCCCGTATGAAGTACACCCTTTGGAATCTTTCTCTTACATTGTCCCTGGCGATTATTTCCCTCGCGGCTGCGGCACAGCCGCCCCAGAAGCCTGCGCAACCGGCCGATCAGGCCGTACGACCAGCAGGGCCGGTCCGTTCGCCCGAGGTCCACGCCGATCGCACCATTACGTTTCGGTACCGCGATCCGGCGGCCCTGAAGGCTGCAGTGGCGATCGATGTGAACGGCGCGCCGCTGCCCATGGAGAAGGATGCAGACGGTATCTGGTCGGTGACGACGCCTGCGATGGCTCCGGAGATCTACGGCTATCATTTCGTTGTCGATGGAATATCGCGGCTGGACAGCTCGAATCCACAGGCCACTCCCAATCTGGTGGGTCTGTCAAACCTGGTCGAGGTTCCGGGCGATGGACCGCAGCCATGGGATGCAAGAGACGTTCCGCACGGCATCGTGCACCATCACACCTACAAGACAGCGACGGTGCTTGGCCTGTCAGAGAACCAGAGCGACTACTACGTCTACACGCCTCCGGGCTACGACGAGAAGGCGAAGCAGTCTTATCCGGTGCTCTACTTGCTGCACGGCTGGAGCGACGACGCCTCGGGCTGGACCGCGGTCGGACAGGCGAACCTGATCCTCGACAATCTGCTGGCCGAGGGAAAGATCAAGCCGATGGTGGTGGTGATGCCTCTGGGCTACGGCGATATGGCCTTTGTCCACGACCACGACGTCTGGAACCACGCGTCGACCATCGACCACAACGTCTCCCTCTTCGAGAAGTCCCTGCTGACCGAGGTCCTGCAGCAGGTGGAGGCGGAGTATCGCGTCTCGAAGAGGCGCGAGGACCGCGCCATCACAGGGCTCTCGATGGGCGGCCTGGAGTCGCTGACGATCGGGCTCGAGCACACGGACATGTTCGCCTACGTCGGCGGATTCAGCTCGGCGGTCCATCAGCTGGACGCCACCCAGACATTTGCAACGCTTGACCCGAAGAAGGCGGACCTGAAGCTGCTGTGGATCGCCTGCGGGGTGGACGATCAGCTGATCGCGCCAAACCGGAAGTTCATCGAGTGGCTGAAGGGAAAGAACATGCCCGTGACCCAGATCGAGACGCCGGGTCGGCATACCTGGTCGGTGTGGCGCGATAACCTGATTCACTTCACTCCGCTGCTCTTCGGGGAGAAGTAGCGCGGAATGATGCGTGCGGCGCGACTGGTAGCGGTGCTCTGCTGCGGGCTGACGGCGTTAGCCCAGCAGGCGGCGAAGTTTCGCTCGACGGAGACTCACGCAGACCGCAGTGTGACCTTCCGGTTCTCCGCACCAAAGGCCGCAAAGGTTGAGCTGCTGCTCGAGAACCGCGCGGCGAGACTTCCCATGCACAAGGAAAACGATGGCGTCTGGACCGTGACGACCGAGCCGCTCGCGCCGGAGATCTACGGCTATCGCTTCGCGGTGGATGGACGCGCCGAGACGGTGCGCGATCCGCAGAACCCCGCGAAGCGTTACGGCAACAGCCTTCTGGCGATTCCGGGAACACCGCCGAAGCCGTGGGAGCGGACAGCTGCTCTGCGGGGCACCGTGACCCATCACACCTACACGACGAAGACGGTGGTGGGGCTGCCGGCGAACCGCAGTGAGTTCGTGGTCTACACCCCGCCGGGATACGACCCGAAGGCGCGGCCGTACCCCGTGCTCTATCTGCTGCATGTCTGGGGGGACGATGCCGGCAGCTGGGTTGAGTTCGCGCAGGCGGACGTCATTCTCGACAACCTGATCGCCGAGCGAAAGGCCCGGCCGATGGTCGTGGTGATGCCCCTGGGCTACGGCGAGATGAGTTTCACGAAGGACTACAAGGTCTGGGACGACCGTGCGGCTGTAGCGCGGAACCTCAGCCTCTTCAGCAAGGCTCTACTGACCGAGGTGATCCCGCAGGTCGAGGGGGCGTACAACGTCCGGCTGGACGCTGCAGGGCGGGCGGTCCTTGGCGCCTCGATGGGCGGGCTGGAGAGCCTCGTCGTCGGGCTGAACCATCCGGAGACCTTCGCCTGGGTGGGCGGCGAGAGCGCCGCGTTGCAGCATCAGGACTTCGGGGAGCTGCTGGCGTTGTTTTCCCCAAAAGCCCCGGGGCGGCGGCTCGTCTGGATGGTCTGCGGCAAGGACGACGAGCTGGCCGGTGACAACCGTAGGCTGGCCGACTGGCTGCAGGCGAAGGGGCAGCAGGTCAACTTCGAGGAACCGGATGGGACGCACAGCTATATTGTCTGGCGGGAGGGGTTGGTCCGGTTTGTCCAGGTGATCTTTCCGGCGGGCGGTTGATACGGGCGGGCGGAGCCGCCGTCAAAGATGCACCAGCGCCGCCAATCTGCACGACGGGGCTGCTCGCGGGATAATAAGTGCAAGCGCATGGAATCCTTCTTCAGTCGATATAAAAACGTACTGGTCCTGGTGACGGTCCTGCTGGCGCAGACCATCGGCCTGGCCATCCAGGTGCGCCGTCCCGTGGAGTCGGGCGCCCCGGACAGCGAGAAGGTGACGCTACTGCGCCACTGGGTGGTGGCGATCGTCATGCCGTTCGAGAGGTTCTTTCACGGCATCGGCTACAACGTGCGCCACGGATGGACCAACTACGTGGACCTGCGCAACACCCGTCAGCAGAACCGCGACCTGCAAAACGAGATCGCGCGCCTGCGGCTGGAACAGGCACAGCTGGCCGAAGACGCGATGCAGGGCCATCGCCTGCAGGAGCTGCTGAAGTTCCAGCAGCACTACGTGGCCTCGACGGTCGCAACGCAGGTCATTGGAAACAGCGGCACCGACCAGTCCCGCGTGCTCTACATCGACAAGGGAGCGAGCGACGGCCTGAAGGTAGACCAAGCCGTGATTACGCCCGATGGCATCGTCGGCAAGCTGCGCGAGGTGTTTCCGCACACCGCGCAGGTGTTGATGATTAACGACCAGACCTCGGGCGCAGGCGTCCTGCTGGCTTCGACGCGCATCCGCGCGATTCTTCACGGCAGCCAGGGCGGGCGCATCGTGATCAACAATCTCACGCCGGACTCCCGCATCAAGCCGGGCGAGCAGGTCCTGACCTCCGGCGGTGACCAGGTCTATCCTCGCGGGCTGAACGTCGGAACGATCGAGTCGATCGCGCCGGACCCGGAGCACCAGCCCTACACGACCATCGTGGTGAAGCCGGCAACGAACCTCTTCCAGCTCGAAGAAGTCCTCGTGATCACGGGGACGCAGAGCGATCTCACCGCGCAGGCCCGGAAGGACCTGGCCCAGGGAGTCGCGACGGCGCAGGAGATAGCCGCCGCAAAGGCCGCCGCCGATCAGGCCGCCGCCGAAGCCGCGGCGAAGTCAGCCGCGCAGATCGTCTCCGCCAGGCTGCCCAGCATTCATGAAGCAGAGACCGCCCCGGACCCGAATGCTCCGGCAGGCGCGGCAGACGCGGAGAAGCCCACCGCGGCAAATCCCGCGGGCGTAGTCCCGAAGCCTTTGCCGACGCTGCATCCGGACCGCTACACCCCGGGGACGACGCCGCCGGCCTCCTCGCTCACACCGGGTGCCGGACATCCTGAGGGCCATGTTCCCAGCTCGTCCACGCCGTCGCCAGCCGGCGAGCGGACCGCACCGCCGCCCGCAGATGCCGCAGCGCCCTCGACGAAGAAAGACACGACAAAGCCGGAGGCCACGAGTCCTGACAACTGAGATGCCGAGCCTGAGTTACACATCCCGCCGAGAGCTCGAAGAGCACAGCTTCTCGCCAGCGGTCACGCTGCTGGTGCCTGTGGCGGCTATCGTCTTGCAGGTGCTGCTAGCGAAGCTCTACTGGCGGCTGTCCATCCTGGACCTTCCCCTGATCGTCGCAATCTTCTTCGCCGTCTCGCGGCGCAACCCCGCGGCCGGAACCCTCACCGGCGCAGCCATCGGCCTGGCGCAGGACGCTCTGACGGGCCGTCCGATCGGCGTCAACGGCATGGCCAAGTCGGTGATCGGGTATATCGCGTCCAGCATCGGCGTGCAGGTGGACGTGGACAATCTCACGACGCGCGTGGTGATGAACTTCGGCTTCTCGCTGCTGAACAGCCTGCTCCTGTTTCTCATCAACCGTCGTCTGCTCGGACAGGCCGACCTCCATCTGCAGTGGGTCCACGAGCTGATACGGGCCGGGGCCAACACTTTGGTTGCGGTCCCGATCTTTCTTCTGCTCGACTATACGAAACGTCCCGAATAGCGCGATGAAACGTCTAACTTCTGTTCAGGAACAAGCATGGAACTGACCCCACAAAGCGAGCTGGAGCTGGGCAAGGCCGAAAAGCTGCCGGCATCGAAGCTGCACGCCGCGCAGTACATCATCGCGCTCGTGCTTGTGATTCTGGCCGCCGGCCTGTGGCGCCTGGAGGTTGTGGGTGCGGACAACTTCCGCGCGCTGGCCGAGGCCAACCGCATCCGCAAGGTCCCTGTGCTTGCGCCGCGCGGCAGGCTCTTCGATCGCGAAGGCCGGCTGCTGGTGGATAACTACCCGTCCGTATCCTGCTTCCTGCTGCGGGAGCAGGTGAAGGACCTGAACGTGGACCTGCCGCTGATCGCGCAGGGGCTTCACATCTCCGTCGACCAGATTCAAGCCACCATCAAGCGCTATCAGTCCTCTCCGAAGTATCAGCCCATTCCGCTCAAGCAGGACATCACTCCCGACGAGCAGGCCTTCATCGAGGCCCATCGCAACGAGCTACCCGAACTCGAGACGCTCGACGAGCAGCGCCGCCTCTATCCGCGCGATGGCTTCGCGGCGCACCTCATCGGCTACGTCGGCGAGATCTCCGAGGACGACCTCAACAAATCGAAGTACGCCTTTTATCAGCCGGGCGACGTGGTCGGAAAGTCAGGCGTCGAGGCCACCTACGACGCTGTGCTGCGCGGCGTCGACGGCAGTCGCGACGTCATCGTCAATTCGCACGGCAAGGAGATAGGCCGTCTCGGCCAGACGCTCGCGCAGCCGGGTAAGGACCTCAAGCTGACCATCGATCTCGATATTCAGATAGCTGCCGAAAAAGCTCTGGAAGGCAAGACTGGTGCGATCGTCGCGATGGACCCGCATACCGGCGAGATTCTTGCTCTTGCCTCGCGCCCCACCTTCGATCCCAACCAGTTCTCCGTCCGGCTCTCGAAGAGCTACTGGAACGAGATCCTCACCAATCCCGACCATCCTCTTCTAAACAAGGCCATCCAGGCCCAGCTGGCCCCGGGATCGACATTCAAGATCATCATGTCCTACGCTGGGCTTCAGGAAGGCATCGCCCAAACCATGCACGTGCCCTGCAATCACGGTGCGACCTTCTACGGACACTACTTCTCCTGCGACCGCAACCACGGTATGGTCACCATCGACAACGCCATCCCCTACTCGTGCGATACCTTCTATTACACGCTCGCCGACCGCCTCGGTATTGACACCATGGCTCGGTACGCTAACTCTGTCGGCTTAGGGCAGAAGACCGGTATCGACCTCCCCGACGAGGTCTCGGGCACCGTACCCTCAACCGTCTGGAAGATGAGGAACTTCCACGAAAAGTGGTACGCCGGCGAGACGATATCGGTCGGCATCGGTCAGGGTGCTGTCACCGCAACCCCCATCCAACTCGCTCGTGCGCTCTCCGGCATCGCCTCAGGCGGAGTCCTCCGGCGTCCCCATGTTGTCTTTCCTGATGAAATTCCTCCGGAGGAACTGGAAGCGGTTCATGAGACCTTTCCCGGGTCCGGCGAAAAGACCATTCCTCTTTCCCCTGAGAACTGGCAGACGATCACCGACGCCATGTACGCCGTAACGTCCTCACCGATTGGTACTGCCTACATTGCCCGCCTGGAAGGCATCGACTTCGCAGGTAAGACCGGGACGGCGGACGTCGTCGGCGGGCGTCAGAAGAACAGCACGAACAAGAGCACCATTCCTAACGCCTGGTTTGTAGGAATGACACCCCGTCGCAACCCCGACATCGTCGTAGCAGTTCTGTGGGAGCACGGCTACTGGGGCAATAACTCCGCCAGGCTCGCATCAGGAATTATCAATGTTTTTGTGGAGAAGCAGCGGAAGCGTAACAACAACATCCGCATCGCCGAGACACCAAAGCCGGTGACGACAGCTTCATCGGCTCCGGAAGGAACCGCTACGACCACAGCGCCGCCGCGGCCGACCAGCAATTAACGGGACATCAGAGCAGAGCGGGGAGCATACTAAGGCTATGGCTACGGCCCATGCAATTTCGGCGGAAGAGCGCTTTATCTCCGAAGAGGAGTACCTACGAACAAGCTATCGGCCTGACTGCGACTATGTGGACGGGAGGGTCGAAGAGCGGAACGTGGGCGAATACGAGCGCGGACGTGTGCTGCACCTTCTGGATAGAATCTTTGGAAACCATGAGAAGGAATGGGGAGTGATCACCGTTCCGGAGTGTCGTCTTCAGGTCGGCCCGAAGCGCTTACGGATTCCCGACCTGCTGGTTCTGCGCCGCGGGCAAAAGGTGAACCGCATCGTCCGGGAGGCCCCGCTGCTCTGCATTGAGGTCCTGAGTCCGGAAGATACCTGGGCAAAGATCCGAGCGCGCCTGAACGACTACCTCACCATGGGAGTCGAGCACGTGTGGTGTTTCGATTCCGATGCGCGCGAGGCCCGCAGATACACGGCAGACGGCTTTGAGGTGGTTCGCGAGGCCGAACTGGCCGTCGCCGGAACGTCGATTCAGGTGAATGTTGCGGAGGTCTTTTCGGTTCTCGATCAGGACTAGGGCGACTCCCTGATCCAACCGAACTGAGCAAGTATGTTTCGTCTCTCCTCTTACCGCGACTTCGACTGGGTCCTTCTCGGCTTCGTCATGCTGCTGTCGGTCATCAGCGTGCTCGAGATCAAGTCGGCGACGCTGCACACCAAGTTCCACGGCTTCGAGACCAAGCAGATCGAATTCCTCGTCGTAGGCATCGTGCTGCTGTTTCTCGTCTCGATGATCGACTATCACCGCCTGATTGACATCGTCCCCTGGGCCTATGGAATCAGCATCCTCTCGCTGATTGCCGTCAAGCTGGTCGGCCAGAAGGTGCTGGGCGCGCGCCGCTGGATCAATCTCGGCGGCGGCGTTCACTTCCAGCCCTCGGAGTGGGTCAAGCTCGTTCTGATCATCGCCGTGGCGCGATACTTCTGGAACCTCGGGGGCAGGGAACTCAGCTGGACCGACATCGGTAAGGCCTTCGTCCTGGTTTGCGTCCCGATGATGCTGGTGCTGGCGCAGCCGGACATGGGAACCTCGCTCACTTACCTCCCGGTGCTGCTCTGCGGGCTCTTCCTCGGCGGAATCCGCTTCAAACAGGCTGCGATTCTCGCGTTGATCTTCGCCGTGCTCATCGGAGGCGCCTGGAAGAGCGGCAAGCTGCTGAAGCCCTATCAGAAAGCTCGCCTGACCTCGTTCATCGACCCCGACGCCGACCCCAAGGGCAAGGGCTACCAGATCCGCCAGTCGCTCATCGCCGTCGGCTCGGGAGGCATCTGGGGCAAGGGAGCCAACAAAGGAACCCAGACCCAGGGCGACTTCCTGCCCATCCCCTACACCGACTTCATCTTCGCGGCCTTCTGCGAGGAGCACGGCTTCGTCGGCGCGGTTGGCGTGCTACTGCTCTACTTCCTCATCCTCATGCGACTGATCCAGAACGCGCAGACCGCCGCCGACCTGCCCGGAGCCTTCCTCATCATGGGGGTCGTCGCCGTCATCACCTTTCAGATCGCCGTCAACGTCGGCATGGTCGTGGGGCTGATGCCGGTGACTGGAATTCCCCTGCCGCTGATGAGCTACGGCGGATCGTCCATCCTGTTCACCTTCCTCGCCCTCGGAATCGTCATGAACGTCCGGATGCGCAGGTTTGTTAACTGAAGAACTCTCCCCCCACTGGCGGCTGTCTCGTCTTTAGTGCAATACTAGGGACAGCACCTGACCGGCGGTAGATGCCACGTCAGTGTTTTATCCCCGCTCCTGCCAGGCGCACGCGCCGGAGAGCGGCGAACAAGATTTGAAGAAAAGGCCGGCCAGGCGAGAGATCGAATCCGTTGGCCGGACAGGTTTCAGGGAAGATGAGTGCATCCGGATGGCAAACGGCCCCGCCTCAAGCGATTGATCTTGAGGTTGTTATGGTCACAAAGTCCGCATGCCCGCAGCTGCTGCTCGAAGATTCCCCTGGCGTATCCGATCTCTGCGGTCCCGCACCATCCCGTTCCCGGGCCCCGCGGGCAGAGTGGTTTACCCATCTCGTGAACGGATCTCCGTTCATCGTCCAATCGAGTCTACGCTCCTCCCGCACCCTGTCCGTCCCAATGGTGAGTCTTCCTTAGCGATCGCAAAGGAAGACTCCCGATGCTCTCCGCCTCGTCTGCCGCCCACCATCGGGCAGAAAGAAGAGCAGAGCACAATGTCGAAGGAAATCTATATTTCAAGCACGCCGCATGAGACGCGGCTTGCCATCGTCGAAAACGACGCACTCACCGAGATCTACTACGAGCGCGAAAACGAATACACCTTGGCCGGTTCGATCTATAACGGCCGCGTAACCCGCGTGCTGCCGGGCATGCAGTCCAGCTTCGTGGACATTGGCCTCGAGCGTGACGCCTTCCTCTACATCACAGACTTTATGGAGGAGGCCGGAGATTCGGCCGACTTCGAGGCCGAGGGATCGCAGCGCGGCGGACGCCGCGACGGCCGCGACGGCCGCGACCGCGGAAGCCGCGAGCCAGTAACCCTTGAGGGCAACCAACTAGGCGACGATTCGGGTCGTTCTGGGGAGCGTCCGTCGGAGCGTTCCGACCGCGGAGACCGTGGCCGCGGAGGCCGTGGCCGGCGTGACCGCCGCGACCGTGGCGGCAATCGGGACCGCCAGCCCGCCGAGTACGCCGCATCACCTGAGGCCGAGACCCCGTACCCCGCACCGTATCCCACAGAAGAAAACTACGTCGCAGACGAGCCAAGCGAAGAGATCCGCGCCGACCAGCCCGAGGCCGCACTCGGCGAAGGCGCTCCCGGAGCCGATGGAAGCCGCCGCTGGCGCGGACGCCGCGGACGCCGCCGTGGCCGTGGCCAGCGCGACGATGCACGCCAGCAGGCCATCGGAGCCACAGAGCCGCAGGCCAATGTGGCGGACACCGACCCCTACGAGTCGTCCCTCGAGATCGACGGCTCAGCCGAACCGCAGCGTGAGGCCGCCGCTCCAGGATTCGCCTCCGGAGTTAACGAGTTCCCGCAGGAGAGCTTCAACCGCGGCGACCGTTCTGGAAGCACAGACCGCTCCGGAAGAGGCGATCGTGGCGGGCGCGACGATCGTGGCCGCGGCGGCCGTGACCGCGAACGTGGCGGACGCCGCGTCCCACGAGGCTTTGCTCCCCGCACCTCCTTCTACGGCATCGAGAGCGCATATGACGAGACGGCTGCGCAGGATGCACCGGCGCTCGAGCCGATCGTGCTCCCCGGCGAGTCGCTCTCGAAGTATCGCACCAGTGGCGAGCAGCCGCAGGCAAGCGCACCAAAGCTGGCCGAGCCGGTCGTGGCCGCCCCCTCCGCTCCCAGCTTCGAGATTCCAGCCGGCTGGGACGGCGGCCTCGTGCTCCCCGGCGAGTCGCTCTCGCGCCATCGCAGGCAGGAGCGCCAGCAGCCCGTCGCTGAAACCACCGCCATCGCTGTCCCGGAATCCGTAGCCGCCGTGCCGGAGGCCATCGAAGAGACGATTGTGAGCGAGGCGCAGCCCACGAAGCTCGCCGAGCCGGCCGACTACGAGCCCACCGAAGCCTCCGTCTCCTACCGCTTCGACCCCATTCCGCCCAGCGAGTTCCGCCAGAGCGCGCCGGAGGAGGTTGAGCCCGAGGTCGAAGAGACCGTCCTTGGGCATCCCGAGGAACACACCGAGCTGCCCCACGCCGAGATCGAGCAGCTTGAGCTCAGCCCCGCCGCGCCCGAGCCGCAGGCAGAGCATATCCACCCCACACCCGCGCACGAGCCCGAAGGCGTCACCCACGAGATCACCTCGATCCACGGCAGCGGCGAGATGGACTCGCCCGCGCCGGTCGTCGCCGACCCCGTCGAGGCCGAGGCCGCGCACCAGGCCTTCGAGCCCGGCACCGGAGCGATCGAAGAGGAAGTGATCGACGATGAGGACTACGACACCGCCATGCTGCATGCCTCGTCCGTCGAAGAGCTCGACGATCTCGACGAGGAGGAGACGCTCGAGGGCGCAGCCGACCTCGGCACGATGATCCGCGAGATGTCGATCGACGAGATCACGCGCTCCGGCGTCGAAGACGAAGACGACCTAGAGGAAGAGGACGCGATCCACGACGGCAGCTTCGAGACCTTCGAGGCCGACCAGATCGACGAGGCCGAGGAGACCGAAGACGGCTTCGTCCAGGAAGAGGACGTCGAGGGCGAGCCGCTGGCCGCCGCCGAACCTGACGGCACGGTTCCGGCGACCGATCGCTCGCACGACTTCGACCGTCGCCGCGGACGTCGCGATGGCCGTCGTGGTGGACGCGACCGCGCCCGTCACGCCGGAGGAGGCGGCGGCGTAGACCGCGATCGCAACGGCGGACGTGGCCGTGGCCGCAGCTCCATGCAGGCGACCAATCTTCCCGCTATCAGCGAGCTGCTGAAGCCCGGCCAGGAGATCCTGGTTCAGATCGCCAAGGAGCCCATCGCCAAGAAGGGCGCGCGCATCACCTCGCACATCGCCCTTCCCGGACGCTTCCTGGTCTTCATGCCCACCGTCAACCACACCGGCGTCTCGCGCAAGATCGAGTCCGACTCCGAGCGCCGCCGCCTGAAGGAGATCCTGCTCAGCGAGAAGGGCGACGCCGCCGGCGGCTTCATCGTCCGCACCGCCGCAGCCGGCGCAACAGAAGAGGAGCTGCGCAGCGATCTGCGCTTCCTGCTCAACCTCTGGGCCGACATCAAGCAGCGCTCCGAGTCTTCGAAATCGCCTGCGCTCATCTACCACGACCTCAACCTCGTCGAGCGCATTCTGCGCGACCAGGTCACCGACACCTTCTCCGCCATCTGGGTCGACAGCGAGAGTGAGTACGAGCGCGTGCTGCGCTTCCTGCAGCGCTTCCAGCCCTCGCTCATCCGCCGCGTCAAGCTCTACACCAAGGAGACACCGCTCTTCGAGCAGTTCGGCATCACGGAAGAGATCAACAAGGCGCTGCGTTCCAAGGTCTGGCTCAAGTCCGGCGGCTCCATCGTCATCAACCAGACCGAGGCACTCGTCGCCATCGACATCAACACCGGCAAGTACGTCGGCAAGACGGCGCGGCTCGAGGACACTATCGTCAAGACCAACCTCGACGCCATCCCCGAGATCGTGCGCCAGATTCGCCTGCGCGACCTCGGCGGCATCATCATCATCGACTTCATCGACATGGACGAGCGCAAGAATCGCAACCGCGTCATGGCTGCACTCGAAGAGGAGCTGAAGAGCGATCGCGCTCCATCGAAGATTCTTCAGTTCAACGACTTTGGTCTCGTCGCTATCACGCGCAAGCGCGTCAAGCAGTCGCTCGAGCGCACGCTCTCCACGCAGTGCAACGTCTGCGCCGGTACCGGCATGGTCAAGTCGCCCGTCACCGTCTGCAACGACATCTACGTCGAGATGCGCAAGATGGCGCGTCACCTCGATCGCGGCGACGTCATGCTGCGCGTCCATCCCGATGTCGTCAAGCAGCTCAAGTCATCCACCAAGTGGTTGCAGGAGATGGAGGAGATCGTCGGCAAGACCATCCTCGTCAAGTCCGACCCCAGCCTTCATCCCGAGCAGTTCGACATTCACTAGAGCCCGCGATTTCTGCGTGATTAGGGGCATCCCAAACGGGTGCCCCTTTTTGTGTTCTCCTGTAACCGTCACAAACCCGGCATCTTGCCGTATATCCAAAGTCCGGATTTCTGCGTCTTACATACACAACAAGCCCGCCCAAACAGGGTTACTGATCTTCAGGAAGTACCGATCACAGGGAGTCACACGGATGCACTTGATCAAAAGGAATAGTCTCACTGCGGCGCTGGTTCGTACTGCGGCCATTACTCTCCTCGGCGCTGCTGCCACGCTCTCTCTTCACGCACAGGATTCCTCCTCGGCGCAACCGGGAAAGGCAATCAATCTCAAGGCTCTCCTGATGGCTCCCGTAGATCTCACGAAGCCCGAAAACCTCAGCTACAGCTCAAGCGTTGGCGCCGACGAGACGGCATCGGCTGAGGACTTCGACCTTCGTACCGGCGCAGAGCAGCCCCCGCCGCGCCGCCCCTACAGCCGCCGCCCCAACTACAGCGACAAATGGCACCATCCCGACGGCTCGAATAAGTACACCTTCGCTGCCGGCGGCGGATTCGTCTCGCCGACCGGCTCCTCCGGCAAGGAACTCGACCTGAGCTGGAAGTTCCAGGCCGCCGGCGGCTACAACTTCAACAAGAAGTTCGGCGTGCTGCTCCAGTACGACTACGACAAGTTCGGCCTTACCGGCGGCAACCTCGACCGCCAGTTCGCCCGCTACAACTCCCTCGGCGTCGTCGATCAGAACGGAAACCCCGTCAGCTTCCAAGGCCTCGACGGCAATGCGCACATCTGGTCCATTACGCTCAACCCGATGTACACCTTCTACCAGTCCGACACGAAGGGCGCGTATGTCATCGGCGGCGGCGGCTTCTACCGCAAGATCACGAACTTTACCCTGCCCCAGACCGGCGTCTACTGCGACTTCTTCGGCTTCTGCTACGTCTTCACCCAGAACCAGACCTTCGATCACTACTCCAACAACGCAGGCGGCCTGAGCGGCGGCATCGGCTTCACCTACCGCTTCTCGCGCTTCGCCTCCGAGAAGCTCTACGCCGAGGCCCGGTACGAGTGGGTCGACAACTCGCAGAGCACGAACTCGATCAACGGCCTCTACCCGGAGAACAACAAGCGCACCGGATTCTTCCCGGTTACCGTCGGCATCCGTTGGTAGAGATCACATCAGCGAAAGCAAAGGCCCGGCAAAAATCGCCGGGCCTTTCTGTCTGCATGGAACACAGACTTACTGCTTCATCGCAGCCTCAACGCCACTCGCCTCATGCGGAAGATCGGCGACCAGATCCACCAGCTTGCCGTCCGCGTCCACGTAGAAGACGTCCTCGATGCGCACGCCGATGCCTTCCTCCGGAATGTAGATGCCCGGCTCGATCGTGAACACCATCCCTTTGTCCAGCGGCTTCGAGTAATCCATCGGGTCATGCACGTTGATCCCCACCGAGTGCCCCAGCCCATGCACGAAGTACTTGCCCAGCGGCTCGCCGTGCAGGTCCTTGCCGTGCGTGTTGATGTAGTCGAACGCAACCTTGTCCAGCGTGTCCTTCACCTCAGGCCCGCGTTGCGTGACGCCGCCCAGCCTCATCTTGCCCGCGACAAACGCCGCCGACGCCGCCCGCTGCGCACCCAGCACAATGTCGTAGATCTCCTTCTGCCGCGCCGTAAAGTGACCGTCGACAGGCATCGTGCGCGTAATGTCCGACGCATACATGCTGTACTCGCCCGCCTCGTCGATCACCACCACGCCCCCGGCCTTCATCGTCGCCGAATTCTCCGAGTAGTGCAGCGTCGTCGAGTTCTCGCCCGAACCCACGATCGGCGCATAGCTCGGCCGCTCGCATCCCTCCTGCATCATCTTCGCAATCTCAACGCCAGCAACCATCCGCTCGCGCACGCCCGGCTTGATCGCCCGCATCCCCGCCAGCTGCGACGCCATCGAAGCGTTCGTCGCCTTGCGGATCAGCTCGATCTCTGCCGGACTCTTCACCGTGCGCAGCGCCATCGTCAGCGTGCGCACATCGTGCGCCTGCAGTCCCGCGCCAATCCCCAGCGCCGCCGCCGAGAAGTCCACCGCCGCCTTCGACTGCTGGCTATCCAGCTGCGACCAGATCGTCTGCCCACGCCTCCGGTCCTCGCCCACGAACTTCGTCATCACCTCGGGCAGAGAAGTGATCGGCATCACGGCATCCACCCCAATCTTCTCCGCAGCACCTGGGGAAGCCGCGTCCAACTTCGCACCTGTGTACTTCTCGGTGATCAGGTCGCGCGCCGGCAGAAAGAGAATCTCGCTGTACCCATGCGCGGGAACCACATCGCCCAGCCGCGTCGTCCTCTCCGGACCCGGCCCAATGATTACCAGCGCAGCCCCCGGCTCGTTCCACCCCGTCAGATAGTAGAAGTCCTCATCCTGCCGGTACGGCATGAAGTCCAACACCGGCTCCTCGGCCGCAAACAACACGGCAACCCCACCCTCCAGCTTGCCGGCCAGGGCAACGCGCCGCTGGCGGTACTCCGCCTTGGGGACAGAATCGAGTGCACACAAGGTAATCGGGGTGCAAAGAAATACAAGCGCAAGAACACAGCGAAGCTTCATAACGATTCTCGGTTGTTCAGAAGTTTTGCTACAAACTTTCCCTTCAGCGTCAGTCGAACCCGGTCTTCTCTTCCGAGAATGAGTGTACGCATACGGAAAACCAAAAACCTCTTTTCGGGGCGTACTTCAATCTCAGACCATGGAATAAAGAGGGGAGGGTGTCCGAAGCGGAATAGAAACAATATCCCTAGGTACAATCCTTCCCGGTTGCTACTGAGCCAGAGCACATTGTGATATCCCACAATGTAACGAAAGGTCCCGCTCGTCAAAGACCTCTTCGCGAGCGGTCTATCAGACGCTGGAAATGAAGCATGGAGGCGGTGCCATCCCGAAACGAAACTCAGTACAAAGCTGACTACCAGCCAAAGCGTACAAAAGTATGCGACAAAACCAATGACAAACTTCAAAGGATGTTGATCAGCCAGAGCCTGCAAATCCATGTCTATATTCCCATCGGATACGGCTTCTCGTGGAACTCCTGCCCGGCCGCCCCAAACCGCTCGAACCGCCCCTGCAGCAGGCTTAGCAGGCCCGTGTACCAATAGCCGAAGACGAAGAGCACGAGGAACGGAACAGTGAAGTAGTTCTCCGTGATAAACGCGTACCAGACCGTCAGCGCAAAGAAGCAGCCGATCGCCAGTTCAATCCAAGGAATAATTCCCAGCCGCTTGCGATACTTCTTTGCCTGGCTCTTCTCGCCCTTCTTTGCCACGCGATACTTCGGCGTGCGCGCGAACGCCGACTGCACCCCAAACAGCGCCTCCATCACGGCCTTCGCATTCGTGATCGTCAGCCCAACACCCAGGGCCATCAGGAACGGCAGGTACAGAAACGTCTTGAACCAGTTCTTCGGAAACAGCTCCTTCTGGCTCACCAGGTAGAAGCTCGAGATCGACATCGTGCTCGCCATAAACAGCGGCAGGTCGATCAGCAGCATCTGCAGCCACCCCTGCCAGCTGCGGATAATCATCGCCGGCATCAGCAGCACGCTCAGCACAATCATCAGCGGATAGCTGAGGTTCGCCGTCAGGTGATACCACGCCTCCAGCTTCGTGTGCCACGGCCGGTCGCTCTTCATCACCCGCGGAAGAATCTTCTTTCCTGTCTGAATCAGCCCCTTCGCCCACCGCGCCTGCTGCGTCTTGAACGCCGTCATCTCGATCGGCAGCTCAGCCGGGCACTCCACATCCTGCAGGTACTTGAACCTCCAGCCCACCATCTGCGCGCGATAGCTCAAATCCGTGTCTTCGGTCAGCGTGTCGTGCTGCCATCCACCCGCGCTTCCGATCGTCTCGCGCCGCCACATCCCCGCCGTGCCGTTGAAGTTGAAGAACACTCCTGCGCGCGAGCGGCCGCCGTGCTCCAGCACAAAGTGGCCGTCCAGCAGAATCGCCTCCACCTGCGTCAGAAAGCTGTAGTCGCGGTTCAGGTGCGTCCACCGCGTCTGCACCATGCCAACCTCAGGCTCCGCGAAGTGATGAATCACCTGCATCACCCACTCGCGCGGAGGAACGAAGTCCGCATCGAAGATCGCCACGAACTCGCCCTTCGCCGACTTCAGCCCCGCATCCAGCGCGCCCGCCTTGAATCCATGCCGATTCGTACGGTGGATGTACGTGATCGGTTGCGGCTCCATTCCCGCAAATCCGCGCGCATACCGCTCGACGATCTGCGCCGCAACCTCGGTCGTCTCATCGGTCGAATCGTCCAGCACCTGGATCTCGAACCGGTCCCGCGGATAATCCAGCCGGCAGCACGCATCGATCAACCGGTCGATCACAAACTGCTCGTTGTAGATCGGAAGCTGGACCGTCACAAACGGCAGCTTGTCTTCCTCAAACTGCGCCGGAGGCTCATTCCACTTCGCCGCATTTTTCCTGTTCTTGTAGTACAGCCACACCAGTTGATACCGGTGGATGCCGTAGAACGCCAGAATCACCATCACGAGGAAGTAGGGAATCAGCAGCGCCGTATCGAACGAGTTCCACCGATACAGCCCCTTGAACGTCTGGTCCAGATAGTGCGACTTCCAATAATGCGAGAGTCCGCGCGGGGCCATCAGCAGCGCGAGCATCGACGTCACGGAGGAAAGCAGAGATGGAATGAGAGAAAACAGTTGGGGCTCCAGCGAGGGCTGAACGTCGTTCGAAGCGATTCTACCTAATTCAAAAACATCGTCCGGTACAAAGTATCCCGCTGCACCGGCCTGAAGCCCGCATCCCGAATCACACGCCGCAGCTCCTCCTCGGTCGTGCAGTTCGAGGTGCCCGCAGCCTTCACAACGTTCTCTTCCAGCATCACCGAGCCCACATCATTGCCGCCGAACCGCAGGCCCATCTGAAGCACCTTCAGCCCCTGCGTCACCCAGCTCGACTGCACATTCTCAATATTGTCGAGATACATTCGCGAGATCGCCAGCGTCTTCAGATACTCGACCGACGTGGCCTCATCCCATCCGCGCCCGCCCAGAGCGGTATTGTTCGGCTGAAAAGTCCACGGGATAAACGCCGTGAATCCGCCCGTCTCCTCCTGCAGCCGCCGCACCACGTCGAAGTGATTCACCCTCTGCTCAAACGTTTCGCCCACGCCGAACATCATCGTCGCGGTCGTCCGCATCCCCAGCTCATGCGCCGTGCGATGCACGCTCACCCAGTCCGCAGTCTTGCACTTCAGCCGCGCAATCTTATGCCGAACGTCATCGTCCAGAATCTCCGCGCCGCCTCCGGGAATCGACTGCAAGCCCGCATCGCGCAGCCGCATGATCGTGTCCCTCAGGCTCAGCTCCGAGTACTCCGCGATCGCCAGAATCTCGCTCGCGCTCAGGCAGTGCAGCCAGATATTCGGGAACCTCTCCTTGATCCCGCGAAACAGCCGCTCGAACCAGTCGATCTTCAAATCAGGATGCAGGCCGCCCTGCATCAGCACGCCCGTGCCGCCCATCTCCTCGGTCTCGCGAATCTTCTCGTAGATCGTCTCGAAGTCGAGGATGTACCCCTCGCTCGCCAGCTTGCCCTTCAGCGGCCGATAGAACGCGCAGAAGGTGCAATACTCCGTGCAGAAGTTCGTGTAGTTGATGTTGCGGTCGATGATGTAGCTGACCACGCCCTCCGGATGCAGTCGCCGCCGCACCGCATCGGCCTCCATGCCAATCCCGATCAGGTCGTCGCTTCTAAAGCAGTCGAGCGCTTGTTCGCGGCTGATTCCCATAACCCCATTCTACCGCTGGCAGGCCGCAGCAACATATTCCTCCGCCCCACCACGAGAATTGTCATTTCGTAGGCCCCACCACGAGAATTGTCATCCCAAAGGCCCCGGCACCAGAATTGTCATCCCAAAGGTCTCACCACCAGAATTGTCATCCTGAGCGAAGCGGCGCAGCCGCGCAGTCGAAGGACCTGCGTTTTCTCCGCGCAGCCAATGAACCCGCAACAGCCAGCCCACTACTTCCTAAGCAGCAAACCCACAATGATGAGCAACAGCACCACGTTCAAACTTACCCCAACTTTGATCCATCGGCTCGCCGCCGCCAGCCTGCGCTCCAGCGTCTCCACGCGCTGCTCCATCGCCGTCCGCGCCTGCCGAACCTCATCGCGCATCTCGGCGATCTGCGCCTCCTGCTCCTGCATCTTGCGATACAGCCCCGCGTGCGCCTTCGTCACCTGCCCCAGGTCCGCCTGCACACCCTCGGCCATCGCCGCCAGCGCCGCCTGGTTGGCCCGCTCGCCCGCCTGCTTCGAGGCAAAGTACCTGTCGGCGATCGGCACCAGCCGCGCCACATGCGGTAACAACTCCACCAGCTGCATCAGAACCCTCGGCCACATATCAAAGAGCCTGCCTTTCCACCGTCGCCAGCTTTCGCGTCCGCATCCTCTGCGCCGCCAGCACGCAGCCCGTCACCAGCAAAATCATCGTGATGATCCCCTGCGACCACAGGCAATAAATGCACCACTTCTCCAGCACGTAGGCCTCAAGGTAACTCAGAAAGCAAGCAAACATGAACGCGACTAGCGAGGCCTGGAACGCCAGCCACCACCACCCCGCCAGCGCCAGCACCGCAATCAGCGCATAACCCGCGATCCCCACCGCTGCAATCGGAACATGCACTCCGCCCTTCGGGTCCTCATCGAACGTCCGCGGAGGAAACACCGCGAACCGGCTGTGATTCACCGTCCCGCAGTCGAACTTCTCCGTCACCGCGCAAGGAGGAGCCTTCGCCGGGTCCATGTAATGCACATGCAGCGCCATCGACGAGACCACGATCCCCACCACAGCCAGCAGAGCCACCAGATATTTCATCGCTTTGATTCTACGACGCGTCTGCGATGCCCCGCCTCCACGCCCTTTCCGCATTCTTCCCGCCGTCACATATCGGAGCTAACCGGGAGCTAAAATGTCCTCGTGAACACCACACGCCGCGACTTCCTCACCCTCCTCGGAGCCACCAGCCTCGCCGCGGCCGCCCCGCGCTCCCTCTTCGCCGCCACACCCGAGCCCTTCTCCTTCCTCTTCGTCACCGACGCTCACATTCAGCCCGAGCTCAACGCCGCCATCGGCACCAGCATGGCCTACAAAAAGGCCCGCACCTTCAAGGCCGACTTCGCCATCCAGGGCGGGGACCACGTCTTCGACGCCCTCGGCGTCCCCAAGCAGCGCGCCCTCGCCCTCTTCGACCTCTACGACAAGACCGAGCAGGACCTCGGCCTGAAGGTCTACCACACCATCGGCAACCACGACGTCCTCGGCATCTACCCCGCCAGCGGCATCCCGCCCACCGACCCCCAGTACGGCAAAAAACTCTTCGAAGACCGCTTCGGCAAGCGCTTCTACTCCTTCGACCACAAGGGCCATCACTTCGCCGTCCTCGACTCCATCGGCGTCACCGACGACCGCGCCTACGAAGGCCGCATCGATGCCGAGCAGCTCAAGTGGCTCGCCGCCGACCTCGCCGCGCTCCCCAAATCAACCCCCATCATCGTCTCCGTCCACATCCCCCTCGTCTCGGCCTTCGCCTCCTACGTCCCCGAGTCGGCCAGCCTCTCCGCGCACCACTCCCTCACCGTCGCCAACGCCAACGAGGTCCTCGCCCTCTTTGAAGGCCACAACGTAATCGGAGTCCTCCAGGGCCACACCCACATCAACGAGAACGTCGACTACAAAGGGGTCAACTACATCACCAGCGGAGCCATCTGCGGCAACTGGTGGAAGGGAATCCGCATGGGAACCCCCGAGGGCTTCACCATAGTCAACGTAGCCAACGGCAGAATGACCACCCACTACGAGACCTACGGTTTCAAGGCCGTAGCTTCGTAAACTACGCAGCCATTACAGATACCTCGCCAGCCTTCGCCGCATCACCTTCACCGCCTCCGGATTCTCGTCAACCATCACAAACCTGCGGCCATTCTTCGCCGCTGCTTCGCCCGCCGTCCCGCTCCCCGCAAAAAAATCCAGCACCGTCTCCCCCGCGTTCGAGTGCACCTTCACAATCCGCTCCAGCACCCCCAACGGCTTCTGCGTCGCATAGCCAGTCTTTTCCTTCCCCGTAGGCGAAACGATCGTGTGCCACCACACATCCGTCGGAGTCTTCCCCCGAGCCGCCTTCTCCTCGCCCACCAGCCCCGGAGCCATATAAGGAATCCGGTCGCACTCCTCCAAATTGAACGTGTAGCGCCTCGGGTCCTTCGTGTACCAAAGAATGTTGTCGTGCTTCGCCGGCCACTTCTTCTTCGACCGGGCGCCATAGTCGTACGCCCAGATGATCTCGTTCTGAAAGCACTCCCGCCCGCACACGCCGTCCCTGCTGAACACTTCGTCCAGCATCACCTTCGCGTAGTGCACCTCGCGGTAGTCGATGTGGAAGAACAGCGACCCCGCCGCCGACAGCACGCGATACGCCTCCTCCATCCGCGGCCGCATAAATCCAATGAAGTCGTCGAAGCGATCCCCGTATCCCGCCCCGGCTCTCTCGCCCGTCACCCTCTCCGTCCGGTAGCGCCTCCCGCCAAAGCCCACGCGATCCCCGGCCTCGTCCCGCACCGTCTTCATCTGTGGCCTGTGCTGCTCCCGGCCCGTATTGAACGGCGGATCGACGTAGATCAGCTCCACCGACCCGCTCTCCATCTCCCCGAGCGCCTTCAGATTGTCCGCCAGCACGATGCGGTTACCACCCCGGTCCATCCCACATTCCTTTCGTCCCTCCTAACACTAACTCAGCCTTTGCCTTCGACCGACTTGCGTGTATCGTTTTCTGCGTATCAAATTTTCGTTCGTGGCAGCCAATAAGATCATCTACGCAATGTTGTCCGATCGCGGGCGCGTTCGCCGCAACAACCAGGACGCCTGCGCTGCCTCTCCCGTCTCCGGTGTCTTCGTCGTCTGCGACGGCATGGGCGGAGCCGCCGGCGGCGAAGTCGCCAGCCATCTCGCCGCCGAGACATTCCTCGCCCAGCTCGCTCCCGACGGAGCCCCGCCCGCGCGCATCCAGTCGCGCATCAACGCCGCCGTCCAGGCCGCCAACACCGCCGTCTACCAGCAGGCCCGGAACACGCCTCAGCTCTCCGGCATGGGAACCACCCTCGTCGGCCTCCTCCACGCGCCCATCCCCACCCGCGCCGAAGACGAAAGCCCCAAGCCCACCGCGCGCAACCATCCCAACGCGCGCTCTACTGACCCGCCCACCCTCTGGCTCGTCCACGTCGGCGACAGCCGCGGCTACCTCCTGCGCCGCGGCAACTTCAAGCAACTCACCTGTGACCACTCCCTCGTCGAAGAGCAGCTCCGCGCCGGCCAGATCACCGCCGCCCAGGCCGCCGAATCCCCCATGCGCAACCTCATCACCCGCGCCGTCGGCTCCCAGGCCACCGTCGACCCCGAGATCCACGGCTACCGCCCCCGCCCCGGCGACCTCTACCTCCTCGCCTCCGATGGCCTCACCCGCGAGCTCAGCGACGCCGAGATCACCGCCATCCTCTACCAGGCCGCCTCTCCCGTCTCCGAAGCCAGCCTCCACACCGCCTGCAAGAAGCTCGTCGAGGCCGCCAACGCACGCGGCGGCGCCGACAACATCACCGTCCTCCTCGTAGCCCTCGCCACCGCATAGTCCCACCCGCAACGCTCATGGATTGAGAGCATGCATCATCACAGATGCACGCGCCTCCACACTGAGGCACTCGCATGCACAGGTGCAGGCCCCTCCACAGAAATTGTCATCCTGAGCGAAGCGCAGCGGAGTCGAAGGACCTGCATTTTGCTTTTGCTTTTGCCTTTGCCGTTGCTTTTGCCTTTGCCGTTGCTTTTGCCTTTGCCGTTGCTTTTGCTTTTGCTTTTGCTTTTGCCTTTGCCTTTGCCTTTGCCTTTGCCTTTGCCTTTGCCTTTGCCTTTGCCGTTGCTTTTGCTCTTGCCTTATGCTTTTGCCTTTGCCTTTGCCTTTGCTTTTGCCTTTGCCTTTGCCTTTGCTTTTGCCTTCGCCTTCGCCGTTGCCGTTGCCTTTGCCGTTGCCTTTGTCGTTGCTTTTGCCTCTGAGGTAGGTGCGGGCTTTAGCCCGGACACTCTCTCGCGCCAACAAAAGGGGCTTCAGCCCCTGGGGTTGTCTTCCTCAAACACGCCACCTGCTAAACTTCGCCCCATGCCTCCGATCCAAACCATCGCTGTCCTCGGCGCCGGAACCATGGGCAACGGCATCGCCCACGTCGCAGCCCGCTCCGGCCTCCACGTCCTCCTCTACGACATCGATCAGCCCGCGCTCGACCGCGCCCTCGCCACCATCCACAAAAACCTCGTCCGCGAGGTAGCCAAAGAAAAACTCACCCAGCAACAGGCCGACGAGGCCCACTCCCGCATCGCCCCCCACACCAACATCAGCCACCTCGCAGCCGCCGACCTCGCCATCGAGGCCGCCACCGAGCGCCTCGAAATAAAATCAGCCCTCTTCCGCAACCTCGACCACATCCTCCGCCCCGAGGTCATTCTCGCCACCAACACCAGCTCCATCTCAATCACCAAACTCGCCGCCCAGACCCGTCGCCCCACCCAGGTCATCGGCATGCACTTCTTCAACCCCGTCCCCGTCATGCAGCTCGTCGAGATCATCCGCGGCCTCCAGACCTCGCAGCCCACCTTCGACGCCGTCCACGCCCTCGCCCTCCAGCTCGGCAAGACCCCCGTCGAGGTCAACGACGCCGCCGGCTTCGTCTCCAACCGCGTCCTCATGCCTCTCATCAACGAGGCCATCTACGCCGTCATGGAAGGCGTCGCCACCCCCGAGGCCGTCGACAAGGTCTTCCAACTCGGCATGGCCCACCCCATGGGCCCCCTCACCCTGGCTGATTTCATCGGCCTCGACGTCTGCCTCGACATCATGCGCGTCCTCGAACAAGGCATCGGCGACCCTAAGTACCGCCCCTGCCCCCTCCTCATCCGCATGGTCGACGCCGGCTGGCTAGGCCGCAAATCCGGCCGCGGCTTCTACACCTACGCCTAGCACGGTCTCGTTTCCACCACCATCGCCCGTCATTCTGAGCGAAGCGAAGAACCCCCGCATTTGCTTTTGCTGTTGTTCTTGCCGTTGCTGCTGCCGTTGTCTATGCCGTCATTCTGACCCTGAGTCAGCGAAGCGAGCCGAAGGGGAAGAATCTCAGCATTTTCGCTTTTTGCCGTTGCCTCTGAGGTAGGTCCGGGCTTTAGCCCGGACACTCTCCCCCTTCGACCTCGCCTCGAGCACGCATGAATTACCAAAAACCCAGCAAAATCGCGTGTCAAGCCCCCACATTCCCAAAATCCCCCGCAAACCATTTGAAATATGCAACTTACCCCACAAGTAAGAGGTGCCGATCAATTCCTTCAAACCCGCTAAAATAGAACTAAGGATCGAAGAAGCAAAGGCTCGGGACCACTCCGGGCCTCTCCTGCGTGAAGCTAACTCATTTGTTTTCTATATTTTTACAGTTAAACCCTTTCAATGGAATATTTTATCCTGTTCAAAACGAGTATATTGCTGAAAACAGGAAACATAGCTCGACAATGGGGGAGGGGTACCCCAGGATCGTCGTAAACCCGATACACTGAAGCGTCGTAACCAAAAACATGAGGGAACCGCCAGATGCCCCAAGAGCTATACTTTGAAGACTTCTACGTCGGCCAGAAGATGAACTCGGTCGGCAGCGCCAAGGTAACCGCCGAAGAGATCAAGGAGTTCGGGCAGAAGTACGATCCCCAGCCCTTTCACCTCGACGAGGCCGCAGGCGAAGGTTCCTTCTTCAAAGGTCTCGCCGCCTCAGGCTGGCTCACCGCCGCCATCGTCATGCGGTTGCGAGTCCAGTCCATCACCGTCGCCGGAGGCATGATCGGCGCCGGCGTAGAGGAGATGCGCTGGACCCACCCCGTCCGTCCCGGCGACACCATCCGCACCGAAATCGAAGTCGTCGGCGTCCGCCAGTCCAACTCGCGCAAGGACTACGGCGTCGTCCGCACCCGCACCCTTGCCCTCAACCAGCGCGACGAGGTCGTCCTTCGCTCCACCGTCAACTTCCTCGCCCCGCTCCGTCATCCGGTTGCATGATGAACCGGTCGAACGATCACACACGCGGTTGAACCATGAAACACGCGGTGGAATCATGAAAGAAGACCAGCTAGCCTTCCTTAAATCGAGTCTCGACCAGGTCGTCGTTCTCGAGACCGCGCATGGCCAGCGTCTTCTCGTCCAGATCATCATCGTCGTCGACGAGGGCGAAACCCCCGACCTCTTCTGTGTCGAGGTCGATCCCGCAGGTACAGGCTTCCTCCCCCGACAGGGAGCGACGCACTCCATCCTGCTCGCCGACATCGTCAACGTCGCACCGCCTCCACCGCTCCCGCTGCCCTGACGGCAATACGAAAAGCCCGAACCTTCCGGTAAGGAAGGCCCAGGCTCTTCAGGGCTATCGTTGGCTCCTGTATCCAACAAACTCGTTCAGGCTGCAAACCGGCGGCGAATCAGGCCACCGAGAGCGGTCACGCCAGTGCCAAACAGCATCAGCGTCGACGGCTCCGGAACCGAAGGCGGCGTGGTTCCAGGCCCGATAGCTGCCACGTTGCCTGTATTGGTTGACTTGTCGAGGGTGACAGCGATGTCGGAGGCGAAGTAATAGCCACCAGCATTCGCAACAAAATCCGAGATCAATGCATTCTGCACCGTGAAGGACAGAGGGCCATGCGAATTGCCGCTCTGGCCGCCTTGGCAGGTTGTGCATTCTACCGAGAACAGGAAGCTTCCGAAGGTAGAAGCGCTGTCCGGCGACGGTCCGAGAGCAAAACCCGAACTAATATTTGTGATGTCCCCAGTCACGGCATTCAATACGTTGAACTCCAGAGCATCGCCAGCGCCAGTGCCGGCGAAACGCTCATTGTTGGCAGATGCCAGAGCTAGGGTCACGTTGACGTTGGCTCCCGTCTGCGAGAGCGTAATGGTGCCAAATGGTCCAGCGCCGCATCCGCCGGAACATCCATTTTGTGTGAGTGTGAAAATCGTGTCTGCGGAGGCCGAAGAGGAAGCAAGGCCCAGAATCACTGCGAGAGAACCAAGGAGAATAGCCCGTTTCATTATGTGCACAACCCTTCCGATTGAAAATGCCCAAATCACAGAGATTAAGTGAGCGCGTCACTTGGGGCGCGAACCTATCGCTTCACTTGGACTATGCCAAAGGGAAAGCACATACGAGACCATTCCAGCTGAGAGGACAGAATAAAAAATATCTATAAAAATCAATAACTTAGCCGACAATTCGGGCTTTCCGCACCGACAATGGCCCATGGTGTGACCGGAATTTGCGATGCCCGAGGGAAAATCATTTCCCTTTCCTTTGTTACCCAGAACCATCGCAAGCACCTCCTGTCCTTATCTCCACAGCAGTCCGGCGTATCGTAAGGGAATGATGCGCATGACCGTGCTCGCCTCCGGCTCCAAAGGAAACAGCACTGTCATCTCCTCTTCCACCACGCGCGTGCTGGTCGACGCCGGACTCTCCTGCCGCGAGCTTCTCCGGCGCATGAACCTCGCTGGTGAAGACCCTCGAGCCCTCGACGCCATCCTCATCACCCACGAGCACCAGGATCACGTCGCCGGTCTCGGTGTCCTCGCCCGCAAGCTCGGCATACCGGTCTACTTCACCGAGCCCACGCATCGCGCCTGGGTCCGCATGCTCACCCCGCGCACAACGATGTCCTACGCGCAATGGCTCGATCACGTCCAGCGCGAAAAAGAGGCCCGCGACAGCGAGCCCGAGCCCGGAATCTGCGACAGCATGTCCGCCGCCGTCGAGTCTTCCGGCTCAGCCGAGCAGGCAGCCGAGGATCCCGACGAGCCCGAACCAGAGCCCGCGCGCGCGAAGCCCGATCCGACGTTCCTTCCCGCGGTCGAGTACTTCCGCTCCGGCTGTTCGTTCTCGATCGGCGACATCAGTGTCACGCCGTTCACCATCCCACATGACGCCGCCGATCCCTGCGGCTTCGTCTTCTCCGCCGAAGGCGCCCGCATGGCGCTCGCAACGGACCTCGGTTACATGCCGCCGAACGTCAAGGCGGCGCTCAAACGCATCGACGTCCTCCTGCTCGAGTCCAATCACGACCTCGAGATGCTCAAGGATGGACCATATCCCTGGAGCGTGAAGCAGCGTGTACTCTCCCGCGTCGGCCATCTCTCCAATCTCGCCACCGCCGAGTTCCTCGAGCGCGACTACGACGGCGCAGCCTCCTACATCGTCCTCGGACATCTGTCGGAGTCGAACAACGTTCCCGAACTCGCCCGCCTCGCCGCCGAACAGGCCCTTTCCAGCCATCCGACTCTCCTCGGCAACCGAATCCTTCTCGCCGAACAATCGGCGCCACTGGAGCCGATCTGCCTCTAAGTCTAGCCAGCTGAGTAGCATACTCCGGCGAATGGCTCCGAGTTACCTTCTGAGCTTCCACCAAAAGGAATCTTTTCCTTCCGCAGTGCTATCAAAACCAGTAGAATGAAGTCTGATAGAGCAATGAAAACAGCAGCGTTAGGACCTTTTGCCAACCGCCGCGAACGTTCCGCCTCCTGTACCGATCAGGTAGTCGGAGACATTCTCTCGGGTTGGCGTTATGACATCTCGGGACTCTCGCCGGCCATGCGCACAGACTACGAGCAGCACCTGACGGAGTGCGCCCACTGCCGCAAGCGCCAGCACATCGCCCGCACCATCGATGTCCTCCTGATCTCCATCAGCACACTCTCCATCGTCGCCTTCCTTCTGGCGGCCGTCATCATCCACCGGGTCGAGCTGATCTCGCACATCGGCAGGGTGCAAGTGCACCTGTACCAGGCTCACGCCGTTGCCATATCGCTTGAGGCTGTCGCCGTCACCGGACTTGTCCTCTCAACACTGCTCTGGGTTCTGGTCGCCATCGCTACGCCGCTTCCCGGCTTCCTCGGCGAGATCGTGCAGCAACGCATCCCAGCTCAGGTCCGCGACCGCTTCACCAAAGCAGCTTAGCGGCAGGGAATTGGAAAGTAGGGAACAGGGAATAGAAAGATGAAGGAAGGCCATCGGCCTTCCTTCACGATTTTGTAGAGTGTCCTTTGCTTCTTCTTCTCATCTTCGGCGCCTTTCTCTCTCTACTCCCTACTCCCTATTCCCTACTCCCTGATTTGATAGCTTAGACAAGAGACCATCATGTCATCTTCTTCTTCTCAGCCGGAAGGCGAACTCCTTCCGCCAGTCGATCCACCGGGCGCTTATGTCGCCGAGCCGCCGCCTCCGCCGCGTCGCAGACCGCGCAGCATCCTCTCGGCGCCGGGAACCTACGTGCTGGTCGGAATCAACTGCGCCGTCTTCGTCTGGATGGTCCTCCACGGTGTCTCCCCCAGCGATCCAACCGTCGACCAGCTCAGGCACTTCGGAGCGGCCAACGCCTGGCTCATCCTGCATGGGCAGTGGTACCGGCTGCTCACCGCCACTTTTGTTCACGTCGGACTCATCCACATCGCGACCAACATGTGGTGCCTCTGGAACCTCGGCCTCCTCGGAGAGCCACTGCTCGGCCCGCTGGGAATGATCGCCGTCTACCTCCTCACCGGAGTCGCCGGCAACCTGCTCAGTCTCCTGGTCAACATCCTCATGCGTGACTTTGTCTCGGTCGGGGCCGGAGCATCAGGCGCCGTCTTCGGGATTGCAGGTATCCTCATCGTCCTGCTCTCCAACAAGAAGCTTCCCATTCCGTCCTTTGAGCTTCACCGCCTGCGCCGTTCGGTCATCCAGTTCGCCGGCCTCAACCTCATCATTGGCCTCGGAACCGTCATCCTACCCGTGATTCGTATCGACAACTCGGCTCACGTCGGCGGCTTTCTCTCCGGCCTGGCTCTCGGGGTTCCTCTGGTTCCACGCATGACCAGCGGCCGGACCCGATATCTAGAACGGCAGAAGCTCACCTTCGCCGGAGCCGCCTTCATCCTGGCCCTCTTCGGCTACTGGATCGCCAATCTCAGGTAAGACAGGGGTAGGGAATAGCGGACGCAAAGAGAGGACGGAAGGCCGACGGCCTTCCGTCCTCTAATCACGAACCACTAATCAATAACCACTAACTTAGGGTCGTCTGGGCGAACTTCCTCACCATCGCCAGCAGCAGCCGACGGTCGCTCTCTCCCAGGTGCGCCGAGTAGCGCTGTACCTGCGTCAGGAAGCGGATCTCATCCTCGCCGAGGTGCAGCGATGACATCTCCTTGCTGACAATCTCTTCGGCGAAGAACTCGGCCAACTGGAGATCCAGAGCGCGGGCGATCTTCTGCAGCGTCTCGAGTGAGGGAACCGTGTGGCCGTTCTCCACCCGCGAGAGGTAGCAGCGCAGCAATCCGGTCCGCTTCTCGATGTCGCCCTGCGACATTCCTTTCTGCAGCCGGTAGCCCCGGATCGTGTTTCCAATGTTCATTGCAATTGAAAGAGCCTCTCTGGACTCGTTCTCCATCTCGGAAGGAAGTGTTTGCATGTCGGCCATTAGCCACAAAGTAAACACACGCCATCACTTGGTCAATCCCTATCTTCGGTCAGGGCAGAAAGTCCGTACCAGCCGAGGTTCATCCAGAGCCGGTTACACGGCGAAACCTTAACCCTTACTTGAACCCCGCGCCAGAAAGGAACCAAATACAACAACAAACTTTCAGGCGTTATCAGACGTTCTTATCTTTCAATGATTTGCAGAAGAACTGCACCCCGGCGACATCGTTGTCGTTGTATCGGTCGACGGGAACGAAACCGTAGCTGGCGTAGAGGCGGTTTGCCTCGGGCATGGCAGCGGGAACGGTATCGAGGTACATCGCTTCGAATCCAGCTTCCGTCGCCCATGCGAGCGAGCGTTCGATGAGGCTCCGTCCCAGACCGAGGCCGCGGAAGCCGTTGCCGACCCATAGGCGCTTCATCTCGCAGGCGCGCTCGGTCCGGATGATCTGTCGTATGGCGACACAGCCTGCGGAGGCGCCATCGACCTCTGCCAGGAGAATCGTGAGATAGCCCTCAGGGAGCTTCGCGAGTTCGCTCTCGTAGTTGGTCAGGCAGATGCTTGCTGCACCGGAGCGATTGCTGGCGAGGTGCTCGCTGTACTCGCGCATCAGGCGGCGCACCGTGGCGATGTCCTGCTCGCCTGTGGCCTGCCTGATGACGATCTGCGGCATGGCTCAGCCCATGTACATTCCGCCGTTCACGTCGAGCGTGTGACCGGTGATGTAGCTGGCTTCCTCGGAGGCGAGGAAGGCGACGGCGTGGGCGACGTCGAGGTCGGTCCCGACGCGGCCCAGCGGAATGTACTGGAAATTTGCCTTCTTCTGGTCGTCGGTAAGGACGGAGGTCATCGCGGTCTCGATGTAGCCGGGGGCGACGGCGTTGACGGTGATGGTCCGGCTGGCGAGCTCGCGGGCGAGCGACTTGGTGAGGCCGATGAGGCCGGCCTTGGAGGCGGCGTAGTTAGCCTGGCCCGCCTGGCCGGTCTCGCCTACGACCGAGGTGATGTTGATGATGCGGCCCCAGCGGTTCTTGACCATGGCCGACATGACGGCCTGCGTGAGCAGAAAGGCCCCGGTGAGGTTGGTGGTGAGGACGCTGTCCCAGTCGGCGCGCTTCATGCGCATGGAGAGGATGTCGCGGGTGATTCCGGCGTTGTTGACGAGGATCTCGACCTTGCCGAAGTCGGCGAGGACAGCCTTGGCTCCGGCCTTGATGGACTCTTCGCTGGAGATGTCGAGGATGTAGGCCTTGGCGGTTCCACCGGCGGCTGTAATCTCCTGGGCAACCTCGGCGAGTTTGTCTGCGTTGCGTGCAGCAAGTGCGACCTGGGCGCCGCGGCGGGCCAGCTCAAGTGCGCAGGCGCGCCCGATGCCCTGCGAAGCTCCTGTTACCAATGCGATACGACCGTTGAGAGTGCTCATGTACCTCCGTTAAGTCAACCATTCGCATTATACGAAGCGCGATGACGTATTCTGAGTCTCACCATGTCAGGCGATCCGAAGAATCTCCCTTCTGCAGGCAATCCAGCACCCAGCGAAACCGATGTCTATGCCATTCACGGAGCCGACCCCGAGGTCCTTGCGTACGCGATGGCCAAGTACTCCCGCTCTGCGCTGAGCATGAAGGAGTCGCTGACGGAGATCAGCTCGCAGCGCGCCGAGCAGTTCCTCAACACCTTTTATTTCCAGTACGGTCATCGCTCTATCGCCGACCTCGCGCACATTCCGTTTGCCATCGAGCGGCTGAGCCTGCTGGCCGCCATCGAGCTGGTCGACGAGCAGCGCTGGGACGGTCAGGAGCGCTCGACGCGCTACCAGGACTTCCGCCGTTCAGGCTGGTACACGCCCGATCTAGGCCCGCAGACTGCTGCGTTTACCGCGGCCGTCGAGGCGCTCTTCAAGGCCTACCAGCGCATCGGCGTCGGGATGCTCGACGGCCTGAAGGCGGCGATTCCGCGTCCCGAGGAGATGAAGCCCGAGGCGTACGAGCGCACGCTCAAGGCGCGCGCCTTCGATGTCGCGCGCTATCTGCTTCCGTTGGCGACTAACACTTCGCTCGGCCAGATCGTCAACGCGCGCACGCTGGAGACGCAGGTCTCGCGGCTGCTCACCAGCCCCTTTGCCGAAGTACGGCAGATCGCCGAGAAGCTTCGTCGCGCCGCAACCGAGCCCGCGTGGAACGTGCATCAGATGGATGCGAAGGTGCTTTGCGAGGAGATCGGCTCGGTCGATGGAAACTGCGCCGCGCGCGTAACCGAGCTGCTGATGCGTCCCGTGGCGACAGCGCCGACGCTGGTGAAGTACGCGTCACCGAACCCTTACCTTGCGGAGAGCCGCAGGGAGCTAACCGCTGCGGCTGCGGAGCTGATGGCTGGTCAGCCGATCGATCCCGCTCCAGTCGTCGATCTGCTCGACGACACCGAGTCGCTCGAGGTGGAGCTGGCAACCTCGCTGCTCTATCCGCACTGCCACTACTCGTACCGTCAGGTTCGCGCGAACGTGGCTGCGCTGACGGCGGCGCGGCGCGACGACCTGATCGCGCTGGGAACGAAGCATCGCGGACGCCACGACGAGCTTCTACGCAGCTTCAGCGCCGGCCAGGGCTTCCGCTTCGACATCCTGATGGACATCGGCGGCTTCCGCGACATGCACCGCCACCGCCGCTGCGTGCAGCTTCTGCAGGGCTTCACCGACGCGCATGGCTACGACGAACCAACCTGCCCGGGCCAGCCGACGCTCGCCGAAGCCAACCTCGAAGGCGAGTACAAGGCAGCCATGGACGCGGCGTTCGCAGCCTATCGGGCGCTCCGCGACTCAGGCGTTCCCGAGGCTGAGCAGTCGGCGCAGTATCTGCTTCCGCTGGGAACGCGCTGCCGCGCGATGTTCAAGATGGACTTTGCCGAGGCGCTCTACATCTCCGAGCTGCGCTCGGGCGTTGCTGGACACTTCAGCTATCGCCGCGTGGCGTGGGAGATGTATAGGACGGTGGCGGAGAGGCATCCGGCGCTGGCCTCGCACTTCCGCATCGAGGATGTGAACCAGCCGGTGGATCTTCTCAAACGCTAAGCTGGCCGATAGATCCGGCGACCGTAGTTGTATTCGCTTTTTCTTTGCTATCCCGCATTTAAATGCTAGAATCCGCTTTGACGTTACCACCAGAGGAGAGTTTTCGTGGCAGATGACCGTAATAAGGCGATAGAGACAGCGCTTTCACAGCTTGAGAAGCAGTTCGGCAAGGGCTCGATTATGAGGCTCGGAGCCAAGGAGGCGATTGTCCCGATCTCAGTCATCTCCACTGGTTCGATCTCGTTTGACGCGGCGCTTGGAGTCGGTGGCGTTCCGCGCGGACGCGTGGTCGAGATCTTCGGGCCGGAGTCATCGGGTAAGACGACGATTACGCTGCAGATCATCGCCGAGGCGCAGAAGGCGGGCGGACTGGCGGCGTTTGTGGACGCCGAACATGCGCTCGATCCGGCGTATGCGAAGAAGCTGGGCGTCGACGTGGACAACCTGCTGGTGAGCCAGCCGGACTACGGCGAACAGGCGCTGGAGATTGTGGATGCTCTGGTGAAGTCGGGTGCGATCGACGTGCTGGTGGTCGACTCGGTGGCGGCGCTGGTGCCGAAGGCCGAGATCGACGGCGAGATGGGCGACTCGCACATGGGTTTGCAGGCTCGTTTGATGAGCCAGGCGTTGAGGAAGCTGACGGGAACGGTGGCGAAGTCGCGCACCTGCCTGATCTTTATCAATCAAATTCGCGACAAGATCGGCGTCATGTTCGGCAACCCGGAGACGACGACCGGCGGCCGCGCGCTGAAGTTCTACTCCTCGGTGCGCATCGACATCCGTCGCATTGGCGCGGTGAAGGACGGCGAAGTCGTGGTGGGCTCGCGCACCAAGACCAAGATCGTCAAGAACAAGGTGGCCGCGCCCTTCCGCGAGGCCGAGTTCGACATCCTGTACGGCGAGGGCATCTCGCGCGAGGGTGATGTGCTGGACCTCGCGGTGCTGCACAACATCGTCGAGAAGAGCGGTGCGTGGTACAGCTACTCGGGCGAGCGCATCGGCCAGGGGCGCGAGAACGTTCGCAACTTCCTGAAAGAGAACAAGGACACCTTCGGCCGCATCGATGCGGAGCTTCGTAAGAAGCTCGGGATCGGGGCCAGCGACGGAACTCCCGAGGTTCCGGCGGTGCCGGTGAACGGAGCCGCTGCGGCCACCGAGGCCGTCAAGAGCCGCCGTTCGTAGACCTTCTGGATTCGAAATAAATATAGAAAGCCACTCGCCTCGCGGTGAGTGGCTTTCTGATTTCAGGCAGATTACTCCGGCTCCGTTGAGCCGCTTTCTAGAGATCGAGGTCGTCGTCGGGAGCGGAGTCCAGAAGGTCGATGGTCACGCCCGGCTCTTCGCTGAAGACTCCGATGGAGTCGCCTGAAGGCAGCGGAGGAAGTTCAAGCATACTGAGCGGGCCATGAGGTCCGACGGAGAGCCCGCGCTCTATGGAAAGTCCCGGTCCCCTGAAGCTCTCGGGGCCGCCGGGGCCTTTCGGACCTTTGAACATCATGTCCGGTCCTCCAGGTCCTCCGGGCCCCCCGGGTCCGGGCTGGAACTTGAACATCATGCGGCGATTCTCGCGCTGCTCGGCCTGGAGCTTGGTCCACTGATCGGCGGAGAGAACGCCGCGGATGCCGAGGAGCATGCGGGCGTTTGCCTTCTCAAGTTCGGCGCGGGCGCTGGCGACGTGGTCGATCTGTGCGAGGACCTTGTTAGTGTCGGGAGGATTGGCCGAGAGCATGGGTTCGAGCATGACTTCTTGCTTTTCGACGTTGGCCTTCAAGTCGATCAACTGGATGCGGCTCTGCTGAAAGATGTCGTCCATGCGCTTCTGCTGGTCGGCGGTAAGGGAGAGCTTCTGGATGATGTCAGGATTCTTCCACCAGATGCCGGGAGGCGCGATGCGGAGATCGGCGCGCGACCCCGGGACACCGGGGGTGACGACGCGGTACTGGACGTCGCGGACGGTCTTGGCATGTGCCCTTGGAGCCGGGCCGTCCGGTGGTGGCGGAGGCGCGGGGGCCGTGGAGGTTGTTTGAGCCAGGGCGGAGGAGGTGCACAGAAGAGAGAGAGAGGCCAGAGTGAGGAGATGGTGTCGTGTCATGTCAGTTCTTCCTTTGATCGTTGAGCTGGTTGTGCCGGCCGGCCGTGGGGTCGTCGAGCGGCTGCATCGGGGAGGGGATTGAGGAGGAGAGCGTCTCGTCGATCTCTTCTAGAAGAGCTTCGTCGGACTGGCTGCTTTGGGGCTGGGGGGTGACGGTGGCCGCCGGGGTCTTTGGGGTGGCCGGGGAGTCGTGGTGCAGTGCGAGCGGAAGGGTGATGGCGACGACGAGTGTGGCTGCGGCGGCCCAGAGGGCGGGCAGGGGGAGGCTCCCCCAGAGGCCTGCACGGGGCGGAGTGGAGAGCAGCAGCTGGCTGGTGCGCGGGCGGCTCCACTCGCTGGTGGCCCAGCCGTCGGCGGTGGAGCGGAAGGCTGCCAGCGAGTCCCGGAGTTGGGCGAGGTCGGAGGAGCAGCGCTCGCAGCTGCGGAGGTGGTCCCGCAGCATATCGAGGCGGCCGGCCTCGTGGAAGTCCGCGGTCGGTTGGGTGAGGATGAGGTCCGAGAGCTGTTCGTGGGTGAGGTGTGGAGTCACGGGGTTTTCCTTGTGGATGCGGCGTGGCGCGTGCGGATGGCGGCCAGGGCGCGGTAGAGGTGGCTCTTGACGGTGCTGAGAGGGAGGCCGGTGGCGGCGGCGATCTCGGGGAGCTCCATCTCGTCGACGAAGCGGAGGAGGAAGACGGTGCGCTGGCGGTCGGAGAGGCTGCCGACGGTCTGCCAGATGAGGGTCATCTGTTCGGAGGCGATGAGGCGGGATTCGAGGGGAGAGTCGCGGTGTGGGAGGAAGGCGGCGATCTCGGTGGCGTCGACGGAGGAGGCGGAGGCGCGGCGCCAGAAGCGGAAGCGCTGGGTGCGGGTGTGGTCGCGGAGGAGGTTGAGGGCGATGCGGGTGAGCCAGGTGGCGATGGAGCAGTCGCCGCGGAAGGAGGCGCGGGTGCTCCAGGCGCGGAGGAAGGTCTCCTGGGTGAGGGTGTGGGCGATGTCGGGCTCGCGGAGGCTGGTGAGGAGGAAGCGGAAGATGCGCTGCTGGTGGGTGGCGACGATGCCGTCGAGGTCGTCGAAGGGGGTCGCTGCCGCGGTGGATTGCATGTCGGGGATGAGGTTCGGTGTGATGGCGTCGGTGGACATGCTTTTCGGTTCCGGCTAACCAGACAGACGGGTTTGGGCGGGGTAGGACTACAGCCGTAGAGATTATTTTCGACGGTGCAGGTATGCTGCAATTGGGATGCATACGGTCAAGGCAATCTATCCGGGGACGTTCGACCCTCTGACGAACGGGCATTTGGACCTGATCGCGCGGGGCGCGAAGATTGTGGACCACCTGGTGGTGGCGATCCTGCGCAACTCGGAGAAAGGCGCGCCGCTGTTCACGGTTCCGGAGCGGGTGGAGATGATCACCGAGGCCACCCGGGGTTTCGGGAACGTTTCGGTTACGACCTTCGACGGGCTGCTGGTCGATTTTGCCCGGGAGCAGGGTGCGAAGGCGGTTCTGCGCGGCATACGGGCGATTTCGGACTACGAGTACGAGTTCCAGATGGCGATGATGAACCGGAAGCTGGACCCGGAGCTGGAGACGCTGTTCATGATGCCGGCGGAGAAGTACACATATGTCAGCTCGCGGCTGATCAAGGGTGTCTTTCAGCTGGGCGGCGACGTCTCGGCGCTGGTTCCTCCGCTGGTGGTGGAGCGGCTGAAGGCCAAAGTGCCGAGCCGGGTCTAGGTACCCTTCCCCCCCCGTGCCTTTTTGTGCAAAGTATTCGAAAAAGAAGACTTAGGTTGGTACTTCGGTTTTCCGGTCTTTGACTGAGGGTTGGAACCCGGGCTGGCGGCTCAAGACTTTCGACGCTGATTTAATTGTAGCGAACTGCAGGTAATTAATCGGCAACGCGCAAAACGTTTGTTTTGTTTAAGATAGCTCATATTGGGGCTTGACACGCGATTTTGGGGCAGATTTGGGTTGTTGCAGATTTGGGTTGTTGCAGATTTGGGTTGTTAGTGCGGTTGTCTCACAGCATTTTGCGGGTTTACACCTCTTATCGACCAAATAACTTCCGTAGCGGCGCGATAGAGGCTATGGAAAACTGAAAAGCGTTGTTATGTTCGCCAACGAATCCATTCGACCTCGGAAGGTATTGATGGAGGTATCCGATTTCAAGATTGAATTCAGGTGAAAGTTTCCACCCCAAGGCACCGTACGTCCGGTTCTGATCGAGTGCAGATGTCCCACCATGAGGTCCGAAACGAACCAGCACCTCGTCATATGCCGCAAAATAGTCTGGCCGGGCATCCTTCGTGTTGAAAGGCAGTGGGAACTGCGTATAGAGGCGATATCGCGCACGCTCGCCGAAATGCCAATCGTATACACCCTGTCCTTCGCTACTCTGACCAAGCCAACGCTGCTCCAGTCGAAATCGATGCTGCGCCGTTGCCCGCTTGCCTGAATAATTCGCTAGTGTGTGTGTCCAGCGAAACTCCTCCGCTAACCGCTGCTCCGGTTGAGGCCCGGTGCGTCGACTGTCCGCAAGTGGTCCACCCTGGAAAGGGTAGTCGCGCACATACGCATATAGCACAGAGACCACGATGTTTTTCGGAAAGTACCGGACAATGCCGGGACGCAACAGGAGCTGAGTTGGTTCTTGTCCAACACCTTGCGCACGATACTGTGCCTCCAGGTGAATACCATAGTTTTTTGTGACGGGATGATCTCCAAAATACATGTACCAGGAAGACTTTTCAGCACCGCGAAGCGGAGGTGTGCTCTGTGCAAAGCCAAGCTCGGGAGAGGAAGCAAATAAGACGGCTGCAAGACTCCAAAAAAGTTTTACCAAGACACGACATCTCCGTAAGGCAGTTCGTTGATAGGCCCCTCAAAGGTTAGATTGCTCCTTTCAAGAAAACCGATGGTTGGATTCCACTGGATCGTGTTTCAGTCTGGGTGCACTCCACAAGATGCGTTGCGGGGTTCCGGAGATGGATGGAATATCGCTGTTGGATGTGCCCTTCCTGGCGTACTCGCAGTTGAACTCGGCGTTTTAGCTGGAGGGCGCAGGTGTGGAAGCGGTGGGGACAACCCTGTGTCAATGGAGCCAAGGTGGGGCAGAAGTTTTTCCTCGGGGAATTACTGGAGTCGATGCTATATGGATGCAGCCGAGTGATCCGGTGTCACTGGTGGGCACGGCTGGTGTTGATCAACAACGTTACTTCTGCATCGTCGGCTAACCGGAAGCCGGTGAGACAGCCGATTGATGGCGTTAGATCGCCTCAATTGTTGAGGGACGTTGAGCTGTCCCAAGGGCCGCTTTGTTGCATCCCGGGAGGGTAGAGGCTATTTTTAGTAGACCTTTATGCTCAAATGGCTGCTTGTCTTTGTACCGATCACGATCGGGCTTGAACTGCTTCGGCCAGAGGCCCACACCTACATTTTCATAACAGCGTGTCTGTCGATTGTTCCTCTTGCAGGAATACTGGGGCGTGCGACAGAGCAGATCGCTCACCGGTTAGGGGAGGGGATCGGCGGTTTGTTGAACGCAACGTTCGGCAATGCAGCCGAGTTGATCATCGCGATCGCCGCTCTGCAGAGGGGCCTTTACGATGTGGTGAAGGCATCTCTGACGGGATCGATCATTGGCAATGTTCTTCTGGTATTTGGGTTGTCTGCCTTTGCCGGAGGGTTGCGCTATAAGTCTCAGAGGTTCAATCCGACTGCGGCCAGTGCACAGGCGATACTGCTTACGCTGGCCGCGGTCGGGCTCATCGTTCCGGCAGCCTTTCATCATTTGAAAAACTATGGGCCGCACCAACTGGAGAACCGGCTGGGCCTCGACATTGCGATCGTTCTTCTTCTGACGTATGTGGCGCACCTGATCTTTTCCCTTTACACGCACAAGTCTTTATTTCAGGGTGGAGGTGCGGACTCGACGGAGCACGAGGAAAAGCCCGTCAGTCTGGTCCGATCCGTGATTACGCTGGCTGTCGCTACGGCGCTGATTGCGTGGATCAGCGAGATTTTAGTTGGATCGGTACAGCAGGCTGCCGCTGCATTTGGAATGACACAGGTCTTCGTCGGCGTGATCGTCGTGGCCATCATTGGCAATGCGGCGGAGCATAGCACTGCGGTGTTCGCAGCAATGAAAGACAAGATGGAGCTATCGTTCGGCATCGCGGTGGGAAGCAGCATTCAAATCGCGTTGCTCGTAGCACCGCTGCTTGTGATTTTGAGTCGCTTTATCGGGCCGCAACCGATGGACCTCGCATTCACTCCTGCGGAGGTATTGGCGATCTTTCTTTCGATCCTGATCACGGGCCAGGTTGCGTCGGACGGAGAGACAAACTGGCTTGAAGGAGTGCAGTTGTTGGCCGTCTATGTCATCCTGGCGATTGTCTTTTTCTTTTTGCCGGACTTCTCCTCTGTCCGCACGTAGGTGGGGGTAGAGCGAGCTGCTGTATTTGCAAACCTTGCAATAAACGCGCATCGCAGTAGATTTGAGGTGAGTGCTCGAGCGGAGTGGGGGTGTTCCGGTCATGGCAGTCATGCACATTGGTCGCGGGGGTGTCGGGTGGAAGAGGCTGGCGCTGGTTGTGTGCGTTGTCGCGGCCACGATGGGGGCGTGGGGTCAAGGTGGTGCGGGATCGGACGATGGCGCGAGGAGAGACCTGGAGAGCTGTCGTGTTCACCGGGTGACGAGCCTCCCGGGGAGCCATGGGTATGCGGGGGATTTTATCGAGGCGATGGCGGGCGATGGGGACGTGGTGTGGGGGCTGACGGCGGATCTGAGTGAGGCGGTTCCGGCTGCGAGCAGGGCGATGTATATCTCGCGGTCGGAGGATGGCGGCGCGATGTGGACGCAGGTGGCGCGGGTGGACTCGAGGTACTTCGATGCGAGGATTGGGGAGGGGCTGAGGAATGGTTTTATTGTGGCCCCGGGTGGGAAGTATTTTGTGATCACGACGCAGCGGGGGGCGTTCCAGGTGTTTCCGCAGCCGAGCGGGAACGCGATGGTGAAGCCCATTGCGGGGCCTGTGGTTCCGGATACTCCACCGAAGGTGCAGATTACAAAGAAGCCGGGGGAGCCGGTGAGGGCGAATGTGGTGGAGATGACGGCGGATGAGAGCCGGCTGATTATCGGGTATGGGTACTTCGACCGGTCGCCGCTGCTGTTTCGGTATCGCAGAGGGGCGGATGGGTCGTGGATTGAGGATGGGCAGATTGGGAATCTGCCGACGGAGATGGATCTGCTGACGGCGCAGTTTGACGATCCGAAGAATGCGCAGCCGCGCTTTCTATATTTGGGGACGGGAGACCAGGTATTTTTGCTGAACCTTCGCACGATGGGATGGAGCAGAGTGGATGGGGTGGGGCCGGACTCGGCGATCCATGGGATGACGGTGGTGGGCGGGCTGCACCTGGCGGCGTGCTGGGGAGTGTATAACCCAGTGGGGCCGGGGATGGTGAGGCGAGTGACGAATGCGAAGTTTCTGCTGCATCGGATGTCGGATGAGGCGGGGTCGAACATTCGGGCGTATGGGATTGAGGTGGATGCGCGGCGGCCGCAGAGGTTGGTGGTGACCGCGATCACGGGCGTGTACGTGAGCGAGGACAGCGGGCAGAGTTGGAGAAGGCTGAACGATCTTCCGGATGGGGAGTATCGGTCGGCGCACTTCAATGCGGATGGGACGGTGATTGTATCGGGGATGCCGGGGACGTTTCTGGTGAATCCGTTTTCGGATGTGTGTGAGCCTCGGCTGAAGCGGCGTGGGCGGTAGGGATGTGGGAAGGTTGTACTTGATTTTGTTACATCTGGTGCGAGATTGGTGCGAAGAGGGCCTGACCGTTTGCTATTGTTAGGTGCAGGGATCGTCCCCCTCTGTGATGAGAACCATGTTCTGCCAAAGACGTGGGCTCGTATGGTTGTGGATGGTGTGTGCTGCGCGGGTGGCTTTTGCGTGCGATCAGCTTCCGGCAGGACAGACGCTGTGGGTGCGGCTGACGGCTCCGGTCTCGACGTATACGGCGAAGGCAGGGGACCAGGTTCATGCGGTGGTGACGCGAGACTTGGTGTGCGAGAACGAAGTCGTGTTACCGATGGGCTCGGGCGTGGATGGAGTGGTTCGGAGCAAGCGCAAGGTTGGGTTGGGGATTCGGCACGAGACGGCGGCGTTGGAGCTGGAGTTCGAACGCGGTGACAGCGGCTCCGGTGTGCCGGTCGAGTTTACGGCGCGGGTGGAAGAGGTGGAGAATGCACGGGAGCTGGTGCGCAAGGGAGTGATCCAGGGGATACGGAGCTCGGATACGTTTCAGGGGCGCATCAACAGCCGGTTGATCCATCTGCCGACGTGGAATCCTTACTCGGATCCGGTGCTGATCGCGTACAAGGCGGTGTTTCCGATCTTTCCGGAGCCTGAGATCTACTATCCGGTTGGTACGGATATTCGACTGCGGACGACGAGTGAGATCTCGGTTCCGCCAATTGCAACGAGCAGCGAGCGTGAGCCTTCAGCGGTGGTGCGTGAGTCTTCGCCGGTGGTGAAGGAGGAGTCGGAACGGCTGGAACGGCTGGTGAGCGGGCTTCCTTCACGCGTTTCCACGAGCAAGAATGTGGACGCGGATCTGATCAACGTGGTTTTTCTGGGGCCGGAGGATGCGGTGAGGTCGGCGTTTCGTGCGGCGGGATGGGACGATGCCGATCCTGTGTCGAGGCATACGGCGATGAAGAGCCTGTATGCGCTGCTGAATAACAGCGGCTACGCGCGACAGCCGATGATGACGTTCTATCTGAACGGCAGGCCTCAGGATATGAGCTTGCAGAAGAGCCTGAACAGCTATGACCGCCGCGATCATCTTCGCATATGGAAGTGGGTGCCGGCGGAGAGCGGCGAGGCGGTGTGGGTGAGCTCGTCGACGCGCGATACTGGGGCGGCGCTGGCGTTGAAGCACATGAGCTTTGTGCACCATATTGCGCCTGCGATCGACGAGGAGCGGGCGATGATCATTCGCGATCTGGGCTTTGCGGGGTGTGTGCGCTCGGTGAGCTCTGTGCCGCGGCCTGATGTGCCGACGGAGACGCATAACGCTGTCGGCGATCCGATGCATACGGACGGCTCGGTGGCTGTGGTTCGGTTGCAGCCGTGCACGGCTACGGAGTTGCCGCTGAGCTCAAAGGCGAGCGGAAGCTACAGGCCGAGCAACCATGTCTTCCGGTTTTTCCGGCGGCAGATTCTTACGTTCCGCAACGACATCGTGCGCGCCAATGTGATCTATGGCGTCTACGACGTGGGACGCATGACGGTGACGGCACTGCGCAGGCCGGCGGTGCAGCGCCAGGGGTTGTTGGCGGAACGAGCAAACGCAGGTCCTTCGACTAAGCCAATCGCGATAGAACCGCGATAGGCTCCGCTCAGGATGACACTTCCTACATAAACCGAGCTTGAAGCAATTAGCTTAGTCGATTCGCTTAATGTCGATACAGCCTAGGCCTGGATCTGTTTGGCGATGCGTTCGATGGCGTGGTGGGCGGAGAGGATGGCTCCTTCCTGCCAGCCTACGAGGTGCGAGATGTAGTCTCCGGCGAAGTAAGTGCGGCCCTGCGGCTCGTCGAGTTGCGCGTAGGGGGCCTGACTGCTGGGGAGGTAGATGTTGGCGAAGCAGCCCAGCGAGTAAGGAACCCTGCTCCAGGGGACGAAGATGGGTTTGGCGAGGAGCTGAGACTTGCCGGGGTGAAGCTTCTCGACGGCGGAGCGCGAGGCTTCGAACTTGGCTTCGACGGTGCGCAGGGCTCCGAAGGGAGTGGGCTTGCCGATGAAGGCTCCGCCCATGGCGCCGCCGGAGGTGTCTTCGCGCTCGGAGCCGAAGCCGGCGACGAGGACTCCGGTGGGGGAGAAGAGCTTGTCGGTGGGGTACCAGACGAGGTTGATCTTGTCGTCGTTGAGGAAGGAGATTCCGCCGTAGATATTGTTCTCCTTCTCCCAGAAGCGTGGGGACTCCCAGGCGATCTTGAAGAGAGCGGTCATGGGCATGCCGATGAAGGCCTGCTTCGTCGCTGGGGAGAAGTTGTTTTTTGTGTTGCAGAGAACGGAGATGGGCATGGTGCAGATGCAGAAGTCGGCGGTGATGGTCTTTGCGGACTTGTCATGGCCTTCGCCGCCTTTGTCGTAGGCGACGGTGACGTTGTTGTCGCTGGTGGTGATCTCGCTGACGACGCAGTTGTAGTGGATCAGCGGCTCGAGGGATTTGGCGAAGGCATAGGGGATGCGATCCATGCCGCCGATGGGCTGGAACATGGTGGCCTGCCAGTCGATCTGCTCCTCGTAGAACTCGCCGTAGGTGAAGTCGGCGGCGAGGAGATCGTGGAAGGGCAGGGGCTTGTGGATGACGTACTGGGCGAGGCCTGCGCCGCGCGGGGTGACGAAGCCGGCGCGCATGGTTCCGGTGTACTTGCCGTCGCGGTTGAGGTCGCCGAAGGTGGAGAGGAAGTCGCGGAGGAGGGAGAGGTCCTCTTTGGAGAGCTCGTCGTCGAGGGTGTGCTTATTGATGGCCTTGGTTAGGAGCTCGGCGAGGTAGCCGCGGGTATCGTGCACGACCTGGCGCTGCTGGATGGGTTTGCCGCCTTCGACGGCGGGGGACTGCATGAGGGCGGAACGGGAGGTGTTGACTTCGACCTCGAGGGGAACGCCAAGTTCCTGGCAGTAACCGAGGAGGTTGGTGTGGATGGAGGGGATGCGGGCGGGGCCGGGGTTGAGGTATCCGCTCTGCCAGTTGCACTCCTGTGTGGTGCCGTCGGTGAGCTCGACCTTGGAGCCGTTGCGGACGGTCCAGCAGCGGCCGCCGGGGCGCGAGCGGGCCTCGAGGATGGTGCAGTCGAAGCCGGCTTTGCGGAGCTCGTAAGCGGAGGTGAGGCCGGCGATTCCGCCGCCGAGGATGACGACCTTTTTGCCTTTGCCGAAGTCGGAGGGAAGCTGCGGGAGAGTGGAGGCGATGGCAGCGGGGAGGAGGCCGAGTGCCTGCATTGCCGAGAAGGCAGCGGAGTATCCGCCGATCTGGGCCATGCGCTGGATGAAAGCGCGCCGAGTGAAGCTCATGGTGTGTGCTCCGTACGGGTGGTGATTTTTTGAGGGGCCCTTCTTCGGCATGGAAGAGTGGAAGGTTAATTATGTCCCCGGGGTGTCATGGTTGGGTAGAGATTTTGTGTGGGGGCACGTAGAGATCGGCGGTATTCGACGAGAGATGGCGGCGCTTCGGGCAAAATACAGGGGTTCCCATTCGACTTCGCTCAGGGCAAGCTCTCGACTTCGCGCTGCGCGCTCCGCTCGGAATGACGCCTTCCTAGTGAAGGTGCCGGGATGGCCCGGCTACTCGTAGCGGTGCTGTTTGAGCAGGGCCTCGAACTCGCTGCGGGGCATTTTTAGTTTGTCGGGGTGGGCGTCGATCCATCTGGTGAAGGCGTCGTACTTGGCGGGGGTCCAGCCGCCTTCGAACTCGCCCTTGTTCTGGCCGGAGCGGTTGAGCTCGAAGTTGAAGGCGTCCTGGAGTTTGGTGAACTCGGCGGAGGCGATGGCTGCTTCGGCGAGGATGGCGGGGATGAAGACGACTCCGTCGTGCTTGGCGAGGACGAGGTCGCCGGGGAGGACGGTGGCGTGGCCGATGCGGATGGGGGCGTTGATGGCAGTGAGGGTCATTCCGATGAGGTAGGAGGGGTCGTAGCCGCGGTAGAGGCCGTTGAGGTTGGGGACCTCGCGGTTCTCTTCGGCGTCGCGGATGCCGGCGTCGAAGACGAAGCCGGAGTGGGTGTGGGCGGCGATTCCTGAGCCGAGGTTGGAGCCGATGAGGGTGCCTTCGAAGATCTTGCCGTTGCCGTCGGCGACGTATACATCGCCCTGCTGGAGGTCGTTGATGGGCCAGCTGTTGTTGAAGCTCTGGCGGTGCTCGGTTTTGCCTTCGGCGGTGATGGCGCGGTCCATGTCAGGGCGCGAGGGCATGTACTGGGCGGTGAGGGCGCGTCCGGCGAAGGGCTGGTCGGGGTGGAGGGCCTGCCAGTTTCCCTCGAACTGGTTGTTGTACTTATGCTCGCGGAGGAAGTCCCAGAGGTCTTCGATGGAGACCGAGAGGGCGCGGGTGAGGAGGGAGTCGGGGAGCTTGGGGCGGCCGTCGGGGAAGCGCTCGCCGTGCCAGTCGGAGGTGTAGAAGAGGATCTGGTCGCGGGTTGTTTTGACCTGAGCGTGGGCGAATGGTGTGGCGAGCGTGCAGAGGAGTGTGGCGACTGGAAGGATTCGCTTCATGAGGTCTCCTGAACTATGGAAGGCTATTACATCATCGTGAGGTAGTTCGGGGATGTTTATGGCTTGTTGACGCCGATGGCTGGTAGACGGCCAGTGAGCTATTTCCTGAGAAATAAGGCCTGCTTTCGCTTGGTGGACAAATCTGACACACTAGAGGTATGAGCACAGCGACTGCTACCAAGGTTTTTGCGGACCGGATCGGCCGCATTGAAGTTTCGGCGACGATGGCGATTACGGCGGCGGCTTTGAAGCTGAAGTCTGAGGGTGTGAACCTGGCGGACTTTGGCGCAGGCGAGCCGCACTTCAACACTCCGCGGCACATTAAGGACGCGGCGATTGAGGCCATCGAGAAGAACTTCACACGGTACACGAACGTCGCGGGAACGCCGGAGATTCGCAAGGCGATTGTGGATCGCCACTCGGCGGACTTTGGCTCGCAGTACACGCCGGAGGAGTGCGTGTTTACGACGGGCGGCAAACTGGCGCTGTTCAACGCGATTCAGGTGCTGGTGGACCACGGCGATGAGGTGATTCTGCCGGCGCCGTACTGGGTGTCGTTCAAGGACATCATTCAGTATGCGGGCGGCACGCCGGTGATCCTGCAGACGAGCGAGGCGGAGAACTTCCGCGTGACGGCGAAGATGATCGAAGACGCGATTACGCCGAAGACGAAGGCGATCATTCTGAACACGCCGTCGAACCCTTCGGGCGCGGTGGTCTCGCCGAAGGACCTGGAGGCGATCGTCCGGCTGGGGCACAAGCGCGACATCTTTGTGCTGCTGGATGAGTGCTATGTGTATCTGAACTTCACGGGCAACATTGTGAGCGGCGGAAGCTTTCTGGACTGCAAGGAGCATGTTGTGGTGCTGGGCTCGCTGTCGAAGACGTACGCGATGACGGGCTGGCGCGCGGGGTATGCTCTGGGGCCGAAGGCGATTATTGCGGCGATGAGCAAGCTGCAGTCGCAGTCGACGTCGAACACGGCGAGCATGGTGCAGCGGGCTTCGATTGCGGCGGTGAGCGGATCGCAGGAGTGCGTGGCGGAGATGAGGGCGGACTACATCAAGCTGCGCGACCGGATTCTTGAGGGCTTCAAGACGATTCCGGGGCTGACGTGCACGGTGCCGGAGGGTGCGTTCTATGTGTATCCGAACGTGAAGAACTTTATCGGCAAGGGCGGGGTGACGTCGGCGACGGACCTTGCGGCGAAGCTGCTGAGCGAGGCGCATGTGGTGGTGGTTCCGGGCGAGGCGTTTGGGACGGCGGAGCACATACGGTTGTCGTATGCTGTATCGCATGACGTGGTGGATGAGGGCGTTAGGCGGATGCGGGAGTACCTTCGAAAGCTTGGCTAGAGTGATCAAAGGAGAGAGCCGCATCGGGGTGCCGATGCGGCTTTCCTTTGGAATGGAGAGGCATGAGCAAGGCTGGACGTGAGGCGTTAGGCGCGGAGCCGCGATTTGCTCCGGTGATTCTTGCAGGCGGTAGCGGAACGCGGTTCTGGCCACGAAGCCGGAAGGCGCGGGCGAAGCAGGTGCTGGCGCTGGATGGCGAGCGCACGATGATTCAGCAGACGGTGGATCGTCTGCTGCCGGTGGCGGATTCGGCAAACATCTGGGTGATTACGAACGATCTGCTGCGGGACGAGATCGTGCATCAGCTTCCGGAGGTGCTCGAGGAGCATATTCTGAGCGAGCCGGCGGCGAGGAATACGGCTCCGGCGTGCGCGCTGGCGGCGTTCCTGATGGAGAAGGAGGACCCGGGCGCGGTGATCGGGATCTTTCCTTCGGACCACGTGGTGGAGGACAGGAAGCGGTTCGCGGAGGTGGTGCGGGCCGGTGTGAAGCTGGCGGCGAGCGGCGAGAGGATTGTGGTGCTCGGCGTGCCGGCGGTGAAGGCCGAGACCGGGTATGGGTACATCGAGCGCGGAGCGGCGGTGGAAGAGGCTTCGGGGCTGACGGGTGGCATCGAGGTGCGGAGGGTGAAGCGGTTCACGGAGAAGCCGCACAAGGCGCTGGCGGAGGCGTTTGTCTCTTCGGGCAACTATGCGTGGAACAGCGGGATGTTTCTGTGGAGCGCGAGGACGCTGGCGTGCGCGATCCGGGAGCACTCGCCTGCGATGGCCGTGTTGATGGAGAAGATTGCGGCGGCTTACGGGACGGCAGAGTTCGAGCAGGTGTTTGCGGAGTTGTATCCGCAGTGCGAGAACATCTCGATCGACTTTGCGGTGCTGGAGCCGCGGTCGGCGAAGGGCGAGGAGGCCTCGGAGATCTACTGCCTGCCAGGAGACTTCTGCTGGAATGATCTTGGTTGCTGGTCGGCGCTGCATGAGCATGTTGCGCACTGCGGGCCGGAGGACCTGGCGAAGAAGAATGTCTTCGATAAGACGGACCAGCCGTGCGTGGATATCGATGCGCATGGGAACTATGTGTTCGCTCCGGGTAAGGCGGTGGCGCTGGTTGGCGTGAGTGACCTGGTGGTGGTGGAGACGGAGGATGCGCTGCTGATTACGACGAGGGAGCGGTCGCAGGATGTGGGCAAGGTTGTGGCGGAGTTGAAGCAGGCGGGCCGGGAAGATCTGGTGTAGTGGAGAGAGGAAGACATACCTCAGGGGCTAAAGCCCCTTATGGGGGGAGATTTTGTGCCTGGGCTAAAGCCCAGGCCTACCTCAGAGGCAAGGGCAACAGCAACGGCGACAACAAAGGCAAGGGCAGCAACAAAGGCAAGGGCAGCAACAAAGGCAAGGGCAGCAGCAACGGAATAACGTGAAGATTTCTATGGCTGAGACGAAGACGGTGGTGAAGTTTGGGACGGATGGGTGGCGCGGCGTGATCGCCGATGACTTTACCTATGCAAATGTGCGGGTAGCGGCGGCGGCGATTGCGAACTATGTGCTGGCGCACGAGGACGCGAAGGCGGGCGTCTGCATCGGGTGGGATACGCGGTTTGGGTCGCGGTCGTTTGCGAAGTTGGTGGCCGAGGTGCTGGCGGGCGCGGGGATTCCTGTGCAGATAGCGAGCGGGATTACGCCGACTCCGGCGCTTTCGTATGCGGTGAGGGAGCGGAAGGCCGCGGGGGGCGTGATGATTACGTCGAGCCACAATCCGGCGGAGTGGAACGGCGTGAAGTACAAGGCGAGCTATGGGGGCTCGGGCAAGCCGTCGATCATGGCGTCGATTGAGAGCTATCTGCTGAAGCCGGTTCCGGCCGCGGAGAAGGCGGCGGCGATTTGCGAGGTTGATTTTCTGCCGGAGTATGTGGCGGCGCTCGAGCGGTTCGTCGATCTGAAGGCGATCAAGGCGAGCGGGTACAGATTTCTGGTGGACGATATGTATGGCGCGGGGCGCGGGGTGATCTCGGGGATCCTTGCGCGGGCGGGCGTGCCGTGCGTGGAGATTCGCAGTGAGGTGAACCCGACGTTTCTGGGGATCAATCCGGAGCCGATTCTTCCGCACATCAAGGCGACGCAGGAGGCTGTGGTCGCAGAGAGGTGCGATGCGGGGTTGATTACGGACGGTGATGCGGACCGCATCGGCGCTGTGGATGAGCACGGCAATGTGGTGGACGCACATCGAATTTTTTCGATTCTGGCGTGGTGGGTGCTGGAGCGGAAGAGGTGGCCGGGCGAGGTGACGCGCGCGTTCAACACGACGAAGATGATCGACCGGATTGCGGCGAAGTATGGCCGCAGGCTGAACGAGCACGGGATCGGGTTCAAGTACGTGGTGGACCTGATGCTGGAGAAGGAGATCCTGATTGGCGGCGAGGAGTCGGGCGGCGTTGGGATCAGCCGGCATCTGCCGGAGAGGGATGGGTTGCTGAACTCGCTTCTGCTGGCAAATGTGATGGCCGATGAGAAGAAGACGCTGGGCGAGCTGGTGGCCGCGCTGCAGGCGGAGTTTGGCGTGCATGAGTATGGGCGCGTGGATATGCACATCAACGAGGAGTTGAAGCAGTCGGCGATTACGCGCGCTGGCGCTATGAAAGATGGGGCGGGCGATAAGAAGTTGGCGGGGATGAAGGTGCTTCGGGTGGAGACGCTGGACGGGATCAAGTTCTTTCTGGAGAATCCGGCGTCCGCGGGCAAGGAGAATGCGGCGGAGACGTGGCTTCTACTGCGGGCCTCGGGGACTGAACCTCTGCTGCGGGTTTATTGCGAGAGCTGCTCGAAGGAGTCGGTGGAGAAGGTGCTGAAGGCGGCGCAGGAGTTTGTGCTGAAGGGAACGGCGGGTTGAGCGAAGTGATTGTGGTGGAGACGAAGGGTCTGCTGTTCGATATGGACGGGGTGCTGATCAGCTCGATCGGCTCGGTGCGGCGGTCCTGGAGGAAGTGGGCGAAGATGTACGGCGTGCCGGATGCGGAGAACTACGAGATTCCGCATGGGATGCGGGCGATTGAGATCGTGAAGAGCCTGCGGCCGGAGATCGATGCGCAGGCTGGGCTGCGGGTGATTGAGGACATCGAGGTTGAGGACACGGCGGACCTGAAGGTTCTGCCAGGGGTGAAGAGGCTGCTGGAGAGCCTGCCGGCGGATATGTGGGCGATTGTGACCTCGGCGACGCATCGGCTGACGGTGGAGCGGCTGAAGGTGGCGGGGTTGCCGCTTCCGGAGAGGCTGATCAGCGCGGATATGGTAGAGCGGGGCAAGCCTCATCCTGAGCCGTACCGTCGTGGCGCGGAGCTGCTGGGATTGCGGCCTGATGAGTGCATTGTGGTGGAGGATGCGCCTTCGGGGGTGGGGGCGGGGAAGGCTGCGGGTTCGCGGGTGCTGGGGGTGCTGGGGACGCATACGCTCGAGGAGTTGCGGGAGGCGGATTGGGTGGTGGATTCGCTGGAGGGGCAGGTAGTGATGGTGAAGGGTGACGGGTTGGAGCTGCGATTTACGGCGGTGAGGTGAGCTGGAAGGCGCCACTTTTTTGGCACCACAAGCAAAATGCGGGGGTTCTTCGCTGCGCTCAGAATGACGAGCATGTAGCGGCGAGCGACGCCTACTGGCGTTGAAGAAGGATGGATTCGACCAGTTTGAGGTCTTCTTCGGTGTCGACGCCGATGGTGTCGTGGTTGGTGGGTTCGACGTAGACGGTGATGTTGTTTTCTAGGAAGCGGAGCTGTTCGAGGCGCTCAGTGTGCTCGAGAGTGCTGTGGGGGAGGGTGGGGAAACGCTGGAGGGCGGACTTGCGGTACGCGTAGAGGCCGATGTGCTTCCAGTACTCGGTGGGGGCGCCGTCGCGGTTGTAGGGGATGGTGGCGCGGGAGAAGTAGAGGGCGCGGCCGTCGGCGGCGGTGACGACTTTGACTGCGTTGGGATTGTCGATGTTGGCGGGGGTGCAGGGAACCTTGAGGGTGGAGACCTCGACGTGGGGGGTGGCGAAGGGGCGGAGGAGGGCGGTGAGGTGCTCGGGCTTTAGGAGCGGCTCGTCGCCCTGGATGTTGACGTAGATCTCGGCGTCGATGAGCTTGGAGACGGCGTGGACGCGGTCGGTGCCGCTGGGGAGGTCGGGTGAGGTGAGGATGCAGGGCCAGTTGTTCTCGCGGCAGAGGGCGGCGATCTCGTCGGAGTCGGTGGCGACGATGAGGTGGTCGAGCTGGGGGCAGGCGCGGGCGGCGTCGTAGACCCAGGCGAGCATGGGGCGGCCAGCGATGGTGCGGAGGATCTTGCGGGGGAGCCGCGTGGAGGCGAGGCGCGCGGGGATGACACCGAGGACGCCGATCTTTCCGCTATGGTTGGAATCAAGTATGATGGTATCTGGCTGTGCCGCGGCGATTCTCCTCGATCCGCGATGATTTCAAAAGGGCACGGTCACACACACATCGGCGGTGTAGCTCAGATGGTTAGAGCGACGGACTCATAACCCGTAGGTCGACAGTTCGATTCTGTCCACCGCCACCAAAATGTTGTTGTTCCTGCCGGTATCGCGGAGTCTCCGTACGAGAGTATCATTTTGACAGTGAGTTTCGTCTAACGCCTGTGGGGCGTCTCACGCTGCTTGGGAGAGTTCTTTCACCTATGCCGAAGATTTCGAAGATCCTTTTGCTTGCCGCCTCCGTCGTGCTGGTGCTGACCGTATTTCTGGGCGTGAACTCGAGCGGCGTGAGCGCGGCGAGTGAGCCGCAGGATGGCGCCTACCGGCAGATCAACGTGTACAGCGAGGTGCTGCGGCATATCCAGACGGACTATGTGGAGGAGCCGAACATCCCGGCGGTGACGAACGGAGCGCTGCGAGGGCTGCTGGAGTCGCTGGACGCGGACTCGAGCTACCTGACGCCGGAGGACTACAAGGCGTTCAAGGCGGACAAGGGCGGCAAGGCGCAGGTGGGGCTGAACGTCTCGAAGCGGTATGGCTACGCGACGGTGGTCTCGGTGGTTCCGGGAAGCCCGGCGGACAAGGCGAACCTGAATGATGGCGACATCATTGAGGCGATCAGCGGCCGGGATACGCGGGATATCTCGCTGGCGATGATCCGGATGATGCTGGAGGGTGCGCCGGGGAGTGAGTTGACGATCTCGGTGGTTCGTCCGCGGAAGGCGGCGCCGGACAAGATTACGATGACGCGTGCGGTGATGTCGCTGCCACCGGTGAGCGAGACGATGTATGAGAACTCGTCGATTCTGTATCTGAAGCCTGTGGTTCTGGACCATGACCATGTGCAGCAGGTGGAGAGCAAGCTGAAGGCGATGCAGAAGTCGGGCAACAGGAAGATTCTGCTGGACCTGCGCGATGTGGCTGCTGGCGATATTCCTGAGGCGATGCGGCTGGCGAACTTCCTGCTGAAGTCGGGCACGATTGCGACGCTTGAGGGGCAGAAGGTTGCCAAGCAGACGTTTACGGCAGACCCTTCGAAGGCGATCAATACGACCTCGCCGGTGGTGGTACTGGTGAACCGGGGAACGGCTGGCCCGGGGGAGATTGTTGCCGCGGCGCTGTTGGACAACAAGCGCGCGGACCTGGTGGGCGAGAAGACGTTTGGCGAGGGTTCGCAGCAGAAGACATTCGAGCTGCCGGATGGCGCGGCGCTGATTCTGTCGGTGGCGAAGTATGAGTCGCCCTCGGGCAAGAAGCTTGAGGACGAGGGCGTGACGCCGGGTGTGCTGGTTGCCTCGAACATCGACGACGGCGGACCGGGCGGCGACGGCAACGAAGACAGCATTCCGGCAACGGAATCGCAGCCCGCGGCGAAGAAGCCGGGTGTTTCGATCGACGAACAGTTGAACAAGGCCCTGGATCTGCTGAAGAGCAAGGCCGCCTGACGGTCTGCTTCAAAGTTACATGCGTTGATTCAAGTGTGCGATTGCGGCGAGAAAAGCTCTGCCTGCTGACCGATAATGTTGGGGTGAGGCGTTGTGCAGAGCCTATTCAAACGCGAAGAAGAGGCGACCCCAGTTGAGACCGAGCCGCGGTGGCAGCGGATCGCCCGACGGGTGGTCGAGGGGCCGGAGTATCGAAGCCGCCGCATCGCGCGTCGCGTAACCTTCTACATTCTGCTGGGATTGTCCGCGGTGTTCGGGTCGATGTGCGGGCTGATGCTGGTCTACTCGATCGATCTGCCGCAGATGGACGACCTGACGCGGTATCGTCCGAATACGACGACGGAGCTTCTGGACGTGCATGGCCGGCCGTTCGGGTCGTTCGCGCTGGAGCGCAGGGTGGTGGTGCCGTACTCGGATTTTCCTCCGGTGCTGAAGCAGGCGATTCTGTCGATCGAGGACAAGAGCTTTGAGAGCAACTGGGGGGTGAACCTGGTGCGCGCGGTCGGCGCGGCGTATCGGGACCTGCATGATCAGAGACGAACGCAGGGATCGTCGACGCTGACGATGCAGCTGGCGCGGAATCTGTTTCTCTCGAACGAGAAGACGTTTGGGCGCAAGTTTCAGGAGGTCATTCTCTCGATGCAGATCGAGAGGCGGTTCACGAAGAGCCAGATCTTCGAGCTGTATGCAAACCAGATCTATCTTGGCCGGGGGACGTACGGGTTCGAGGCGGGTTCGGAGTATTACTTCAACAAGCGTGTTCGCGACCTGACGCTGCCGGAGGCGGCGCTGCTTGCCGCGCTGCCGAAGGGGCCGGAGTACTACTCGCCAGTACGATTCCCGGAGCGCGCGTTGAAGCGCCGCAACCTGGTGCTGAACGAGATGCTGGACGACAGGAAGATTACGCGCGAGCAGGCGGAGGCGGCGAAGGCGGCTCCGCTGGGGCTGCATATCGAGCCTGCCCCGAACAGCACGGCTCCGTACTTTGTGGAGGAGGTGCGGCGGCAGCTGGAGAAGGAGTATGGCGTTGAAGAGGTGCATGGCGCGGGGTTGAGAGTGTATACGACGCTCGACCTGGATCTGCAGACGGTGGCGAACAAGGCGGTGCTGGACGGCGCGGCGGCGTATGAACGGAGACACGGGTGGAAGGGGAGCCCGGAGAACATCGTTCTGGAGGGGCTGGATGTTGAGACCTACAAGTATCCGGATTGGACGCAGCCGATCGCGAAGGACACGTATGTTCACGGAGTGGTGACGGAGGTTGCCCCGAAGCGCGTCGTGGTAAAGCTGGGGTCGAGGCAGGCGGTGCTTACGCCGGAGGACTGGATGTGGACCGAGAATGTGGATGCGGACAGTTTTCTGAAGACGGGCGACCTGGTGTACGTGAAGATTGCGGGGCCGGCGGAAGATGGAGCGTGGAAGGCGTTGCTCGAGCAGGACACGGGAGCGCAGGCCTCGCTGATGGCGGTGGATAACGCGAGCGGCGAGGTGGTGGCGATGGTGGGTGGGCGCGACTTCGCGCTGTCTCAGTTCAACCGCGCGACGCAGGCGCAGCGCCAGGTGGGGTCGTCGTTTAAGCCGTATGTGTACACGACGGCGGTGGAGGCGGGCGCGAAGCCGACGGACATCATCGTGGACGGGCCGACGACGTTTCCGACGCCGAGCGGGCCGTATACGCCGCGCAACTATGAGGGCAACTATCATGGCGCGATGACACTGACGTATGCGTTTGCGGACTCGCGGAATATTCCGGCGTTGAAGCTGGCCGCACGCGTGGGGATTCGCAAGGTGATCGAGACGGCGCACCGGTTTGGCGTCACGAGCAATATTCCAGCGTTTCTTCCGGTGGCGATCGGCTCGGCGGACATCACGCTGTACGAGCAGGTGGGTGCCTACAGCGTGTTTCCGAATGATGGAATACGGATTGAGCCGCACTACATCCGCAAGGTGACGAAGGCGGATGGGCTTCCGCTGGATGAGAAGCCGACGGATGTTCACGAGGTGATCTCGGTGGACACGGCGCGGACGATGATGGAGCTGCTGCAGTCGGTGGTGCGGATGGGGACCGGGGCGAGAGCTTCGGAGCTGAAGCATCCGCTGGGAGGCAAGACGGGCACGACGAACGACTACACGGATGCGTGGTTCATCGGGTTTTCTCCGTCGGTGACGTGCGGGACGTGGATGGGGTACGACAATCGGCAGTCGCTGGGGGAGAAGGAGACGGGAGCGCGTGCGGCGCTGCCGATCTGGATGGATTTTATGCGTGCGGCGATTGCGAACAAGCCGAACGAGCAGTTTCCGGTGGCGGGCGCGCCGAAGAAGGTGCTGGATGTTCCGGTGAAGTCGATTGCGACGGGAGCACCGCCGAAGGCGAGTGAGCCTAAGGATTCGGATGAGGACGAGCCGGCGGCGCCGAAGAGTGCGGGCGATTCGCCGAAGCCCGCTGCTCCGGCCGGGACGCCTACCGGGGCGAAGGCGCCGGGCGGAGGGAGCTCGAAGCCTGCGGTGGCGAGGTCAGCAAGCGGCACAGAGTGAAGTAGCGTTGGGCGCGACTGACGTCGCGGCCGATCTGCTCGCGGAGCGCATCGGGCGATGGCCAGCGAATCTCGTTGCGCAGCCTCTGAAGGAAGGCGAGAGTGAGGGGGGTGCTTTGGGTGAGCTCGATGGAGTGGAAGTTGAGCAGGTGGGATTCGATGGTGAAGGAGTCGGCGCCGAAGGTGGGGCGGTTGCCGACGTTGGTGACGGCTTCGAAGGTCTCGCCGGCGATGGTGAGTGTGGTGATGTAGACGCCGATGGCCGGGACGACCTCTGTGTAAGGCGCGAGGTTGATAGTGGGGACGGTGTAGCGGGTTCCGTATCCGCGGCCCGGCGCTGGACTGCTGAGGATGGCGAAGGGGCGGCCGAGGAGCGCGCGGGCGTGGCGGACGTCGCCGTCTGAGATTAGCTGGCGGATGCGACTGGAGGAGACGGCTGCCCCGCGGATGACGCATGGAGCATAGGCGGAGACGTGGAAGCCGAGCTCGTGGCCGAGGGTTGTGAGAGTGTCGATGCCGCCTTCGGCCTGATAGCCGAAGCGGAAGTTTTCGCCCTCGTGCAACTCGATGACGCCTAGCTTGTCGCGAAGGATGCGGGTGGCGAAGTCGCGCGCGGTGGTGTGGGAGAGCTCGGGTGTGAAGGGGAGGACGAGTGTGGCATCGATGCCGGTGGCGGCGAGGAGCTCGAGCTTTTCGGGGAGCGGTGTGATCAGGGGAAGGCTGGCGTCTGGACGGAGCAGGCGGACGGGGTGGGGATCGAAGGTGATGGCGAGAGAGCGGGCGTTGAGTTCGCGCGCGCGACGGATGACCTTTCCGATGACGAGTTGGTGGCCGCGATGCACGCCGTCGAAGTTGCCGATGGTGGCTACGGTGGGGCCGAAGGGGGTAGGGAGTTCGGAGAGGGAGCGGTAGATCTGCATCAGGCGATCTCGAAGGTGAGCTGGAGGCCGTCGTAGGCGAGCCGGACGTGGGGAGGCAGCTCGGCCTCGGTTGCGGCGTGGTCGAGGTCGTGGCTGATGTGGGTGAAGAAGGCGCGCTTTGGCTTGAGCTTCTCGACGTAGTCGAGCGAGCGCTCGAGATGGGAGTGGCTGGGGTGGGGCTGACGGCGCAGAGCGTCGAGGATGAGGATGTCGAGGTCCTGGAGCAGAGGGATGCTTTCGGGAGGGATGTCGCTCATGTCAGTGAGGTAGGCGGCTGAGCCGAAGCGGTAGCCGGTGATGCGCTGCCCGCCGTGAATGACGGGGATGCGCTGGAAGCAGGCGCCGAAGAGATCGAAGCCGGCTCCGGGGGTGGACTCATCGATGGGGTGAATCTGCACGCGGGCGCTGGTGGGGTAGCGGTTGTCGGTGCGGAAGGTGTAGTCGAAGATGCGATGGAGCGTGGCGATGGTCTCGGCGTCGGCGTAGATGGGAAGGCCGCCGGGGAGCTGGAATGTGATGGGGCGCAGGTCGTCGAAGCCGAGGACGTGGTCGGCGTGCCCGTGGGTGTAGAGAACGGCATCAATGTGGCGGATATTCTCGCGGACGGCCTGGGCGTGGAAGTCCTGGCCGGTGTCGACGAGGACGATGCGGTTGTTGTAGGTGAGGCGCAGCGAGGTGCGCGTTCGGCGGTTGCGCGGGTCGCCTTCAGGTGAGACGGCTGAGGCGCAGACGGCGCAGTTGCAGCCGAGCGTGGGCACTCCCATCGATGTGCCTGTGCCGAGGAAGGTGAGAGTCGCCTCCATCGATCAGCGGACGATGCTCGGCTTGCCTGGGGTGGGGTTGGGAGATTTGGCGGCTGCGGAGCGTGCGAGTGCCTGGGTGATCTCGAGGAAGGCCATGCGCAGCTCGAACAGTGCGCTGTCGAGAAGGCGCTGCTCCGAGGGGGTGAGGTTGCCTTTGGTCTTTTCGGCGAGGATGCCGAGCATGTCGATGCTCTGGCGTGCGCCCAGGATGTCGACCTGCGGCGGCTGTCCCTCCTGCGCTGCTCCGCCGAGCTGCATGAGAGTGCTCATGTAGACGGACTGGATGAGAGTCTCGAAGTTCATGGCCGGCGGATGGTCTGCACCGGGGTTCGACGCACGGATGGCGGTGTCGAGGCGGTCGGAGGTCGCCTGGTAGGCGTTGTTGGCCTGTTCGGCCTGCTCGGCTGTCGGCGCCGGAGGGAGGTTCTCCTCGTGTGCGGTCTCGGGCTCGGGTGCTGGCGGGGGAGGCTCGACGGGGGCCGCGGGCTGTGCTGCCGTGGTCTGGTGCTCGTCGCGCTCGGAGGAGGGGGCGGCGTCAGGGCGGGGCTCGCCGTCGAGGGTGAACTTGCGGCGATCGGTGATGACGAAGGGCTTGTTCTGTTCGGGCATGATCAGGGTCTCTCAGAGGAATCAGATGCGGAGGTTGCAGCCTGGGCTTCGGCGGAGGGTGATGGTGCCGGGACAGCGATGCCGCCGGAGTACTGGAGCGGGTCGTGGCGGTCGAGCACCTCGCGGCGTAGGTAGCCGAGGGCGAACTGGAGCGTGGTGTCGGCGAGCGGGATGGAGGCAACGCTGGTGAGCTCACCGACCTGCTTGCCTGCGGATTCGAGCGGCGTGCCAGGTGCGGGGAGTGCGCCTTCGAGCCGGAAGGCCGTGAAGGTGCGGTGGACGCTGCCGCGCGAGCGGATGCGCTCGACGATCTCCTGGCCGAGGTAGCAGCCCTTGGCGAAGTGCAGGGCGCGGGTCTGGTTTGTCTCCTGGGGGAGGTCGCGGTCGCGGATGTCGGCGCCGTAGAGCGGCGTTCCTTCGAGGAGGCGGAGCTGCTCGAGCGAGGCGGGATCACAGAAGGATGCTTCTGCGGTGCGGAGGGCTTCGAGGAGTGAGGCGGCCTCGGCGGGGGAGTCGGTCCAGAGCTCGTAGCGGGGAACGAGCGGGCTGTAGGCGTGGATGAGGGTGACCGTTGTGGACTGCCACGGGAGGGTGCGGGTCTGAAGCTCTTTGACGTCGTCTGTGGCGAGGTTGAGTTGACGGAGCAGAGCAGAGGCTTTGGGGCCGATGAGGGTGAGGCCGTGGCGGGACTCGGTGACGTCGGTCAGCTCGACGTCGTCCATGATGATGTAGTGATCGAGGTAGGGGATGAGCGAGGGGACCTGGCGGCGGGCGGTCTCGATGAGCAGAGCTTCGGGCGTAGCAAGGATGGTGCCGTCGGCCTGGATACGGCCCTGCGCGTTGAGGAAGAAGTTGTAGGCACCGGCGCCGGGGGCGAGGTCCTGAACGGAGTTGGTGGCCATGCCGTTGAGCCAGCGGACGCGGTCCTCGCCGGTGACGCGGATCCAGCCGGTCTGCTCGAGCGAAGCGATGCCTGCGCCTTCGAGGAGTACTGCGAGTTGCGGATTGGAGCTGGAGGCGTCGACGCCAGGGTGGGCTGCGGGCGGCGTGTTGGAGGTAGGGACTGATGTCATAGGCGTCACTCGCGCGACGGCGCGATGAAACTCTGCGTACACTTGATTATAGCGGTGGAATGAGAGGCAAGGTTGCTGCGACGGATGGATGACGGAAGGTTCGGGCGGGCGGCGAGGGTGTGGGCCGCGGGGTTGATTCTGCTGGCAAGCTGCTCGGCAGCAGGTGCGCAGACGGCACCGCAGGCGAAGGACAAGGACAAGCCGCAGGCTCCGATGACCAAGGAGCAGGCGAAGGAGCTGTTTCGCTCGGTCGACGAGATATTGAGCTTCATCAGCGCGGACACGAAGCTGCCGATTGTGCACAGCGTGAAGCGGAAGCTGATCTCGCGCGATGAGGTGACGAAGTATCTGAGGCAGAAGTTTGATGAGGACGAGAGCGCCAAGCGGATGGAGCGGTCGGAGCTGGTGCTGAAGAAGTTCGGCCTGCTGGATCGGGACTTTCATCTACGACCGTTTCTGCTGTCGCTGCTGACGGAGCAGATCGCGGGCTTTTACGACAACAAGACGAAGACGGTGAACCTGCTGGACTGGATCGCGCCGGACGAGCAGAAGCCTGTGCTGGCGCACGAGCTGACGCACGCGTTGCAGGATCAGAAGGTGGGGCTGACGAAGTGGTCCGAGGTAGGACTGAACGACACGTCGCGCAATGTGCAGGATGACAACCGGCATCTACAGGTGGACGAGGCGGATACGGCGCGCGAGGCTGTGGCCGAGGGGCAGGCGATGGCGGTCTTCATCGACTACACTCTACGGCCGACCGGCAAGACGCTGGCCGATGCTCCGCCGGGGCTGGCGGAGCGGCTGAAGGATACGGTGGGCGATGTAAGCGGATCGCCTGTGCTGGCGCGGGCTCCGCTGCTGCTGCAGGAGTCGCTGCTGTTTCCTTACAGCGATGGGCTGGGCTTCGAGCAGGCGATTTTGACCAAGTCAGGCAAGGAGGCGGCGTTTGCCGGGGTGCTGGCGAACCCGCCGTCGTCGAGCTTTGAGATTCTGCATCCGGAGTCGTACATGGCGCACGTGCCTGTGCCGGTGCTGCGGCTGCCGGATATTCATCCGCTGATCGACGCTGAGTATGAGCCCTATGACCTGGGGGTGATGGGGGAGCTGGATGTGCGTATCCTGACGGAGTTGTTTGGCGGCCGCGAGATCGCGCAGGGCCTGGCGCCGGACTGGAATGGCGGCATCTACTATGCGGCGCAGAGGAAGGCGGCGACGCCTGCGGAGAAGGAGTCGACGGCTTCGCTGGCGCTGTTCTACTACTCGCGATGGAAGAATGCTGATTCGGCGAAGACGTTTCTGCGCATCTACTCTGCGCAGATTCCGCGGAAGTACTCGAAGGTGTCGCGCAGGCAGGGGGACGAGGCCGGAGGCGAGCAGGTCTTCACGACGAGTGAGGGCGATGTGCTGCTTTCGATCTCCGGCGCAAGCGTCTTCGTCAGCGAAGGGTTCAGTCTGCCGCTGGCGCGCAAGCTGAGGGACTCGATCGCAAGCGTTCAGGCCGAGGGGCCGGTGCGCATTGCAGAGCAGGGCCGTGAGCCTTCGCTAGGGATGGCGGAGATGCTGCGCTCCTTTGGGATGATCAGGGCCGGCGGGCTCGAACGATATACTTCTGAAGGACATTCCCACTGAGGGTGCCCGGCTCTGAGCCGGTGGAGGAGACAGACGTTTGAAGAAGGCTGAGATTGGAATCATTGGCGGGAGCGGTTTGTATGCGATGCCGGGCTTGACGGATGTACGCGAAGAGAAGGTGACGACACCATTTGGAGAACCTTCCGACGCGCTGGTGCTGGGTGAGCTAGAGGGGCGGCGGGTGGCGTTTCTGGCGCGTCATGGACGCGGACACCGTCTGCTGCCGAGCGAGCTGAACTTCCGAGCGAACATCTATGCGATGAAGATGCTTGGAGTGGAGCGGATTCTTTCGGTGTCGGCGGTGGGGTCGCTGAAGGAAGAGCACAAGCCGACGGATTTCGTGATGCCGGACCAGTTTATCGACCGCACGTTTGCGCGTAACGCGACGTTCTTTGGCGATGGCATCGTGGGCCATGTGGCCTTCGGAAATCCGGTGTGCGCGGCGGTGGCTGCGACGTTGCAGAAGGCGTGCGATGCGGTTGGGGTGGTGGGCAAGAGCGGCGGGACTTATGTGTGCATGGAGGGTCCGCAGTTCTCGACGCGCGCGGAGTCGAATCTGTACCGCAGCTGGGGTGCCGATGTGATCGGGATGACCAATCTGCAGGAGGCCAAGCTGGCTCGCGAGGCGGAGATCTGCTATGCGACGATGGCGATGGTGACTGACTATGATTGCTGGCGCGAGGGCCACGACGATGTGACGGTCGACCAGATCGTCGCTGTGATGCATCAGAACTCGGCGAACGCGGCGAAGGTGGTTCGGGCAGCGGTTGCGGCGATGTCGGCAGAGAAGAGCTGCACGTGTGGCGATGCTTTGAAGTATGCGATTATGACCGATCGCAAGGCAATTCCTGAGCACACACGGCAGAAGTTGGGCCTTTTGCTCGATAAATACTTTTAGGCTACAAGTAGGGAGCGGAGGCGCAGGGCAGACCTCGCCTACTTCTGTCGTCAGGTTCTGAGTTCAAAAAAACTGGAGTTTTGAAAGAGGAGTTCATGTCCATTCTTGTCGTAGGTTCGGTGGCGTTCGACAGCATCCAGACCCCGAGCGGTTCCGTGGATCACTGCCTGGGCGGCGCAGCGACGCACTTTGCGCTGGCGGCGAGCTACTTCACCGATGTCCGCGTCATCGCCGTCGTCGGTAAGGACTTTACCGCCGAGCATGAGGCGGTCTTCACGAAGCGCGGGATTGACACGCGTGGCATCGAGCGTGCCGATGGGCTGAGCTTTCACTGGTCGGGCTCGTACGTCAGCAACCTGAATGAGGCGCAGACGCTGGGCACTGACCTGAATGTCTTTCAGACGTTCGAGCCGAAGATTCCGGAGGCGTATCAGGACAGCGACTACCTGTTTCTGGCGAACATCGACCCGGTGCTGCAGGCGCGTGTGCGCAGCCAGATGACGAAGGTCCGCATGGTGTGCGGCGACACGATGAACTACTGGATTGCTGATCATGCGGCAAACCTGGCGAAGGTGCTTCGCGAGTTGGATGTTCTGCTGATCAACGACGGTGAGGTTCGGATGCTGGCCGGCGACCGCAACCTGGTGATGGCTGCCAACAAGGTACTTGCAATGGGGCCGAAGACACTGGTCGTGAAGCATGGCGAGTACGGCGCGACGGCCTTCTTCAGCGCGCGCTCGTTTCCAGGCGGTGTCCGCGCGCTACATCCCTTCCGCGCGCCGGCGCTGCCGCTGTCTGAGGTCGTGGATCCGACCGGTGCGGGGGATTCCTTCGCTGGCGGCTTCTATGGGTATCTTGCCTCGCAGGCGGAGTTGACGCCTGCGGCGTTCCGCACGGCGATGTTCTATGGCGGCGTGATGGGATCGTTTGCGGTGGAGCGCTTTGGAACCGAGCGTCTGCAATCGGTGACACGAGACGAGATCGAGCAGAGATTCAAGCTGTTCCGGGAGATTTCGCACCTTGAATACACGGGGGGGTAGACGGCGAGGCCGTGGTGCGGGCGCGCCCGGAGACAAGGTCTCGGGAGAGCTTGCTCCGCTAAGCTTCGAGGTCCGTCCGGCGAAGCGCGAAGAGGTAATGCCGGTCGCGCTGGCTGCTGTGGCCTTTGCGTTTGTTGCGCTCATTGTGTGTGTCTCGCGTGGTTATCTGCTGCTGTACGGCGACGCCGTAGCTCATCTCGGCATCGCGCGCCGCATCCTCGATTCGCGGAACCCGGGGATCATTCAGCTGGGAGGCGTGTGGCTGCCGCTGCCGCATCTGCTGATGCTGCCCTTCGTTCAGAAGATGGAGTGGTGGCAGAACGGGCTGGCGGGGGCGTGGCCTTCGTTGTTGTGCTATGTGTTGAGCGTCGCTGGGCTCTATCGGTTGGCGCGCCGGATGATGCCGCCCACGTGGGCGCTTGTGGCGGCGGCCTTCTATGGGCTGAATCCGAACCTGCTGTATTTGTCGACGACGGCGATGACCGAGCCGCTGTTCCTGGCGATTGTGATTTGGGCGACGCTTATGACGATGGAGTGCGTTGCTGCGGTTAGCTCGCAGCGTGCCGGCACGATCAACCGGAGACTCGTCGCTCTTGGGCTGCTGATTCTTGCGGCGGTGTTTACGCGGTATGACGGCTGGGTGTTTGGCGCTGCGGTTTGGTGTGTGATGGCGTGGCAGATCCTGCGGTCAGAGGATGCGCGTCGTCGCAACGCTGTGGGGTTCACGGTCTTTACGGTTCTAGCGGTTGCGGGACCGATCGCATGGCTGGCCTACAATCAGCACTTCTTTCACGATCCGCTGGACTTCGTGCGCGGGCCGTACTCGGCGGCGATGATTGAGAAGAAGACCTCGCCTCCGGGCTCTCGGCACTATCCGGGGTGGCATGACCCTCTGGGTGCTGCTGCGCTTTATCTGCGTACGGCGCAACTTGATGCAGCGGCGTGGGAGACGGGATTCGCTGTGATGGCGCTTGCGGTGACGGGATTGGTGCTCGCGATTCGCCGGCGCCTGGAGCTTGCGGCTACGCTGCTCTGGATTCCGTTTCCGTTCTACATCTATTCGATTGCATTCGGATCGATTCCTATCTTTATTCCGCCTGTGTGGCCGCATTCGTACTATAACTCGCGCTATGGGATGGAGCTGCTGCCTGCGTTTGCGATCTTCGCCTTTGTCGCGCTGTCGTGGCTGCAGCAGAGGTGGGCGGCATCGCAGCCTCTGGCCGCGCGGCTGATGCAGCCGGTTGCGGTGCTTCTGATTGCCATCAGCGTGATCGCGATGATGTACCGCGTGCCTCTGGTGCTGAAGGAGGCGATGGTGAACTCGACGACGCGTGTTGCGTTCGAGACGTCGCTGGCGCACGAGCTGCGCTCGTTTCCCGCCGGGGCTCCGATCCTGATGTATAACTCCGACCATATTGGCGCGTTGCAGCAGGCCGGGATTCCGCTGCGGCAGACGCTGAGTGAGACCGACTACGACAGCTGGAAGGCCGCGCTGGGCGCACCGTCGCAACATGCGGCTTACGTGGTAGCGATTGCGGGCGACCCGGTAGCAGCGGCGGTGGCGGCGCATCCCGAGGGGCTTACGGAGATGGTGGTCCTCTGCACGACAGGGCAGCCATGCGCTCGTGTCTACCGGTCGGACCGATTCTGATTCTGGTCTGCAGTTTGTCCGGAAGAGCGATGGAGCCGGATGCTACTATCTCTCGCAGACTTATGCACGTTCCTCAGCTTCTTTATTTCAGCCAGATCGATCACGAGCTGCTGTCGACCGGCATGGCGGCGCGGTTACTCACCGCTTCCTTTCTCGGCGGTGTGATCGGCTTTGAGCGCGAGTGGAGACATAAGGCCTCGGGGCTGCGTACCAATATGCTGCTCTGCCTGGGGTGCGCTTTCTTTACGATGCTCTCGGCGGTGCTGGCGGGCGATGCCAATCCCGACAAGGGCAGGGTGGCAGCCAATATTGTGCAGGGAATCGGCTTTCTCGGCGCGGGTATTATCCTGCACACGCGTATTCGAGTCGTCGGATTAACCAGCGCGGCCACGGTGTTTGTCATCGCGTCAATTGGCATGGCGTGTGGTGCGGGGCTTTATCTGGAAGCCGTGCTCGCGACCCTGATCACGCTCGTGGCATTGACGGCTATTGGATATTTCGAGTCGGTTGCTGGCTGGAAGCACTACTCCATGCTGTATGAGGTTCGCGGCGATGACCCGAAGAGGATTTATGTGGCGGTGCTGAGTGTGCTGGACCGGATGGGGATTCGTTTGAATGTCCAGGAGCGCGACAGCGTCGGCGGATCGGAGCGGATTACGTTTGCGGTTTCAACGAATGAGAAGCAACACACGCAGCTGCTCGATGCGCTGCGTGAGAGTGATGCGACCGGCCAGGTTGTGGTCTTTCGCGATATTGAGGAAGAATAAAAGTGATGATTCCGTTTGTGAAAGCGCATGCGTGCGGTAATGATTTTCTGATTCTTGAGGAAGAGGTTGCGAGGCGGCAGCACGCGGCGCTGGCGCGGAAGCTCTGCAGCAGGAATACGAGTATTGGAGCCGACGGAATCGAGTTCCTCGAGCGCAGGCCGAACGGCGAGCTGTTTCTGCGGCTGTTCAACGCCGATGGGAGCGAGGCGGAGCTTTCGGGCAATGGGACGCGGTGCGTCGCCGCGTGGCTGGCGAGTTCGGAGGGCAGGGACGATGTCGTGCTGGGGACGCATGGCGGTCCTCGCGTGTGCCATGTGGTGGAGGACGCCGATCCGGTCTACCTGATCGAGAGTGAGATGGGGGTTCCGCGCGTGATGCCCCGGACGATCGAGGTTCCCGGTGTGGGCAACGTTGTAGGAGCGATGGTGAATGTGGGGAATCCGCACTTCGTGATCTTTGTGGATGGCGATGACTTCACGGCGCACGGGCTGGCATGGCAGGTGCTGGGCGCGCAGATCAGCGCAAGCTCGTTGTTTGCGCACGGCACCAATGTGGAGTTCGTGAAGATTGTCTCCGAGAGCGAGATTGCGTTCCGCATCTTCGAGCGCGGCTGCGGGCCGACGACTTCGTCGGGCACGGGGACGTGCGCTTCTTCGGCGGCGGCGATGGCGCTGCGCAGCGTGAACCGTGAGCTGAAAGCTGTCGCCGAGGGGGGAGCGCAGCGTACGGTGTGGCTGGCGAACGATCAGACGATGCGTCTGACGGGACCGGCGGAGATCATCTGCCGCGGCGAGGTCGTTGGACTGTGATGGCTGGGCGCGAGTTTACCAGGCCACCTGCGCTGCGCCCCGGAGCGACGCTGGCTGTTGTGTCGCCGGCGAGTACGCCGAAGCCGGAGCTGGTCGCGCACGGCGTTGCGGAGCTTGAGGCGCTGGGATATGGCGTCAAACTAGGCAAGTATGCGCTGGCGAGCGGGCCGCTCTACTATTCGGGCTCGGTGGTGGAGCGGCTCGAGGACCTGCATGCTGCGTTTGCCGATAACGCGATCGATGGGATCATCTGCACGCGCGGAGGCTGGGGTTGTGCGGAGCTGTTGCCGCATCTCGACCGCGAGCTGATTCGCGCTAATCCGAAGGCGTTTATCGGATACAGCGATCACACTTCGCTGCACAGCTGGTTCCAGAACGAGGCTAACCTCATCAGTTTTTACGCTCCGATGGTCGCGTCTGATTTTGGTCGCGAGGATGGTGTGGATCTTGCGAGCTGGCGCAATGTCTTTGGCGGTGAGAGAAGATGGTCGCTCGGGGCGGAGGACGGACTGCGCGTTCTGCAGCCTGGGACTGCAGAGGGCAGGATGCTGGGCGGCTGCATCTCGATTCTTGCGGCGGGGCTGGGAACGCCGTACGCGCCTCAGCTTGAGGGGAGCGTGCTGTTCCTCGAGGACATTGGCACGAAGCCGTATCAGTGGGACAGGCTGCTGCTGCATCTGCGTTACTCGGGCAGGCTTGAGGGAGTTCAGGGCATTGTCTTCGGCGACATGGAGCAGTGTGTTGAGACGGAGGAGCAGGAGCTGCTGGAGCGGGCGATCATGCATGGGCTGCGCGGCTTTGCGGGACCGGTGGCGATCGGGCTGCGGTGCGGGCATGTGCATGGCGCGAACCGGTCGCTTCCGCTGGGGGTTGGTGTGAGGCTCGATCTTGGCGATGCAGCGAACCCGCGGCTTATCTTTCTGGAGGCGGCGGTTTCGGGTTAGTCTTATCTTTGGCACGATGCAGAAACATATCTACCTGATCGGAATCTGCGGCACGGCGATGGCCTCGCTGGCAGGAATGCTGAAGCAGCAGGGGCACGAGGTGACGGGCTCGGATGCGGCGGCCTATCCGCCGATGAGCGACCTTCTGCGCTCGCTCGACATCACGGTGCATGAGCCGTACGCGGAGCGGAACCTGGATCGACGGCCGGACCTGGTTGTGGTCGGCAACGCGATCTCGCGCGGCAATGTGGAGCTGGAGCGCGTGCTGGATGAGCGAATTCCGTTCTGCTCGATGGCTTCGGTGCTGCATGACGAGTTTCTTGTGGGGCGCGAGTCATTGGTGGTCGCGGGAACGCACGGCAAGACGACGACGACGAGCATGCTGGCGTGGATCTACGAGACGGCTTCGGCGAGGAACCCGCGGCTTTCGCCGTCGTTCTTGATCGGCGGCGTTGCGGAGAACTTCGGCACGAGCTTTATGGTGAGGCCGACCGAGCCGTTCATCCTAGAGGGAGACGAGTACGATACGGCGTTCTTCGACAAGGGGCCAAAGTTTCTGCATTACTTTCCCGACTCAGCGATTCTGACGCACGTTGAGTTCGATCATGCGGACATTTACGCAGATCTCGCGGCAGTCAAGACGGCGTTCAAGCGGTTCGTGAATCTTATTCCGCGTCGTGGCCGGTTAGTTGCCTACGATGCGAGCGAGAACGTGAGCGAGTGTGTGGCGAAGGCGTTCTGCACGGTCGAGCGGTATGGATTTCAGGACAGCTCGTACTGGCGGATCGCGGACTTGCGCCATGACGGTCCGATGACGCGGTGGACGCTTTGGCGCGGGGGAGAGCAGTTTGCGGAGCTGAGCCTTCCGATGTCAGGCGAGCACAACGCTCTGAATGCGACGGCTGCGGCTGCGCTTACCGCGGGGCAGGGCATTCCGGTTGGGATGATCGTTGAGGCGCTGCAATCGTTTCGCAGCGTGAAGCGGCGGCTCGAGGTGAAGGCGGTCGCCGAAGGGGTCACGATCATCGACGATTTTGCGCATCATCCGACGGCGATTCGCGAGACGCTGCGCGCACTGCGGGAGAGATATCCGGGGCAGCGATTGATTGCGGTGCTGGAGCCGCGGTCGAATACGCTGCGCAGGAACGTCTTTGAGGCTGCGCTTGTGGAGAGCCTTGCGCTGGCCGATCGGGTGATTCTGGCAGGAGTGTTCAAGTCAGAGAACATTCCTGCGATTGAGAGACTCGATCCATCGCACGTGATTGGTGGGCTGAGGGAGCGCGGCGTTCCAGCTGCGCTGTACCAGGATGCGGATGGGATCGTGGCCGCGTTGTCGCCTGAGGTGCGGAACGGAGATGTGGTCGCCATTCTCTCCAACGGCGGCTTTGGCGGAATCTATCAGAAACTGCCGCGAGGGATTGCGGAGGCTGCGACTGCGGGGCGTTTGGCGGGCCGGTTTTCCTGACCGAGTACCCCGCCCCCCTTCTGGCTTATAACCATACTGTTTTCAATGAGATGACAGAATTTATCTGCGTAAAATATTGGAAACAGGGAACTTATACATCAAAACCTTGATTTGAAAAGACTTATGTGCTGGTACCGGTGGGGGTGCCTACTCTACGTCTTTTGTTCTATTTCTTAATTATAGCGACCCGGCGGTAATTAATCGGCAACGTAGATCTCTATAATTTTCAGTTACTTGCGCGATTCTGGGGCTTGACAGGATTTCTGTGGAAAACCAGAACCCCGGGCGAGGTGGTTCTGGTTCGCCCGGGGTTCTGGTTGGTTATTGGGGGTTTTAGACGTCGTTCCGCGACCGACGCAACAGCAGGCCCGCAGAGCCGATCAAGCCGGTTCCGAGCAGGAAGAGCGTGCCCGGCTCGGGAGCGGTAGCTGATGGAGGTGTGGAAGAGGGTGCAGCTCCAGTGGCCGATCCATAGAAATCAAGTCCTGCGGATTGGATGGTCTGCCTCAGGTCGAACTGGAGCGTGTTGAGACCATCGAGGAAGAAGGCCGACGGAAGGTTGATCAGGGTGGGAGTCACGCAGTTGGGAGGTCCATCGGCGCAGTGCGCGTCGGATCCCAGAAGACCCTGAGGAGCCAAGGTATGTCCATTAAAGATGATTGCGGTTGTGTCATCGGCCAACACCGAGATGGAGCCGGTGTAGGTGTTGCCGGTGATCGTGCTGAAGGTTGTGGTGTAGGAGTAGTTGCCCGAGGGAGCGACGTAGTTCCCCCCGGGGCCGGAGCCGGGATTGTTGGAAACCCAGACTGAGCTGGCCCCTGCCGGGGCCCACGCGGTGCCTGGGCTAAGCGCATAGGTGGTTGACGGTGATCCCATATAGGCCACCGCACTGTTGTTGTTGCCCAGATTTGGGCCACCGGTTTGGTAGCTTCCTAGCTGGATCGTCTCAGCCGACGCGAGGGCAGCGGTGAAGGCCAGAGCCGCCCCAAAGACAGAGACTCGCTTATAGAGTTTCATTGTTCTCCTGGAACTCCTGCAAATAGCTGACATGTTAAAAGTTGGCCGAACTAAATGGGCCCCGTTCGAGGCGTTCTGTCGTGACGACTGCAGCACATCGCAACGTCTTCTCTTTCGAGACAAAAGCACTCCGGTTTCATTAGATGCAATCCGGGAGCCAAGTGCATAGGCACAGAAAACAGATGGATTATTCGATGTTTAACCGTGTGTGAATGAACTTTTTGCTCGGTCCCGAGAAGATTTTGCCCCCAAGTGCTGTCGACTGAATGAGATCTGCGATTCACGCGCGGTACGGTATTCTGCAAAGCGGATGTTTGCGACGCTAAAGCTTTTGTTTGTGTACACGGCCCTGGGTCCTTTGGCCGGCGTGGTGGGGATTCCTTACACGCTGCTGGTGGGTGACATCAGCCTGCTGTATCGCGTGGCAATGTGGATTGCGAATGCAGGGATTAGGGCGGCGGGGATCAAGGTGGAGCTCTCGGGGCTGGAGAATGTTCCGCGGGACAGGGCCTGCATCTTTATGAGCAATCATGTCTCGAATCTCGACCCTCCGGTTGAGCTGCCGATGCTGCCGGGGCGAAGCTCGGTGATGCTGAAGAGAGAGTTGATGAGTATTCCGATCCTGGGACGGGCGATGCGGATGGGCGATTTCATTCCGGTGGAGCGCGGGGGAAGGCGGGACTCGGCGCAGGCGAGCGTCATCGCGGCAGGGAAGGCGCTTCGAAAAGGTCTGAATCTTCTTGTGTATCCGGAGGGCACGCGATCGAGGGACGGGCGGCTGCAGACGTTCAAGAAGGGGCCGTTTTATCTGGCGATGGAGACGGGCGCGCCTATCGTTCCGATCGCAGTATCGGGGACCGAGGGGATGATGCGGAAGGGAAGCGCGGCGATCACCCCGGGAGTGGCGAAGGTGCGGCTGCTGCCGGTGATTGAGCCCTCCGCGTTTGCGACACGAGAGGATCTGTTGAGGGCGGTTCGGCAGGAGATCGCGGAGGCGCTGCCGGAGCGGATGAAGCCGGTGGATTGAGAGCGTGACTGGGGGGCATCGATCGCGCTATATCGGTGCGCGGAGGTAGACAGAAGCACTTATACAGCGTTCAGGTTGACCCTGCCTGGAGTGTTCTCAAGACAGCTTCTTCTTCCGAGACGATCTCCTGGTAGCCCAGCTCATTTCGAATTCTGCTGGTGTCGTAGGTAATATCCTGAGCGAAGTTGAACTCGCTGGTGCGATCGGGTTCGATGTCTGATGGCGGCATCCACGCCAAACGCTCTGCAATTGTTGGGGTGTACGCTTCACCTATGTTGTATACGGAGCCTCCGGCAGACGGGTGTGTCACCGCGAGAACGACTGCAGCGGCCACGTTTTCGACATATCCATGGGTCCAGCGCCAATAGGGATGGTGGCGATACCGATACACCGTTGCGAGGTCTTGATTGCTGCCCGGGCCGTACACCTTCGGGAGTCGCAGAATCGTGCCTGGAAGACTGGAGTTCGCAAGCACTGCATGTTCGGCGAGGATTTTTTCGTACCAATATTCGAGAGACGTCGACGAAGAAGCCTGCCTGCGGTATGGGAACATCACTGTCCGTAGGGGCGCACTCTCTGTCAGCGGACCTTCTTCGATTGGTCCCGGCTCGATCCCGGTAAGGCGTCCGTAGGCTCGGTATACATCGCCGCTGCTCAGCAGGAGAAGTCGTCCCGTGCGGCCAGAGAAGGCCTTTACACATGCGGTGGCATCGGCAGCACCCATCGCGATCGTGTGTATTACTACGTCCGGCTCAAACTCGAAGAGCTGCGCTGGAAATCTTTCGATGGGCATGACGGAGGATGAATTGACGATTTGACGTACATTGGCCGGGAGAACAGCCCGAGTTTGTCCCCGATGGTAGATAAGTACGGTGTGTTCCCGGCTTGCGAGCTGACGCACAATTTGTGTGCCAATGAAACCAGAACCGCCGATGACAAGAGCTCGCATGCGCCCAAGATAGCAATTTGCGGATGGCCACGACCGGTTCTTACTCGGGTTACGCTCAGCGCAGCACGAACGATTGCTTACTTGACGATAGCGTTGTAGCCGTCGGCGAGGAGTCGCTGGCGCATGGCATCGGCGTCCTTATGCGTGGGGAAGGGTCCCAGCTGGATGTGGAGGAGCTTGTCCTGAGGTTGATGGCGGATGGTGACGTCGTAGCCGCGGCGCTTGAGGGCGTTTAGGAGCATGTCCGCGTCTTCCTGATGAGAGACGGCCGCAACCTGTACGAGCGCGGGCGCGCCGGGGTCGGCGGCTGCGGCTGGATGGAATGCGGGCGGAGGGATGGCTTTGCTGACCGCGGGCGGGGTGAATTGCGGGGACTCAGCGGCAGGCCGGGCGGCGGTGGCGGTTGCAGACTGCGGCTTCTGCTGGACCGGAACGTCTGCGGGCTGCGGGAGCTGAGGTCCGGCGGTGTCATCGGAGCTGCTGGCATCGGCCGAGTCGGCGGATGGACTCGCTGAGGGCGTGAGGCTCGGGGTGGGCTTGGCGGTGCCAGTTGTCTTGACGGCGGCGGAGTCGGAGTCGGAGGCAGATGCGGTGGAGAGCGAGGAGCGGCGGCCCATGGAGTAGCCGAAGCCGAAGAAGACGGCGCAGACGAGCGCGAGAAGGAGGAAGATGCCGAGGATGGTCGTGGCGCCGAGTGAGATCTCGCGTTCGCGCGGGGGGGAGTCGAGGTCTTCGTCTTCGAGATAGCGGCTGTTCACGGTCGGTCCTTCTGGTTCGGCAGGGCCTGCGTGAGGGCCCTATTCCATCGGTTCGGCTGGCGGCTTTGCGCTTGCACCCTAGCTGGCGGGAGCCTGCGGCTGCTCGTCGAATGTCTTTGCGGGTGATCCGGGCCTGGCGGTATCCGCACCCTGCACTGTTTTATTCAACAGTGTCATCAACTCCATGGGAAGTGGAAAAACGATGGTCGTATTCTTCTCGACACCTATCTCGGTAAGGGTCTGGAGATAGCGCAGCTGGATGGTCATGGGCTGGGTGGCGAGCAGGGAGGCGGCGTCGACGAGTTTCTGTGCGGCGTTGAACTCGCCCTCGGCGTGGATGATCTTGGCGCGGCGCTCGCGCTCGGCTTCGGCCTGCTTGGCCATGGCGCGGAGCATGGTCTCGGGGAGGTCCACCTGCTTGACCTCGACGGAGACGACTTTGACGCCGAAGGGGGCGGTGTGGCCGTCAATGATGGTCTGAATGCGCTGGTTGAGGCGGTCGCGGTGGGCGAGGAGCTCGTCGAGCTCGACCTCGCCGAGGACGGAGCGGAGTGTGGTTTGGGAGAACTGCGAGGTCTGGTAGATGTAGTTGGCCACCTCAATGACGGCGCGGGTTGGATCGATGACGCGGAGGGTAATGACGGCGTTGACCTTGAGGGTGACGTTGTCGCGGGTGATGATGTCCTGCGGAGGGACCTCCATGGCCTCCTGGCGGAGGGAGACGCGGACCATCTGGTCGAGGGGGCGGAAGACGAGGATGACGCCGGGACCCTTGGCGGGAATGATGTGGCCGAGGCGGAAGATGACGCCACGTTCGTATTCCTTGAGGATCTTAATGGAGCTGATGAGGTAGAGGACTATGATGACGATGAGGAGCAGAGTGGGGTTGGGCATCGTGGCGGAACCTCTTTCAGGAAGCGATTGTACGCGGATGCAAGCGCGGGATTAATTTTTCCATCCAGAAAGCCCCCAGGGTTTGACTGAAATGCGTGTGAGGCCCTAGTTGTCTTTCGTACAAGAGAGTGGAGGCTGCCCGGGCTCGGCGCTCGATAGATACGTGTTCAACGAGGTGAGGTATGGCCGGAGTGGAACAGGTTCGTCTGCGGGAAGCGAGCGATGGGGTAAAGGCGTGGAAGTTGTGGGGGCCCTACCTGAGCGAGCGGCAGTGGGGAACAGTGCGCGAGGACTACTCGCCGAATGGGGATGCGTGGAACTACTTCACGCATGATCAGGCGCGGTCGAAGTTCTACAAGTGGGGCGAGGACGGGATCGCAGGGATCTCGGACGACAACCAGAGGCTGTGCTTTGCGCTGGCGTTGTGGAATGGGAAGGACCCGATCCTGAAGGAGAGGCTGTTCGGGTTGACGAACAGCGAGGGCAATCATGGCGAGGATGTGAAGGAGTACTACTTCTATCTTGATTCCACTCCGACGCACTCGTACATGAAGTACCTGTACAAGTATCCGCAGGAGGCATTTCCGTACGACGATCTGGTGCGGACGAACGCGAAGCGGACGAAGTTCGAGCCGGAGTATGAGCTGATCGACACGAAGGTCTTCGACGAAGACAAGTACTTCGACGTGTTTGTGGAGTACGCGAAGGCGGACGTCGAGGATGTGCTGGTGAGGATCACGGTGGCGACTCGCGGGCCGGAGGCAGCGTCGCTGCACTTGCTGCCGACGCTGTGGTTTCGCAACACATGGTTCCGCGACCAGGATCCGAAGCTTCCTGAGCTGAAGCAGGTGAAGGGCGGCGACAAGGGAACGGCGGTGGTCTGGGCGTGGGAGCCGAGGGTGGGACAGATATTTCTGCACTGTGAGGGCGCGGGCGAGCTGCTGTTCACAAACAACGAATCCAACGAGAAGAGGCTTGGGGGTGGGGAGAATCTGACTCCCTACGTGAAGGACGCGTTCCATGAGTATCTCGTTCATGGAGTGAAGGACGCGGTGAATCCCGCGGGAGAGGGGACGAAGGCGGCGGCGCACTATGAGTTGACGGTTCCAGCGGGAGGCGAGGCGGTGGTGCGGCTGCGGCTGACTCGTGCGGCGGAGTTGAAGGGTGGTGGGGTTGGTGAGGACTTCGACGGCGTGTTTGCCGAGATGATCGACGAGGCGGACTCGTTTTACGAGGACGTCTTTCCGCTGAAGTCATCGGACGATGACAAGAGAATCATGCGGCAGGCGCTGGGGGGAATGCTGTGGTCGAAGCAGTTCTACCACTTCGACGTGGACGTGTGGCTGCGAGAGCACGGGTACAACCCGACAGGGGGGCGAGGCAAGGATGTAAGGAACTCGCCGTGGTATCACATGATCAACGCGGACATCATCTCGATGCCGGACAAGTGGGAGTATCCGTGGTACGCGGCGTGGGACCTGGCATTTCACGCGGCGACGCTGGCGATGGTGGATGTGGACTTTGCGAAGAACCAACTGGAGCTGATGGTGAGCGAAGCGTACGCGCATCCGAACGGACAGCTTCCGGCGTATGAGTGGAACTTCAGCGATGTGAATCCTCCGGTGCATGCGTGGGCGGTGATGTATGTGTACATGACGGAGAAGAGCATCCGCGGTACCGGGGACCTGGAGTTTCTGAAGAACTGCTTCGGGAAGCTGCTGTTGAACTTTACCTGGTGGGTGAACCGGAAGGATCGCAGCGGGAAGAATGTCTTTGAAGGGGGATTCCTGGGGCTGGATAACATCGGAATCTTCGATCGGAGCTCTCCGCTGCCAAACGGAGCGTACCTGGAGCAGGCGGATGGGACGGCGTGGATGGCGATGTACTGCCAGAGCATGCTGAGCATCGCGTTGGAGCTGGTGGCGTACGCTGATGGCTACGAGGAGATTGCGATCAAGTTCCTCGGGCACTTCCTGTGGATTGCGGGAGCGATGGATCCACAGGGCGACAATGCGAACGAGCTGTGGGATGCGCAGGATGGGTTCTTCTACGATGTTCTGAATCATGCCGATGGATCGGCCTGCAGGCTGAAGCTGAAGTCGATGGTGGGCTTGTTGCCTCTGGCTGCGGTTTCGATCATTACGCCGGAGGTTGCCGAGCGGTGCCCGCGCCTGCTGGACCGGGCGAGGATCTTCTTCGCGAGGAGGCCTGAGCTGGCGTGCAATCTGCACAACCCGGAGGTTCCGGGCGAGCAGGGGCGGTACATGCTTTCGGTGCTGGACCGGGAGAACCTGAAACGTGTTCTGACGCGGATGCTGGACGAGAAGCAGTTTCTGGGCGATCACGGCATCCGGGCGATCTCGAAGGAGTATCACGAGAGGCCGTTCGAGTTTGAGATGGATGGAGCGAAGTACTCGGTGGCGTATGAGCCTGCCGAGTCGACGACGGGGATGTTCGGAGGGAACTCGAACTGGCGAGGGCCGGTGTGGATGCCGGTGAACGGCCTTCTGATCAAGTCGCTGCTGCTGCTGTTCCAGTACTACGGCGATTCGTTCAAGGTGGAGTGCCCGACGGGATCGGGCGTGGAGAAGAACCTGTTCGAGGTGGCGCGTGAGATCTCGGACAGGCTGGCAGGGATCTTCCGGGTGGATGCGAAGGGCCGGAGGCCAGTGTTCGGGGACACAGAGAAGTTCCAGACGGATCCGCACTGGAGGGACTACCTTCTGTTCTACGAGTACTTCCATGGTGATAATGGCGCAGGGATCGGAGCGAGCCACCAGACGGGTTGGACAGGGCTGGTAGCAAGATTCATCCAGCTGTTTGACAGCGTGGAGGCGGAGGATGTGCTTGAAATAGGCTTGGCAGCGACCATGCGCCAACAACCGGTGGCCAGGACCGAAGTCATGGTTCCCGGCGAGCCGGTGGCGATCGACTAGTGCGGGAGGCCGAATGAGCAGTCGTCGTGGCGGCGGTCCTGCGCCGAAAGCGGGCTTTGGGCTGGTGGCCGCGATGATCGCGATGGTGGCAGTGCCGGCCGCCCTGACGCTGCATACGGTGCAGATCTCATCGGTGGTGGATGTATCGAGGAAGAACCCATCGCCGCTCGGGTACACGGTGAGTCTGCTGCTGTTTGCGGTTCCGATTGTGGGGATTGGGTTCTGGTTTGTGCCGCAGGAGGGAGTTCGCATCTCGAAGAAGGCGTTCTGGTGGACGATTGGGTTGCTGTTTCCGATTGGGGCTGCGCTGGATTTTTTCTTCGCGCATATCTTTCTGACATTTCCGAATCCGGAGGCGACGGTGGGCTGGAGGGCTCCGGCGCTCGATGGCGGCGTGCCGGTGGAGGAGTACCTGTTCTACTTCCTGGGGTTTGTTGCGGTGCTGCTGATGTACATCTGGCTGGACGGGTACTGGCTGCATGCGTATGCGGTCGAAGAGGAAGCGCCGGAGCGGGTGGAGTTCGAGCGGCTGCTGGGGTTTCATCCGTGGTCGGCAGTGCTGGGTGTGGCGCTGATTGTGGCAGCGATTGTGTACAAGAGATTTTTTTCGGCAGAGCCGGAGGGGTTTCCGGGGTACTGGACGTTCCTAGTGACGGGCGCGCTGGCGCCTTCGGTGGCTCTGTATCCTTCGGCGCGAGAGGTGGTGAATTGGAGGGCGTTCAGCCTGACGTTCTTCGTCATTCTACTGACGAGCCTGGTGTGGGAGGCTACGCTTGCTGTTCCATATGGATGGTGGGGCTATCAGGGACGACAGATGATGGGGCTGCGAGTGACGGCGTGGGCAGGGCTGCCGATTGAGGCGGTGGTGCTGTGGATGGCGGTGACGTTTACGACGGTGCTGGTATATGAGACGGTGAAGCGGTGGAAGGCCTCGGGGAGGCCGATGCGAAGGGCGTTGCTGGGTTAGCGAATGAGCCCTGCGTCAGTGGGAGCCGCGCGCTGCTCGAGCTCGCAGGCCTGCTCGGCATAGGCGGATTGGTTGCGGCCGCAGAGTGCGTGCAGAAGCTGGCCCGCATTGGGTGCGCGTGTACGCAGCGCGGCGATAGCGCGATACCAGGAGGCGATGTCTTTCTGTTCGGGGGAGACGAACTGCTCGGCGCGGGTGAGGTTGAAGAGCGCTTTGGCGTTGTCGTTGATGAGCAGCTGGGTGACGCCGAGGTAGAGGAAGGGCGTGCAGGAACGGGGAAATTGTTTGGCGAGCTGGGAGAAGCGCTGGGTGGCGAGCGCATAGTCGCCGCGGGTGTAGGCATCGAAGGCCGGGGTGAGCTGCTGGGGGGAAGGCTCGGGCGCGGCCGAGGGATCGCTGTGCGGGGTGGGCGACGATGTGAGATTGGCCGGAGGGTTGAGCTTGGCGATCCGCGCTGCATCGCCGGGCGGCGTGACGGCAGGTGTCCTTGCGGAGGATTCGCTGGCGTGTGCCTGCTCGGTGTGGGTGAAGAAGGTCGGCAGTATGGCGCGGGCCTCCTCGGGGTGCTCGGTCTCGCGAACGGCCAACAGTATGCCGGCGACGACAAGAGCAACTGCTGCCGCGGTGATGGCGTACCATCGCCATCCTGCAACGCGAATGGGAGGTGCGATGAGAGGAAGTCTGCGGCGGATGCGGGAGCGCTCGGCGGAGGTGATGGCCGACTGGGCAATCTGTTGGAGGTCGTGAAGCAGGGCCGGGCATAGGGCGCAGGAGTCCAAATGCGAGGCCACGTCGCTGGAGAGATCAGCAGGGAGGACCTGTTGGTTCCATGCTCGCAGAAGGGCGAGGGGCGGGCAGGCGGGCGAGGAGTAGACGCCCGGAGGGAGGCGGTCGTTGTCTTGAGGGTCAGGCATCGGCCGGAAGCTCCTGCGCGGGAAACTCGTCACTGGGCGACGCGAGCATGTCGCGGAGTAGCCGGAGGCCGTACTGGAGATGGCCCTTGATCTCGTTCTCCGTGAGGCCGGTGTGAGAGGCGATCTCCCGGCGGCTCATGCCGTGGACGAAGCGGAGGATGAGGCAGGCACGGTGGACCGGCTTGAGCATGGAGCAGCGGGCGAGCAGGTCTGCGAAGGGGATCTCGGGATGGTGCTGCGGGGCAGGGACCGGTTCGGGCTCGGGGGAGTCGGCCCAGCTCTGATCGAGGTACCAGCGCAACCAGTATTCGGAGGCGAGCCGCCTGGAGAAGGTGAAGAGCCAGCCGGGGACCTGATCGGGGGTGAGGGTTTCAGACGACTCGAGAAGTGCGAGGAAGGCTTCTCTGGTGATCTCTTCTGCGATCTCGCGGCGGCTCACGTCGAGCACGGCGACAGCGAAGATGTCATCGACGTGCTGAGCATAGATGGCGTTGAACTTGTCGAAAGCGATCATCGTTGGGGGAGGAACGAAAGCGATCGGTGGTGCGGTTCGGGAGCCGAATTGTTTGAATCGATCAGTGCAAGTGGTGTGCTGCCTCGCGGTATAGGGTAGACCATGCGGCCAAAGATTTCGATAGAGAAAATGAGGCGCTCTCAGTGGCGATGTAACACGAAGGTGGGACACGAACGCATGGAGCACAGCCGTCGTTGCGATGGAACGGCCCGGGCCCGAGAGAGCGGCAGGGAGAACATGGAACTATGCGATTTGGGGTGTGTCTGTAAAATGATGGACAACAGACCCTACGCTTAAGTCGAAATTTACCGTTTGGTAATGCAAACTGCAGCTTCTATGGCTTTTGGGGAGTTCGTGATGGCACCTGCAAGCTTTGATGGACTGAGAGTTCTATCGCTGGAGTCGAGGCGTTCGAGCGAGATGGCGAAGCTGATCCGGACGTACGGAGGCGAGCCGTTTGTGGTGCCTGCGATGCGCGAGATTCCGCTGGAGTCGAACCGGTTGGCCCTGGACTTTGCGGAAAAACTGATCGGGGGTAGCTTCGACCTGGTCGTCTTTCTGACGGGGGTCGGGGTGCGCGCGCTGATGAGCATCGTTGAGTCGGCTGGCAGGAGCGAAGAGTTTCTGGAGGCTCTCAGGAAGGTTCGGGTGGCGGCACGCGGTCCGAAGCCGGTTGCGGCGCTCAAGGAGCTGAAGGTGCCGATTGCGGTCGTGGCTCCGGAGCCGAATACCTGGCGTGAGATGATGACGGCCATGGAAGCGGAGTTCGGCATCTCGCTCGCCGGCTTTCGCGTGGCGGTGCAGGAGTACGGTGTCTCGAACCCGGAGCTGCTGCAGGCGCTGACGGAGAACACCGCTGAAGTGACGAAGGTTCCGGTGTACCAGTGGGCGCTCCCGGAGGATCTCGGCCCGCTGCGCGAAGCGGTTCTGGGCGTAGCGAACGGCGGCGTGGACGTGGTGCTGTTCACGACTGCGGCGCAGGTGATTCATCTGTTTCAAGTGGCGGCGCAGATGGAGTCGATGGACGCTCTGCGAGCGGGGCTGCGGTCGCTGGTGGTGGCTTCGATCGGGCCGACGACCACCGAAGAGCTGGAGCAGCACGGCATCACACCGGACTTTGAGCCGTCGCATCCTAAGATGGGCTTTCTGGTAAACGAGGCGGCGCAGAATGCGGGCAGGCTGGTGGAGGCGAAGAAGAACAGCCTGGCGCGCAGCCTGAACACAAGGCAGGTGGGACTGCGTGTGGCGGTTGCCCAGGACAGCAAGAGCGAGAAGCAGGCAGCGGCGAACGCGCAGGCGGCGGGGCCGATCGCGCCGATCGATTTTCTGCATGAGATCACGAGCAGGATCGCGGCGGCAGACTCGTTTCACAAGGTGCTGGGGAGGATCGTGGATTTTGTCACGACAGTGATTCCTTGCGACTCGTGCTTCATCTATGTGCTTGAGGGAGAGAAGCTGATGCTGCGCGCCTCGAAGAACCCACACGCCGACGTGATCGACCACCTGGGCATCAAGATAGGGCAGGGAATTACGGGTTGGGTGGCGGAGCATCGTGAGCCGGTAGCGATCGCCTCGAATGCGTCGGAGGATCCGCGCTTCAAGCTCTTCAAGAATCTGCCGGAGGACCGGTTTGAGGCGATGCTCTCGACGCCTATTCTGTGCGCGAGCAAGGTGGTAGGCGTCATGAATCTGCAGCATCGCCAGTCGTACCATCACACGGCCAATGAGGTGAGGCTGCTGTCGACGATCGGCTACTTGGTGGGTGCAGAGGTGGAGCGGGCGAGGCTGGAGAACGAGAATGCACAGCTGGCGGGAAGGCTGGAGGCTCGCAAGGCTGTCGAGCGCGCGAAGGGAATTCTGCAGCGCGACTTGGGGGTTGGCGAAGAGGAGGCCTACCGGATGATGCAGCGGGAGAGCCGCCAGCGAAGAAAGTCGATGCTCGAGATCGCCGAGGCGATCCTGCTGGGCGAAGAGATTCGCAAGGGTCAGGACTCAGGAGAGCCGAAGCAGTCACGGCTGAATCACTAATCTCCTAGCGTGTACGGAAGGGCGAAGCGGCCGATCTGGAGGATGGCATGGTCATTCGGCGGCCAGAGCCGGAAGCTCTCGACGCGCGATCCGGTTGGAATTCGGTGAGCTGTGGCGGTGCCCCGAGGGGAGCCTGTTGCGGCGTCGTAGAAGGCGACGGCAAGGGAGTCGTCGCCGCGCTGCCAGCCGATGACATAGGAGCCGGGCGGCAGGGCGATGCCGGCGATGGTGATGGGCGACTGCACTAGAAAGTAGTGAGAGTATTTTCCGTCGGCCGAGTAGCCGGCGGTGATCAGCACGACTCCGGCGATGAGCTTGCCGCGTGTATCGATGATGCCGGATGCGGTGCGCATCTCGGTTTCGATGCGTTCCTTTTCGACCGGCGCGCGAGCGGGCAGTGCGGCGGCGAGTTCGTCAGGAGTCGCAGCGCGCCACGAAGGCTTTGGCGGAGCGGCAAGTGTGATGGGTGAAGCGAGCGGAAGCGTGATGACGAGTGTGAGAAGAATCTTCGCCGAGTGCATAGTAAGCCGTTTCATTTGAGGTGGACGATGCCGCGCTGCAGGGCGACGGTGGCCGCGTGGGTTCGGTCGCTGACGCCGAGTTTGCCGAGCAGGTTGTTGACGTGAGTCTTGACGGTCGCCTCGGAGATGTCGAGATCGGAGGCGATCTCTTTGTTGGAACGGCCGGCGACGATGCGCTCAAGCACGTTCTGTTCGCGAGCGGTGAGGGCCTGACCGCTCATGCGCTCTGCGAGCTTTTCGGCGATGGCCGGAGCGAGGCGCGTCTTGCCGGAGTGCACGGCGCGGATGGTCGAGGTGAGTTCGTCGACGGTCATGCCTTTGAGCAGATATGCTTTCGCGCCGGCCTCAATGGCACGGTAGATGTCTTCGTCGCCGTCGAAGGTGGTGAGGACGATGACGCGCGCGGCGGGATCTTCGGCGCGAATGCGGCGGATCGCTTCGACGCCGGAGAGCTTGGGAAGTTGCAGATCCATCAGGGTGATGTCGGGATGCAGCGAGCGATGGAGTGCGATGGCTTCGGCGCCGTCGGCGGCCTGTCCTACGACCTCGATCTCAGGCAGGATTCCGAGCAGAGCGACGAGGCCCTGGCGGACGACGTGATGATCGTCGACGACGAGGATGCGGATTCGTTCAGGCATTCGCATGAGCTCCTTTCCCGGGAGCAAGAGGGAGGACCAGTGTAATGCGAGTTCCCTGGCCCGGCGAGGTGATGATGGAGAGGTCGGCGCCGATCTGGGAGGCGCGCTCGCGCATTCCCTGCAGGCCGAAGTGTCCCTGAGCGGCGATGGTATCGGCCGGCGTAAGGGAAAATCCACGGCCGTCGTCGGCAACGGTCAGCGTAAGATCCGACGCTTCATAACGCAGATCGATGGTCGCCGAAGATGCGTGAGCGTGATGAGAGATGTTGGTGAGAGACTCCTGAGCGATGCGCAGAAGCTCGTTTTCGATCGCTGCATCGAGCGGGCGGTAGGTTCCTCCGATGTTGAGGTGAAGGGCGAGATGATCGGAGCTGAACTGTTCGGCGAGGCGCGAAAGCCGCGTGGGCAGGGTGTTCTGCGCGGTCGCTGCGCGGAGGTCCCATATGCTGCGGCGCGCCTCGGCGATGCCTTCGCGAACGTAGGTGCGGGTGCGGTCTAGCTGGCTGCGCGCTGCGTCGATCTGCTGGTTTGCGAGAAGCTGCGTGGCGAGTTCGAGCTGCACGGAGACCCCGACGAAGCTCTGGGCGAGGGTGTCGTGAATCTCGCGGGCGACGCGATTGCGTTCAGCAAGTACGGCCGCAAACTGCGATTGCAGACGGCGCAGGCGCAGGCGGTAGATCAGAAAGATTAGCGCTGCGAGCGCAGCTGCCGCTAGAAGAAGGAACCACACCCTGCGGTAGAACGGCGGCTGAATGGAGAAGGCGAGCTCAGCGCCGTGCTCGCTCCAGACGCCGTCGTTGTTTGCAGCCTGCACGAGGAAGCGATAGCTGCCGGGAGGAAGGTTGGTGTAGTAGGCGGTGCGGCGCGAGCCGGCGTCGGTCCATTGCTTGTCGAAGCCTTCGAGTCGATAGCGGTAGCGAACCTGGGGGGGAGCGACGAAGCTGAGTCCGGCGTACTGGAAGTCGAGCCGGCTATGGCCGGGCGGGATGCGCACGCCTGCGGGCTGCTCGATGTCGTCGACGGCGAAGCGTTCGATGACGACGGGCGGAGGAACGCGGTTGAAGAACAGGTGCGCGGGGTCGACGATGGCGACGCCTTTGCGGGTCGCGAACCATAGCGGTCCACCGGCGGTCTTCCAGACGGAGGGATGGCCGATTGCGGAGGTCTCTTCGGTGGGCATTCCATCGGAGAGACCGTAATGTTTGACGTGGAGGGGGCAGGCGGCCGAGGAGCTGCAGGCGATCAGCTCGAAGAGAGGTGCGCGGGTGATGCCGTGTGAGGAGGCGAACCAGAGCGCGCCCTGGTCGTCTCCGGCGATTGCATGGATGGTTTCAGGGAGATCGCTGCGGTGAAGCGCAAGAAAGCGCCCTTCGCCGGTGCGAAGTGTAAGTCCGTTGCCGCGCGTCCCGATCCAGAGATTGCCGGTCGGGTCTTCGAAGAGGGCAGTGACGATGTTGCCTGACAATCCGTCGGCGGTGGTAAAGGTCTTGATGGCGCCGTTATGCAGCAGGGAGAGTCCATCGAGTGTCGCGATCCAGAGATCGCCGTTGCTGTGCGACTGGAGCAGAGCACCTACGAGGTTGCTGTGCAAGCCATTGGCACGCGTGAAGGTTGTGATCGTATGGTCGTGCAGGTTGGCGAGGCCGCGGCGCGTACCGATCCAAAGGCTGCCATTGTTGTCAGGAAGAAGGGAACGGATGAAGTCGTCGGGAAGGCCGTCGGCGGAGGTGAGGGAATCGATGTGGTCGCCCTGAATGTGATTGAGACCGTCGGGAGTTCCCGCCCAGAGATCATCGGAGTCTCCAGGCGCGAGGGACAGGATGATGTCGCTGAGAAGACCGTTTTGCGCGGAGAGATGCTTCGTGGTGGTTGTGAGCCAGCGATCCAAACCGTCTCCGTTGGAGCCGATCCACATGGCTCCATCGCCGGTCTGCGCGATTGCGGTGACTACGCGATCGGAACCATCACGCAGAGCGGTGAAGTTGCGGCGGCGAAGAACATGCAGGCCACTGGTTTCGGTGCCGACCCATAGGTTGCCTTCTGCGTCTTTGAAGAGGGAGAGGATGCTGTTGGTTGCGAGATCTGGGACAAGGCGCGGCGCGGAGGCAGGATCGTCGAGATGATAGAGACCTTTGCTCGTCCCGATCCACAGGGCACCGTTCGAGTCAGACAGGAAGGATTCGATTCGCGCTCCGTTGAGTGCGCGTGAGTCAATGGTGCGTGAGTTGCCGTTCGCGGTAAACGTGAGCGCGGAACGAGACCGCTGCCAGAGCGTGTGATCGGCGAGAAGACCGAAGGCCTGTACGGGCTGTCGTACTGGTTCGAGTTGCTGATAGGAGCGCGTGAGGCTGCCCTGGCGGTACTGCATCAGTCCTGATGCTGTGGCGATAAGAAGGCTCTCGTTGGATGTGGCGGCAATGGCTGTGGGCGTGGGGCTAACGGCAATCGGCGAAAAGGCGGTACCGTCAAAGCGTGCGATCCCGCCACCGGTAAGGGCGTAGATGGAGCTTCCATCGGAGGACAGTGCTAGGACATCGGCCGAGGGCAGGTGATCCGCGGTGCTGTAGCGATGGAACGATCCAGCGGAGTAGCGGAGGATGCCATCGGCGGTGCCGATCCAGAGGGTTCCTGGGTCTGCGGTCTGTGCGAAACAGCAGATGTCTTCGCTTGTGATGGCGGGAGTATTTTCATGCTGAAAGACCTTGAACTCGACGCCGTTGAAGCGGGCGATACCGCCCTCGGTTGCGATCCAGAGATAGCCGTCGCGCGATTGGAAGATAGCATGAACGCTATTCTGCGGAAGGCCGATTTCCGTGGTCCAGGCCTGGTGGCCAAGGTTGGAGATAGTTTGCGCAAATCCGGAGAGCGCAGTTGCGTAGCAGATCGCGAGCACATAGCGGAGGGCGCGATGGAGAAGAGGCTTCATTGTGCTCTCTGGATGGTAGCTGGTCTGTTGCGTGAGACCGCTCGAAATTCTCGTTACTTTTTGGGATGCTTGCTCTTATCGCGGAGCGAGTGCAAATAGGCGACGAGATCGTCGGTCTCGCTGGCCTGTAGCACATCACTGAACGCTGGCATCTGCTTGCTGCCGTTTTGTATCTGCGCGCGGATCTGCTCGTCGTTGAGACGCCGGCCGACTCCGGAGAGGTCGGGGCCCTTCACGCCGCCGTTGCCGCGGATCGTATGACACTGTGGGCAACCGCTGCTGGCGAATGCCTGGGCTCCGCGGATGCGGGGATCGGTTGAAACCGGTTCGGCAGGCGAGGGTGCGGGAGCAGGAGGTGCGGAATCCTGCGCGAAGGAGGAGACGGCTGAGAGTATGGCGAGCAGAGCGAGGCGACGCAGGATCATTGGGCGGGCGTTCCGCCTTGTTTGGCCTGCTGCGGAGTGAGATCGGTGTGGGTGTGCCACGGGATTGTCTCGTTCGCCACCTCGGTGTGCTTGCGCAGGAACTCGAGAGCGTAGGTGCTGGCGGTGGGGTCGTCCTTCTGGTCGGCGAACATGGCGGCCTCGTGCGCAGCCTTGTCGGCGAGGCCTAGGCGGCGATAGACGATGGAGAGGATGTAGTGGGCCGCGAGATCGTCCGGGTCGATGGTCTGGAGCGTCTCGTACTCGGCGCGCGCTTCGTTGTATTTGCGCTGCTGATAGAAGGAGAAGCCGAGCTCACGATGGGCATCGCGGGAGCGCGGGAACTGCGCGATGACCTCATGCAGATCGGCGATGGCGGCATCGAGGTTGCCTTGATTGCGTTCGACGAGCGCGAGGTAGTAGAGCGCGCGCGCGTTGCGCGGGCTGAGCTTGAGCGCCTGGTCGAGCGTGGTGCGAGAGTCGTCGTAGCGCTGCCACTGGAAGTTGGCGATGGCGATGTTGGTGTGGGCGTCAGGGTAGTCGGGCCGGAGCCTGGCGACCTGCTCGAAGGCGCGGACGCTCTCGGCGTACTGCTGGGCGTCGAGCATGGCGATCCCGTAGTTGTTCCAGCGCATCCAGAGCGGGTTGTCGACAGGGTCAGGCTTCGTAGCTGGGTTGTTGCCTAGCTCGAAGCTACGTGTACGCGCGGCCATCTCGACGATGGGCATAGGATAGTGGTCCTTGCCCATGGCGAAGTCCATGAAGTGCTGGTCGAAGCGGCGGTAGTTGACGCGCGCAGTGACGGTGATGGGGCCCTTTGCGTCAACAGGCACTCGAAACTGGTAGCGAACGATCTGCGAGCGGCCGGAGGCGATGGTGTTGTTGTAGGCGACGACGCGGTTGTTCCAGACCTGGTGAAGATCGTTGATCTCGCCTTTGACGTTGACAAGGCGATTGGTGAAGCTGTGTGCGCGCGGGTCCAGATCGCCGTTCGGCATAAGGCCGCCGGAGTGGGAGAGGATGCGACCGGTGGCGTCCTTGGCTTCGAACTCGACCCAGCTCTCGTACATATCTCGCTGCTCCGGGACGTGGCTGTGTGCGATGCCCTTGTTCTGGATGATGATCGACGTGGTGAGCGTGTCGCCGGAGGCAATGGAGACGGGTTCCGTGCCGAGCGGGCCGGTCATGCTGCCGCCGTTTTTCTCCAGGCCGAAGATGTCGATATTGAAGACGTTGTTGCGCAGGAAGGCGACGGTCTTATCCATCTGCACGTCGTAGCCGTAGAACTTCGACATGATGGTGTTGGCGCCGAGCCAGCGGTGGCTTGCAAGCTTTCCCTCTTTCGCGCCGGGATCGGAGAGGGTGAGCGCCTCGCGCGGCATGTGGCAGGTCTGGCAGGTGGAGACGGAGTCCTTGGTGTAGAAGGGCAGCGGAGATTGTTTGGCGAAGCTGGACTGCTGCCACTCGTCGTAGAGGAAGATGGCGCGCTGCCACTTGTAGTCGTTCAGCTGCCTAGGAAGCGCGGCCTTGTGGCATGCCGAGCAGTACTCGCTGGTGCGATAGAAGTCTTTCATGACCGCCTTCGAGTGGCGGTCGAGGTGCGTAAGGATCTCCTTGTCGGAGATGTCGCCGTAGATGGGTTTGTCATTTTCATCAACGAGCACGGCGGGCTGCGCGAGCACGTAGCTGCCGGTGCCGCGGGTGTCGACCTTCTGGATGGCGTGGCAGACCGAGCAGGTGACGCCGTCCTCGTCGAACTTGCGGTTGATCGGTGAGCCCTTGGTCATGGCTCCCGAAGTAAGCGCGATCGGGTTGTGGCAGCCTTCGCAGTGGCGGGCGTACTCGATGCCTTTTTCTGCCATGAGGAGGTTGACATTGCGCGTGTACCAGGGGGTGCGGAAGGAGTTGGAGTGCGCGGACTGGCGCCACTCGGCGTGGGCCTGTTGGTGGCAGTGGCCGCAGTACTTCGCGGTGGGGAAGGATCTGGGGTTGATGAACTCGCCGGTGTCTGTGGTGGCGAGCGAGGGAAGGAAGGGATGGTCGGCGCCGAAGCGGGTGTTGTAGTGCTCGGCGACGGACTGCGAGTAGACGGTGCGTTGTGCGGGCTGGGCAGCGTCGTTGTCCGCGTGCGCGGTCGAGGTTCGCGCTCCGAGAAGGAAGCAGGTGAGGCTTCCACCCAGCAGGGCGCCAACGAGGACGCGGCCGATTCGCTGGGGGAGAGACCTGAGTTTCATAGCGTGCTGATTCTAGTGAACCGCGGGATGAGTTGGCTATCCATCAAAAGGTTGAGATGTTCGGGAGCGTTATGGTTTTGAGCCCTTGCCTTCGGTGAGGGTGATGATCTGGTCGGGCTTTCCTGCGGTGAACTTCTCTACGGAGCCGCTGGGCCAGTGAACCTCGATGGAGTCGATTGCAGTCGCGTCGCCGAGCCCGAAGTGGACGCGCGGGTCGTGCGTAGAGGCGTAGCTGGCGCCGGAGATGACGTCGCCGCGCTGGCGCTTCCCGCCTGCGGTGAGGTAGACCGTTGCACCGACCGCATCGCGCGGGCTCTTTGGGCCGCCGACGAGTTTCAGTTCGATCCAATGGTGGGTGTCGGGGGAGACGTTGCGCAGCAGCAGCGGATGACCGTCGAGCACGTTGATGACGGCGTCGAGCCTGCCGTCGTTGAAGAGGTCGCCGACAGCGAGGCCGTGGCCGGCGACGACGTGCGCGAGGCCGGAGCCTTCGACTGCGGGGACCGGCTCGAATTTTTTGCCGTCGAGGTTGCGGAAGAGCAGGGGGCGCTGGGCGTAGCTGGTGCCCCAGGGCATCCTGTCGACGAGCGGGTAGACGTGGCCGTTGGCGATGATGATGTCCTTCCAGCCGTCGTTGTCGAAGTCGAGGAAGGCGTCGCCCCAGCCGAGGAAGGGGACGGTAGGCTCGGCGATGCCGAGCTGGTAGCTGGCGTCGGTGAAGTTGGCGCCTCCGTCGTTGCGGTAGAGCGGGTTGTAGTCGTCGGAGAAGGTGGTGTTGTAGATGTCGACGAGGCCGTTGTTCTGGTAGCTTCCGATGGCGATCCCCATGGAGGCGGTCTCGCGGCCGTTCTCGTTGAGGGCGTAGCCGGAGGCGTAGCTGGCGTCCTCGAAGGTTCCGTCGCCTTTGTTCAGGTAGAGATAGTTCGGGGTCGAGTCGTCGGCGACGAGGAGATCGAGTTTGCCGTCGTTGTTGATGTCGACGAAGGCGGAGGAGAGGCCGTAGTAGGTGCTCTTGTCGGCTACGCCGGCCTTTTCGCTGACGTCGGTGAAGGTTCCGTCGCCGTTGTTGTGGAAGAGGTGGTCGGGCTCGCCTTTGAGGCCGCGGGGGCCGCACATGACGTCCTGTCCGCGGAACTGGCAGAAGCTGTTGCTTGTGTCTTTTTTGTCGGGCGCGGGGGCGGTGGCTACGTCGTAGTGGATGTAGCCGGGGACGAAGAGGTCGAGGCGGCCGTCGTTGTCGTAGTCGCCCCAGGTGGCGCCGGTGGACCAGTTGCCGAGGGTAACGCCGGCCTTCTCGGCTACGTCGGTGAAGGTTCCGTCGTGGTTGTTGTGATAGAGGCGGTTCTTGCCGAAGTTGGAGACGTAGATGTCGGGCCAGCCGTCGTTGTCGTAGTCGGCGATGGCGGCGCCGAAGCCCCAGCGCTCGTTGGTGACGCCGGCTTTGTCGGCGACGTTGGTGAAGGTTCCGTCGTGGTTGTTGTGGAAGAGCGCGGCCTTGGGGGCGGGCGCCTTGCCGGCAAGCGCGTCGTAGGTGGTGCCGTTGACGAGGTAGATGTCGAGCCAGCCGTCGTTGTCGTAGTCGATGAGCCCGACGCCGGAGCCGTTGGCTTCGATGATGAAACGTTTCTCCGGGGTTCCCATGGTGTGGGTCCAGGAGGCGAGGCCGGACTTGGCTGTGGCGTCCTCGAAGATGACGGTGCCGGTTTTTACGAAGCCGCCGGCGGTGATGGGGCGGTGTTGCTGGTCGTAGGTGGCGGGGTGCGCTCCGCCGGTGTTGACTCCGCCTCGGGCGGGAGGCTGGCCGCCCTCCTGGGGCCGATCGGGCTGCTGACCGGACTGGGCGGGGCTGAGGGCCGGGAGGAGCAGCAGGGTGCAGAGTGTGGCGATGCAGCGGGCGGCGGGGTGGAACCGGGTCATTCAGAGTCCTTTGTCTGGCGCGGCGAGTTCACGCGGGCTTTCGGGCCGTGAACAGGTTTACCATGCCGTGCCAGTTCCGCGTAAGTTTCCGCCTCCTGTTTGAGGTACCCCCTCCCCGCACTTACGTGTGCAAAGTATTCAAGCAAGGTAAGTTAGGTTGGTACCTTCGTGTGTTTGGGCTGCCAAGCGAAAGCCCCCGGCGGGGTGCGCCGAGGGCTTTCGAACTACTTAGCTTCTTTAAGAATAGCAGGCGGAGGGGAATTAATCGGCAACGTAGATGTGGTTTGGTTTGTTGGAGATAGATGGTTTTGGGGCTTGACAAGATTTTTTCAGCAGGCAACCGCGTGTCCGCGGATTGTCTTTGAAATGTGAACGCCTGAGGGCTGCTTTACCTTAGGTTTCTGGGCGATGGAGAGATTGTGGTCGCTGCGCCCTTCGGGCTTCGCTCCAGCCTACGGCAGTGTGGTGCGCCGCTATCGCGGCGGGGCTTTAGACGCGGGGCTGAAGCCCCGCTCTACCTTAGAAGCAACTGCAAAAGCAACGGAAAGAGCAACCGCAGGTCCCATTCGCCTTCGCTCAGGGCAGGCTCTTCGACTTCGCTCCTGCGGAGCTTCGCTCAGGATGACACTTTGAAATTTGGCTCAGGATGACACCTTCGAGCTTCGCTCAGGATGACACTTTTATCGAAGCGTCGTGTGCTTTGTATTTAATGGGTTGCTGATCAATATCTTGGGTTGAGGCGGAGGGCATGGTGAGGCTTGTTTTTTTGCGTGCGGTTGGGATTTGTGTCGCAGTGTTTTCTGTGGTGTTGGGAGTTCGGAGTGCAGGGGCCCAGGAGCGGAAGCCTGATCTGGTGCTGAAGGGGACGATTACGGAGAAGGATCGCGAGACGTATGTCGAGGTGCCGTTTACGGTTCCAGCGGGTGTGGTGCGGGTGAGTGTTGATTTTCACTACACGGGGCATGAGAAGCAGACGACGGTGGACCTGGGGTTGGTGGATAGCGAGGGGTTTCGCGGGTGGAGCGGAGGCAACAAGAGTGCGTTTACGATCTCGGACACGGATGCTACGCCTTCGTATCTGCCGGGGCCGGTGAGGCCGGGAGTGTGGAAGCTGCTGCTGGGGGTTCCGAGTGTGGGGAAGGGGGTGCGCTCGGAGTATGTGGCGAAGGTTTACTTTGCGCGCGAGGGCGAGAGGATCGGGGCTTCGACGTTTGGCGCGGAGGCGGTGCCGGGGCCGGTGCGCGAGGGTGCGGCGTGGTACCGCGGCGATCTACATATGCACGATGCACACAGTGATGGAAGCTGCACGAGCGAGGCGGGGAAGAAGGTGCCTTGTCCGCTGTACAAGACGGTGGAGGCGGCGCGGGCGCGGGGGCTGGACTTTATCGCGATCACGGACCACAACACGATGTCGCACTTCGACGAGATGCGGGAGCTGGCGCCTTACTTCGACAGGATGCTGCTGATTCCGGGGCGCGAGGTGACGACTTTCGATGGTCATGCGAATGTTTTTGGCACGACGGAGTTCATTGATTTTCGGCTGACGAGCAAGGGCGTGCCGACGTTCAAGGCGTTGATGGATGAGGTGGAGCGGAAGGGTGGGCTGCTGTCGATCAATCATCCGGGGCTGCCGACGGGGAGCGCTTGCATGGGGTGTGGGTGGTCGGTGAAGGATACGGAATTCAGCAGGGTGCATGTGGTTGAGGCGATCAACGGAGGCAATATGGATGGTCCGCTGTCAGGAATTCCGTTCTGGCAGAAGAGGCTGAACGATGGGTTTCGGGTGACGGCGGTGGGTGGAAGCGATAACCACAATGCGACGCTGGAACCGCAGCACGGAGTGGGGAAGCCGACGACGGTGGTGTATGCGAAGGAGCTTTCGGAGGCGGCGGTACTGGAGGGGATTCGCGCGGGACATGTCTTTGTGGATGCGACGGGATCGCGGGATCGCGCGATTGAGTTTGGGGCTTCGGCGGGTGGGGAGAACGTGATGATGGGGGATTCGTTGAAGGTGCCGGCGGGGGTGGCGGTGAAGTTTCGTCTGACGATGACGGGGCTGGTGGGGGCGCGTGCGGAGGTGGTGCGGGATGGTGAGGTGAAGGCTCTGGGGGATGCGGTTGCCGGGCCGAGTGAGACGAGGGAGTTTGAGGAGGTTTCGGATGGGAAGCGGCATTGGGTGCGGGTGAATGTGAGGGGGAGTGATGGTGGGTTGCTGGTGTTGGGGAATCCGGTTTATTTGAATTTTTAGTGGGTGCTTGGTGCGGTTGGGTCGCGCTTGCGCACGATGAACCCATGTCTCAGAAGCGAGACGTGGGGCACCCTGCGGGAATCCGGTTTATCTGAATTGTTAACTTTTGGAGCGGGTGGGATCTTCGGCGGTGCGAGCGGTGTGAAATACGGGGGTTCTTCGCTTCGCTCGGAATGACGGTCTTTACCGTAGTGGCTAAACCGTAGTGGCTAACGATGGGATGCCCCGAAGGAAGGCTGCTTTAGAACGGTTGCTGCGAAGAGTTGTCAGAAGGGGTTGCCGCGGAAGAAGAAGATGAGTTCGATGACGAGGATGATGACGACGGCGGATTCGAGGAAGAGGGCGCGGCTCTGGTTGAACTGGTCGACCATGAAGCGGTAGAGGTCTTCGGCGGTGTTGATTTTTTGGGTAACGAGGTCCTTGTAGTCGGGGACGCCGACCTTGGAGGCGGCGAGGCGGTAGAGGCGCGCGGCGAACATGTCGCTGAGGAATTTGATGGCGTTGTCGGCGTGCTCGGTGAGTTCCATGACCTCGAGCAGGACGGTGTGGAGGTTGGTGGCGGAGCGGGCGAGGCGCCAGCGGAAGAGGATTCCGGTGCGCTTTTCGAGCGAGTCGTAGACGGTGTCGAGCTCGCGGGTGAGGAGGTCGTCGTAGTGGCGGAACTCGAGGAGCTGGGAGTTGGCGTACTCGAGGAGCTGGATGGCGGTCTCCGCGCCGGCGGGGGTGTCGTAGAGGAGGGCGGCGTTCCAGCCGATGACGGCGAGGTCGGAGGGGTAGTAGGAGATGCGGGACTGGAGGACCTCGTGGCACTCGCCTTCGGAGAGTTGGAGGTTCTCGCCGCGGACGACCTGGGCGATGCTGGGGCCGTGGTTGGCGATGAGCTGCGAGGCGGTGGGGGAGCCGGCGATCTCGCGGAGGTGGAAGATGAAGTAGTCCTCGGAGAGCCAGTCGGCGTAGGGTTTGTGGAGCGCGGGGCGGGCGCGCTCGAGACTCTGGCGGACGATGAGGGAGGCGTGAGCGGCGAAGTCGACGTCCCAGACCCAGCGGGAGGAGAGGGAGATGAGGCGTTGCCAGTCGGCGGAGAAGGGGAGCTCGAAGACGACGGAGAGGACGCCGTAGTCGTAGTACTTGATCTCGGCGCGGAGGCGCTCGCCGCTGTCGAGGACGAGAGGTTCGACGGGTTCGACGACGGGCGGGCGCTGGTAGCGGATGTAGCCGGGAGTGGGGTGTTTGAGCGACGGCTGCGAGACGGTGGCGGCGCCGAGGATATGGCGGAGCTGGTCGAGGCGAATCTCTTCGCAGATGTCGAACTGGAGAAGGACGAGGACGGAGCCGGAGAGCGGGCCGGGGGCGGGCGGCGCGGCTGGCGCGACTTGGGTGGAGGTCGGCTGCATCCTGTGAAGGATGGTACCGGTTTTACGCGAGTGGGGTGCGATCGGTAGATTTGTTGATTGTCAGAAAGGTCAGGGATTGACCGGTGATGAATACGAAGAAGACGCCTCCGCTGTATGTCAAGGTGGCTCCGACGGATAATGTCGCGATCGTTGTGAACGAGGGCGGTCTTCCGGCGGGGGCGCGGTTTGCCTCGGGGTTGGTGTTGACGGAGGCCATTCCGGAGGCTCACAAGGTTGCTCTGGTCGACCTGCCGGAGGGGGCGGCGGTGATTCGCTATGGCGTCACGATTGGTCATGCGCAGAGCGATATTCCGAGGGGCAGCTGGGTGCATGAGGGGAATATCAGTGTGCCATCTCCGCCGTCGCTTGATGATCTGCCGATTGCGACCGATGTGTCGGCGGTGCTGCCGCCGCTCGAAGGGGTGACGTTTGAGGGATTTCTCAACGACGATGGGTCGGTGGGGACGAAGAATATTCTTGGGATTACGACGACGGTGCAGTGCGTTGCGGCGACGGTTGAGTTTGCGGTCTCGCGCATCAAGAAGGAGATTCTTCCGAAGTATTCCAACGTGGACGATGTGGTTGCGCTCACGCATCCTTATGGGTGCGGGGTTGCGATCAACGCTCCGGGGGCTGAGATTCCGATCCGCACGCTGCGGAATCTGATGCTGAACCCGAACCTGGGAGGCGCTCCGATGGTGGTGAGTCTGGGGTGCGAGAAGCTGCAGCCTTCGCAACTGATTCCGGCGGGGACGCTGTCCATCCTGTCTGAGGAGCCGTTTCTGGTTCGGCTGCAGGATGAGCAGCATCACAGCTTCGGCGACATGGTGCAGGCGATCATGGCGATGGCGGAGAGACGGCTGGATCAACTGAATAGACGGAGGAGAACGACTCGGCCAGTGTCGGATCTCGTCGTTGGGCTACAGTGTGGGGGGAGCGATGCCTTCTCTGGGGTTACGGCGAATCCCGCTGTGGGGTATGCGGCGGACCTGCTGGTGCGGGCGGGCGCGACGGTGATGTTCTCCGAGGTGACGGAGGTTCGCGATGGCATTCATCTACTGACGGCGAGGGCCGCAGACGAACGGGTCGCGGCGGAGCTGATCCGGGAGATGAGGTGGTATGACACGTATCTCGACCAGGGCCACGTGGATCGAAGCGCGAACCCGACGCCGGGGAACAAGCGCGGCGGGCTTGCCAATATTGTCGAAAAGGCGCTTGGATCGATTGCGAAGGCGGGTAATTCGCCGATCGTCGGGGTGTATGGTCCGGGGGAACAGGTGAAGACGAAGGGGCTGATCTTCGCCGCGACACCGGCGAGCGACTTCATCTGCGGTACGCTGCAGCTTGCCGCTTCGATGAACATGCACGTGTTTACGACTGGGCGAGGGACGCCGTATGGGCTCGCGATGGCTCCTGTGATTAAGGTTGCTTCCAGAACGTCGCTTGCAGAGCGCTGGAAGGATCTGATCGACATCAATGCGGGGACGATTGCTACCGGGGAAGAGACGATCGCCGAGGTGGGGCAACGTATCTTCGACATGATTGTTGAGGTGGCAAGCGGTCGTAGGGAGACATGGGCCGATCACTGGCGACTGCACAATGACCTTGCTCTGTTCAACCCTGCTCCTGTTACTTAGAGATGCGAAAGAAATGTTCTGTGCCCATTTGAGATTAGACCAGTGCTGGCAAAGGTGCTGAGTAGCGTCAACTGGGTTGATAAGCGCCATCGAGCGCCCACCGGAGTGGCTTATGTGGAAAGGTGGGCTAGGACATACTTATCCGGCTGCTTATCAAATGCCTCTTTGCAGCCACCACAACAGAAGTGGAACGGTTTACCGGCAAACTCCGATCTGTACTTGGCTTTCCTTACGTCTACGGTCATTCCGCAAATTGGATCTGTCGCTTCCTCTTTGATTTCTTGCGACGCGGCGATGTCGTTCTGTTCGACAGCTTGTTTCCTGCTCAGCTGGACGATCTCGGCGAGGATGCTCACGGCAATTTCCTCTTCCGTGCCAGCCTGAATGTTCAGTCCCGCCGGGGCCCGAACCTGGTTCAGTCTTTCCGTACTGACCCCTCGTTCGCCTACGGATTGAAGGACCTTCGCTGCCTTCACCTTGCTAGCGACAAACGCCACATAAGACGCATTAGTTTTGAGCGCTTGTTCGAGCGCCTTTTCGTCGTACTCTCCCTGGGTGGACACGACGATAAAGGTCTGCGGTCCGATCCTTACTCCGCTGAGGTCCAAATCCGCCTGCACTTGGTCCGCATCTGGATAGGTCGCGCGGTCAGCCTGCGGAGCGGCGACCGAAACTGAGTAGTTGATAGCCTTGCCGAGCTTGGCCAACGTTCGTCCCACAGGGGAACGCCCCAGAATCAAGATATTCGGCTTCGGTAGAACAGGCTCGATATAAACGTCCAGAGTGCCACCGCTATGGCAGGTCATGTTGTAAGCCACGATGCCCTCCTCCTGAGAAGATGATGGGCTGATACGGACCAGCCGAGGTCGACCGTCTTTGAGCGCTTTGAGTGCCTCCTTGATCACCGCTGGTTGTGCGCAGCCGCCACCGATCCAGCCCCAAACCGTGCCGTCGGCGAAGACGATCGCCTTATCCCCAACTTTGCCCGAGATCGGCGACAGGTAGCGCACAACCTCGGCGACTGCGTAGGGCTCACCTTTTGCGAGCAGTTCACTCGCCTTGTTCAGGAACTGATCGAACATTTGTTATCTCCTCTTCCATATCTATCCCTACAGATATTTCTCCAGTGCCAACAGGCTCTCCAGGTTATGCGCCGAAGCAAAGACATCCACGTAAGGGAGCGCAGCAGCCATGCCCCGTGTAATGGGCTGATACTCTTTCAGTCCCAGCAGCGGATTAAGCCATAGGACCTTTTGCACTCGTCGCCTGACAGCTCGTAGTTGCGCCGCCAGCAGGTCAGGTTCTCCGGTATCCCAGCCGTCACTCAGGATAAGGAAGATGGTATCGCGCGAGAGCAGCTTCCTTCCGTAGAGTTGGTTGAACTGCTGGAGCGACTCACCGATCCTCGTACCGCTTGACCAGCCGGCTGGCCGTTGCGAGAGCCGCTGTAGAGCCTCAGGCAGATTGCAAGTGCGAAGCAGGTCGCTGATCTCGACGACGTTGGTGCTGAAGAGAAACGTATGCATGCGCTGGAAACGCGACTGCAGGGCATAGGCAAAACGCACCAGGAACAAGCTGTAGAAATTCATCGAGCCGCTGATGTCGAGAAGAATTACCAGCTTGTTCCTTCTCGGCTTTCGACCTTTGTAAGCCAAGATGATCGGCTCACCGCCATGCATGATGCTGCGCCGAATGCTTCTGCGGAGATCGACGCGATCTGCGAGTGTGCTGATGGTGAGTCTCCGCGAGCGGCGCAAGCTCATCCGCCGCAAAAGACGCAGAGAGAGCTCCTCCAGAGAAGCCAGGTCATCGTACGGCACTTCAGTGAAATCCACCTTTTTCAATCGCTGCTGTGCGCTCGCTCCATAAACCGCTTTGCTTTTCCCGTCCTGCCCCGCAGCTGCGTAGGCGGGTTGATCGAGAAATACAGTAGAGCCGTCTTCCCGTTCCGGCGGTTTCCCCTTGGAGTGTCCCTTGTACTCACCTGAGGCAGACCGTGGCCTAGGTTGTGATTCGCCCCAGAATTCCTGAAAGAGCTTAGGGAATAACTCCAATTCTTCATTGGTGGAACACAGCGCCGCCTGCAGCGCAAAGGCGAAGGTTTGCCGGTCTGTAACGTTGATTGCTTTGACTGCTTCGAGAGCCGTGATCGTCTGGCTCGGTTCCGCGGCTAGTCCACTCATTCTGAGAAAGCGGCAGAACTCTACGATGGAGGCGGCCAGGCGTTCGGATTGTTCTTGACGCATGATGTCCTCCCTGTCGCCGCCACTCTAGAAAGTCCGCGGGAGTAGCTTGTCGATCCCCGCAGACTTGAGTTTCACGCTATCCTCCATTGATTTCGCTACGCAGCCGATCGTAGCGTCGATTACCTCCGCACTCAGGCGACGGCTGCCAAGAGAAATCACGGCCTGAGCGCAGTCCAACGTCTCCGCCACTCCGGGCGGCTTCACCAGTTCCAGCGCCCGCACTGTCTGAACATACCGCACTACTTGCATGCCCAGCTCCTCTTCGATGCCGGGCAATCGGGTGCGCACAATGCTCATCTCCTTTTCGAAGCTCGGATAATCGATCCAGTGATAGAGGCACCGGCGCTTCAGAGCGTCGCTCAGCTCCCGTGTGCGGTTGGAGGTGAGAATGACGTAAGGAATGTGTTTGGCCTTGATGGTGCCCATCTCCGGCACGCTGATCTGGAAATCGGAAAGCAGTTCGAGAAGAAATGCTTCGAATGCCTCATCTGCGCGGTCGATTTCATCTATCAGGAGCACGGGGGAAGCGTCCTGAGCAAGGATCGATCTGAGCAGCGGCCGCTCCAGCAGAAACTCGGGGCTAAAGATGTGTTTCTCCTTCTCTTCCACACTCTGCTCTGTCCCTTCCTGGATCTTGATGGCCAGTAATTGTTTTTGATAATTCCATTCGTAGACTGAGGAACTGATGTCCAGCCCTTCGTAGCACTGCAGTCGAATGAGTTGGGTCCCCAACATCGACGCCAGGACTTTGGCCACTTCTGTCTTGCCGAGACCTGCATGACCTTCGATCAAAAGAGGCTTGCGCAATTTGGTCATGAGGTAGACTGCTGTGGCTAAGGAGCGGTCTGCAATGTAACCCAGGCGTCCAAAGCTCTGCATCAGAGCATCCGGGTCTCTAACAAACTCCTCCGCGGGCTGCTCCGACAGGGCTGGCATAACGGTCGCTCCACTTCTGATGAATCGGCAGACTTCAGGATTCGCGGTGAAACGCTCCTTTTGCCGCGGCCCACGCCAAGGAGGCGGCGCTAATGGGCTTGGCTTCAGGCGATGCCGCATCTGCTGGCCGTTGTAGCTGTGCCTGGAAGTTCTTCGTGAATTGCTGAAACATAATGTTGGAGACTTCGCTAATCACCCGCGATCCCATCTGTGCCAGGATTCCCACTACGTTGACCTCGGAGACGCTGGTGACCTCCGTGCCCCCATCCTCAAGCGAACGCAGTTTGCTCGTCATTTTCATCGACGCGCTTCCGCGGCCTCTCACATCCTGTCCTTTGCCGAGAATCTCCATCTCGTAGTTCTTTGGGTCGAGACGAACGATCTCCAACTCGCCTTTGTAGTCAGTTGCGCTCGGTCCCACTTTCACACTGATCGTGCCCTTGTAGGTCTTCTCATCCACTTGCTCGGTAATCTTGGCGCCGGGTACACAGGTGGCGACTCGCCTGGGATCGCTCAACAGACTCCACACCTGCTCGATCGGCTCCTTCGCCTGAAATGTTTTTTCGATTTCGATCGACATAAGCCTAATTGACCACGCCTTTCTCTTTGAGAATGTTCCACACCTTCCACGGCGCAATCGGCATGTCGATGTGTTTCACGCCAAGATGGGAAAGTGCGTCGACCACGGCATTGACGAAGGCCGCCGGAGAGCCGACATTAGGCGACTCGCCCACGCCCTTGGCGCCGAAGGGATGATGCGGCGAAGGCGTGCAGGTCTTGCCTGTCTCCCAGTGAGGAGTCTCGACCGCCGTGGGTATCAGGTAGTCCATAAAACTCCCTCCCTGCACATTGCCGCTCTCGTCGTAGCTAATCTGCTGCATGAAGGCGATGGCTAACCCCTCGGTCAAACCTCCGTGAATCTGACCTTCCACAATCATGGGATTGATGATGTTGCCGCAGTCGTCCACCGCAACGAAGCGGCGTACTTTAACCTCGCCCGTACCTTTGTCGATATCCACGACGCAGATGTATGTGCCGAAAGGAAAGGTGAGATTCGGTGGATCGTAATAGTCCACCGCTTCGAGTCCGGCTTCCATGCCCGCTGGAATATTGGTGTATGCCGCGAAGGCAATGTCCTGGATAGTTTTGGATTTACTCGGCGCGCCTTTGACGAAGAATTTGCCGGGCTCCCAATCCAGATCCTCCTCGCTGCACTCCAGCAGATGAGCCGCGATCTTTTTCGCCTTGCCGCGAATCTTACGTGCCGCCATGGCCGTGGCTGCACCGGAGACGGGAGTGCTGCGGCTGGCGTACGTTCCCAGACCATACGGAGCGGTGTCCGTGTCGCCTTCCTCAACAGTTACATCATCCGCAGGAATGCCCAACTCCTGCGCGACAATCTGTGCATACGTTGTCTCATGCCCTTGCCCCTGGCTCTTGGTTCCCATGCGGCACATGGCCTTGCCCGTGGGGTGAACGCGAATCTCGCAGCTGTCGAACATCTTGATTCCGGCGATATCGAAGGTATGGGCAGGCCCGGCCCCGACAACTTCGACGAAACTGGAAACCCCAATGCCCATCAGCTCGCCCCTCTTGCGCTTCTCCTGCTGTTCCTTCCTCAGCGCATCGTAGCCAACCGTATCCAGTGCCACCTTCATTGCGGCATCATAGTCTCCGCTGTCATAGGACCAACCTAGCGGCGACGCGTAGGGAAACTTGTGCGGAGGAATAAAATTCTTCCGCCGCAACTCAACCGGATCAGTCTTCAACTCCTGTGCCAGCACATCCACCGCTCGCTCGATGAGATAAGCGGCCTCTGTCACTCGGAACGAACAGCGATAGGCGATTCCTCCCGGCGCCTTGTTCGTGTAGACCCCATCGACCTCGCAAAAGGCAGTGGGATAGTCATACGCACCGGTGCATATGCTGAACAGGCCCGCCGGAAACTTGGTAGGTTGAGCGGCGGCGTTGAAGGCGCCATGATCAGCCAGGGTCTTCACCCGCATAGCTTTGATCTTCCCGTCCTGCCCCGCAGCGAGTTCCGCTGTCATGTGATAATCCCGCGCGAACCCGGTGGATTGCAGATTCTCCGAACGTGTCTCAATCCATTTCACCGGCCGCCCAAGAGTCAGTGAAGCCACAACCGCACAGACATATCCGGGATAGATCGGAACCTTATTCCCAAAACCACCTCCGATGTCAGGCGAAACAACACGAATATTGTTTTCTGGAATTCCACTAACCAGCGCGAACAGTGTGCGATGCACATGTGGCGCTTGCGACGTCAGGTAAATGGTGATTCGCCCAGTCGCTGCATTGAAGTCGGCGACGCACCCGCAGGTCTCGAGCGGCGCCGGGTGACAACGCTGGAAGACTGCATGCACCTTGGCTTTCACCTCTGCGTCTACGAAGGCCTTTTCTGTGGCGACTTTGTCGCCAACCTCCCAGTGAAAGATATGATTGCTCTTCTCTTCGCGGTCCTCGCGCAGGATAGGCGATCCTGGATCGAGCGCCTTATGCGGATCGACCAGCACCGGCAATTCTTCGTATTCGACCTCCACCAGTTCGGCAGCGTCCGCAGCGGTGTATTGATCTTCGGCCACCACAAAGGCCACCTCCTGCGACTGAAAGAGCACCTTCCCTGTAGCCAGTACCATTTGCTTGTCGAAGAACAGAGTAGGCATCCACGCAAGGTTTGACTTGGCGAGGTCCTCCCCGGTAATCACCGCCAAAACTCCCGGGAGTGCCTTGGCCTTCTCCGTATTCACGCTCTTCAAGCGGGCATGCGCATAGGGACTCCGCACAATGTGTCCATACACCATGTCGGGCAGGTGAACATCGTCCACATAGTTGCCTTTGCCCTGGATGAAGCGCAGATCTTCTTTGCGCTTGATCGGGTGGCCCATGCCACCGATCTCAGGCGATGTTCGGGAGATCATCTTTCCCTCCTTGCTTCATCTTGCCGGCGGCATACTGCACGGCTTTGACAATGTTCTGGTACCCGGTGCAACGGCACAGGTTCCCGGAGATCCCCCAGCGAATCTCTTCTTCAGTAGGATTCGGATTCTTCTCAAGCAGGGCGTATGACGACATCAACATGCCCGGTGTGCAGTAGCCGCACTGCAATCCATGCTCTTCTTTGAACCCTTCTTGCAGTGGATGAAGTTTGCCGTTTTGCATCAGGCCTTCCACTGTAAGCAATTCGCAGCCATCGGCCTGCACCGCGAACATCGTGCATGATTTGACTGTCTTTCCATCGAGCATCACGGTGCAGGCACCGCAATGGGTGGTGTCACATCCGACGTGAGTGCCGGTCAGTCCAGGAAATCCGCGGATGAAGTGGACCAGCAACAGCCTGGGTTCAACCTGGGCTTCGCGAATACGCCCATTAACTTTGACTTGAATCGATTGTTTCTTCGCCATGTAAGGATCCTCTGCCGCCTTTCCCAACGTCTATTTGCCTGCACGCTCGTAAGCGCGAGCGAGGGCCCGCCGGGTCAGTTCCTTGACCAGGCCCTTCTTGTATTCCACAGGGCCCCGCAGGTCAGAACTTGGCTGTGCTTCGTCGGCGGCAAGCTGGGATGCCTGCGCGATGGTGGCCTCATCCAGCTTCCTTCCACGGAGGGACTCCTCCGCCTTACTGGCTTTCACGGGCGTCGCGCCCACGTTGGTCAGACCGATACCGACGTTTTGGCAGAGTCCTCCGCCATCCAGAGTCAATTGCACGGCTACCCCCGCAGTCGCAAAGTCGCCGACCTTTCTTTCCAGCTTCAGGTAAGCGCCCCCACTCCTTGGCGGCGGCGTAGGAATGCGAATCTCACTCACGATCTCGTCATGCTGAAGGTCGGTTGTGAAGAGGGTGACGAAAAAGCTCTCAATGGGCAGCACTCTCTCGCCCTGCGGCCCCACCGCCACGACCTGCGCTCCGAGCGCCAGCATCGTAGCCGGATGGTCGTTCGCTGGGTCACCATGAGCTAGGTTGCCCGCCAGCGTCGCCATATTCCGAACTTGGGGGTCGGCGATGATGCGGGCAGTGTCGAAAATAATGGGATACTTCGAGTGAATGAGCAGGGAGTTTTCCAGTTCGGCTTCTCGCGTGAGGCCACCGATCTTCAGGTACCCGCCCTCTTCCTTGATGTAGGACAAGCCGGAGATGCGGTTGATGTCGATGAGGTAGCCGGGCCTGGCCAACCTGAACTTCATCATGGGAATGAGACTTTGTCCGCCGCTCAAAATCTTGGCATCGTCACCGTACTGCTGCAAGAAGGCGATAGCTTCAGGAATGGTATTCGGTCTGAGATACTCAAAGGCCGGCGGGATCATCGTCGTCTACCCTCCCATCCAGGTTCCTGGATGTTGACGAAAAGCCACTGACGCGAAACCCGCGAGACTGAGAGAGCCTGCAGGCCCGGCAACGTTATAGTCTCCGGAAAGGCGGAAGGTCAAACGCAGCAGGATATGGATGTTGCCCCCACAACGTCACGATCGACCAGCCGGAAGTTCTGACCGCAATCCTAGTCTAGGAACTTGTTGAAGAATGCGACTGCTGTGCAGTCATGTTCGTCTAACTGGGATGCGTGGAGATGAGCGGGTTCAGGATGGGATGTTCAGCTATGTGTCGTTGGAGGAGCGTGTGCCTCAGGATCACCCGTTGCGTGCGGTGCGCCAGCTGACCGACCAGGTTCTGGGGTCACTGAGTGGGGAGTTTGACCAGCTGTATGCTGCGACGGGTCGTCGCTCGATTGCGCCGGAGTATATTCTGCGGGGCTTGTTGTTGCAGCTGTTTTACTCCATCCGTTCGGAGCGGCAGTTGGTCGAGCAGATCGACTACAACCTGCTGTTTCGTTGGTTCGTCGGGCTGGGCATGGACGACGCGGTATGGCACCACGCGGTGTTTTCCAAGAACCGCGATCGGTTGCTGAGCAGCGCGGTCGCGCAGCAGTTCTTCCGCGAGGTCAACCGGCAGGCCAAGCGCTTCATGAGCGATGAGCACTTCACCGTGGATGGCACG
>NZ_JQKI01000012.1 GCF_000745965.1 Edaphobacter aggregans DSM 19364 | reverse complement strand
AACAAACACTCTGTCGTGCTATTGTCTGACACGCATAGGCCTCTTTGGCTTATTTAAACACTGTCTTGACAACATGTCCGGAGCTTTCGCTTCTTCAACCTTCAAGAATTATTCGGACTAGGACGTCCGCTCAGCCTGATGAGATCGAAGGATTATTCACATCTGCTTCCGGTACGGAGGACGAGGGAAAGCTCTGGTATCTATTGAACTACGTCTGGGACGAACGCTACCGTTCACCACTCCTTACCCGGATCAAGCAGGGGCATCAATCCCCGGAAGTTCGTCTAGGAGCTTTGACCTGCCTCATCGAGCATGTCTCGGATGGCTGGGATGGGCTGTGGATTGAGGTCACTTCTGCAGGAGCTACCTTTCGCCTGGTGCAGATCGCGCTTGATCTTGCTCACCTTCGCTATAAGAGAGCCGGTGACTGGAAAGACCACGCTCCTGCGGCATCTGCAGCTACCCAGCATCTTCCGGTTCCATTTGGAGAGCATTCGTCGCGTCCGTCTAGCTGTGGGCCGTCCCGGCGAAATGGGGTGGCAGGATGGAGTCGAACCAAGGGTAAGTATTGATTCTACGTATCTTATTGATTCTTTGATTGGCAGAAAATCATAAAATGCCATGATTTCTGGGTCTGTTGTACAAACGTTGTACAAAAATCGCAAGAACCTCAAGGACTGCCAACACTGAGATTCGGGGATGCTTATGAGGCAGACGCTGCATCACGATTTTAGCGGCACATTAGGTTCGCTCGCGATTGTTGATCTCTTCTTCAAGGTTGCTGCATCTTGCCATCAACTCGGAGAACGGCAGCGGATCATTCAGAAAAAGTCCTTCCTCAACCATTGACTCATAGTCCTTTTGCAATGCGACGCGCGCCGACCGACGTTCATCTTCTGCGCCTTCTGCTGCGTGATGGGAGATGTCGACCATCGCGAGGATCTCGCGCTCGATGTTGTGCGCCTCTGCGAGACATAATATCGATATCGTTTGCCACCTTTTGTGGTGTGGGAAGGAGTGAAGCGATTACCATTCTAGTCATAGAGCAGACTGGTGAGCAGGCTAATGCGCGAATGCGCGAACTCAGATGGTGATCGGATTCACTCACCCGAATATGCTCCGACCGCACCCTCTGGTGCTACGGCAAAGTGCTATGACGGAAAGTATAGTTTTAGTGAGCACCGTCGGGGGACTTGGTCTCATCAGGTGGTGTAGCGCAGTGGCGTGGCAGGAACGAGACTAGGCAGTCTTAGCCGCCCTAGCCTTCGCTGGAGCAGCCGCCTTTTTCGCAGGTGTCTTCTTCGCTGGAGCAGGAGCGGTCTTCTTAGCGACGAACGGAGCAGCCTTCTTCGCCGGTGCAGCGGCCCTCTTGGCCTTCGCCCAACGCTTTTTCTGCGCGGCTGCGATCCTCGCCTTGGCTTCGGCGCTGAGAGGCTTCCTGCCCAGTACCACGGCTGTCAGGGTGACGGCCTTCGCGGGGCGTCCTACCTTCCGGGGTGTGGACGAGTCGGTGAGGAGTGCCTTTGCCTGCTGAAGCTGAGCAATCTGCTTGTCTATCTCGTTGAGGATGTTAGATAGGTCCATGTGATCAAGGGTAGCAGAACTACGCATAGTCACTTCCCGCAGGGTAATACATCTAGCCAATCCTGGCTTCTATCCGATATTGCGTCATATGGGTTTCGAAAATCTGCCCGACCAATCAACAATGGGCAGCCATTACTAACCAAGTGGGCCGTGGGCTGGCTGTGGCGGAACAGCCCAGCTTTCCTTTCGTTCGAACTGCATTCAGGACTTTTCTCCAGGTATAGCGTGAGGGGTATACCCGATGGAATTCACCCGGGAAGGGAGCGACCATGGCCCGGGATAAAACACGCTCGTATGAAAGTAAACGACTCCAACTCGTCTATCCATTCGCAACATTAGCAGAATGAATGACTCGAAGGTGAATCAAGGCGAACGATAAGGCACGTTGGGAGCAAGTGCCACGTTCATGGTCGATCCTGCGACACCCCCTACGTCCCCGCGAGACGAAAAATCAGCGGTCCCCACATCTCGTGCGGGATGTGGAGCACCCCGGCTAAATGAACAAGGACACACCGGCTCCAGCGGGAACGACGATCTAATTCGACACTCAGAGTGCAACGCGCCGTGGAGAGACGCGTTCCGTGTGCAGTGCAATCTGTCCTGATCAGCGACAATCAGAGTTCCATGGGAAAGAGTAGTTGACGCTGAACACTGTCCGCTGCTGCCAGATGCTGTGTATACGGCGACAACGTCGAGTTCGACGTCGCTTTCGATCACAACAAATCCCTTCAGGAAATCAGCTTTCTCTTCGGCGCGTTCGAGAATGTCCGGGCAGTCGATTTCGAGCGCTGTGGTCACTGATGCTGGTAGTGCTCGCGCGTATTGGAACCAATCGCCCGCCCTTAGTACCTGCCCCCCCCACATTCGCCGTTGTGATCGCCAAGGCAGCATGCTGGTAAGGGAGATGCGCATTCCCTGTGTCCGAATCTCAACCCGGTACTCACCGGCTTTGTGCGTGTCGAGAGAAACTCGACTACGAGAACACACCATCGCTGACTGCGTTCGATGAAGCCCGGACCGGTAGAGCGGATACACCGCGTGGACGTAGCGTGTGGGCAGCAGCTCGCGTTCGCGCTGCAGGAGCCAGCGGACGTGGGCGTTGCCCTGGCACTTTGGGCAGTGCCGGAGATGGCGGTGTGTCCGCAGCCGGAGCACTGGTCGCGATGGCCACCGAGCGCGGCAGTACGGCAACGTGTAATCGCCAGCAGCACCTTCTAATCCAACCGGGAGTTCCCCCGGCTTTGCCGGGGAGGCAATAGAAGTTTGACAGTTCCGGGAGTATGCACGGTTTGATGCAGGCAGCCGGAGGGCAGGGAAGCGCTGTGCCTGAACTTTGAAGTGTCGAAGAGATAGCTGGCATTGGCGGGCCTATGGACACTGTTCATCTCGGCAACTAGCTAGATGCATGTCTCAGTTCCACCCGCGAGTATTTTAACTTTTAAATCTTGACGCGAGTAAGTCCTTTGTGACAGTCTTTCTATCCACGGCCCCCCGACCCCCGGCCCCCCCCCCGCAATTGGACAGAGCTTGTTAGGTTCCCTTCGAAGTTGCCATGGCAGCATAGCGCACCCGTGTCGAAGCCTTCGATCTGCCGCGGTTGGTCAAGGAGGCTCGTTCTAATGATCAATGATCTCGGGATCACTAGCTATTCAGAGGTAGCTGCATATTTTGGGCCTTACTAAGCTCGCCTTTATCTCATCAGGGGAACGGATGATATCCAGACCGGCACAATTACTTGTCAGACGCCTGAAGCTGCAGGAGTACAAAGGGGGAAAACACCCACTCAACAAGAGATTAAAGGAGACCTGCCATGGAGAAATGCGATTCCAATCTTGACGAGTTGTACCAGGACTTAGCCGACCGCTTTGGAGCCTTGGGTCGGCTCTTTAGCCAACTCAACTCACCGAAGGCCACTCAGGAGTTGCTCAACAGTCTCTCTGCGGGAGACGCTGCAGCCTTCGACCGGCTCATCGACCGCGTCGAACTCCCCCTCTTAGGGAAATGCTTCTGGGTCCGGGAGATCATCGAACGTGTTGTGGTGACCCCGACCGGTTTGGTGACAGAATGCTGGCTCCGCGACAACCTGACCCCAACCGAGCGCTCGTTATATTACTCGATCGCTTTCCGACACAGCCGCACGACACCCATTGCCAAGTCGATGGAGGTGACGCTGCAGTTATACACCGGCCGCCTCATAATCCCACCCGGGGCGTTTCTCGATGAGCTCAAGGCCAACGGTCTCGTAACCTGCGGGACTAGGATGACATACGACACGAGCACAACGTTACCCCCTGGAAGACCCGAGCGGGTCTGCGTATGACGCCAGTGTTGCCAAGGTTAGATCCGCCTCGGCGCCGCTCGTTGACGCCTAACATCGGCCTGGAGCCGACGCCCTTAGCTTCCGCTTCCGGGCGCGGCTCAGGCCCAGCGTTGGGCGGACCATCTCCGAGCGTCAGCGACGGGAAGTTGAACATCTCTCACAATGCTTGATAGCCGACTTTTTACTGGGGGAGTAACTATGCCTGCTCCGACGAAAGCTTCCGATATAGACCTCACTCCCATTCCGGGCAAACAATATTTCAGCGTCGTGCGTGAGTGGCGCGAGGAGTTTATCTATTTTCTGATGCTTGACCGCTTCCATGACGACCAGACGCGTTCGCCCGTGTTGCAGCCCGGCCGCGTCAATGGGATCACCACGCCGAACGATTTCTTTGGCGGCAAGATCAAGGGAATCACCAATCACCTTGATTACATAGCCGGGCTTGGTTGCACCGCCATTTGGATTTCTCCGGTCTTCGAGAACAACCCGAAGGCGTACCACGGCTACGACATTAATAACTATCTCGGCGTTGACCCGCATTTTGGTACCGAGCAAGATCTCATTGATCTAGTGGACGCGGCACACAACTTCAAACGAGCCGGTCAGCCGTTTCCAATCCGGATCATTCTCGACGTGGTCATCAATCACTCGGGAGACAACTGGGAATATGCGGGCGGACCGAAATCCTATTCAAATGGCCAGCAGTTCGCTTTCGATAAGTTGAGGAGAACGGATCGTCCGATTCCTATCGAACTGCAGAACCAGGATTGGTATCATCGGCGTGGTCAAATCAGTAACTTTGATACTTCACCCGAGAATCAATTGGGCGATATCGCCACTTTGAAGGATTATGCCAACGACGATGATGAGATCGGCTCCGCATTGGTCAATACGCTTATCAAAGCGCATGCATATTGGATCCGGCAGGCGGACATCGATGGTTTTCGTGTAGACGCGGTGAAGCACATGGGACCGGTAGCCTGCTCGCGCTTCTGCTCCAACCTCCGCGAATACGCCTACAGTCTCGGGAAGCGTGGATTTTTCTTGTTCGGTGAAGTGGCTCAGGCCGATGACGATCTATACAACCGCTACATCGGCCAGAACACTTCGAGCCAGGACGGAAACATCACGGTATTCTTCGGTCTGGATTCGGTTCTGGATTTCCGCCTGGCGGAAGGAAACGGAAGTGGACGACTTCGCGATATTCTGAAGGGCTTTCAAGGGCCGCAAACGCTATTTGATCGCCTCGAAGCACAACGGCAACGGGCTTTGAACCGGGGCGAGATTGGGCGCTACTTGGTCACCTTCGTCGACAACCACGATTCGTTCTGGCAGCAGCCGGACGGTCGTTTAGCCAACGGCGCCCCGGATGAGCAGGTGATTGCCGCCCTCGGGTACCTTCTGTGCTCGCTGGGCACGGCTTGCATCTACTACGGCACCGAGCAGGGCTTTTCAGGGCACGGCGGCGACAACGAGATGCGCGAAGCGATGTTTGACAAAACGACAGCGGGCCGCAACCTGTTGAACACAGGCTGCACGATCTATCAAGAGATTGCCAAGATCTCGGCGGTGATGCGGACCAACGAACCACTGCGGTTCGGACGAATGTACTTCCGCCAGATTTCCGGAAACGGAGAACAGTTTGGACTCCCGTTCGGATCCACTTACACACTCGCCTTCTCGCGGATTCTTTACCCGAATGAGATCCTGGTTGCCTATAACGTGGCGAACAGCCCCCGCCACGACAGTGTGATTGTGGATGCGATCCTACACCAGGATGGCTCCAGCATGCGGTTCTTGTATGGGGGGACGGGTACGGTTCCTGTCCGTACTGCCAGCGACGGCTCGCGATTCGTGAAACTGGACCTAGCGCCACACCAGTTCGTCATTTTAGGGTAAAACTATTCGCCGGCTTGGCAGCCGGTCGTCATTGCACGATTTCCGTAGCTTTTAACCCAACGCAAGAAGGCGCCCGGGCAGCCTCATTGAGTTTCACCTTCGCAGGAGGCGTCCAGACGGCCGCGCTCAGCGGAGCACGCATCTTACCCGCAGGATCGGTATATGTACGCGCCCCGGAGGTACTCATGTGATAGTTGCATGTGGTTGGAGCCTCAAGTTCGAGATGGTTATGTGCCGCAACGACCGAAAGGAGCCGGACCGGCGCTCAGAAACCTAGCCCCGAGAAGTATCCCGTCAGTTTGTGTTTCTGAGGGTACGCGATGGACGACTTTCTCCATCCTCTAAGCTCTCCACAAGCAGCTAAAGCTACTGCGGGGGCGCAAGAACACATGATGAAAGCGTTTTGCCCTCCGGTGGGATATCCCCAGTCTGCAAATTCGCTTTGCTAATCCTCTTCACCGCAGGGCAATCTGCTTCGTGATAAAACCTCGATCTCACGCTCCAGGCGTATTTAGGAGAGGCGGCGACGTTCTCAGGCATGACTGCCATCGCGTTGCCGTGTGCAGGCGGCGACTTGATCTTGTACGTGTCAATCTCCCCATCGTTGTGCGAGATCGTGTAAGTACTGCCATTGGCCGGAACCTCAACAATGATGTCGCCGCCTACGATGTCGTCAGACTTTGGCGGCTCTCCATTGCCAGCTTCAGTCCAATACACGCCCAAAATCTCAGCCTCGTGCAACCGCTGGACGCAGTCCGCCGCCGGGTGATGGTAGGTATTCTTGAGACCGGTCGAAATGATTGCGACGGTCGGTTTCGTTGCGCCTAGCCAGTTCTCATTCGAGCTGTGGGAACTGCAATGGTGATGCACTTTGTAGACATCAAGCGGCCCCGCTTCCGGGTCGGCTCCGGTTTCAACGTCTACGTACCTGCCGGTCTTCTCGCCACTCAAATCGCCGCCAATTTCTTCGCGGAATCCGCCGAATGAGACGAGTACTGACATACTCACATCATTCTCGTCCTTCGCATCTACCGCACCGCCCCTGAAGGTGCCGTTCAGTGCAATGACCTTCAGTGTCACCGGCGCTGCACCGGGGTCTAGGGTGATGGCTTGATCGAGCGTTGCCGTCTTGCGATGGTCGCCAACCGCTTTAATGTAATTCTTGTAGGCGGTGGTGGGTTTGGCGGGCTCACTCCCACGGTCGTATGACTCATGTTGCAGCGGGAACTTAGCGAGCACTGCTGGGATACAGCCGATGTGATCGTCATGGTAGTGGCTGACGAAGATGAAATCGACCTGTTTCACGCCAAGTTGGTCGAGATAGTCGATCTCACTGCTACACGTCTTTTGCTTTGCGATGTCCCTGCCCGCGTCGAAGAGGACCACTACACCCTTCGGTGTGATGAGAACCCCGCCGTCGCCTTGCCCCATATCCACATGGTGAATTTGAAGTTTTCCATTTTGCACCTGGGCAGACGCGCAGGTGACGGCGCAAAGCAACGCTAGGACGGCTAAGCCACGTTTCAAGAACATAGATCTCCTCAATGCTGCGCGGCAGCGAATCTCAAAGTTTCCAAGAGGCGAAACAGCTATGGTTGAATCCGCTTTGTTAGCCCCGCTTAGATGGATGGCAGTGAGCTTATCCCGTTACTTGAATCGACACAAGAGCTTTCTTATCAGGCGCCGCACATAAACGTATTGGCAGCCGGATTGGGGTACTACCGCACGTCGGAACGCCCAGCCGCCCATCCTAGCTAGGTTTTTCTGCCGCGACAGCGGAATAGGCTTAGGCCAGAGCACGCCACCAATCGTCGCGGTTTAGGATGGGGAGGCTCGCCTGGAGAGGCCAGCTCACCGGCTTTGGCCGCCAGCTCTTCGGCGGCCTCTATGAAGAGCTGGCGCAGTTGGAGGAGAAGATCGAGGCCGGGTATTCATTGTCGCCGACGGCCAGACGAAGGAATTCGAGATTCGCAGTCGGCACTATCGAGGTCGTGATGGATCACTGCCTCCCCAAGCGGTGCATGTTATCGTCGATGCCAACACCGATCACTGCATCGAATTTCGCGAGACGCGCGATTGGGACCAAGGACAAGCTGGGGACCGCCTTATCGTGACCGCAGACAAGGGTTCGATCGGCGAGTCCCACGAACCTGCACGTCGGTACGTTCGAGTGGGTCTATCCACTCGCAGCTAATGTGACGGACATCTGGCAAGTCTGCCCATTTGCAGGCTTCGAAATGCACATACTGAAGAGGCTTCCTGACACTCACTCGGTTCGGGTCCGACAGTTACGAACAAGCTCTCCCTATCTGCTATTGCAGGACACGTGCACGGTGAACACTGTTGAACGTGTACCTCTGGAACATGGGACGACGCATTTCGCACCGGTAGTAACGCGGTGCGCGACCGGAGACTGGCGCTACACAAAGGAAGATCTTATCCAAGAAGCCATAATCGAGTTGAGGGTTCGGCAGCATTGCCACCGATTTGATGGTGATTTGGTCCGTTGTAGAAGTTTGACAGTTCCGGGAGTATGCACGGTTTGATGCAGGCCGCCGGAAGGCAGGGAAGCGCGGTGTCTGAACTTGAAGTCTCGAAGAGATAGTGGACGGGGCATGGTTTTGGCTTTTCACGATTGCGATCAGGCCCCTTTGAGGGGCCAGCAATCGTAAAGCCTCCGGCTTTGCCGGAGGATACTTACTTGAGTCCGTAGGAAGAGTTGAGACGGGGCAAACCGACGGTGAGAATCTGGATTCAACGATCAACGATCTCGAAAACACCATCCCAGATCTCAAGAACTTGGCGAAATTTCCCCCGCAGGATGCAAGTTCGAGAACTACCGATAGCTGGCGAAACGAAGGCCTTCTAGAATTGCGGTCTGAGATCTCGACTCTGAAGCTCAAGCTAGGAGTGATTGATGAAAAGATCCGCCTCACTAATGACTTAACCTTCTCCAACAGAAATCTGCGGATCCCTATGACCGGCTTCATCTCTCAGGTTCTTCGCAACTCGCTCATAAGCGATGTGCAGACGAGTCAATGCTGTTTTGCTTGTTTCCGCAACGCGAAGCCAAGTTTGTGGTTGACATTGAGCGTACGATCGTGAAGAAGGTGGCGATAAGCAAGAACAGCTTCGGCGATCGAGGTTAGAGCCTGATCGTGTTGCCTCAAGCCGTTATGAATACCTGATTGGTTACTGATTGACGTCGCAAAATCCAACATAAATGCCGTTGGGTTACGTTCAGCAAGAGAACGTCGGATATCGACGGCTTCGATGATTACAGGAAGTGCCTCGTCGAAGCGGTCGAGGGAGGCCAGCGTAACTCCATGCGTGTTGAGTGATCTTGCGAATTCGACCAGGTAAGCGTCGGGATGTCCTTCGGCTAGGGCACGATGAAGAAGCACAGCCTCTTCGATTGAAATGACGGACACAAGCGTCGACGGGAATCAGTTTGAGATGGGGCAATCCGAGGGAGACACGGATGTTGTCTCCCTCAGCCTGAACGATGACGTTATGGTGCCCTAATTGAGAAGCCGATTGTCTACTCATTCCCGTTTTCCGCAAAGCGAACATCCCAATGGTAATGTGGCCCGGTCGGAACGTGATGAGAAATCAGCTACCCACCAGATTCAGGTTCACAAATGACGCCCTTGGAACTCACCGACCTGCGGTTCTTCAGGAAGTAGGCGATGTGTCCTAGCCCGCTGAGCGATGTGGCGGCGGGATATTCTATTACAGTTAATGTAATATTTATTCGGGAGGTGATCTATGACCGGCCAGGCGCTCGAAGCAGCTCGAAAACGTCATGGTGTCTCTCAACTCAGAGCCGCGAAGCTTTTTGGCCTCTCGTAGCCGATGCTCTCCCACATGGAGACGGGTAAGCGCAATGTCAGCCCCGAGGTGGCGCGGCGAGTAGTGGATCTCTTCGGCGTCGACGCCACGGCACTCCCTCTGGATTCTGTAGAAAAGCACAGCGAGGAAGAGCTCGCAGCGGAGTTGGGCGCTTTAGGCTATCCCGGTTTCGCTCATCTCGCTGGCCGGCCCCGTAACCCAGCCGAGATCCTGTTCGACGCACTGGATCGTCCCGATCTGGATGTGCGAACGACGGAGGGGCTGCCTTGGCTCGTTCTCCAATATCCGCATCTTGATTGGGCTTGGCTACTTAGAGAAGTGAAGTTGAGGAATCGTCAGAACCGTCTTGGCTTCGTCGTTTCACTGGCTGCCAACATGGCTCGTCGCCTCCACCGCGAGGATGTTGTACAGAGCTTGGAACCAGTTCTGCGGGAGCTCGAAGACGCGCGCCTCGTCAAAGAAGACACGTTGTGCCAAGAATCGTGGCCGGCGTCCCGGAAGAAGCATGTTCGCTCGGTGCGTTCGAGGCTCGCAGCTCACTGGAATCTGGATACTCGTCTATCAGAGGTGGATCTTGCCCACTACACTGCCTGAACCTTGGCTGTCTTTTCTCAAGGAACTCGATCCGATCGCCGGAGAGTCGACAAAGATTCCTTGCATCGGTGGCTTTGCTGTCACGCAACACTACGGTTCAGACAGAACGACGGTTGATCTCGACGTGATCGACGTGGCGCCGATAGCTTCGCGGAACCGCCTGATAGAGGCGGGAGGGAAGGGACTCCCCTTGCCCGAAAGCATTGTGTCTACCTCGACTTCGTGGGGATTGCCCAAGTGCCATATGAGTACGAAGAGCGTCTTGTGCCGATCTACGAAGGCCTCTTCGAGAACCTGCATCTTCAAGTGATGGATCCTTACGACATCGCTCTCTGCAAGCTGAAGCGTGATAGCGATCGTGACTTCCAGGACATGCTGTTTCTTGCTCGGAGCATCATCCTTTGTAGAATGGAGCCTCCGAAATATTTTTGTGCTCCTAACGGGGCCAAGTAGCGGCAAAGGAAAGTGAATCTATCTTCGTTCCTCTGGTCAGTCGCGGACGTATTGCGCGGCAAGTACAAGCCTCACGAGTACGGGAAGGTGATTCTGCCCTAGCTGAGGCTGGATCCGGCGCGGTTCAAGAGAAGGAAAAAGCGTTGCTCCAGGAGATCATCGCTAAGGTCAATGATCTGTTTGGAGCGGATACAACCGAGGGAGACCGGCTGGTATACGTCAACAATGTCATCAAGGGAAAGCTGCTTGAGTCGGAGACGTTGGTTCAACAGGCGGCAAACAATACAAAGGAGCAGTTCGCGAACTCTCCCGATCTGATGGCAGAGATTATGAATGCGATCATGGATGCCAATTCAGCGAACTCGTCCCTGAGCAGGCAAGCGCTGGAATCTGAAAAGATCAGGCTGGGTATGAAGAACGTGCTGCTTGATCCTGTCCGGCTCTATGAAGCTCTTCGAGAACGGGCAGGTTTAGACCAATAGGTCAACGTCAGTTCGGAGTTCCTTCATCGTCTGGTATAAACCAGGGTTTTTTCTGGCTGGATTAGGATGCCCTTCGCCTCCCCCAAACGAGGTATCCCAAAACGGCGCAAAATCCCTCACACTTACGCGTATGAGACGCCTCCTCCTCGCGGCAATCCTCACCTTCGCGCCTGCTGCTGCTGTCTCCCAGAGCTCCGTCTGCCTCTCCGCCATGCCCGACTACCTTCGCAACACCATCGAGCAGGACAACTGGAAGATCCTCCAGCCCCAGGACCTCACCGTCAGAGACCTCCCCGTCTGGAAGGCCAACCACGCCGGCCAGTGCCCCGGCATCGCCTCCGGCAACTTCTACCCAAAGGCCCAGTCCTCCTACATCATCGCCCTCATTCGTCGCGACGGCGAGCGTGTCGAGGAGCAGACCCTCCTGCTCACCCTCGACAAGAAAAACAGGACCGAAACCTCAGTAATCATCCCGCCAGCCGCCGTGAACGCGATTGCCGTCGTTTGGAAGCTCCCGCGCGGCCGTTGGCGCGGCATCGACGGCACCATCGCCTCCATCTCCCACGACTCCTTCGTCTCCGAGCAAATCATCTCCACCGCGACGCAGTACTACTACGACGGCAAGCACCTCAAGTCCTTTCCCTTGTCACGCTAGATTCGGAGCACAAAAGAACAAGGGCCGCACAAAGCGGCCCTTTGCGCGTCCAATCCATCCACAAAACGAGGGATGGCCAAAGCCATCCCACACTGCAGAAAGTTACCTTCGTCTACAGAGTTGAATCCGCTGTAGAAGTTCCGGTAAGTGCCGGAGAAGCAGCGCCATCAGCTGCCGGCACATTCTTCTCCACCCCGATCGCATCGCCCGAAACCACCAATTGTACCCGGCGATTCTGCGTGCGCCCTGCGACGGTATTGTTGTCGGCCACCGGATGATTCTGGCCATACCCGGTCGCCAGAATATTTTCCTGAGCAACACCCATTGACACTAGGAAATCCCGGACTGCGCCGGCCCGGTTCTCCGAGAGCTTCTGATTGAACTCCGACGTTCCCGTGCTGTCCGTATAACCCTCCACTTGGAGCTTCAAGCCCGGGTACGACTGCAGAATGCCCGATACCTTCGCCAAGCTAACCTGCGTGCCAGGCTTCAACGTGTACTTTCCCGAATCGAACAAGACGTCTGACATATTCACGATCAGCCCTCGCGCGCTCTCGCGGGTCGCCAGCACACTGTTTAACTGGCTAAGCAGCTTCTCGCGTGCGTCCGCAGCGCTCTGGGCAGCCTTGCTCGCCGCCTCAGCACGAGTACGCGCAGCCTCAGCCTCCGCCTCAGCCTTTGCCCGTTCTGCTTCTGCTCTGGCACGTTCAGCGTCAGCCTGTGCCTTTGCCGCGGCGGCCCGTTCAGCCTCCATCTGGGCCTGCGCGGCCTCCGCCTCGGCCTTCTGCTTTGCAAGCTGGGCATTCATCTCTCGCTCAGCCGCCTGCTTCCGCAGCGTCACCAACCGCGCATCTTCCGCACGCTGCACTGCCTGCCGAGCAAACGTAATCTCAAACTTCCGGTCGGGTTTCTTACTCGAGTCGATATAGGAGGCGTTCTTCAGGTCCCGCATCGCCTCGGCAAAGATGTCGGGAGCATACTTCTCCGCACCCGCTTCCTTCGCAATCCGAACCGCGTTGTTCGCCTCGTAGAACTCCAGCGGAGACTTCTCGTCCCGCGTGATCGGATTGGCCACCGTCTTCGACCCTTCCGACTCTGCGTAGGTGCCGCGCGGAAGCAGCAGATAGTGCGCGTTCACCTTCTCCAACACGCCGGTCGTCTTGTCCTGAATAATCTGGTTCTGCAGCACCACCAAGTCACTCGGCTGCGTCACTGAGTAATACGGCTCCGCTGTCACAACCAGCCCAAATGACTGCAAACCAGTCGTCACCGTAATATTGCTCTTCGTTCCCGCTGGCAGTACCTCGCCAAGATTGCTTGGCCTCCCGTCCGGAGTAATCGTCCACAGCACGTAGGTCAGGTACTCCTTTCCGAACCCGTTCGCCGGAGTCAGTCCCTCGAACCGCGCCTCGATCACAATTCCGCCCCGCTCACTCGTTATCTTTGCCTCACCCTTGGCTGCGGGAAGCAGTGTCGTGCCCTTAAAGGCAATCTTCGTCGAGTCGCTGCGGTGAAGATAATTCACCGCATCCAGGTCTCGCTGGACCACCTTCACGCGGTAAAGATAGATGCCGTTCTCCTGCTTAGTAATCTCATTGTTTTGTGTAGTCGTCTGCGAAACTGGGTTAGGTTCCTGGGCTTGAAGCGGTGCACCCAAGGCCGACATCAACCATCCGCCCAAACCAATGGCGAACAACATCTTTCCCTTGCCGTTCATATCCCGTTCTCCTTAGATAAGGACGAATAGCTGAGCGAGATTCTGTCCTTCAGATGGAAGCGCCCGACACCCACCACGCGCAACTCAAGTATGGCAGAGGGAAAAAACTCGCGGGAAAAATCGCTCTCACACAAAAGTGGAACCAACAAGAGGTGAAGAAATCCAGATTTGCAAGCTAAAATGGGCCTCTCCGAGCGAGAGGCCATTTTCGTTGGTGGCTGTTTTGGTGGGAAATCTCTACTTCAAGTACACAACCCAACAGTAATAATTGTCGAAGCGCATTCCGTTCTTCACTGTGGCTAATAGCGCGCGAAACCACAAAAAGAGGACTCAAAATCGTCTAAGACACAAGCTGGCATTTGACTAATTGATTGAAAATACATGTAGTTGACCGGACTCAAAGACAAGCATTATCCTTACACAACTCTTCCACACTTTCGCTTTTTTTGGGAGAGGCAGGAGGTGCTTACGCATGTCTGAGCATCACACCATCCTCGGTGGCAAGGTTCACGTCTACAAGCGTCCGAACAGTTCCAGCTGGCAATGCGCAACCTATCTAGCCGGAAAGAACCGGCGCACAACCACCAAAGAAGACAGCCTCTCGAAAGCGAAGGAGTTCGCGGAAGACTGGTACCTGCAGCTGCGAGGCAAACTCCGCGAGGGTGAGTTGAAGAGTGGCAAGCCGTTTCGCGAAGCTGCAAAGGTGTACCTGCGGGAATTCGACATCATGACGCAGGGACAGCGGAATGCAACCTATGCCCGTGGACAGCACGCGCGCACCAATGGCCATCTCGTGCCGTTCTTTGGAAACATGGTTCTTCCTGAGATCACTGCCGGCAAGATCAACGAATATCGCATCCATCGCCTAATAACTCGGCCGCCGCCGCCGGATTAACCTGCTTCGTATTGCTCATATTCAAAACTCCTCTTAGAATGGGCCGCCGTTTAATACCTGCGCGACATGGATATATTTCAGATCCAGCCCGGCGCGTCGCGCGATTCCTCCTTGGTGCATCAAACACGACATGTCGGGCGAGACTACGTATTCGGCCCCATGGCGAAGTTGATCGTGAGCCTTCTCGAGTCCCATCCGGGCGGAGACGGCTTCGTCCGTAACGCAGAAGGTTCCCCCGAAACCGCAGCAGTCGTCCGGCCGGTCTACAGGTACAAGCACCAGGCCCTTCACCTTCGAAAGCAAATTTGCTGTCTTATCGAAGGGAACACACATGATCTCGGACGGCTTCGCGATACCGAGTCCGCGAACAGAGCTACAACTATTGTGAATCGCTACAGAGTGCTGAAATTCAGCCCAGGGGAAGGAATCGACTTGCAAGATATCGTGGAGGAATTCGACTAACTCATACGTATGTTGACGAACGTGCTCAACATCTGCGGTCTGTTCGATAGTGTCAAAGTGGCAGCGGACCTGTTTGACGCAGCTCCCAGCTGGCCCGATAATGCCATCGTATCCCTTGAAGTTCTCTACGAAGAGCTGTTCGGCGGGAGCAGCATTGACTTCATCTCCACTGTTGGACATGGGTTGGCCGCAGCAAGTCTGATCGAGTGGGTAACCTACATTCAACCCAAATCGCTCTAAGAGCTGTAGAGTAGCTATCCCAACTTCTGGAAACATCATGTCGATGTAGCACGGTATGAAGAGACCAATTCTCGTGTCCTTCGAAGTCGTCCACTGATTTGTTGCTTCGGTCTGTGTCGTCACTTCTATTTCTCCTTTCGACTCCGTGTGACTCCGCACTCTCATTGGCAGTCTCCGTTGAGGCGCTGCAGCCTCAACATCGTGAAGGTGAGCTTCGTTCCCTTGGGGGTCACCCAAATCCGGCCATAGAGGGTCACCTCAAAACCGGCCATAGAGAAACGGCCTAAGACATTAGCTCCGACGGGGGAAATTAGCCTCTGTTGGCATGGGTAATGTCTTGGAAAAGTCGAAGCAGGAACAGGTGATCGCGCTGGGGCGTCTTGGTTGGTCCTTGCGGCGGATCGAGGAGGCGACGGGAGTCCGTCGCGAGACGGCTGGCGGTTACTTGCGGTTGGCCGGGATAGCATTACGCACGCCGGGAGGTTGGGGACACGGTTCTCCGGCAAAACCGGCCATAGAAGTGACCACCGGCTTTTTAGGTTCCAAGCCAGCTCTCAATTCAAAACCGGCCATAGAGGTGACCACCGGCTTTTTGTCCTCGGGGATACCGCCGGCGCAGGATGGCAAGCGGACGGCCGGAGCCAGTGAGCCATACCGCGAGATGATCGAGTTGGAGCTGTCGCGAGGCCGCAACGCGATGGGTATCTTCCAGGATCTGGTCGATATGCACGGGTTCACGGGCGGCTACCAGAGCGTCAAGCGTTTGGTGCGCAAGCTGCGAGCGGTATCGCCGGAAGCTCGTGTGATTATCGAGACCGGACTCGGTGAGGAGTGCCAGGTTGATTACGGCACCGGGCCGATGGTGCGCGATCCGGATACCGGCAAGTACCGTCGCACGCGGCTGTTTGTAATGACACTGGGCTGCAGTCGGAAAGCGGTTCACCGCTTGTGTTCCGTTCCAGTGCGCGGGTGTGGGCCGAGCTGCACGAGAAGGCTTTTCGCCGGCTTGGCGGTTCGACGCGAGTCGTGGTCTCGGACAACCTTCGCGAAGGGGTGCTGGCTCCCGACATTTACGATCCGCGTTCTTCTTGATCTAACTCTTTGCTTAGGTCTGTTTGCATTAGTGTTGCCTAAGTTCTATCGCTGCTGACCGTGCGTTGCCGTATCCGAGCGTTGCCGTATCACGCTTCCCTAATGGCGAGTCTCGCATCGGTCTCCGTTCCCAACAAGCCCATTTGGAGAGGCTCTGCACATCATTTTGGGTAGGTGATGTAACTAAAATTTGGGCAGGTGAGGTAACTAGATTTAGGTAGCGGTAGGTACTGTTTAGGTCAGAAACAAAGTCTCTCGAGTGGAAGTTACTTCACTCTGTCTCGCACGCTGATGCGCTTCCATCCAAAAAAGGCGAGCATCGACCGACCAGCCCTCTGGTCCGAGAAGTGCTAGCGCGGCGCCAAGAGTTCCCATCACGACACCATTGTAGGAATTCGCGGGTTCAATGAATGCATGCCAGAAGGCAATGATCGCCAGCAGCGTGCCGGCGACCGGGGTCCACAAACCCGAGATCTGAAAGGTTCGAATCGCGTTCCGTCAAACCTAAACAGCCCGTTCGGAGCACACAGCCAAAGGAAACCCTCATTGGCTTATGCCAAACACGTGACGTCCGGGGGAACTCCGTCTTTGAAGGTCCAAGACTCGTGACCCACCTGCGAGTTCGCTGATCGAAGTCTTTGTCCGAAAGAAGAGACGGAGGTAACGATCATCCAGAGAACAAGCCGCATAGCTCCGAGGCTGCGACGCAGGTTGAGCTTTCTCCGTTCCGCCTGAAGACCAGCATCTGGCATTCAGAAGGCCTGCCCCGAGTAACCTCAATCAGTTAACTTCCAGATCGCCCTTCGTCTACCGTCACAAATTCTGGATCCGTCGGGAAGCGATTCTGTAAACCGGGAGAGGGTTTGGTTAGAGAGTTCTTCTGAGTCCTTCCATGCGTCATGGTAGATTTGCACCTTTTGTAAGAATAATGTTTTTCATGCGGGATTTGCGCGGGCTGCTTGGGCGAAGTATCCCCGGAACTCTGCAAGATGGTCTTCTTCTGTCTTTGGCGCGGAGACATCTTGCGGATAATCGCGTGTGTTGTTGAAGACGAAGTCAGGGCTTCCAAAGGTCAGGCGGGCGCAACTGACAGCATTGCCGAAATCCGCTGCGTTCGCCATGTCACTCTGAAACGCTACCGCTCTACCGCCAGACCGTACTATCTCAGCGACAACCCGGTCGGCTCCGCCCTTATCCGATGAATAGTTGACTACAACCGATGCACCCAGTTCCCCGATGCAGCGTGCTGTCGCAGCACCGACCCCATCTGAAGCGGCGACTACCACTGCGATTCGTCCATGAAGAGTTTGCATATCACCTCCTAGAGCAGTGCAAAGATCTTATCTACCCACAGAATCGACGGCTTGTCCGGCGTCAACTATTCTTTCACGATCGGGAATTTTGTTTGTCGTCGGTCGGGTGTTCCAATTGTCGCCCGTCAACGGCTATTACATGTCTATGTTGCGACCGGCAATTCTGTCAAGGAGAGGAGGGTCTGAGTGGTCTTTGTTCTAGAAGCCCTCCTTGTCTAGGGCGGCCGATGATTCTCCATCCAACCCGTGAGTTCGGACGACATGGTTGGTTCTAACTGTCGAGGGCACAAACTCAATCTAGTCGGCAAGAATAGCGACGCCGCGGCTAGTCTCCAACGAAGACTGAATTCACCTGGGATGATGATTCGGAGAGGGCAGACATCTCGAGCATCTCTGTCAACACTGCGGTGAGTTCATCGCAAGCCTGGCGTGACAGGTCGATAACCCCGCGTGCTCTCTCTAACTGCACCGGCGTAAGCATCATTGCCGGTATCGCCTCGCTAAGCAGGCGAAGTCCCGAATCAACTCGGCGGATTGGTCCAGGGCTCATCAATTTCCCTTCAAGACGGTCCGCCATCAGGAGGAGGAGCTGCGCGCAATCGCGGTGCACTACACCGATTGCTGTCCAGAACGAAGCAGGAAGTGCATCATCTCGCTCATAAAGGTGGTGTTGAAAAGAAGCCGCCTCAAGAAAGTAAACCGCACGCAACCGTGGTTGCCATTTACGAATGAGGCTGCGCCAAGCCATTCCACGTTCTCTTCGCAGCCCAAACTCAAAAGGAACCCCGTCTGCCTGGGCATTGGCTTTGTCAAAGTGTGACCGAATCTCCTCGCGCAGATCATGTGCTCTCTGAGTCGCGGCGGAAAGATCGGAGCGGTCGATTTGCTCGAACATCTCGGCCAGCGTGCGCAGATTGAGGCAGAATGCTCGCATCATTGAATCGGCTGCGGTTGTTCCTCCAATTCCGTCGAAGACGAGCCACATCATGAACAGGCCAAGCAAAATGCCGACGACCCGATCGCGGGCTACGGTGAGCGAGGTCTGAATGGTGAACTCCTGGATATTAATGAGATAGAAAGCCAGGGCGAGTTGGACACCAAAGTAAGACAGGCGTGAGCTCGACGTTGCAATCCAAGCGCCCATTGCAGTGACCGCGGCGAACAGAATGGCAAATGAAGTAATGGAGTCGATGTCGGGAAGGACAAAAATTTGCGAACCGATTCCGAGGACCAATCCCCCCGTAATCGCTCCTCCCACACGCAGGATCTGCTTTTGCCGCGAAGATCCAGCTGTTGAGAGCGCGGTAATGACGCAAGTTGTGACGGATGTTGCGATCCCTCTCCAGTCGGTAAGTTCGTATATTAGGTAGCAGAGCGTGGCCGCCATACTGCCGCGTATCGCGAACATTAAGTGTTCGGGGTTCCGGAACGCATCCGGGATGAACAACGAAAAGGCATCCTGTTCATTGACGGGGTTGTCAGTTCGAGAATCAGTCTTAGGGACCCGCTGGGCGAGGTCTGCACCTTGCAGTACCTGCGCCAGCATCGAAAGGGACCTGTCCATCTCGGCCAGCTGTGTGCTGCTCGAGGTCACAGCGGCTGAATCCATGAACTCTTCAGCGATGAGAGTGTTCCTCGAGTTGCCCAAATGGCTCTGAATCCGTCGCAGCTGCGTATCGAGTCTGCGGAGATGCTCGTGCTCTCGAATCGAAAGGTGATGTGGCCTTACAACTGCACTAACCCCCAAATCGACAACGCGGCCCACCAGAGAGATTACGGTGCTCCAACGATCATTGATAGAGGCTTCGTAGCCGGATCGTGCAAGCTCTCTTCGCAGACCGCTCGTCCCTACCATCGCATACCTTGCGACTCGATCTACCGTCTCACTTGGGACGAGCTTGTCGGCCGCATAGGCCAACAACAGCGCCCGGACTGCGTCCAGCCGTTCTCTGATTCCGTCGACGATCTCATCCCTTGGCCGAATTGCGTGGAAGATGATTTCCACCGCTATCGTAACCACGGTTCCTATGCCGACCGCCAACGCCTGCCAGAGTGTGTGTTCGACTCGATACTCGGCTGTTTGAGGAATCTGCCAGATGGGAAGAGCATTCACGACCAGAACCGCGAATCCGGTGGCGACCTCTGTATAGCGGAGGGCCCGCAGACCGAAGAATGTGACGAACATGCTGGCGGCGAACCACAGGATGCGCGCCGATTGTTGGTCGGCGAAGACGTCCGCTGCGACGAGCACAAACGTCACGGCAGCCACATAGCTGATTGCGATGGCGACCCCGGACCGAAAGGTAGAGCGAAGACTCTCCCTGGAGATGAGAAACGCGTACAGGGCTCCGAGCGCACCCCCGGGCACACGGAAGGTCATGATCAGAAGCATAGTGACGGTTGCCGCAATGACCGTGCGGGCCACAACGACTCCACGACCGGGATAGGGCGCAAGTTCGTTTTTTAAGAATTGCTCGAACCAAGCTACAAAGCCACTTGGCTCAGGCGTCGACTTAGCGTCGGTTGTCATCGATACCTACTGCCCGGAGAGCCTGAACCGGATGCGCGTACGATGACCATCGACGAGGTTCCCATGCGAACGAGATCTTCAGGCGGTTCGCTAATCTGGATTCGGACGGGGAACCGAGACGCCAGATGGACCCAATTAAGTGTCCGCTGCACGTCGGGCAGACCTGAACTCAGCTTTCCTACGACGTCTTCATCGGGTGTAACTCCAAACCCTACGCTATCGACCGTTCCAGCAAGGGGCCGATCTGGCTCGGACAAAACATATACTTCCGCCGGCATGCCCGGACGGATGTATTTCAGTTGGGTTTCACGGAAGTTCGCCATGACCCACCAGGCTCTGGTGTCAATCAGCGTAAACATCTGTTGGCCCGTGTGGGCATAGGCTCCTTCGGAGATCGTAAGGTTCGTGACGCGGGCGTCAAACGGGGCATAGATGCGGCAATTGTTCAGGTTGTATTCCGCGACCTCGATCGTCGAAGTTCTTCCGGATCGCTGCGCGACGAGCGGATCGAGGGTTGGGATGCTGTGTTTAGAGACCTGGACCTGCTGGTGGCTCTGGTCCAGGGCTGCTTTGCTTTGCTGGTACCGCGCGAGCGCCGATTCCAGGCCGGCTTCCGACACCTTCAGCTGCGAGCGTGCCTGTTCGACAGCTTGGCGGCGCGTCGCCTCTAGCGTCTTTGCCTGATCGACCTGATCGACAGTGACAAATTGCTCGGCCAAAAGGGGTTGAATACGGCCGAGATTGCTGCTTGCGTAGTTAAGATCCTCCTCGGCCCTGGCAAGTCCAGCCCGTGCATTCAGAACCGAGGCCTTTGCCTCCTCCACGGAAGCCGCATACCTCGAGACGTTTGCATCTGCAGTACGCGTCGCGGTCTGTGCGACTTCGACACTGGTAGTCTGGGCGGCGATGGTTCTCCGTTCATCTTCGATCTGACCCTCGAGTACTTCGCGTTCCGACATTGCATGTTCGAGCGCGTAGCGGTAGGGCCGGTCATCAATCTCCATGAGCAGGTCACCTTTATGGACGAACTGGTTGTCCTTGACGTAGAGCTTGACGATTGGACCCTCGACCTGAGGAGCAATGCCGATAAAGTTTGCGAAGACCTCCGCGTCGTCCGTCCGCGGGTTTGTGCTCACACTATGCAGGCAGATGGCGCCAACGATGAGTGTGTACACAATAATGCCGATGCTCAGGAGTCTCCCTGCGAGCCGCTTTGTCGTCGATTGTTCGTTCGTCATAGGAGTCTCCGTTCAATAAACGCCTCAGCGGAAAAAGATCAACCAAGTAGTCAACGCAAACGACAAAGCAACGCAGGGATAGATCAGAATAGACGGCTTGATCTCCCGTTCAAGACCGACGCGGCAGAGTAAGCCTCGAATGCAAACAGCGAAGATGATGCCGGCTACAACACAGACGAGCCATCCTGGAAAGAAGGATCCTTCGATATTGAAGGCCGGTGCCCGCTGACAGCCTGTCAACAAAAACGGTGTGAGTGAGACCAATAGGATGACGTTTGCTTTCGATGTAAAACGCATTCGGTTCATGGTTGTTGGGCTGCCTTTCTTAAGGCAGTGCGCAAAAGGTCCCCACTCCGGAACGCAAGGTTTGAGAATTGAGTGAGGACTTGTGCCCGGGCAGCGACGTCTGCGGAACGCGCTTGGGCCAGAGTGCGCTGGGCCGCTACCACGTCGAGAAGACTCCGCACACCGAGGTCATAAGATTTGAGCGCCGCTACATAGGACTGTTCTGCGGACAGGAGCAGAGCGGCAGCGGCCTTTCGTTGGCGCTGTGATGTTTTCAGGCTAGAGTAGGCCGTCCAGACCTCGTTCGAAATCTGGTCTTTTGTGGCGTCTATCTCCGCCTTCGCTTGAGATCTCTGTGCTTTGGCTTCGGCAATTGCATGTTCACGGCGTAACCCATCGAAAACATTCCACCGTAGTGTCAGACTCACATTCCAGGTCTCGCCACCAGCATACGTTCCTGGAAGCAGATCCTGTTGGCCGTAAGCGCGCTGCAAACCTCCGAGACCGGAGAAGGAGAGCGAGGGGAGGTAGTCGGATCTCGCTTGCTCCAGCGAGGCGTCGGCGGCTCTCATATTGGCGACTTGTTCCATCAAGTCCGGGCGCTGCCGCAGACCGCGATCAATGACATCCTCGACGCTTTCGGGAAGTTCATCAGGCACCGTGAGCTGATTGAGCGGTTGAACCTGTAGCGCTGTACTCGGTGGAAGACCTAACGAGGTAGAGAGGTTCCCCAAGGCAATTTCCCGAGCGCCATCGGCGGCCTGAAGGTCGTATTCGGCCTGCGCCGTGGCCGCTCTCGCCTCGAGGACGTCAGGAAGCGTTGCCACTCCATTCTTGAGTCGAGCCTCCGCATCCTTCTGAACGGTCTGTGCGTTCGCAAGCGTGGCACGCGCAGCTTCGAGCTGTCCAAGCGCGTTGAGGAGAAAGTAATAGCTGGAGCTGGTCTGGTAGATGAGTCTCCGATGGACGTCGTTGAACGCGAAGTCGGCACCGAAGAGCTCGTTTTTCGCTGCGGCAATCGCGCCACTCCGCTTACCAAAGTCGAAGATCAAATAATTGAGATTCAGCGTAGGCTGGAAGAGCCCGATGGTTTGCCGGTGAAACTCCGTCCCAATCAAAGGTCCATTACGCCAGGTTGAGGCGATAGCGACCGCCGCAACGGTGGGGTACAGGGCGGACTCTGCCATACCGACCTCCGCCAGCTTAGCCTTTGCATTCTGCCACGCCACGCGAGTGTCCGGGTTGTGAAGTTCCGCGAGGTTAATCAATTCGGGCAGCGTGTATGCGTGAGTCGGATCAGTCGTGTACGCCTCGGCTTGAGTGGCTCGGAGAGAATGAGCAAATTGAGCCTGGCGCTTCTCGTTTGTCCATGGTTCGGTAGGTGACCGGGAAATACTCTGGGCATGCGTGCTAGGGAAGTGGCCGAGCAGCAGAGACAAAAGAAGTATTTTTCTCGTTCTCGTCCATGCTCTGCCGTCTGTCGTGTCCATCGCTGGCTGAATCTTTCCTTGCTTGTATGCCGCCTTCGCTACATGACCCCAAAGTGGGGCGTCGGTCCGGTCTAGCTCGTTCCCGCATGGGAAAAGTCTGTTGGAGTTGATCCCCCTGTCCCAGGGAGGTAGTGCCGGTATGCGGTTTGTCCCAATCAATCATTCGTTGGCCGGATGCGGCATACGAGCGACGATGCAATTCGCTCAGAGACTGTGGAAAGATCTTGCAGATCTTGCTCCGTTTCGATCCGTTCAGACCAGATCTGAAATCCGTCGGCAGGGTCAACGGCCCTGGAGGTAATGCGCAATAGGTTGTTGTCGTGGCGCACCGTACCTTCGAATACGATCTGAACGTCCAGAGTCCGAGCCAGAGAACGAATGTCCATAGCTTTCGCGACCAGGGGCGCTACTGAACTTGCGGCGATTACGCGAATCCCATCTGTGCGGACCAGTTCGTGAATTAAGTCATCGGTAATCAATTGAGCACAAATACCAGACGCGGCGCTGCCAGAAGCGTCTAAGAAAGGCAGAACAGCTATGCGGATGCCGTCTCCACCAGTAAATCGTTCACGGGGAGTGGATTCTGTGGCAGCAAAGTTCACATGTCTATGTTTATTTCGGAACGTGGGCACATAGCTGCCAAGCCGATAGTGGATAGAAAGTGGGTCGTTCTTGCCAACGGATTCGTAGTATTCCTTCAATTTACTTCGTAGCCGGCGAGCTTCTCCGCGCACAATCGAGTCTTCACTGGGCCGATAGGAAGTCGGGCGGTCGTACACCTCCGTGCCGATTAGATACTCCTTGAGCATCCCCCCTTCGCCCGCCATGGTTTTGTCAATAGTGAACTGAAGAAATCGGCCTAGCCGGTCAGATTGAATAAATATCGAACTCTCGAGAATTCGAGAGAGTTCATCACGAATCGCGTCTTCGGAGATCGTCTCATCGCTCTCGGCTTCGGTCGCAAAGGAACCTTTTTCTATCACATCTGGATCGGCGAGGCCGTTTCGAACTCCGGAGCAGCGAACCCGAGGTCTGAATACTGCTCTCACGCCCACCAAATCACGGCTCTGCCGGTCATCTGCATCAATCATCTTCGCTCTCCTCGCTTCGCTTTGTCCGGTTTCTCGGAGTATTCATATCCGCCGTCTCTCTTGTTCCTCATTCCACGGATATAGGCTGGACCGTGTCTAGTTCGACTCCGTATGACTCCGCACTCTCATTGGCAGTCTCCGTTGAGGCGCTGCAGTCTCAACATCGTGAAGGTGAGCTTCGTTCTTCTTGATCTAACTCTTTCAGGGTCTCTTTGCATTATTGTTGCCTAAGTTCTATCGCTGCTGACCGAGCGTTGCCGTATCACGCTTCCCTAATGGCGAGTCTCGCATCGGTCTCCGTTCCCAACAAGCCCATTTGGAGAGGCTCTGCCATCATTTTGGGTAGGTGATGTAACTAAAATGTGGGCAGGTGGGGTAACTAGATTTAGGTAGCGGTAGGTACTGTTTAGGTCAAAAAAAAGTCTCTCGAGTGGAAGTTACTTCACTCTGTCTCGCACGCTGATGCGCTTCCATCCAAAAAGGCGAGCATCGACCGACCAGCCCCCTGGTCCGAGAAGTGCTAGCGCGGCGCCAAGAGTTCCCATCACGACACAATTGCAGGAATTCGCGGGTTCGATGAATGCATGCCAGAAGGCAATGATCGCCAGCAGTGTGCCGGCGACTGGGGTCCACAAACCCGCCAGCAGGAGAAGTCCTATGCAGGTCACGAGCATGTCTAACATAACTGGCCCCACAGGCGGGCGGCCCCGCAACGAAGTCAAGCCGCAAAAGATCAAAGCAAGGCCAGACACTATCCGCAACAAGAGAAGACCTACGCCGGGCGCCCCATGAGCGAACGTGGAGAAAAGTCGACGCACCTCATGACCCTATAATGTATGCAACTGAGCAACAACCCCAAAAGGCTTGGAAAAGTCACCCTTTTGGGGGCTTTAGGCATCGATGATTCCACGTCTCAGTCCGATCATGGCGGCTTGGGTACGGTCTTTGGCGCTCAGTTTGGAAAGAATATTTCGCACCTGACTCTTCACCGTGTCTTCGCAAATGGATAGCAGAGCTGCAATCTCCTTATTGGAATTTCCATCGGCAATCGACCGCAACACGCGAACTTCCGCCGGTGTGAGGGCATCCTCGCTGGCGTGTTCAGCAAGCTCGTAGGAGGCCTCGGGAGAAATATACTTTTTCCCGGCGTGGACGGCACGGATCGTGTCCAACAGCTCTCTATGCAGAGTATTTTTGAGCAGGTACGCACGTGCGCCGGCTTTGACCGCGCGAAGGATCTGCGCATCTCCAACATATGTCGTCAGAACAATGATTCGAGCCTCGGGAAACTCACCGCGAATCGCGATCAACGCATCGAGGCCGTTCATTTCCGGCAACTGGAGGTCCATCAGCGTGACGTCCGGATGGTGTGCGCGAAACTGTTGAATCGCTTCGCGCCCGTTAGATGCTTGTGCGACGATGCTCATGTCCGACTGGCTGCTGACCAGCGCCGTAACTCCGTCGCGAAGGAGGGGATGGTCGTCTACCACGAGAATCCGCATCCGGCTGGTAACATCACTCATCGTTTTCCCTCCTGGGCTTTCCTGAAAAATCTTTCCGCGAACCAAGACCGGGGCAGCCCGGATGGCGTATACGCATGGGCTGCGGGAATGATCAGCTCCACCTCGGTCCCTGAATCCCGTTCGCTCCATACGGTGAGCTCTCCACCTAAAAGCTTTGCCCGTTCTCGCATACCTCGCAAGCCGTAGTGTCCTTCGCGCCCATCGTCACTGAGAAGTTTCGGGTCAATGCCTTTTCCGTCGTCGCGCAAACGCAATCGGATCTGCCGCTGGTCATACCGGATTTCTATTTCGATGTGTTGCGCGTCGGCGTGCCGAAAGGAGTTTCGTAAGGCCTCGCCAGCAATCCTGTAGACTTCGTCCCGCGTCACTGGGTGAAGATCGCGCGGCGCGCCTTCCACCTCAACATGAAATACCGGAGCATTTGCATTGTGGTTTGTTCCATCAACTGCGAGTTCTTGTCCGAGCGTGTCCAAGGCAAGGGCAAGGTCATTTGTCACCGTCACAGACGACCGCAAATCCTGCACGGCGTCACGACCTTCCCTGATCGCTTCAACAGCTTGATCGATAGCACTGCCTAGTTTTTGCTTGCCTTCCTGAGCGCGCGTCGGAAGGAGGTCGAAGACCACCTGGAGATGCAACAAGAGTCCTTGAAAGCCCTGTAGCAGCGTGTCGTGCAACTCCCGTGCGATGCGTGTCCTCTCGCTCACCCGCTCTTCCAGACGCATGCCGTATTGCCGTGCCAACTGCCGCAGCCGAAGCTGATACAACCCTGCAACCGCTACCAATAAGAGGATCACGCATAGCGAACGGAACCATAGCGTCTGGTAGAAAGCCGGCAGCATCGTGAACTCCGCAGTGGCAATTTTGTCTGACCACACGCCGTTCGTATCTGACGCCTCAACGCTGAAATGATAGGATCCGGGAGGAAGGTTGCGATAGGTAACCGGAGTGGCCGCAGCCGCTTCGTGCCAGTGCTTGTCTGTTTCCTGCAGCTTGTAGCGGAATCGGATGGCCTCGGGATCGGAGAGGCTCACTGCGGTGTAGCTGATCTGCACGCTCGACGTATGGGCTGGTAAAGAGAGACGAGCGTCGGGCGCGTAGCCTTTGTCGTCGGCTGAGACCGACTGGATGGTGATCGGAGGCAGCACTCTCCGTTTTTCAGAGTAGGTTGTTGGATCGAGCCACACTACTCCGTTGCGCAACGCGAACCACAGTCGGCCATCGGTGCCCTCGATGGCGGTTGGAAACGGACGCGCCTGGTTGGCAATCCCTGAAAGTCCCTCGCGTATGCCGAAGTGCTCGCCCTTGATCCGATACGCAGAATCTTTCAAAGCTTCGGAGATCTCCGCCTTACGGATATGGAAGATCCCTGAAATCGCGTTGAGCCATAAATCTCCCTCGGGTGTTTCGACGATTCCAGAGATTCCGCGCAGCCATTTGTCATCCACAGCGGCGATCTTGCGGAAGCGTCCCTGATCAAACTGCTCCAGCCCAAATTCACCCCCGATCCAGATCTCCGATCCTCGTCCATAGATCGCCGTGATATTGCCCACTTGAAGATCATCGCTCGGACCGAATCGACGGACCCGATCGCCATCCAAAACCGCCAGCTGGCTCTTCGTATAGCCGAACCACACGCGGCCAAGGCTATCGGTGAACGCGATCATCATGGCCCCTGTCTTTACGAGGTCGTCGCGGCCACCGTAAGGTGTCCAACTGCCATTGGCTAACCGGTATAAACCGTGGCGGCCGAAGGAGACCCATATTCCTCCTTGTCGATCCGCAGTAATCGTCTGCAGGAATCCAAATTGGTTCACCACCTCCGGGGGAAGGTTCACTCGAACGAAATCGTCTCGGACAAGATGCCAAAGACAACGTTCCCCGGAGAACCAGAACGTCTTGTCAGGTGCGCGGTAGGCGAATGACGATATCACCTGCGGGAGACGACGCTCGGCTTTGCTGCCCAGCACGTGATACAGGTCTGCTATTACAGATTCGCCACGCGTACCGAAACTGATCCAGACCGCCCCATTGTCATCAGCAACCACGGCGAAATCCGAACTCTCCGATGTTTCTTTCGGGAATTCCTGTCTGATCAAGGGGGTGTAGAAGAATCGATGGATACCCCTGGTGTCTCCAAACCAGATATTTCCTTCACGATCCACCAACTGTGCCATCTGAAAAGGGTTTACGTTATAGGTTTCAGAGATAGCTGGGGACGCTTTGTTCTGGACATCACGCAGGCTGTCTTTTGGAAGGCGCATCACAACCGGCTTATCCCAGGGTGAGATCCAAATACTGTTGTTTCGGTCAACCATTTGAAGGTTTTTGCTGATAACCGGGTAAGCAGGCGGCCTCTCATCAGAACCTTTGCCGGAGTCGGACGCACGTGGGGCTACGGGCGCGGTCAGGACAGTTCGATCCGGCTCCCAGGTGAAATTCTCTCCTAATAAATTGCTGCCCGCTGTTTTGAATCGTCCGGTCCCCGGCATAAGGCAGATAAGGTCCTTCGGGGCACCCGTACTGCCCACCAACGCCCAAAGTATCCCCTCTGAATCAAATCCAACCTGCGTGACGCGTCCGGTCGGAGCGTTCCACTCAATCCCGATATGCTGCCACCCCGAATGATCGAATCTCCATAGACCACTGGATGTGCCTGCCCATACAATTCCATCCCGATCCTGAGTAAAACCGTAAACACTTCCAATTCCGCTCGCATAATTGGTCACTCGCCCCTTATCCAGGAAACTGAAGCCTCCGAACGTGTAGCCGATCCAGAGGCCACCAGACGGCGGTGCGAACAACGAGTAAAGGTTGTTCGAGAGGAGCAGATCGCCAAACGGCGAGCTGAATGGTTCGAATCGCGTTCCATCAAAGCGAAATAGTCCGTTGGGGCCGCCCAGCCAAAGGAACCCGTCATTGGTCTGTGCTAAACACGTGATGTCCGCAGGCGCTCCCTCTTTGAAGGTCCAGGAGTCGTGACCCACCTGCACGTTCGCTAATCGAAGTGGTTGTCCAAAAAAAGAAGAGACGGAGGTAACGATCATCAAGAGAACAAGACAGCATAGCTGCGAGGCTGCGACGCAGGTTGAGCTTGCGAAGGCGTCGCAACTTCTAATGGGAACAAAGGACCCCCCTTCTTTATGTGTTTTCCGCACAACGCCCACATATTACTCACATTCCATCTCTGTTGGCGCTTTGCCTCAGGATGCCGAGAGGAAAGAAAATGGCACCCGAGCCAGCTCGGGTGAGAACAATGCCGCTTGTTTGTTGCGACTTTAGGCCAGCAACAAGCAGAGTTGACTCGACGCGATGAAGTCGCTCGCCTGGCTCAACATAACAACCCAACAGAGATGACAACTGCGTAAGCAACATCAAGAGGTGAAACAACCTGAAGAAGGTACCGAGAGAGAAAGACCCATTCTTCGGGAGCTCATTTTTTCAACAGCAAGTTCCTGAGTCAGGAGTTCGTACTCCGTGACGTCCATGGCAGTGCCGAATGTCATAAACCACATGACAGCGTGAGAGTAGCAGTTGCACGGCAGCGAAACAATTACATGTTCCTGTAATAGAACTAAATCCTGTGGATACTCCAACCCGGCTTTCAAGGCGAAAAAGCCGGAGTAAAAGATCGCACCCCATGGATAGGCGTACCAGGTAGACGCCGGAAATCAGGTCGAGCGTGGCTCGCAACTGCACTTAAGGGAGCGATTTGGACTCGGAAGCCTTGACGCGCATTTGGCTTATCAGCGATCACCGGGAGCTAACTGTTGCTCACGTTCCCTTGGCTTCGCGGAAGTGCGAATCTCGCGGTTGAGCCAGGAGGAACAATGGGACAATTTCAAAGATTATTCTCGAACCGAGCCGCGAACGCCTTGGAGGGAGGGACATGCAACGACTCAAAGCATTTGGCCGCCGTCGGTGTGGAAGCATCGATGCGCGGCGCCTCGATACGGGCAATATGCAAAATCACCCTAATGAGTTTGACCATCATTGCCAGTGTCCAGCCAACTCGGGCCCAGGAGAGTTCGAGTATAGCCAAGCAAGCGCAGAATCCGATCGCACGTTTAATTTCAGTCCCGTTCGAGAATGACTTCAATCCTCAAACAGGGATTGACAAAGAAGACAGCTACGTTCTTGAGATGAAGCCTGTCGTCCCGTTTACTCTGTCGAAGGATTGGAATCTTATTACGCGGACCATCGTTCCGGTGATCCAAGTGCCCGACCTGGCGCCAGGAGTCAACGGAACAACCGGACTAGGAGACGTCAGCCTCTCGCTGTTTCTATCGCCGGCAAAGGCTGGCCCTATTATTTGGGGCGCAGGACCAATCCTGTCTTTTCCTACTGCAACACAAGACATCCTTGGTACGAAGAAACTCAGTGTCGGCCCTACAGTTGTCGCATTGAGGAGCCAAGGACATTGGTTATATGGAACGCTGGTGTACAACTTGTTCTCCGTGGCGGGACCATCGGCGCGAAAGGATGTCAATCAGATGCTGATGCAGCCATTCGTGAACTACAACCTTCGTCACGGGTGGTACCTCACATCCTCACCGATCATCACCGCAGATTGGGAGAAACAACGAGCTGAACGGTGGGTAGTGCCCGTCGGTGGCGGAGTTGGAAAGATCGTCCATTTTGAAAGGCTGCCTGTGAACATCTACACCCAAGTTTTTCGAAACGCTGAGTACCCAGACGGGACGACACACTGGTCTGCAAGATTCCAAATGCAATTTCTTTTCCCAAAGAAAGGGTGATCGATTTTCTTCGAAAGAGGTAAGGGATGAGAGCAATCCAAATTCGATCGACAGGGGAACCTGACGTCCTCGAATTGTGCACAGTTTCCGATCCTGTGCCTCAGGCGGGAGAGTGCTCGTCCGGGTTCACACCTCCGGGAGGGTCGGAGAACGACAGGAAAGCTTGTGCTCTCGATTAACAACTAAACACTTAGCCATCGGAGGGAACGAAAATGCCTTTATATACCGCGATCACGGAAGAGGGATCCATATCAGAGGAAATGAAAGCGGAAATCGCAAAGGAGATTACACGGATACACAACGGGGTTATGAAGGTCCCCGAAAACTTCGTCCGAGTGGTCTTTCTCTCTTATCCAAGGGGGGCCGGATATACCGGTGGGGACAGGGCTTCGACTGGGGCTCTAAATTGCATCCTGCGAAGTGGACATGCCGTAGATGAAAAGGCGGAAATGCTTAAGCAGTTGTGGGCTATGTTTCAGAGTCTGACCGGTATTGCAAATGATCAACTCGCGATAAGTCTTCAAGAAATTCCCTCAAGCAACGCGATGGAGATGGGAAAGATCATGGAAACGGTAGGACACGAGTAGATGTCCCTTCCATTATCTCTTCGGTTGGCTTTGTTCGTAGCCGCCGTGAGCTAACCGTTGCTCGCGTTTTCGGTTCGGTGGATGCTGGCAATATTCCATGTCATAACAGATGAGAACGACAAGCTTGTGGGAGAACACAGTTCATGAAAAAGCCAGTGTTGGTGGTGACGTCGCATTTCGTCAAGTCAGTTGAGACGCGGATCAATAACGAATACGAGGTCCGACGCAAAGGGGATGGAGCATCCTTTACACGTGAAGAACTCCTCACCGCCGCGGATGGCGCAGACGCAATCCTGATCACGCCATTCGACAGGCTCGATGCAGATTTCTTCAGACGGGTCTCACCCTCCGTCAAGGTAATCTCAACGTATTCCGTTGGTGTAGACCAAATCGATATGCGTGCTGCGGCGGAACGAAATATCGCAATTGGATACACCCCTGCCGAAGTGACCGACGCAACGGCGGACATAGCGATGTTGTTGCTGCTTGGCGCTAGTCGCAGAGCATTCGAGGCACAGGATCTGGTCAGAACCGGTGAATGGACCGTCCCTCGCGCGGCCGCACTTCTGGGCTGGCAGGTGACAGGAAAGACCCTCGGAATTCTGGGTATGGGACGAATTGGTCAGGCTGTTGCGAAGCGCGCCCGGGCATTCGGCATGAAGATTCATTACTCAAATCCGCATCCGCTTCCAGCGGAAGAGGCGGACGACGCTGTCTTTCATGCCGATCCCTTGGAGCTTCTCGGTGTAAGTCACTTCTTCAGCCTGAATGCCCCCGAGACGGAGAAGACCCATCACTTCCTCAATGCGCGAACGATCGCCCTTCTCCCGCAAGGTGCGATTGTGGTGAACACTGCCCGGGGTGGCCTGGTTGTTGATGAAGATTTGATCGCTGCTCTCAAGAGCGGCCACCTTGCTGCAGCCGGTCTCGACGTGTTTGAGGGAGAACCAAAGCTCAATCCCGGCTATGTCGAGCTCAAGAATGTCTTTTTGCTACCGCATATCGGCACTGCAACCGTCGAGAGCAGGACGAATATGGGCATGGTTGCACTCGACAACATTGATGCTGTGCTGAATGATAGGCCAGCACCATCATTGGCAAAGGTTTAGGCATCACCGATGTGCAAGGGCCCGCCGACGGCGGGCCTTTGTCTTTTGTGCTCATGCTTCGTGATCGCATATGAACCCAAAGCATTCGAGGGCTAAGGCTAACAAGTTTAGTTGCTTTTTCTGCCCGCTGGATTTCTGGTTCTGCTTATTCGATACCGACGAGAACCGGAAGGCTCATAACCGGGGCTAACCGTTACTCACCTTCTCGAGAGTTCGGGAAATTGTCACTCTTGCTCAGGACTACAGAAGCACTTCGTGACGATCCACGCCGAAGAGCCGGACACCGCATAAGGAGATTTGGGAATGAGCAGAAATAGCCAAACCGAAGTTCTGGAGGTGCTCAAAGATGAGCGACGCGAAACTCAGACGACCGTCTGGGATGTTACGTACAACCTCTTACGGAAGCTTGGATTGACAACGATTTTCGGAAACCCGGGCTCGACAGAGCAGCCGTTTCTCAAGAATTTCCCGAAGGATTTCGAATATGTACTTGCTCTGCAGGAGGCGACCGCCGTGGCAATGGCAGACGGCTTTGCTCAAGCTACTGGAAAGCCAGCGCTCCTGAATTTGCATACGTCAGCGGGAACCGGGAACGGCATGGGCAACATCATGACGGCCTTCCAGAATAAAACGCCTCTCATCATCACCGCTGGCCAGCAGACACGTGAGATGATCCTCTGCGATCCATATCTTACCAACCGGGATGAGACGACCCTGCCGCGGCCCTGGGTTAAGTGGGCATATCAACCTGTGAGGGCACAAGACGTCCCCGGAGCAATCATGAGGGCCTATACGGTTGCTATGCAGCCTCCCGCAGGCCCGGTGTATGTGTCAATTCCGTTGGATGACTGGGATCAGCCGGCTCTGGGAGAGGCGGTCGTTCGAACTGCAAGCTCGCGGTACTCACCAGACCCTGAGCGGCTTGCTCAATTCGCCGAAAGGATTCGGAAGAGCAAGAACCCAGTGTTGCTTTATGGCCCTGAGATTGAGCGCTCAGGCGCTTGGGATGCCGGCATCAAGTTTGCGGAGCGCTTGAGAGCTCCGGTGTATATGTCGCCGCTATCTGATAAAGCGTCCTTCCCTCAAACTCACCCGCAGTTTCGAGGTATGGCCCCATTTGCGATTGGCCCACTGAGCAAAAAACTTCGTGGCCATGACCTAATCATCGTGGTTGGAGCCCAGGTCTTCCGGTATTACCCCTACATTGGAGGAGACTACCTTCCCGAAGATGCTGAACTCTTGCAGATCACCAATGACCCCTACGATGCGGCCGCCGCGATCGTCGGAGACAGCCTGTTGGCAGACGCAAAGCTGGCCCTGGAGGCATTGAATAATGCAATTCCGGAAGTGAAGTCGCGGCTCGTTCCTGCGGCACCACACATTGAACGAAAACTTCCAGCGTCACCGAATAGTCCTTTAAAGGCCCTTGAGGCATTCGCCGCATTGAGCGAGTTGCGGCCCGAGAATGCCATTCTGGTGAACGAAACAGCTTCTAATTTCGGAGATCTCGCCCAGTACTGGCCAATCACCGAGCCCGGTTCGTACTATACCTTCGCGAGTGGCGGACTTGGATGGGGAGAACCAGCAGCAGTTGGCGTTGCGCTTGCCCAGAAGAAGATGGGAACAGGGCGCCCGGTCGTCGCTGCCATCGGGGATGGAGCTCTGCAGTATTCAGTACAGAGCCTTTATACTGCCGCTCGGCAAAAACTCAAGCTTATCTACATTGTCCCGTGCAATGACGAGTACGCCATTCTCAAAGAGTTTGCAGTTCTCGAGAAAACTCCCAATGTGCCCGCGCTTGATCTGCCCGGACTCGATATCGTCGCAACGGCCAAGGCCTTTGGTTGTGTCGGAGTGGCCGCTAACACGATAGAGGAAATCAAGGCAGCTTTCAAAACAGCTCTCAGCGCTGACGGACCTACCGTGATCGCCATTCGTATTGCGCATCAGCTCCGGCCACTGGTAGCCGACGTGGACTAACTTCAACTCAATAAAGGAACAAACGATGTTCAAAAGGATGCTTAGAAACGGCGCCGGAAGGACTGTATTTTTCACACTCGTACTTCTGGCGCCGTGCGTCCAAAACACCGTGTTTGGCCAAGCCATCAACATGGACGGACAGTCAGGGGCAGATGTCGGCGCGCCAACGACGCCAGATGTGCATGCGGCTCAGAATGGAGTCGGCGGCGCAGCTTATGACAATGATCCGATCGAAGAAAAGACAACGTCTTCCCGCGCGAATGCAGCTGACTCTTGGGGCCCAGTTCCAACAAAAAAAGCTTCTGTTGCTAATTTGGCACCCTACCTCCTGCCATACTTCAACAACGGACCGGTGTTCGGGCTGCCGGGAACCGACTCGAGAGATTTCCGCTATCGCACTCAATTGAGTGGCGATTGGGGAGGGCTGCGAACAGATCTAGCTCGTCATGGATTTTTCTTTGATCTTTACTCAACGAGTGCATATCAAAACGTAACGTCAGGTGGGCTCAAAACCGGCAGCGCCTTCATACAAAACACCCAGCTTTCGATGAATGTCGATACCGGGCGCGCCGGGCTCTGGCCGGGCGGCGTGTTCCACATCACCTTGGAAGCCAGGAATGGAAGCTCTTCACCGCAAGATACTTTTACCGTGGGCTCCGCCGTGCCTCAGTACGCCGGGCTGGCCTTCCCGGGTCCCTTCTTCGTCCATGATGTCCTTCCCACGGAGTATTTCTTATTTCAGTCTTTGACGCCGAAACTCTCCGTCATCTTGGGAAAGGTCAACGTGCTCACCCACGCCGACCAAACCTTTTTCGGCAACAGTTACAAGTACGACTTCGCGAACCTGAACTTCAACAAGAATCCGATGGCCCTCAATTTTTACAACACCACATCGTTGGCAGGGATTGGGGTGTGGACACCGTCAAAATGGCTAACCACTGCTGCCGGCGTGTTCGATCCCAATAGCCAGGCAAATAATTTCGCCACGAACGCATTCAATCGGGTAAACATCTATGGCATCACAATCTTTTCATACAAGATCGGCAACTTGCCGGGCAAATCCTGGGGGCAGGCCAACTGGACGAACAAGCCGAAGATCGATTTGACGTCACCATTTGGACAATTGTCGCCGTCGGAAGTTCCGCAGGCTGTCGGAGTTCTGTTGGGAACTCCTTCAACTCAGGCTTTGCCCATCAACTATAAAAGCAAGAGTTGGGTTACGATCGGAAACTTTTCGCAATATCTCTTTGTCAAAGACCGCCCTGCGGCGATCGGTGAGAAGCTCGGAAGCGGCCAGTCGCTCAGAGGAATTGGTCTGTTCGGACGCATCGGATATGCCCCAGAGGACACCAACCCTATCACGCGTGATGCGAGCGTAGCGTTGTATGCCTATGGCCTCTCTGACCACCGGCCCAATGACAGTTTTGGATTGGGAATCTATCACAATGGAATCAGTCAGCCTTTGAAAAATGATTTCAAACAGCTCAACGGAGCCGCAGCCGCTGTCAAAAACGAGAATGGGCTCGAGGTCTCCTACGATTTCGCGATCACTCCGGCGATCAGGCTGATTCCAAGTTATCAGCACATTTGGAACCCTATGGCCGCTGGGGTTGCGAACAACGAACACCACGCGGACGTCTTTCTTCTTCGCTCGAGTTTCACCTGGTGAGGAGCGATCGCCATTTCCGCGAACCCGCCCGCTGGATAGCGCTGACAACGGCGACGAATTCTATTTCATCGTTCCGCAAGTTAGCACGGAACTTCCCTAAAGGAGAACCGCTCCCGTATGAAAGATTTACGAAGATGAACAATCACACGAAAGAAAGATCCATGATCGAGCATCCATCGCGGAGAAATTTCCTCGGGTTTAGTTCGGCGGCTCTGGCAACAGCGGCATTTGCTGGACTGACCGCGAATGCTCAAGAGAAGACGAGCACTCAAAAGGCCGAACACGACCATTCCTCGAGCGATCCGGGACAGGAGAACAAGCCTCTCCAGGCAGAAAACCCTAACTCCAATACTCCCCCGCCGACGGATCATGGCGAACTCGTACCGATTTGGTATTCCTTTAATCTTGTCAAGAAGCGCGTCGAAGAGGGTGGATGGACTCACGAGGTGACTCAAACAGTTCTTCCATCTTCTAAGGACATTGCCGGCGTCAACATGCGGCTCACTGCCGGCAGCTATCGCGAAATGCACTGGCACACTGCTGATGAATGGGCTTACGTACTCTATGGCAATGCCCGTGTTACTGTGATGAACCCCGATGGCACCATGTTTATTGGTGACGTGAGTGAAGGTGATCTTTGGATCTTCCCCGCCGCCTACCCTCATTCCATCCAAGGACTCGGACCCGACGGAACGGAGTTTCTTCTTGTCTTCAATCAGGGCAACTTCTCGGAAGATCGTACGATGCTTCTCTCTGAGTGGGTGGCACACACACCTCCAGAGGTATTGGCAAAGAATACAGGCCTGGATCAGAGTGTCTTCTCAAAAACACCCAAGGCGCCGCTCTATATTTTTCCTGGCAGTCTGCCCAAGTCTCTGGAGCAGGATAAGGCAGAGATTGGGGGAGAAAATGTTGCGTCCAAGTATCAATATACATTCCACCTAAAATCGATGGAGCCCACGAAGTCAGGCAAGGGAGGTGAAGTTCGTATCGTCGACTCCCGCAACTTCCCAACCTCGAAGCACATTGCCGCAGCCCTGGTAACTATTAGGCCCGGCGGTATGCGCGAACTTCATTGGCACCCAACCGCATCTGAGTGGCAGTTCTACATCGCTGGCAAGGGCCGCATGACGGTGTTCTCCCCTGTCGACAACGCCCGCACCATGGACTTCAACGCCAACGACGTGGGATATGTTCCGTCTAATGCCCCACATTACATGGAAAATACGGGTGACGCCGATCTAGTCCTACTGGAAACCATGCCGTCGGAGGAATTCACCGACGTGTCTCTGAATCAGTGGCTCAGGCGCGTCCCCAGCGAAATGCTTAAGGCCCACCTGAACATTGATAAGGAGATGGCCATGAAGATCCCGGCGGAGAAGCTGGTAGTCATCTAGCCCGCTGGGGGTAGCCAAGAATGAACACGGCGCGAACGTAATTCTTTTCTACGAGTTTTATACGGGGAGGGAGGATCGTTCGAATCGGAAGCGGTACCTACTGCACAGAGAGGATCAAATGCTGAAGCAATCACCAACGTTTTCTACAATTCGTACACCTTCCTCTTATCCGGCATCGCACAAGCGCTACCTAGAAGGCGATCGGGGGGATTTGCGTGTCCCTTACCGAGAAATCGCTTTATCAGCAACCCATCACGGAGATCGAACGGAAGAGAATCCTCCCCTGCCGGTTTATGACACTTCTGGTCCGTACACGGATGCCGACGTCCAGATAAATTTGTCTCATGGTTTACCTGATCTTCGCACCGATTGGATCACACAACGCAATGATACCGAGACTCTTTCGTGCCCTACGTCCCAGTATGCACGTCAGCGCGAACGAGATCTGCTGACCTACCACTCACGTTTTCCCTCTCCCCCTATCTCTCGACGCTCACGCAACGGACGAAACGTGAGCCAGATGCACTATGCCCGTAAGGGCATCGTCACGAAGGAGATGGAATTTATTGCGTTGCGGGAATCAATGCTGCTGGAGCGCCTGCTTGATGACCCTGCCTACTCCTTGCTGCTCCGGCAACACCGGGGACAATCTTTCAGCGCACTGCTTTCAGGACGAGTCACGCCGGAGTTTGTTCGGGCCGAAGTTGCTGCGGGGCGCGCGATTATTCCAGCGAATATAAACCACCCTGAAGTAGAGCCGATGATCATCGGACGCAACTTCAAAGTGAAGATCAACGGCAACATTGGCAACTCCGCAGTCACCTCTTCGCCGGCAGAAGAAGTGGACAAAATGATCTGGGCTACTTACTGGGGCGCGGATACAATTATGGATCTTTCTACCGGCAAGGATATTCACGAGCTTCGCGAATGGATTATTCGCAACTGTCCCGTGCCGGTGGGGACCGTGCCAATTTATCAGGCGCTTGAGAAAGTAGACGGGCGTGCCGAAGAACTCACCTGGGAATTGATGCGCGACACCCTCATTGAACAGGCCGAGCAGGGTGTGGACTATTTCACACTGCACGCTGGTGTTCGGCTGCCATGGATTCCGCTTACGGCGAAGCGCCTGACGGGAATCGTGTCGCGCGGCGGCTCCATCATGGCGAAGTGGTGCCTCGCACACCATCGGGAGAATTTTCTGTATACGAATTTCGATGAGATTTGCGAAATCATGAAGGCCTACGACGTGTCCTTCAGTCTGGGAGATGGGCTTCGTCCCGGCTCTATTTACGACGCCAACGACGAGGCACAGTTTGCAGAATTGAGAACGCTTGGTGAACTGACGCAGCAGGCGTGGAAACACGACATCCAAGTGATGATCGAAGGTCCAGGTCACGTACCTTTGCAGCTCATTCGCGAAAACATGGAAAAGGAACTGGAGCAATGTTTCGAAGCGCCCTTCTATACGTTGGGTCCGCTGGTGACTGACATTGCCCCCGGCTACGATCACATCACGAGCGCTATTGGTGCAGCAAACATCGGATGGGATGGGACTGCGATGCTTTGCTACGTCACTCCGGAGGAACACCTCGGTCTTCCAAATAGAGAGGATGTTCGTACAGGCATCATCAGCTACAAAGTTGCCGCGCATGCAGCGGACCTGGCCAAGGGATTGCCTGGAGCACAAATTAGGGATAATGCTCTCTCCAAGGCACGTTTCGAGTTTCGTTGGGAGGATCAGTTCAACCTGAGCCTTGATCCCGACCGTGCTCGTGAGTTTCACGATGAAACTTTGCCCCACGACGCCGCCAAAACAGCGCATTTCTGCTCAATGTGCGGACCGAAGTTCTGCTCGATGAAGATTACCGAGGAGATCCGCGCGAAATATCAAGGAGACGCAGAAGCCGGAATGGCGGAAAAGTCGCGGGAGTTTGTCGAACTCGGTGGCGAGGTCTACCGGTGAGTCGACCGGACGTCGTAATTGTGGGCGGTGGCCTGATTGGGCGCTGCTTGGCTTGGCGCGCGTCCCGCTCTGGTGCACGTGTTGTCCTCCACGACTTGGCCGACAGTCAAGGGATGAACTCAGCAGCGTGGGCGGCGGCGGGAATGATCGCTCCGGCGACAGAGGCCATCGACGCAGACGCACAAATCTCCTCAATGGGAATTAACAGTGTTAGATTGTGGCCGCGATGGTTAGCTGAGCTGCCTATACCCGTCTTCTATCGTGACACCGGCACTCTTCTTCTCTGGCATGCCGAGGACACAGGAGAAGCCGCACGTGCCCAGAGCATGGTCATTGTCCAAATCATCGATAATGGCACGGGACTCGAAGATACCGAAAAAATATTCGATGCCTTTGTGACAACCAAGGAAAAGACGCTCGCTTTGAATGTCGATCTTGTAAATCTTCCATGCCGTAGAAGATTTACAGGCTGAAGTTCATTCCGCGATGAGGCTAAAGTTGTGCAACTCCCGCCGATTTCCAAGCATTTCGGACGCTCTCTTGGAGTTGTAGTTGCCTTGCCTTCACAAACGGGGCATAGCTCTTCTCGGTGATCTTTACCGATGCGTGGCCCAGGAGCAGGGAAACCTGATCAATGGGAACTCCGGCAAGCAGGTTTTCCACGGCAAACGTGTCCCGAAACATATGCGGATGGCAGCGTTTAAGTGATCCATCCGGCTTTTGAATGGCAGCAATCTCGAAGAGTCGCCTGTACGCCCGTTGCCAGTTTGCAACGGCGCTCTTGGGATCGCCATTGCCACTCCAGAAGTAATACCTCGGATTGGGACGAGGTCCATCCGGCAGCCCTTTGAGCGCTGTCACTACGTTGGGAGGAAGCGGCACGTATACAGGCGTCCCCGTCTTCGCCTGATACAGGAACAGGCTGTCACCGTGTAGACGGCTTTTCTCCAAAGTGACTGCGTCACGTATGCGGAGCCCGCTCCATCGCATCAGCCAAGTCATGACACGGAGACGAAGGCGCAGATCTTCGAGAGGGATGAATCCGCCACGCGGGTCACCATACACATACGTGACATCGATGATCCTGGCGAATTCATCCTGCGGGAAGTAGTCCGTTGGAACCTGATTGACCTTGATCTTGCCGAGTTCGAGACATGGGTTCTGCACGATGTAGCCGCGACGAACACACGACCAAAAGAAGCCCACGACGCGATCCTGCTTCTTGGATTTTGCGAGCGCACCGTCTTCCCATGTCGAGCGGAAGTTCTTCATGGCATCCAGGTCAAGCTCGTCGAGGTAGGTGAAGCCCTCGCCTTGTGACCATGCAAGAAACTGCTTTCGGAAGATCGTGGTGAGCTTCGAGATGGTCGAGGCTTCGAGGTCGCGACTCTTTGCGTCTGCCAGGTATCTCTGGACAGCGAACTCGATCGTAACGCGGGGCTTCTGTGGAAGCGCGAGGGTAGATGCTGTGAGCGGCTGAGGCTCGACTGTTGGTGACTGCGGTGGGGCAGGAAGAACATCAAGTGAGGGCAGAGCTTCCGCTTCCAGTTCGCGCCGTAGTTCTTCGGCCTGCTCCCACGTACGAGTTTTCGCTGAGCGGCGTACGAAGCCGCCGTTTGGAAGAGTGCCCCAGATCCATTTCGGACAGCGACATCGCTTCCAGTTGCCGTCTCCCACACGTGGGCAATCGGACGAATGTCGAGTGTAAACAGACAGCATAAACACCTCCATTCGAGGCGATTTCTGGTGCGCTCGAATGACTCCATTGTACAAATGTTGTACAAAATCTAGGAGTCAGATGTTATGTTGTTCATTTTATTCGTGTTTAGTTATGGTGGAGGCGGCGGGAGTCGAACCCGCGTCCGAAAAAACCTTCAACAGAGAGCCTTCATGCTTTTTCCAGTTCGTTTTGTCTCATCGTCGGCGCTTAGAACGGACAAAGATGCGACGACGACCAGCCTGATCGATCTCGCCATCCCCGCGCAGGCGGAGCAGGTTTGGCCAGCCTACTGTGCGACGATCGGTACGGGCCCATAGGCGAAGCCCGAGCGATCGGCTACTTAGTTAATTAAGCAGCAAGCGCGAATTGAGGTTCGGCACTTATAGTTTTGTGAGCGATTACGGGTGTCCACACCCCGGCATGCCTCTCTGCCGCAAGCAATCCCGTCGAAGCCGTGACGCCCCCATCTGGAGCTGGCACCAACCTTGCATTGGGCCGTGCAAAGAACTGTATTCATTATACAGTCCGGCGATTCGATACAGTCCGGCGATTCGATACAGTCCGGCGATTCGATACAGTCCGGCGATTCCGCCTTCATCAGGCGAAGGCGATGATGACCGCACCGATCGCAATCAGCGACGCTCCGCCGATCTTCGTTGGCGTCAGGTTTTCGCCGAGGAATAGCCACGCGCCGAGAATGACGAAGACGACGCTCAGCTTGTCGACTGGAGCAACGCTCGAAGCCGGACCGAGTTGCAGCGCGCGAAAGTAGCACAGCCACGACAGACCGGTGCAGATGCCGGAGAGGACGAGGAACAGCCAACTGCGTCGGCCGATCTCAGCGAGGCCGTTATGCTTCTCAAGCCCAAGCGCGATTGCCCAGGTGAAGACAACGATCACAGTGGTGCGGATGGCGGTTGCGAGGTTCGAGTCGATGCCTGCGACGCCGACCTTGGCGAGCAGTGCGGTTGCTGCAGCGAAGACGGCGGAGAGCAGCGCCCAGAAGACCCAAGTCATACGTTGAGGATACGCTCTACAGAGACACGAGGTCGCGAGAGATAAGGCTGTGTGGTGGGCAGGGAACTGGCGTTACAGCGAGGCATTCTCGAGATCAACGTCCTGCCATTCGCCGCGCTCAATGCCGGCGCGAATCTGCGAGGGAGTCCGGCCTTTCTTCGTCTCCTGGTACGCGTAGACAGTCTCTTTCATGCAGGTGGAGCAGGCCGCTCCGTGCGTTCCTTCAAAGCAGCTGTGAAGGCTGTTGTGTCCAAGCGCGCGGTCGCAGTGGCAGTAACAGGGCTGCTGATGCAGGACCGCGGGAATCTTCGCAGCCATCTTGTACGCAGTTACCTGATAGGGATGCGAAAAATATAGGCCGGTGAGTTGGCTGCCGCTGAGGACCGGAGGAAGCGGTTTGGCGGGAGGCTTTGCGTTATAGGCCGGAATGTCGGCTGCGGGATTGCTCCACTGAGCCGATGCTGCGATGGTGATGAGTCCGAGCGCGAGGCATCCAAGGATTCGCTTCATTCTGTCATCCTAAATAAAGCGAGTGGGCCTTAGCCGCCGAGGGAGCTTTTTCTTTGTTCCTGAGCCACTTTTCAGCTCCTCTCCCCGGCAAAAAAAAGCGGCACGAAAAGGCAAAAAAAAGGCGGCACGAACGTTTCTTTGTCCGTGCCGGGAGGCCAGTGACGCAACTTGTGTCAGCTGAGGAGCTTCACTCTAAGCTGAAAACCTGCCGGGCGATGCTTCCGTTCTGCCCGTAAGAGAAATATACCACAAAATGGAAGAGTAATTTTCAAAAATACGTTCTGCCATAGAAAAAGAACTATCTGAATCCTGTTTCAGTTACATTTTCTCTCGCTGGCAAATCCAAGTAACCGAGTACCTATCAGTGATATACGGAGAAGAATCCAATTTAGTTCCATCTTTTGTTGAATCTGATATGGCGAATATGCAGATTTTGGAAGAAGGGTTCAGGCAGAAGACTACCCCTTCCCCCTTTGTCAAAATAACGTCATTAGAATCAAATACTTATCCGAAATTATGATCGCAAAATATTGAATCTGAAAGAGTTAACCCTCAGAATATTGATTCTGAAGGAGAAAGGGCTCCCGGCGCGATGGCCGGGAGCCCTTTCTCTATCATTATTTTTAAGGTATAGCAACCGGAGGGAAATTAATCGGCAACCGAAATCGCCAATGGTGACGCTGGTTTTCGCGATTTTGGGGCTTGACAACGAAATTTGCTGAGGTTTTCGAGGGTTAGTGAAGTTCCCGGCCGAGCCGGACAGCCATCTTGGAGTCCCGCAGGGTGATACCGCCGGAGTCGTGGGAGATAAGGCCCAGACGGACCTGGTTGTAGCGAATGTCGATATCCGGATGGTGTCCGGCGGCCTCGGCCAGTTCGGCGACTCGATTGACGAAGGCCATCGCCTGCACAAAGTCCTTGAAGGTCCAGTCACGGACGAGCTTTCCGGACTCGAGTTTCCACTCGGGGTTCTCGTTGAGAAGGGTATCGATGTCGGCTTGGCTAAGAACAGACATGGTGAGCCTCCGTAGCTGACATGCTAGAGCGGGGAGTGGGATTGCGCAAACGGGTGGCAAGGATACGCTTCAGGCGACTGCCTCGATTCTTCAAGGAACGAAATCGGAGGCGCCGGGCTACTTGTGAGATGCGGTGAAGGACTTTTAAGTCGAGCGAGCCGTTTCCAGTATCTTGGTCTGCAATGGTTCCACCTTGAGGTAGCGGCGTGGCTCTGACGTGGCGCGACTCTGGAAGACTCATCGTTGAGGTGAGAAGGCTTGTTGTCAGCGCTCTTCTGTGCTGCAGCGTTGCAACGCACAGGACGAGCGCGCAGACGAGTGCCGCGAGTCTGCCGGTGGCGGGGCAGGTGCGTACTGTGCAGAGTGCGACCTTTCCTGTGGATGTGCTGGTGCAGGGACCGGCGGAGACGATGACGGAGCTTCAGGTCATCTGCCTGTTCCGTTCCGAGCCTTCCGATCCACTGCATGGTTCGCTGGTTGAGATGAATGAGAGGCTGCAGGGTCTGCTGGATGCGGTGCGTAAGCCGTCGTTGTTCAGCGGCGAGGCAGGGGAGACGCTGCTGGTGATTCCCAGGGCGGGGACGATTCCAGCTCAGCGGCTGCTGATCGTGGGCTTGGGAGATCCGCGAACGTTTACGCCCGCACGGATGAACCTGGTGGGGGCAATCGTATTTGAGGAGGCGCACCGTATGGTGATTCATCACCCGTTCTTCGCTCCGATGGTGCTCGATGGCGGCGTGAGCGAATTCAGCACGGGGGAGATCGCGTCAGAGTTTATGAGTGGATTCCTTCGTGCGCGTCGAACGCAGGCTCTGCTGGCGGATCGATACGATGCGCTGCGAACCAGGGTGGAGAAGCTGACGTTTCTGGCAGATGCGGCGCATGCTGCCGATACGCAGGAGGGACTGGCAAAGGCGCTGGCGGCGGAGGCGAAGTGACGCGGGAACGCTGCACGCGAACGGAGCGAAGTTGCAAAGGTCAGAGCGTTGCGAAGGCAGGGGCGGCGTCGAAGTCGGGTTGCTCGATGCGGGTGCGGACCTGAATCCAGTGCTCGTCTGGGATATTGAGGAAGGCATCGACGATAGCTGGGTCGAACTGGGTCCCGGAGCAGCGCAGAATCTCATTGCGCGCCTTGGCGAAGCTGGTGCCCTTGCGGTAGGGGCGGTCGGAGGTCATGGCGTCGAGGGTGTCGGCGATGGCAAAGATGCGCGCGCCGAGCGGGATGTCGTTGCCCTTAAGGCCGCGCGGATAGCCGGTTCCGTCGAACCGTTCCTGGTGCGAGTAGACGATCTCGGCGGCGTCGCGGAGGAAGGGAATCTTGCGGACCATCTCGTAGCCGCGCTGGCAGTGCTCGCGCATGATGGCCATCTCGGCTGAATCAAGGCGTCCGGGCTTGAGCAGGATGGCGTTGGGGGTTGCGATCTTGCCGATGTCGTGGAGGAAGGCTCCGCGCGCGATGATACGCAGCTCGTCTGATGCGACGCCGAGCTCGCGTGCGAGCTCGATGGTGTAGGCGGTGACACGGCGCGAGTGGCCTTCGGTCTCCTGGTCGCGCAGGTCGAGAGCGTCGCCCATGGCCTCGATGGTGATGTCGTAGCTGCGCTCGAGGTTATGCATGGTGTCGCGAAGGCGGCTGGTGCGCGCGGAGATGATCTCTTCGAGATGCTGGCGGTAGGCGTTGTTTTTGGCGCATGTGGCGTGAGTGCTCGACGGCGCGGGAGACGACGCTCTCGAGCTGCAGGCGCTCGAAGGGCTTCAGCAGATAGTCGAAGGCTCCGCGGCGGAAGGCGCTGGTGGCGACGTGGATGTCGTGTACGGCGGTGAACATGATGACCGGGAGCCCGGGGTGGTCGGCTGAGATGCGATCGAGCAGAGCGAGGCCGTTGGTGCCGGGCATCATGATGTCGGAGAGGACGAGAGAGTAGCCGGGGTCCTGCGCGAGCCGCTCGATCGCCTCGTCGGCGCCGGGCGGTGATGGCGGTGATGGCGGTGTGCTCAAGCAGAGCGGCTACGATACCGCGGACCGGCGCTTCATCGTCGACGACAAGGATTCTTTCCTGCTGCATTGGCCCCGAGACTCCCCAGCGCGATTCGCGCTTGTCTTCTCAAGGCTCTATCGGCAGGGGAAGGCGGCGGCTTTACTGCCTGGCTTTGCGGCTCTCGTTCTTCGCGGTGACCCAGCCGGGCTTGGTGACCTGACGTGCGCGGCCGAGGGCGAGGGCTCCGGAGGGTACGTCGTCGGTGATGGAGCTTCCGGCGGCGATGTACGAGTTCGACTCGATAGTGATGGGGGCGACGAGCGTGGAGTCGGAGCCGACGAAGACGTTGTCGCCGATGGTGGTCTGGTGCTTCAGCACACCGTCGTAGTTGCAGGTGATGGTTCCGGCGCCGATGTTGGTCTTCTCGCCGACGATGGTGTCGCCGAGGTAGGTGAGGTGGTTGGCCTTCGAGCCTTTGCCGATGGTGACCTTTTTGGTCTCGACGAAGTTGCCGATGTGTGCGTTCTCGCCGATGCGGCTCTCTGGGCGGAGGCGGGCGTAGGGGCCGAGGATGGCTCCGTCGGCGATCTCGGAGCGGTCGAAGTTGCAGGCGTTGAGCACGGTGACGTTGTCGCCGATCCTGGTGTCCTGGATGACGGTGAAGGAGCGGATGCGGCAGTCGGAGCCGATCCTGGTGGAGCCGAGGAGCTGGACGAAGGGCTCGATGACGGTGTCGGGGCCGACCTCGACCTCGGCGTCGATGACCTGGGTGTCGGGGCGGAAGATGGTGACGCCTGCGGCCATGAGGCGGCGCGCGGTGGCGAGGCGCATGGCGGCGTCGAGGTGCATCATCTCGGCGATGGTGTTGGCTCCGAGGACCTCGTCGATGCTCTCGGCCTGGACGGCGACGACTCGCTGCTGGTCGGCGACGAGCATTGCGGCGACGTCGGTGAGATAGAACTCGCCGTGCGCGTTGTTGGTGTCGAGGAGGTCGAGTTTTTCGAAGAGGGCGGAGGTGCGGAAGCAGTAGATCCCGGAGTTGATCTCGGGGGTCGAGTGTTGGTCGGGGGTGAGCGATTTTTGTTCGACGATGGCGGTGACTTCCGGCTGGCCGGGGGTGCGGCGGAGGACGCGGCCGTATCCAGTGGGGTTCGGGGGGACGGCGGTGAGGATGGTCATCGCGGCCTGCTCGTGGAGGTGGGTCTCGCAGATGGAGGCGATGGTCTCGGGGCGGATGAGCGGGACGTCGCCGGAGAGGACGAGCAGGTTTTCGGGGATCGGCGCACCGGAGAGGGCGAAGAAGGCCTTGAGCATCTGGAGGGCGTGGCCGGTTCCTCGCTGCTCGGGCTGGAGGACGAACTGGACTCCGGTGGACTCGACGGCGGCGCGGACGCGGTCGGCCTCGTGGCCGATGATGCAGTAGATTCTGTCGGCCGGGACGACCTTTTGGGCGGCGTCGATGACGTGGAGGAGGAGGGCGCGGCCTCCGATCTCGTGGAGGACTTTGGGGCGCTTGCTCTTGAGGCGGGTGCCCTGACCGGCGGCCATGATGGTGATGGCGAAGCTTTGTGTATCCATGCTTCGGCTATCTTCTCATGGGTTGTCCCCCTCCCGTACTTAAGTGTGCAAAGTCTTCGAAACAGATAGTTTAGCGGGGTACTTCGGTCTTGTAGCGGCTTAAATGCAGAAGCCCGGCTGTGGCCGGGCTTCGTTCCCTCTTTCCTAATTTAAGGATAGCAGTGGGTGTCAAGGGTTTGGTTGTGGATATCGCGTATGGAGCACGACAGTTGCGGCGAATCGAGAGTGTCTGGATTTTTGCTTCCGCAAAAATTGCCCACCTTAGCCGCGATGAAGCCGCGGCGAAGATGGGGCACCCGGTGCACCCGGTGGGCGTTAGTGTTGCGCTGAGAGCCGGCGCGAACCTAACAGCGTGACCAAGGTCATGGAACCTCCGATCAACAGGAGCTGTAAGGACGGAGGTTCCGGCACCGGGGCGACGGTGACGTTGGTGGAGAGGGATTGGTTGGTGGGAAAGGTCTGCTGGCCGGGAGACGTCGTGACGGAGTCGTCGATGACGATGGGGTTGAAGTTGGAGTCGTAGAACTGGAGGTCGCTGTTGGCGAGGATGGCGATGCTCGTGGTTCCGGCCTGGAGTGCCTGGAAGGTGATGTTGACGAGATAGCCGCTGCCGGTGACGCCGGAGAGTCCGACGTCGCCGATGGACGAGATGGTTCCCGCGGTGTTATCGATGGTGCCGGATTCAAAGAAGGTGGGGTTGGTTCCGCCGTTGGGAAGGAAGGGGCCTTCGGTGACGGAGACGGCATTCAGGATGCCTGCCCCCGGAGCGCAGCTGCTGGAGTTTCCTCCTGCGACCAGGCAGTTGAAGGCGAGGTCGAATTGGAACGCGGACAGATCGGTCACGTTGGAGGTGATGGTTTGACCGTTGTGAATGACGGTGGGGCCGGTGACGTAGATGCCGACGGTGAACTGCTGGCCCGCGGTGACGGCGCTGGAGTAGGGGACGACGGAGAGCACGGCATCGGCGCGAGCGGCGGTATGGGCCAACAAGGCGAAGGTCGTCGTAAGCAGGAAGAGTCTTCCGAGTTTCATTTGTTCTCCTCTGGGATAGTGAGCTTTTGAACGTGTCCGTTGATTACTGGCAGGTGGTGCCAGCGGGCAGGTGCTGAACGGCAAATTGGAGGTCGAGGACATTGACGAAACCGTCGCCGTTGAAGTCGGCGGCTGGGCTGTATCCGGTCTGTCCCACCTTTCTACCGAACGAGGCCCGGACCGAGGTTACGTCGGAGCAATCGACGGTTCCGTCATGATTGACATCGCCGGGAGCACCCGAGACCACGAGGGGAAGGGAAGCGACGTGGGAGCGGAAACCATCGGCGCTGAGGCCGTTGACGACCAGCGTGTAACTACCGGGCGGCGTGGATGACGATGTCGTGATGGTGAGGGTGGACGAGCCGGATCCGCCCGCGACGACGGGAGAGCTGAACTGTGCGGTTGCCGCTGCGGGAAGTCCGGTGAGGTTGGTGGCAGCGGGCACTGCAGTTGAGCCAGGAACGACGTTCGAGCCCGTAAGGCTGAGGCTGACGTTCTGGGTAAAGCTGTTGAGCGGCGCGAGGTTCAGGTTGTACGACGTAGTGCCGCCGGGAGCGATTGTCGCGGTGGCGGTGTCGGAGGTAAGGGAGAAGTCCGGCAGCGTGGAGTCACTGGGACAGTCATCGTTCCCCTTGGCGATACAGATGTTGTTGAAGCGCACCTGTTCGTCACGAAGCTGTTGCGCATTGGCGAGGCTGCGATAGACACCCCACTTTGGCCGGATGGTTGTGGTGCCGACGCGCCACATGTCGATGTTGTTGCTGGAGTAGGAGAAGATAGTGGCGTTGTCGCTGAGGCGGTTGATGACGATGGAGTAGCGTCCGGGATTGGTGGCTCCCTCTTCCAGCGTGTGGTTGTAGGTGATCTTCTCGTATGCCTCGACCCACTCGCCGATGAAGGGCGCGAGCGGCGCCTGGGTGAGCGTGATGGTCTGGGCTGGCGGATTTGCGATGGTGGATGTGATCAGCAGCAGCTGAATGGTGTTCGGGTTGCCGAAGCGCGGAGTGAGTGTGATGAGCGGAGATCCGTCGTCGCCGTCGAAGGCTTTGATCTGATGGATGTGAGTGAAGCTGTTTGATGGTTGAAAGCCGGTGGGGAGTTGAAATCTCCAGCGGTGGGTCACGGTTTCGCCGAGATGGCCGACGATGTAGTCCTGATAGGGCGTTGGGTTGCCGTGGCCTTCGGTCTTGATCTCGAGCCGCTGACGGTCGGTGGCAGAGCAGCGATCGTTGTCGGGGACGACGTGCGAGTTGAAGACGAAGACGTAGCTTCCAAGAGTGGCGTCGGGAACCTGAGTGAGGTGAGGGCCGAAGCTGAGGTGGCTGCAATCGGGTGTCTCCGGCGCGGCCTGGAGGACGGTGCCGGCGAAGGTCTCCGGCTGAATGACTCCGTCAGCCCTGAGGTGTGCGGGGGTTTGTGTTTGTGCGGTGAGTAGTGCCGCAGTGGATAGGCTCGCAAGAAAAAAGCACAGCTTCTTTGTGTCGATTCCGCGCATGTAACGCTCTCCTTATTTCAGGAACCGCTGTTATCGCGCATGCCAGATTGTCTGTTTTTGCGCGGAGCCCAATCTAGCGAAGCGAAAAGATTGTTTTCAAGAAAGAAACCAGTAGCGTTTTGCTAGATAAAACTTTGGTTTGTAAGTGATTGATATGTAAGGAGGGTTGCGCGGGAATTTTCACACTCTTTGAGAGGCAAGAGCAGGTTTGTCCCCAGAGGGATTTCGCTGCGCTGGTACTTTTGGGGGATCGGTGTGGGACGGGAGTACTGGGTAGGCTGGTCACTAGAGCGGAGTGTGCGTGGCTTCGCAAGGACCGGAGGTCGGGATGAGAAGAGGGATCGTTCTGGCGGGTATGTGGGTGGCGGGGTGCGCTGGCGTGTTTGCAGCGACGGATGCGCCTCCGCAGGTGGATTGGAAGACGATGCTGCCGATGGTGCAACTCGCGGTGCGCCATGCGTTTCCGATGGTGGCAGAACAGGCGCACTATCCGGCATCGATCGCGAAGACGGCGGACGTTGCGCCCGGAGTGCAGGTGGCGCTGGTGGACCTGGGCATGGGCGGGTACACGGAAGAGATGACGGTGGTGCGGCTGGAGGGAGAGACTCCTGTGGCCGCGCGGTTCAAGGGGAGGGACGAGAAGATTGTGCCGATGACGTTTCTCTCGGGGACAGAGGAGGGCAAGGGAGGTTCGGTGGAGCTGGTGCCGAAGGACCACGTGGTGTTTGCCGGACACTGGGAGACGAAGAAGAAGAAGAAGCTGAAGTGCGGGGGCGAGGCGTACCGGTGGGACGATACGGCGAAGAACTTCGAGTATGAGAAGAAGCTGACGAAGTCGATGTCGAAGGAGTTCTGTGCGAAGGTGGCTGCGAGACCTGCGGTGGCTGCGCCTGCGGTGCCGGCTGCGGCGGCCGCAGCTCCGGCGTCGAATTAGGAAGAGCGGATCGCGCTGTCGCACGAATGTCCCACTCATGCATGAGACCGCATGAGTGGGCACCGAGTTGGATGAGTGGTTCTATGCCCGGACGGCGTAGATGACTCCGGGGTCGCCTCCGAAGAGGAACTTCATCGTTTGCCATCCTCCCTGTCCGATGACGGAGGGTGTGTTGACGTCGCCGGTTCCGTTGCGCGTGTTGTCGCGGTAGAAGAGGAGCTGGCCCTGCTGGTTGACGGCGTAGATGATTCCGTCGCCGCCGTAGAAGAGGTGCCGGAACTGCTGCCATCCTCCCTGGCCGATGATGGAGGGCGTGTTAACGTCGCCGGTTCCGTTGCGTGTGTTGTCGCGGTAGAAGAGGAGCTGGCCTTGCTGGTTGACGGCGTAGAGGATGCCGTCGCCGCCGTAGAAGAGATGGCGGAACTGCTGCCATCCTCCCTGGCCGATGATGGAGGGGGTGTTGACGTCGCCGGTTCCGTTGCGTGTGTTGTCGCGGTAGAAGAGGAGCTGGCCCTGCTGGTTGACGGCGTAGATGACGCCGGGGTCGCCGGAGAAGAGGAAGCGCATGGACTGCCATCCTCCCTGGCCGATGATGGAGGGTGTGTTGACGTCGCCGGTGCCGTTGCGGTTGTTGTCGCGATAGAAGAGGAGCTGGCCCTGCGGATTGACAGCGTAGAGGATGCCGTCGCCGCCGTAGAAGAGACGAAGGAACTGCGTCCATCCGCCGAGGCCGATCACTCCGGGCGTGTTGACGTCGCCGGTTCCGTTGCGAGTGTTGTCACGATAGAAGAGGAGCTGTCCGCTTGAGAAGGGAGCGTTGCGGTCGTCGATGGTGACGAAGAATCCACCGGGGAGAGCGCCGAGTACGCTGACGGCGACGTTGGTGGGGGAGACGATGGCTTGCCCGGGCTTGAGTGCTGTGGCGGTGAGGAGCTTGACCGGAGGAGTTCCGTTCTGCGGGTGGCCGAGAGGATCGTTGGTCAGGACCTGGTAGACGATGACGCCTTCGCCGGGGATGCCGGCGTCGAACTCATCGACCTTCTGGCGCGCTTCGACCATGAGGTACGGGACGTTTGCGCCGATCTGTACGGCCGACGATCGGCCGGACGGAGGCGGCTGAACGAGCCCGATGGAGTGCAGGGAGTAAGCGTTGGCCCGGCCGGAGTGCGGCGTGATGGCGGAGGCGTCGAGCCACTGGACTGCTCTCTTGGTGTAAGCGGAAGGATGGGTGCCGCAGGCGCAGGCCATTTCGTCGTAGGTTCCCATGTTGCCGCCGAAGGGGTAGAGATCGCCGAAGCCGGTGAGGGAGTGCATGGTCTCCATGGCCCAGACGCCGACCTGTTCGAGCATGACGAAGCGGCACCAGAAACCGCGGGTTGTGCCTGCGCCGGGACCGCCGAGCATGACGATTGCCGCGGCGTCGAAGCCCTCATCGCGGAGTTGATCGCCCATGGCGCCTTCGAGGATGTCGGGCGGCACGTCCTGCTGGTCGACGGTCTGCATGGGCAGCACGGCGGCGTCGAGATCGGCGCGGCCGGAGGACGCGGCCACGATGTAGGCACGGAGAGAGCGATCGATGCCGGTCCTTGGATCGGGGTCGAAGAAGACTCGCTGCTGAATGGCGCTGGGCCAATCAGGAGGGATCAGGTCGGGTGGATGAGCGTTGGGGCGATAGAGCGGAATGAAGGCGATCTTCTTTCGTCCGATCCAGGGCATAGGAGGACCTCCCGGTTGAGATAAGAATTCTGAACGGAGCCCAGAGGGAGTGACCGGGAGACTATAGGCCTCGTGCTTGAGGAGAGGCAAACAGGGCAGGTGATGCTGTCGTTCTTTCAAGCGTGAAGACGACTATGTGATGTTGAAGCCGGGGTGGCCTGCTCTCTCTGACGGCGGAGCAGGCGATTGGCCGCCGAACGTGATTCCGGGGGCGAGGAACTGCTGCGGGTCGCGAACCCGTGGAGCTTCGCGAACGTCGATGCTGCGAAGGTCGAGGAGGTAGCGCTGATCGTCGGGCAGAGCCTGGGCGATGCGTTCGCGATCCTGCTGGCCGCTGGGTGAGCGATGCACGGAGCCAGCCGCGGCCCATGGGGAGTACCTCCGGATCAGATGTGCCTCCGAACAAAGGCCCGTATGGGAAGAGAGATCGCAAGCGCCATGAGAGATAGGGCCGTGGCTGCGACGATCATGCAAGGCAGGCAGGGCTCTCGGAGACTCATGAATCGCTCTCCCGCGTCTGTGGGATTATGTGCCTATTTGGGGAGGAATGCAATGCGAGAGACGTGTGTCTATAAAATAGCGGGTCGCACTTCCTTGCGATGCCCACTTAGCGGCGGTAGAGCCGTGGGAGTCGTGCTGCAAGAGCTGGATTAGAGGCCCAATTCGCGGGCTGCGAGGGCCGTGCCCTTGACTCGTGCGTCGATCTTGGCAAAGGCGGTATCACGTGCTGTCGAGGTGTCGTCGGCGAAGGGAGCGAAGCCGCAGTCATCCGTCGATCCGAGTTGCTCGACGGGAAGCAGGGATGCGGTTTCGAGAATCCTGTACTTCACAAGAGCGGGTGTTTCGATGAGAGCGTTGATGGGGTCGATGACGCCGATGAAGACGAACTGATCGGGTTTGAGTACGCGGCGTACGGTGAGCAACGCGCGTTCGCGATTCGCTTCGCTTGCCATCTGAAGGTAGAAGCGGCCAGCGTTCATCTGAAAGAGGTCGGGGAGGAGGGTGGTGTAGTCGACGTCGGCACTGTGGGTGGAGTCGCGGTCGCCACCGGGGCAGGCGTGGACGCCGATGCGCTGGCGCTGAGCTGGAGTGAAGCGATCGAGGACCTGATTGTTGATGTCGATGAAGCTGCGGAGAAGACCGCCGGAGGGATCGAGCTTGAGCGAGAGCCGGCCTTCGGTGAAGTCGATCTGGACGGAGTCGGCGCCGGCGTCGAGCGCAGTGCGGATGTCGGTTTCGGCTTCGTTGAGGAGGTCGGCGAGGAAGGCTTCGCGCGGATAGCCGGGGATGGGATCGGAGGGATAGAGGAGGCTGAGCGCGGATGCCGAGATGACGGCTTGCTTGAGCGGGCGAGTGGTGAGGGTGCGCGCGCGTGTGAAGTAGGAGGCGGCATACACGGCGTAGCGGAAGGGGCCGGAGGTCAGGCGCGGGAGCTGGCGGGTGTGCCCGTCGGCGAAGGGGATGACGACTCCATCGAGTGCGAGGTTGGTGAGGCCGGAGAGCGGGTAGGTGGCGAAGCTGGGCTTGGTCTGCTCGCCGTCGGTGATGACGGGGGAGCCGGTCTGCTCTAGGCGCTGGATGGTGTCGCGGAGGGCGTCGTCGTAGGCGCGGTCGAGCTGCTCGCGGGTGATTTGGCCGGATTGGAAGGCGGCGATGGCCTGGAGCAGGGAGGCGGGACGAGGGATGCTGCCGATGGGTTCGGTTTGCATGCGGTGAAGTTTAGCGGGGCGAGGTGGGGTTGGTCATCCATCGGAAGGTGGAGGTGGGGTGGGTTTGGTTCGGCGGTTCGACTTCGCAATACCCGTCCTAAGGCGCACAGGTATTGCGGATTCCCATGCGGTCTTCGAGCTGCCGGCGGTAGCTGCGGCTGAGGCGCAGGCGGATGTCGTTGTGCAGTACGACGTCGTAGCCGCCGTCTTCGGTGACGCTGAGGCCGGCGATGCGGTCGAGATTGACGATGGTGGAGCGATGGATGCGGCAGAAGGCAGAGGGGTCAAGGTCCTGCTCGAGATCGACGATGCTGCGGCGGAGCATGTGGGTTCGCTGTCCGACGTGGAGGCAGGCGTAGTAGTCGGCGGCTTCGATCCAGTCGATCTCGGAGAGCTTGAGGAAGACGATCTGGCCGGCGCTCTTGATGGTGAGGCGCTCGAGTCTTCGCGGGGCGTCGCGGCTTACCGCGATCTTTTGACGGGCGCGTTCGAGTGCGAGAGCAAAGCGCGCGTCGTCGAAGGGCTTGAGGAGGTAGTCGAGCGCTCCGGCCTCGAAGGCGCGCAGAGCGTATTGATCGTACGCCGTGGTGAAGATGATGGCGGGCGGGAGATCTTTGCCGAGCAGCTCGAGCACATCGAAGCCGTCGCACTCGGGCATCTGGACGTCGAGGAAGAGGAGGTCGGGCTTTGCCCTGCGGATGACGGCGGGGGCTTCGACGCCGGAGCCGCACTCGGCCGCGATGTCGATGGTGGGATCGCGGCGGAGGAGGACGGCGAGGTTGCTTCGGGCGAGAGGCTCGTCGTCGACGATGACGGTGGTGATCTTCGGGGAGCGAGCGTCGGTCACGATGGCTACTCCTTGAAGGGAACGGAGACGGAGACCTGAACTCCGCCTGGCGGCTGGTTCTGCATGGTGAACTCGAAGTTGTCCCCGTAGAGGCTCTCGAGGCGGGTGCGGATGTTGGAGATGCCGATTCCGGTGGAGACGTTGGTGCCGTTGGCGGGCAGGCTGGGGCCGTCGTTGTAGACGCTGAGGGTGAGCTTGTCGTTGCCGCGGGAGGCGAGGATGCGAATGGCTCCTCCGTGCGCGCGCCTGGCGATGCCGTGCTTGATGGCGTTTTCGACCATGGGTTGAAGGATGAGGGTGGGGACCTGGGCGAGGAGGAGATCGTCGGGGACCTCGATGCTGCAGTGGAGGCGATCGACGAAGCGGACCTTCTGGATGTCGAGATACTTGCGCGCGAAGTCGAGCTCTTCGCTGAGGGGGACGTGGTGGAGGCTGGAATCTTTGAGGACGCGGCGCATGAAGTCGCTGAGCTCGACGATCATGCTGACGGCGTCGTCGTTGCGCCGCTCACGGACGAGGCCGGCGATGGAGTTGAGGGTGTTGAAGAGGAAGTGTGGCTCGATCTGGTGGCGGAGCGCGCTGAGCTGGGCCTTGACGAGCTGCTCGTTGAGGCGCGCTGTCTCAGTCTGCTGGCGGGCGAGTCGTTCGCGGGAGTCGAGAAGGTAGCCGACGAGAAGGAGAGTTGTGTAGAGGATGGCGCAGGCGAGGAGACCGTTGTAGAACGTCCTGGACTGGATCTGAAGGAAGGTGCCGGGGCCGGGCATCTTGGCCCAGGGATTGAGGAGGACTTCGAGCGCGGCGGTCCATGTGGAGAAGGCGAGGCCGATCGAGACGCCGGCGAGGATGTGGCGAACCCATGTGGAGAGAGGTCGGAGCTTCGTGGGAGGATAGCGGCGGGCGAGGCGAAGGACGAGTGGCGTAGCCAGGGCCCATGGCAGCCACGAGACAAGCAGGTAGAAGTAGAGCCGGCCCCAGTAATGGTGCATGCCCTCAGCGCGCATGACGAAGACGTTCTCGGTGGCGTCGAAGAGGCCGACGGCGGACCAGATGGTGACGACCCAGAGCCACTGCGGGGGTTGCGTGCGTGCGGGGGATGCGTCCATAGGAAGGATCGTATTCTACGACCCGGCGTGAATCGCAAACAATGCAGCGAATCGACGGATTGATGCAGCGAGCGGTCTGGATGTGTTGGAGGCATCGGCGCCATACTTGGCGGCATGATCAGCAAATTGATTGTCGGCTTGCTTAGCATGGCGTCGGTGGCAGCTCCAACACTTGTCCGGGAGTATGGGGAGAAGGTACCAGCAGTTGCGCCTGAGTACACGAGCGACGGACAGATGAAGGTGCCGGAGCACTATCGCGAGTGGGTGTACCTGAGTACGGGATTCGATATGAGCTACAACCCGGGGGCGCAGGCAGGTCACCACATGTTCGATAACGTGTTTGTGAACCCCGAGGCGTACCGGGTGTTTCTGGAGACGGGCACGTGGCCGGACAAGACAGTGATGGTGCTGGAGGGTCGCAAGGCCGAGGGGCGCGGGTCGATCAACCAGAGAGGCAACTACCAGTCGACCGGTGTGATGGGGCTGGAGGTGCACGTCAAGGACGAGGCGCGGTTCCAGGGCAAGTGGGCGTTCTTCGGGTTCGACGGCGGGAAGACGGCGAAGATGATTCCGACGACGGTGGACTGCTACAGCTGTCACAGCGAGCATGCCGCCGTCGATACGACGTTCGTTCAGTTTTATCCGACGCTGCTGCCGGTGGCGAAGAGCAAGGGGACTCTGTCTGCGGCGTATCTTAAGGAGATGGATGTGTCGCCGCAGAAGTAATTTGGTGTCAAGGTATTACGGTTACGCGAAAAATTCATGGATAAAAATCAAAGTTGAAGAGTCTAACAAAGGGTCGTATCGAATTGTCGGACTTTTCGCAGAGCATTACAGCATGGCGCGTCATAAAATACGTCTCGAACAAGCGGCAGTCCGCCCCACCCTCCGCATCACCAAACATCAGGAGTCATAGAAAGTGAAGTCAAGTCGTTGGGGCATTGCCCTTGCTGGTATTGTTTTGCAGATCGTGCTCGGTTCCGTTTATGCATGGAGCGTTTTTCGGGCGCCGCTTACGAAGCAGTTTCATTGGACTATTTCTCAAGTAACTCTGACGTTCACCATCAGCATCGTTGTGCTCGGCATCGCGGCATTGTTCGGTGGGTTGTGGCTGAATAAGTCAGGACCGCGTGTCGTCGGAGTAACGGGAGCCCTGCTGTATGGCGCGGGAACGATCCTGGCCAGTTTTTCCGGCGACCGCTTGTGGTGGCTTTACCTGAGTTATGGTCTTATCGGCGGCATCGGACTTGGTTTTGCCTATATTGTTCCGGTGGCGGTGCTGGTGAAGTGGTTTCCCGACCGGAGAGGTTTGATCACCGGAATCGCTGTAGGTGGGTTTGGCTTAGGTGCTCTTGTCACTGCTCCTGTGGCAACGCGCCTGATTCAGTCTGTCGGCGTGCTGCAGACCTTCGCTTATCTGGGGATCGCATACACGGTCCTGGGCGTAGCGACTGCCTTCTTCATGAAGAATCCTCCGACTGGATGGCGTCCTGCGGGCTGGACGCCTTCTGCGAAGGAGACTAGTCAGCGTGCAGCAGTGGATTACACGCTCGGCGAGGCTCTGCGCACGTGGCAATGGTGGGCGCTCTGGGCCATTCTCTTCCTGAACAGTTCCGCTGGCATCTCCGTGATCTCTCAGGAGTCTCCGATCTTTCAGGAACTGGCGAAGGTTACGGTGATCGTTGCTGCCGGCATGGTAGGAATCGTCAGTATCGGGAACGCTGCCGGACGAGTGGTTTGGGCATGGGTGTCCGATCTGATCACTCGCCGCCAGGCTTTCGTCCTGATGTTCCTGATGCAGGCCGTGCTCTTCTGGGTTCTTACCAGCATTACCTCCGCGGCACTTCTGACGGTTGCGTGCTTCGTTGTCCTGATGTGCTATGGCGGCGGCTTCGGAACCATGCCTGCCTTTACGGCAGATTACTTCGGCTCGAAAAATGTCGGACCTATCTATGGGCTCATGCTCACAGCGTGGGGCGCGGCGAGCGCTTTCGGACCGCTGCTGGTTGCTCACATGCGGCAGACGACGGGAAACTACCGGGAGGGCTTCCATGTGCTGAGCGCCATCGTCCTTGTTTCTACGGTGATTCCCGTCGTGATTCGTCCGCGCGCCGGCACAGCTTTAGAGAGGCTGTCATGAGGTTAGATTGAGGAAGTGGAATATCAAGCGACGATGAAGCCGTCGCGAAGATGGGCACCCGTTGCTGCGAGGGACTCAGACGTGGGGCACCCGTCCGAAGAGCAGGGAACTCTGTCTTTGGCGTATCTGAAGGAGATGGATGTGGCGCAGCAGAAGTAGGAGAGACGACCTTCTGCCAGATGCAGGCGAACGAAAGAAACGGATCGCGCTTCGCGCGATTGCCCACTCATGCGATGAAGCCGCGTGAATGGGGCACAGGCGACTAGCTCACTTGATTGCGCTACGCGGGCCGAGTGAAGCGCTGCACGGTGGCTGCGCCGCTCCGAATCCTGCCTGCGATCATGATCCGGGTGATTCCACTAATCAGCACAGCTAGGCCAATGAGCGTACCGATTGCCCAGGTGGAACTGGCCGGCCACTTCGCGAGAATCAGGAATCCCAACAGCAGGCTGCCCAGGCCATCTGCGAGAAACCATCCCCAACCATCGATTGGTTTCACCTGGAAGGCAATCACGATGAGCACGATTGCCTGTACGATCAGAAACGTTCCGAGAACTCCCGTCAAAGCTGCCACGCCTTCAATGGGAAAGAGCGCCAGAACGAGACCGCAGATTGCAAAGAGCACGGCGGAAAGAAGTTTCAGGAAAAACTTTCCGACCGTGTGCGAATGAAGGGCAAAGATAACCTGGGCGATACCGACAAGGATCAATACCCATCCCAACAACACGGCCGTAATCGTTGCTGCGGCGAAGGGGTAGGCGATCAGAAGTAGTCCCAGAGCTGCGATCAGGAAGCCCATGAACATGGTCCAGGTAGAATGCTTTTTCACTTCTCCAGATAGGGTGTCTTCGGCCATTTGATCCTCCTAAATCACACATGATGGATAAGGGGAGTCCTCCCGACCCTCCCCCGCTTAAATGAGGCGACTTACTTCGCCATATTCCTTTTTTCACTGTGATTCGCAGTTGCGACCGCTTTCGAAGCTAAAAGGACGTGCCTTAGAGATTTCTGGGGGGCATCGAACAGCAATTCTGCAAAGAGCTCGAGTGCCAGGATTATATACCCCGGCGGAATTCCTTGCAATCGCTGTAACGCGAGGGGCGGCGAGGGTATGAGGCTCGTGCGCGATCAGATGTGGGGCACCAGTTCGAGCAATCTACTCCCACCCTTCGCGATGAAGCTGCGAAGGATGGGGCACCAGAGTGTTTTGGGTTGGGGATTGGCGAGGAGGCTATTGGCCTGACTTGGTGGGCGGTGGTGGGATGGTGATGTCGATCTCGGTGACCTTGCCCAGTTCGGAGATTGGTGGCTTGATCTCGGACTGGTTGCCTACGACGACGATGCCCAGCTTGGACTGGTCGACGTACTTGTTGGCTACACGGGAGACCTCGGCGGCGGTGACCTTTTCGATGCCTTCCTTGTACTTCTCGAGGAAGTCGGCGGGGTAGCCGTAGAAGGCGAGGGTGACCTGCTCGGCGAGGATCTTCTCCGGTGAGTCGTAGCGGAAGATGAAGGAGTTGAGGAGGTCGTCCTTGGCCTTGGCGAGTTCGGAGGCGGAGGGCGGGACGGTCTTGAGGCGGTTGACCTCGTCGAGCATTGCCTTGGTGGCGGCGACGGTGGAGGTGCTCTTGGTGCCGGCGATGACGTAGAAGATGCCGGGGTGGTCGTAGGAGGCTCCGAATGCGCCGCTGACATCGTAGGCGAGGCCGAGTTTGGTGCGGACGTTTTGGACGACGCGCGAGCTGAAGCCTCCGGAGAAGATCTCGTTCATGACGGAGAGCGCGTAGTAGTCGGGGTTGGAGCGTTCGGTGCCGAGGCCGACGATCAAAACGTTGGACTGATTGACGTCGTCTTTGTTGGCGAAGCGGACGCCGGGTTTGGGGTCGGTGAAGGTGAACTTCTCCTGGGCGATGACCTGGCCGCGGGGGAGGGGTTCGAAGGCGGCGCGGAGCTTCTGTTCCATCTGTGCGGAGTCGAAGTCCCCGGAGACGGAGACGATCATGCCGTTGGGGACGACGGTGCGGTCGTGCCAGGCCTTCAGGTCGTCGAGGGTGACGGCGGCGACGGTGGCGTACTCGGGATCGCGCGCGTAGGGGCTGGTGGGGCCGTAGACGAGCTTGATGGCCTCGCGGATGGCGATGCCGCTGGCGTCGTCGTTGCGGCGGGAGATGGCGGTGTCGAGCTGGCGCTTGGCTAGAGCGAGCTTGTCGTCCTTGAAGGCGGGGTGGAGGAGGAGATCGACGGTGGAGGCGAAGACGGAGTCGAAGTCGCCCTTGAGCGAGGACCAGCGGAGAGAGGTATTGGCGGAGCCTCCGGTGGTCTCGATGCTGGCAGCTTTGATCTCGAGCCGATCGTCGAGCTTGTCGCCGTCGACGGTGGGGGTTCCGCTGGTGCGCCAGGTCTGGCCGTACATGGAGACGAGGCCGACCTTGTCAGCCGGCTCCTCGCGGCTGCCTCCGCGGATGAGGATGGAGCCGTTGATGAAGGGAAGCTCGTGGTCTTCCTGGAGGAAGAGGACGAGGCCGTTGGAGAGCTCGATGCGTTTGGGCTGCTGCGGCCTGAAGGCGTGGAGCGGAGGAATGGGGATCTTCTTCCAAGGCTCGGAGGGTGTGGCTGCTTGCTTTGCGGGCGTGGGCTTTGCGGGAGCCGGTGCGGCCTGCGCGAGGGCGAGCGAGGGAGAGACGGCGAGGGCGAGGAGAGTGGCAGCGATGGGCAGGCGATACAGGCTCATGGGATTGTTCACTCCGCACCTCCCTGGTTCTTTGCGGCGGGTTTCTGGGGCGCGACGAACTCGATGCGCGCGCTGGTGCGGTTGCTGTCGAGGAAGATCTTGTTGGCGACGCGGCGGATGTCGGCCTTGTTGACGGCATCGATCTTGTCGAGATCGCGGAAGAGCTGGCGCCAGTCGCCGTAGCGGGTCTGGTACTCGGCGAGCTGGTGGGCGAGGCCGTCGTTGTCGTCGAGGCCGCGGAGGAGTTCGGCGCGGGCGCGGGTCTTGAAGCGAGTGAGCTCGTCGTCGGAGACGTCCTCGTTCTTCAGGCGGTCGAGCTCCTTGTGGATGGAGGTGCGGACCTCGTCGGGCGTGTGGCCGGGGAGCGGGACGGCGTAGAAGGCGAAGAGGCCGGGGAACTTGTAACCGGGAAAGCCGGAGAAGCCCTCGGCGGCGGCGGCGATGCGCTGGTCGCGGACGAGTGAGCGGTAGAGGCGCGCGGTGCGGCCGTTCGAGAAGATGTCGGTGATGGCGTCGTAGACGGAGTCGTCGGGGTCGAGGTAGTTGGGACGGTGGTAGCCCTCGATGTAGAAGGGCTGGGTGGCCTCTTTGATGACCACGGACTTTTCAGCGAACTGCGGAGGCTCGACGGTCGTCATGGGAGTCGGCTTGGGACCGCCGGCGGGGATCTTCGAGAAGTAGCGCTCGAGGACGGGCATGGCCTCGGAGACTTTGACGTCGCCGACGACGGCGATGACGATGTTCGAGGGGACGTAGTACTGCTTGTGGAAGGCCTCGGCCTCGGTGGCGGAAACCTGGGAGATCTCGCTCTCCCAGCCGACGCCGGGGATGCGGTAGGAGTGGGCGGTGTAGGCGGCGGCGAGGAACTGCTCGACCATACGACCCACGGGGGAAGAGTCGACGCGCATGCGTCGCTCTTCCTGGACGACGTCGCGCTCCTTGTAGAATTCGCGCTGGACTGGATAGGCGATGCGCTGGCTTTCGAGATAGGCCCAGAGCTCCAGACGGTTGGAGGGCATGGACCAGAAGTACTGGGTGGAGTCTTCGCTGGTGGAGGCGTTGATGCCGGTGGCTCCGTTCTGCTCAGCGATCTCGGAGAACTGGTTGGGGATGACGTACTTCTGTGCGGCCTCCTGGGCGTCCTCGAAGGCCTTCTTGAGCTGGGCAAGTTTGGCGGGGTCCTGGCCGACGCGCTTGCGATACTCGGCGTCGTAGGCGGCGTAGGCCTGCTCGACCTTTTCGAGAGCGAGCTTTTCGGCGGGGTAGTTTGTGGTGCCGATCTCGCGAGTGCCCTTGAAGGCCATGTGCTCGAACATGTGGGCGAGGCCGCTGTCACCTTGGGGGTCGTTGGCGGAGCCGGAGTCGACGAGGGTGTAGAAGCTGAAGACGGGAGCCTCGGGGCGCTCGCAGACGATGAGCGTGAGGCCGTTGGGCAGGACCTTCACGTGGGTCCGCTTCTCGAAGCTGGCGAGGTCCTGGGCGCGGGCCGCGCTCGAGAGGGCGAGACCGAGGGTGAGGGTTAGAAGCACACGCTGGACGCGCACGAAGGAGACCTCCTGAGAAGTACAGCCGGAAGATTTAATATACCGGAGCGAAGCCGGCATCTTTGTTCGACGCAGGCGGGGAAGAATCGATGCGTCTCTTAAAGAGAAAACTCCCGGGCATCGGTGTGAGCCGATGTCCCGGGAGGAGAGGGAAGTACGTTGTTAGAAGAGGATTCGGCCGCCGACCTGAATGACGCGCTGGCCGCCGCCACTTCCATTGATCTGACCGTAGGTCGAGCTGTTGATGGACGCTGAGGGTCCGCCGAGGTTGACGAAGTTGAAGACGTTGGAGAACTCACCGCGGAGCTGGAACTTCAGCTGCTCGTAGATGGAGAAGGAACGGAACAGCGACGCATCCACGTTCTTATAACCGGGTACGTCGAGCTGTGCCGGCCGCTCATTTCCGAGCAGGCCGAGAGGTCCAACGCCGGAACAGCCCGCATCAACACCTGGACGACAGTAGGCCGAGGTGTCGAACCACAGCTTCCTTTCGGCCGTACGCGAGTTGCTGGGCAGCGTGTGAGGCTGCTTGCCAGAAAGAATGCTCGGACGGTTGTTGCCCAGACCCGAGAAGTAGTTGTCGTTTCCGGTGGTCACGGTGAAGGGCTGGCCGCTGTTTGCCGTCCAGATTCCCGTGACCGTCCATCCGTTAAGAGCCGTGCGGACAAAACGATTGTAGCGGTCGAAATAGTCCGGCTTCCAGACAAAGGACATGGTCATCATGTGACGACGGTCCTGGTCAGAACGCTGGCGGTACTCGAGCTGCGGATAGTTGGCATCGACGAAGGTTCCATTGAGGCCGCCTGTGGAGTCAAGAGTGTTGCTCTGAAGCGTCTTGCTCCACGTGTAGTAGCCGCGGGCACTGATGTGGTGGGTAATACGCTGCTCGAGTACAACTTGCAGACCGTTGTAGTTGGAGTTCTGGTTAGAGCGAATGATCCAGACGTTCGAGTAGATGGGGCTGGCCGCCGAGTTTCCGAACATGGAGTTCAGTGGGCGACGGTTGTTGATCGTTCCGCTTGTATTGGCATAACCGCAGCCTTTGGTCGTGTCGGGCGTTTTGGTTCCCGGGAGGAAGCACGACGGACCGGACGTACCCTGAGGGCTGACGTTGAAGATGGGACCGTTGATGTCGTTATAGAGTGGCGTCTTTCGGTTGAGTGAACCTACGTAGTAGGCACTGAATGCCAGGCTGTTGGTGAGTTGCTGCTGGATCCCGAAGTTGAGCTGGATAGAGTATGGCCAGCGATAGTTCGGATCAAAGGCCACGACCTGATTCAACGGAAGAAAGGTCGCCGTCTTGCTCTTATAGTCGAACGCCAGCTGTGGATAGGGATTGGTTCCGGTGGGGAACTCAGTCGGGTCATTCGAGTAAGGATGTGTCAGTGACTGGACCTTCGTGTATCCGCTATTACGAACAGCGTAAGGAGCGAAGTTGGAAGGGAACTCCCACTGATTTCCGGAGATACCGCCGAAGAAGAGGCCGGCAGCTCCGTGAAGGACAGTCTTGCCGTTGCCGTAGGGATCATATGCGAAACCTAAGCGCGGCGAGGCGTGATTGAGAGGTGTAAAGACGCCGCCCTTCGGAACACCGGGGTCACCGGGGAAGAGCATGCCGAGAGGAGCAAGGGTCTTGTTGGTTCCGATGACGGAGGCCGTGAAGGCATGCGACTGAACACCAGGAGTGAAGTTCGTCTGCATGCGCTTGTTGTCGGTGGGTGCCTGCTGCCAGTCGTAGCGGATGCCCAGGTTGAGAGTCAGCTTCGGGGTGATGCGCCAGTCATCCTGTGCAAAGGCTGCGAAGAGGAGCCAGTTCGCATTGGCATAGAGCCCGGTATCCTGACCCATGCTGGCGGGTACGCCGAGAATGAAGTCCGAAAGACCGTTCGTGGAACGGGCGAAGCTGCTGCCGTTGGTGGTGTTGAAGCTGAACGTGCCGTAGTTGTTGAGCGAGGTGAGCTGGAAGTCCTTTTCGAGGCCAGCCTCACCACCGAAGTAAAGTGTGTGACGGCCACGAGTGGTACTGAGGACGTCGCGAACACCGTAGACGTTAGCGCCGGCCTTAGGACCAGTGATGGCCTGCGCCAGGGTGAAGCCCTCAACGCCGCCTACGCTGATATTGGGAAGAGATGGAGCGCCGACGACACCGAAGTCCGAGCCGAAGTCGGCGAGGGTCTTCTTGGTGGGGTCGCCGGATACGGGATTACGACCGCCGTTCTGACGGGTGTAATTGACCCAGAACTGGTTGACGGTACGTCCGCTGACGGTCCATACGTCGCTGATGTTGGCGTTCTGCTGCTTGTTGGCGTAGTTGGAAGAGGACCACTTCTGCGTAAAGCCGCCGAGGTTGATACGGGTGCTGTAGTTCAGAAGGAAGTAGCTGAGTGTGAGCCGGTGAGATGAGGTTATCTGGTGATCGGTCTTGATCAGGTACTCTTCGTTCTGCTCGGGCGTCGGCTCGAGAATGCGATAGGTGTACGGTGTATCGCCGGAACGGAAGGGCTGTTTGGGAATCTGGGTGACTGCCGACTTTACATACTTAATGATGTTGACCGCGGTGGGATCGAGACGCGAGGCGGGAATGATGTTGCCTGGGAAGGGGTTTCCGGTCTTGGGATCGCAGACGAGGAACTTGATGTTGGTATTGTCCGCAGCAGTAGGAGCCTGGTTGCAGCGCGTGATATCGCTGGGCAGATTCTCAGAGAAGTTGCCCGCGATCTGGGCATCGCTTGGAAGGTTTCCGCTGTTGGTTGCAACTGTTCTGAAGCGATACCCGCCGAAGCTGCCGAAGAAGAAGTCTCTGTCGCGACGGATGGGCCCACCGAGGGTAGCGCCAAAACGATGGAGATTGTATGCGTTTGGAGGAGCGCCACCGGTGTTAAAGCCTCCGGAGTTGAAATTTCTATCGCGGAAGAACTCGAAGGCCGACCCATGGAAGCCGTTGGTTCCACTCTTCGTGACGATGCTGACGACGCCAGCAGAGTACTTCCCGAGCTGAGCGCTGTAGTTATTGGTAACGACGTTGAATTGGCTGACTGCGTCGGGATTGGGGACCTGGTTACCCGAGTTGCGGAGGCCGGTCATGTTAAGGCCGCCATCGAGGTAGTAAGAGACCTGTCCGACGAAGCCGTCGGTCGATCCGTTGATGAGAACCTTGATTTCCTGATAGCCGAGGTTGTTGATGGTGTTGACGGTCTGCACACCGGGAACGAGCTGCAGCAGACGGTCGACGTTCCGGTTGACGAGGGGAAGGTTGTCGATTTCGACGTTCGAGACGGTCTGTCCGAGGGTGGAGTCACCGGTATTGACCAGGGGAACGTCAGCGACGACCTCGATCGTCTCGCCGGTGGTTCCGACCTCGAGTTGCAGGTCGAGATCGGCGTTCTGCATAACCGAGAGGCTGATGCCGGTGCGATTGAGGGTCTTGAAGCCCGGAGCGGCTACAGTGATCCGATAGGGGCCGATGGGGAGGAACTCCTCGTGATAGGAGCCGTCCGCCTTGGACTTAGCGACGCGCGTGAAGTTCGTCGCAGTTTGTAACAGTGTGATGGTCGCATTCGGGATGGCCGCGCCGGTGGAGTCGGTAATCGTACCGGCGAGCGTTGCGGTGCTGAGCTGCGCGTTGGCATCGGCAGAGAGCCCGATGGCCAGTAGCGCAAGCAGTGCAAACCGCCAGCCCCGAGAGAATAAGGCACTATTCATGTGTTGCCTCCAGAGTCAAACGTTTGTCTCGCCCCGTTGAACGAGGCTCTAACTTGATTTTTGGAATCGCTGGGAAAGATAGTTCGCGGAATGAACGATTGTCAATCGTTCATTTCGGCGAGGTTAATAAAAACGTGACCGATCTGGTCACGAATTAGAATCGTGGCCGAGATTTGTGCCACTTTCGAGGTACTGTTTTTACGCTAGCGCAAGCGAGGCGCTCGGAAGGTCCATGGCTTCGACTGCGACCAGCGACTCGCCAGAGTGCCTGCGCTCGATGGTGAAGCGGGCTCGTCCGTTGGCCAGCTCAACGACGCGGGAGCCAGTGGGAGTGCCCTGATTATCAATCAGACGCCCGTTGCCGGCCAGCGAGAATCGGACGCGAGTGCGGGCGTCGAGGCAGAGGACGCCCTGGGCATCGCAGAGCTTCGCTTCGACGGTGATCTTATCGTCGGTACGATGGAGTTCCGTTAGCGTGAACTTTGCCGGAGTGGTCCACGTCTGGGTCTGATACTGGAACTCGATCTCGTCGGTGACGGTGGTCGAACCTCTTCGCGCGACGACGCGCAGTTTGTTCGTACCTTCGACAAATGGGGTCATCCAGCGAAGGCCGGCGGCGGGGAAGTCCTGGCTGTTGCGGGTACGGGAGCCGAGAGAGGTTCCATTGAGAAAAAGCTCAGCATTTTCGCAGTTGGAGTAGACCTTGACCATCTTCTGTTCGCCGGACGCGCCCCAGCGGATGGGCCAGGAGTGGCCGTAGATGTGGGCCATAGGGACGTCGGACCAGTAGGACTGGAAGACGAAGTAGGCCTCCTTCTTCTGCATGTCGCGGGTGATGAGACCCTTCTGGTTGACGCGAGGGACGGGGTTGTCGACGCGCAGGGGCGTGGTGAAGTCTTTGAAGACCCACTGCGCGGACCCGGTGAACCAGTCGAGGGTGTCCTGAACCTTGAGGTGCCAGTCGAAGAGGTTGCAGGCGTAGGTCTCGGACCAGTCGCCGTCGCGGGAGACACGGGCCTCGCCGCCGGTCTTGAGGTAGGCCATGCCGCGCTCGTCGGTGCCGTGGCCGGTGGCGACCTGGGCGAGTGCCTTGTCGGGGTTTTCGGAGTGGCGGCCGGCGTGGCTGTCGGCACCCCACTCGGCGTGGAAGAGATGCTTGACGCGCTCGCGCTGGGTCTCGAGGGACTTTTGATACTCGGGGTAGGTTCCGCTGTACCAGCCGGCCCAGATGGAAGGGGAATAGACGTCGGGGATGTCGCGGCAGAAGTCGCAGCGGCGGATGGTGGTCATGCGCGAGGGGTCGAGTTGGTGGGAGAGGTCGCGCAGCTCGGTGAGGTAGGCGCGGATCTTCTGCTGGTCGACCTCTGGATACTCCGTGGGCCAGTCGTCCTCGTTGCCCAGGCCCCAGAGCAGGACGCTGGGGTGGTTGTAGTGCTGGGCGATCATGTTTCGCAGAGTACGGCGGCCCATCTCCTGGAAGGTCTCGTTGCCGATGCCGCCGCGGCACCAGGGGATCTCCTCCCAGACGAGGATGCCGAGGCGATCGCAGTGCTCGAGCACGCGGCGGGACTGCTGGTAGTGGGCGAGGCGGATGAAGTTGGCGCCCATATCTTTAATGAGGCGCATCTCCTGCTCGAGGAGGTCGTCGGGCATGGCGGCGGCGTAGCCGGCGTGATCCTCGTGGCGGTGTGTTCCGCGCAGGAGGAGGCGCTCGCCGTTGAGCTTGAAGGGGCCGTGCTCGACCCACTCGGTGTGGCGAATGCCGAAGGCTTCCGTGGCGGTGTATTCGCCGGCGGACGTAGTGAGAGTGATGCGGCACTGGTAGAGCTGCGGGATGGCGGGGCTCCAGAGTTGGGGCGTGCGGAGGCTGAAGGAGGTGAGGGATTTTGCCGATGTCCACGGTGTGAGGATCTGCTTTGCGGTGTGGACGGAGGCGCCCTTGGCATCGAGGAACTCGATGGCGAGGGTTACGGGCGTGGTGGTGTTGGCGGGATTGTAGAGCGAGGCGATCAGTTCGACCTCAGCCGGGGACTTCGGTGTGGCAAGAGTGGTCTTGATATGGACGGTCTCGAGCGAGACGGAGGGAACGTAGACGAGGCTGACGTGGCGATAGAGGCCGCCGTAGAGCGTGAAATCGCTCAGGTCCGAAGGTATGCGGTCGAGGTCGCGGGAGTTGTCGCAGAGGATGGCGAGCGGGATTCCGTTGGCGGGCGTCTTCTTCTTTGGATCGGGTGCGGGAGGAGGGGGAAGTTTGGCGATGGCGCCGGTGATGTCGAAGATGAACTCGTCGTAGCCGCCGACGTGCTTGCCGACGAGGGTGTCGCCGACGTAGACGGTGGTGTCCTGCCCGGCGCCCTCGAATTGGAGTAGGGTGCGGCCGTTGGGGTAGGGGTTGGCGATCGGGACGTGAGTGCGGTACCAGCCGGGGCCCCGATAGGCGGGAACGTCCGGGTCACAGCCGTCGTAGGCATTAAAGCAGTGGGGCATGGCGACTGGCTGGAAGGCGGCGACCTCCTGGGAGTGCCAGACCTCCCAGGGGCCGCCGAGCGAGCCCTGAAAGTACTCCCATCCCGCGGAGAGGCGGCAGTTTTCTGAGGCCGAGCTGCCGCCATCGGCAAGTCTTGCAAGAGATGCGCTAAGGGCCGAGCGCGAGAGAAATGAGGCGGCGGCAGCGGCGGACACGCTGCTGGCGAGGAACTGTCGGCGAGTAGGCATAGCGGGGCCAGGGCTCCAGTACAGGGGTTACTTCCGGGTAGAAGCGCCGGGCCAGCAGGACAATCTGCGACATATAATTCAGACCGTCTACAAAATGCCGGGCTTCCAGTGATATAAAGACTCTTCCTCCGCGATGTCAAGTTACGGGGAAGCGAACGAAGATCGTCAGTGGTTTAGATTTCAGCCTGCAAAATCGCTTTACCTGTGGTGCTGCAGTTCGATCGGTACGGAAAGACAGGACGCCCAAGATGCCAACACCTCCGACCCACGCATTCACGTTTACGCGAAAACAAAGTGCGTCGAACAAGACGCCTCGGCAGATCAATCGCAATCTTGTCTTCAACCTGATTCGGACGCGACAGCCGATCTCGCGGGCCGATCTGGCTCGTGTCTCGGGCTTGCAGCGGAGCACGATCTCGCTGATCGTCGAAGACCTGATTCGTGAGAGATGGGTGCTCGAGGGATCGACTGGCAGGCTTCCGCGTGGTCGGCGGCCTACGTTTCTGGAGCTGAACCATCAGCGCGCCGTGATTGCGCTGGACATTCATCCCTCGCAGACGACGGTAGCGGTGACCGATCTGGGCGGAAGGATCGTCGCGCAGAATATCGTGGCACTGCCGGACGATCCCAACAAGGCGATCACGCCGATCGTGGCGGCGATCCGCAAGCTAATTGCGAATCACGCGGACAAGGCGTTCGACGGAGTGGGCATCAGCCTTCCGGGGCGCGCCGATCCGGAGCTGAGGAAGCCGATCTTTGCGCCGAACCTGAACTGGCCGGTGCAGAGCATCAAGTCGAGGATTCATCGCGCGACCGGGCTGCGCGTGGAGATAGACAATGTTGCGAACGCCTGCGCTCTCTCCGAGGTGTGGTTCGGAGACAGCGACGGCCTACAGGATATTGTCGTGGTGAATGTGTCGGAGGGCATCGGGACGGGCATCTTCTCGAACGGCCGGCTGCTGCGCGGAGCCAATGGCATGGCGGGCGAGTTCGGCCACGTGGAGATGGAGCACGACGGTCATCCCTGCGGCTGCGGCGGGCGCGGCTGCTGGGAGACGCTGGCCTCGAACCGTGCGGGGCTGCGCTACTACCGGGAGATCAGCGGCAACGGCGCTCCGCCAAGCTTTGCCGCGCTGGTGAAGATGGCGCAGGCCGACGACAAGAACGCCACCCGCGCACTGGAAAAGATGTCCTGCTATCTGGGCAGGGGCCTGCGGATGATCGCCTCTGCGCTGGCTCCGAGCGAGATCGTGATTGTGGGCGACATTACGAGCGCCTGGCACCTGTTCGGCCCGAAGATCGAGGCCGAGCTCAAACAGAATGCCTTCTCAAAGGCTCCAAAACTGCGGCCCTCGTTTGAGGGCAACACCGCGAGGCTGCGCAGCGCAGTCGCGCTCGTCATGAACCAGGGTCTCAACTGAACTGAAAGGAAATCTGCCGTTTATGCCTCTTGCCGAACTGCGATCCCCCGCGTCGTCGGGGTCGTCGCTCTCTCTGCGTCCCTCTTTCTTGGATTTGCGTGGTCTTCGCCGGGCGAGTGCGCTTGGCCTGGTTGCTGTGAGCGCGATGGTGGGCGCCAGCACGGCTGCGTTTGCGCAGGCCGCTCCCGCTCCTGCGCATGCAAATAAGCCTGTGCCGGACTCCAAGGCTTCGGGCGATGCGCCGGATGATCCCGGACCGCTTGCCACCGACATCTCGTCCGATCTGAAGCCGAAGGCGATCCAGGCGGTGATCAAGAAGGTCGCCGACTGGCAGGTGAAGGTGGCGGAGCCGACGTTCAACCGGCTGTGGACCTATGCCGCGATGTACGACGGTCTGCTTGCTGCGTCGGATGCTACGGGCGATCCGACGTTTCGGAATGCAGTCGAGAAGTACTCTGAAGAAGAGCAGTGGCTGCTGATCGACAATCGCTTTCCGCACGCCGACGACGAGGCGATGGGCAAGTCGTATATGTATCTCTACCTGCGCGATCCGAAGGCTCAGCGCAAGCCGGTGCGGATGGCGAACACGAATGAGGTGATGGATCGCCTGGTGGCTCGTCCGGATGATCCTGCGAAGCTGGTGTGGTGGTGGTGCGATGCACTGTACATGGCTCCTCCGGTGCTGGCCCAGTTGTACAAGGCGACGGGCGACAGGAAATATCTCGACTATATGGACAAGGAGTGGTGGCAGACCTCGGCAAAGCTCTATAGCCCGACCGATCACCTCTACTTCCGCGACGAGCGCTACCTGACGCAGAAACAGGCGAACGGCAAGAGCCTCTACTGGTCGCGCGGCAATGGATGGGTTCTGGGCGGCCTGGTGAAGGTCCTGGAGATCATGCCGAAGAACTATCCGAGCCGGCCGAAGTACATCGCGCAGTTCAAGGAGATGGCCGAGGCAGTGAAGAACATCCAGGGCGAAGACGGCTTGTGGCGTTCGGGACTGCTCGATCCGGGCGCGTATGAGCTTCCGGAGGTCTCGGGCTCGGCGTTCTTTACGTACGCGATTGCGTATGGCATCAACGAGCACATCCTCGATCGCAAGACGTACCTCCCTGTTGTTGAGAAGTCGTGGAAGGGAATGTTGCAGCACGTCTACGCGGACGGACGGCTGGGCTCGATTCAGCCGGTGGATGCGCAGCCGGGCAAGTTCAAGCCCTCGTCCAGCCATGTGTACGGCGTGGGAGGCTTCCTGATGGCGGGTTATCAGATGAACCGGCTGGCGGGCGGGAAGTAGTCAGACTGCAGAACAGAGAGAGCCGATGCGATGATTTCCGGCGGCTCTCTTTCTTTGCGGAAGGTTCAGGAGATCCACAGAAGCGGCTGGCGGATGGGGAAGTTGCGAATGACCTCGGGGACGGTGGGGTCGGGGTTGAGCCGCTTCCAGACCGTGATGTACTCGGGCTTGTCATAGGCGATGCCGGAGAAGATCAGCGCCGGATTGCGGACAGGGAAGTCGTCCCAGTGCTCGACGTCGTGCTTGTAGGGCCACTTCGACTTGTCGGCGATGAAGGGAACCATGAACTCCATCATCTTCGCGAGGCCGCGGCCGTCAGGAGTTGAGAAGCTCCAGAGGCTCTCCTGCCTGTTGGAGAGGCTTTGCGCGATGCCGCAGAGCACATCCATGTCGAAGAGCGAGTAGCTGTAGGGCTTGGTTCGCGCGAGTTCGAGAGGAAGGCTGCCGTCGGGCGCGATCTGTTTGGGGACGAGCGTGGTGCGGAAGCGGTCGCGGCACCATTCCATGACCTCGGTGTTGCCGGTGAAGCGGGCGAATTCGCCGGCCTGCAGGACCCAGCAGGTTCCGTGGTTGTTCGCGGCGTCGCGCTCCTCCTGGCCGTTCTTCGAGGTGCGCATCCATTCGAGGTAGTCGGCGAACCAGCGGCGAACCTCCGCGCCGGACTTAAGCGCGCTGCCGTTGCGCAGCAGCGTGGCGGCTCGGGCGACCTCGACGAGATGCAGCGTGTCGATGATGCCGGTTCCGCGGCCTTTACTCACCCCGAAGATAGCCTGGGCGTACTGCAGGCTCGGATTCATCTTCGTGTCGGGGGCGACGAACCAGGCGCGCAGGTGTTTTTCGGCGTGATCGGAGTACTTCTTCTGCCGCGTGAGCATCCACGCCGCAGTGAGAGCAGGGACGATGAGACTAAGCCGGATCATCGCCTCGCGGTGGCCGTTGAAGTTCTGCGGATTGGATTCGCCGTCGCGGCGGATGTAGGGGCCGCCAGGGTTCTCAGGATCTGGCCACCAGTAGTCGCCCTCGGAGAAGAAATCGTGTGCGCCGCCGGGGCTGCGCTCGGAGTGCGAGGCCGTGACGGTGATGGGCTGCTCAGAGAGGTATTTGTCAGCTGCGGCGAGGATGCGGGTGCGGTCGGTGGAGGCTACCAGCTCGTAGGCTCCCTTGAGCGGTGCCGCCCAGGCATCCATGCTGCGAAGGCTGGCAGCGGTTGCGCCGGCCAGCGCACAAAACTCTCTCCGTGAGAAGGTCTTCATCTCTATCTGCTACCTCCAAGGCGCCGCTCAATGTCTCGTAGCGCTCGTCCGAATCATAACGGTTCGTGGTGCGGCGGAGCACGAATGCGTCTCAGAATGAGAAATTTACCGTGTGTTGTTTTGCTGTTCTTGACGGACTGAATGGTCATTCAGTATGCTTCACCGCGTCCGGGCTTTCGCCGGAGGGAGAGATCACCAGCATGCCGACCAGCACACACTCCGCGCCCAGCCGAACCATTCGCAAGGTTGCTGTCCTCGGCGCCGGAACCATGGGATCGCGGATCGCTGCACATATTGCCAACGCCGGACTTCCGGTTGTCCTGCTCGACATCGTTCCTCCCGACGTGGACGCGGCGGCTCCGAAACAGGAGCGGAACAGGATCGTCCTTTCCGCGATGGACGGGCTGAAGAAGGCCAAACCGGCAGCCTTTTACGCGGTCGAGTCAGCGAGGCTGATTACGCCGGGGAACTTCGAAGACGACATGGTGCTGATCGCAGACTGCGACTGGATCATCGAGGCGGTCGCGGAGAATCTTGAGATCAAGCACGCGCTCTATGCGAAGGTGATGCAGCACCGGCGCGGCGACGCGATTCTGACGACGAACACCAGCGGACTGCCTATTGCCAGCCTCGCCGATGGACTTCCGGCAGCGATGAAGCCGCTGTTCTTTGGCACGCACTTCTTCAATCCGCCGCGCTACATGCGGCTGTTGGAGATTATTCCACTGGCCGAGACCGATCGAGAGGCAGTTGCGGCAATTGCGCACTTCTGCGATCAGCGCCTGGGCAAGGCGATCGTGCGCTCGCGTGATACGCCGAACTTCATTGCGAACCGCATCGGGACCTTCTCAATGGGCAATGCGATTCGCCTGATGCAGGAGCAGGGGCTGACGATCGAAGAGGTCGATACGCTGACCGGCTCGGCGCTGGGCTGGCCGAAGACGGGAACGTTTCGCCTGGGCGACATGGTCGGGATCGACGTGCTGGTGCATGTGGCGCGCAACTTCGAGGCGAAGGCCGCGGGCATCGGCGACGAGCGCTCGGACGTGAAGCTCCCTGCATTCATCGGCACAATGCTGGAGAAGAAGTGGATCGGCGACAAGGCGGGGCAGGGCTTCTACAAGAAGGCCGGGAAGGATGCCGAGGGTCGCGACCTGCGCCACGTGCTCGACTGGCAGACGCTGGACTATCGCCCGGCAGAGCGGCCGAAGTTTCCGGCATTGGAGATGGCGAAGAACGTCGAAGCGACGGGCGCGCGTGTGGCGCAGCTTCTGCATTCGGACGCAACGACCGATAAGGCTGCGCGATTTTACTGGCCTCTGCTGACGGAGCTGTTCACCTACGCGGCGAATCGCGTCTCGAAGGACGACACGGAGCCTGCGGAGAACATCGTCGAAGTCGACACGGCGATGCGCACGGGCTTCAACTGGGAGCTTGGGCCGTTTGAGCTCTTCGACGCGGCCGGTGTACGCGCGACGACGGAGAAGATGCGCGCCGCCGGTTTGACGATTGCGCCAAACGTGGAGAAGCTGCTGGCGTGGGCCGGCAAGAACGGTGAGGCGAATCCAACGTGGTATCGCGACGATGTAAGCTCGGCGAGCGGCCGGTGCTACTTCGATCCGTTCGCCGAGAGCTACAAGCCTGTTCCCGCGGCCGAGGGAACGACGTCGATTGCGACGATCAAGAAGGCACGCGGCGTGATGAAGAAGAATGCCGGAGCGTCGGTGGTCGATCTGGGCGATGGCGTGGCGGCGATTGAGCTGCACTCGAAGATGAATGCTCTGGGGGGCGACATCGTCTCGCTGATCACGCAGACGCTGAAGCCCACGAGCGAGCAGGTGGCGAACTTCGAGGCCTTCGTGATCACAGGCGACTCGACGAACTTCTCCGTCGGCGCGAACCTGATGCAGCTTCTGCTCGCAGTGCAGGAGCAGGAGTGGGACGAGGTTGACCTGATGGTGCGGAGCTTCCAGAACATGACGCAGGCGATCAAGTTCTGCCCGCGGCCGGTTGTCGTCGCGCCATACGGAATGTGTCTGGGCGGAGGCGTCGAGATCAGCTTGCACGCCGCAGCACGACAGCCGCATGCCGAGCTGTACATGGGACTGGTGGAGGCTGGCGTTGGCCTGATCCCCGGAGGCGGCGGCTGCAAGGAGATCGTGCTTCGATCGATCGAGGCAGGCTCGAGCATTCGGCCGGATGCGCGCGGCGAGGGCGTTGAGATCTTCGAGGCGATCAAGAAGAACTTTGAGACCATAGCGAAGGCGACGGTCTCGACGAGCGCAGCTGAGGCTCGCGGGCTTGGCTTCCTGCGCCACTCGGACAGCATCACGATCAATCGCGACCGACTGGTGACGGATGCGAAGCTGCGGGCGCGTGCTCAGGCCGATGCAGGCTACACGGCGCCTGTTCCACGAACCGATATTCCGGCGCCGGGTGAATCTGTGCTGGCCACGCTGAAGCTCGCAGTGTGGACGATGCGCGAGGGACAGTACATCTCCGACCACGACGCAAAGGTGGCCAACTGGGCCGCATACATTCTCGCCGGAGGCAAGGTGGCTCCAGGCACACCCGTCAGTGAACAGTACCTGCTCGATCTGGAGCGCGAGGCGTTTGTCTCGCTCTGCGGCGAGAAGAAGACGCAGGAGCGCATCGCCTTTACGCTCAAGACCGGCAAGCCGCTAAGGAACTAGCAGGAAGGAAGCATCATGAACAACGAAGTCATTATCGCCTCAGCAGTACGCACGCCGGTTGGCAAGGCTCCGCGTGGCACGCTACGCACGACGCGGCCCGACGATCTCGCTGCACTTACGATCATCGGCGCGCTGGAGCGCGTGCCTCAGCTCGATAAGTCGGAGGTGGAGGACGTCATCCTCGGCTGTGCGATGCCTGAGGCCGAGCAGGGAATGAACGTCGCCCGTGTCGCGAGCTTTCGCGCGGGCCTGCCGGTGACTGCATCGGCTATGACGATCAATCGCTACTGCGCCTCGGGTCTGCAGTCGATTGCGCTGGCGGCGGATCGCATTCGCGGAGGCGGTGCGGACGTGATCGTCGCCGGCGGAACGGAGAGCATGTCGTATGTGCCCTTCGGGGGCAACAAGATCTCGGTGAATCCGTGGCTAGTCGATAACTATCCCGGATCGTATATGTCGATGGGGCTGACGGCGGAGCGTGTGGCGGCGCACTACGGCATCACGCGCGACACGATGGACGAGTTCTCGTACCAGAGCCATCAGAAGGCGCTTGCGGCGATTCAGTCGGGCAGGTTCGATGATGAGATCGTTCCTGTGCCCGTGACGTCGACGAGCGTGAATGGCAAGGGCAAGGCTGAGGTGGTGGAGTCGACCTTCAGGATGGATGAGGGACCGCGTGCCGATACCTCACTCGAGGCGCTGGCGAAGTTGAAGCCAGTTTTTCATGCGAATGGAACGGTGACAGCGGGAAATTCGTCGCAGACCTCCGATGGTGCAGCGGCGGCGGTCGTCATGTCCGCCGGGCGTGCGCAGTCGTTGGGCATCAGGCCGATGGCGAAGTTCATCGCCTTCGCCTACGCGGGATGTGATCCCGAGGAGATGGGCATCGGCCCGATCCACGCGATTCCGAAGGCGCTGAAGATGGCGGGTCTGTCTCTGGATCAAATCGACGTGATTGAGCTGAACGAGGCATTTGCGGCGCAGTCGCTGGCCGTAATTAAGGTGCTCGGCATCGACCCGACGAAGCTCAACGTCAATGGAGGAGCGATCGCGCTGGGGCATCCGCTTGGCTGCACGGGAGCGAAACTTACCGCGACGCTGCTGCGCGAGATGCCTCGCCGCAACGCAAAGTATGGCATGGTAACCATGTGCGTCGGCGGAGGCATGGGCGCCGCTGGAATCTTCGAGGCTATCAATTAAGTTCACGTAAGGAGCCGCATCATGGCCACAATGACGACCCCAACGCCCACTGACAAGAAGATCATTCCCGGCGGAAGCTTCCTCATCTCCAACCCAACTCCTGCCGACTGCTTCTTCCCCGAAGACTTCACCGAGGAGCATCGCCAGATCGCGCAGACAACGGCGGAGTTTGCTCTGAACGAGATCGTTCCGGTTTCGGACCAGATCGAAGCGAAGGACTTCTCCGTGACGCGACGCCTCATCAAGCACGCAAGCGAACTTGGGCTCACGTCGGTCGATATCCCCGAGGAGTACGGCGGCCTTGAGATGGACAAGGTGACGTCGGCGATCATCGCGGACAACATCGCCAAGCAGGGAAGCTTCTCGGTTGCGTTCTCGGCGCACGTCGGGATCGGTACGCTGCCTATCGTGTGGTACGGCACGGCGGAGCAGAAGAAGAAGTATCTGCCGAAGCTGGCGAGCGGCGAGTTCATCGGCGCCTATGCGCTCTCGGAGTCGACCTCCGGCTCTGACGCCCTGAACGCGCGAACGCGCGCTGTGCTTTCGGAGGATGGCCAGACCTACACGCTCAACGGCGAGAAGATGTGGATCACGAACGCAGGCTTTGCCGATCTCTTCACCATCTTCGCGAAGTGCGAGGTGAAGGAGGGCAAGGATGCAGGCAAGGAGCGACTGACCGCGTTTCTCGTCGAGCGCGGGACGCCGGGGTTCACCGTCGGCAAGGAGGAGCACAAGCTCGGCATTCGCGGCAGCTCTACGTGCCCGCTGATTCTCGCCGACTGCAGGATTCCTGCGTCGAATCTGCTGGGCGAGGTTGGCAAGGGTCATCACATCGCGTTCAACATCCTGAACGTCGGCCGCTACAAGCTGGGCAATGCCGCTGTGGGCGCAGCGCGCATGTGCATCGCCAACGGGATTCGTTATGCGAAGGACCGCAAGGCCTTCGGAAAGCCGATCTCCGAGTTTGGATTGATACAGGAGAAGCTTGCCGACTGCGCCGTTGGCGTCTTTGTGGGCGAGGCTCTCAGCTACCGCGCAGTGGGGATGATCGACGCGGCGCTGGCACAGGTGGACAAGCACGACACTGCGGCGATCCAGAAGGCGATCGAGGACTACGCCGTCGAGTGCAGCATCTGCAAGGTGTGGGACTCCGAGATGCTCGACCTTGTCGTGGACGAGATACTGCAGATCTACGCCGGCTATGGCTACGTGGAGGAGTATCCGGCGGAGCGCGCCTACCGCGACTCGCGCATCAACCGCATCTTTGAAGGCACGAACGAGATCAATCGGCTGATCATCACGGGCTGGCTGATGAAGTCGGCGATGGGCGGCAAGCTTGCGCTGATGCCCGCCATCAAGCAGGTGATGGACGAGGTGATGGCCGGCCCGGTCGAGAAGGAGGAGCGTGAGGGGCCGCTGGCGGAGGAGTTCAACCTGCTTGCGAGCGCGAAGAAGCTTGGGCTCTTCGCTGCAGGCGCTGCAACGCAGAAGTACATGCAGCAATTGACCGAACAGCAGGAGGTGATGGGGGCCATCGCTAACATGATCATCGAGGTCTTCGCGATGGAGTCGGCGATTCTGCGCGCGGAGAAGCTCTCGGCAAAAGGCACAGCCGAGATTCCCGTGGCGATGGCTCGCATCTACGCTTCGGTGGCGATGGAGAAGATCGAGCTGGCCGCGCGGCGTGTGATCGCTACTGTTGCCGAGGGTGACATGCTTCGCACGCAGCTTGCGATCCTGCGCAGGCTTGCGAAGCATGATCCGGCCGACACGATCGGTCTTCGGCGGCAGGTGGCGCAGCATGTGATCCGGGCAGGGAAGTACGCGCTGTAACGCTTGAGTTTGACCGCGATGATCGCTCGTTGACCATCCCACAAAAGGACCAGTCGAATTACCCCTTTCGGCTGTCCGTTTGCGTTGCCTTTTGAAGGCACGTCTGTAACCATCGTGCGGAATGCCCATGGTTACACGTCATCCTTTGCATCGCAGAGTCCGCGTTGCTTTGCCGTCCGTCGTGGCGGCACTTCTGCCTGTTTGCTTTGTCGTTTCCTCTCTGCACGCGCAGCAGCGCGTGGTTGCGGCGCGTACGATCGACGCAATCGACAGCCCCTCCGAGGCAGTCGATGTGGGCCCGTTGCCGGTCTCGCAGCCCATGCATCTGACGCTGCGTCTGCAGGCGACTCCCGATCGCCAGGCTGCCCTCGATCAGCAGATCACGCCCTCTTCTTCGTCATACCATCACTGGCTTACCCCGCCGCAGTTCGCCGCAACGTACGGAGCTACGGACGACCAGATCGCCGCGACGACGGCGTGGCTTCAGTCGCAGGGACTCTCGGTCGACGGTGTCGCCGCGACAAAGACGCGCATCGCGGTCTCAGGCACCGCAGACCAGGTGCAGCGAGCCTTTGCCGTCACACTGCGTGCCTACAGTGTGTCGGGAACGCAGTACTACGCCAGCACAGTACGCCCGTCGATGCCGCAGGAGGTCTCCTCTGCGATCGCTGAGATCTCCGGCCTCGACGACATGCCTTCTCCCGTGAAGACGAAGGTCGCGGCGATCTCGACGAACGGGCTGACGACGATCCTCTCGAGCGATGCGACCGATCCGCTCGATGCTGCAGCAGCGGCGATCGATGCAAACTCCTCCCCGATTCTCGCGCTGACGACGAGCGATTGCACCGGCACGCTGAGCCAGCCGGACTATGAGGCTTATCGCGCGCTCTTCCGCCAGGCCGCGGCGCAGGGCATTACGGTCGTGACGTCGAACACCTGCGATGCGCAGAGCATCGGAGCGCAGGCAGGCGATCTTGCCGAAGCCACTGCGTTGATCACGGCCCCGCTCACGTCGCCTCTTGCAGTCGTTGACCCTCGTCCTTCCTGGCAGAGCGCGCCGGGACTGCCTGACGATGGCCTGCGTCATGCGCCCGATCTGACGACCACATCGATCGAAGACTTCACACACGCGATGGCATCGATCCTGCAGCAGACGGAGGGGGGAGGTCGTCAGGGCAATATCAACGCCACGCTGTATTCGCTGGCATCGACGCCCGACCTCTACACGCAGCCCGATGGAGCGAGCGGCACATGGGAAGCGAACACGGGGCTCGGCATGGTGAACCTTCAGACACTGGTGAAGGTCTTTCCGCGCGGCACGGGTTCCATCAGTACGACAACGTCGCTCATTGCGGATCAATACACTGTGGATTATGGCACGCCGATCAAACTGGCTTCTTCCATTACACCCTCGTCTTATGCTGCAACGGGTCCTACGGGTACAGTAACCTTTACCTCATTGCAGGGGACGACCATCGGCTCCGCACAGCTGACAAATGGCACGGCGACATTCATACGAGCAGTCTGGATTTCGGCGCCTATACGATCATTGCGAATTACTCCGGGGATCCAAACTATGCGCCCAGTACCAGTACCGGTATAGGAATTAATGTTAGATCTGTGACTGCCACGTTGGCGGCGACGATCTCTCCCACCCAGAACGTACCCTACGGAGCAACTGCAACGGTTACGGCGACGGTCAAGCTGCCGACCTCTTCAGCCGCCCCCTCCGGTACCGTGACCGCAACGATTGAGGCCGTTACGGGAGCAGTCTTCAATGCAACGCTCTCCCCGAATCCAGGCGGAAACACGGCGACGTCCAACATCGTCATCAACGCTCCCAAGCCGCAGACGCAGCCGTACACGGTGGAGGTGACTTGCGCGGGCAACCAGAACTTCCAGTGCCAGACCCCTGTCGACCTTACCTTCACGACGGCGAAGGGAAACACGATTACGACCATAAGCCTGACCCCGCAGTCTCCGCAGGCCGGCCAGCCGGTGACGCTCACCGCCACCATCAACAACGCGGGCAATGGCACTGATACATATAGCTTTGGCGGCAACGTGACGTTCTATGACAATGGCGTGCTGATCGCGACGGTGCCGGTTGCGACCAATGCAGCCACGACGAGCAAGACGCTCTCCGGCAACGTCCAGCACAGCATCGTCGCAAAGTACAGCGGCGACGCGAACTGGAATCCAAGCAACTCAGTCCCACAGTCGGTTCAGCCAACGCTTCTGCCCTCCACCCTTACCCTGACCTCGAACACCACGACGACGCTTGCCGGCGTCAATCTTGTCTTTACGGCGACGGTCTTCACCACGGCGACGAACTCCGTCGGCCCCACGGGCAGCATCACCTTCTACGACACCTTCAACGGATCTGCGCTTCAGCTGGGCACGCCTACGCCGCTGACGCCTAACGGTCCGAACCAGTCCATCGCGACTTTCTCGACCACCGGCCTGCTCGCAGGCACACACAGCGTCTACGCCATCTATAGCGGCGACGCGAACTTCAGCATCGCGACCTCGTCCACGCTCGCAATCACGATGGCGGACTATAACCTTACCAGCGTGCCGCAGACCCTGACCCTGAAGGCAGGGCAGACGGGCAAGGTGGTAATGCTGCTGGGCATGGTTGGAGGCTTCAAAGGCACTGTGACCTTCGGCTGCTCTCCGCCGTCAAGCGCTGAGGCGACCTGCTCCTTCAGCCCGGTCACGCTCAGTGGTGGCGGCAGCACGACGCTGCAGATCACGACGACGGCGGCCACCACGACGACCACCACAACGCAAAAGGCCAGGCTTGACGGCCGGTGGAACTTTTTTGGGGGCACGGCTCTTGCCGCGCTGTTCTGCTTTGCCGCGCCTCGCCGCCGCATCGGGTGGTCGAGACTGGCACTGTTCTTCGCTGCCCTCTGCCTGACGGCGAACATCGGGTGCGGCGCGGGGACGCAGGCCACGGACGTTCCCACCGTCACCGATCCCGGAACCCCGCTCGGAACCCAGGTCTTCACCCTTACCACTGCCGGAAGCGACGGCACTAATACGGTTCGTCACACCTACCAGTACCAGGTGACGATCCAATAAAACCACAATTCAATAAGTCGCAGGTGCGTCCCGTTTTGGTCTTTCGTCGTCTGTCTCGTTGGAAGCTTCCGTCGTTCCACCGAAACCTTTCCCGGCGTCGTTGGTCTAATGAGATGCATCTGAAAATCCGGCAGCCGGGTCTGTTCATTATCCGGAGATTGATCACGGCAACGTAAACTCTAGGCAGGTCGTCCCGAGCAGAACATGTCCAACTTCAGCCGTCTGGTCTCTCGTATCCTGGTGCCCGTCCTAGCCTTCTTCGGGCCTTCGTCCTCCTTCGCGCGCGCCGCGGTACAAAACCGCATTGACGCTGCCGTCACCGACACCGAACGCGCTTCGGTGCAGCATACGATTCCGTTGCGGGCGCGCCGGGCAACGGATCTCGGTGAGGCGCCCGCGGACCGGGTCCTCTCCTCGGTCAGCGTGCACTTTAATATGACCGCGGCGCAGCAGGCCGACCTTACGCAGCTGCTCATCGATCAGCAGAATCCCAGCTCGCCGCTTTATCACCAGTGGCTTACGCCGCAGCAGTACGGCGCGCGCTTTGGCATGTCGAGCGCGGATCTCGCCACGGTCAAGGCGTGGCTCTCAGGCAGGGGCCTCACCATCACCGCCGTCGCTCCCAGCCTGAACTACGTCACCGTCAGCGGAACGATCGGGCAGGTCGAGCGCGCCTTCGGCACCAGCATTCACAGCATGACCGAGAACGGCGTGCAGCACTTTGCCAACGTCACGGACCCCACGCTTCCCGCGGCCATCGCGCGCGTGGTCTCGGGAATTACCGGGTTGAACGACTTCAAGCTGCAGTCGCGCGCCGCCGTGCGCCCTCAGTTCACTTCGTCGATCAGCGGCAGTCATTACATTGCCCCGGGCGATTTCTTCACTATCTATAACGGGAATCCGCTGATCCAGAACTCCGTTACGGGTACGGGCATTACCATCGCTATTGCAGGCCAGACGGACATCAGCCTGACCGACGTCGCCGCATTTCGCAGTGCCTCGGGCCTGCCGGCCAGTACGCCGACGATCGTGACGATTCCGGGATATGTTGCGGGAACCGTGACCGGCGACGTCGATGAGGCGCAGCTTGATGTGGAGTGGTCGGGTGCGGTGGCTCCCGGAGCCACGATTGTCTTCGTTACCGCGGGCGCCAGCCAGTCGGTCTCGGTGATGGATGCGCTGATCTATTCGATCACGAATAAGGTCGCGCCGATCATCAGCATCAGCTACGGTGCGTGCGAGGTCGCCTGGGGGCAGTCGAACCTGAACGTCCTCAATCAATACTTCCAACAGGCCAATGCGCAGGGAAGTACGGTCATCGGGCCGTCGGGCGACTCCGGCGCGACCGACTGCGACTATCAGCTGCCGACCGCAACCCAGGGCCTTGCCGTGGACTTCCCCGCGAGTTCTCCCTTTGTGACCGCCGCTGGTGGAACGATGTTCAATGAGGGGTCGGGAACCTACTGGGGTGGCACCAACGGCAGCTACTCGGGCTCCGCGCTCGGCTATATTCCGGAGACGGTCTGGAACGAGTCGAACTCCACCGGCCTCGGCGCTGGCGGCGGCGGTGTCAGCAGCTACTTCAGCAAACCGGCGTGGCAGGTGGGCAACGGTGTGCCAACGGACCAGTCGCGCGATGTGCCGGACATCTCACTGAACGCCGCCTCTGCGCACGACGGCTATCTCTTCTGTTCGCGCGGCTCGTGCACTAACGGATATCGTAACGCCAGCAGCAACCTCAACGTCGTGGGAGGAACCTCGGTCGGTTCTCCGGCGTTTGCGGGCATTCTTGCTTTGCTTGAGCAGAAGCTGGGCGCGACAACGGGGCTTGGCAACGTCAACCCGACGATCTACGGCCTGGCCAACAGCACCTACTATGGCAACGTCTTTCACGATGTCACGTCGGGCAACAACAACAGCACGTGCGTCGTGGGCACGCAGGACTGCCCGACCGGCGGCAGCATCGGTTACTCTGCCGGACCGGGCTATGACCGCGCCACCGGCTGGGGCAGCTTGGATGTCGCCAACTTCGTCAATTACTGGAGCCAGGTTACGCCCGCCGGGACAGGCGCCACGATCGGCACTACCATTACGAGCACGACGGTCTCTTCGTCCAGCGCGACATGCGGCGTCTCGTCCGGCAGTGTTCCTCTGACGATCAAGGTCACAGGCGTGAGCGGTGGCATCGCTTCCGGCAGCGTTCAGATCCTTGTCGACAACGTCGCTCTCGCCGATCCGGCCTCGAATGTCGCGCTCGATGGGACCGGAACCGCTACCTACAACCTGAACACCACGGCGCTCACGTCGGGCGGCCACACCGTCAGCGCCATCTACTCAGGAAATGCAGCCCTCGCGGGCTCCAAGGGGGCACTCGTCATCGATGTCGTCTCGTCGGCCCAGAAGGACTTTGCCCTGACACCGTGTCAGGCTGGCGCCTCGGCGCGTTCCGGCAGCACAGCATCCGGTGTCACCTTCACGCTCACGCCATTCAACGGGTTCACCGGCACCATTAATGTCACGGCCACGGCTCAGACGCCGGTCGCCTCGCAGTTCACGTTCTCGGTGAACCCAGTCAACATTACCTCGTCCAGCGCGGTTACCACGACCTTTACGATTGCGGCTTACCAGAACAGCGCGAAGACCAGCAGCTCGCAGGACGTTGTCGCGCGCCACGGCAGCTCACGCCACATGCCCTGGTACGAGGCAGGCTCGGGGGCCACACTAGCGTGCGCCCTTCTGCTTACCCTTCCGCGCCGCCGCCGCTGGGGAGCGCTGCTGGCTGTCGTTCTCTCCGCCGGAGTCTTCACGGCCGCTGGCTGCGGAGGGGGATCGTCGTCCAGCTCCCCTTCGAACACGACGACGCCGACCGTGACGAACGCCGCAGCCGGCACCTACGACATCACCATCACGGCCGTGGCAGGGGGCGTGGTGCACAGCACGAACGTCACGTTTCAGGTTACGGCTCAGTAGCTCGCGCACATCGGCCTTTACGGCGCCGCCCGTCCAAGCGACGGGCGGATGAGCCTCAGGCGGACTTCTCTCTGGCCGCCGCCGTTCGCTCGTCCATATTCTCGGCCACCTGCATCAGATAGTCCTGCGCGCTGAACGGTGCTCCCGTCCGCGGAGCCCGGATATACTCTCCATCCGGCTGCAGCAGCCGCGCCTTCACGTTGTCGTCCAGGTAGGCCTTCAGGATCTCGTTGCGCAGGCGGTCCTTCAGGTCGGGCTGGGTGACGGGGAACAGCACCTCGCATCGCTCGATGAGGTTGCGAGGCATCCAGTCCGCGCTGCCGCAGTAGATCTGTTCCTCGCCGCCGTTGGCGAAGCAGAAGATTCGGCTGTGCTCGAGGAACCGGCCCACGATGCTGCGCACGCGGATCCGCTCGCTCAGCCGCTTGACCCCAGGCCTCAGCGAGCACATTCCGCGCACGATCAAGTCGATCTCGACACCGGCCTGCGACGCCGCGTAGAGTGCCTCCACGGTGCGGCGGTCAATCAGCCCGTTCATCTTCGCGATGATCGCTGCCGGTTTTCCTGCCTTCGCGTGCTCCGCCTCGCGCTCGATCAGTTCGACCAGCCGGTCGGAAAGGTTCAGCGGCGCGACCAGCAGCGGATCGTAGGTGTCCGAGTCGGTCTCGGCGGTCAGGTAGTTGAAGCACTTCTGCACGGCCAAGGTCAGCTCGGTCTGCGACGTCAGCATACTGATGTCGGTGTAGAAGCGCGCCGTGACCGGGTTGTAGTTTCCGGTTCCCAGGTGCGCGTAGCGCCGAACCACGCCATCCGGATCGCGACGCACCAGCAGCGCCAGCTTCGCGTGCGTTTTGTATCCGACGATACCGTGAAAGACGCCCACGCCGGCGTCCTCCAGGTCGCGAGCCCAGCGAATGTTCGAGTCCTCGTCGAACCTTGCCATCAGCTCCACCACCACCGTAACGTCCTTGCTCTGCGCCGCCTCGATCAGCGAGCGGAAGATCGGCGAGTCCTTGCTGGTGCGATAGAGCGTCTGTTTCATTGAGATCACGTTGGGATCGACGGATCCGGACTCGATGAACTCCTCTACGGTCGAGTAGGAGTCGAAGGGATGATGCAGCATCACATCCGTCTTTCGCAGCTCCTCAAAGATATCTTTGGACTTCCTGCTGAGCCGGAACTCGCGGCCGGAGAAAGGCGGATACTTCAGCGCCGGTCGCTTTACCTCCGAGTAGAGGTTCATCAGACGCGAAAGGTTCACCGGCCCGTCGGTCTTGAAGACCTGCCAGGGCTCGAGCTCGAAGTTGGTTCTCAGCCGCTCGACGATCTCTTCCGTGGCCGTGCTCTCGATCTCCAGCCGGACGGCGTCGCCCTTGCGCCGGTTATGCAGCTCCGTGCGCACGCTCTCCAGCACCGACCGCGACTCCTCTTCCTGCATGTAGAGATTGCTGTTGCGGGTCACCCGGAAGGCCGCCCTCGAGAGCACCTCATAGCCGCGGAACATCCTCTCCACCTGGGACTCGATCAACTCGTGCAGCATGACGAAGTCGCAGCAGTTCTCCTCGCTCGGCAGCGGGATCAGCCGCGGCAGGGAGCGCGGCACCGTCACTACGCCCAGCGCCGCGGGAGCGTTCTTCGCGCCGTTGAGCTTCCGCTTGTGTCGCAGCAGCAGCGCCAGGCACAGCGCCTTGTTCAGCACGCGAGGGAAGGGATGCGAAGGATCGATGGTCACCGGCGTCAGCAGCGGATCCACCTCGTTCGCGTAGAACTCCAGCGCCTGGTCACGAGCGGCGTCGTTCAACTCGCCCCAGCGCAGGACTCGAATCTTCTCCACCTGCATCGCTGGCAAAAGCCGCTGATTCCAGCAGGCATACTGCGCTTTGACGAATCTCGCCATGCTCTCGCTCAGCCGGTCCAGACGCTGTTGCGGCGTCAGTCCGCCTTCGTCCAGAGGCTGAGGCTGATTGTATCCGTCCTCGATGCGCTGCAGCATGCCTGCGACCCGTATCTCGAAGAACTCGTCGAGATTGCTCGCCGTGATCGCCAGAAACTTCACCCGTTCCATCAGGGGATTCGACGGGTCTTCGGCCTCCTCCAGAACCCTCCAGTTGAACTTCAGCCACGACTCGTCGCGGCTGAAGAAGAGGCTCTCCACCGCCTTAGGCCGGGTCTTTGGAGTCGCAATCTGTTTCCTGGCTGCGCGGGGCAGCGCAGATACCGCCGTTATTCGATCAGCACTCATAGAAGTCTAAGAGTTTACAGCACTGGTGTTCCACACCCAGTATCAACAATTCCGCAAATGTCTTCCACCTGCGGAAAAAAAAGCCGCTAAATACAATATCCGCAATGGCTCGTCCGTCTTGTAGACAGATGAACCAGACGCCCACCGACGGTTGGACCATCTCCGAGCAGGATCAGCTCCTCGCCGAGGCCATCGAGCGCGACGAGTCCAGGCTGCGGAGCTTCATCCGCCGCCACGTTACCGATACCGGTGATGCCGAGGACATCCTGCAGGACGTCTTCTATGAGCTTCTTCAGGCCTATCGCATGATGAAGCCCATCGAACACGTCACCGGCTGGCTCTTTCGCGTCGCGCGCAATCGAATCGTCGATCGCTTCCGCAGCAAACGAGCCGATTCGCTGAGCGAGCCGGCCGGAGCCGAAGCCGAAGGATCGCGCCTGCTGCTCGAAGATCTCTTGCCTTCTGTCGACGACGGTCCGGAGGCCGCCTACGCCCGCGCCGTTCTGTTCGAGGCTCTCGAAGATGCGCTCGACGATCTGCCCCGGGAGCAGCGAGAGGTCTTCATCGCGCACGAGCTGGCAGGCACAAGCTTCCGGCAACTTGCCGACGAGACCGGCCTCAGCATCAACACGCTCCTCTCGCGCAAACGATACGCCGTGCTGCACCTGCGCCGCCGGCTGCAGGCAATCTACAACGACTTCGCAAACCGCTAGGCGGCCCTGGTGAGACGAACGAAATGAACAAGGAGATAGACATGAATTCAAATCGAGCAGCAAGGGCGGTCAGGATCGTTCTGATAGTCCTCATCGCCGCCACCGCGATCGGCTTCGTTGTGATGAGCCTGTGGAATGCCATGATGCCGCAGCTCTTCGGGCTGCGCGCGATTACCTTCTGGCAGGCGCTTGGGCTGTTGTTGCTCTCGAAGCTTCTCTTCGGAGGCTTTCATCGACACTCCGGCGGCGGACGATGGCGCCACCGCATGCGAGAGCGCTGGGAGCAGATGACACCCGAAGAGCGTGAGCGATTCCGTCAGGGCATGCGCTGCGGCCGCAGCCCCGTGGGCAAAGGCGTGGAACCCTAAGTCCGGAACATTCCAGTGTCTTCCTTCGTCAAAAGGGTGAGGATTTCATGTTTGAGGAAGAGAGCATCGAAAGTATGCCTGAGACCAGCCAGCCGAAGCATCATTGCGGGGGCGTGGCTTACAGCACGGGCCGTGACCCCTTCTCGTCGCCGCACCGGAGCGGCAAAGACAGCGTGTCCGCTTCGCGCATCGTCGAGCTCGAGAGTGAGAACCTGCGTCTCCAGCGTCTGGTGGCCGAGCTGCTGATCAAAAATCAGCAACTGCGTAAGCGCACGCAAGAGCCGGCCTCGTAACCCCGCCACGACTATTGTCGGCAACAATGATCCTTCGATAGTATCTAAACAATAGGAGAAGAAGACTATGCAAGTAGCAAGATTTGGAGTTCTCGTCCTCGCTGGGACGTTTGCTGTTGGAGCGTTGGCCCAGGATGCAAAGCAAGACGTCCAGAAGGCTGGCACTGAGACAAAGACAGCCGCGAAGGACACCGCCCATGGCGTAAGCAAAGGAACCGAAAAGGCTTATGACACGACAGCCGAAGGCACAAAGGACGCAACCCACGAGACGGTGAAGGGTACCAAGAAGGTCGCCGACAAGACCGCCGAAGGTACGAAGAAGGTAGCCCATGGGACCGCGAAGGGTACAGAGGTCGTCGCTGACAAGACCGCCGAAGGTACGAAGAAAGTAGCCCATGGGACGGTGAAGGGTACAGAGACGGTCGCCGACAAGACTGCCGAAGGTACAAAGAAGGCGATCCACAAGGTCGAAGGCAAGCCCTCTCAGCAATAGTGCTGCGTCTTCCGATTTCACACGAATGGTCCACCATGATGGTGGGCCATTTTGCGTGCGCTCTTCACGTCTCTCGGGCGATTAACGGTGCGTTGTTACTTGCCTCTCTCCCGCCCTTTGGCGGATAGTTATCTCCGATGATCCGCGCCATTCGAGCCACGACTCTGCTTGTGCTGTTCCTGCCGGCCGCCACGTCTGTGGCAAAGCGCGTTCCTAATCTCGAGTTGAGAGACATGAACGGATACACGCAGCGCATCGCTTCGCTGCGCGGCTCCATCGCAGTCGTCAGCTTCTGGGCGACATGGTGCGCACCCTGCCAGCAGGAACTCCCCCGGCTCTCCAGCCTGGCGCAATCCTATGCCGGCAAGGCACGCTTCGTTGCCATCTCCATCGACTCGCCAAAGGATCGCGCCAAGATACAGCCCTTCGTCTCCAGCCATAACATCACGATGGACATATGGCTCGGCGGCGACACGGACATGCTGGGCCGCGTGGACCTGGGAGACATCGTTCCCGGCACGCTCATCCTCGACGACCAGGGTGAGATCATTACGCGCATCATGGGCGAGGCGCGTGACGAGGATGTGCGCACCGCAGTCGATTGGCTCCTGAACGAACGCAAAGGCCCCGCACCCGAGAGCCTGATCAAGCGATACTGAATCCGCCGACCTCCACGCTTGAAGGCGACCAGAGATACTCCGCCGCAAGCGTCACCAGAGCGACCCAGTACAGGTCTGCGCCGAGCAGGTGCAGAATCTGCAGCCACACTGGCGCGAGCAGAACAACGTCCATCACACCCAGCACGAACTGCACGCCAAGCAGCGCCAGCACCACGTTCGCGAGCCGTGCCTTGTTCGCCCGTCGCGCCTGCGTCACCAGCCAGATCACAAATGCTGCCGCAAGGATCGCGCTCAAAGGATGCACACCGCGCAGCCGAAGCAGCAGCGGCGAACTCGCCGCGAAGTCCTGCTCCACGGCCGCGCGCAGCGACGAGGCAGGGAAGAGCGTATCGCCCAGCGCAGCCAGCGATCCGCTCACTCCAACCACGATCGTCGCGGCCAGCCCTGTCAGCGCCCACATCGCGCGCACGCCGCGCAGGCTGAGTTCACGCGTCCGCTGCCCCGTGCCGAGCAGCGCAGCCGTAAGCGTCAGCGCGCCCAACAGCAGCAGCGTATTGCTCAGGTGGATCGAGAGCACGACCACGCGACCCACCGATTGATTGCCGGTCACGTACCCCAGCTTCACGAGCAGCGCGCCAAGGAGCGCCTCGTTCACCAGCAGCACCGTCGAAGCGACCGCCGCCACGCGCGCGGCCTGTCCCTTCACCGTTGCGCGAAAGGTCCAGAGGAGCAGTCCCAGCACAATGAACGTAGCGCCGCCCGTCATGCAGCGATGCGTGAACTCGATCACAGTGTCCACGCGCGGCGACAGAGGCACCACCTGCCCGTTGCACAGCGGCCAGTGATTGCCGCAGCCCGCGCCCGAACCCGTCGCGCGCACCAGCGCTCCCCACAGGATGACGAGGATGTTGTAGCCAACCACGAACCACGCATAGCGCACGAGTGCTCGCGTGATGTGCCTTGCCGTCATCGCACTTGTTGTGGCCATACCAGCATTGTACGAAGATCCGGCCTTATCCGTTGGCCAGCTCCTTCGCCCTCTGGGTCGCGCGCTTCACGGCCTTGATCAGTGTCACGCGCAGCCCGCCCGCTTCCAACTCCAGGATGCCGTCCACGGTGCAGCCCGCCGGCGTCGTCACCGCATCCTTCAGCAGCGCAGGATGATAGCCCGTCTCCAGCACCATGCGCGCCGAACCCAGCGTCGTCTGCGCGGCCAGCAGCGTGGCGACATCACGCGGCAGCCCGACGTTCACACCAGCCTCGGCCAGTGCCTCGATGATGATGTAGAGAAACGCCGGACCCGACCCCGAGAGCCCCGTCACCGCATCCATGTGCTTCTCATCGACAACGACGGTGCGGCCCACCGTATGGAAGATTCTCTGCGCAATCGCCATCTGCTCGGTCGAGACGAACCTGCCAGCGCACAGCGCCGTGATGCCCGCCGCGAGCATCGCCGGAGTGTTCGGCATCGCGCGAACCACACCAAGCTCCCAGCCCGCGATGTCTTCGATGGTCCGCGTCTTCACCGAAGCGGCAAACGAGAGGATCATCTTCTTCGGCGAGAGCGCCGGCTTGATCTCTTCGATCAGCGCTGGAACCTGGATCGGCTTCACGCCCAGTAGAATCACATCGGCCTGTTCGGCTGCGGCCAGGTTATCCGTTGTCACCTCAATGGCGAACTGCGCCGACAGCGCCTGCGCGCGCTCCGCATGATGCACCGTCGCAAAGATCTGCTCCGGCGAAAGCAGGTTATTCTTCAGAAACGCCTGAAGCAGGATGCCGCCCATCTTGCCAGTGCCAAGAATCGCCACTCGCACGCCAGGCATCGTCGGCGCCGGCGCCAATACTTCGTAGGTCTCTTCGCTCATTCCAAGAGGCTACCAGAATCGCGCGCCGTTACTTCTTCTGCGCGGCGATCCACGCATCCACCTGACGCTCCAGCACGTCCATCGGCAGCGCGCCAGAATCCAGCACGACATCGTGGAAGGCCTTCAGATCGAACTTGGGCCCCAGCGCTGTCTGCGCCCTCTGCCGCAGCTCCAGAATCTTCAACTGGCCCATCTTGTAGCCAAGCGCCTGCCCCGGCCACGCGATGTAGCGGTCCACCTCAGCCTGAATGTTCGTCTCGTCAATTGCCGAGTGCTCACGGAAGTAGTCCACCATCTGCTGCCGTGTCCAGTGCTTCGAGTGAACGCCGGTATCGACGACTAACCGGATCGCGCGCCAGATGTCAGCCTCCAGCCGCCCATAGTCGCTGTACGGGTCTTGATAGAAGCCGATCTCCTTGCCCAGCCGCTCGCTGTAAAGCGCCCAGCCCTCGGTATACGCCGTGTAGTAGGACTGCTTGCGGAACTCCGGCAGCCCTGTCAGCTCCTGTGCGATCGAGATCTGCAGGTGGTGACCCGGAATGCCCTCGTGATACGAGACCGCCTCCACCGGAGCCAGCGACCGCTCCGTCGCGTTGTATGTGTTCACATACACGCGGCCCGGCCGCTTTCCATCCTGGCTGCCGGGGTTGTAGTACGCCGCCGCCTGATCCTTCTCGATGAAGGCGGGCACCGCCGTTACCTCCAGCTTAGCCTTCGGCAGTGTTCCGAACAGCCCCGGAAGCTTCGGCTGCATCTGCGCGATGTAGCCCTTGTACCCATCAAGTAGCGCCTCCTTCGACGCTGGATGCTCCTTCGGATTCGCCTTCAGCGCAGCGCTAAAGCTCTTGATGTCCGCGAACCCGAGCTTCTTCACGATCGCCAGCATCTCGCTCTCGTCGCGCTTCACCTCATCGAGTCCTATCTGATGAATCTCCGCCGGGGTCTTGGTCTCGGTCGTGCTCTGGCGTACGCGGAACGCATAGTAGGGATCGCCGTCCGGCAGCGCCCACGCGCCCGGATCTTTGCGTCCCGCCGGAACATACTGCGCCTTCAGAAACCGTGCGAAGCGCTGATACGACGGCAACACACTGGTCGAGATCGCATCCAGCACCTCGCCGGAGATACGCTTCTGCTCGGCCGCGCTGACCGATGCCGGGAACTTCTTCAGCGGCAGCGCAAACGGACTGTCCTCGGGCTTCTGCGAGGCCAGCGCCTCTGTCTGCGTCTGCACCTTCTCCAGCAGATACTGCGGAGGAACACGGTGCTCGTCCATGCCCAACTGCATGTTCGTCATGTTCTGCGAGAAGACTGTCGGAACCTTCTTCAGTCGTGCGACGTAGTCGTCGTAGTCCTTCCCGTTGTCGAAGGCGAGATCGTTCACCAGCCGCGCCATCTCGGTGGGGAAGCCGCTGAACTGGTTCACCGGCATCTCCCACTCCTTGAACCGCGCCCCTTCCTGATCATCGGTCAGAGAGCGCACCATCAGATCACGCGACAGCACCTCCTGCGGTGTCAGGCCCGCCGTGTCGATCTCGGCCAGCCGCTGCAAAAACACGCGCCCGCGCGCCAGCGAAGCGTTTACCTCCTCAACGGAGTAGTCCGTCCACTGGTCGTTGTATCGCTTGTCACCAAGAAACGACGCGAACTCCGGCGAGTGCTTCAGCCGATCTTCCCAGATCTCGGAAAACAACGAGGAGAGAACCTTGCTACGCGCCGCGACAGAATTCACAGCCGATGCCTGGACCTGCGCATCCAGCGAGAGACTTCCGAAACTAAATACCAGACTGCCGGCCAGAACAAACGAAACGACAACGTTCTTCTTCACGCACACCTCAGAGCTTCGGCTCCCAGTGTATCGCGTACGCGTCTCGCTTCTCAGCCATTTACCGAGCACCCATCCAGTATCCGGTACAGCGTCGAGCGGCTGATTCCCAGCACTCCGCCGCGCGAACCTTGTTGCCGGAGCACTCTCGCAGCGCGCGCACCACATGCTGTTCCACCACATCCTGCAGCCGCGCTGGTGTCTCCTGATGCACCGGCCTGCTATCCGCACTCGGCATGGTAAAACCCACCAGCGACGAAAGGTCATTCGCTCCCAGCACTGTTCCTTGGCACTGCAACACGCCGTTGCGCAGAACGTTCTCGAAATCGCGAACGTTGCCGGGCCACGCGTGGCTCCGCAGCCTCTCCATGGTGTCAGGAGCAATAGCCTCAACGCTCCGCTCGTACTGAGCGGCAAACCTCTCCATGAAGTGCATCGCCAGGTCAGGAATGTCTTCCGTTCGATTCCGCAACGGCTCAACGACGATCTCCACCCTGGCCAGTCGATGGTACAAGTCCTGCCGGAACCGTCCCGCGGCCGCCATGCTTCGCAGGTCCTCAGCCGTCGAGACGATCACTCGCGAGCCCATCTTCTGCTCAAGCATCCGAAGCAGCCCCCGCTGCCCGCCCACCGACAGCTCTTCGGCGCCATCGACGAACAGCGTACCCGCATCTGCGGAACCCATGTTCCCGCGAAGCCAGTCGCCACGTTCGTCCTCCGCCATCTCGGCGAGCGTCGCCGCATGGCAGAAGACGAATGCCTCGCCCGCGCGTCCGCTCCTCTCGTGCAGAGCGCGCGCCACCAGCTCTTTGCCCGTGCCCATCTCCCCGCGCACCAGCACCGTGCGAAAGTGTGGCCCGATGCGTTCGATCTGCAGCCGAAGGCGTCGCATCGTCGCTCCGCTGCCCAGCAGCGCAGCGTACGCGGACTCCGCCCTCTCGTGCTCGGGTTCCTCAAGGCAGACAGACGGCAGGCAGGCGAGAGTTTGGCCGGAGGTCGACATGGTTACTCCCTCTGTCGGCGAATCGCGCTTTCAGTTGAGCGGTGGAAAACACGAAGGGCCGGACATCGAAACCTGCTCGATGCCCGGCCCTTATTTCTTGAGGCGTCTTACGCCGTGGTCTTCGCGCAGTATGTATCGAAGGCCCGCGCCAGCTCCTGCGCGATCGCAGGCGCCGTCGAGGTCTCGATCGCCGAGCGCTGCATCAGGTACACCAGTTGCCCGTCGCGAAGAATCGCGATCGCCGGCGAGGTCGGAGGATGGCCCTGGAAGTAGCTCCGCGCCTTCTCGGTCGCCTCGCGGTCCTGGCCCGCAAACACCGTCACCGAGTGATCCGGCGTCGTCGTGTGCTGCATCGCCAGCCGAACGCCGGGGCGCATCTTGCCCGCCGCGCATCCGCAGATCGAGTTCACTACGACCATCGTGGTTCCGGGCTGCGCCAGCGCCGCATCCACCTCGGCCGCGCTGCGAACCTCCTTCAGTCCGGCGCGCGTCAGCTCCTCGCGCATCGGAATAACCATAATCTCTGGATACATACCTTCCCCCTTTGAAGATCTAAAACTGCGAACCGCAGCACGTTAGATGCAGGAATTTCGTCCTTCCCCGATTGTACCGGCCTCGCCGTCCGGCACGCCACCTGTGCGCATCGTTCAAGGTTCGACAAAAGATAAATTCTTCCCGCTCAATGCCTTCTCGTTCCCCCGCCGCGGGTGTTGTACTCTCAAACCCGTGCAGACGTCTTCCATCTCCATCCAGCAACAGAGCCCGCTCGCCCCCTACACCACCCTCCACATCGGCGGCCCGGCGCGCTACTTCGCCGAGGTCCACACCGAGCCCGACCTGTGCGAAGCAGTCGCCTTTGCACGCCAGCAGGCGCTCCCCATCTTCGTCCTCGGCGGCGGCAGCAACCTTCTCGTCTCGGACTCCGGCTTTCCCGGTTTGGTTCTCCACATCGCCATCCGCAAGCCTCTCGCCCCCACCGACCGCGACGGCCTCCTCTACGAGACCGTCCCCGCCGGCGTCGAGTGGAACGACTTCGTCCTCTCCATCTGCGAGCAGGGAATCAGTGGCATCGAATGCCTCGCCGGAATCCCCGGCTCCGTCGGCGGAGCTCCCGTCCAGAACGTCGGAGCCTACGGCCAGGAGGTCTCCGAGACCATCACCTCCGTCCGTGCGCTCGACCTCGAAACCCTCCAGTTCGTCGAGCTCTCCAACCAGCAGTGCGGCTTCGCTTACCGGCGGAGCATCTTCAACACCACCCACCGCGGCCGCCACATCGTCACCGCCGTCACCTTCCGCTTCGATCCCGCGCGAAAGCCGCGCCTCACCTACGCCGACCTCACACGCCACTTCGGCAGCACGCAGCCCACACCCATCGAGGTCTACTTCGCCGTTCGCGACATCCGCCACGCCAAGGGCATGCTCCTCGTCGACGGCGAACCCGACTGCCGCAGCGCCGGCTCCTTCTTCAAAAACCCTGTTGTGGATTCAAGCGTCCTCGACCGCATCGCCGCCGCGCTCAGTACACCAAAGGACAAGATCCCCCACTGGCCCGCAGACAACCACCAGATCAAGCTCCCCGCAGCCTGGCTGCTCGAGCGCGCCGGCTTCGTCAAAGGCTACGCCATGGGCAACGCCGGCATCTCCTCCCGCCACACCCTCGCGCTTATCAATCGCGGCAACGCAACCGCTGCCGAGATCATCGCGCTCCGCGACACCATCCGCAGAACAGTCGAGCAGCGCTTTGGCATCCTGCTCGAGCAGGAACCAGTGCAGGTCGGCTAGTCTTCACCTGCCAAAAAATAAGTGTCATTCCGACCGGAGCGCAGCGGAGTGGAGGAACCTGCTGTTTGTCTGCAAGGCCATGGACACCAGCGGAGCCGCGCTGTGCAGAACTAACCCCGCAGCTGCTTCAGCAACTGCAGTCTCTCCTCCGCCAGAACCTCGCCCACCGGCCCGTGTTCGACCACCTGGCCGTCCGCAATCTTCACCACATCAGCCTCCAGCTGAAACGCCTCGCCCAGCGCATGCGTCACCGAGAGCACAGGAATCTTCCACCGCTCCGTCCACTGCTTCAACTCCGCGGCCATCCGGTCACGCATCGCGACGTCCAGTCCAGCCAGCGGCTCATCCAGCAGCAGCAGAGGCCTCTCCGCCTCCCAATCGAAGGTGATCGCTGCAACCAGCGCCCGCGCCACAGACGCTCTCTGCCGCTCACCCCCGCTAAGATCCTTAGGCATCCTGTCCGCAAGCTGCTCCAGGCCGAACGAAGTCATCACCTGTTGCGCGATATCGTGAGCGTCATGAGGCTTTGACGCCCATCCGCTCCCGTACTCGACATTGCGGCTAACCGTCATATGCGGAAACAGCCGCGCCATCTGTCCCGCACTGCGCACCGCACGTTTGTGCGGGGGAACGAAGACATTAGCCGCCGCATCGAACCACGCCCCCGCCGCCGATTCGATCCTCCCGGCATCCGGCTGCACAAACCCCGCGATAGCCCGCAGCGCCGTCGTCTTTCCGCTGCCCGAAGGCCCAAAGAGCACCGTCCACGGGTGCGTCAGCCGAAAGTTCACATCGAGCGCGACCGCGCCCACACGATGCCGCATCGCCACCGTCAGCAGGCTACCGGGCAACGTCGGCCTGCCTTCCGTCCACCCTGCGCAACGCAGGCACAAGGTAGATCGCCAGCAACGCCGTCAGCGAGATCACCAGCAGCAGCAGCGCCGTGCGGTTCGCCGCCGCGTAGTTGAACTCCTGCACCTGGTCGTACAGCGAGATCGAGAGCGTCCGGGTCGCCCCGGGAATATTTCCGCCCAGCATCAGCACCACTCCAAACTCCCCCACCGTGTGAGTAAACGCCAGCACCGCACTCGTCAGCAGGGAAGCGCGCGCCAGCGGAAGCACCACCGAAAGAAACACCGCGAACGGCCGCACTCCCAACCCCTCCGCTGCCTCAACATACCCCGTATCCACCGCCTTGAATCCCGCCACCAGAGGCTGCACCGCAAACGGCAGACTGTACAGCACCGACCCCACCAGCAGCCCCGTAAAACTGAACGCCAGCGGATGCCCAAACATCCGCATCAGCAGCCGTCCCGGCCACGTCAGCGGCCCCATCAGAACCAGCAGATAATACCCAAGCACCGTCGGCGGAAGCACCAGCGGCAGCGCCACCACGGCCTGCGCCAGCGCCCGCGCCACGCCGCGGCCAGACGCAATCCACCACGCTAGTGGCAGCGCAATCGCCAGCAGAATCGCCGTCGTGCTCGCCGCCAGCTTCAGTGTCAGCCAAAGCGCCTGTGTATCCATACAGCGAAAGTCTACACACCCCCCGCCGCGCTTCTCGCCGCGCTCGAATCACCCGCTCCTACTTCACCGGCTCCAGCCCCATCGTTGCCATCACCGCCTGGATCTCCGGCTTCAGCAGCCAGTCCAGAAAGGCATGCGCCTCGGCCCGCCTGTCCGACTTCGCCATCACTACCGCGCACTGCAGAATCGGCACATACGAGCTCTTCGGCACGCGCACAAACGTCCCCTCCGCCTGAAAGCGCGGCGTGCTCGCCGCCGTCAGCGAGATGAGCCCCAGCTGCGCGTTGCCCGACTCCACAAACTGCGCCGTCTGCGCGATATTCTCCGCCACCACCAGGTGCGGCTTCACCTGGTCGTACATATTCAGCCGCCGTAGCGCCGACACCGCCGCCTGCCCGTACGGCGCATGCAGATCGTTCGCAATCGCGACCGTTTTCACCCGCTTGTCCACCAGTGTATCCAGGCTGATCGGCTGCAGCGGGGAGTCCTTGCGCGCCCACAGCACCAGCGTGCCGCGCGCATAGGGCGTGGGACTCTTCGCATCCGCCATTTCCGCCGCGACGATCTTCTCCGGAAACACAAAGTCCGCCCCCAGAAAAAGATCCATCGGCGCGCCGTTCAGAATCTGCGTCGTCAGCATTCCCGACGACCCATAGCTCACCGCCAGCTTTGCGCCGGTCGCCTTCTCGTATCGTTCCGCCAACACGGGGAGCACCGGTTGCAGATCGGCCGCAGCCGCTACCCGCAGATCCTTCGAAGCTTTCGCCGGCTGCTGTGCCTGCGCAAAACCGCCGCACACCGCTGCAGCCAGCACCATCGCCGCCCGCAGACGAAGCCCGCCCGCCTTTGGCTCACCCCGCCGAGTACGGTACCCTAAAAGAAACCATGAAAATCGCGACACATGAGCTCCGATGCACAGAGTGCGGCGCAAGGATTGCCGGCACCGCCGTAAACAGCATATTCCGCTGCCCCACGTGCAACGGCCTCTACGACGTGATCTACCCCTGGTCCACGCTGCCCAACGGCGACACTCCGGCCTCCGACTCGAAGCTCCCCAACGCGAGCGCCCTCCGCTGGCTCTGGCAGGAGCGCCGGACATCATCCCTTGCGGTTGACCAGTCCGGAGTCTGGCGTTTCCGCGACCTCCTCCCCATCGTCGACGACCTCGACCACGTCGTCACCCTCCGCGAGGGCAACACACCGCTCTACGACCTTCCCCGAGCCTCCAAAGCGCTCGGCGTCGACTGGATCCTCGCCAAACACCAGGGCATGAACCCCACCGGCTCCTTCAAGGACACCGGCATGACCGCCGCCCTCTCCGTCGCCCGCGAGCGCGGCTTCGAATGGGTCGCCTGCGCCTCCACCGGCAACACCTCCGCCGCGATGGCCGCTTACGCAGCCCGCGCCGGCCTCCGCTCCATCGTCTTCATCCCCGAGGGCAAGATCGCCTGGGGCAAGCTCTCTCAGTCCATGGACTACGGGGCCCTCACCATCCAGCTCCGCACCGACTTCGACGGCTGCGTCCGCGTCCTCACCGACCTCGTCACCCGCTTCCCCATCTACCTGCTCAACTCCGTCAACCCTTACCGCCTCGAGGGCCAGAAGACCCCCGCCTTCGAGCTCGTCGAGCAGCTTGAGTGGCAGGTCCCCGAGCACATCATCGTCCCCGGCGGCAACCTCGCCAACGGCTCCGCCCTCGCCAAGGGCTTCTCAGAGATGCACCACCTCGGCCTCATCCCGCGCATCCCCCGGGTCAGCATCATCCAGGCCGAAGGCGCCAACCCGCTCTTCCGCTCCATCGCCGAGAACAACGGTCAGGAACTCATCCCCGTCAAGGCCAACACCCGCGCCACCGCCATCCGCATCGGCAACCCCGCCTCCTGGCGAAAGGCCCTCCGCGCTCTCCGCACCACAGGCGGCTGGTGCGAGCAGGTCTCCGAGCAGGAGATCGCCCTCGCCAAGGCCGAGATCGGCGCCGAAGGCATCGGCTGCGAGCCCGCCTCCGCCGTCACCCTCGCCGGCCTCAAAAAGCTCGTCGCCCAGGGCAGGATCGGTAGGGAAGAGCGCGTCGTCCTCATCCTCACCGGCCACACCCTGAAAGACTCCGCCTACACCATCGACTACCACCGCGGAGAACTCTTCACCGACGCCGAGAACGCCCAGATCTCCCTAGCCGACCAAGCCGCACACGCCGCCCTGCGCAAGCCCCCCATCGTCCTCGATCCAGACACCGACACCGTCTTCCGCGCCCTCGAATCCCAGATGAAGCTGGTCCACGCATAAAACTCTTCAAACCAAATTTGATCGCCACAAGAAAATGATCGTAATTCTGAGCGCAGCGAAGAACCCCCGCATTTTGACCGTCGAGCCACGGAATCAGAACGGGAACACCCGGATCGCAGCATGACTACGCCTCCCCTCCACCTACGCCTCCCCGCCACCTCCGCTAACCTCGGCCCCGGCTTCGACTCCCTCGGCCTCGCCATGGCCCTCTACCTCACCATCGACGCCGAAGTCTCCCAATCCGGCGCCTTCCACATCGACGCTACTGGCCGCAACGCCGACCTATGTGCGGCCATCGAAAACAACCTCATCCTCACCACCTACGCCGATGTCCTCGCGAACGCCGGCCGCTTCTCCCCCCGCCTCCTCCTCAAGCTGCACAACGAGATTCCCCTCGGCATGGGCTGCGGCTCCAGCGCCGCCGCTCTCCTCGCCGGAGTCTTCCTCGCCAATCACTTCGGTCAGCTCAACTGGACCCCGCAGCAGATCCTCGAAGAGGCCTGCCACCGCGAAGGCCATCCGGACAACGTCGCCGCCTGCTTCTGCGGCGGCATGACTGTTTCGGCGATGTACGAATCATCTTCAGTAAAGACAGCAACCTACAGCCAAAACATCAACTGGAACCTTCTGCTTGCGCTCCCCCCGGCCTCGCTCTCCACCAGCAAGGCGCGCGCTCTGCTGCCGGACCGCTACTCCCGCGCCGACGCCGTCGTTAACATCCAGGCCACCGCGCTGCTCGTCTCCGCCTTCGCGCAGGGCCGAGGCGATCTGCTCGCCTCCGCCATGCTGGACCGCATCCACCAGCCCTACCGCCTAGAGGCCTGCCCCCTCCTGCCGCGCCTGCTCCCCCTCAGCGGAACCCCCGGCATTCTTGGAGTCGCCCTCAGCGGAGCCGGCCCCTCCGTCCTCCTGATCGCCGAGACCTCCCCACTCACTGCCGGACTTCTCCCGGTCATCCGCGAGGCCGCGCAGGAACCCGCTCTCGAGATCGTCCAGACCACCATCGCCGGACCTGCAGAGTACCGTTAAAGAACTAACAATCCAGTAATACTTCAATGAGTTACCTAAGATTCCTTTACGTTTTTCCGCCAACCCCGTACTGTATCGCTTGTGGGCAGTTCTGGGGAGGGCTGCTACGCCGCCCGTTGACCCCTTCTAAGCGAGGGGTCCGGGCGTTTCCTCTTTAACCCGGATAGCTCCTTCTATCGGAAAGACCAGCTTCACCAGAAGGTTGTAGGTCCCATTTCAACACCTGTCGTCGAGTTCTGAAACCACAGGCCCCTTGGAGCATCTATTATTATGTAAGTTGCTCGGCCGGAATGGGTGGCAATCGCAGAGCACTCTCGGAGGAAGTAAATGGCAGGACAGTTCGTAACTGAAGTAAACGACGCAAATTTTGAGAAGGATGTCCTTCAATCGGAGCAGCCGGTTCTAGTGGATTTCTGGGCGGCCTGGTGCGGCCCGTGTCGCGCGCTCGCTCCCGTCGTCGATGAAGTGGCCAGCCACTATCAGGGCAAGCTCAAGGTCATGAAGATGGACGTTGACGCCAACACCGCGACCCCCATGCGCTATGGCATCCGCGGAATCCCCGCGCTCCTCCTCTTCAAGGGCGGCAAGGTCGCCGAGCAGATCGTCGGCTACGTCCCCAAGGACACCATCGACAAGTCGGTCACTAAGGTCCTCGCCTAAACCGTCTGTCTTCCGAATCAGAAAGGCCCGGCGCTCACTGAGCAGCCGGGCCTCCGCTTTCCTCCGCGAACTCCTGCTTCAGCGGCTACCCACCAGCATCAGCAGCTCCGGCTTGAAGCTGCACAGGCCTTGCTCCGCAGCCTTCCAGCTCGTCCCATCCGCAAACTCGACTGACTGCACCTCGATCCGCCGCACTGGTCCGAACTTTTGCATCGTAAGCTCCGTGCTCGCCCAGCGCTTGCCCAGGACCGAAAGGTTCAACGTCAAAGTTCGCGAGACCTCATGGGATTCCCTGCGAATCGGGTCAACTGGCATCGTCTGGACCGATCCATCAAAGCCATAAACCTTGATCACAGACGAGACAACATTTCCTGCATACCAGTTGTAAACGGTCAGCGCTAATCTAAGTCCCGGTGTCCGACCTTGCCCTTCGTCACCGGTGTTGTACATCGTGACGGTGCCCTGCGGCTGTATTCTCAGACTCACCGGGCATGCGTTCGCCGAAGGCGGCGTAATCTGTTGAAACAAACCAAGAGCAATGTCTTTACTCAGCTTGTAGCGGTCGCCGCCCTCAGGCGTTTGAAGCTGTAGCGGGACCTTGTAGACCTTCCCAGAGTCATCCTTTTTTGCCGCATTGTCCTGACCTGAAAGCGCAACGGGCGCCAACACAAGAAGGAGTTCTACCGCAGAGAAAGATCGCATGACGAACCCTCGGGAACTGCCTGATCAACAATACGCCTGCCGACGAAGCACGAACAAGCTCTCCGGAGTAGCGTAGGAGCAATAATGGAGGTCGCCTCCTCATGATCGATCGCCGCCTGAAGACCCTTCGTCGTCCTCTACCCCTGGGGCGCTCTCATCGAAGACATCACCATCTTCGCGAACTCCTGGGTCGCCCCCCAGCTGTGGTTCCATCTCTTCCACCACAGCACAGGCGCGGCCCTCGAAGTCGCCCTCCTGCGCCGCTCCGGAGGCCGTGGTTTGCCTTCGCTCTCGGTCAGGCGATCACACTCTGGCAGTGGCGCCGCCGGCCCGAATGGCTCGCCGTCGCCGCCGGAATCCGCCTCTCCGACTCTTCCCTGTCCTCAACCTGGTGGGAGTGGTCATCTTCCTCAAAGGCTATCGACAAGCGATGGGGAACAACATTTGTCCGAAGCGGGTGAGCGAGGGCGCAGCGATGAGGTAGGGGAGGCTACTTCCGAAAATCCGAAGGTTGTATGATTCCTTCCAGCATTTTCATCCCATAACCAACGAAGGGCACCGAAACCCATGGGATTGCTGAGCCACTTCCTCTATCCCTGGGGCCTGATCCTCCAGGGACTGGCAATCATTCACTTCATACGCCGCCGGCCCGATAACTACTGGATCTTCGTCATCCTCTTCCTCGGCCCCTTCGGCGCCCTCATCTATCTCTGCGTCGAGGCGCTCCCCGACCTCGGCCTCCTCGGTAACTCCTTCAAGCTCTTCTCCCGCCGCAAGCGCATCGGCCAGCTCGAAGCCATCGTCCGCCAGAACCCCTCCGCCGGAAACTACGAGGAGCTCGGCGACCTCTACATGGATGACGGTCGCTTCCGGCAGGCGCGCGAGGCCTTCGACCACGCCATCACGCCGCGCACAGACAGCCCCGACCCCTTCTACCGCCGCGGAGTCTGCGCCCTCCGCCTCAACGACCCCCAAGCCGCCATCCCCGACCTCGAGCGCGTCGTCTCCGCCGACGCCGCCTACGACTTCCACCTCGCCGCCGGCAGGCTCGCCCACGCCTACGCCCTCACCGGCCAGAAGATCAAGGCCGAAGCTCTCTTCCGCCAGGCGACCGCTCTCTCCACTGCCTCCGAGACCTACCTCAACTTCGCCGAGCTGCTCGCCTCCGAGGGCCGCACCGCCGAGGCCCGCGAGTGGGCCCAAAAGGTCCTCGACAAGAAGCCCGCCATGCCCGGCTATCTGCGCCGCCGCGAGCGCCCCTGGTTCCGCAGCGCGACCGCAATGCTCAAACGCCTTCCCGCGTAGCAAGCGAACGGATTCTCCCCGGCTGCGCGCCGTTTACACTGACATCAAATGCCCGAGTGGATTCTCTTTCGCGTCATCCTGGTGGCCTTCTTCATCCTGGCCACCAGCTTCTTCGTCGCGGCCGAGTTCGCCCTCGTCAGCGTCCGCGAGACCCGCATCCAGCAGCTCATCGCCCTCGGTCGCCCCGGCGCCCGCACCGCCCTCAAGCTCAAGCACACCATCGACGAGTTCCTCCCCGCCGTGCAGCTCGGCATCACCCTCGCCTCCCTCGCTCTCGGCTGGATCGGCGAGCCCGCCGTCGCCGAGATGCTCCTCCGCTTCGCCGCCATCTGGCTGCACGTGCTGCCTCCGCACGCCGTCATCTACGCACACACCGTCGCCGTCATCCTCGCCTTCGCGCTCATCACCTACTTCGAGGTCCTCCTCGGCGAGCTCGTCCCCAAGTCCCTCGCCCTCCAGCGCGCCGAACGCATCGCCCTCGCCGTCGCCGGCCCCATGGACGTCTTCATCCGCATCACGCGCCCCGTCGTGAAGCTCATGAACGTCTCCGCCGCCCTCGTCCTCCGTCTCTTCCGCGCCCCTCTCCGCGGCGAAGGCGCCGTCCACTCGCCCGAAGAGCTCAAGCTCATCGCCACCGCCACCCGCCGCATGGGACTCCTCCCCGCTTTCCAGGAGGAGATCATCCACCGCGCCATCGAGCTCAACCACGTCCTCGTCCGCGAGATCATGACTCCCCGCGGCAAGATCTTCTCCCTCCCCGCCGACATGCCCGTCGAGCAGGCCAGCGCCCGCATCGTCGAAGAGCAGCACTCCCGCGTTCCCGTCTACGATCCTGCCGCCACCGGCCCAAGCTCCGGCGTCGACAACATCATCGGCATCGTCTACTCGAAAGACATCTCCCGCTTCATGCACATGCGCTCCGTCGCTCTGGCGCTCGGAGGCCGAGGCCAGTCCGGCCTCACCCTCCGCCAGATCATGCGCACCCCCACCATGGTCCCCGAGACCAAGCTCGCCATCGAGCTCCTCCAGGAGTTCCAGCAGACCCGCCGCCAGATCGCCATCGTCGTCAACGAGTTCGGCTCCATCGTCGGCCTCGTCACCGCCGAAGACATCCTCGAGCAAATCGTCGGCGAGCTCGACGATGAGTTCGACCTCACCCGTTCCGCGCTCCCCTCCGCCACCGGCGTCATGTCGCTCGACGGCTCCGCCACTCTCCGCGACCTCTGCACCCAGCTCCACTGGGATCTCCCCCGCGAGGGCGTGGAGACCCTCGCCGGCTTCCTCCTCGCCCAATTCGGCCACATCCCCACCACTGGCGAGAACATCGTCTACGGCGGCCGCCGATTCACCATCGCCGAGATGGCCGGCCACCGCATCTCCCGCGTCAACGTCGAACCCATCGACTCCCCCATCGACTTCGCCCACTACGAAGAAGAGAACAGGGAAGCCACCCAATGACCTCGGGCCAGAGATCAAAGAGCGTCATTCCGAGCGGAGCGAGGAACCCCCTCATTTCGCCCGAAGCGCCAACGAAGTCCGCGCACCGCCACAAGTACTTCCGCCCCCTCCAACGAGTCCTCCTCACCCTCCCCGTCCTCTGGGTCGTCGTCTCCGTCGTCTTCCTCCTCATCCACCTCGTCCCCGGCGACCCCATCGTCCAGATGCTCGGCGAAGGAGCCACCGCCTCCGACATCGACGCTCTCCGCCACGCCTACGGCCTCGACGCCCCGCTCGCCCAGCAGTACGCCCACTACTGGAGCGGAATCCTCCACGCCAACCTCGGCCAGTCGCTCCGCCTCCACGACTCCGTCCTGCACCTCATCCTTGAGCGTTACCCCTACACCCTAGCCCTCACCCTCGCCGCGCTCATCATCGGAGTAGCCGCCTCCATCCCCGCCGGCATCGCCTCCGCGCTTCACCGCAATCGCTGGCAGGACCGCACCCTCGGCGTCGTCTCCCTCGTCGGACTCTCCTTCCCCAACTTCGCCCTCGGCCCCATCCTGATCCTGATCTTCTCGATCTCCCTCGGCTGGCTCCCCGTCTCGACCGCAGGCTCAGGAGGCGTCGGAGACTTCCTCCTCCACCTCATTCTTCCCGCCCTCACCCTCGGCCTCTCGCTAGCCGCCGTTTTGACCCGCATGGTCCGCACCGCCATGCTCGAAGAGCTCAACCAGGACTACATCCGCACCGCCCGCGCCAAGGGCCTCCCCGAGCGCACCGTCGTCTACCGCCACGCCCTCCGCAACGCCTTGATTCCGGTCCTCACGGTCATCGGGCTCCAGTTCGGCTCGCTCCTCGCCGGAGCCATCGTCACCGAGACCATCTTCAGCTGGCCCGGCATCGGCCGCCTCACCCTCTCCGCCATCTCCAACCGCGACTACGCCCTCGTCCAGGGTTGCATCCTCGCGGTCGGCCTCACCTACGTCGCCGTCAACCTCTTCACCGACGTCGCCTACACCATCGCCAACCCCCGCATGCGCAGCATGTAGGTCTAATCCCTTTAATTTAAAAGGCGTCATTCCGAGCGCAGCGAGGAACCCCCGCATTTCGCCCGTAGCGCCGAGCAAGCTCGGGGATCATACCGCCCCACCCCTCCCCCATCCGTTGCAGAACCTCCCCGCCCCTCCACTGCTATCCTGTAGAAGCAGCGAGACCGCTCGCCGCACGGTTCGAGAAGCATGAAAAACTTCCTTCGCCCTGTCCTTTGCCGTGCCGCCGCCGTGATCTCTGCCGTCCTTTTCCTCGCCGTGCATCTCACCGCCCAGACGCCGTCGGTGGCCCCCGCCAAGCCCCGCCTCCCGCTCCTCGGCGTCCCGTCCAACATCCCCGTACCCGACCCCACCACCCCCGCCGCCAGCGCCTTCCACGACCAGCGCTACGGCGTCAGCTTCAAAGTCCCCGCCGGCTGGACCCTCACCCGCCACGACGCCGAGGTCAGCACCTTCGCCTTCGACGTCCGCACTGCACCCATGTCCGGTATCATGCGCGGCGTCGCCACCATCGCCTTCAACCCACACCCCACCTCCACCTTCTCCGGAGCCCTCTTCTACTTCAGCGTCACCCCCCGCACCACCGAGGCCCTCTGCCGCACCCAGGCCTCCGCCCAGGCTCCCCGAAGCGTCACCACCGCGCAGATCGCCGGAACACCCTTCACCCACGGCTACGACGAGCACGGAACCATCTGCACCGAGGCCCGTGACGAGATCTACACCGCCTACCGCAACAGCTCCTGCTACCGCTTCGACCTCGTCATCAACACCTTCTGCGGAGGCGACGTCAGCGGCGTCCGCGACATCACCCCCGCCGAACTCAACGCCGTCCGCCACCGCCTCGAATCCATCCTCAGCACCGTCACCTTCGACACGAAGTAGCGCACCGCAAACTCCCACTCATGCAAGCCTCGGGAATCCAAGGCCGTCATTCTGACCCTGAGCAAGTCGAAGGGGAAGAACCCCGCATTTCGCCAGTAGCGCCATAAATCCCAAAGGAAGTGTCATCCTGAGCGAAGCGCAGCGGAGTCGAAGGATCTGCGGTTCGCGTGAGCGGGCGTGAAGGCTCCTTAAAGCGGTCGCAGTGACGTTTGCTGTTCGTCGTCATCTCGATCGGAGCGCATAGCGCGCAGTGGAGAGACCCCTGTATTCTGCTCGGCTACGCTGCATTTCACGCCGGGCGTCGGGTGCCCCACATCTCGATTTTGAGATGTGGGTTATTCGAGCGAAGCTCGAACCTCTGTCGCTTCTGGGTACCCCAAGGCTTTCAGTCTTGGGCCTCTCAATCGCCACAAAAAGAAAGGGGCTTCAACCCCTGGGGTATGCCTTCCTCTCCAACCGGCGAAACTAAACCAACAACCCCACCACCCGAGCCTCCACTGAATCCCCCACCGTCACCAGCGCCACCGAAACCGGAAAACTAAACCGCCGAGGCCCCGCACTCCCCGGATTCAGATACATCACGCCCTTCCGATGCTCCACCAAAGGCTTGTGCGAGTGCCCGCTCACGACCACATCCACGCCCGCCGCCCGCGGATCGAGATCCAAATCATGCACCGAGTGCACCATGTAGAAGAACCGCCCGCCCAGCTCCACCATCTCCGTCGCCGGCAGCTCCGCGCACGCGCCGTACACGTCCACATTCCCGCGAATCGCCGTCACCGGCGCAATCTTCCTGAGCTCGTCAAGAATCTCGATATTCCCCACATCCCCGGCATGCAGAATATGCTCCGCCTCGGCCAGCGCCACCAGCGCCTCCGGCCGCAGCAGCCCATGCGTATCCGAGATCACACCAACCAACATGCCGTTACGCTAAACGAAGCCGCTCAAGCGAAGCCACATGCCGGCTCTGCTTCGGATCATGGCTCCTGTCCGGATCGATCCTCAGCTCCAGCGCCTTCACGCCGTCAAGCTCCACCGTGTAGTCCTCCAACTCCTCCGGCGCTCCATTCGGTGAGAAGTTCCACTGCTGCCGAGCCACCTCACGCAGCTCATCGCCCACCAGCGCCAGCAGCCAGAACTCCTGCGATCGCTCCGACTCCCTGTCCACAAAGTGAAGCTGAATCCGCCGAATCCTCTGCGGCTCATCGAACAGCAACCGAATCCTCTGCGGACCCGTCCCACTCGCCCGCCATCCACCTGTACCGGTCTTGTCCAGGGCATTATCGATCGGAAACGCCGGATCCTCCGAGCTGATCTCCGCCGTGGCAATCTTCTCGATATCCAGCCACTCTCCCGCCGCTGGCTGCTTCTTCTCGTCACTCTTCGAAACCACAACTTTACGCAAACCACACCCCCAATACATCAGCGCCAAGCATACGCGAGATCGCCCGTCTTCGCGCCTCTGTCTATAGCGAATCACGGACTGGTTAATTTCCGAGAAGCAAGACTTGTGGGGACTAAACGAGAATACGACACCCTCGAACTCGAGTATGCCTACCTTGTTTCCGGGCCAGCCTTCGCGGTCACAGCAGGCACGTTCCATCGTGCCTCGGTATGATTAGCTCGATTTAAGTTCTCGAGGTTCGAGGTTCAAATGCTCCAACCGATATCAATGTTGTTTGCTGCGACGATTCGCAGCGTCTGCTAATTTTCGTTGGGCTAGCCGGTTCAACCTCACGACCTGTTCCAACCAGCACTGTTCCTCTTAGTAGATCCCATCTGGATGACAAAGGGCTGCAGTTGTACGAGCAGGAGATGGGAGTTCTTGGGCAGGCGGTGGCTCGCGGCTCGGCTGAAGAAGACGATTCGCAGGGGTACATGATTTCAATAGATCCATCCTTGAAAGCTGTCAACCTCGCGATGCGTGCTTATGCACTTGAACGTGAGCCAGAGATTAGGAACGTACTCCAGACTGCGGGTGACCCTAAGCAACGCCGTGCTGCGGCTGCCTTATTGGGATATGTGCACCGGTCGCAGACCCAAGCGATCACGAAGACGATCATACTTCCGTGTCGTGCACTTCTACTATTTATCTCACCCGTTTTGTCGCAGGTTGGCCCGATCAATTATTTCGGTTACGGAGGCCTGCCTTTGGAGAAGGTGCGCTCCGTGCTTCCCCTACACACGGGAGACACACTGACCTATGCAACTTTCTCCAAGAAGCCAATCAACGATGCGGTTCTCGGTGCAATCGGCAAAGCCTGGAAGGGATGATGCTCCATATCCGCATCCCTCGCTTCCGGGTACGGCGGACAAGACGGCTAAAGCCCGTACCGCGTTATTCCGCACCTCCTCATCCGGATCGTTGATCGCTTTGGACAGCGCTTCTGCCTCCATTCACTCAGGAAGGGGCTCCCTCCCCAATGACAGGCTGGACAACTGCTCAAGAGCAATAACGCTAAGGACATCATCACGGCGGCATTGTCCTCGAAAGACTAGCGCGTGCGTGAGTAACGATGACGCCCATCTCGTGACTTAACTTCTGAGTTGTCGGCGAATTGGAAAGTGATCCAGTCGTGGTGGATTAGTCTTCAAGGACAAAGCGATTTTTCCACAGCCCGCCCAGTCGAAAATGTTGTCAAGCCCAAAAATCGCGTAAACCAAACAAGCCAAACCACATCCAAGTTGCCGATTAATTCCACCCCACCCGCTATACTTAAATCAGTGAAGGAAAATGCCCGGCCACCGCCGGGCATTCGCATTTAACTCTCAGGAAGGAGCCGACACCAGAAGTACCAAACCAAAGTCTCTGTTTCGAAGACTTTGCACAATTAAGTGGGGGGGGGAGGGGTACTACTATAGCCCAGCCCGCAGCCGAGTTCGCGGGTCCATGAAGTCCCGCAGAGCGTCCCCGATGAAGTTGAACGACAGCACGCAAAGCATCACCGCCATCGCCGGAAAGAACACCATATGCGGCGAGTCGAACAGGTGCGACCGAGCGTCGTTCAGCATCGACCCCCAACTGGCCGCCGGAGGCGGAACCCCGAGCCCCAGGAAGCTCAACGTCGCCTCCGCCATCACCGCCGTCGCCATCCCCACCGCCGCCTGCACGATCAGCGGCTGCACTATGTTCGGCAGAACATGCCGCGACAGAATCCGCAGATCGCTCGCACCAAGCGCCCGGGCAGCCTCAACATACTCGCGCTCCTTCACGGCCATCACCTGCCCGCGAACCAGCCGCGCGTAACCAACCCACCCGGAGATCGCAAGCGCCACAATCACGTTCCACAGCCCCGGCCCCATGAAGGCAACAAACGCAATCGCCAGCAGAATCCCCGGCAGCGCCAGAAACGCATTCATCACATACGTCGTGATCGCGGTATCGAGCCATCCGCCATAAAAGCCCGCAACACAACCAGCCACCAGCCCGATCGCCAGCGAGAGCGCCACCACGCTCACCGCAACGATCAGCGAGATCCGCGCCCCATACAACGTCCGCGAGAGAATATCCCGCCCCAGCTCATCGGTCCCGAACCAGTGCGCCGCGCTCGGCCCCACCAGTCGCCCATGCAGATCCAGAGCCGCCGGATCGTCCGGAGCCAGCCACGGCGCAAACAGCGCACCGATCAGAAACACGACCAGCAGAGCCACACCGATGGCGGCCAGCGGCTGCTCCTTAAATCGATTCAGGATTCGAATCCGGGGACTATCTTTGGGTCTCGCTTCACTCACGCCTGTCTCTCAGCATGAAGCCTGCGCGCCCAGTCGCGCAACCGCAAATCGTGTTGGAGCCTCCCTGTAAACTGCCATCAGTGCGAATCCTGATCTACGGCCTCAACTATCACCCCGAGCTAACAGGCATCGGCAAATACACCGGCGAGATGGCATCCTGGCTCGCCCGGCGAGGCCACGAGGTCCGTGTCGTCACCGCACCCCCGTATTACCCCTCCTGGAGCATCCGCGAAGACTACCGCGGCAAACGCTACCGCACGGAAAAACATCCCGGCGAGCCCGTCGTCTACCGCACGCCCCTCTACGTCCCCGCAAAGCCCACCGGCATCAAACGCATGGCGCATCTCTTCTCCTTCATGCTCGGCAGCCTGCCGGTCATGCTGCGCCAGTGCCTCTGGAATCCCGACGTCGTCTTCACCGTCGAACCCACCTTCTTCGGCGCTCCGCTCGCGCTGCTCGTCGCCCGGGCCACCGGCGCCGCCTCCTGGCTTCACGTACAGGACTTCGAGGTCGAAGCCGCCTTCGACCTCGGCCTCCTCCCGGCGCAGGGCCCCGTCCACGCCCTCGCCCTCGGCCTCGAGCAGGCCTTCACCCGCGCCTTCACCCGCGTCTCCAGCATCTCGCACAAGATGGTCGAGCGAGCCGCGACCAAGGGTGTCGCTGCCGACCGCATCACTCTCTTCCCCAACTGGGTCGACATCGACTCCGTCTATCCTCAAACCCCGGGCCCACAAGACCCCGCCACACCACCCAACTCCTTCCGCCGCGAACTCAACCTCGAAGGCAAAACCGTCCTCCTCTACGCCGGCAACATGGGAGCCAAGCAGGGCCTTGAACTCCTCGCCCCGCTCGCCGCCTCCTTCGAGCACGACCCCAGCGTGCACTTCCTCTTCTGCGGCGATGGAGCCTTCCGCCCGACGCTCGAATCGCTCGTCAACGGCCGCTCCAACGTAACCCTGCTTCCGCTGCAACCCCTCGAGCGGCTCAACGACCTGCTCAACGCCGCCGACATCCACCTGCTCCCGCAGCGCGCCGGCGCCGCCGACCTCGTCATGCCCTCCAAGCTCACCGGCATACTCTCGAGCGGCCGCCCCGTCATCGCCACCGCCGACCCTGGCACGCAGGTCGCCCGCGTCATCGCCGGCGCCACCTCCTGCGGTCTCGTCGTTCCTACCGAAGATCCCGCCGCGCTCCACGCAGCCGTCGAGCGCCTCATCGCAGACCCGGCCCTCCGGACGCGGCTCGGAGCCAACGCTCGCTGCTACGCCGTCCGGCATCTGGGAAGGCAACAGGTCCTCCAACAGTTCGAGAGCGATCTGATCAGCCTCGTCTCTTCATCAGCTAAACTTGCCCCAAGCCCACCCCAGCACGAAGGAGAGTCCACGTTTTGAAGAGAGCCCTGATTACAGGAGTGACCGGCCAGGACGGAGCTTATCTCGCCGAGTTTCTCCTCGCCAAAGGCTACGAGGTCCACGGCATCAAGCGCCGCGCATCGCTGTTCAACACCAATCGCATCGACCACATCTACGAGGATCCGCACCAGCCCAATCCGCACTTCATCCTCCACTACGGCGACCTCACCGACTCCTCCTCGCTGATCCACATCGTCCAGAAGGTGCAGCCCGATGAGATCTACAACCTCGGCGCGCAGTCTCACGTCCAGGTCTCCTTCGAGCAGCCCGAGTACACCGCCGACGCCGACGCCATCGGACCACTCCGCCTGCTTGAAGCCATCCGCATCCTCGGCCTCGAGAAGAAGACGAAGTTCTACCAGGCTTCTACGTCGGAGCTCTACGGCCTCGTGCAGGAGATCCCGCAGCGCGAGACGACGCCCTTCTATCCGCGCTCGCCCTACGCTGTCGCCAAGATGTATGCCTTCTGGATCTGCGTCAACTATCGCGAGGCCTACGGCATCTTCGCCTGTAACGGCATCCTCTTCAATCACGAGTCGCCCCTGCGCGGCGAGACCTTCGTCACCCGCAAGATCACCCGCGGCCTCGCCCGCATCAAGGTGGGCCTGCAGGAGGCGCTCTTCCTCGGCAACCTCGACGCGAAGCGCGACTGGGGTCACGCCCGTGACTACATCGAGATGCAGTGGCTCATGCTCCAGCAGGAAAAGCCCCAGGACTACGTCATCGCCACCGGCCAGCAGTACAGCGTGCGCGAGTTCGTCCAGCGCTGCGCCGCGCGTCTTGACCTCGGGCTGACCTGGCAGGGAAGCGGCGTCGACGAGAAGGCGCTCGACAAGAACGGCAAGGTCGTCGTCGCCGTCGATCCCCGCTACTTCCGCCCCACTGAGGTCGAAACCCTCCTCGGCGATCCATCCAAGGCACACCGCGAACTCGGCTGGACGCCGCGCACCAGCTTCGATCAGCTCGTCGAAGAGATGGTTGCGGCCGATCTCAAATCCGCGCAGCGCGACGCGCTCGTCCGCCAACACGGCTTCGACGCCTACAACGTCAGGGAAAGCTGATGAATGAACCTCCATACGCCGTCATTCTGACCCTGAGCGAAGCGAAGGGGAAGAATCTGAGTATTTCGCTTGAGCGCCACAATGAGATTCGATCAGGAGAAATTGCTAACCAGCTGGTGTACGAAACGGACGCCCTATGAACAAAGACTCCCGCATCTTCATCGCCGGTCATCGCGGCCTCGTCGGCTCCGCCATCCATCGCGAGCTTCAGCGCCTCGGTTACACCAACATCCTCACCCGCACACGCGAGCAGCTCGACCTCCTCGACACGTCCGCCGTCAATGACTTCTTCGCGAAGGAGAAGCCCGAGTACGTCTTCCTCGCCGCGGCCAAGGTCGGCGGCATCCTCGCCAACAACACCTACCCCGCCGACTTCATCCGCGACAATCTCATCCTCCAGACCAACATCATCGATGCCAGCTATCGCAACCAGGTCACGCGCCTGCTCTTCCTCGGCTCCTCCTGCATCTACCCCAAGCTCGCTCCGCAGCCCATGCCCGAGTCCTCTCTGCTCACCGGCCCGCTCGAGCCCACCAATCGCCCCTACGCGCTGGCCAAGATCGCCGGCATCGAGATGTGCTGGAGCTACAACCGCCAGTACGGCACCAAGTATCTCGCCGCCATGCCGACGAACCTCTACGGCCCCGGCGACAACTACGACCTCGCCAACTCGCACGTCCTCCCCGCGCTCATCCGCAAGACCGCCGAGGCCATTCGCACGAACGCGCCCACGGTCACGGTCTGGGGAACCGGAACGCCCCGCCGCGAGCTGCTCTACTCCGACGACCTCGCCCAGGCATGCGTCTTCCTGATGAATCTCGACGACGCCACCTACAACACCCTCTTTACCGAGACCGATCCGCCCCTGATCAACATTGGCACCGGCGAGGACGTCACCATCCGCGAGCTCGCCGAGACCGTCGCGCGCGTCGTCGGCTACTCCGGCTCGCTCGTATTTGACACCACAAAGCCCGATGGCACGCCGCGCAAGCTCATGGACGTCACCCGTCTCCACACCCTCGGCTGGCGCCACACCACGTCGCTCGAAGAGGGAATTGGCCGCACGTGGCAGCAGGTTCGGGACCGCCTCATCGGCGCATCCTGAAGATCTCCGCGAAACGAAATCTCCCAACTCGTGTCTAACCCTGCAGTCGTTCCATGTTCGCAACATTGCTGCATCTTCCCGTATTCCTCTCTGCCTTGGTTCACCTCCCCCAAAAGTGGGATTAACTGCGCCTCCTCCTCTTCCTAACATTCGAGAGACCAGCCGCGATAAGCCACTCCAAGGGCGACAGAGAACCGGGACAGGCACAATGAATCGCTCGACCTCCAGCAGCAACGGCCCCCTAAGGGCCGGTACCAAGACAGCCTCGTCTCGTGGAACGGACGCTCCGCTCTCTGACGTCAGCTCTCGGGCACGTGACCTCATGCTTCGCATTGCCCTGCTGCTGGGAGCCATCGTCTTCCTTCCGCTCCAGGCCGTCGCCGCCTCGTCCATGCCCAGGCTAACGGGCAACGTCGCCGAACAGTATCTCCTCGCCGCCGCCAACCAGGAGCGTGCCGCGCGCGGCCTTCCCAAGCTCCGCAACGACCCGGTGCTCGCCAAGGCCGCCCGCTTCCACGCCATGCAGATGGCCGCCCACAACGGCATCTCGCATCAGTTTCCCGGCGAGCCCGAACTCTCCGAGCGCGGCGCCCGCGCCGGAGCGCACTTCTCCCTCATCACCGAGAACGTCGCCCAGGCCCCCGACTCCAGCATGTTTCATCAGATGTGGATGAACTCCAAGGGGCACCGCGCCAACCTTCTCGATCCCCACGTGAACGTGGTCGGCATCGCAGTAGTTACCCATGCAGGCCAGTTCTACGCCGTCGAAGACTTCGCCTCCACCGTCGTAACGATCAACTTCAATCAGCAGGAGGCCACCGTCGCGCGCCTCCTCTCCCAGAGAGGCCTCAACGTCGGTCCCACCAGCCGCACCGCCTCTCTCGCCGATGCGCGCCGCACCTGCGGCATGGACACCGGCTTCGCCGGCCAGCACAAGCCCTGGTTCATCATGCGCTACACTGCCTCGCGCCTCGACCAGCTGCCGGACCAGCTCGCGAGCCGCATCAACTCAGGCCGCTACCACCAGGCTGTCGTAGCCGCCTGCGCGGACAACAACACCGGCCCCTTCACCGCATATAACATCGCAGTCCTGCTCTACCCCTGAGCTAACTCTCTTCCACACTCATCGCGGCCAGCTAAGTCTCCCGCGCGGTGTCATTCCGACCGTAGCGAAGCGGAGTGGAGGAACCTGCTTCTCCACTCACTCCGCCCCCACCCATAAAGTCACCCAAGCGTCTCACGGAACAGCGCCATCATCTTCGCAAAGGCCCGCTCCGCCTGTGGCTCGTTGTAGGCCGGGTTGTCGCGAACCGTCCATCCATGGTGCGCTCCGTCGTACACCTTGCTCGTATAATCCCCACCCCACTCTTCAAGCGCCTTCTCGAACCCCGCAATATCCTCCGCGGTCATGCTCCCGTCCTTCACCGCATGGCCGAAGTAGAGGATCGCCTTCACCCGCGGCAGCACAAGGTGCGGACTCGCCGGATCACTGGGCTTATACAACCCTCCGCCATGAAACGAAGCCACCGCCCCCACGCGGTCAGGCTTCACCGCCGCCGCTCGCAGCGCGATGCCTCCCCCAATGCAGTAGCCCACCACACCCACCTTGCCGATCGCCGTCGTAGGCCGCGAGGTCAGGTAATCCAGATAAACACTTAAATCCTGCTCCAGCCCCTCCGGAGTCAGCGGTGCGATCAACTCCTGAATCCGCTTCATAAACTCCGGGCTCCCGTGCTTGATCTCAGGCGCAAACACCGGCGACCTGCTCGTCCGGTAGAACGGATTCGGCATCAGCACTGTGTACCCCTCGCCAACAAGCCTGCGTGCCATCGCGCGATGCGTCTCGCGGATGCTCCTGATATCCGGAATATGCAGCACACCCGGCAGCGCCTTCTCCGCATCCGGTGTGAAGAGCACCGCATCCACCGTACCATCGGCCGTCGTCAGATCAACATCCTGTTCCAACATCATGTTCTCCTTGTCCCAAATTGGTTTTACCACGCACTTCTCCAGCGTAAGATGAGATGCCATGAGCCTCTACTTCGCCGCAGGAAGTCCGACCACGGAGATGTCGGCCGACGACCTTCGCACCGCCCTCTTCTCCGCTTTGGATGCCATCGGCCCCCGCAATAGAGTCCTCGCTGTTCCGCCCGACTTCACCCGCTTCCACTCGCAGTCCGGCGTCATCACCGAACTCGCCTGGCAGTACTATGGCTCGCGCCTCACCGACGTCCTCCCCGCCCTCGGAACCCACAAGGCCATGACCGACTCCGAGATCGCCAACATGTACGGCGCTACCCCCCGCGAGCTCTTCCGCGTCCACGACTGGCGCAACGATGTCGTCACCCTCGGCGAGGTCCCCGGCGCCTTCCTCTACGAGGTCTCCGAAGGCAAGGTCGACTACTGCTGGCCCGCGCAGGTAAACAAACTTCTCCGCGACGGCGGCCACGACCTCATCCTCTCCATCGGCCAGGTCGTCCCTCACGAGGTCGTCGGCATGGCCAACTACAACAAGAACATCTTCGTCGGAACCGGCGGCTCCATCGGCATCCATCGCTCCCACTTCCTCGGCGCCGTCTACGGGATGGAGCGCATGATGGGCCGCGCCGACACCCCCGTCCGCCGCGTCCTCAACTACGCCAGCGACCACTTCGCCAAGAGCCTCCCCATCGTCTACATCCAGACCGTCGTCGGCAAAAACGCCGCAGGCAAGCTCGCCCTCCGCGGCCTCTACATCGGCGATGACGTCGAGTGCTTCAACCTCGCCGCCGCCCTTTCGCTCCAGGTCAACTTCCAGATGCTCGACCGCGAGATCAAGAAGGCAGTCGTCTTTCTCGACCCCCACGAGTTCCGCTCCACATGGCTCGGCAACAAGAGCGTCTACCGCACCCGCATGGCGCTCGCCGACAACGCCGAACTCATCGTCCTTGCCCCCGGCGTCCACGAGTTCGGAGAAGACGCCGCCATCGACAAGCTCATCCGCAAGTACGGCTACTGCGGAACCCCGCGCACCCTCGAGGCAGTCAAGGAGGACCCCGCCCTCGCCGGCAACCTCTCCGCCGCAGCGCACCTCATCCACGGCTCCAGCGAAGGCCGCTTCACCATCCGCTACTGCCCCGGCCACCTCACCCGGCAGGAGATCGAGAGCGTCCACTTCCAGTACGGCGAACTCGCCCGCTACACCGCCAAATATAACCCGGACCTCCTCAAGGACGGCTGGAACACCGTCGACGGCGAGGAGATCTTCTACATCTCCAACCCCGGCCTCGGACTCTGGGCCTATCGCGGACGTTTCAAAGACTGACATCGCCTTCTTGCCTATCCTCGCCCAGATGAGTATGCTGGGACGGTTGCAAGTGGTTGGACCAATAGGGATAGGTAAAACACACAATGGGCGATACCCTGACAAACCAGCTTCCAAGATTCTCCATCGGCGTAGGTGATCGATTCGCCCACCAGGCAAAGGCACAGCTCTCCGCATGCATTCAGGCCGCGAAGGCGGGCGTCGAAGTCTCCCCGGTCTGGAACAAGTCCAACCGCGAGCACAACATCATCGGCAGCGACCCCGCCCAGACCCGCAAGGCCGCCGACGCCGCCGTCAAGGAGCTAGTCTGGAACAAGCCCTACTTCCTCGACGCAGACCACATCAACCTCTCCACGGTCTCGCGCTTCCTCGCCCCCTGCGACTTCTTCACCCTCGACGTCGCCGAGATGATCGGCAAGCCCGCCGCCGCGGCCGACGTGAAGGCCTTCGTCGCTCGCCACCCTGAATTGATCGGCACCGTCACCATCCCCGGCATCACCGAGCCCTTCAAGACCGACGAGGCCTTCGTCACCCGCATCGCCAACAAGTTCCTCGCCGCCGTCCAGGACGCCGGGCGCATCTACCGCTTCCTCGTCGAGAACAAGGGCGCTGGCCGCTTCATCCCCGAGGTCTCCATGGACGAGACCGACTCGCCCCAGACCCCCGTCGAGCTGCTCATCATCCTCGCCGCCATCGCCGACGAGAAGATCCCCCTCCAGACCATCGCTCCCAAGTTCACCGGCCGCTTCAACAAGGGCGTCGACTACGTCGGCGACGTCCAGCAGTTCGCCCGCGAGTTCCGCGAAGACATCGCCGCCATCGCCTTCGCCGTCAAAACCTACGGCCTGCCCGCGAACCTCAAGCTCAGCGTCCACTCCGGCTCCGACAAGTTCTCCATCTACAAGCCCATCTACGAGACCGTGCAGGCCACCGGCGCCGGCCTGCACCTCAAGACCGCCGGTACCACCTGGCTCGAAGAGCTCATCGGCCTCGCCGAGGCCGGCGGCTCCGGTCTGACCATCGCCAAAGAGGTCTACCGCGAGGCCTACGGTCATCGCGAGGAGCTCTGCGCCCCTTACGCCACTGTCATCGACATCGACCCCGCAAAGCTCCCCACGCCCGACGACGTCGATCACTGGACCAGCCAGCAGTTCGTCTCCGCGCTCCGTCACGACCAGTCCAATCCGTGCTACAACCCCAGCCTCCGCCAGCTGCTCCACGTCGGCTTCAAGGTCGCGGCCAGGATGGGCTCACGCTACCTCGAAGCGCTCGAGGCCAACGAAGAGGTCGTCGCACGAAATGTAACGACGAATCTCTTTGATAGACACATCCGCCCGGTCTTTCTGGGATCATAAGAAACGGCAGTCTGCAGCACCTCTGAAGGGATGCTTGCGGCAGGTGCAGAAACAAAGGGCCGTAGGCCCGCTTTATACCAGCCTGGGGCAGAGCCCCCAGAGGGTCGAGCAAGAAAACAAAGGGCCAAATGCCCGATCAATCCTGACCGATAGGATGTTCAAGCAGAAGATGATCGTAGTCCTGATGGGAGTCACCGGCTCTGGCAAATCCACCATCGGCAAGCTGCTCGCCAGCCGCGCCGGGGCCGTCTTCGCCGACGCCGACGACTACCACCCCCCAGCCAATAAGCAGAAGATGGCCGCCGGCCACCCCCTCAACGATGAAGACCGCCAGCCCTGGCTCGAGACCCTGAACAAACTCATGCAAGGTTGGTACAAGGAAGGGAAAAACGGCGTCCTCGCCTGCTCCGCCCTCAAACAGAAGTACCGCGACACCCTCGCCGCCGGAATCCCGCATGACTCCATCACCTTCGTCTGGCTCGACGCCCCCGAAGCTGTCCTCGCCGAGCGGCTCGCCGAGCGCCACCACGAGTTCATGAACCCCGCGCTGCTCCAGAGCCAGCTCGATACACTCGAGCCTCCCGCCGACGCTTTGCGTATAGTGAATGATCGCCCCCCGGAGCAGGTCGTCCAAAGCATTCTCAACAAGATTCCCGCAACGAACAAAACAGCTCTATAACCAGATACACGAACCACGCACCTGAATCACGAACCACGAACCTCGCACATCACGAACCACGAACCTGAATAAAGTGTCATCCTGAGCGAAGCCTCTCGCGGTCTCACCGCGAGAGGCGCAGTCGAAGGATCTGCGGTTTCACAATGCGAGTTGTTTTGTTAAGGGCACGGCTTTAGCCGTGCCGCAAGAGTCGAAGGCAAAAAGGGGGCTTTAGCCCCTGAGGTAAAACACACAGCAAGAGAGGAATGATTTTCATGGCGTACCCTTTGTTTGATCTCACCGGCAAGTCGGCAGTCGTCGTAGGCGGAACCTCAGGCATCGGCCTGGCAATGGCAGTCGGGCTAGCCGAGGCGGGCGCCGACGTCGTCGCCACCTCCCGCCGTGCCGAGCAGGTCGAAGAGGCCGCTCAGGCCATCGAAGCCAAGGGCCGCCGCGCACTACGCCTCACCTCCGACGTCGGCGACCGCGCCTCCCTCGAGGCCGTCCTCGAAGGGACCCTCAAGGAGTTCGGAAAGGTCGACATCCTCATCAACTCCGCCGGAAAGATCAAGCGCGAGCCCACCCTCACCGTCTCCGAAGAGACCTGGAACGACATCATGGACACCAATGTCACCGGCACCCTCCGCGCCTGCCAGATCTTCGGAAGGCACATGCTTGAGCGCGGCTACGGCCGCATTATCAACATCGCCTCGCTCAACTCCTTCGTCTCCCTCAAAGAGGTCACCGCCTACGCCGCCTCCAAGGCCGCCGTCGCCGCCCTCACCAAGTCCCTCGCCGTGGAGTGGAGCGCCCGCGGAGTCACCGTCAACGCCATCGCCCCCGGAGTCTTCCGCACCGCCCTCAATCAGAAGCTCCTCGACGAGAGCGACCGCGGCAAAGAGCTCCTCATGCGGACCCCCATGGGCCGCTTCGGCAAAACCGAAGAACTCGTCGGCTCGGCCATCTACCTCGCCTCCAACGCCTCCACCTTCGTCACCGGCGAAGTCCTCGTCGTCGACGGCGGCTTCCTGGCCAGCGGAGTAAACCAGTAGCTCCTGCCACCTTCGATGGTCTGCTCCTTCCAGACGGATGGCGTCAGCTTTCCGGGATGGGGCTCTCGTTCCTCCACGGACGGTTTGCTTCTGAGTAGGCCAGGGCTTTCGAAGGTACTGAAAAACCGTCTTGCTTAAGGGCACGGCTTCAGCCGGGCCGTAACTGCCCTGTTTTGAATGCGGCTTTAGCCGCCGAGGTCGCGTTTTTCCCGCGAGCCACTTTTTCAGCACCCTCTTTAGCCCTGGCACCAACCTCACCTCCACCCCTCCGTCATTCTGAGCCGAAGGCGAAGAACCCCCCCGCATTTTGCCCATGCGGCCACCAACGATGGGTTTGTCAAGCCCCCAAAATTCACAAACCTTTCCAAATCAACAAAATAGACCCAACAAAAAGTGCCGATTAATTACCCTCGGCTTGCTATCCTTAAACCAGAAGCAGGCAAGAAGCCTTCCGCCGGAAGGCGGCAAGCCAAATGGCCTCATCGCAGACCAGCGACGCAACAGAAGTACCAAGCTAAAGTCTCTACTTCGAAGACTTTGCACGAAAAACAGGGGGAGGGGGACCCCGCACTCCGTACAATCAACCATGGCCTTCCCGCTCGAGAAAGGAACCTTCGACGCTCTGATCTTCGACTGCGACGGAACCCTCGTCGACAGCGCCGAAGCACACCTCTACTCGCTCCAGCAGGCCCTCGCTCCCATCGGCCTCAACATGACCCCGGAGTGGTACCACCCCCGCCACGGCCTCGGTCCCGACGACCTCCTCGACGCCTACGAGGCCGACTTCAAGGTCGAGTCGCTCGCCCGCGCCGACTTCTACGAGCGTGTCAACGAGGCCTACCTCGCCAGCATCCACCTCATCCAGGAGATCAAGGTGGTCGCCGACGTCGCCCGCCAGTGGTTCGGCAAGGTCCCCCTCGCCGTCGCCTCCAACGGAATCAGGAAGAACGTCGAGGCAACGCTGATCGCCACCCGCCTGCGCCCCCTCTTCTACACCATCGTCACCGCCGACGATGTCGAGCACGGCAAGCCCGCCCCGGACGTCTACCTCGAGGCCGCCCGCCGCATGCGGATGAAGCCCGAGCGAGTCATCGTCTTCGAAGACTCCGACGAAGGACTCGAATCCGCCCGGCGCGCCGCAATGCGAGCCTACGACATCCGCCAGGTCTGGTCGCCGATGCGCCACTCGCACGGCCTCAGGCTATAGGTTCGCCAGGTAGTCCATGATCTCCGGACTCGTCCACGTCTGCGGCCCGATGAACTTTCGCCGCAGCATTCCGTTCCGGTCGATCACATACGTCTCCGGATAGCGGAAGCTGCCATAGAGCGCGTTGACCCTCTGCTGCCCGTCGCGAACCGTCGTCAACTCGACATGATGATCCACGAGGAACCGCTTGTACGCAGCCTCGTCCTCGTCCGTGCTGATCGCGACCACGGCGACCTGCGGCATCCTGCGCTGCAGCTCCATCAGTGATGGCAGCTCTGCAACGCACGGAGGACACCAGGTCGCCCAGAAGTTCAGCAGCACCACCTTGCCGCGCAGCTTCGCAAGATCGGCCGAGTTCGATCCATCACTGATCGAAAACGACGGCGCGACCTTGTCCACTTGCTTGGGATGCTGACCGCGATCGCAACCCGCAGTCAGCAGAATCAACACCAGACTTGCCAACGCTCTCCGCACCATACGCTCCACCTTCCTATAATACGAAGTCGTGACCCAGGAAGCAGGCCAGCCTAGCGGACAAGCCGAGATCGAGCTCTCGGTGATCGTCCCGGCGCGCAACGAAGAGGCATCGCTGCCCGCCTGCCTCGCCTCCCTCGTCAGCCAGTCCGAGCCGGGCTTCGAGCTCGGCCGCCACTGGGAACTGATCGTCGTCAACGACGACTCCACCGACCGCACGCGCGCGATCGCAGCCGAAATCGCCGCAAAGCACGCTGGAGTCGCCGTCCTCGACGCCCCACCGCTCGATCCCAAGTCCGGAATGACCGGCAAGAACAACGCCTGCTGGGCCGCAGCGCAGCAGGCCCACGGCAAGTGGCTGCTCTTCACCGACGCCGACACCGTCCACGAGCCTAACGACCTCTCGCGCTCGATTCGCGAGGCCGAGCGTCACCACGCCCTGCTGCTCTCCTACTCGCCTCGCCAGCTCGTCTCCGGCTTCTGGCAGCGCACGGTGATGCCTCTTGTCTACTCCGAACTCGCCAGCGTTTACTCGATGAAAGAGGTGAACGATCCCGAGCGCCGCATTGCAGCGGCCAACGGCCAGTTCCTGCTAGTCGACCGTGAGGCGTACTTCTCGGTGGGAGGGCACCGCGCCGTCGGCGCCGAGGTGCTCGAGGACGTTGCCCTTGCCCGCAACTTCAAACGCAACCGCAAGACGATTCGCTTCCGCTATGCGCCCGAGGCGCTCTCCACGCGTATGTATCGCACGACCGCGGCGATGATCGAGGGCTGGGCCAAGAACCTCGCGCTGCTGTTTCCCCGGCCCATCTATCTCGCGGCCTGGCGTGTGCTGGATCTCACGCTCTACTTCGGTCTGCCCGCGCTAGCCTTGGGAGTGTCATGGCTCGTCAGCTGGCAGCGAGTTGCTTTGCTGTTGCTCTGGGCACGAACGCTGTGGCGCTTCTACGCGCGCGTGGCCCGGTCCAATTTCCCTGCGGTCGATGTAGCACTGTCGATCCTCGGTATACCCTTGTTTGTCTACCTCCTGGTGCGCAGCGCGATCGATCACAAGCTGCGGCGCGCCGTCGAATGGAAGGGACGAACCTACCGAACCAGCCGCTGATCCAGTGCATCCGCGCTGATTCGCCGAACGTCTAACTAGAAGAGAGTAACGATGATCTTTCTTACCCGTAAAGCCGAGTTCTCCTCCGCCCACTACTACTGGATCGACGATTGGTCCGAGGAGGAGAACCGGAGAGTCTTCGGTAAGTGCGCCAACCGCAACGGTCACGGCCACAACTACACGCTCGAAGTCACCGTCGCCGGCGACGTCGACCCTGTCTCGGGCTTCGTCGTCGACCTGAAGCAGTTGAAAGACATCCTCGAGCGCGAGGTCGTCAGCGTCTACGATCACCGCCATCTGAACCTCGAGGTGCCGGAGTTTCGCACGAGCATTCCGACGACCGAGAACATCGCCATCGCGATCTGGAAGCGGCTCGATGGCAAGATCCCCCACGCGAAGCTGCATCGTGTGCGCGTCTATGAGCTGCCCGACCTCTTCGCCGACTTCTACGGCGAAGAGGCGTTTGGAGAGCAGGCATGAAGGCCTACCTCTCCCGCCGCTATCACTTCAGCGCCTCGCACCGGCTGCACTCAGCGGCGTACGACGAGGCGGAGAATCGCGAGGTATTCGGCAAGTGCAACAACCCGCACGGTCACGGCCACAACTACACCGTGCAGGTGACGCTGAGCGGCAAGGTCGACCCAGTGACGGGGATGGTCTGTAACCTCGCCGATCTCGATGCATTCGCACAAAAAAATCTGATCGACCGTTTTGATCAAATGAATCTGAATACGCTCGAATGTTTTGCGAATCAGGTCTCCACGACGGAGAATCTATCTATGGAGATTCACCGCATCTTTGCAAGATTTCCTGCCGCTCGTCTCGAACGCGTTCACGTCGAGGAGACCAGCAACAACTCCTTCGACTACGCTGGAGAGGCACGACCCGCGGCAGGGACACTTTAGGAAGGCCCACTCATATGGCCAGAACAAACAGCACGATTGAAGCAGCCGCTCTCTCCGAGTTCGCCACGCAAGACCTCTACCGGGAGATCCTCACCCGCCTCGGCGAGGACCCGAACCGCGACGGCCTGATCCGCACGCCCGAGCGGATGGAGAAGGCGATGGCCTTTCTGACGCGCGGCTACAAGCAGGACATCAATGACGTCCTGCATGGGGCGCTGTTCGACGTCGACTACGACGAGATGGTCATCGTCAAGGACGTCGAGTTCTTCTCGATGTGCGAGCACCATCTGCTGCCGTTCTTCGGCAAGGCGCACGTCGCCTACGTGCCGAACGGAAAGGTGATTGGGCTCAGCAAGATTCCGCGGCTGGTCGATGTCTTCGCGCGACGCCTGCAGGTGCAGGAACGTCTGACGCGGCAGATCGGCGAGGCGATCACCGAGGCCATTAGCCCGCAGGGAGTCGCCGTCATCCTCGAGGCGCAGCACCTGTGCATGATGATGCGCGGCGTCGAGAAGCAGCACTCGTTCACCGTTACTTCCGCGATGCTGGGCGTCTTCAAGACCCAGCTACAGACCCGCAATGAGTTTCTCTCGCTCGTGCGGCGCAACGGCAGCGGCTTCTAGCGTCTAAACTAGACGTTGGAATGAATGGACTTCTGGTAGTAGACAAGCCCGGCGGCGTGACCTCGCACGACGTAGTTTCAATCGTACGGCGCGCGACCGGTGAGCGATCAATCGGTCACCTGGGCACGCTGGATCCGATGGCAACCGGCGTTCTGCCCCTGCTCATCGGCAAATACACGCGGCTCGCCCAGTTCTTCGGCGAGTCAGAGAAGTGGTACGAAGGCAGGATTCGTTTCGGATTCGCAACGGACAGCTTCGATGCAGACGGCGTCGCGACATCCGAGACCCGGCCGCTGACCAGTTCGCTTGCTGAACTCCAGCATCTAGCCTCGCGGTTTCGCGGAACGATAGACCAGGTTCCGCCGGTATTCTCGGCGAAGAAGATTCAGGGAGTTCCTGCCCACAAGCTGGCGCGTGCCGGCGCTGAGGTTCCGGTCAAGCCCGCGCGCATCACCATTCACGACTTCAGCCTGCTGTCGCTCCAAGGCGACGAGGCGGCCTTCACCATGCACGTCTCTGCTGGTGGCTACGTCCGCTCCGTCGCGCAAGAGATTGGCCAGCTTGCGCGGTGCGGAGCTCATCTTTCAGCACTTCGGCGCACGCGTGCGGGAGCCTTCACGCTGGATCAGGCGATCAGCGTTGATGAACTCAAAACACTCACGACGGCGGAGATCGAGGCTCGCCTTCCTCATCCGCGTACGCTGCTGCCCGAGATGCCGAGCATCACCGTCGATGACCAGACGGCAGGTAGGATTCGCAACGGCATGCAGGTCAATCTGCCCGACTTCTCGACTGCCTCGCTGGTGAAGATCTTCACGACGCCGGTCGACCTGCTGGCCATCGGGCGGCGGATTGCAGGCACGCTGATGCAGCCTATCGTCGTGATGGGGTAGAAGCTTCCTTGTTCAGCAGGGGTTGGATCAGCGAGAAGACGTTCTCTGCGACGACCTTGTTTCCCGCAGCAGTAGCATGGGTGCGGTCTGGTTGCATCATTCCGTCGACGCCGAAGACTCCCTTGAGCAAGAAGGGGAGCATGGGAACGTTGAACTTTTTCGCCAGCAGAACGTAGGTCTCATTGAACTGCCGGATGTAGTCCGCGCCGTAGTCCGGAGGGAGTGTGATGCCTGCGAGAACGACCTTTGTCCCGCTCGCGGTAAGCGTCGATAGGATCTGATCGAGGTTGGCGCGGGTGTCGGCGATGCGCAGGCCGCGGAGGCCGTCGTTGCCGCCGAACTCGACCACGACGATTGCGGGCTTCATGGCGACGATGGAGGCGACACGTGCCACGCCGTCCTTGGTTGTGTTGCCGCTGATGCCCGCATTGACGACGCGATACGAGTAGCGTCGGTGGTCAAGCTCGGCCTGGAGATAGTCCGGGTAAGCCTGTCCGGCCTCGGTTCCGTAGCCGGCGGTGAGGCTGTCACCGAAGCAGACAATCAGTGGACGAGAGTCCTGCTCCACTAAACTCGGAGTCGGAACGTCTGGTTGAGCGGGAGGAATGGAGTCGGGCACGGCACTGGAAGCCGCTTCCGGCTGAGGCGGAGGTGATTCCTTCGATCGGCAGCCGGCCGACAGCATCAGAAGAACCGCTACTATAGGAGCAATTGCGACTCGCCGCATCTGCTAAGAATCTATCAAACACGCTGGAAGACGGCCGAAGGGGAGTGCGAAGGTGACGGAAGCAGCAACGATGATTGCCGTGGAGAATCTGCACAAATCGATCCGCAACGGGACGCGCACGGTGGATATCCTCAAGGGGATCAGCTTTACGGTGCCGCGCGGGCAGTTCGTTGCCGTGATGGGTTCCTCGGGAAGCGGCAAGTCGACGTTGCTGGGGCTTCTGGCTGGGCTCGACACACCGAGCGCGGGCGATGTTCGCCTCAACGGAACTGCGATCTCTTATCTGCCCGAAGACCAACTGGCGAAGGTGCGCGGCAGGACCGTCGGCTTCGTCTTCCAGTCGTATCAGCTTGTTCCTACACTGACTGCGCTTGAGAATGTGCTTCTTCCGTACGAGTTGAACGCAAACGGATCGGATGGCAAGGCCGGGATGGAGCGTGCGCGCGCCCTGCTGACCAACGTGGGACTCAGCGACCGGCTCGATCACTATCCAGTTCAGCTATCTGGTGGCGAACAGCAGCGTGTGGCGCTGGCGCGCGCCTTCATCCTGCGTCCGCCGATCGTGATGGCCGATGAGCCGACGGGAAATCTCGACACGACGAACGGAGCGCATGTACTCGAATTGCTGCTTAACCTGAATCGAGTGGAGGGAACGACGCTGGTACTGGTGACGCATGATCCTGCTCTGGCGAGCTACGCCGACCGCTGCATCGTGCTGCGTGATGGGCTCGTCATCTCCGACGAACACCAACAAGCGGTTCACCCCGCGATGGCTCGCTAATCATGGCCTCGCTCACTTATCGCTCCGCGATGAAGATCGCCGTACGAGAGATCGGCTCGTCGCGCGGCCGTTTCTTCTTCGTCGTGCTATCGGTTGCGATTGGCGTTGCGGCGCTGACGGGAGTCCGTGGATTTTCGTCGTCGTTCCGGAGTGCGCTGCTCGATCGCGCGCGTTCCATCATGGCTGCAGATCTCTCGGCTCGCATGTTTCAACAGCCCACGCCGGAGGAGCAGAAGGGGCTTGCGGCGATTGAGGCCGAGTCGATCCAGATAACTCCTGTGACAGAGCTGCTCTCAATGGCAAGCTCCGCGAAGACGCTCGATCCATTGCTTGTTTCGTTGAAGGCCGTCGACCCGGCGCGCTATCCCTTTTACGGCGATGTGGAGCTTCAGCCGGCTAGCAGGTTGAAGGATGTGTTAACCAGCGACGCCGTTGTCGTTGCAGATGATCTTCTGGTCAGGCTCCGCTTGAATGTAGGCGACTCATTGAAGATCGGCAATCGAATCTTCCGCATCGCGTCTGTCGTGGTGAACGAGCCGGATCGCCTCTCGGGGAACTTCGCCGCGGGGCCGCGTGTCCTCATCTCGCGCGATGGCCTGGACGCAAGCGGGCTGCTGGCACCGGGCAGCCACGCGGGGCAGCGTTATCTGTACAAGGTTCCGAAGCCGGCCAACGGCGCACCGATCTCCGAGTCGGCAGTCGCTGACCTGAAGACGCGGCTGGAAAAGCTGCTTCCAGAGGCGCAGGTGATCGACTATCGCGAGACGAATCCGGCGCTGACTCAGGGGCTGGATCGTGCGACGAGTCTCCTGTCGTTGATGAGTCTTGTTGCTCTGGTGCTCGGAGCAGTTGGTGTCGCGATGGCGATGCGCGCGCATCTCGAACAAAGGCTCGACACAATCGCGATCATGAAGTCGCTCGGAGCCAACTCGGGCGAGATCATACGGATTTACCTGATCCAGACGCTGCTGCTCGGGCTGCTGGGCGGCATTCTCGGGGTCGCCTTCGGGGCAGCGGTGCAGCTGGCGTTTCCTTACCTGCTGGGCAGACTGCTCAACGTACCGACTGCGGTGCATATTCAGATGCGCACGGTTCTTACCGGCCTCGGCGCCGGCGTCCTTACAACGCTGCTGTTCACCCTGCCGCCGCTTCTCGACATCCGCGCCGTAAGGCCGGTCTTGATCTTCCGGCGCGCGGTGGAGGACTCGAACGATCCGTTCGTGAGCGCGTTGTTCCGTAAGATCACGAAGAACTTTTCTCAGATCGTTGCCGTGGCGCTGATCCTTGGCGGCCTGGCAGTGATCGCGACGACGCTGTCCGATTCTGCCACTGTGGGCAAGGTCTTTTCGCTCGGCCTTGTGGCAGTGCTCGCGGTTCTGCTGGGGGCGTGCGCGGCTCTGCTCGCAGGGTTGCGCTGGTTTCTCGGCCGGACGCGGTTGCGGCTGCCGTCGGCGGTCCGGCACGGACTGGCGAACCTCTATCGTCCGGGAAATCCTTCGGCTGCGCTGCTGGCCGCCGTTGGCATGGGCGTGATGCAAATTATGTCGGTCTATCTGGTCCAGCAGGCAGTTGTCTCGGAACTTCATCTGTCAAGCGCGCCGAACCTGCCGAACGTCTTTCTGATCGACATTACGAGCGCCGAGGTCGAGGGCGTTCGGCGGCTGCTCAAGGCGCAGCCTGCTGTGACGGCGGATCCTGAACTTCTGCCGGTCGTCTCGTCGCGGATCATCGCGATCGATGGAGTTCCAGCGAACCAGGCGAAGCTCAAAAACTTTCCGCGCCGAATGCTGCAGACGATCTCGGTGACGTCGTTTACGGCGCCGCCTGCGGGAACGATGGTGACGGACGGGAAGTGGTGGAGCGCGGGAGAGTCGCGTCCGGTCGTTGCCATTAGCCGCAGGGCTGCTGAGCGGCTGGGTGTCAAGATTGGGTCGAAGGTCACGTTTGCGGCGCAGGATTCGCAGGTCGTCGCTGCCGTCGTAGCGCTTACGAAGGCAGATGGTCAACACACGTACTCGCGTGCTGAGTTTTTCCTTCCACCGGCGGTGCTCAAAGGGCTTCCGGTTGTCTGGTACGGGGGCGTTCACTCGGACCCAGACCGCGTGGGCGAGGTGCAGCGAGCGCTCTACAAGGACTATCCGACGGTGACGGTGATCAATGTGGCGCAGGCGCTCGAGACGGTGCGCTCGGTGGTGATTCAGATCACCTACGTGATCCAGTTTCTGGCTGCGTTCAGCGTCTTTGCAGGCATTGTCATTCTGGCCAGCGCGATTGCAGGGACGCGTTATCGCAGGGTGCGCGAGGTGGTGGTTTTGAAGACGCTGGGCGCGACGCGGGCGAGGATCGCTTCGGTCTTCTCGATCGAGTTCGCGGTTCTGGGGCTGGTGGCTGGCGTGGTGGGGATCGGTTTTGCCAATCTGATTGCTCGTACGCTGCTTGGCCGGATGACGGTGCCTTATCACTTTCACTGGAGCTGGACTGCGGTGGCGCTGCTGGCTACGGCCGCGGTGACCGTTGCGACAGGATGGGCGGCGAGCTTCCGTGTGCTCGGCCAGAAGCCGCTTGAGGTGCTGCGTGAGGAGTAGCAGGCTGTAGGATGAGGAGAGCTTGCTATTCCTTTGATCTGGTTGAGTCAATGACATTAGAAGAGAGGGTGCGTCGTTCGCACCACGAGCGGTTTGGAGGGGCTGGGCGCATCTTTTCCGCGCCTGCACGAGTGAATCTGATCGGCGAGCACACCGATTACACCGGTGGGCTAGTGATGCCGATGGCGATCGGCTTTCGTACGGTTGCTGCGATCAGCCCGCGCAGCGACGGGCGCGCGGTGTTTTATTCCGACAACTATGGCGAGGAGGTCTGCTTCGAGACTACGGCTCTCGAGCGGAGCCCTCGCGGCCACTGGAGCGACTACGCTGCTGGTGTTCTTTGGAGCCTTCGGCAGGAGGGAATTGCGGTTGCCGGGTTCAGCATGAGCCTTGCGGGCGATGTTCCGCTTGGGGCTGGATTGAGTTCGTCGGCTTCGGTTGAGGTGGCCGCCGCGATGGCGATGCTGTCGCTTGCGGACGCGGAGCTTCCATTGAAGACTGTTGCTACGCTCTGCCGCAGGGCGGAGAACGAGTACGTCGGGGCGAAGAGCGGAATCATGGATCAGTTTGTGGTTGCCGGAGCGGTGGCACATCGCGCGATGCTATTGGATACGCGCGCGCTGGAGTTTGAGCTGCTGCCGCTGCCGGAGGAGGTTCGCGTGGTGATTGCGAACTCGATGGTGAAGCATGCAGTCGCGACGGGCGAATACGGCGACCGGCGCGATGAGGTGGAGGCTGGTCAGGCTGTTTTGCGGCGTGAGCGTGGAACTGAGTTGCTGCGCGATGCTTCGGTTGCGGATCTCGAGGCTTGTCGAAATCGGATGTCGGAGGCGAGCTTCCTGCGGTGCCGGCACATCATCACCGAGAATGCTCGGGTGGTCGAGGCGCGCGCGGCTTTGCTGGATGGTTATGTGAAGCGCTTCGGCGAGTTGATGGTTGAGGCGCATGCGAGCATGCGCGACGACTTTGCGGCCAGCGCTCCGGAGGTGGATGCACTGGTGGAGATTGCGCTGAGACAGGCGGGCTGCCTTGGGGCGCGGATTACGGGTGGCGGTTTTGGCGGTTGCACGGTGAATGTTGTGGCTGCGGATCAGGCGGAGAGCTTTGTGGCTGCGGTTCGGCGCGAGTATGCGCGGGAGATGAAGATCGAGGCGGACTGCTTTATCTGTGCGCCCTCGGACGGCGCGCTGGCGCTGGCGAAGAAGGGCGGTGCGGCTTGAATCCTTTACTGCAGCAGAATCCTCATCGCCGGTTCAACCCGCTGAAGCGCGAGTGGGTTCTGGTTTCGCCGCACCGGACGCAGAGGCCTTGGCAGGGACAGGTGGAGAAGGTCGTGCAGCCAGCGGCGCTTGAGTACGATCCGGATTGCTATCTGTGTCCGGGGAACATGCGCGCGGGCGGTGCTCGGACGGAGAAGTACACGAGCACGTATGTCTTTGAGAACGACTATGCGGCGCTGAAGCCGGATGTTCCGCGGTTCCGCGACGATGAGGGCGCGAGCGGCCTGCTGATCGCGGAGGGCGAGAGCGGAGTCTGCCGCGTGCTCTGTTTTTCGCCGCGGCACGATTTGACGCTGGCGAAGATGGAGGTTGCCGACATCCGCAAGGTCGTGGACCTTTGGGATGAGCAGACGCAGGAGCTGGGCGGGCGCGCCGACATCAGCTATGTCGCGGTCTTCGAGAACCGCGGGGCGATGATGGGGGCGAGCAATCCGCATCCGCATGGGCAGATTTGGGCGAGCCGGTCGGTGCCGAATGAGGCCGTGCTGGAGCAGGCGGCTCAGGCGGCTTATCTGGCAGAGCATGGAACGTGTCTGCTGTGCGCTTACCGCGAGCTTGAGGTGAAGCTGGGCGAGCGGGTTGTGGCTGCGAATGCGAGCTTTGTTGCGGTGGTTCCTTTCTGGGCTGTGTGGCCGTTTGAGGTGATGATCCTGCCGGTTCGTCACGTAGCTGATCTGGCGGCGATGACGCCTCAAGAGCGGGACGATCTGGCGGTGATGCTGAAGTCGTTGACTTCGACTTATGACAAGGTCTTCGACGCTCCGTTTCCTTACTCGATGGGGTTGCATCCGCAGCCTTACGATTCAGTGGAGCATCCGGAGTGGCACTTTCATCTGCACTTCTATCCGCCGCTGCTACGGTCAGCGACAGTGCGGAAGTTTATGGTCGGGTTTGAGTTGCTGGGTTCGCCGCAGCGGGACATTACGCCGGAGTCGGCTGCGGAGACCCTGCGGAAGGCCGCGAATCGGTGAGGCGGCCCCCTCCCCCTGTTTTGCGGCAAAATATTGATTTAAAATTAGTTAGCCCGGTACGTGCGAGCTAAGATCTTGGAAATAAAAGAGTTAAAGGTCAAAATCTTGATTATAAAAGAGATAGCTAGAATCAGAATCGGCCATCCCGGCGCATTCTCATCCTGCTTTAACCTTCTATGTCGAGTATAGCGAATGGAAGGTAATTAATCGGCACTTTTAGTTGGGGTCTATCTCATTGATTTATAGCCTCTTGTGAATTTGGGGGGCTTGACAAGGTTTAGGCCGGAATTCTTCACAGGGTCAGGACGAAATACAGGGATCTCCACTGCGCGCCGGACGATGAAGCCGTCCGTCGCATCGGTCGAGAAGGCAAGTGGGAGTGGTGATGGGCGTACGGAGTCTGGCGGGAGCGGTGGCGATCGTTGGTTTGGTGGTGGTTGCTGGCACGGGCCAGACGGTAGCGGGACAGGCGATCGGGCAGGGGATTGATCTGCCGACGAGCAAGCTTTTGCGACCGGTTCCGGGTGGGCCGGAGCGGCTGAACAGTCTGCCGATGTCGATGGGGGTTTCGCCGGATGGGCGTTATGTGGTGACGGTGAATGCGGGGTACGGGACGTACGAGTCCAGGTACATGCAGTCGCTGGCTGTGCTGGATACGCAGACGGGCAAGGTCGCGGATTTTCCGGACGACTGGACGCTGGTGGGGGCGAAGCAGACGCTGTACTCGGGGCTGGCGTTCAGCGGGGACGGGAAGAGGATCTACGCGAGCCTGGGATCGGAGACGGACCCGAAGGGGAATGGCGGCGCGAAGGACGTGGGCAGCGGTGTGATCGTGTACAGCTTTGACGCGGGGAAGATTACGCGCGAAAAGCTGTTGAAGATTCCGATGCAGCAGCTGGCTGCGGGGCGGAAGACGCTGCTGGTGGGCGGCGTGGAGGGGGACCTGGGGGTTCCGTTTCCTGCGGCGATTGCGACGATTGGGAAGGGTGGGGCGGAGAAGCTGCTGGTCGCGGGGAACCTGACTGATGATGTTTGGCTGATGGATGCGGGGACGGGAGCGATCGAGAAGAGGTTCGATCTGGCGGAGTCGAATGCGGTGCCTTCGGTGTATCCGGTGGGGCTGGCGGTGACGAAGGATGAGTCGCGCGCGTTTGTGGCGTTGTGGAACGCGAGCGAGGTCGTGGAGCTGGATCTGAAGACGGGCACGGTGGGGAGGAAGGTTGCGCTGCTGAAGCCTAGCTCGCCGACGGCTGCGGGGACGCATCCGATCGTGCTCGAGATCGCTCCGGATGGAAAGACGATGTACGTGGCGCTGGCGAACCGCGATGCGGTGGTGGCGGTGAACATCGATAAGGGGCAGTTTGCGGCGAAGGGGTACTTCGACACGAGGCTGCCGGGGCAGAGCTACTTTGGCGCGGAGCCGGATGCGCTGGCGGTCTCGGCGGACAGCAAGAGGGTGTATGTGGGGAACCAGGCTTCGGACGCGGTGGCGGTGCTGGATGTAACGAAGTTGACGGCGGCGCATGCGGCGAAGGGCATGGTTGAGCCGATCGGGTTTCTGCCGACGGAGTGGCTGCCGACGGCGATGGCGATGGTGAACGGCAAGTTGTACGTCGCGACGGGCAAGGGTAAGGGCACGGGGCCGAACAATATGCCGCAGCGGGTGACTCCGGAGACGCAGGCTCGGTATGGGAAGTCGAAGTCGACGTACATCGGCACGTTGCTCTACGGGTCGGTTGCGGTGCTGGATGCGGCGGCGATGGAGAAGGAGTTGAAGCGGTGGACGGCGGAGGTGGTGGAGCAGAACCGCATGAAGGCGGCGGAGGAGAAGATTCAGTTTGCTCCGGAGGTAATGCGGAGGGCGGGGCAGGGAGGCGGTAGAAGCGCAGATCCTTCGACTCCGCTGCGCTCCGCTCAGGATGACACTGGGAAAGATTCCAGCGCTGCCAACTCGAACTGGAGTGGGCCGATCAAGCATGTGATCTACATCATCAAGGAGAACCGGACCTACGACCAGGTGCTGGGCGATCTGGAGCAGGGCGGCAAGCGCGTGGGCAATGGCGATGCGAGCCTGGCGATGTACGGCAAGGAGATTACTCCGAACGAGCACAAGCTGGCGCTCAAGTTTGGCGTGCTGGATAACTTTTACGACTCGGGCGAGGTGTCGGGCGACGGGCATGTGTGGTCGACGGCGGCGATTGGCACGGACTATCTGGAGAGGACGTGGCAGCAGTCGTATCGCGGGTCGCAGAGGACGTATGACTTCGAGGGCGTAGTTGCGGAGGGTTATCCGCTGCTGCAGAACATTCCCGATGTGAACGAGCCGTGGAGCGGGTATCTGTGGGGCAACCTGGCGAGGCATGGGAAGACTTACTACCACTTTGGCGAGTACATCTCGTCGAAGTTCTGCGATTCGAAGATGGTGGCGAATCCGCAGCAGGGGCCGATGGTGGAGGGGGAGAGCTGCGCGAAGCCGGCGATCCATCCGGGTGAGGAGATTCCAGCGGAGTGGGGCGGCGGGGTGAACAAGTGGCCGTGGGCGATTCCGCGGGTTGCGAAGAACATTCCGACGAAGCCGGAGCTGGTGGGGCACTTTGCTACGGAGGCTCCGGACTTCAATCTGCGGATTCCGGAGCAGATTCGCGCGGAGATCTTTATGCGGCACCTGAGCGGGTGGGTGAAGGACCGCGCGAACGGCAAGGACACGATGCCGAACTTCGTGATGCTGCGAATGGGGAACGACCACACGGCAGGGACGACTCCGGGAGGGCCGACGCCGAAGTCGTCGGTGGCGGACAACGACCTGGCGGTGGGGCGCGTGGTCGAGGCTATTTCGCACTCGCCGTACTGGGACGATACGGCGTTCTTCATCCTGGAGGATGATGCGCAGAATGGCGCGGACCATGTGGACGCGCACAGGAGCATTGCGCTGGTGGTGAGCAAGTATTCGCCGCGGGCGAAGGATGGGAGCGCGTTTGTGGACAGCAGGTTCTATTCGACGGTGAGCGTGATCCGGACGATGGAGACGCTGCTGGGGCTGCCGCCGATGAACAACAACGATGCGTTCAGCTCGATGATCGGCTCGCTGTTTAGGGGGCCGGGAGACCACGAGCCGTATGCGGCGGACTACTCGAATGAGAAGAATGGGCTGATCTATACGGCGAATGGGGCGACGGCGGTGGGGGCGGAGGAGTCGATGAAGATGGACTTTCAGCACGCAGACAGGGCGGACGCGCAGAAGCTGAACGTTATTCTGTGGAAGGACGCGATGGGCGAGAAGGCCGTGCCGCCGATGCTGCTGGAGAAGCGGAAGAAGGCGAAGAAGGATGATGACGACGACTAGATGACTAGTTGCTTCAGTGGAAGTATGAGTCGATCATGCAGATTAAACCGCAGATCCTTCGACTTCACTACGCTTCGCTCAGGATGACACTATTGTTTAAACAGAAGATTTGGGAGGAAGGATGAGTTTGGCGCCGTTTCGTTTGAAGCCGTGGTTTAGCCCGCGGCCGTGGGGTAGGAAGAGTTTGGAGCCGTGGTACGAGGACACGGGTACGACGGAGCTGGTTGGTGAGGCGTGGCTGACGGGGCCGCAGTGCGTCGTCGAAGAGGGTGATGAGCTGGCGGGAAAGACGCTGGCTTCGCTTACGCCGGAGCTGGGGGGCGAGTTTCCGCTACTGGTGAAGCTGCTGTTTCCGAACGAGAAGCTGTCGGTACAGGTGCATCCGGACGATGCGCAGGCGCAGGCGGCAGGCGAGGCTCGCGGCAAGACGGAGTGCTGGTATGTGCTCGAAGCCGAGCCGGGGGCTGCGGTTGCGCTGGGACTGAAGGACGGTGTGGATGTCGCAAAGGTGAAGGCGGCGATTGCGGACGGCACGATGGAGGAACTGATGGAGTGGGTTCCGGTGTCGGTGGGCGATATGCTGTTTGTCGACGCAGGCACGGTGCACGCGATCGGGCCGGGCGTGGTGCTGCTGGAGACGCAGCAGACGAGCGATGTGACGTACAGGCTGTACGACTACGGGCGTCCGAGAGAGCTGCACCTGGAGCAGGGGCTGAAGGTGATCAAGCCGAAGACGCAGGCGGGCAAGGTTGCGCCGCAGCAGATGGATGGGTTCACACGGCTGATCGAGCAGAGGTACTTTGTCGTGGACCGGTTCGATCTGGGCGAGATGGAGGAGCGGCGCGTTGCGATGGACGGAGCCGGGTGCCTGGTGGGGATCGAAGGGAAGGTCTGGGTGACTACGCCGGGGGATGAGGTGGAGTTGGAGCCGGGGAAGGCCGTGGTGGTTCCGGCGGGGACCGGCGAGGTGATGGTGGAGGCGGAGCTGGGGGCTCGGTTTGTGCGGTGCGTAGCTCCGGCAGTGGCACAAGCGTCTTAGCCGCGACGGGCGAACCGCAGATCCTTCGACTTCGCGGCTGCGCCGCTTCGCTCAGGATGACACCCTTTTAAATACGATCCTTTCGCTTAAATACGATCATTTCGCGGTACACGATTCTCTTAGCGGAGGAAGACGGCTAGCTCGTTGGCGGCGTTGCGCAGGTGGGGGAGGAAGCGCGTCTGCATCTCGAGCGCGGAGATGCGGGGGGCGTTGCCGCTGAGGTTGATGGTGGCGACTGCGCGTCCGTTGGCGGCGAAGACGGGGACGGCGAGGGAGCGGAGGCCGACCTCGTACTCCTGGTCGCAGATGGCGTAACCGTTGCGGCGGATGTTGCGCAGGAGCATGCGGAGCTTATCGACGGAGACCACGGTACGGCTGGTGTGCGGGGTGAGGACGACGCGGGCGAGGTAGGTCTCGAGTTGCTCGGGTGGAAGGTAGGCGAGCAGGATGCGTCCCATGCTGGTGCAGTAGGCGGGAAGGCGGCTGCCGATGTGCAGGTCGACGGCCATGACGCGGTTGACGGTGGAGCGGGCGACGTAGACGATGTCGTCGCCGTCGAGGGTGGCGACTGAGAAGGACTCGCGGAACTGCGCGGACATGCGCTCGAGGATGGGCTGCGCGGCGGAGGAGAGTGTGTTCGACGTGGTGTAGGAGTGGGAGAGGGTGAGCATGCGCGGGCGGAGGGAGTAGCGGGAGCCGTCCTCGGCGCCGGCGAAGCCGAGCTTGGTGAGGGTGTAGAGGCAGCGGCGAACGGCGGCGCGGGAGAGGCCGGTGCGAACGCTGAGCTGCGAGATGGTCATCTGGGGGTTCTGCTGGGTGAAGGCCTGGATGACGATGAGCCCGCGGGCGAGGGAGGTCATGAAGTTGGGGTCGCCGGTGAAGGCGTCGAGTGAGGCGGCCGGCGTGGCCTTCGCGGTGGGTGCAAGTGCGGGAGGAGGAACGGCGGGGGAGAGCGGTTGACGCTGGGTGAGGCTCATGGATCCCTTCCAGCCGGCGTTGTCGCGAGTGATCGAACGGGGGGGCGATAGCCGGACTCTACTAACGATAAACGCACAACGAACTCTTTCGCAAGTTCTGGTGGCATCCGCGCACCTCGCTTTGCTGTCATGCAGCTGTGGTTGTTGCTGTGAGAAGATTAAAGTGGGAAAGCTTCTCGTTTAAACGATAAACAATCAACCAGCAACAAGCAGAGGAGAAGTGAGAGACATGGAGACGAAGACCATTGCTCTGGTGGACAGGCCGGCGTGGAAGGCACTGAAGGCTCATGCGGATGAGATTCGCGGACGGCACATGCGCGAGCTGTTTGCCGAGGACGCCTCGCGCGGAGAGCGGATGACGGCGGAGGCGGAGGGGATCTTTCTCGATTACTCGAAGAACCGCGTGACGGACGAGACGCTAAAGCTGCTGGTGCAGCTGGCGAAGGAGTCCGGATTGAGGGCGCGGGCCGAGGCGATGTTCACTGGCGAGAAGATCAACATCACGGAGAACCGCGCGGTGCTGCACGTGGCGCTGCGTGCGCCGAAGACGGAGAAGATCTTCGTCGATGGTGAGGATGTTGTGCCGGGTGTGCACGAGGTTCTGGACAAGATGGCGGCGTTCGCGGACCGGATTCGCTCGGGTGAGTGGAAGGGGCACACGGGGAAGCGAATCAGGAATGTGGTGAACATTGGGATCGGCGGCTCGGACCTGGGGCCGGTGATGGCGTATGAGGCGCTGAAGCACTACTCGCAGAGGGACCTGACATTCCGGTTTGTGTCGAACGTGGACGGGACGGATTTTGCGGAGGCCGTGCAGGATCTGGATCCGGAGGAGACGTTGTTTCTAGTCGCGTCGAAGACGTTTACGACGCTGGAGACGATGACGAATGCGCATACGGCGCGCGACTGGTCATTGGCAAAGCTGAAGGACGAGAAGGCAGTGGCGAAGCACTTCGTGGCGATTTCGACGAACGCCAAGGAGGTTTCAAAGTTCGGGATCGATACGGCGAATATGTTCGGGTTCTGGGACTGGGTCGGCGGGCGCTACTCGATGGACTCGGCGATCGGGCTCTCGACGATGATTGCGATCGGGCCAAAGCAGTTCCGCGAGATGCTGGAGGGCTTCCATGCGATGGATGTGCACTTCCGCACGACGCCGCCAGAGAAGAATCTGCCGGCGCTGCTGGGGCTGCTGACGATCTGGTACACGGAGTTCTTCGATGCGCAGACGCAGGCGGTGCTGCCGTATGAGCAGTACCTGAAGCGCTTCCCGGCGTATCTGCAGCAGCTGACGATGGAATCGAACGGCAAGCACGTGACGCTGGACGGCACCCATGTGGACTACCAGACGGGTGCGATCTACTGGGGCGAGCCCGGGACGAACGGACAGCATTCGTTCTACCAGTTGATTCACCAGGGGACGCGGCTTATTCCGTGCGACTTTATCGGGTTCTACAAGACACTGAACCCGCTGGGACGTCATCATGACATGCTGATGGCGAATGTGTTTGCGCAGGCCGAGGCGCTGGCGTTCGGCAAGACGGCGAAGCAGGTGAAGGCGGAGGGAACGCCGGACTGGCTGGTTCCGCATCGCGTGTTTGAGGGCAATCGTCCTTCGAACACGATTCTTGCGGAGAAGCTGACGCCTGCCGTGCTGGGCAAGCTGATTGCTCTGTATGAGCACGCGGTGTTCACGCAGGGCGTGGTTTGGAATATCGATTCGTTCGACCAGTGGGGCGTGGAGCTGGGCAAGGTGCTGGCGACGAAGATCCTGGGCGAGCTGGAGAGCAAGGATGAGCCGAAGCTGGAGCATGACAGCTCGACTACTAGTTTGATCAAACGGTATCGGAAGAACAAGTAGGTGGCAGGAAGAACCGCCGCGGACTGCTATTGTCCGCGGCGGTTTTTGTTTTTGCTCATAGCTTGAATTTGTGGTTGCTCGAGCAAACCGCAGATCCTTCGACTCCGCTGCGCTCCGCTCAGGATGACACCTTAGTGGGGAGGCTCTGGGTTGGATCTACCTCAGCGTAGTTGCAGCATGACTGCGGTGTGGGCGGGGATGGTGATGGTCTGGCCGTCTGCAGCTTTGCTGGTCTTGATGGATTTACCGCCGGGGGTGAGATGGGTCTCTGGCTGGTCGAGTGCGGAGCCAGTGAGGGTTTCGAGGATCTCGGCGGCGGGTGCGGTGAGGGTGAGGTCCTGGGTGGCGTCTTTGTTGAGGATGGCGACGATGACTTTGTTGTCGGCTCGGCGGGCTGCGTAGGCAACGGCGTTGACCTGGCCGGGGTTGAAGTCGATGGGGAGCAGCGTGGTTCCGGCGAAGCGTGAGGCGAACTTCATGCCGTAGCCTGCGGGCTCGAGGAGGTACTTATCGTTGAGCTTGCCGTCGACGCCGGAGCCGGCGAGGGTGCCCTCGTTGGCGATGGGAGTGTAGAAGGGCTTGGGGTGCGGGACGTTGGGATCCTTCATGAGCTGCTCGCCGGGAAGCGAGCCGCCGACCGAGACGGCCTGGGCGTGGCCGCTGCCTCCGTGGAGGTTGACCCCGGAGTAGCCGAGCGACATGAGCTCGAAGAGATAGTCGGCTCCCCAGAGCGCGGCGGCGTAGACGTCGCTGAGGCCGGGCTTGCCGCCCTGGTAGACGGTGTTGCCCTCGGTCATGCGGTAGGGCAGGCCCATCTTTTGCGCGGCCTCGCGCGCGAGGGCGGCCTTGCTGACGACGGCGGGAGCGGGCTTCATGAGGCGCTCGATGCTGGCGTTGGGGCTCTTCGGCGGGCCGCCCCAGTAGTAGTGATGCGAGAGGGTGGTGACGTTGGGTTTCTCGGGGAGCGAGGGCCAGCGGTCGGCGATCTTCGGAAGCCAGGAGACGTCGGAGGCGACGTCGGGCATACCGAACTTCGCGCCGGGAACGGCCTTTTGAACGGCGAGCGCGAGAGGGACCCACTCCTTGAGGTACTGGTCGACGCCCCAGGTCTTGGGATCGCGCAGGTGTCGGTTGAAGATGTCGACTTCGTTGCCGAGCTGGAAGTACTGGAGGCGCGGGCCGAGGGTCTGGGAGACGAAGACTGCCTCGGCTACGTCGGCTGCTTCGACGGCGAAGCCGAGGTTGAGGCCGTAGATGCAGGTCCAGCCGGTGGCGCGGAGGAAGCCCTCGAGGTTGCGGACGGCCTCGGGCGTGATGGCGAAGATGGTGGTGGGCGGCGGCTCGCCCATGACGGCTGCGCGGTGGGTTCGGTCGGGCGGCTGCGCGGAGGGCGTGGCCTTCCACCAGCCAAACTCGCTGGTGTTGCCGCCGAGGCGGAGGACGCCGCGCGGGGAGAGGTGGCGGAACTCGGCGATGAGGCCCTTGTTGGCGGGGGAGAAGAAGGTGGGGTCTTCGAGCTGCATGGCCTCGTAGGAGAGACCGATGAAGTCGGCGGGGACTTTGGCGATGGGGGCACCGGTACCTAGTTTGAGAGTGGCTCCGGATTGTGCGAGAAGTGAGGCAGGGAAGAGGCTAGTTGCGGCGAGAGCCAGAGAACTGTTACGGAGGAACGTGCGGCGCGAGTTCGAGTAGGTCATCGGAGTTGACTATAGCAGCCGGTGGAGTGCCGGTGCGATCGGGGTAAGCCGCAGATCCCATTCGGCTTCGCAGGGCAGGCTCTTCGACTTCGCTGCGCTCAGGATGACACACATTTGGAGCGATGTTAGAGATCGGCAAGCTCGAAAGCTGAGTCAAAACGGCCGCATCGCATGAGTGGGACTCGCCCAAGGCGGCAGCGCCTTCCTCACCTCTGGAATTAGACTCCAGCCTGCAATTTGGAGTAAGGTATCCGCGACTCGCCTCGGCCCTATCCGCGATGGTTCAGGGAGGTTCATACACGTCCTCCCGTATCCACGGCCCCATTTCAGCATCGAGAGCATCGGTTCGGATCCACGCCTGACGCTAGATCGGACCTTGCGGCACAGACCTTGTCGAGTCATTCCGGCGCAAAGTTGCAGGGCACTGGAACGTTCTGTCCTCAACGACCCCAGGGAACTAAAAACGCCTAGATGAGGTCCGAAAAATGCAGACTCAATGTGTCCAGAAAAGAACCAGGATGGCGATTGCCGTCATAATCGCCTGCGCCTTAGCCGTCGTAAACACCTCCATGTGGGCCGCCGCCAACAACAACAAATTTAAGGATAAGGAAAAGGCCTGTTCGAATCGCACGCTCGATGGCGACTACGGTTTCACGATCGAAGGCCTCCTCGGTATTCCCGGACCTGGCATCCAGGTCCGTGGTGTCGTCCTGCAACATTACGATGGCAACGGTAATATCACCCAGGTCGATCACGTCGTTATTGGCGGTATGGTGCCACCCGAGGAGTGGCGGCCGGGTACCGGCACCTACACCGTCAACCCTGATTGCACTGGAAAAGCAACGCTCTTCCCCGGCGGAACTTCCGGACCTCCTCTGGTGTTGTTTTTTGTGATCGTCAAGCATGGCGAGATGATTCGCCAGGTCGTGGATGGAAATGCGACCATCGCGACAGGCAACAAACTTGATTAGATCCCGACGCCTTGCGTATCGCCCTTGCCCGCGGACCTACATCGGGATTGAGATCATGAATTCAGTGCCCACATCTCGATTGTGAGACGTGGGCACCATATCCCATCCTGACGAACTTGTCCTCCTGCGGTGAAGATCACCTTGTTTTCCACACCGAAATCCTTGACACGCCTGTTAAACTAAACCTAAGAGATAAAGAAAAAGCCCGGCTCAAACGGCCGGGCTTTTTCATGCTCTCAAGTGGTACCGAAGTACCAACCTAAAGTATCTGTTTCGAATACTTTGCACACTTTAATAGGGGACGGGGAGGTCATGAACCAAGCACCGCGCAGCGCTTCGGGTAACCTGAAACTCTCCATGCCTCCGACCACACGACGCTACTTCGCCATAATTATTTTTCTCCTCGCCTCAGTCGTTTTCTCCTCCGCCCAGAACTTCACCGACATCAAACCCACCCCAGCCCAGCTCTCTTGGCAGGACCTCGAGATCGGCGTCATCCTCCACTTCTCCACCAACACCTTCCTCAACCGCGAGTGGGGCGACGGAACCGCCCCCGCCTCTACCTTCAACCCCGCCCACGTCGACACCGATCAGTGGATGGCCGCGGCAAAATCCGGCGGAGCAAAATACGCCGTCCTCGTCGCCAAGCACCACGACGGCTTCGCCCTCTTCCCCTCCGCCCACACCGACTATTCCGTCAAATCCAGCCCTTGGCTCAACGGCAAGGGCGACCTCGTCCGCCTCGCCTCCGACTCCGCCCATCGCGCCGGCCTCGGCTTCGGCATCTATCTCTCCCCCTGGGACCGCCATGACCCGCGCTACCCCGACGCCGCGGCCTACGACAAGTACTACCTCGCGCAACTCGGCGAGCTCGCCCGCAGCTACGGCCCCCTCACCGAGTTCTGGCTCGACGGCGCAGGCTCCGCCGGACGAACCTACGACTTCGACAAGATCGTCCAGGAACTCCGCACCTACCAGCCCAACACCCTCGTCTTCGCCGACGTCGCCCTCTACAAAAGCGCCGACATCCGCTGGGTCGGCTCCGAGGACGGCACCGTTCCCTACGAGAACTGGAACGTGATCGACCGCACCGGCTACCTCCGCTGGCGCCCCGTCGAGGCCGATACACCACTCCGCAAGCTGCACTGGTTCTGGCACCCCAACGACGAGTCCTCGCTCCTCTCCGTCGACGAGCTCCTCAACATCTACAACAAGACCGTAGGCCGCGGAGCCCAGCTCATGCTCGGCCTCGCACCCGATAACACCGGCCGCCTCCCCGACTCCGACGCCGCCCGCCTCCGCGAGTTCGGCGAGGCCGTCCAGCGCCTCTACGGCCCCGAGCACAACCTCACCCGCCAAGCCCAGCACATCACGAACAACCCCGCCGAAGCCGCCATCGACAACGACCCCGCCACCTTCTGGTCCGCACCCGACCGCAGCGCCACCCTCGAACTCCACTTCGAAAAACCCATCACCTTCGACCGCGCCGTCACCATGGAGTGGCTCAACGAAGGCCAGCGCGTCGAAGACTACAGCATCCAGGCCTTCCAGAACGGCGTATGGAAGACCCTCGCCCACGCCCAAGCCATCGGACACAAGAAGATCGACATCTTCCCCGCCGTCACCACCGAGCGCGTCCGCCTCAACCTTCTCTCCACCGCAGGCTCGGCCGCCATCCGCGAGTTCCAGCTCTTCAACGGAACATCAGCATTGCCAAAGTAGCACTTCGCCGCACCAGCACCATCGCACTCTTCATCCGTGCGCCAACATCACTTCGCTTGAGCGAGAGCCTTTACAAAATTCGCCCGGCAGCGATCATAAGCAGCCGGACCTTCACGAACCTTTGCACTCCTGCAGGCCGACTCAATCGCATCTCGATCAGCATCGTCGAGCTTCGACAGATCAGGTCGCGCGGTCTCCGCCGCCAGGCTCGCCAACTGCGTCGTCAGACAGCGGTTATAGCGATCCAATCCTCGAAGGCGCTTTGCTTCAGAACAAACGGCATCGATCGACTCACCCTCCCCCTCGCTCAACGAACTCAGATCCGGTCGTCCCACCGGATTCATGATCAGGTTCAGCTGAGCCTTGACGCAGGCCTGATACGCAGCCTCTCCACCCACCTGCCTCTGCACGGAACACGCCGACTCCAACTGGCGACTCTCCGCATCGGACAAAGCCCTCACGCGGAATGTCGCTGAGCCGGCCTCATCCAAACGGCGGGTCTCCCCGGAGCGTTGCTGTCGCCCGACGGTCGCGGCTGCATCAACGGCAGGTCCCGCGTTTGACGCAGACGGCACAGTCCTCTGCTCTGAACTCGGAACAGGCTGCGCCGGAGCAGACGATGGTTGCGTCGGGCGCACACCACCGCTCCCAACTAAGAAAGAACTCACCAGAATCGCCAGACCAATTCCCATCCCAGCGTATATCCAACCTGGACTCACACGGCTTCGCATCCGCGCTGCTCGGTTCTTATGGGCAACAGGTCGTTCGTGAGAGACACCACTAGGATTCGCCCCGGAAACACCCGACCACCCAGCAACCGAACCGCCGCCCGCAGCATTCTGCAGCAAGCGGTACGCGTCATTGATCTGCTTTAACTTATCCTCCGCCTTTTCACGCAACCGTGCATCATTACCGAAGCGGTCCGGGTGCCAGACCTTCACAAGATCCCGGTACGCCTCCTTGATCTCAGCCGGGCTTGCGCCGGGCCTCAATCCCAGAACATCAAGTGCCTCACTCACCAGCAAAGAGACGCTCCTGTCGATCGATCTATGGACTCCCTGGCCCGCCAGTCATAAGTACGCGCTCGTAGCCCGCAGCTTCCACTATCCCGAAGGCCGATGTTCTACCGCCGCGAAGACGACCCGCCCAGCAGCGATCCCAGTACTCCGCGAATGATCTGCCTCCCGACGGTGCTTCCCATCGTACGCGCAGCGCTCTTCACCATCGCCTGCACCACCGTATCTCCGCGCCGCGAGCCGCCACCGCCAAGCACTCCACCCAGCGCCGTCGACGCCGACTCCAGCCATCCCGGCTCCGACCCCTGCGGAAGCGTCGGCGACCCAACGCCGCTTTGCCCTGGCGCTGCCGCCGTGGTCGAAGCCGCAACCTTGCCCTTAAGCTTCTCGTAAGCCGACTCGCGATCCACCGCCGTCTCATACACTCCCGCGACCACTGAGCCCTTGATGATCGCCGCTCTCTGCTCCGGCGTGATCGGCCCGATCTGGCTGTGCGGCGGACAAACCATCGCCCGCTCCACCACATCCGGGATCCCCTTCTCATCCAGAAACGAGACCAGCGCCTCACCCACGCCCAGCTGCGTAATCACCTCTTCCACATCCAACGTCGGATTCGCGCGGAACGTCTGCGCCGCAGCCTTCACCGCCTTCTGATCCTTCGGCGAGAACGCCCGCAACGCATGCTGCACACGATTCCCCAGTTGGCCCAGCACCGTCTCCGGCACATCGATCGGATTCTGCGTCACGAAGAAGATCCCCACCCCCTTCGACCGGATCAACCGCACCACCTGCTCGATCTTCGACTGCAGCACCGGCGGCAGATCGTTGAACAGCAGATGCGCCTCGTCGAAGAAGAACACCAGCTTCGGCTTCTCCGGATCGCCCACCTCCGGCAGCTTCTCGAACAACTCGCTCATCAGCCACAGCAGAAACGTCGCATACAGCTGCGGAGACTCGAGCAGCTTGTCCGCCGCCAGAATATTCACCACGCCCTTGCCATGTGCCTCCGTCTGCAGCAGGTCATCGATATTCAGCGCCGGCTCGCCGAAGAACTGGTCGCCTCCTTGCTCTCCCAGCGCAACCAGCCCGCGCTGAATCGCACCAATGCTCGCAGCTGAGATATTCCCGTACTGCGTCTGATACCCCTTCGCGCGGGTCGCCACCTCCTGCAGCATCGCCTGCAGGTCCTTCATGTCCAGCAGCAGCAGCCCACTGTCGTCGGCGATCTTGAAGACCAGCGTCAGCACGCCCGTCTGTGTCTCGTTCAGGTTCAGGATGCGGCTCATCAGCAGAGGCCCCATCTCGCTCACCGTCGCCCGCACCGGATGCCCCTCCTCGCCGAAGACATCCCAGAAAACCACCGGGCAACCTGCAAAGCTCCACTCCCCCAGCTCCATCGACTTCACGCGCTCATCGAACTTCGGCGAGCTCTTCCCCGGCTGGCTGATCCCCGACAGATCGCCCTTCACGTCCGCCGCAAACACCGGTACGCCGATCGAGCTCAGAGCCTCAGCCATCACCTGCAGGGTCACCGTCTTCCCCGTGCCAGTCGCACCCGCCACCAGTCCATGACGGTTCGACATCCCAGCCAGAAGGCAAAGCGCCTCGTTCCCCTTCGCGATCTCCATCTCTGTCATTCGTCCACACCCTCCATCGCGACTACAAGCCTACAACGGTGCGTCCTTCACCATGCGCACCACCTCAATCTGCTCGCCGTCTCCCACCGGAACCATCACGCGATCGACCTCGCGATATCCCTTCAGCGCATACAACGCAACGCCGGTCAGCGTGCTACCCATCTCGAACCTCCGGAACCCGGCCGCCATCGCAGCCTCTTCCGCAGCCGCCAGAATCGTGCTCCCCAATCCCATGCGCGCATACCGCGGATGCACGAAGATCGCCCGCACCTTCGCCGCGTCTGCCGCCGGGTCCAGCAGCTCAGGCTCAACCTGCTCCACCTGGTGATCGCCCCCGTAAAGAGTTTTCCTCTTGCTCCAGCCGCCGCATCCAGCCAGCGAGCCGTCTTCCGCCACTTCGATAAAGTACGTCCCATCCGCAATCAATTGGCGATCGATCGTAAACACTGTCTTCAGCGAAGCGTCGATCTGCGCTGCGGAATAATCCTCCGCCTGCAGCCCGCGCACTGAAGCATCGATCACCTCGCGAATCCCCGCTACGTCCCCAGCCGCCGCCACCCGCAGATGAAATTTCATGCCTCCAGTCTAAGCAACATCTTGCCCGCTCTCCCTCCAGCGACTACACTCTGGCCCATGTGCCGCAAATCGCTCTCTCTGCTCGCTCTCCTCCTCGTCACCTCTCTCGCCGCGACCGCCCAGCAGTGGGCAAAAGAGCGTCTCGACGCCTCGCCTCGCCATCGCGAGTACGTCACGCTTAAGCACGGCGACCGCTCGCTGCAAGCCTTCGTCGTCTACCCCGAGGTCAGCAAGAAAGTCCCCGTCGTCGTCCTCATCCACGAGATCTTCGGCCTCGCCGACTGGCCCAAGGAGATGGCCGACTCGCTCGCCGCCGCCGGATACATCGTCGTCGCTCCCGACCTGCTCTCCGGCATGGGCCCCAACGGCGGCAACTCCGACTCCTTCACCAGCATGGACGCCACCACCAAGGCCGTCTCCGGCCTCAACCCCGACCAGGTGCTCGCCGACCTTGACGCCGCAGCCGATTACGCCAAAAAGCTTCCCGCCTCCAACGGCACCTTCGTCACCGTCGGCTTCTGCTGGGGAGGCGGCAAGTCCTTCGCCTTCGCGACCCACCGCAAGGACCTCGCCGCGGCTATGGTCTTCTACGGCCCGCCGCCTTCCGACTTCTCCACCATCACCGCGCCCGTCTACGGCTTCTACGCCGGCAACGACGCGCGCATCGACGCCACCATCCCCGACACAACCGGGGCCATGAAGGCCGCCGGAAAGAAGTATGACCCCGTCACCTACGACGGAGCCGGCCATGGCTTCATGCGCGCTGGCGAAGACCCCGGCAACACCAATCCCGCCAACAAGACCGCACGCGACCAGGCCTTCGCCCGCCTCACCTCGCTGCTCAAATCCCTTCCCGCAGCTCACAGCTCTGTCGCTGCGCCACGCACCACCACGGCCTCCAACCGCAGCAAGCAGTCCATGCTAAAATCCGTCCCCTGCCACTGATCCCGCAATCACCCCCGAGAGGCTGCGATAATTAATTCGTGGCCTCTTCACTCAAGACCTCCCTCCAGGACCAGCTCGACCAGATCACCCAGAACACCCGCGCGCTCGTGCAGCCCGAACGCCTCGCCTTTTCCGAGCGCACCATCGCCGAGCTCTTCGCCACCGGCATCGAGGACCTCGTCCTCAAGCCCGGTCAGCCCGCTCCACCCTTCTCCCTGCCCGACGCCCACACCGGCAAGCCCGTCAACTCCGCCGACCTCCTCGCCCTCGGTCCGCTCGTCGTCAACTTCTTCCGTGGCCGCTGGGACCCCTACTGCGTCACCGAGCTCGAGGCCTGGCGCGACCTCTACACCGAAGTCCGCAGCCGCGGCGCGCTCTTCGTCGCCATCTCCCCGCAGAACACGCGCCAGAACAACTTCACCATCGACCAGCACGGCCTGCAGCTCCCCCTCCTCGCCGACGCCGGCTGCGAGCTTGCCGCACAGTTCGGCCTCGCTTACACCGTCTCGCCCGAGCAGCGCCGCTACTTCCAGTCCATCCTCGTCAACATCCCCTTCAACAACGCCGGCCTCAGCTACCACAACGCCACCGAAGCCAGTTGGCGCCTTCCGCTCCCCGGCACCTTCGTTATCAACCAGCAAAACGTCATCACCTTCGCCGAGGCCCACGCCGACTTCCGCGTCCGCCCCGAGCCAGCCGAAGTCCTCGCCGCACTCAAGCAACGCTCGTAGCAGCGTCGGGGTCGTCGGTGGTGGGATCATGCGGACGGTTCCGCTGTTGAGGGTCTCGTGGCTGAAGTTCAGGTGCTCTGGAGATTCCTCGGCGAGCCAGAACACAGCCCTACTTCCACTCCCATAGTTTGGAGTTCGTGTTGCCGGTGGCATCGACTTCGTACTCGAAGGCCGCGCAGGCATTGTTGACGCGGGCGAGCTTCTGGGACGGGGTTTGGAGGAAGAGCATGCCGCGGTAGCTGACGGCGCCGCCGGGGCCGAATTTGCCTACGCCGGTTCCGGTCCAGGTGATGGCCTCGCCATCCTGGGTGAGACTGAGGCCCTGTCCGTGGCCAAGGATGGAGCCGTCGGGACGGATGACGGAGGTGTAGGTTCCCATGCCGGTGGTGGGGATGCCGAGCATCTGGCCGGTGTCTTCAAAGGATACTTCTGCGGTTGGTGGGTCGATGGAGATGACGCGTCGGACAAGTCGTCTTCCTTTGGTTTCGCCAATCTGTTCTCCAAGCATGGCTGCTCTCTCTTTCGTGAGACTGGAATGGTGCTTCCCCGGGGTGCGCCATTGTAGCTCCAGAAGGGGAGGGGGTATCTAAAACCAGCTAAGAGGCCGACTGCGGATGTGCTCAGGCGCTCTCCGGCTTGCCGATCTCCCAGTGGTGGCCGAAGGGATCGACGAGCCTTCCGATGCGCCAGCCGTATTCGTTGGTCATGTCCCAGACGACGGTGGCTCCTGCGGAGACGGCTCGGCGATAGGCAGCGTCGGGGTCGTCGGTGGTGAGGATGATGCGGACGGTGCCGCCGTTGAGGGTCTCGGGACTGAAGTTCAGGTGTTCTGGCGATTCGTCGGCGAGCCAGAACTCGGCTCCGTTGACGGAGAGCTGGGCGACGACTGATCCGTCCGGGTCGTCCTGGCGGAAGACCACTTCTGCACCGAAGGCTGCTGTGTAGAAGTCGACCGCTCTGGCTCCGTCTCGGACGGAGAGCATGGGGGCGATGGTGGTTTTTGGGCTGGAGCTCATGGAACTCCTTTGAGGGTGCGTGGATAAGTCTAGCGGAGTTTGCGAGGGGCTTGCGGCTTGGTTCCCGAGGATGCAACGAAGGTGATTGCGCTGGTCCAGATGCGCGGGTCGGAGTACAGGCGGTTGAAGTGTGTCAGCATGGTGCGGGAGACGTAGCCTGACTCGATCAGCCGGGGACGGAGCTCCTCAAGGGTTTCGAGCCAGTACCTTGCCCAGGGGGATTGTCCGGGATAGATGGCGGTGGTGCCTTCGGCGCTGACTGGGTTCAATCCGGATGCGGAGAGGAGGGCTGGCATCTTGCGTCCGATGAAGTAGTCGATGCCTACCGACGCCGACCACTGGAGCCAGGCTTGCCAGAAGGCGCGCAGAGCTTCGGGTGTGGCGGCGGTGGCGGGGAGGAAGTCAGGCTCGATGGAGAGCAGCACGCCGTTAGGCTTCAGGAAGCGGACCATGTGCTGGACTGCCTTTTTTGGCGACTTGACGTGATGCAGTACGGCGCGGGCGGTGACGAGATCGTAGGTGGCGGGTTCGACCTCGTGCCTCAGGATGTCCAGCTGGCGTACTTCGAGGTTCGGCGCGTGGAGATGGTCGATGTAGCTGAGGTCGATGTCGGTGGCGGTGACGTGTCCTTTGGGGCCGACATTGGAGGCGAGCCACTTAGAGATAGAGCCGTTGCCGCAGCCGATCTCGAGGCATCGCCAGCCGAGGCGCAGGCCGAGTCGTTCGATAAGGGCTCGGTGCATGGGGTCGAGGAGTTGGGACATGAGGGCGAGGCGCTGGCGCTCGCCTGCGAGGGTGTGGGGGAGGACGTAGCTGGCCTTTGGAGATTTTCCCGGCAATGGAGTTCTCCTGGAGCTGTTCGTCTGATGACGACGAAATGGTACAGGGGAATGGAAGCCTACGTGGATGGTCGGGGTCTTAGCTGACCGCGGCTTGCTGGGTCTGTCGATAGGCGATGCCGGCTTTAAAGTTCTGGGCGATGCGGTGGGACTTTTCGATGACGGTGGCGGCATGCTCGGGCGAGAGGACTTCGTTGGCGGTCTCGGCGAAGAGGGTGAGCCAGCGGGAGAAGTGATCGGGGTCGAGCGGGAGCTGGAGGTGGGTCATCAGGGGGTCGCCTTTGTAGCGGCCGGTGGTTAGGAGGACGGTGGACCAGAAGTCCTTGAGGGTGGCGAGGTGATGGGGCCAGTCGCCGACGATGGCATTGAAGATGGGGCCGATGTCGGGGTCGAGGCGGACTTTGGCGTAGAAGGTGTCGACGAGAGTGCTGATCTCGGATTCCGTGATCTTGTCGGCCATGGATACAGTTTAGCGTTGGGGTTCGCGCTTTGCGCGAATGTCCCACCTCGGCGAGATGAAGCCGTCGCGAAGATGGGGCATCCGATTCTTCGACTCAACCTAGATGTGGGCCACCCGCCCGCGGTGTTACAGGCGAGCGCCTCGAAGAAGTTTGAGGGTGAGGAGCGCGGACCATAGTGTACGGGTGACGGTAGCGAGTTTTTCCATGGCTCCGGCCGGTCCGCCGCCGGGATGGTTGGTGAGTCCGAAGGCGGTGAGGAAGCACATCATCAGCAGCGCAGTGACGATGGAGTAGTAGGCCCAGTGCTTCCAGCGAGGATCGGGCCAGAAGCGCCAGGCAAAGAGGAAAAGGATGAGCAGTGTCGAGTTGAAGGCGATCAGGTCGCAGATGAGGTGAAGGGGCTCGTGAATGAAGAGGCCGTCGCCGATGACGGCGAGTCCGGAGAGGAACTGGAGGAGGGGTATTAGCCGTGCGCCGCGACCGTGATGCAGTTCGGTGCGCAGTGCGAAGGCGAAGGCGATGAGTAGGAGGCCGAAGACGGCAAAGTTGATGCGCTGGGCGATGCCGAGCGAGGTGAACTCAAGCGCGCTGATGGTCTCTCGTATGGGAGAGTAGGGGATCGCGAGGATTCCGAGGAGCAGAAAAGTAGCGATAAAAAGAAGACCGCCGAAGCCGGAGGTCAGAAGGAGGGCCTGCTTCAGTGGACGTTCTGTTTGTGCCATGGTTGGAGTTGCCGCGCTGGTTCGTTTGCGGTCTTCGATTTCCAAATCATTACAACACATGGGGCACGCGTTGTAGGTAGCGGTTCGCGCGTGGCGCGAATGCCCACATCTCAGAATCGAGATATGGGGCACCCGAGCACCCGATTCTTCGACTCAACCTAGATGTGGGCCATCTGCCTCCGGTGGAGTCTGGGTTTGTTGCGCCTTCTGGGCGGTACGTAGGTTGGCGGAGGCGATCTGGAGGCAGTAGAGGAGGAGGCCGGCGCGGCGCGGGTCGATGTCGTTGGCGGCGATGCGAATGAGGAGCTCGCCGAGGGACTCCTGGATGGAGTCGTGGCTGGTGGGGGTGAAGAGAGAGAAGGTGCTGCGGCGCGCGATGCGCTGCTCGGGGCGGACGACGGGGCGGCGAGAGTCGTGGTGGAAGTAGCAGAACTGCTCGTTGCGCATGCGCGGGCTGCCGCAGCGGGCGTTGTCGGGGAAGATGTGGTGGCACTGGTAGCTGTTGTTCGGCTGGTCGTAGTTGGTTGTGGCTTCGTTCATGGGTGTACCCCCTTGTTTTTGTGCAAGATCTTCAAAGTAGAGAATTTAGGTCTGGACCTCGGACGCAATTCGATTGCCAGACTGTGGTTGTGGGTTAAAACGAGAAGCCCCGGCGGGTGCCGGGGCTTGCTTTTTTGTACCTACTTCTATTGTAGAGAGTTGAGGTGGGTAAAACGGCAGCTTTAGGGGATTTGTTTTTGGGTGGGAAGTGATTTGGTTTGTTTTGGATGTGGTGATTCAGCGGGCGTTTTGCACAGGTTTGGGGGCTTGACAGGATCTTTGGGGGTTCGTGCTTCATGCGCTTCCTTGAGCAGATTAGTCGTTCCGCCCTTCGGGCTTCACTCCGGCCCACGGTAGTGCGGTACGCCGCTTTGCGGCGGACTTTTCGGCACCCATTCGACTGCGCTCAGGGCAGGCTCTGAAGCGGTGCCCTTAAGCAAGGCGGTTCGCGCTCTGCGCGAATGGCCCACTCATGCGATTAGACCGCATGAATGGGGAACGCGGCATTTGTCGGACTGATCAGATGTGGGGGCCACCTGTTCGATACCATTCCTCAGAAGGAGTGGGTATGGCATACGACGAGATGCTTCAGGAACGGATTCGGCGCACGGTGGGCGGCCGCGTGGGTGTGACCGAGAAGAAGATGTTCGGTGGCGTCGCATTTCTGCTGGATGGGAAGATGTTCTGCGGGATTGTGAAGGACGACCTGATGGTGCGGGTGGGACCGGACCGTCATGAAGATGCGCTGAGGGAGCCGCATGTGCGTCCGATGGACTTCACCGGTCGGCCTATGAAGGGGTATGTCTACGTGGATCCTGATGGAAGCGGGACGGATAGAGAGGTGAAACGGTGGGCCGAGCGGGGGTTTGAGTTTGTTTCGACCCTGGAGGGGAAGGCTAAGCCGGTGCGGAAGAAGGCTCGCAGTAAGTGAGGCTGTGTCGGTTCGCGCTTTTGCGCGAATCTCCGTTCATGTGTACGGATCGGTTATCTCCAGCGCTCGCCTCGCTGCACGATGTAATGCGTAAAGACGTAACGCCACGGGATAAGAGGCAGGAAGATCACCACCATGAGGCAGGCTTTGATATCTTCAGCGGCCGCCGCGGTGATCTGATGGGCTGACCATAGCGGAAGCGCGAAGGCGATGAGATAGATGGTCTTCCAGATCAGCTCAAAGAGAAGTAGCGGGATCATCTGGACGGGGTACCGAAGCCCGAGGATTGCAGTTGCTCCAAGGCCGGCCAGCAATGCGAGCAGGGGACCTTTGGTTATCGCCAGCTCGTTGGTGTGGTGAATGACGTTGGGCCAGATGTACGTGCCCAGTCCGGCGGCAAGTATCAAATAGCAGAGGCGCAGCGTATACAGCCTGAACAGCGAGACCTCGGCACCGACAGCACTCTTTGGAAGAGACGACTTGATCGTTGAGTTCATAGAGAGTCCATGCTGGGAATTTGTGCTCCAGCTTACGCTGATTTGGCAGTGGAAGGCAGTTGTGAATGGATCAGTCGTTTCGCCCTGCGGGCTTCACTCCGGCCTACGGCAGTGCGGTACGCCGCTTTGCAGCGGACTTTTCGGCACGGCTGAAGCCGTGCCCTTAAGCAAGGCGGTTCGCGCTCTGCGCGAATGATCCCACTCATGCGATGAAGCCGCATGAATGGGGCACCTGATGTGTCGGAGGGAATTTATGTATGCGCCACCCGGCCTGGTCTACCCCATCGGCGGTACTCTTGCGTAATGCGACCCCTTCGGTATTCCATCAACGTCACATTGGACGGGTGCTGCGATCATCGTGTCATACCAGCGGACGAAGACTTGCATCGTCACGCGATCGAGAACCTCGACCAAGCTGATGCCCTCCTCTTTGGCCGGGTGACTTACGAGATGATGGAGGCAGCGTTCCGGCCGCCGGCGCGGACGGTGGCGAGGCATGATTGGATGGAACCCTTCGCCCGGACGATCGACGCGGCAAAGAAGTACGTCGTGTCGAGCACCCTGGACCGGGTCGATTGGAACGCGGAGCTCGTGCGCGGGGATCTAGGGACGGCCGTTCAGCAGCTCAAGCGGGAGCCGGGTAAGGGACTGTTCATGGGAGGCGTAAAGCTCCCTCTGGCGTTGGCGGAGCTGGGATTGATCGATGAGTACGAGTTCGTGGTGCAGCCGAGGCTAGCGGGCCACGGGCCGACGTTGTTCGCGGGGCTATCGAAGCATGTCGACTTGAGGCTCGTGAGCCGGCTGGAGTTCGGCTCGGGGGCGGTGGCGATGCGGTATGAGCCGAGAAGATAGCCATTGCGCTTTTAGCCCGAGTCGGCCGCATCATGGAGCAACTCGGGCAGATCCAGTGGAAATATTCCGATCCGAGCCGCCGCATCCGCAGTAACGTTGTTTCTGCGACATGCCACTAGATGTGAGCCACCTGTCCAACTGAAGGTGATGAAGTGGTGGTCACCTTCCTGTTGGTAGCGCTTGAGGCCCAGCGGCATGGGTTGATTTTTAGGGTATCGGTTCGCGCGTTGCGCGAATGCCCACATCTCATAATCGAGATATGGGGCACCCGATTCGTGACTGGATAGTCAGATGTGGGCCACCCGTCCACCCGGTTTTGTGGCTAGCTTTCAGATGTGGGGCACCCGTCCCACTTAGGCTATTGGATCACCGGACCGCGCGCTGCCACTCTTCTAACAAGCCGATATGCGGCAGAATACCTAGTCGTACCGGGCACGAGTTCGATCATCCCCTTCGCAACTAAACGTTGCAGGATGCCTTTCATTTTATTTCGGACCCGATGAAGCATATCTCACGCGCGACACTATTTTTGATACTGTCATTCGTTTGTAAGTAATTCAGAATGAGTTCCTCTGGTGTGGCAAGAGGTTCATGTTTTAGAACGACTTTGACCGAATTGTTTCCTTGTTGAATGATTGGCGGTTTGAGCTTCATATCGCGCATTGCCAAAAAAGCTGAATTCAATCCTTCTCCAACATCCTTGTTTGGTGGATTGGGAAACTTATTGATCAACCTGACAATCACGCCGTTTCTAGAAAAACGTTCTTCAAGAATATTTTCAGGGGTGATATGAGCCGGTAACGAACCGGGACTTATTACCTCTACACGGTTATCGAAAGTCCGAATATGGATGTCATCTGCAAGGCTATAGTCCCGATGCAAGACTGCATTAGTTAGTGATGACTTCGTGGAGTGCTGTTATTGGGTATTTAACTGGCTCAAGACCCTCGGGCGTATTGACCCGGACGGATTCGATAATTGCTGAAGTGGTTTTCACCGAATCCATGACCTGTTGCTACGCATGACCTTCAATCGAGAGAGGATCACCATCAAGCGTTTCTCTTGTTCCCTCGTCAGCTGTTGTCTTGTAGCGATAGATCTTTATGCCAGAGCGTTTTGGGAGAAGCGCTTGCGGCTCTTCAGCGAAGAGCACAACACCTGCTACCGTGGGTTTATCGCCGACAATGACCTGTTGCTTACGTAACCAAGCATCTGGCTCTGCCGTAGGAACGATTTCAAGCATGAATTGCAGGCTGACCGCTGAATTTGTGAGGACGACTGGGTCTGCATTCACTGTCTCTGTTTCGAACGATGTAAGACCTTAGTTACGTGCTAAGCGCGCCAAATCATCGGCGGTTGTGTAGGGCATACTTTGTGCGCCTCTTCGAACATAAACGATGTCATCGGACGCTTTTTTTATATTGCGGCTCTTCTGTATTTCGATCTTTAACACTAGTCCGTTGCTGCTACCACATTTAAGGAACGAGTATGTATAGCCATCCCCTAATGGAAAAAGCTTTTCGAATATCTGAATGTGTCCATTTGCAGCTTCTGGAGTCGCGAACCCTGCCCACGACTTCAATTGATTCTTCTTGTCTTCGTCTATACCTACGTAGACCTCTCCGCCGTCTGCGTTAGAGAGCGCTGCTATTGTCTTGGTCAGCTTACCAGGTGCGATTTGAATAGCTTTCAAATCGGCAAAATGGCCTTCCTCGATCGCCAATACTCTATTTCGTTCAGCTTCCGATATTTCAAAAACATTGATTGTCAACGACGGCCTCTCGTGTCGAACTATCTCCCGAACCGCTGCCGTCCCTGTAGCTGGCTCATCATTCTCTGCTGGGCCTTCATGCCGCCTCCGCCGCCCATGGTCTTGAAGACCTTTCGCATCTGGGCGTATTGGCGGAGGAGGTTGTTGACGTCCTGGACGGTGGTTCCGGAGCCGCGGGCGATGCGCTTGCGCCGGTTGCCGTTGATGATCTCGTGGTCGAGGCGTTCCTTCTTCGTCATCGAGTTGATGATGGACTCGACGCGGGTGAACTGGCCTTCGTCGACGTTGTCGATGGCCTGCTGCATTCCGGCGAAGGGGCCGACGGAGGGGAGCATCTTGAGGATGGACTTCATGGAGCCCATCTTTTTGATCTGACGGAGCTGGTCGCGGAAGTCCTCGAGGGTGAAGCCGTCGCCGGAGAGAGCCTTCTTGGCGAAGGCCTCGGCCTTGCCGCGGTCGAGCTTTTCTTCGGCGCGCTCGATGAGGGTGGCGATGTCGCCGTGGCCCATGATGCGGGAGACGATGCGGTCGGGGTGGAAGGGCTCGAAGGCGTCGGGCTTTTCGCCGGTGCCGAGGAACTTGATGGGCTGGCCGGTGACGTGGCGGATGGAGAGGGCAGCGCCGCCGCGGGCGTCGCCGTCCATCTTGGTGAGGACGGCTCCGGTGATGGCGAGGCGGTCGTTGAAGGCCTTGGCGGAGTTGACGGCGTCCTGGCCGGTCATGGCGTCGGCGACGAAGAGGATCTCGGACGGGGTGAGGAGCTTTTTGAGGGCGGCCATCTCGTCCATGAGCTCGGCGTCGATGTGGTTGCGGCCGGCGGTGTCGACGATGAGCATGTCGCAGCCGAAGTTGGCGGCTTCGCGCTTGGCCTCTTTCGCGAGGCGGAGAACGTCGTCGGTGCCGGGCTTAGCGGAGTCGACCTTGCCCCCGTAGAGGTTGGCGCTGATGGAGCGGGCGACGATGGCGAGCTGCTCGCGCGCGGCGGGACGGTAGACGTCGACGGAGACGAGCATGGGGCGGTGCCCGGCTTTCTTGAGCCACTGGGCGAGCTTGCCGGAGGTGGTCGTCTTACCGGAGCCCTGGAGGCCGGCCATGAGGATGACGCTGGGGGGCTGCGAGGCCTTCTGGAAGCGCGCAGTGTCGCGGCCGAGTACGTTGACGAGCTCGTCGTGGACGATCTTGACGATCTGCTCGGTGGGGGAGAGGGCGGTGGCGACCTGGGAGCCGAGGGCGCGGGTGCGGATGTGCTCGACGAGCTCGTCGACGACGGCGAGGTTCACGTCGGATTCGAGCAGGGCGAGGCGGATCTCGCGGACGGCCTCGGAGATGTTCTCGTCGGTGATGGTGCCTTCGCCGCGGAGGTTCTTAAAGGAGCGCTGGAGTTTATCGGAGAGGTTCTCAAACATGGCTGCCTTTAAGTTTAGCAGCGGGTGCGAGGGTTAGTCCGTGGCCTGGACGAGCTGGCCGCCTTTGGCGAAGGTGATGGTGAGGTCGACGAGGTGGGTGTCGGGGTCGGAGAGGGCCTTGTAGTTGGCGGAGTAGCCGCGGAGGGACTGGATGGTGGTGTTCTTGACGAGGAAGGTGGTGAGGTAGGTGACGTCGTAGAAGTCGCCGGGATTCATGTGCCAGGCTGCGGTGAAGTCTTTGCGCTGCTGGTCGTTGAGGCCGACGGCGTTGATGGACTTGATGCGGTACTGATCGCCGGGGACGACGCGGATGGTATAGGCGACGTGGTGGGTGGCGGAATCGAGAGTGGCGGGCGCCTGAATTTTGGCGTCCTGGTAGCCCGTGGCGTAGTAGGCGCGGGCGAGGATGGAGAGGCTTTGCTTGAGAGTCAGCTGAGAGGCCAGGTCTTCTGGGTGGAGCTTGGACTGCTTGTTGAAGTCGGCGGCACTCATGACGTCGGAGCCCTGCCAGGTGAGCGAGGAGATGCGGTAGGGCTGGCCTTCGCGGATGGTGGCGGTGAGATCGAGGTTGATGGCGTCGGCGGTGACCTGTGGGGCGGTGCGGGCGATGTCGAGGGCGGCATCGAGGTAGCCGTCGTTGCGGTAGATTTCGGTGACAGTGGAGCTGACGGCCGTGTTGGTGGTGTATTGGTCGAAGGGCTGGTTGGCGGCGTCTTTGCTGACCTTTTCGAGCTTGGTCTGCATGGCAGGCGAGGCGGCGACGAAGGTGAGGGAGTGGACGCGGACCTCGGGGGATTCGATAAGGAAGGAGAACGCGGTGGGTGGGGCTCCGGGGGCGGCGCCGCTGGGCATGACGGCGACTTTGGCGTGGACGTTCTTTTCGGCAAGCATGACGGTGAGCGCGGCGGTGACGGCCTCCTGCATGTTGCCAGAGATGGGAATGGAGCCGCGGTAGAGCGGCACGCGAGCCTTGAGAGCTTCGGCAAGCTCGTCGTTCGACCACCAGATGAGGTTGGGGAAGCGAGCGGGCAGGAGATTGTCCGCGGGCATGGGCTTGAGGGCGCAGGTGAGTCCCTGGGGACCTAAGGCGAAGTGGACGTCGGCGAAGAGGCCGGTGTCGCTGAGCTTTTGCGCGGCGGCCTGGACCTCGGCAGCCGACGATGTGGCGCCGGGCTTGAGGCCGGTGAAGGCGAGCAGCTCAGCCTGTGAGTATGCGGGGACGCCGGTGAAAAGGATGTTCTTCGGAAGGATGACGGCCTGAGCGGAGAGGCGGGTAGATGAGGGCAGAAGGCAGAGAGCCAGAAGGGCAAGGGAACCGATCGTCGTACGCATGTGAGACCAACGATAGCCGAGGACATTTGCCTGGAAAAGAAAAAACTGCGGGACAGAGTTAGTTGATCTTTGGGCTGGGGAGTTCCTTGCGGCCGAGGAAGGTCATGGAGAGATAGGCGCCGATCCAGGAGCCGAGGGCTGCGAAGAGGACGTAGAACCAGTGCCGGGTGTAGCTGATGACGGCGAAGGCGGACAGGAGATACCAGATGCTGCTCCAGGTGGCGGCGGGGATGCGGCGGCGGGCGGAGACGGCGGCGTTGAACAGGACGTAGACGGCGTCGGTGGCGGCGGTGGAGAAGAGGACGCCGAGGGCGAGGAGGGGGTCGAGCTGCGCCATGAGGGACCTCCTTGAGAGGCGGGGCTGAGGATCATCTTAGGATTTGCTGTGGAAAGACTCACAGCGAGGGGTGCGGGAGAGGGTTCGTAGCGAGGTGGATACCGGGCGATGGGTGGGCGCGTTTTCATGGGGCGGCGGCGGGGATAATCAGGGCTATGCGGGAGCAGGACGAGGTTGCCGGGAACGTTCGGAGCGTGCGCGAGTACGGCGTGTATCTGCGCGTCGAGAAGGGGATGAGACCGGCGACGTGCGAGGCGTATCAGTGTGACCTGGAGCAGTTTGCGGAGCATGTGGAAGGGCGCGAAGGGCTGCTGGTGACGGCTACGCAGGAGGATGTTCGCGGCTTCATGGAAGGGCTGCGCGGGCATGGCGTGGAGTCGCGGTCGATTGCGCGGAAGCTGAGCGCGCTGCGAGGGTTCTATCGCTGGCTGCTGATCGACAAGAGGATCAAGCACGATCCGACGGTGAATGTGGAGAGCCCGTCGAGCTGGAAGGTTCTGCCGAAGAGCCTCGCCGAGAGTGAGGTGGCGGGGATGCTGGAGCGGACCGGAGTTGCCGCGCGAGTGGCCGATGCAGATGGATTGGCGCTGCGGGACCACGCGATCCTTGAGCTGCTGTACGGAGGCGGGTTGAGGGTGGCGGAGATATGCGCTCTGCATGTCGAGGACCTGCATCTGGACGCGGGGCGGGCGCAGGTTCGGGGCAAGGGCGACAAGGAGAGGATTGTGCCGCTGGGGCGCGCGGCGCTGGAGGCTCTCGAGCGGTATTTGAAGATTGGACGGCCCGAGCTGGCGAATGGAGCGATGCAGCGGGCGCTGTTTCTGAGCGTGCGAGGCAGGCCGCTGACGCGGCAGTGGGTGTGGGAGATGGTACGGTCGGTCTCGCCGGAGGGGAATAGGGCGAGTCCGCACAAGCTGAGGCACAGCTGCGCGACGCACATGGTGGATCACGGCGCGGACCTGCGCACCGTGCAGACGCTGTTGGGGCACGCGGATATTGCGACGACGCAGGTGTACACTCACGTGGCGCTGGGGCGGCTGAAGCAGGTGCACAGGATGCATCATCCGCGGGGAAAGCGACAGGCAGTAGGGAATAGGGAGTAGAGATGCAAGGCGCGAGCGAGTTTCCAGGGCTGGCCGAGAGGTTTCTGGCGATGCTGGCCAATGAGCGCGGGGCCTCCGAGCACACGGTGCGGGCGTATAGGCGCGAGGTGCGGAGCTTCGCGGCTTACCTGGCCGAGGCTATGGGCGAGGACGGCCGGATCGCGGCGGTGGAGCATCTGCACATTCGCGCCTACCTCGGGGTGCTGTATCAGCGCGGATTGACGAAAGCGAGTGTGGCGAGGGCGCTGGCCGCGGTGCGGAGCTGGTTTAAGTGGCTGGCGAAGGAGGGGCTGGTCGAGCAGAATCCTGCGCTGCTGGTGAGCACGCCGAAGCTGCCGAAGCATCTGCCGCGGGTTCCGAGCGCCGAAGAGGTGAATCGCGTGCTGAACTCGCTGGAAGAGGCGAAGGGGGTGGCGAAGCGAGGCAAGGGCGCCAACGAGAACGTCGTGGCGTGGCCGGAGCGCGATCGTGTGATCTTTGAGCTGCTGTACGGCTGCGGGATTCGCAACTCGGAGCTGGTGGGGCTGAACATGGACAGCGTGAAGTGGGGTGACGACGCGATTCTGGTGCGCGGCAAGGGGCGCAAGGAGAGGCTGGTTCCGCTGGGCGATGAGGCGGCGATTGCTTTGCGGGCGTACCTTCCGGCGCGGACGGAGAGACTGATGGCGGCGGGCAAGGGAGCGCTGGTCCATGAGGGGCCGCTGGTGACGAATCTGCGCATGCGTGGAGACTGCCGGCTGACGACGAGGAGCGTGGGGAGGATCGTGAAGGCGATTGCACTAAGCCGGGGGCTGGCGGCCGATGTGCATCCGCATACGCTGCGGCATGCGTTTGGCACTCACATGCTGGAGGAGGGCGCGGACCTGCGGGCAATCCAGGAGATGCTGGGCCATGAGCGGTTGTCGACTACGCAGCGGTATACGCAGTTGACTGTTGGTCAGGTTGAGCGGGTGTATGACGAGACTCATCCTCGTGCGAAGTAGCCTGTCTGCCATCGATGGGCAGTGGCAGTTGCTGTGAGGGAGCCTGACACGGGCTGCCCGAGGCTTCGGGGAGATTGGGCAGAAAGATGGAGAAGACGGTGCCGTGGCGGTCGGGCGACTGGCTGCTTTTGACTCTGATTCGGCCCTGGTGGCGGGCGATGATCTGACTGCTGACCCAGAGCCCGAGGCCGGTGCCGGTGGCGCCCTTGGTGGTGTAGAAGGGCTCGAACAGGGCACGCTGCGTTCGCGAACTCATGCCGATGCCGGTGTCAGCGATGACGACGCGGACGCCGTGGGTGCTAGTGGCCGGGTCCACGGCCGGTCGGACGCGGGCGATAAGCCGGCCTCCATGGGGCATGGCGTCGAGCGCATTCGCGACGAGGTTGACGAGGACCTGACGGAGTTCGCCCTGGTTGCAGAAGAAAGCTGGAGTGGGGGCATAGTTCTTTTCGACGGCGACGTTGCAGGTCGAGAGGCGGCCGATGTGGAGCGAGATGGCGCTGTCGACGACGTCGGACAGGGGGGTTGTCGTGGAGCCGGGGGCTCCGCGGAAGAAGCCGAGCGTCTGGGAAGCGATATGGGAGACGCGAGTGAGTTCATGCTGGGCGAGCGTCAGGTAGCGGCGGGCCTGTTCGGGGAGGGGCTCGTGCTCGAGGAGGAAGAGGAGGTTCGTGATGGCCTCGAGCGGGTTGTTGATCTCGTGCGCGATGCTGGCGGCCATTCGGCCGGCCATGGCGAGCTTGTCGGCGTTGCGCAGGGCCTGCTCGGCCTGGCGGGTTGCTGTGATGTCGCGCGCGACCTTGGAGGAGCCAATGATGGTTCCGGACGAGTCGCGAATGGGGGAGACGGTGAGGGAGACGGCGATATCGCTGCCGTCCTTGTGGCGGCGGAGAGTCTCGTAGTGATCTACGCGCTCGCCGCGGCGAATCTTTTCGAGGCAGCGGGCCCAGTCGTCCTGACAGCTTTCCGAAGCGAGCATGGAGATGGGACGGCCAAGTATCTCTTCGGGCGTGTATCCAAAGATGTGCTGGGCGCCTTTGTTCCAGCTGGTGACGGTGCCGTTGAGGTCGTTGCTGAGGATGGCGTCGTCGGAGGACTCGACGATGGCTGCCAGAAGGGCGAGGGTCTCACCGGCTTTGCGCTCGAAGGCTGCTTCGCGGGTGTTGCGTGCTTCTTCGGGCGATTCGACGACGCCGGCCAGCTGCCACAAAGGCTCGTCGAAGGTTGTGGCCTTTTTGGAGGTATTTCGCGATCCTGCATCAGCGGTCGCCGCGGCGCGAGGATTCGCTCGGTCCAGGATGAACATACAACTCCCCCAGGGCTGCGGATACAGCACGCTTGCAGGAATCCACTCCCTGCTGTTACTTGGATGCGGGTTGCGCCGGAAAAGATAACTTCAGGTGGGCAAAGGGTAAGCAAATCCGATCCCGCCGGGCCGCTCGGCCCGGTAGAGCGGCGGCTGAAGGCTCAGTAGCGGGGAACGGCGGGATCGATGACGCGGGACCAGCGATCGATACCGCCAGCAAGCGACTGGACGTGCTCGAATCCCTGCTCGCGAAGCCACATGGTTACGGAGAGGGAACGGGCACCGTGATGGCAGAGCACGACGATGGGCTGATCGGGGTCCAGTTCCTGGTGCGCGCGCGATGCGACCTCGCCCATCGGCATCAGTAGTGATCCGGGTAGGCTGGCGGTGTTGAACTCCCAGGGCTCGCGAACGTCCAGGACCAAGGGAGGGTTAGATTGCTGCCGCTGTTGGACAAAAACCTCTGCCGTAATTTCGGGTTCAAGCATGGAATCAAGAATATCGTGGAGTAGAGCTCAAATGAGACTGCTTCGACTGTCGGTAAATGTGGTTTATTTCGCGCAAGCGATGGGAACTTGCGCTATTGGCAATGGTATCAATGGGTTAGATGGGATTGCCGGAGTTGGCGATTCCATGTCAAAGGAGGGCCTCGGAAGCGATACACTTGATAGTTCAGAGGCGTCTAAGCTAAATATCCGGCCTTGACATGCCCCTGAATGGGAAAGCAGGAGTGAATTTGGAAAAGGTTTTGATTGTCGAAGATGAGATTCACGCGCGCACGGGGTTAACCGAGCTGATTGAGAGCTGGGGGTACAAGACCGAGGGCGCAGCCGATGGCGTAGAGGGATTGGAGAAGGCGATCGCCTGGAACCCCGCCATCGTGGTGACTGATCTTAAGATGCCGCGCATGGATGGGATGGGATTGCTGGACCGTATCGCGGAGCTTCCCCAGCGCATGGCGGTGGTGATGATGACGGCGCAGGGCTCGATCGAGTCGGCCGTGGAGGCGATGCGCAAGGGCGCGTACGACTATATCCCGAAGCCGGTGGATCCTCTGCGCCTTAGGACGATTCTGCAGAACGCGAGCCGCCAGCACGACACGGATGTAGACACGGAGTTCGAGGCCACGCGGCGGCGGCAGCGCGATACGGGAATGCTTGGTCCGCTGGTGGGGATGTCGCAGAAGATGAAGGCGATCTTCTCGCTGCTCGAGCGCATCGCTCCCTCCAACGTAAGCGTGCTGGTGACCGGCGAGAGCGGCACGGGCAAGGAGCTGGTGGCGCGCGCGCTGCACGAGTTGAGCTCGCGGCGGAGCAAGCCATTTGTCGCGGTGAACTGCGCGGCGATTCCGGAGACGCTGATCGAGAGCGAGATCTTCGGCCATGAGAAGGGAGCCTTCACGGGCGCGCTGGAGCGCAGGGCAGGGTGCTTTGAGCTGGCCGAGGAGGGGACGCTGCTGCTGGACGAGATCGGCGAGATGCCTGCTGCGACGCAGGCCAAGCTGCTGCGGGTGCTCGAGGACCGCAAGCTGCGCAGGCTGGGCAGCAAGGCGGAGACTCCGGTGGACGTGCGAGTTGTCGCGGCAACGAACAAGGACCCCGAAGAGGCAGTGGCTGCCGGCGAGCTGCGCGGCGATCTGTACTACAGGCTGAACGTCTTCAACATCCAGATGCCGCCGCTTCGTGAGCACAAGGAGGACATCGAGCCGATTGCCCGGAAGATGATCGCCGACATGAACGAGCGGCACAACTGCACGGTGACGGGAATCAAGGACACGCTGCTGAAGCGGCTGGAGGAGTATTCGTGGCCGGGGAACGTCCGCGAGCTGCGCAACACGATTGAGCGGGCGACGATCATGGCGGGCTCGGGGATGCTGAGCACCGAGCACCTTCCGCCGCATTTCGGCGAGGCGGGGTTTGCCCCGGTGATGACAAAGAGCGGGCGTTTTGCGGCTGCGGTCGAGAGTGCGGTCGAGGGGTCCAGCGGGCGGCCGAGCGAGGTTGAGAAGTATCTCGAAGACCAGAACACGGTTCGCGTGGAAGTGGGCACAACGGTCGATGAGGCAGAACGTCAGCTAATCTTAAAGACGCTGATGGCGACCCATAACAACAAGACCAAAGCCGCCGAGATTCTTGGGATCAGTTCAAAGACACTGCAGAACAAGCTGAAGGAATACTCGAACAACTCTGCCCTGGTGGATTAACGATGCGTTTGAAGACGAAGCTGGTGGTATCGGCTACCGGACTAACGTTTGCGATCGTCATCATTCTTTCGTTGTTGTTCGTCGGCGAGCTGCTGCGGCAGAGGGTGGAACAGACGGCTGCTGCCAACGATGTGCTCGCGCACGAAGTCCTGTTAATGACGCGGCAGGCGGTGGAGTCGGGGCTGCGGGCCAATCCTCCTTCCGATCTGAGCGACGGGGCGCTTCACGCCGCCGTAACGGACGCTCTGCGCAACAATGATCCGCTGGACGATGTGATGAACGCGATCGTGCGCTACTCGCCAACCGTTGAGGACGTGAGCGTGACGGACGCGCGCGGAGTCACGCTGGTCAGTACCGATCCGGACGCGGTGGACCATCCGGCGAGCCATCGCACCAGCCTTGAGAGCATGCAGACGGGAAGCATTCTCTATCAGACCCGGCAGGTCTTCGGCAGACCGCAGGTCCTGGACACGGTGCAGCCGCTAGACAGGAATGGAAAGCCGTTCTTGGTGGTCCACGTCGGCGTGCGATCGACGTTTCTGAAGAACTCGTACCAGCCGTGGCTGCGCGCGGCGATCCTGTTTGCCCTGCTGGCAGCCGTGGCGGCGATGATCGCGGCGGCGCTGCTGGCGAACATCGCGCTGCGGCCGATCGAGGAGATCAGCCGGCAACTGGAGAAGCTGACGCTGCAGGCGGGTGAGATGGCCGCTCTGCCGCCGCCGCAGAACAAGTCGGACGGCGACGCTGTCGTGCGGGTGGCACGGACGATCGATCGGCTGGGCGAGCAGATGCGGACGAAGGAGGCGGGCTACACCGCTCTGCAGGCGAACCTGAACCAGATGCTGGATACGCTGCGCGATGGCGTGCTGCTGTTTACGGCGGACCAGCGCGCGGTAATGGTGTCGGACGCGGTCGCGTACTTTCTGAACCGCTCCGAGGGCGACTTGGTAGGCAGGCGGCTGGAGGAGATCTTCGAGCCGGAGACGGCTCTGGGTGCGGCGGTGCTCGAGGCCTTTGCGAGCGGTGATCAGGTGAGCTCGGAGAACGTGACGATGGAGGACGGCCGGCAAGTGCAGATCTCTCTGGACCCGATTGACGACGGGCTAGGCGGGGGCAGCATGGGAACGCTGGTGACGCTGCGCGACGTGGAGTCGATGATGCAGCTTGGCCAGGAGCTGGAGATCTCGCGCCGCCTGGCGGCGATCGGGCGGCTGACCGCAGGCGTGGGGCACGAGGTGAAGAATCCGATCAACGCCATGGTGGTGCACCTGGAGCTGCTGCGCAGCAAGCTGACTGGCGCCGGCCCGGAGGCCTTTGGCGGGGCGCAGCGCCACGTCGACATCCTGGCGAACGAGATGCAGCGGTTGGATCGTGTGGTGCAGACGCTTGCGGATTTTTCGCGGCCAATGGAGCTGAAGTTGCGGGAACACGACCTGCGCAGTGTCGTGGGCGCCGTTGTGGAACTTACCGCAGCCGAAATGCAGGAGAACAATGTGCGGGTGATCGTGGACGCCGGGGCCGAGCCTCTCGCGGTGCGCGTGGACGCAGAGCTGGTTCGCCAGGCGCTGCTGAACCTGCTGCTGAACGGAATGCAGGCCATGCCGCAGGGAGGTGCGCTGCGCATCCGGATTCGTCGCGACCACCAGTTCGGTGTTGTGGAGGTGACCGATGAAGGAGAGGGTATCGCTCCCGAGGTACTTCCGCGTATCTTTGAGCTGTACTTCACCACAAAGCCGAAGGGAAGCGGGATTGGACTGGCGATGACCTATCGCATTCTGCAGATGCACGGCGGTGCTCTGGACGTGCGGTCGAACGCCGATCCTCTCGCCATGGACCGGGGCACGACTTTTACTCTGCGGCTGCCCGTTGCGGCAGGCGCCGGGGAACCAAGAAAGATTGCGGCCGGCGCGGCCGGCCGCAGAAGCGTAGGAGAGCACGTCTGATGCGGACTGGTGCGTGGGCAACAAAGGCGAAGGCGGCAGTGTGGTGGGTCGGGCTGACCGGCACGCTTACGCTGGGCTTGAGCGGTTGTCGGCACAAGCCGGTATTGCCCGCGCTGCCGCCGATTACGCAGCCAATGGAGCTGGCCACGGTGCCTCCCCCGGCCACGCCGCCGATGATCGAGACGCCGCAGGTGAAGCTGCCTCCGGTCCCGGTTGCCACCGGAGCGCATCCCCGGACGTCGCGGCGGAGGAGAAGCCCGGCCGTTGTAAGCGCACCGGCCTCTTCTCCGGCGGCCGATCCTCCCGCGGAGGCTCCGGCCCAGACTGCTGCTGAAGTCACCGCGATCGGTGCACTCTCCTCCGGGGGAGACTCGAACTCCCACGCTCAGCAGGAAGCGGCCGATCTGATCGGTTCCATCGACAAGCGCCTGAGCGCTCTGCCCGCGCAGAAGGCGGAGGCGGAGAAGGCGCAGATCAGCAAGGTCAGGAACTTTCAGCGGCAGGCCCAGGAGGCGCTGACCTCGGGCGATCTTGAGGGGGCAAAGACCCTGGCTACCAAGGCGAAGCTCTTGCTCGACGACCTGGAGAAGTAACGGACTAACGGATTGCAGAAGCAACCCGCAAGAAAAGAGCGGCAGCGCCCATGGGCTCTGCCGCTCTTTCGTCGCTGATGTTCCGATCGACTAGGCGTCGGCTCCGTGGCACTTTTTGAACTTCTTGCCGGAGCCGCATGGGCAGGGATCGTTGCGTCCGACCTTTTCTCCGGTAACGCGAGGTGCAGTTCCGTTGGTCGCTGTCGCGGTGCCGACGGCGCGCGCCTGGTCGAGCTCGCGCTGTTTCTTGCGCTGGAACTCGCGCTCGAGCTCGTCGATAGTGGTCGAGGGTGCACGCGTGGGAATGGGAACGGCAGGGTGGTGCTCCGGTGCGCTCTGCGTAGGAGCAGGCACAGGAGCGGACGAAGCAAGCGCGGGCGGCTGGCTGGCTGCCGGCGGCGCTCCACCTGGGAAGCCGGCGGGAAGCTGATCCAGACTCTCGATGGGCGTGCCGTCGGGACCGATGATCTGCATGCGGAAGAGATGACGCGCGGTGTCCTCCTGGAAGCGGAGCATCATTGCCTCGAACATCTCGAAGGACTCCTTCTTGTAGGCGACCAGCGGGTCCTGCTGGGCGTAGCCGCGCAGTCCGATGCCCTCCTTGAGGTGGTCCATCTGGAGGAGATGATCTTTCCAGAGGCCGTCGAGCACGCTGAGCATGACGACTCGTTCGTGGTAGCGCATGGCCTGCTCGCCGAGGATCGTCTCCTTGATCTCGTAGCGTGCGCGCAGCTTCTCGAAGATGGCCTCACCGAGCTCGTGGCGGTTGAGGCTCGTGACGTCGATCTCCTTCTCGAGGTGCACGCCGAACTGGTCGTAGAGCTGCGAGAAGATCGCTTCGGTCTTCCACTCGTCGGGGTGCGCCTTCTCGGGAGCGTTCTCGTCGAGGATGTTCGAGAGGATGGTCGAGAGGTAGTCGTCGGTGATGAGCTGCTTCTGGTCGACGCCCTCCATCAGCTGTTTGCGCAGGCCGTAGACGGCCTCACGCTGCTTGTTCATGACGTCGTCGTACTCGAGGACGTGCTTGCGGGACTCGAAGTTCTGCGTCTCGACAGCCTTCTGCGCGGCCTCGATGCGGCGGGAGATCATGCCGGACTCGATAGGCACGCCCTCTTCCATGCCGAGGCGCTGGAGCAGGGTCGAGACCCACTCGCGCGCGAAGATGCGCATGAGGTCGTCTTCGAGCGAGAGGTAGAAGCGCGAGGCTCCGGGGTCGCCCTGGCGTCCGGCGCGTCCGCGAAGCTGGTTGTCGACGCGGCGTGATTCGTGGCGCTCGGTGCCGATGATGTGCAGACCACCGGCGGCGACGACGGCTTCGTGCTCCTTCTGGGCAGCGCTGGAGTGCGCGGCCACGGCGGCATCCCAGGCTTCTTGTGTGGTCTCGAACTCCTGCGACTGGTAATAGAAGCGGTACATGCCAGGACCAGCGACGGGGGAGATGGCTCCCTCGGCGGCGGAGACGGCGCGTGCCTGAGACTTGCGCACGAGGTCCTGGCGGGCCATAAAGTCAGGGTTGCCACCGAGCAGGATGTCGGTACCGCGGCCGGCCATGTTGGTGGCGATGGTGACCATGCCCAGGCGGCCCGCCTGCGCGACGATCTCGGCCTCCTTCTCATGGAACTTCGCGTTGAGAACGACGTGGCGGACGCCCTTGCGCTTGAGGATCTCGGAGAGCAGCTCGGACTTCTCGATGCTGGTGGTTCCGACCAGCACGGGCTGACGCGCTTCGTGGAGGCGGGTGATCTCGTCGGCGACGGCGAAGTACTTCTCCTTCGCGGTGCGGTAGACGACGTCGGCGTTTTCGATGCGCAGCATCGGGCGGTTCGTCGGGATGACGACGATGTCGAGCTTGTAGATCTTGTCGAACTCCGCGGCCTCGGTCTCGGCGGTGCCGGTCATGCCCGAGAGCTTCTTGTACATGCGGAAGTAGTTCTGGAAGGTGATCGTCGCCAGCGTCTGGTCTTCCTTGCGGATGGCGACGCCTTCCTTGGCCTCGACGGCCTGGTGGAGGCCATCGGACCAGCGGCGGCCTGGCATCAGGCGGCCCGTGAACTCATCGACGATGATGACCTCGCCGTCCTTCACCACGTACTCGACGTCGCGCTTGTACAGCGAGTGGGCCTTGATGGCGGTCTCGACGTGATGCTTGAGGTCCCAGTTCTCAGGGTCGGCGATGTTGCCGATGCCGAGCAGCTTCTCGATCTTCTCCCAGCCATCGTCGGTGACGGTGATGGCGCGGGTCTTCTCGTCGACGACGTAGTCACCGGTCCATGTCTTGGTCTCGAGAGTCTCGACGAGTTCGCCCAGCTCGAGTTGGGGGAGGAGGACGTTGACGCGGACGTACTTGTCAGTGGTCTGGTCGGTGGGGCCGGAGATAATGAGCGGCGTGCGGGCCTCGTCGATGAGGATCGAGTCCACCTCGTCGACGATGCAGTAGTGGTGGCCGCGCTGCACCTGGTCGGCCAGCTCGAACTTCATGTTGTCACGCAGGTAGTCGAAGCCGAACTCGTTGTTGGTCCCGTAGGTGATCTCGGCGGCGTAGGCCTCGCGGCGCTGCTGGTCGTCGAGGTCGTGCACGATGACGCCGACGGAGAGCCCGAGGAAGCCGTAGATCTTGCCCATCCACTCGGCGTCGCGCTTGGCCAGATAGTCGTTGACGGTGACGACGTGGACGCCGCGGCCGGCGAGCGCGTTGAGGTAGCAGGGAAGCGTGGCAACGAGCGTCTTGCCTTCGCCGGTCTTCATCTCGGAGATCTTGCCGGAGTGCAGGACGATGCCGCCGATCAGCTGCACGTCGAAGTGGCGCATGTGGACGACGCGGCGGCCAGCCTCGCGGACGACGGCGAAGGCCTCGGGAAGAATGGCATCGAGCGCGGCCTTCTCGGCCGCATTGCGCTCGTCGGCGTCTTCGATCCCGGCAACGGCGTCGGCGACCCGCTTGCGGAACTCGGCAGTCTTGTCGCGCAGCTGCTCGTCGGTGAGCGCCTGCGTGGCCGGCTCGAGGGAGTTGATCTGGGCCACGATCGGCATCAGGCGCTTGACCGCGCGTTCGTTACTGGTTCCAAAGACTTTAGCTATGACTGAGTTGAGCAAAACCGGTGTCCTTCGTAGGAGCGCATTTCTACCAGCTATCAGTGTAAACGGTTCCGGTGAAGCGCGGAATTCTAAGTTCCTCGGAGGAGTGGCACTATTATGGGACATATGAGTAGGGAATGACCGGCGCGTTTGAACTGACCTATACGGGAATCGGGGTGGCTGTTTTCGCGCGCCAGCTATGTCTGCCGGTGCCTGCGATTGTCATTCTGATTGCGGCCGGAGCCCTTTCGGGTCATAACCACCTGAATCCAGCCATCGTTGTGCTGGCCGGCATCCTGGGATGTCTGGGAGGCGACGGCGTGTGGTTCTGGCTGGGGCGTCACTGGGGCAACCGGGTGGTCCGCATGATCTGTCGCCTGACGTCGGACCCGCGAGGATCTTATGCAAAGGCGAACAAACTCTTTCAGCGGTGGGGGCTTCGGGTCCTCCTCGTGGCGAAGTTTATCCCGGTCGTCGATGGAGTAAGTCCTCCACTGGCCGGAGCAGAAGGAGTTACGGTTCAGCGATTTCTCCTATTCGACGCTGGTGGCGGTTTTCTATGGTCGGCAGCATACGTCCTCCTCGGAGTGGTATTTGCCGATCAACTGGACCGTGTGATCGACGCGGCACAGAGACTTGGTACCATCCTGGGAGTTCTGATTGGGGTACCGCTGCTTTCCTATATCGTTTGGCGGGCATTTGTACTGGTTCAGATGATGCGGTATCTGAAGCGACACCGCATCACTCCAGCCCTGCTGAATCGCAGGTTAGAGGCCGGCGAGAAGATTGCGGTGATCGACCTGTTGGGTCTTGAGGATGGGACAGAACAGGCCCCCGGGATTCCGGGAGCGGTCCGTCTGGACCCGGTGGGGCTGCGCGGGACCCGGCACATGACGGTTCCCGATGATGTGAGCATGGTGCTGTACTGTTCGTCGCGAGACCAATTTACCAGCGCGCGCGTGGCTGTGGCTTTGCGACGCCGGGGTGCAAAGAGAGTCTGGATTCTGGATGGCGGGCTGAAGGGTTGGCAAGATCAGGGATTCAGTGTCACAACGGAGTTATCCACCCCACAGCAGGTTGCGGCTCGCCTTGGGATCGACCTGCGTCTCTCCAGGAATGGTGCGTCAGCCGCCCCGGCGCCCGGCGATTCGACAAATCAATCCGCATACTGACACATCGGCAGATCGTCGGTTAGTCTCCAGACAAAGGAACGGTCTTTCGCAGCCGTAAAAGGACTGCTCGCCTTCCTGCCTTATCCGTCGTACTCTGGCTCACAACTCAAAACGCAGGTCTTTCGTGATGCTGAGTTCGATCCAGAGTGCTCTCGTGGTCCTCTTTTCCGTCGCTGCCGCGTTGCTGCTGGTAGTGGTGCTGAACCGGCTGTGGCCGAGCGACAATCGCAAGCTGCTCAACGACGTCACCGGATGGCAGCTCGGCGTGCTCGGCACTACCTACGGTGTCATCCTGGGCTTCATGCTCTACACCGTATGGGAGGGTTTTCGCGCGGCTCAGATCGACGCAAACCTGAAAGCTACTTCAATGATGAACGTGTACCGCCTGGCCGACGGGCTGCCGTCTCCTCAAAGAGAGTCCATGCAGGAACTGGCCAGAAAATACGAGACTACCGTCGTGGAACAGGAGTGGCCGGCGATGCAGCACCAGATCGAAGATCGCGCCGCCAGCGTGGTCCTGGGCAGCATGTGGAAGGTCCTTGCCACGGTCCGCGTCGATTCGATGGCCATGGCAAACAGCGTCGATCACATTCAGTACGCCATGAGTAATCTCGCCGAGCGACGCAACATGCGCGATCAGCAGCGCACCAACCAGCTCCCGGCACTGCTCTGGGTGCTGCTGATTCTCGGTGGCCTGGCAACGATCGTCTCGTCCTGCCTTCTCGGCAATGACAAGCAGTGGCTGCACTACTGCCAGGTAGGTGCGCTTACGTTCGTCATCATCACCGCGCTGGCAGGCATCGCCGATCTCGCCCGGCCCTATCAGGGAGCAGTTGCCGTGGAGCCCTCAGCGTTCGTTCGCGCTTTGCAGTCGATGAAACAGGAGCCGGCTCAGTGACCCATCGCCTCGGGATCGAGCTTCGCGCCCTTCTGGGGCAGGCGCATCACGAAGGGCAGGGGGACCAGGCACAGGATGATCACCGAAAGGACGAAAAAGGCGTTCTTGTAGCTCAGCATCGAGGCCTGGCGCAGCATGTCCTGATGGGTGCGCCCGAGCGCCAGTATCGATGCCTGCGCCGACGACATGCCGTGCGCCATCAGCCGGCCCTTCACCCGCCCGATATGGCTCTCGTACGCGAAGCTGCCCGGAATCACATTCGCTGCCAGCGCCACCTGATGGACCTGCGAGCTGCGTGAGATGTAGGTCGTCAGCAGTGCAGTGCCTACGCTGCCGCCCAGATTGCGAGCGAAGTTAGACAGGCTCGAGATCTGGTTGGTCTTGTTCGCCGGAACGCCCACGTAATTCAACGTGCTGATCGGGATGAAGACGAAGGGCAGGCCGATGACCTGGAGCGCGCGCCACAGCGTCACGGTTCCGAAGGCTGTATTCAGGTCGAGCCGCGTGAGATTGTAGATTCCGGCTGCCGTTGCGACGTAACCGAGGGCGACCATCACGCGCGGATCGCCCTTGCCGAGCGTGCGGCCGGCGACCCCCATCAGGATCATCATGACGAAGCCGGCCGGCGAGAGCACCATGCCGGCACGCTCGGCTGTGTAGCCCAGCAGCACCTGAAGATATTGCGGGATCAGCACCGTCGAGCCGAAGAGCACCATGCCGAGGATCAACTGCAGGAAGATCGCTGTGCCGAAGTTGCGGTTCTTCAGCAGCTTCAGGTCGACGATGGGGTGCGAATGATTCCACTCCCATACGGCGAAGACGATCAGGGTGAGCGCCGCCAGGATGGCGAACGTGACGATCATCGAGGAACCAAACCAGTCCTTCTGCTGCCCCTTGTCGAGGGTGAACTCGAGAAAACCGACGCCGACTGCGACGAGGCCCAGGCCGAAGAAGTCGACCTTCTCGTTGCGCGCCTCCTTCATCCGGGCCTTCAGGTGCGGAAAATCTTCGACCATGCGGTTCGAGAGGTAGAGCGACAGCAGACCGATGGGAAGATTGATGAAGAAGATCCAGTGCCAGTTGAAGTTGTCGGTGATCCAGCCGCCGAGAGTAGGACCAATGGCCGGTGCGACGACGACGGCCATGCCGTAGACCGCGAAGGCCTGGCCGCGTTTTTCGATGGGAAACGTGTCGGCAAGGATGGCCTGTTCGCTGGGGGCCAGACCTCCGCCTCCTGCGCCCTGCAGGATGCGCGCAAAGACGAGGAAGGGAAGCGACTGCGCAACGCCGCAGAGCAGCGAGCATATGGTGAAGAGCGCGACGCAGGTCATGTAGAAGCGCTTGCGGCCGAAGCGGTTGGAGAGCCAGCCGGAGATGGGCAGCACGATGGCGCTCGAGACCAGGTAGCTGGTCAGCACCCACGTCGCCTCCTCCTGGCTCGCCCCCAGCGTCCCGGCGATGTGGGGCAGCGCGACGTTGGCGATCGAGGTGTCAAGAACCTCCATGAAGGTCGCCAGCGTCACCGTCAACGCCACCGCCCATGGATTGTGGTGGGGCCTCCATGCTGCGGGAGTCAGGCCGGGTCGCCCGCAGGGCGTAACCTTGGCCCAGCTGCAAGTCCTGTTCGCGGTGCGTGCTCAGCCCCGAAGCTCGGGAGCCCAGATCGCCCGTACCTGCCACATTACGCCGCAGACGGTGCAATCTCTGCTGAAACATCTGGAGAAGCGTGGGCTGATCGTTCGCGGGAAGGACCCTGTCAACGACCGCATCGTGACCACGAGCCTTACGGCTGCGGGCGAGCGGCTGGCGGAGTCGATCGAGAAGAGCTCGCTGCCCCTACATCGCAAGCTGTGGCAGGGGGTCACAGACCGCGAACTCGATCAACTGAACGATGTGCTTGCGCGCTGTCTCGCCAACCTCGGCTCTGAAGGACCAGGAACTGCCCGCTCGTAAGCCGCTCGTGCGTGCATGGAATCGGAGCCTGACGTAGTCGGCGATCCAGTTTCCGTCGCAACCGCACAGGATGGGTCTCAGTGGGTAAGAAGTTCCAGTAGAACAATAGCCTCATTGTGCTGTTCGTCCCGTGCGCCGTAGAGCAGGGTAGCTGGGCCCTTACCGATGGCTTCCTTCAGGCGTTTCACGTCCCCGCTATTGTGCTTCAGCTCGCCGCGGTAGCGTGCTTTGAACTCGGTCCATTTCGGAGGATCGTGGGCGAACCATTTGCGAAGCTTGTCGCTGGGCGCGACTTCTTTCAACCAGAGGTCGACGCGGGCTTTCTCCTTCGACAGGCCGCGCGGCCACAGCCGGTCGACGAGGATTCGCGTCCCATCATTCTCGTCGGGCTCTTCGTAGACACGCTTGATCTTCAGCTTCATTCCTAGGTGCCGTAGCCGCGATGCTCCATGGCCAGCAGCTCCTGTGCGCTCGGCCAGGAGATCGTCAACAGAAAGGCCGAGTCTTCGGCGGCCTCGACCTCGTGCTTGATGGAGGGGCCGAGCGTGATAAGGCTTCCGGTGGGAAGATCGTGAACCTTGCCGAGCGCGATGAAGCGAATTCGTCCCTTCAGCACCTGCACAGAGATGGTGCCGTCTGCGTGATGCTCCTTCATCTTTGAGCCCGGCTCCATGGTGATCAGCACGGTTCGGAAGTCTGCCTTCTTGAAGAGCATCTTCGCGAAGTGTCCGGCCTGCCAGGGCTTCTTGCTCTCCGAGTCGGCGATCTCGCGATTGAGATCGAAGTGGACGAGGTCGTCGATCATGTTGCCGTCATCTCTCGATGTGGTCATCGGGCTCAGTCCTCCGTTCGCGCCACATCGTACGCCTTCCGGCGTCTGAATGCATCCCGGCGCAGGCGTGCGGGCGGTTGCATATACTTGGATTCGCGCACGCGTCCACCAATAGCGCGGAGAAGAAGGAGCAAGAGGCATGGTAGAAAACAAGGCGGCGATCGAGTTTGGCAGACAGAACGGCGAGAGATTTGTCGAGGAGCTGAAGGAGCTTCTGCGAATCCCATCCATCTCGACGCTTCCCGAGCACGCGGCAGACGTTCGCCGCGCCGCCGAGTTTGTGGCCGCAGAGCTTCGCCGCATCGGCATGGAGAACGTCCGGCTGATCGAGACGAAGACGCCGGAGCACCCAGGCGGCCACCCTCTCGTCTATGCCGACTGGCTTCATGCGGAGGGCAGGCCGACGGTGCTCTGCTACGGCCACTACGACGTGCAGCCCGCCGAGCCGCTCAATGAGTGGACGACGCCGCCCTTCGATCCGACCGAGCGCAACGGCAATCTCTACGCTCGCGGCGCAGTCGACGACAAGGGCCAGATGTGGATGCACGTCAAGGCGCTCGAGTCGCTCTTTGCAGCGAACGACGGCAAGCTGCCGGTGAATGTGCGCGTGATCATCGAAGGTGAGGAGGAGGTAGGCGGAGAGGGAATTGCGCGCTTCGTCCGCGAGCACGGCGATCAGCTTCGCGCCGATGTCGCGCTCGTTAGCGACACCGAGATGTTTGCGCCTGAACTTCCAACGCTCTGTGTCGGATTGCGCGGCATGATCTACACGGAGATCGAGGTGCGCGGCGCGCGGACCGATCTGCACTCCGGAATGTACGGCGGCGCAGCGCCGAATCCCTTTGTCGCGCTTGCCCAGATCATCGCGAAGCTGAAGGACGACAACGGGCGCGTTCTCATCCCCGGCTTCTACGACAAGGTCGCCACGCCCACAGCAGACGAGCTCAAGGCATGGAAGGCACTGCCGTTCGACGAGGAACATTATCGCGAGACTGAGGTTGGATCGCGCGAACTCACCGGCGAGGCGGGCTACAGTGTGCTCGAGCGCACGTGGGCTCGACCTACGCTGGATGTGCATGGGATGCCGGGCGGCTTTGTCGGCGCGGGCGCCAAGACGGTGATACCGGCAAAGGCGTTGGCAAAGGTCAGCATGCGCCTGGTGCCCGACCAGACCCCGGCGGAGACGTTCGTGAAGTACAAGGCCTACGTCGAATCGATTGTGCCGCGTGGCGTTGAGGTGACGGTGCGGATGATTCATTCGGGCGACCCGATCGTCGTCTCGACCGACAACCCTTACGTGCAGGCGGCCACGGGAGCGATGCGCGAGGTCTTCGGCACGGAGACGGTCTTCGTGCGCGGCGGCGGCTCGATTCCCATCGTCGGCGATTTTGTGCGCGAGTTGAAGATTCCGACGCTGATGATGGGCTTCGGTCTGCCCGACGATAACCTGCATGCACCCAATGAGAAGTTTCACCTCGCGAACTTCCATCGCGGCATCGAGTCGATCGTGCGCTTCTTCGCCGCAGTGAGTGCATGATGCCGGAGCTGCGCGAGGAGCGCCTTGTTGGAGGCTATGTGCTGGCGGGGGGGCGCAGCACGCGCATGGGGCGCGACAAGGCGCTGCTCCAACTCGGAGGAGAGCCGCTGGTGCAGCATGCTGTTCGCAAGCTGAGACGGCTAACCGGTGAGGTCCACATCCTCAGCGACCGTCCCGAGCTGGCGGAGTTTGCGCCGCTCGTTCCGGATCTGCATCCGGGCTGCGGTCCGGTGAGTGGAATGGAGGCAGCGCTTGCGCATTCGCGTTGCGATTGGACGCTTGTGCTTCCCGTCGACATGCCGTTTCTTCCGGCCATTCTGCTGGAGCGATGGATGCGCAGCGTTGTGGAGCTGCCCAAGGCGCGCGCGGCGCTGTTTACCGTCGAGGGTCTCGCCCAGGCGGCGCTCTGCCTTCTGCATCGGGAGCTTGCGCCGTTTGTGAGAACCGCAGTCGAACAGAGGACGTTCAAGCTCTATACGGTGTTTGAAGCGGCCGCAGTAGAACTTGCGCTGAAGCAGGGCGCGCATGTCCGCGAGGTGCTGCTGAACCGGGAGTGGGACGATCGAGCCGGGATCGCCCTGTCCGCGGGCGAGTCTGGCGGCGATCCGTGGACCCTTAGCGAGGCTCAGCAGCGCGCGCGGCATCTCTGGTTTGCGAACCTGAATACGCCTGAGGAGTTCGCCGAGGCGGAGCGGCACGTGGACGCACTCGATACCTGAGTGGCGGACCGGCCGTACTCTCTTTTCGCGTGAGATGGGACAATAGCGGTGAAAGGATTGGATCAGCATGGACGAGTCCCGGGACAACGTGAACGAGAAGGAGCCGGTGAGGCATCCTGACGGGCGCAACAAACGCGACACGGTCGAGAAGAATGGCCCCGACGCCTCCGGGCACGTCTCCGATGGTCAGCTTGACCAGCCCGAGGAGAGTTCGCTTACGGCCGATGTCTCGGCCGACGTGGCGCCTGCCGTCGAGGAGTTTATGGACCAGGCGGCGCAACAGAATGAGGCAGCGAATGGTGCTGTGCCCGAGGTCCGCGACAAACCCGGTTCCTATATCTCCTTCGAGCATGTCTCTAAGTCCTTTGGCAGCCTTGTCGTGCTTGAGGACGTCAGCTTCTGCGTGCTTCCGGGCGAAACGCTGTGCATTCTCGGACGCAGCGGCGTCGGCAAGTCCGTCTCGCTGCAGATGCTGATGGGTTTTCTGAAGCCCGACAGCGGAATCATCCGGGTGGCCGGCGACGACATTACCGGTTATGACGAACGGCAGATGCAGGAGGTCCGGCGCAAGGTAACGATGGTCTTCCAGAACGGCGCTCTCTTCGATTCCATCACGGTCGGCGAGAACGTTGCCTTTCCTCTACGCGAGCGTGGGGACCTGGTAGAGGAGCAGATCCTGCAGGTAGTCAAAGGACTACTTGAGATGGTCGGCGTCGCCGGAATGGAGAACCTGCTGCCTTCCGATCTCTCGACCGGCATGAAGCGCTCGATTGCCATCGCCCGCGCGCTGGCGGCGCAGCCCGAGGCTGTTCTTTACGATGAGCCGACCACGATGGTGGATCCGCTGATGGCGCACCTTCTCGGCGACCTCATCGAGCGACTCAAGCAGCAGCTTCACCTGACGAGCATCGTCGTAACACACGACATGCGGTTCGCGAAGAAGCTGGCCGATCGCGTTGTCTTTCTCCATGCCGGCAGGGCTCACTTCTTCGGCACCATGGAGGAGATGGAGCGCAGTGACGACCCGGTTCTCAAGGAGTTCCTCTTACTCGATGAGCTCGTGATGCCGACTGTTTGAAGGGGAATCCGTTTGGTTACAGGGGCATAGTTCCCCATTTTAAATAGTCATACCAGCAACCACAGTGCGCCGCCATCACACCTTTGTGGAATCGTGTAGATAGATTAGTTTCCTCTATAAAGATTGTGAGTGCCCCGGTTGCATTATTCAAATGCCACCGGATATTCTGCAACTAGCTAACAGGTTGTACATGCTGCATTAGTAATCGCGAGCAACCTTCGCGTAGCGAATAGTGGCGAATTGCAAAACTGTGTTTTTGTTTGGGGAGCGCCTGCCGTCGCAGCGGTACGTCTCAACCAATCTTTCAAGCCTGGGGAAAACGGTTGAGAGGCGTTCGCGATGGCGACACCGGACTATCTACAACAAGTAATCATCTCGGGGCGAAAGACGTCGGCCAGAAGCCGGCAGGCATACTCAACGAGCTTCGGCATCTTTCGCCGGCCATCGGTCACGAGTCTTGTCTGGGCCTCTCTTGACCTGATGACCGTGTTGCTCGCGGGCATTCTCGCCCTGCGCGTGCATGTTGCCCTCCCGGCTGAGGTTCCTCCATATTCGGTTGTTCCGCATCTGTTTCACGCTTCACCGCGCCTGCTGGTCTTTTATTTCTGCTGGTTTGCGGTGTGCCTCATCTTCTTCACGCGGTCTTACGGGCTCTACGGGCCCATTCAGAACCGCAGCGGCCTGCATGAACAGCGCATGACGATTCAGGCATCGCTGACCTCGGGCCTTCTTCTCTGCGGAACGCTGTATCTCTCCAACGGCAACGCTGTTTCGCGGCTCGTTGTCATGCTTATGATCGCGTTTTCGACGGTGCTGCTCTCGATTCGCCGCGCAGTGTGGCGCCGCGTGGTCTATCGGCGCTGCCGCGCCGGGATCGAGACCCGCAATGTTCTGATCGTGGGAGCCGGACGCGTCGCTCATGCTTTACGTAACCATCTTGATTCGCTCCAGCACCTCGGCTTCCGGTTCAAGGGCTTTGTTGCCCTCACCGAGCGCGAAGCCGAGAGCGGTGACGCCGACGTGATCGGCGATGTGCGCAACTGCCTCTCGCTGGCCCGCTCACTCTTCGTCGATGAGATCTTCTTCTCGGTCCCCGGCGACAAGAAGCTCGTCATCAGCATGGTCGAAGAGGCTCGGCTGGCGGGCATCGACGTCCGCGTCGTTCCCGACCTCTACGACGGCCTCGCATGGAACGCGCCAGTCGAATACATCGGTCAGTTCCCAACGATTCCGCTGCACCGCCGCGACTTTCCCATCGGCGCCTTCCTGCTCAAGCGCGTTCTCGACATCACCGTCTCTTCGATCGCGCTGTTCGTGCTGTCGCCCATCATGCTGGCTCTCGCCATCGCGGTCCGGATGGACTCCGAGGGCCCGATCTTCTATCGCGCGAATCGCATTGGTCGCAAGGGACGCACCTTCTCCTGCTACAAGTTCCGCACCATGGTCGCAAACGCCGACAAGCTCAAGGACCAGCTTGCTCACATGAACGAGCGTGACAGCGTGCTCTTCAAGATCGCAAACGACCCGCGCGTCACGCGCATCGGCAGCTTCCTGCGGAAGTACTCCCTCGATGAGCTGCCGCAGTTCTACAACGTCCTGCGCGGCGACATGAGCCTCGTCGGCCCACGTCCTCCCATCGCACATGAGGTCGAGCAGTACGATCTCTCGCATCTCCGCCGTCTCAACGTTCTGCCCGGCATCACAGGCCTGTGGCAGGTGGAGGCCCGCCAGGACCCATCCTTCGACAGCTACATCTCACTCGACACGGCCTACGTCGAGAACTGGAGCCTGTGGCTGGATATGAAGATCCTCGCCCGCACCCTCGGCGTTGTCGTCTCCGGCACAGGCAGCTGACGACGGCTCCGCTCGGGCGTTAGACTTGAACTGTGAAGATAGCTCTGGCGCAGATCAACCCCACGGTGGGGGACTTCACCGGCAACACGAACAGGATCCTTGAATACGCAGCCCGCGCTGCCGAGCAGGGCGCAGACCTCGCCGTCTTTCCCGAGCTCGCCGTCTGCGGCTACCCTCCCGCCGACTTCCTTGAAAAATCTGCCTTCGTCGCTCGCGCCTGCGAGGCCATCGACGAGATCGCTGCCTGGACAGCGAACCAGCCCGCCGGCCCTGGCCGTCCTGCCATTCTCGTCGGCTCGGTGATGCCCGATCACTCGCCCGTAGGCAAGCGCGTTCGCAACGTTGCCGTCCTGCTCTCCGCGGGGAAGGTCGCCTTCGTCCAGCAGAAGAAGCTGCTGCCCTTCTACGACGTCTTCGACGAGCAGCGTTACTTTGAGCCCGCCGCGTCGCAGTCACTCACAGAGATCGCGGGCCAGCCGATCGCCATCACAGTCTGCGAGGATGCCTGGAACGACAAGGGCTTCTGGCCACGCCAGCTCTACCCCGACGATCCCGTAGACGCGCTCATGCGGCAGTGGCAGGCGCAGTCCGCCGCGCTCGACGGTCACCCGCGGCTCATCCTCAACATCTCCGCCTCGCCCTTCAACCAGGGCAAGCCCCAGGTCCGACAGCGCATGCTTGCGGCCATCGCCGAGCGCCACAACGCCTTCGTCCTGATGGTCAACCAGGTGGGCGGCAACGACGGCTTAGTCTTCGACGGCTCGTCGCTGATGCTCGCCCCCAGCGGCGAGGTGATCGCACGCGCCGCTTGCTTTGCCGAGGACCTTGTCCTCGTCGACGTGGCGAGCTCCGTGCCCTCCGCGCCGGCTCCGTGCGACGACATAGCCCAGGTCTGGCGGGCTCTCGTGCTCGGCACGCGCGACTACGTGCGCAAGTGCGGCTTCAGCAAGGTACTCGTCGGCCTCAGCGGCGGCATCGACTCCGCCCTGGTCGCCGCCATCGCGGTCGACGCACTCGGAGCCGACAACGTCGTCGGCATTGGCATGCCGACCGAGTACTCCTCGCTCGGCTCCATCTCCGACGCCCGCAGGCTCGCGAAGAACCTCGGCATCCGCTTCGAGCTCTTTCCCATCCACGACATCTTCGCGCAGTTCCAGAAGGTCCTCGATCCGCTCTTCTCCGGCACCCCCTTCGGGCTCGCGGAAGAGAACCTGCAGCCGCGTATCCGCGGGACGCTCCTGATGGCGCTGTCCAACAAGTTCGGCGCGCTCGTCCTTACCACCGGCAACAAGAGCGAGATGTCCGTCGGCTACTGCACCCTCTACGGCGATATGGTCGGCGCGCTGGCCGTCATCGGCGACGTCTACAAGACGCGCGTCTACGAGCTCTCGCACTACGTCAATCGCGGCCGCGAGATCATCCCGCAATCAACGCTCGAAAAGGCGCCATCGGCCGAGCTGCGCCCCGGCCAGCGCGACACCGATTCGCTCCCTCCTTACGACGTCCTCGACCCCATCCTCGAGGCCTACGTCGAGCGCTACCTCTCTGCCGAACAGATCGCCGAAGAGCAGAACGTCGAGGTTGCTCTCGTGCGATCCGTTCTCAGGCTCGTCGAACAGAGCGAGTACAAGCGCCAGCAGGCCGCTCCCGTTCTCAAGGTCACGCAGAAGTCATTCGGCACCGGGCGAAGATTTCCCATTGCCGTCAAGGTTCAGGTCTAATAGCTGCAGGAAGCCGCGTATCGCGGCAGCAAAAGGAAGGTTTCGTTTTGAAGAGAGCATACATCCTATCGGCAGCCCTTGTGCCGTTCGTCGGTGCAGCCAGCATCGCTCTGGCGCAGGCCGCCGCCACGCCCGCACCGCAGCAGGCTCCCAAGTCTGCCCAACCTGCCCAGCCTGCCGCCCCCGCCCCCAAGCCCCTGCAGTTGCAGACGCTCGATCCCTCCAGCCGTCCCGACCCCTTTCCGCCGGTCAATCCCCGGTTCTTCACCGCTTCGACGCCGACTGTCGACACGGTGAACGCCTTCCTCAAATCGCTGTGGGGCTACGACCCCAATCGCATCTGGCGCGTTGAGGCCATCCAGACGACGCAGGCTCCCGGCGTCACCAAGGTTGTCGTATACGTCTCCGATAAGGGCCCCAATGCCAAGGTCGCCGCAACGGCCTTCTTCGTCACTCCCGACGGCAAGCACGCCATCGCCGACTCTTCTGCCGTCATCCCCTTTGGAGCGACACCGTTCGCCGACGCCCGCAAGATCCTGCAGGACCGCGCCGACGGGGCCTACCGCGGTTCCTCCAACAAGGACCTGATGCTCGTCGAGTTTGCCGACCTTCAGTGCCCCCACTGCAAGGAAGCCCAGGCCACTATGGACCGGCTCGTTCAGGACTTCCCCAACGCGCGCGTTGTCTTCCAGAACTTTCCCATCCCCGAGATTCACCCCTTCGCCTACAAGGCGGCGACCTACGGCTACTGTGTAACTAAGCAGAAGAACGATGCCTTCTTCGCCTACGCGGCTGACGTCTTCGGCAAGCAGGCTGCCCTTACGCCTGATACCGGCGACCAGACCCTGAAGGACGCCGTGACCAAGGCTGGCCTCGATCCCGCCGCAATCGACGCCTGTGCCGCGACCGAGGAGACCAAGAAGGCCGTCAGCGCATCCATCAAGCTCGCCCAGGACGTCGGGGTCGAGCAGACACCGATGCTCGCCATCAACGGCCATCTTGTCCCGCTCAGCGGAGTTCCCTACGAGACGCTGAAGTCCGTCATCTCCTTCCAGGCCGTCCAAGACGGAGTCAGTACCGGAGCCGCACCTGCTTCAAGCTCCAGCAACAGCGGCCGGACACCGCCCTCGCTCAACCACTAACGCGGTTGTGGAAAAGTCTTGTCAAGCCCAAATTTGGCGTAACACGATGAAAATAAAAGCGATGTACGTTGCCGATTAATTACCTTCAACCTGCTACAGTAGTTATAGGAATAGAAAAAGCCCCGGAGACACCTCCGGGGCTTTGTTATATTGTTCCGGTAACCCGTGGAATCAAGATTTTGACCCATAAACCGCCGGGAATCAATATTTTACGTCAATGTTTTTGACGTAAAATACACAAAACAATAGGCTTATAAGAAAGACACCGGGGGAGGTCATCCCCGGTGGAGAAAGAAAAACCGCATCAGGAATAGCGTCGCCAGTACGTACAGCATCCAGTTCGAGCGCTTGGCCCGCCCGGTCAGCACCTCCAGGGCGGCGTAGCTCGTAAGCCCGAAGCTCAGCCCATCGGCGATCGACCACGTCAGCGGAATCGTCGTCACCGTCAGGAACGCCGGAATCGCGATCACCGGCTCGTTCCACTTGATCTGCCCGAGCCCGGTGAGCATCAGGCCTCCGACGAGGATCAGCGCAGGCGAGGTCGCGAAGCTCGGAATCGCTCCCACAAGCGGAGCGATGAACAGCGAAAGCGCAAAGAGCAGACCGGTCACAATCGCGGTCACTCCGGTTCGTCCGCCCGCCGCGACCCCCGCAGACGATTCGACGTAGCTGGTCACGGTGCTGGTTCCGGTGAGCGAGCCGACGATCGTCGCCGTCGCATCGGCAAAGAAGATGCGGTTCAGCCTCGGAATCTGATGGTCCGGAGTCATCAGCCCGGCGCGCTCGGAGACTGCGACCAGCGTTCCGATGTTGTCGAAGAGATCGACGAAGAGAAAGACGAAGACGATCTCGGCCGCGCCGATGCGCAGCGCTCCGGGAATGTCGAGGTGAAATGCCGTCTCGCCCAGCGCCGAGAAGTGGTAGGGAACCGGCTGCCAGTGAACCTGCCCGAGGAGAATGCCCGCAAGCATCGTGCCGAGCACTCCGATCAGCATGGCCGCGCGCACGCGGAGCACTTGCAGCACGGCGATCAGCACCAGCCCGAACAGCGCAAGCGCGGTCGCCGGAGAACGAAGATTGCCAAGCGCGACCGTCGTCGCAGGATTCGGAACAATGATGCCCGCGTTGCGGAATCCGATGAAGGCGATGAAGAGGCCGATTCCGCCTGCGACAGCGGCATGAAGCTGATGCGGAATCGCGCTCACCAGCAGCTGACGAATCCCGGTAAACGTCAGTACCAGGAAGATGACGCCCGAGAGGAAGACCGCTCCCAGCGCCGTCTGCCAGGGAACGTGCATCGCTTTGACGACCGTGTAGGTGAAGTAAGCGTTCAGGCCCATTCCCGGCGCGAGCGCCAGCGGATAATTGGCGAACGCTCCCATCAGAACGCTGCCGAACGCCGCGCACAGACAGGTTGCGGCGGTGACAGCGGCGATCGGCATTCCTGTCTCGTGCAGAATCGCAGGATTGACGAAGATGATGTACGCCATCGTAATGAACGTAGTGAAGCCGGCGAGAATCTCGGTGCGCCAGCTCGTGCCTCGCGAGGCGAAGCCAAAGTAGTGTTCCAGTCGTGAGAGCATCCGCCTCTCGTAAGTCTGTTGAATCGTCTGATGCATAGAATGAAAAAGGATCATCTCCAGAATACGTGAGAGGGAAGTGATGACTGCCAGTGAAGTGAAGCATCTCCTCGGACTCGCGCCGCACCCGCGCGAAGGAGGATGGTTTGTCCAGACCTACGCGGCCGCCGAGACCGTTGCACCGTCTGCATTCGGCGACAGTCGCTACTCGAGCCCGCGCAGGACCTCGACGGCGATCTACTACCTCCTCGAGCCCGAGACGTTCAGCGAGATGCACCGCCTTCGCTCCGACGAGGTCTTCCACTTCTACGCCGGAGATCCGGTCGAGATGCTGCAATTGCATCCCGACGGAAGCGGCCAAACGATCGTGATCGGAAACGACCTGACCCAAGGCCAGCGCCCGCAGGTTCTGGTCGAGCGCGGCGTCTGGCAGGGATCGCGGCTCGCTGCCGGCGGACGATGGGCTCTGCTCGGCTGCACCGTAAGCCCAGGCTTCGAGTACGAAGACTACGACTCAGCCGGCCGCGACGAGCTTGCTGCACGATGGCCCGCATTCGCAGAGATGATTGCAGCACTCACGCATCGTTAGACAACTATCGGGGAACCGGAGTCGGCGGAGGAGCCGTCGAAGGCGGCGTTGGCTCACCCGTGACCGTGTTGGGCTCCATCAGTTCGACGCGCGTGCCGTCCGGATCCTACAGGTTAACCTGGCGCTTGCGGTTGACGCCGATCGCGATCTTGAGAGGTTTGTCATAGGTCTTGAACGCTGGGCGCGATTCGAGTGTTTCGATCGCCTTCGCAATGTCCGGCACGACGAGCGAGGTGTGATTCTTGCCGCCCCATGTGCTTGGGTTTGGCAACTCGCCATAGAGCATGAATTCGACGTAATCGTCTCCGTCGGGAACTTCATGTTGATCCAGCTGAGCACCTTGGGATCGCCTCCGCCGCGCCAGGTCTCCTTGAAGCCCAGGATCCTACCGTAAAGTCCATCGACTTCTGGCTGCGCCCACCATGAAGCCGACGTGATAGATGCGCGGAGCGACGCGTGACTCCGCCAGAAACTTGCCCGCCGCCTGCGCCTCCATTCCCGTGGAAAGTGTCTGCATGAACTCGATCAGTGCCGCCGTCAGGGTCTTTGATCTCGAAGGAGTAGTCGCCGGTGCGCGTCTTTTCCGCCTTGCCGGCCTTGATGTCGAAGGCCTGCGAACGGAGATAGGCGCGCATCTATTTAGAATCACGGTGCGATGATAGACCATATGTCGCGGACTACTGACGAGTTTTTGCGCCTCCACTTGTTGGTCTTAGGGCCGGTTCGAGCAGCTGATCCCTGCATCCGATTGGAGCATTCACTGGATTGCATCGAGCGATTGTCCCGTCGGGAAGCGCAACGGAATACCCTGTCCACTTAGACATTTCAAAAGCCGGGTAATCCGTGCTGATGAATTGCGCACCGCTCTTAAGCAATTCGTCGCGACGCCTTGTATCATTCGTTCGAGCTGCGATCGTGTTTTCATCAGCGCGCGCACGCACAATATATCCGCGCTTGACCAAGGAGTTGATCTCATCGGCAGGCGCTTCGTTCTCTTCGACAAACGCCGCATCCGGTTGGCCCGGGCTCGAGTTAGTGAACAGAATGCGGCCTTTGAGCGAGGGATGCCCCGCCGTATAGATGGGCCCCGAGGGCTTCTGATCCATCAAAAAGAGAACCTTGCCTCGCGACGCCTCAACCGTCGGCCAATTACCCGCCAGCACTGCTGCCTCGAGCGTTGGATAGGTTCCGCGAACCTGGTCCGGCACGATCAACTCCGAAGGGCTGAAAACCGATCGGATCTCAGCGTCCAGTTCATCGAAGTCGGCTGCGGTAAACTGCGGTGCTGTGACGCTGTTGGGAATCGAGGCAACGCCGCCCGCTTTGTTCTCGATCAGCAAGAAGATTGGAACGTGCTGCGGATTCGCTTGCGACCAGGTATGCACCTGCTTCAGGCACTCAACGAAGAGCTGACAGTTGCTGCGTTCATTCAGGTCGACGATATGAATCACCTTCAGACCCGGCTTATCCATCTCGTGTGTTGGATCGAATACCGGATCTGCAGGGAGTTTCGCCTCCCGCACTAGATCTGTAATTCGCGGATGAGAATACCGGCCGCCTTGCGGATCGGCTGCGATGTCTATTTCCATCTGGCGCACGCCACCATCCAGCTGTGAGGCAAGGGGTCCATGTGCGTAATCAAGCGCCTGAAAAGCCTTCGGATTCTTCTCCTGGAGCCACTTTGCCTCACTTGGAGCGAAGCCACGGTTATAGCTGTTGTGTGTTCCGATGACTTGAATCTGATTCAAGTGGACAAGCTGGTCCTGCGAAGCGGCGGTCTGTGCCTGTGCCTGGATCCCCAGTGTGGCAGCAGCAATGATCGCTGCGAGAGCAATTGGCTTATGCATCATTGTTTCCTCTGAAATTTCGGTCAAGAGACGTAGGCGGACGGCACACCCTGGGAGACCATGTGGGCCGTCCTGGCTCTAGAAAGAGAGCCGAAGTGCGAGCTGCACCTGCCGCGAGGGGTAAACATTCGAGGCGGTGTACGCTCCGAAGTTACCACCATCGCTGCGGTTCGAATCGGGACTCGCGAAGTTGGTTTTGTTCAGGACATTGAAGCCTTCGAGCCGGAACTCAAGATTGCTCGAGTCCGACCAGAGGCCGAATTGCTTGTGCAGACCAAGGTCAAGTTGGTAAAAACTCGGTCCGCGCAGGGCATTTCTACCAACGTTTCCGAAAGGTTGATCGACTGTAGGGATGCTGAGAGCGCTCGCATTCAGCGTGTTCAACAGAGCCGTGTTGGTCTTTCGATAGGCGCTATGCGGGTTGGAGACGGATTGCAAACTGCCGGTCAGATTTGGCCGATAGCTATAGACCCCGCTCGTCGAGCTCACGGTCTGATTCGATGTCGGCGAATAGGTGAGGTTGATAGGCAGACCACTGGTGGCGGTGCTGATCGCGGAGAGCTGCCATCCGCCGAGCACCTCGCGCACTGCCCGCGGTGCATCGCTGCCGAAACGTCTTCCGGTGCCGAACGGCAGATCCCACAAGGCCGAGAGGGTGTCATTCAAAGGCTGATTATAGCCAGAAGGACCACGATCCCCACGGATGTTTCGGATATTCACGTTTTGGGAATCACCGTTTTGCGATTCAAGATCGGCTGACGCGTTGTTGATTGCCCGCGACCACGTGAACGAGTTCAAGATCCGAAGACCCTGCGAGTAGCGCTTCTCCAGCTTCACCTGCAGTGCGTTGTACTGCAGGAAACCTCCACCGAAGGTCTCGAGAATGTTGGTGAAGTTGTTGATCGGCCGGCGTTGTTGCAGCGTGAGGCACGCGGCAGGGTTGTTGGCGCAGGCAGGCGATTGCGTCGCGGCCTGGTTGAAATCGCCGAGCACGCGGATATGTGAACCGTGGTTGTTGAGGTAGCCAATGCCCAATGAGAGTGTAGGCGTGATCTCCTGCTGCACGTTGACATAGGTGGTCTGCACGTATGCCGTGGGATCGTCCTTGGGGATGTAGCGGGTCTGCGCCTGCAGCGTGGAGAAGTTCGCCGCTGTTGCAAAGTTATCGACATAGCCCTGTTGCGTGGTGCGGAAGCAGCTCAGCGGAGCAGACTGTGCTGTGCAGTTTGGCAAAGGTTTGCTCGCAGCTCCGGGACCGAATTGCGGCGTCTGGTCTACGGTAGCGTCGACGATGAAAGGACCGTTGTAAGAGAGCGTGCCTTCTCCACCGAAACGATAAAAGGGAGCGTAGCTGATGGCATATCCGGCCCGGATCACCGTGGACCGCCGTACCTGATACGCAAAACCGACGCGAGGAGCGAAGTTGAGTGTCTTGGTATTGAGAAGGGCGCGTTTGTACAACGACCCGGAGCTTGCTTGAACGAGTGAGTTGCTGGTGGGATCGAAGTTAGCGAGGTGGTTATCCTTCTCCCAGTACGGCGTCACCAGTTCATAGCGCAGCCCCAGGTTCAGCGTGAGTTTATCGTTGACATGCCAATCATCCTGCGCATAGGCAAAGTGCTGGCGGCGTAGATAGGTGATCGTCGCAAGGTTGTTCAGCTCATAGTGCGACCGTGCACCGACCAGGAAGTCTGCAAGGTTATAAGCCTGTTGCAGAATGGCGGTGGAGCCCTGCGCGCCACTGGCGCGGCTGAACTGGCCTGCATAGGTGTCGGCACCGAACTGCGGATGGAAGTCCGAGATCGATTGAGCGATATATCCATACTCATAACCGAACTTCAGGCTATGCCGACCACGGATGGTGGAGTAGTTCACCTTGGGGTTATAGAGGTGGGGGTTTGTGAACTGCGGATTCGTCGCCTGCCGTCCGAACTGGCTGAATCCAGTAACGCTCTGCGTGTTTACGCCACCAACGATCGTCGGGTCAGTGGGAATGTTCTGGAAACCGGCGACCAGGTTGTTTGCACCCAGGTTGTAAGGGTTCTTACCGCTCTGCGTCCAGGTGAGACCAAGTCGCACTTCGAGAATGCTGTTGGGATGAATGTTGTACGTCCAGCCGCCCGCGACCTGCTTGACGTAGCTGTAGAGCGTTCCGTTCGAGTTGCCTCCGGCGAGCCCTTGAATGTTGGGAGCACTGAAGATCTGCTGATGTAATTGGCTATAGCGCGCGAAGAAGGTGTTCTTCGGCCCCAGATAGTAGTCGCCACGAATATCACCCTTGTCGCTGGTCACCGTATTTGCGGGTTGCGAGGTGTAGTTGCTTTGTCCTGGAGTAGCGCCAGCGACGTTCGGCATAGGAAGCGCTGCCATCACCGCCGTCGCGAAGGCGGATTGATCACTCGCAGGTATAACCCCGTTCGCATACGAGGCGCCGGTGACAGGATTGATGAGCGGGATCGGACTTCCATCCGCGTTCGTGAAGATGCCCTGGCGCTGTTGCGCTGTGGGCACAACCGCGCTTTGGATCGCCCGATCGATGTGGCGCAGCCCTTCATAGTCTGCAAAGAAAAAGAGCTTGTCGTGCTTGATTGGGCCGCCCAGCGTTCCGCCGAACTGATTCTGAATCAGTGTCGGTTTGATGCCGTTGCCAAGGAAGGGGCCATAGGCGTTCAGAACGGTATTGCGGAGGTAGTCGTAAGCGACGCCGTGGAACTGGTTGGTGCCGCTTCGGGTGGACACGTTGACGATGCTGCCGGCCGCGCGGCCGAACTCTGCGCTGTAGTTGTCGGTCTGGACCTTGAACTCCTGAACGGCGTCGGGAGAGGGCACCATGGCCTCGTTGGAGTAGCCCTGGTTCGCGGTTTGGTAGGCGTTGTTGTCCAGGCCGTCCAAGAGGAAGTTATTCGCCATCGAGTTGAGGCCGTTCACGTCGAAGGCGCCTTCACGGCTGAGGATACCCGCAACGGCAATAGACGACCGCCGCACACCCGGAACCAGCAGAGCGAGGTCGGCGTAGTTCCTGCCGTTCAGGGGCAGGTTCACGATCTGCTTGGAGCCAATAACCTGTCCGTTGTCGCTGGTCGAGGTCTCCAGCAGTTCGGCCGCGCCGGTGACCGTTACGGTCTGGTTTTCGCCCCCAGCCTTCAGTGTCAGGTTCACCTCCTGCCGGCTGCCAATCGAAAGATTGAAAACATCCGTTTTCGAAGGGCTGAACCCGGCTGACTCGGCGGTGACGGTGTAGGAGCCGATGCGGACGGTCGGGAAGACGTAGGTGCCATCGTCCTTGCACGTCACGGTCTGTGAGGTGCCGGTGGCAGTATTGGTCAGCGTCACCTTTGCCCCGGAAATTGGCAGGCCGCCTGTATCGCGGAGTGTGCCGAGGACCACGCCCTGGTCGAACTGGCACCAGGCTTGCGCAGAGGTCAAGAGAAGATAAAGCGACAGCAAAACGCTTCGCCATTTGACCGGGTGTGGCCCGGTAGGTTCAGGAAAAAGCATTTGAGGGCTCCACAGTGTGAAGTTGTGTCAATAAGCCTTTCAACCATAGCGGCGAATCGTCGCCGAACCGCGGAGTTTTACGGATGCTTAGCAAATTGGCGGCATATGTTACTTAGAATGAGCTATTTACTAGCAGTTCACAAGCCTCATTTAACGTATTTAGCATCCGCCGGGGAGCATTTTTCACCTATGCCTGCAAGCGTAATGACCCCAGAAAAGAAGGAGGTCCGGGCGCTCTTAGCTGCTGATCCCCGATGGCAGCTTGTGCTGCGGATTGCCTCCTCGTCAGGATTTGTTCGCTCTCCCAAGCTTGTGCTGTTCTTAAAGTTCGTCAGCCGCATGGCCCTGACCGACCGGGCCGACCAGATCAGCGAGCAGGAGATCGGAGCTAAGGTCTTTGACAGAGACCCGAATTACGATGCATCTGCCGACAGCATTGTGCGAGCACACGCGGTCCGCCTGCGAACGAAGCTCGAAGATTACTTCCTGAATGAAGGCGTCGCCGAGCAGCTCCATCTTTCCATCCCCAAGGGGGGGTATGTGCCCGTGTTCGTGCCGTCCCCTTCTGCGTCAATTGGCGACAGCGTTGCCAGGCCTGTGCCGCATCAGGAAGAGCCAGCGAGTGACCAGGCCCCCGGGACTGCTGATAGAAATCGCCTTCTGCGGTTGAGCGTCGGTGCTCTTTCGGTGCTTGTTCTTGGACTGGCGGCTTGCTGTATCCATCTGTACCGGCTACACGCTGAACAGTCTCCCGCCGGCCAGACCGCAGCGGACAATCCACTGCTCGACCGCATGTTTGAGCCAGATACACGAACCATTGCCGTCATCGGGGACAGCGGTCTGGTGATGTACCAGCGCGCGGTCGAAAGACAGGTCGCCTTAAGCGAGTACCTGAACGGTAATTACGTCCGCGACCGGCACCAATTTGGGAGCAATACCTTCTCGATCGACGATCTCGCGACACGACGCTATACCTCGGTCGTAGACTCGAATACAGCTACGAAGCTTTCTGCGATCGTCAGGCCAAAGTCTGCAGCCCTGGATATCAAATTCGCTCGCGACATTCGTCCCAACGATCTGAAGGATGCGAATGTCATTCTCATCGGAGCGCATGAGTCCAATCCCTGGGTCGAACTCTTCGAAGAGAACATGGACTTCTCCTTTGAGAAAGAACCCGGCGGTCGTGCCTTCGTCATTGTGAACCGTGCGCCGCAGCCGGGCGAGCACTCAAGATTGATACGCAAAGATGGAGACCATAAGATCTACGGACTTCTTGCATCTATAGCGGGTCTGAACAGCAAAGGTGAGGTCCTCATACTAGAGGGAACCTCTCAGGCGGGTACGGAGAGTGTCGCGGATCTACTTTTTAACAAAGATCGAATTCGGGACCTTATCCGAAGTGCAAAACGGGCAAATGGACAGATCCCACACTTCGAGATGCTTCTGGAAAGTGACAACACGGGAGGGAGCGCGTCTCAGGTCCTCGTCAAGTCGGTCCACTGGCATCAGTAACCAACTAGGTACTGTGACCGCTTGAATGAGTAGTTCAGTTTCAGGCGTGCCAGCTTCCTTGTGAACCGGTTTGCCTTGGACTCGCTCGCAATCAGTGGGCAGAGCCATCGAAGACTCGGTCTCCAGTATCGAATAAACCATAAATTGGCGTTTGCGCCACATTATCGTTTATTCCAAAAGTTGGAGGGCGCTGAGCGTGTAAGTCAGTGAGAGTGGTGCGATACCAAAAAGATCTGCTGGAATCTGAACTTTCGGCCACCTGGCTGATCCTTCCAGCAGCTCTCTGATGAGTTCACGGCTTAGGGAGTTATCGTCTGCTACAAGAATGATCTTGCCAGTGGTCGGACCTCGTTGAGGGGTTCACACCGAGGCTCAGAGCGGTAAAATTTCGGTTCAAGCACTCTGCAGGGTGCCTCTCACCTCGCGCATCCGGTAGTCTATTGTGGAGTCACATGCAACTTCGACTGTTGGTCCCAGTTTCCTTCCAGCGATCGCTGCTGCTGGTTTTCTGCATCGCGCTGAGCAGTTGCCGGTCGCATAATGCCGATTCCGGACCTTCGATCGAGTTCACCCATATTCCGCCGGCGGCACAAGGTGGACGAGAAAGAGTCGACACGATCTCTGGACGGGTAAGAAATGCTCGACCAAAACAGCAGATTGTTATTTATGCACACGCCGGGTCGTGGTGGGTGCAGCCCTGGCCTGATCATCCCTTCATTCCCATCAAATCAGACTCAACGTGGAGCACGGAAACTCATCTCGGATTTGAGTATGCTGCGTTATTGGTGGAGCCGGACTATCATCCGCCGCCCATCCTGGATTTAGCTCCGACCCAAGGCGGTTCCGTTGCTCTCGTGACAATTGTGAAGGGCGTTGGAACGCCGCAATTTGACCCGACCGGATCGCTTAAATTCAGCGGCTATGATTGGGGTGTTCGCATGATTGAAAGTGACAAGGGAGGCATGAACAACCTCTACGATCCTGAAAATGCATGGACCGATACGAGCGGGGCGCTCCACATGCAGATCAAGAAGAAATCGGGCATGTGGTCGTGTGCAGAAATATTCTTAAATCGCAGTCTCGGGTACGGCACGTATTCGGTAACTGTGCGTGATACTTCTCACTTAGAACCCGCCGCGGCCTTCAGTATGTTTATCTTCGACGAACGGGCTAGCGAGCAGCACTTTCGCGAGATGGACGTAGAGGTCGGTGGCCGGCGTGACGCTGCGAATAAGAACAATGCACAATATGTAATTCAACCGCTCTACATTCCTGGGAACCTGTTCGCTTTTAAGGCGCCCTCAGGCACCTTGACGTATGTCCTGCGCTGGGAATCTGGACATGCAACTTTCAAGACCTTTCGCGGAAGATATGCAAGTGCGGGAGCGCAACTCGTTGCTGAACATGAGTTCACGTCTGGCATACCGTCACCGGGTAAGGCAATACCCCGTCTGATATTTTTCGTCGTTGCGACCGACAAAAATCCTATGCAGAAGCCAAGCGAGGTTGTGGTTGAGAAGTTTGAATATCTACCGTGAGGACGGTTTTGGAAGGCGCTGGCTACTCAGGTGTGCCATTGCCGGACTCGCGGTCGTCTGCTTCGCTGTTTCGGCGTCTGCGCTCGATCCCACCCGGACCGTGTCGCAATATCTCCACGACTCGTGGGGAACTGAGAGAGGTTTGCCGGGCGGATCTATAACGGCCATCGCACAGACTTCCGATGGCTATCTCTGGATTGGGACAGATAAAGGTCTTTTTCGTTTCGACGGTTTGAATTTTCACCAGTTCGAGCGGGCCCACCCTGATCCAATGCTGATTGGTCCCGTGCGAACACTCCTGGTTGACGCAAGCGATCACCTCTGGATATTGTTACAAAACACCATAGTCTTTCGTTATCACAATGGGAACTTCGAGCTTATCCGCGGTTGGTCTGAGAACGGCACAACGGCAATGGCACGGGGGACATCGGGTGCGGTTTTGCTCTCGTCATTAGCTGAGGGAACTGTCGCATATAGTGACAACCGATTTCGAAGCCTGTCGTCCGCAGCTCTTCCCGCCGACGCTGCAGGAGTCGCGAACAGCGAAGCTCCTGACCAGCGAGCAACTCCCTTTAGTTGGTTTGATCGTCTAGCGGCGCCGGTGGTGATCGCCATGGCGCAGACTGACGACGGAAAGATTTGGCTTGGCACGGAGCGTCGAGGGCTCTCCTATCTCCAGGAAGGCCGTGTTTTGAGCGCCTTGAATGGACGTGTTGATACGAAGATTAACTGCCTTCTTCCTCTTCAAAACTCAGAATTGTGGGTCGGAACGGCGAAGGGTGTGCTGCGCTGGAATGGAAAAGAGCTTACCTCGGCAGGTGTACCGTCATCTCTTCGCAATCTCGACGTACGTTCCATTCTTCGCGACCGGGACTCGAACATCTGGGTTGGCACGAGTCGCGGACTGTTTCGGTACAACGCGAACGGGGTTTCTTTAGTGAGTGCTCACGAAACCACTGGGCCGGTAGCTGCGCTCTTCGAGGATCGTGAGGGAAACATATGGATCGGTAGCGCGCGCGGCCTCGAGCAACTGCGAGACAGCGCCTTCGTTACGTACTCTCTTCCCAATTTGAAATCGCAGAGTATGGGACCATTGCACGTTGACTCCGGCGGCCGCACCTGGGTTGCGCCCATTCAGGGCGGTTTGCGATGGCTGAAGGAAGGAAAAAGCGGGGTTGTCACGGCCGATGGGATCGCCAACGATGTCGTCTACTCCATTACCGGCACTGGCAAGGATGATGTCTGGGTGGGACGACAACAGGGTGGACTCACCCATCTGCGCTACTCCGGCAATTCGTTTACAGCCAAGACCTACACGCAGGCAGACGGCCTCGCACAAAACAGGGTGTACGTGGTCTATCGTAGTCGTGATGGTACTGTTTGGTCCGGGACCCTCAATCGTGGTGTAAGTGAGTTAAAGAACGGCCATTTCACAAATTACACGACTACAGACGGGTTGGCGGCGAACACAATTTCGTCGATTGCCGAGGGCCCTGACGGAACGATGTGGTTTGGGACCCCGAATGGCGTCAGTGCCATGTCGCATAAGGGGTGGCGAACCTATACCGGCAACGACGGATTACCCTCCGAGGATGTCAACTGCCTCCTGCAGGATTCAACGAGAATCCTGTGGATAGGAACGGCCGAAGGTCTCGCGTACCTCGGTGATGGGCATGTGCATGTACCCCGAGAAGTACCTGAGTCCCTGCAAGCACCAATATTCGGCATTGAAGAAGACAAAAACGGCTGGCTGTGGATCGCGACCGAAGATCATGTTTTGCGCGTTCCGCGCGACAAACTGCTAAGCGGTGTTGTGAAAGCAGTCGATGTTCGCGAGTACGACCAGGCCGATGGTCTCGAGAGCACTGAAGGAGTTAAGCGGAGCCGATCGGTGGTCTCGGATTCGGCGGGCAAGATCTGGTTTTCACTCAGCGGCGGCTTGTCGGTTGTTAATCCATCCCAGATCAATGACAATTCAGTTCCCGCGCTGCCTCACATCGAGGCGATCACCGCCGATAACAACACCGCAAACCTCGCCGCCTTCGTTCAAATTCCTCCATCTCCCAGGCGAATCACATTTGAGTACACGGGGCTGAGCCTCGCGGTGCCCGGGCGGATTCGCTTTCGATATTTTCTTGAAGGTTTCGACAGTAGCTGGAGCCAGCCGGTTGCAGCGCGAGAAGCCGTTTACACGAACCTTGGGCCCGGCTCCTATCGATTCCGGCTAGTCGCCAGCAACAGCGAGGGGCTGTGGAACGGGCCAGAAACTGCGATCGCTTTGAACGTCACCCCGGCCTACTATCAAACTTACTGGTTCCGATTGTCGTGCATCGCCGTCTTTAGTGCGCTGCTTTGGGCACTTTATCGATGGCGCGTTCATCGACTCAAGAGTCAGGAAAAGCGTCTGCGGGACGTTGTGGAAACGATTCCGGCGATGACTTTCACCGCGTTGCCTAACGGCTTCTGCACATTTGTAAATAAGCGCTGGACTGAATAC
>NZ_KN050790.1:21083-199500 GCF_000745965.1 Edaphobacter aggregans DSM 19364 | reverse complement strand
ATGCTGTTCCCGGCAACATCGACCAGTTGTCCAACTTCAAGCATCGCCTCCATCGACTATGGCGAAACGTTTTGGTTCGTCGCAGTCAAACCGCGAGAAAGAAGTGGGCGAAATATACCCCAATCTTCGACAGATGGATCCCACCACCCCGCATCCTGCATCCCTATCCCGAGGCTCGCTTCTACGCCACTCATCCTTCGTAAGAGCCGTATGCGTAGACGCGCCTGTACGGATCTCTCCGGGGGGCGCTCAGTAATGAGCGTCCCTACCGGGACCAGAACTTGTAGAACACGTTGCCGTCGCGCCTCCACGAGCGACTTGCCCTGTCATCACCAACTGAGACTCTACTTGCGATTTGCCCTTCATTCGGGAGTAATGAGCGGTGATCGGTGGAATTGTTGCGGCCAGCCGAGTATTCATGCGGACGATATCAAATGATCAAACAGAGATTGAACCAGGCTGCGCGTGCTTTTCTGAGAGAGTTCTGTGCCAAGGATTCTCTGGGTGACTGCCAGACCATGAGCGAGATTGATGACAACCGTGATGAAATCATCCGGCTTCAATCTCGAGGTGACTTCAGGAGAGCGCAAGAGGTCCCTGACAAGCTCACCTCCGTCGCGAAGCTGCTGCCGATGCACTTCAACAAAGCTTTGCCGGATACGTTCGCTTCGAAGAGCTCCGACCTCGAATTCAGCACGAAGCACGATCCAATCATGGTCCGTCATCAGGTCGGCAATGGCGTCCCGCATTTTGTTCAACCGCTTCTTGCCTGAAGGCTCTTCCTCCAATAGAGACCGGAAGAAATTCAGGTGGCGCGCCTGTTCCTCATGGATTACAGCGACAAACAGCTCTTCCTTACCGTCGAAGTTGGAATACAGAGCGCCCCGAGAATAACCGGCATCCTCCGCGATCTTCTCCGCCACAGCGCCGCCAAGCCCGTAACGCAGAAAGTGTCTGCGTCCTACGGCGATCAATGTGGCACGAGTCTGTGCTCTGCTCTCCTCGCGCGTAAGTCGCTTTCGTGGTTTTGTGCCGCTCACTGGCATTTTAATCCTTAGCTGCCCCCGATCGTTGCTCTGGTGATTCATTGACTACCTCTAAGAAACGTAAGACACACTCAGATGGCGCCAACGTCAGGATCCAAGTTGTGCCGACACGATTCTGAACACAATGAACACTCTACATCCTGATACGAGGATAGCTTATCTTCTGGAGGTCTTGCCTGACAGCCTGAATCCTGAAAGGATTCGCTTTGAACCGAGCGCCCCTTCAACTCCGAGGCATTGACGCGAAGATATACCGCGAGAGTTACGTGCTCAGGCTTTTAAAACAATCGAAATGACCACAACCACCGCAACGGCCACAATCGCAATGATTGCGAGAACTACACACCACAAGTACGCCATTGGGATGTCTTCCAGGTCGTCTTTCATTTTGGTTTTCATGGTTGCTCCTTAGCCATTGCGCGTGGAGACGAGAACTTTCCGGCGAACGGGCAAATACATCGGCATCACACACCGGTCCCTGCGAGAAGATCGCAGTAATCTTTAAGTGGGCTGGAAATCGAAGGCGGTCAGAGATGCGCCCATCTCTGGCGTACCAGCATTACACCCAATCCGAGGCACACGATTTGCCGTTACCCGCAACGTCGGCATATATAGCGGTCCCAGCCATGCGATGTATGCAGAAAGAGCATGCTGTCCGTGCTTCATACAAATCCCCCAGAACCCGAGGACCATGCAGACTAGGCCCAATACGAAACAGATCCATTGCTCGATAACAACAATCGCTGTGGGGTAAGCGCTTTTTTGTTCGTCTCCTCCCTTCTCCCTCATCCTCCGCCCGACACTCAATGTGCGATGGTGGCCGAGGTGTCCACCATCTTCATGAAGACCGCATGTGCCGCGATCATAGCCTTGCACCGGGAATATGACTTTGGTTGTTAATATTTGCCTATGCCTGTGTCTGCCATCATGGGTCCCTTGACAAACCTCTCCTAGACATACAATACGATTGCAGATACAGTATGTATATTAATTGAAGGAACACTAATGCTCAGCCTCGCAAAAAGAGCAGTAAACGGAAACAGTTCGCAAAGTGTTAGAGGTGACCGTGGATGGTTGGGCTTGCGTCAATGAATTCGACAACGCTTACTCCACCGGAAAGGAAAGCGGAGGTCAGAGAAGTCGGGAGCAGCGGGCGATGGAAGCCTAGTGTCAACCCCTGGCTGATCGCGGCCACAGTTGCCCTCGCTGCCTTCATGGAGGTTCTCGATACCTCCATTGCCAATGTCGCCCTTCCACACATTGCAGGTGATCTCGGCGCCAGCACCGATCAGGGAACCTGGGTTCTCACCAGCTATCTTGTCTCCAACGCGATCATTCTGCCAGTGGGCGCCTGGGCGTCAAGCGTCATCGGCCGCAGAAACTTCTTTTTGCTGTGCATCACCATCTTCACGGTCGCAAGCTTTCTTTGCGGTATCGCGCCGACGCTCCCGATCTTGCTCTTTGCGCGTGTCCTTCAGGGCGTCGGGGGTGGCGGCCTCCAGCCCATGGCGCAAGCTATCATGGCGGATTCCTTCGAAGAAAAGAAGCGCGGCCAGGCCTTCGCGCTCTACGGTCTTGTGGCAGTGCTTGCGCCGTCACTCGGACCGACAATCGGCGGCTGGATCACCGACAACTACTCATGGCGATGGATCTTCTACATTAATCTGCCCGTCGGCATACTCGCGTTCTTTTTGGTCAGTCGCCTGGTCGAGGATCCGCCCTGGATCAAAGCAGATCGTGCCAATCTCAGGAGACTGGACTACATCGGCCTCGGGTTGCTCACGGTCGCCATGGGCGGCATGCAGATCATGCTCGATAAGGGGGAAGAGAATGACTGGTTTGCCTCCAACTTCATCCGCATCTTCTGCCTTCTATTCGTTGCCGGTATGACCGGCCTGATCTGGTGGCAGTGGCGGGCTAAGAACCCCATCATGAATTTGCGGCTATTCAAGTACAAGAATTTCGCTATCTGTTGTTTCCTCATGATTCTGGTCGGCGGAGTCCTGAATGCTGCAACCGTACTTGAGCCCCAGTTCCTGCAGCAACTGATGGGCTACACGGCAACCCGCGCCGGAGAGGCCCTCGCAGGCGGAGGACTTGCCCTGCTCGTCGTTATGCCTCTGGCAGGAATAGCTACCGGCAGGTTTCCAGCAAGAAATATGGCTGCGTTCGGTTTCGCCTGCTTCGCCGGCGCGTTCTATTACACCTCCACGCACTTCACGCTCACCATGACCTTCGGTTTTGCCTCCTGGTTGCGAATTCTTCAGATGTTCGCGATTCCTTTCGCCTTCATCGCCATCACCACCGCAGCGTATGTCGGACTTCCGAAAGAGGCGAGCAATCAGGTCTCCGGGATCATCAACTTCGTTCGCAATGTTGGCGGCAGCATCTTCATCGCCGTCACTGGAGCGATCGTCACCAACCGTTCTCTCTTCCACCAGGCGCGCCTGCAGGAGTCCATGCAGCCCGGCAATCCCGCGTACGTCAACCATGTCAACGCGCTTACCTCTTACTTTGGCGGTAGCGGCAAAGGACCCGGACCCGGCCTCATGGCACGAGCTCTTATTTATCAGCAACTCAATCAGCAAGCTGCTGCGCAGGCTTATCAGGACATCTACCGTCTACTCTGTTGGATGGCGATGGGCATGGTGGTGTGCGCCTTCATTCTGAGCAAGAACAAGCCCGGACAGGGAGGTGCTGCGGGAGAAGCGATGCACTAGCAACAGACCTCACCATCAGGCCAGTATCACCGGACGAAATTGCACTTCTAAAGGCTCCGAATGGCGTGTGAGGCCATAAATCTGACGGACGTTATTTCAATCAGGAGATAGGGTTCCATGTGCGATAAGAAAACCAGCTCGATTGTTCGTCACGATCGATTTATTAAGGGACAGCTTTGGCTCTTTGTAGCGCAGAGCCGCTCCCGGAGTGGATGGCATGACATGGCAGGAGTATGAAACCGGACTGGAGGATCGGCTCGCCGATCTGCACAGCAGTTGCATCGCGGAGCCTACCGGGCGCTGCCATCGAGAAGGGGTTATATCGAGAAAGGCGACGGACGGAAACGTCCGCTCGGGATCGCCGCACTGGAAGACAAGATCGTCCAGCATGCGGTGGTCACCATCCTCAATCAGAGTTATGAGGTAGACTTCCTCGGCTTCTCGTATGGCTTTCGTCCGAGGCGCCGCCAGCCAGGCGCTGGACGCGCTGTCCTATGCGCTCGTGAAGAGGAAGGTGAACTATGTGCTTGATGCTGATATCCAGGGCTTCTTCGATACCTCGACAAAGCATGGCTGAACTGGACGTGGAGGAGTGCTGAACTAGTACGGCCCTACTAGCTAGTACGGCCCTACTAATGAAGGAAGGGGAAGTGGCGCTTCGCTGCGATTGATTCGAACTGCAAATGCACTACTGGAAGGGCGCTGAAGCGCAAGGTTTTTCGTGTACACGTTCGGGTACAGACGTCAGTTCGTCATAATTTCGGCAAGCTACGCTAAATTTACAGACGGGAATGGGCTTAGTCAATTCGCTAACTACGCTAACTTCCCCTTATTTATCATAGATACGGTGTTCTTCGGAGACTTAAAATTTCGCAGACCTTAACCGGTCGTGGGGGTTCAAGTCCCCTCCGGGCACCATAAAATGAGAGTGTTGATTGCGCCGCACGCGATTGGTCGCGGCTAGTAAGGCGGGTGTGGCTCCGGCCGATAGTCCTCGCCGAACTTGTTCTTATGGTTTCCCAGCGGGCTGGCCGTGGGCTGCATCGTAATCTCTCCCAGGCGAACCGTGCCCGCACCGGGCCCGATCTGTACGACGTGCTGTGTCTCGCTCCCGTGAAGCCACGCCGCGTTTTCACTCCACACGTTCATGCGGTAGCTTCCCGGCGGGAGATCGTGAATCGTAATGAGGCCATCCGCGCCGGAGACTGCATAGTAAGGAGTGCTGAGCGCGAGGACGACGGCCCCCATCTCCGGGTGAATGTTGCAAAAGATATAGGAGATACCTTCGCGATCGAATCGTACGGAGCGGCTGGTGCCGGACTCGTAAAGTCCCAGGTCGAAGCGCTTGCCGTTGAAGAGCGAAAAGACGTTGTGAAAGAAGGGATCTGCGTTGGGGAACTCGACGTTGGTTCCCGTCGGCACCACCAGCAGGTGAGGGTGAAACTGCTTGTCCTTCTGGAGCAGACGGTAGGGCGGATGCACTGCAGGCGCAGGTTTCGGGTCCTCCGCGCGCGTCGGGGAGAGCCACACGACGACGTTGGCCACGCTGGAGTTGGTCTTCTGAGCGGTGCTGGCCGTTCGCTTGTCGGTGTGCATGACGATCCGCGCCGACACGTCTACGCCCTGGGCCAGAAGCGTGGGTCCAATGAGCGTCGTGCAATAGGCGATCGTCCAGCGAAGCGAACTGCGCACCATTCCTCCTCTAGAACTGATATCCAACCGAGAGCGTAAAGATGTCTGCGGTGCTGCCCTTGCCCGAGATCGGCCACGTCCAGATCCTACGGTACTCCGGCGAGAAGATCAGGTAGGTCTTAGGCCGATAGATCAGGTTGCCGGCTAGCATCCGATTGCGCGCCCGCAGCTCGGTCTGGCTCGCGTTTGAAGGTAGATTGACTGCGTGAAAGTCGCTCGCAAAACCATTGTCCTGTCCGATGGTCGCGTTTGCCTCAAGCGACCGGCCGAAGTGGGATTTGAACTGCGTCCAGCCACCGATGTCGTTCAATCCGCGCCACACGGTGGCACCTGAGATCGGATCGGTGCCGAAGATCACGTCTTTATAGACTCCGCCGCCGAGGCCGCCGAGCGAACGGCCGCGATATCCTTCACCGCTCAGCTCGAAGCGATGTGCCAGCGGGACGCGCCAGTCGGCCGTGAAGGCCCACGCGTCGTTGTTCGCGCTGCCGTACGTCTGGCGGCTGTAGTATCCGCCGACACCTGCCTGGAATCCACGCTCGCCGCCTGAGCCAAAGGAGACTCGTCCTTCATAGCCGGGCTGTTTGGTCTGTTCGCCTGCGCTGGGAGCGCGAAAGACATCGCTCTTGTTGTACCCCGAAGAGGAAGGGTCCCACAGTCCGAACTCCGCCATCCACTGCTTGTCATCAGAGAGCGGGAAGCGATGAGCGATTCGGAGCTGCGGAGCCCAGCTCCACAGGTTTCCGGCCCAGGCCATACCGGGCTCTGCAACCGTCGCGTATGAAGTGGGGTTGAGCGGCGAAATGAGCGGAGCGACCATGCCGAACTGTACCGAATCCCGCGACCAGTCGAGATTGACGCTGGCCGTTCTCATGCGGACTATGCCGGAGGCGGTGCCGTAGTTGCTATACGCGATGCCGCCGAAGAAGTCCAAGCTCACGTCGGCCGAGCTTCTGGCGCCTGCGATTCGCGGCCCGTTCGCTTCGATCCCAAGAATCGTCTGGCGCATGGTGGCTCCCGCGCTTCCATCGCTTGTGCCGGGAGTCTGGCGTGTCGCGATGGATGGAAGATCGATGTTGTCCACCGAGCCGCGATTGAGGAATCCGTTGAAGAGAATGAGCCCGGTGAGCCGCACCGGATATTTGGATCCGCTCTCGACCTTGCTCTGGTCGAGGACCTTGACCTGCGCCTCGACGGTCTGTTGGCGCTCCTCCATCTCTTGTGAGCTGGAGCTGGCTACCTGCGCCGGTGCGGGGTCGACTGGACCGGAGGCGGGCGCGGTGTCCTGTCGAGAGGCCAGCTGCTGCCTGACCGCGGCCAGTTCGGCCTGGAGCTGAACGATCTGCTGCTGCGACTGGTCGAGCTGCTGGCGCGTGGTGGTGAGGGCGTTCGAGATCGCCTCGAGGCGCTGCTCCATCTCGGCGTCGGTGGTCTTGAGCTGCGTCTGGGCGTGGAGTGCGATTGCGGATGAACTCGCAAGGAGATACATCAGAACAGTGCAGGTAAGGTCTCTCATCGTCAACCTCGTCCTTGGATCGAAGCTTGCGCTTGTGTCGGTGCGGATCGTCTGCCGGATTCATGGCTGAGGGCTGGGGCGGCTGCTTTGGGAATCGTGATGGTGAAGACGGTGTTCTCTTCCGCGGTCTGCGACAGGGTGATGCTGCCTCCGTGTTCTTGCGCGATCTGCTGGGCCAGCGTGAGGCCGAGGCCGATGCCGCTCTCGCGCCCCTCGCTGACGAAGGGGAGGAAGATGGTCTGACGGATCGCCTCGGGGACGCCGGGACCGTTGTCGGCGATGCGGATGTGGATCGCGTCCTCGTCTTCAAGCAGGCTCAACGAAACCGCTGCGGGGCCGTGTCCGCGGCGCGCGGCCTGGCAGGCGTTGAGCAGGATGTTGTAGACAGTGCGCCCGAGCTTCTGCTCGTCGACCCAGACGGTGAGGGAGGAGAGCTCGCTTACCGTGATGCGGACGTCGCGGGCTGCGGGGTGTGAACGAACCATGTTGACGGCGCGCTGGAGGATGACGGCGATCGATTGATATTCCGGGTGCAGCGCTCGTCCTGTTTGGGTGAACAGGAGCAGGGAATCGAGCAGGTCGGTCATGCCCTGGACCGCGTCCTTGACCTCCTGCAGGAGCTCCTCGCGCTCGGGCTGCGCGAGGTTGCCGTCGCTCATGAACTCGGCGTTGGCGTACATCGCCGAGAGGTAGTGCCGGAGGTCGTGGGAGATGGAGCTGGCCATTCTTCCGATCGTGGCGAGCCGCTCGGAGTCGATGAGGTCCTTCTGGGTGCTCTGGAGCTGGACGCGCATACGGTCGAAGGCGCGGCTGAGTTCGCGGATCTCGGAGGCTCCGTGCTCGCTGAGCTTGTAGTCGAAGTCTCCATGGGCGAGGGCGCGGGTTCCGCCGACGAGCTCTTCGAGAGGCTGTGTGATGGTGCGTGAGACGGAGACCAACATTCCGGTTCCGACGAGCAGGGCGAGCAGGCCGAGGGTGAGGACCCAGCGATTGACCTGGCCGATGAACTCGGTGGATTGCGCGAAGGATTTGAGGACGATGAGTTGGGGCGCTTCAATTGCGTCGCTTGTGGTTGAGGTGGGCTGGAGGCAGACGGAGGCGGCGAGGTAGTCCTCGTCGCCGAGGTGGATTCTGCTTCCTTCGGGCGGCGAGTGAAGGACCGAGTTGAGTTGAGAGAGGAACTGCTGCTGGAGGTCGGGGTTGAGTGTGCTGGCGACGACCTGCTGGCCGGAGGTGAAGGCGACCTCGGCGGCCGCGGCCTGGCTGACCTCGCGAGCGACCTGTTCGTCGATCGCGTAGGCGGAGGCGACGAAGCCGAGGCGTGTTCCTGTAGTCCTCGCTCCGAAGACGAGGGGCTCGATGGCTAGCTCGTAGAGGCGGCCATCGACGGAGAGTGTGCTGACGTCTTCCGTGTGCTGGAATGCTTTCCTGAGGGCGTGCTCGACGCTGGCGCGGTGGAGGGAAGGGCCGGGGTTGTAGAAGGCGATGAGCTCGCCGTTCGGCTCGAGGAGGGCGAAGAGATCGCTTCCGCTGACGGCCCAGAACTCTACTCCGCCGTCTTCGATGGTTCGGGCGTCGTGGGTGGTCATCAGGGCCTTGAGGCTGGGGAGGTCGGCCAGAAGGGCGGACTCGTTGAGGAGCATCTGGCGGCGCTGGCGCTCGAGGTTCTGGTAGGTCATCACGGAGTGGCGGAGGTCGGAGGCGAGCGAGGTGCGGGCCTGGCGCTCGACCAGCGTTCGGATGACGAGAAGACTGACGATGGTGCAGCCGAAGGAGATAACGAGCAGGGGAATGAGGAGCGTCGTTCTGACTCGCAGCCTGTACCTCAGCGCCATGGCTCGGAGCCTTTCTTTCCTTCGCTAGCTTCCACGAACAAATTTGTAACCGATGCCGTGCATGGTGCGGAAGTAGACGGGATGGGCAGGGTCGGTTTCGAGCTTCTGCCGAAGCTTCATGATGTGGTTATCGACAGTGCGTGTGGTTGGGTACGAGGTGTAGTGCCAGACGTCGGAGAGGAGCTCTTCACGGGTGATGACGCGGTCGGCGTTTTCGACGAAGTACTGGAGCAGCTTGATCTCGTGTGCGGTGAGGGTGACGGGAGCACCGTCTTTGGTGATGACCATGCCGGAGAAGTCGGCGGTGACGTTTCCGAAGGAGATCTTCTGGTTGGAGACGGGGCGCTGGGTGCGGCGGATGGCGGCCTGGACGCGGGCCAGGAGCTCGCGGGGGCTGAAGGGCTTGGTGACGTAGTCGTCGGCTCCCATCTCGAGGAGGAGGACCTTGTCAGCGACCTCGGAGACGGCGCTGAGGACGACGACGGGGGTGGTGGCGGACCAGCTCTTGATGCCTTTACAGACCTCAAGGCCGGAGAGGCCGGGGAGCATGAGGTCGAGGACGACGCCTGCGGGTTTGAGTGTTTTGCAGCTATTGAGACCTTCGATGCCGTCGGAGGCGAGGGTGACGTCGTAGCCTTCGGTGGTGAACTGGCGATAGAGCGCCTTCTGGATACGGGGGTCGTCTTCGATGACGAGAATCATGCTCACGGTGATGTCCTCCAAAACCATACACGCTATTTTCGGGCGAACGGTTTTAGCTAGATAGGTTATATACCCGTTGATGTGAAGAATGGGCCAAGATGCTCAGGGAGAAGGACTTTATGCGATGAAATGACAGATTGGAGACAAGCCGGAGACATTTGGGGCCTGTTGTTGCTGAAGGGTTTGGGATGCGGCGCGGGATGAGACGTGGGCTGCGGGCATTGATCGAAATACAGGGCTTTCTCCATTCCCCCTCGGCTCGCTCCCCCTCGCTCGGGGTCCGGTCGAGATGACGACTTCTGGGGGAAGACGCGGAGGGGTGCTGCTCACCTCTGGTGAAGGGTGTGGCTTAATGGGTCCTCGGTGGCTTGAAGGGTGGGGAGGATCTCGGGAGCGGGTTGTGGTCCAGGTTTGCGGTCTTCGGGGGAGCCGGGCTGGGGTTCGATGCTGTGGTGGGCGAGGGCTTCGAAGATGGCTGCGGTGGTCTCGCTGGGGGTGGGGAGTTCGGGCTGAGGCTGGGGAAAGATCTCGCGATCGAATGAGGGGTCGGCTAATGGGTTGGAGTCGAACCGCAGGTCCTTCGACTTCGCTGCGCTCCGCTCAGGATGACACGCTGGGAAGGGGTGCTCAGGATGACACTTTGTTTCCGGTACTGTCGTCTGTTGATCGTGACCGTTCTGATCCGGGTTGAGCTGGACCGGGGTGTTTGCGATCGGAGTCTCCGGCTTGACCTCTGGTGGAGCTGCGTTGCTGGCCTGGTGATCCTTGATGTTGGTGGTGGCGATCTGTAGGGCGTAGAGGAGGAGGCCGGCGCGACGGGGGTCGATCTCGTTGTAGGCGAGGCGGGTGATGATCTCGATGGACTCCTGGATGGCGGCTCGGGTGCGGGGAGGCGCGATGTGGAAGCAGTGACGGCGGGCCTGGCGGCGCTGGGGATCGGCGACGGGCTTGCGGGAGTCGTGGTGGTAGTAGCAGAACTTTTCACCGCGCATGGCGTGGGAGCCGCAGCGGCGGCCTTCGGGAAGGGTGTGGCGGCACTACTGGCGGCGGAAGTTGTCGTTACTGTTCTTGATCTGCTCGATCAGTTCTGCTGCGTCGATCATGGGGGCCTCCGTCCTTTTGTGTGCAAAGTCTTCGAAACAGGGATGTTAGGTTTGGACTCTGTAGTTTTGGGTTAAAGCGAAGGCCCGGCTGTGGGCCGGGCCTGTCTTTGTTTACTCTTTAAGTTTAATGGATGGGGTGAAATGAATCGGCGCTTTTGGCCGGTTTATTTTTCTGAGCATAAGAGTCTTTTATTGTTGTGTTTGCGGTTGTTTATGGAAGTGATTTATGAGGTTTTGGGGCTTGACAGCGGTTGGGCTCGCCTTGACGCCTCGATCGAATACGGGGGTTCTTCGCTTCGCTCAGAATGACGATTTAAAAAGGTGTGCGCTAAGGTTACGGAGGGTGGAGTTGTAGCGGCGCGATTTGGGGTCGCGCCGGGAGTGAAAAACGCAGATCCCTTCGGCTTCGCTCAGGGCAGGCTCTTCGACAGCGGTGCTCACGGTGAGGCTGTGAGCACCTTCGCTCAGGATGACACTTTCTACTTAGCGAACATCATTGGTGACGCGAAGGATTTGCGGTATGGCATAGCTGCGTTGCGGATTAGTGGCCCATGCCGGCGATGACACCGCGCATGTAGGCGAAGCTCTTGATGACTCCGGGCATTGGGTCTTCGGCGTTGATCTCGTATTCGAGGTCGACGTTGCCTTTGTAGCCGATGTCGACGAGGGCGCGGAAGATGCCGGGGATGGGCAGGATGCCGTCTCCGACGGCGACCTGGCTCTCCTTGACGTTGCCCTCGGCGAGGTCCTTGATGTGCATGTCGTAGAGGCGTGGGCCGACCTTTTTGATGGCGGTGACGGGGTCGACTCCGGCACGCATGGTGTGGCCGACGTCGATGCAGCAGCCGATACGCTTATCCATCTTGTCGACGACGGCGAGGATGTCGAGGGGCGAGGGCCACTGTTTGTCTTCGGGACCGTGGTTGTGGATGGCGAGCTTGATGTCGTATTCCTTCACGAATTTTTCGACACGCGGTAGGACCTGTCGGGTGGGGGAACCGACGATCATGGGGATTCCGGCGGCTTTGACGTAGTCAAATTTGGCGCGGATGTCGTTGTCGTCGTCCTTGTCGAAGTAGATGGTGCCGGCGGCGGTGAGGGTGAGGCCGGCGGCGCGGTACTCGGCGGCGCGGGTGGCGACCTGGTCGGTGGGGGTCATGGGGAGGTGGACGTCTTTAAGGTTGAGCAGCGTGCAGTTGAGCTGCTTCATGAAGGCGATGAGGTGCGCCTGATCGAACTTGCGGAAGGTGTAGCTGGCGATGCCCAGCCGGATAGGAGCAGAGGAGGGCTGGGCGGGAGCGGCGAAGGAAGAGGCAGAGTCGGAGAGCAGAGCGGAGGCGGCGAGCATGGTTCCGCCACCGATCAGGGAGCGGCGCGAGATGGTTGGATTCATGCACGGCATCGTAGCTGCTTGCGCTAGTGGTCGTCCAGTTGGAAGGCGTATTCACGACTGGTGAGAGCGCCGTTTAACCGATTTGACACATTTGAATCCTTGCTGCTAATTTTTCGTTCGCTCTTAGAACAATACGTTTCGCCGGGGCAGGGAGATCGCCTCATCTTTTCCGGGAGGTTTCACGTGATGAAACGCAAACTGGTCTTCTTCTGGGTTGTTGTTTGCTTGTTTACGTTACCGCTTTCGTCGTTTGGACAGGCGGTGAATGCGACACTGCTGGGCACGGTTGAGGACTCGACCGGGGCGACGGTGGCCAACGCGAAGGTGACGGCGACGAACGTGGCGACAGCGGCGTTGTTTGAGTCGGTGACGAACGACGCGGGTAACTACACCATTCCGAATCTGCCGCCGGGAACGTACTCGGTGTCGGTTGTGGCGCAGGGGTTCAAGAAGGAGACGCACCAGAACATCGACGTGCTGATCAACACGTCGACGCGCGTGGACTTCAGCGTGGCTCCGGGCTCGGTGTCGGAAGAGGTGATGGTGACGACGGCGCCTCCTCTGTTGCAGACGGACCGGGCGGATATCTCGACGAAGCTGGAGACGCAACAGATCTCGAATCTTCCGTTGACGACGAACCGGAACTTTCAGTCGCTGCTGAACCTGGTTCCGGGAGCTTCGCCGGCGACGTACGAGCACTCGCAGTTCTTCAATGCGCAGGGGGCGCTGCAGACGCGGGTGAACGGTATGCCGCGCATGGGCAACCTGTACCAGATCGAGGGCATTGACGATGACGAGCGGACGGGGTTGCTGCAGATCATCATTCCTCCGGCGGATTCGATCCAGTCGGTGGACATCTCGACGAACAACTTCGATGCGGAGATGGGCCGTGCGATGGGTGGCGTGGCGAACGTCATTCTGAAGTCTGGCTCGAACTCGTTTCACGGCTCTGCGTTTGAGTACATTCAGAATAACTCGGTGAATGCGCGATCGTACTTTGGCGGGCCGCTGGGGCATCTTTCTTACAACAACTACGGTGGCTCGATTGGCGGGCCGATCTTGAAGGACAAGCTGTTCTTCTTCGGCGACTACCAGGGAAGCTCGGACCATGAGCAGATCAGCAGTACGTTTACGATTCCCGATGCGCGGTACTATACACCGAATGCGCTGGGGAATATCGATCTGAGTTCGATGCTGTCGGGAAATCCGAACACAGCCGGGTTCCGGCAGGGCCAGATCTTCGATCCTAATACGGGAGACGGAACGGCGGGCAGCCCGCGCGCGGCGTTTGCCAATAACCAGATTCCGATCAGCCGCGTAAATCCGGTGTCACTGGACATACTGAGGCGGGTGAATGCGGCGGCTGCGCAGTACGGCAGGCTGACTCCGACGGCGTCGCTGCTGACTCCGGCGAACAACTACACGACGAATCTTCCTTTCACCAAGGGAACGAACAGTTGGGACACGAAGATCGACTACACGCTGAACGAGCGGAACCACGTCAGCGGACGGTTCAGCTGGCAGCGGGTGAATACATTCCAGGCTCCGGCGTTCGGGGGTTTCCTGGGTGGACCCGCGGGCGGCGGCTTCCAGGGCGACGGAACACAGACCTCGTACAGCACGGGTGTGAACTACGATCGCGTCTTTTCGCCGACGCTGTTTACACAGGTGCGGTTCGGTGTCGCTCACCTGCGCAACAACGCTCAGCCGAGCGACTATGGCTCGAACGACGCCACTGCGCTGGGAATTCCGGGTGTGAACATTGACCAGTTCTCGAGCGGCCAGGTGGGAGTCTTCCTGACGGGCTTCGGCCAGACGGGACAGGACTATCCGCTGATCGGGTACTCGGCTTCGGTGCCGTGGATTCGCGGCGAGTCGAACATCGACTTCGTGAATAACTGGACGAAGATCATCCGGAACCACACGCTGAAGTTTGGCGGCGATCTTCGCCGCGTGCGTGACGATCTGTTGCAGAACCAGACGTTCAGCCCTCGCGGTCTTTTCCGGTTTGTCGATCTGCAGACCTCGGATTCGAGGAGCGCGGGAACCAACCTGGCCAATAACATTGCGAGCTTCCTGTTCGATCGTCCGAGTCAGGTGGGCCGCGACGTGAACACGTACTTCCCGGCGTATCGGCAGTGGTGGTTCTTCGCGTTTGCCACCGACAAGTGGCAGGTGACACCGAAGCTGACGTTGGACCTGGGGGTTCGCTGGGAGTTCTATCCTCCGGCGACGCCGAAGATTGATGGCGGCTTCAGCAACTACGATCCGGTCGCGAACAATCTTGTGATCGCAGGCGTTGGAGGCAATCCTTCGAACCTCGGTATGGAGACGCGGTACCGCTACTGGGCCCCGCGCACGGGCTTCGCGTATCGCGTGACGGAGGACACGGTGGTGCGCGGCGGATTCGGCATCAGCTATATGCCGTTTGCGGATAACAACTACGCGTACAACTATCCGGTGCGGTCGAACAACGCCTACAACCCGAGTGGTGCGAGCCCCTATACGGCGGCGGTGCTGGCGGATAATACGACGATTGCGACCTTCCAGGCGGGGTTCCCGGCTCCGATTGCGGCCCCGATTCCTTCGAACGGCATCATCCCCGTGGTGACGCCTGCGCTGGCGGCGCAGCAGATGTTCTATGTTCCGCTGAACTATAAGAATCCTTATGTGGAGTCTTGGAACCTTACGATTCAGCAGGCGCTTCCTTACGACATGTCGCTGCAGATTGCTTATGTCGGAAATCATGGTGTGGGGATTCCGGGGAACATCGACATCAACAATCCAACAGATGTCTACGGCGGCGGCAATGCTTCGAAGCCGGAGTACAACTGCGTTGGATGCCCTCCCAATGTTCGCCGTACGGCTGCGACGCAGAGGATATTCCAGGGATTTTCTTCGAACTACAACTCGCTCCAGGTACAGATGAACAAGCGGTATGCGCGAGGGCTCGGGCTTACCACGGCGTTTACGTGGGGTAAGGGGATGGGCTATGTGATCAACGACGATGAAGGCATTTTCTTCTTCACGACGGCAAATCTGCGCAGGAACTACGCTCCGACCAACTTCGACCGGACGGTGAACTTTGAGCAGAGCTTTACGTATGAGCTTCCGGTTGGGCGTGGGCACAGGTATCTCAACACGGGCGTAGGCGCGTATGTGCTTGGAGGATGGAAGCTGGCGGGCGTGATCTCGGCGGTGACGGGTCTGCCTTTCTCGGTGTATGCGAACAATGGCCCGCTGAATACACCGGGTACGGCGATGCTGGCGAACCTGACGGGCGTGTACAAGGTGACGCACCAGGTAGGACCCAATAACTTCTGGCTGGATCCGACGGCTTTCTCGCAACCGGCCGGGTGCGCGGGAAGGTCGCCGTGTACCGCGCAGAACGTTCAATTGGGCAACACAGGGAGGAACCAGTTCCGTGGGCCAGGGTATGTCCAGAACAATGTTTCCATCTTCAAGAGCTTCCCGATCTGGCGCGAGGCTGCGCTGGAGATGAGGCTCGATGCGTTCCAGATGACCAACACGCCGCAGTTCGCGAATCCGAACTCCGGCAGCGGCAATATCTTTACGTCGGGGAATTTCGGACGCGTGACGAGCACGCTAGGCAGCGGTCAGGGCAGCGTGAACGGCGTGGGCGGCGGGCGCAGCCTGCAGGCTTCAGCGAGGATTACGTTCTAAGGGCGAGGGCTGGATGGTTGCTTCGGTAGACAGACGGACCGGCCTCTTCTGTACGATGAGGTCGGTCCTATTTTTTTGGGCGAATGACCTAAACAAAGGGGAGTGACGATGGGCGTGATCTCGCGGCGTGGATTTGTGGGTTCGATGGCAGCAGTGAGCGCGGCGGCTGCAGGGGGCAGGGCGTTTGGCTTTGCGGGAACGCAGCGGTTCAAGGTCGCGGTGATCACGGACGAGATTACGCAGGACTTCGACCGCGCGTGCGCGGTGGCGTCGAAGGATTTTGCAATGCACTGGGTGGAGCTGCGGGGGATGTGGGGTAAGAATCTGATGGCGCTAGATGAGGCTCAGTTGGCCGAGGTGGAGAAGACGTTGGCGAAGTACAGCCTGCAGGTGACGGACATTGCGAGTCCGCTGTTTAAGGCAGACTGGCCGGGGGCGCCGAAGTCGGAGTTTGGGCCGAAGAGCAGCTTGGCATCGGGCGATGTGTTGAAGCGCGAGGACGAGATTCTGGAGAAGAGCGTCGCGCTGGCGAAGCGGTTCAAGACGGACAAGGTGCGGTGCTTCGATTTCTGGCGGCTCGAGGATGTGACGCCGTACCGGGCGGCGATCGACGCGAAGCTGACGGAGGCTGCGGAGAGGTGCGGGCGGCATGGAGTGATGCTGGTTCTGGAGAATGAGATGGCGTGCAATACGGCGACGGGACGCGAGGCGGCGCGGACGCTAGGCGCGGTGAAGTCGCAGCATCTGGCGCTGAACTGGGACCCGGCCAACGCGGTGATGCACGGCGAACTCGATGCGTTTCCGGTGGCGTGGAACATGCTGCCGAAGACCAGGATTCATCACTGCCATGTAAAGAATGCGGTGAAGGGCGCGGACGGCAAGGTGACTTGGTCGCCGACGGGGAAGGGGATTATCGATTGGGCAGCGCAGTTTCGGGAGATGGCGAAGGCGGGATACCGGGATGCGGTGAGCCTGGAGACGCACTGGCATGGAGGTGCGAGTCCGGAGGAGTCGACGAAGACGAGCTGGGTGGGGATGAGGAAGGCGCTGGTGGAGTCAGGGAATCTGGCCTGATTTGAGATGGATATGATTTGGAGTGCCGTGAGTGTGCGGGCGGCGCGGAGGGTGATTGCTGTCTTATCGAGCTGCGGTTTTGTTGTGCGTGCTGTTGGGGTGGGTATGTGGTTTGGATGGGCACCAGCCGGCGAAGTCGCTGAAGCTGTTCCATGAAGTGCATCGGGCGATGGGGTCGGAGTTTGCGATCGACCTGTATGCGCCGGATGAGGAGACGGCGGAGCAGTGGATGCAGACGGCGTTCGACGAGATTGATCGGCTGGAGGATCTGCTGAGCAACTACAGGCCGACGAGCGAGCTTTCGCGGATCAGCAGGGAGGCGGGGAAGGGGCCGGTGACGACGGACCCGGAGACGTTCGCGTTTCTGGAGAAGGCGGTGGAGCTGAGCAGGCGGTCGGGCGGGGCGTTCGACATGACGGTGGGGCCGCTGATGCGGGCGTGGGGGTTCTTCTTCGACAAGGGGAGGGTGCCTACGGAGGCTGAGCTTGCGGCGCTGCGGGAGAAGATAGGGTGGCAGCATATCAAGCTGGATGCGGCGACGAGGTCGGTGCGGTTCGACAACGGCGCGAGCATGGAGCTGGATCCGGGCGGGATTGGGAAGGGGTATGCGGTGGATCGAGTGGCTGCGCTGCTGCGCAGCGAGGGAGTGACGGCGGCGCTGGTGTCGGGCGGGTCTAGCAGCATCTATGGGATGGGGGTGCCTCCGGGAGAGGTTGGGTGGAGGGTGAATGTGCCGGATCCGGTGCGGGAGGGAGAGACGATGACGTCGGTGATGCTGAAGGATATGTCGCTGTCGACCTCGGCTTGCACGGAGAAGTTCTTTATCAAGAATGGGCACAGGTATTGTCACATTCTGAATCCGCGGACGGAGCGGCCGGTGGAGGACAAGCTGCAGACGACGGTGATTGCGCCTTCGACGACGGACAGCGACGCGCTTTCGACGGCGACGTTTGTGATGGAGCCGGAGGCTGCGGCTAGGCTGGTGGAGACGTTTCCGGGGGCGGCGGCGGTGATGGTTTCGGGGAGTCCGGCGCATCCCGGTTACAAGAGCGTGCTGTGGCCTGGAACGCTTAGAATGAAAGAGGGTGTCCGGCAATGAAAGCGGATCACGGCGAGGGTGGGAGGAAGACGGCGAAATGATGAATCGGCGGTTTTTTGTACAGGGGTTGTCGGCGGCTGCGCTGGCGGCGAAGTCGGCGAACTCGCTGGCTGGGACAATCTTTGATGATGCTGGGGCTGAGAAGGCGGCTCCGGTGCGGCTGGGGATCATCGGGCCGGGGAGCCGAGGCAAGGAGCTGGTGCGGTGCTTTCTGCGGGTTCCGCGGGTGAAGATTGTTGCGGCTGCAGATGTGTATGAGCCGAGGTTTGCGGAGCTGAACCAGGTGTGCGGGTACACAGTCGAGGCGCACAAGGACTATCGCGCTCTGGTGGACCGGAAGGACCTGGATGCGATTGTGGTGGCGAGTCCGCTGAGCTATCACTCCGAGCACGTGCTTGCGGCTCTGAAGGGCGGGCACAATGTGTACGGCGAGAAGACGATGGCGTTCACGGTGGAGGAGACGAAGGAGATCGTGAGGGCCGCCGAGGGCGGAAAGCAGCTGTACCAGGTGGGGCATCAGTATCGTTATGCGCCGTGGATTCGGGCGGCGGTGGAGAAAGTACGGAACGGCGAGATCGGTGAGGTGACGCACGTGTTCGGGTACTGGCACCGGAACAGCGACTGGCGTCGGCCGGTTCCGAATCCTTCGCTGGAGAAGCTGATCAACTGGCGGCTGTATAACGAGTACTCGCTGGGATTGCTGGCGGAGCTGGGGTCGCACCATATCGATGTGGCGAACTGGATCTTCGGAGAGGCTCCGCGGGCGGCGATGGCGACGGGAAGCGTGGTGGAGTATCACGACGGCCGCGAGAACGACGACAACGTGCAGGCGGTGTTGAGCTACTCGAAGGGCCGGCGGTTTGTGTTCAGCTCGATAACCAGCAACGCGAAGGTGGGCGACCAGCTTTGGGTTTATGGGACGAAGGGCAGCCTGAACCTGACGTTGCTGGACGCGCTGTTCTACTACGAGCCGAAGCGCGCGATCCAGGTTCCTGAGGCGAAGGGCACGGTGACGGCGAAGGGAATTACTACCGGGGCTTCGTACCACCCGGGTTCAGAGATGCCTTATCGCGGGCCGGGGAAGAAGCTCGAGATTCCGGTTGCTGAGGATCCTACGGCGACCGCTTGCGCGGCGTTTATCGACTGCATACGGACCGGGAAGAAGCCGGTCGCAGATGCGCGGGTTGGGCTGCGGGCCGCAGTGGGAGTGATTGTGGCGAACCAGTCGCTGCAGGAACGGCGGGAGATGGCGATTCCGAGCGCGGTTTAGCTGGTTCATGGTACCTCCTCCCCCTCGGTACAAAAGTTTGCAAAGTATTCGAACCAGGGAAGATAGTTGAGGTACTTCCCTGGTTCGGGTTAAAAGCGAAGGCCCGGCTTTTTGAGCCGGGCCTTCTTCTGTCTCTATTTCTATTGTAGTAGGTCTGGTGGAATTAATCGGCAACGTGGATCTTGTTTGGTTTGTGTGGGTTGGGGGATTTTGGGGCTTGACAGCGTTTTCGGGCTGGCCGGCCTGTGGAAATCGCTTCGTCCTTCGGACTTCGCTCAGGCCTACGGCAGTGCGGTGGTCGCTTCGCGACGGCGATTTAGACGCGGGGCTGAAGAGGGTGCTGAAAAAGTGCCTCGCGAGCGAAAAGCATGACCTCAGTGGCTAAAGCCGCACTCATAATAGGGCAGTTACGGCACGGCTGAAGCCGTGCCCTTAAGCAAAACAGGGTTCTTCAGTACCCTCTGAAGTCCCGCTCTACCTCAGAGGAAGCGGCGTGGGAGACCAGAGGAAACGGCGTGGGAGACCGAGGATGAAGCCCTTCACAACCTGCGCGTTACCTCAGAGGCGACGGCGAAGTGCGAGCCGTTCGACTTCGCTCAGGGCAGGCTCTTCGACTGCGCGGCTTCGCCGCTTCGCACAGGATGACAGAAAGATTTTGGGATGTTGGTGTTTCCGTTCTGCTTGACGGCTCGGAATGAGGGGGAGATGTCTTGCGCGGTTCGGATCTTTCGGTAGTGCGGTTCGAGGTTCGCTCGAATGTTCCCACATCTCAAAATCGAGATGTGGGGTACCCGGCACCCGGCGAAAAATGCAGGTCCTTCGACTGCGCGGCTTTGCCGCTTCGCTCAGGATGACAATTTTGCGGGAGCCCCCGTGAGAGACTGTAATCTTTCGCGTAGATGTCCCACTCTTCAAAAGGAGGGACCGGATGGCTGCGCTTACATGACGGCTTTGACGAGGAGTTTGAGGATATCTTTCAGCGGGAGAACGATGAGGAGCAGGGGCGACATGGGGATGAGGCAGGCGAGCGCGAGTTGGATCGGCGTTCGCGGGTCCATCGGGAGATGATCCATTTTGGCGACGATATGGAAGCTGTTGCCGAGGTCGGCGAGGGACTGGATGTCGGCGGTTCCGAGGAGGGGTTCGCCGTCGGGATTCTCGCCTCGTACCCATTTGTGGTGAAACCTGGAGGTGTAGGCGGTGGCGAGCGCTCCGTATTGATAGAGGCCCAGGATACGCATCTCGTGGAGTTTGTGGAAGAAGACAACGACGGGGATGAGGACCAGGATGACGACGATGACCACGTAGGCGACGATGGCGGGGGCGAACTGCTGGAGCGGCACCTTGTCGTAGATGGCCTGGTCGGCGATGACGCCGGCGATTCCGGCGGAGTAGGCGAAGAGGACGACGCTGAAGAACTGCTGTGTGCGGCCGACAAATCCGAGGCCTCCGGCCTCGTCGGGGTGCGGGGGGAAGATCTGGAGGTCGAGCTTGCTCATGCGCCAGAGGAACTGTGCCCAGAGGAGGAGTCTCCAGAACCAGCGGAGGACGAGGAAGTTGAGCAGCGGGCCGCAGAAGAGGAATGCCCACACACCTGCGAGGGTGCGGTCGCCTGGTGCAGTGCTCATCCAGTTGGAATGCTGGACGGCCAACTGCTGGGTGCCGAAGAATGTGATGCTGAAAGCGATCAGAACGAGGATGAGTTCGGCGACGAAGGAGTCGCGGAGGCGAAGACCGCGTTCAACGGCGTCGTCGAAGGCATCGTAGTCATTCGAGGTGATGATGCCCGAGGTGACGAAGTAGGAGGCTGACTCGGCGAAGCGCGGACCGAGAATGATTTCCGCGAAGACGAGCAATGGGATTGCGATGACGAAGCGGGAGTAACCGCTGTAGTCGCGGAGGAAGGGAACGGCGACCTCATGCCCGAAGGCGTGGTGCTGGATAGCAGAGAGGACGAAGAGGACACCCCAGGTGAGGAGCATGGCGAGCAGGGCGCGGAGCACGATGTGGGGAGCCTCCTTCTGGATGAGGCCGAGGCGACGCTGGATTCGGTAGAGCGGACCGCCTTCCATGAGGAGAAACTCGCGGCCCTTCGGAGTAGGGAGCTTTTCAGTCATTTGCGGTTCCTCTATGTGCCCATGAGGGCTTGAACCTTTCGGTCGTTCTTGAAGGCATTGACGAGCGCGGCGTGGTCGAGCACGGTCTGGTCGCCGTAGGCCTCGGCCCAGAGGGCGAGGGCGTCGCCGAGGACAGCGGATTTGCCACAGTAGCCGGCGATGGCGGCGGAATCGGCGCTGCGGGCGTGAGCGCGGGCGAGGATGGCCCCGCAGGCATGGGCGTAGAAGTTGAAGGAAGTTCCGGAGAGCCACTCGACGGGGATGGAGCCCTTCATGTTCTTCATCTGGCGAACGTAGTAGGGAGTGGAGCCGATGCTGGTCCAGCCGAGCATGACGTCGGTGGAGGCCTGCAGGGCGCGCTGTCCGGTGACGATGCGCTTGCCATCGTGAGCGAACTCCTCAAGTCGGGGAGGAGCGTAAGGGGCATGGGCTGCGGGCATGCCCTGCTTGACCTGAAGGAAGAGCGGGTCGTTTTCGCCGTTGCCGAAGAGGAGGACGAGGTAGGCGCGCGTGCCGACGCTGCCGACGCCGACGACGCGGTGGGCGACGTCGATGACGCGGTATTTGGTGAACATGTATTGGCGTTCGCGGTAGAGGGTGGGGGCGTAGTCGTGGAGCGCCTGAGTGACGGCCTCGTGGGTCCTGGCGTCGACGCGGGTGAGAACGGGAGGGTCTTCGCGGAAGCGCCAGCCACCTTTGGGAAGTTTTTCAGCGACCTTGTTGAGCAGGGCGATATTGGTTTGTGTGGAGGCCTTGGCAACGGCTTTGCGGACGACGGCCTGAGATTTCGCATCGATTTTGACGACCGGGTTTTCCTTGCCTGGGTAGGCATGGAGATACCAGATGTCGAGAATTCCCATGCTTTCGAGGCGCGCCATGTTGAAGGTGTAGCTGGCGACGCAGCGGCGGACGGCGGCGTCGCGCTCGCGGCGATTGAAGCCGTTTTCGCGGGCGGCGAGGTTGACGCTTGCGGTGAGACGCTTGAGGTCCCACTCCCAGGGAGCGATGAGGGCTTCGTCGAAGTCGTTGAGGTCGAAGACGACGTCGCGCTGCGGGGTTCCGTAGAGGCCGAAGTTGTTGAGGTGGGCGTCGCCATCGATGACAGTGTAGATGCCGGAGATGGGGGACTTGTTGAGGTCGGCAGCCATGACGGCGGCGGCACCGCGATAGAAGGCGAACGGAGAGGCGCACATGCGGGCCATGCGCAGGGGAACGAGATCCTGCTGGCGGCCTTTGTTTCCCGCAAGAATGATCTCGACGCCGCCGGGATGGTCGGCGGGGCGGGTCCAGCCGCCGTGCGCTTCGCGCGGGACCTTGGCGCGAAGGTCTCGGCCAGCATTGTGGCGTTCGGCGACGGAGAGTTCTCCGCGGAACCTGCCGATCACGGTGGGTTTGGGAATGGTGCCGGTGATTACCTCGTCAGACGCTGACTTACGGCGTTTGGCAGTTGCGGTAGGAGGTCTTGCAGCGGTTCGTTTTTTCATTGCCTTACCGAAGCTCCCTTCGATATGGACTCTGTTGCTGTTCGGGAAAGATATCACGTATCGCTGAGACGCTTACTGGGAGTTTGCCAAGGGAGGCGGCAGAGAGCGGTTGTGGGGATCTGCGAAGCCACCGCTATATATAGATGTTGACCGGCTTCAGGGCCCTTGATATAGTGAGTGAACTTCATGGTGCCTCTGTCACGAGATTGAGGCTAAAAGGGAATCCGGTGAGAGTCCGGAGCTGCCCCGCAGCGGTAAGCAGGAACGAACGCTCCACGGGAGGCACTTGCCGATAGGCTGGGAAGCCGGAGCAAGTAGGTGGCCTGTAGAGTCCGAAGACCTGCCATGAGCGCGTGCTGAAAGAGGCACGAACTTCACACACCTCCGAGGGGAAGGTGCGGTGGCAGCGACCTGTCTTTCAGACAGACGGCTTTCCGCCTCATTCTTCGCTCGGAGCACAAGGATGCTCCCCATGGCGACGGCGCAGGCGACACTGACGGAACTCGATCCAAATTTCCCTCGAGCTGAAGAGGCTCCACAGATGCAGGTTCGCAAGCGCAATGGCGCGCTTGAGCCTGTGGATGTGAACAAGATTGTGCGTGCTGTGCAGCGATGCTGCCAGGGGCTGCCGCATGTCGATGCGATTCGGGTTGCTAGCAAGACGATCGGTGGGCTGTTCGATGGAGCGTCGACGCGGGAGCTGGATGCGATCTCGATTCAGACGGCCGCGGCGCTGATTGCGGAGGAGCCGGAGTACTCGCGGCTGGCGGCGCGGCTGTTGTTGGCGACGATTGAGAAGGAGGTCGCAGGGCAGAATATTTACTCGTTCTCGCAGTCGATCGAGGTGGGGCGGCGCGAGGGCGTGGTGTCGAAGGACGCGGCGGAGTTTGTTGCGGCGAATGCGAGGAAGCTGAACAGCGCGATCGATGACCGGTTCTCGGATCGGTTTGAATACTTTGGATTGCGCACGGTGTATGACCGATATCTGCTGCGGCACCCGATTACGCGGCAGGTGATTGAGACGCCGCAGCACTTTTTCATGCGGGTGTCGGCGGGGCTTTCGGTAAGGGTGAATAAGGCGGTGGAGTTTTATCGGCTGCTGGCGTCGCATGACTATCTGCCGAGCTCGCCGACGCTGTTCAACAGCGGGACGAAGCACTCACAGATGTCGTCGTGCTATCTGCTGGATTCGCCGGGGGACTCGCTGGAGTCGATTTATGACGCGTACAAGCAGATTGCGATGCTGTCGAAGTTTTCGGGAGGAATTGGGCTGGCATTTCATCGCGTGCGGTCGGAGGGGTCGCTGATACGGGCGACGAATGGGCTTTCGAACGGGATTGTTCCGTGGCTGCGGACTCTGGATGCTTCGGTGGCGGCGGTGAATCAAGGGGGGAAGAGGAAGGGCGCTTGCTGCGTGTATCTCGAGCCTTGGCATGCGGATGTGGAGTCGTTTCTGGAGATGCGGGATAACACGGGCGACCAGGCAAGGCGGACGTACAACCTGAATCTGGCGAATTGGATTCCGGATCTTTTTATGCGGCGCGTGGAGGAGGATGGGATGTGGTCGCTGTTCGATCCGAAGGTGGTGCCGCATCTGCCGGATCTTTATGGCGAGGAGTTTGCTCGTGCTTATGAGGTGGCGGAGGCGGAGCAGAGGTTTGTGCGGCAGGTGAAGGCGCGGGATCTGTATGCACGGATGATGCGCACGCTGGCGGAGACAGGCAATGGGTGGATGGTCTTCAAAGATGCATGCAATGTGAAGTGCAACCAGACGGGGCTGCCGGAGAATGTGGTGCATCTATCGAATCTTTGCACGGAGATCACGGAGGTGACTTCGTCGGCGGAGACGGCGGTGTGCAACCTGGGGTCGATCAATCTTGCGCGGCATGTGACGGAGGGAGCGTTTGACTTCGAGAAGCTGGCGGCGACGGTGCGGCATGCGGTGCCGATGCTGGATCGCGTGATCGACATCAACTACTATCCGGTGCCGCAGGCTGCTGCGGCGAATAGCCGGTGGAGGCCGGTGGGGCTGGGAGTGATGGGGCTGCAGGATGTGTTTTTTCAACTGCGGCTGGCGTTTGATTCGCCGGAGGCGAGGGCGCTTTCGGCGAAGATCCAGGAGGAGATTTACTTTCATGCGCTGACGGTCTCGTGCGAGTTGGCGGAGCGGCATGGAGCGCATGCGGCGTTTGCGGAGTCGCGTGCGGCGAAGGGCGAGCTGCAATTCGATCTTTGGGGAGTGAAGCCTGAGGATGGGGCGCGGTGGGAGGCTCTGCGGGAGCGCATCAGGAGCGTAGGGCTGCGCAATTCGTTGATGATTGCGATTGCACCGACGGCGACGATTGCGTCGATTGTGGGGTGCTATGAGTGTATTGAGCCGCAGGTGTCGAACCTGTTCAAGCGGGAGACGCTTTCGGGTGAGTTCATGCAGATCAATCGCTATCTGGTGCAGGAACTGAAGCAGATGGGGCTGTGGTCGGAGGCGATGCGGACGCGGATCAAGCTGGCGGAGGGATCGATCCAGGGGATTCAGGAGATTCCGGATGACGTGAAGCTGATGTATCGCACGGTTTGGGAGATGCCGATGCGGTCGCTGATCGACATGGCGGCGGATCGCGGAGCGTACATCGATCAGAGCCAGTCGCTGAATCTATTTGCGGAGTCGCCGAATATAGGACGGTTGAGCTCAATGTATATGTACGCGTGGAAGCGCGGGATCAAGACGACGTACTACCTGCGGTCGAGGCCGGCGACGAAGATTGCGAAGACGACGGTCGTCGCGGCCAGCCGTGAGGCGGTGGTGCCTGCGATGAATGCCTCGGCGAGCGTGACGTGTTCGCTGGATAACCCTGCGAGCTGCGAAGCCTGCCAGTAAATGGAGAAGAGAATGTCTATGACGATACCGAATGCGATCCTTGATCCTGGCCTATCGCTTACGCTGCGCCCGATGCGCTATCCGACTTTTTTTGAGATGTTCAAGGATGGAATTAAGAACACGTGGACGGTGGAGGAGGTTGATTTTTCGACCGACCTGGTCGATCTGCGCTCGAGGCTGACCCGGGCGGAGATTCACCTGATTCAGCGGCTGGTTGCGTTCTTTGCGACGGGAGATTCGATCGTATCGAACAACCTTGTGCTGAATCTTTACAAGCACATCAACTCGCCTGAGGCGCGGCTGTATCTGTCGCGGCAGTTGTTTGAGGAGGCCGTGCATGTGCAGTTTTATCTTACGCTGCTGGATAACTACGTTCCCGATCCGGAAGCGCGGGCGGCGGCGTTTGCGGCGGTGGAGAACATTCCTTCGATTACGAAGAAGGCGCAGTTCTGTATGCGCTGGATGGATTCGATCCAGCAGCTGGATGAGCTGAAGACGGCGGAGGAACGCAGGCAGTTTTTGCTGAACCTGATCTGCTTTGCGGGATGCATCGAAGGGCTGTTCTTCTTCGCGGCGTTTGCGTATGTATATTTTCTGCGGTCACGGGGACTGCTGAATGGGCTGGCCGCGGGAACGAACTGGGTGTTTCGCGACGAGAGCTGCCACCTGGAGTTTGCGTTTGAGGTGGTGAATGTAGTGCGTGCAGAGGAGCCGGAGCTGTTCGACGCGGAGCTTGAGCGGCAGATTGTCGAGATGATGACTGATGCGGTGGACTGCGAGCTGCAGTTTGCGGAGGATCTGTTGTCGGGCGGTGTTGCGGGGCTCTCTGTTCGAGAGATGCGGCAGTATCTGGGGTATGTTGCGGATTCGCGAGTGGCTCGGCTGGGGATGGAGCCGATCTTTGGGGCGAAGAATCCATTCGCGTTTATGGAGTTGCAGGATGTTCAGGAGCTGACGAACTTCTTTGAGAGGCGGGTTTCGGCGTACCAGGTGGCGGTGGCGGGAGAGGTGGCGTTTCACGAGGAGTTTTAGTGCGGTCGATGGAGGAGCCTTGATGGGATGGTGCTCCATGGAGTCGGCCCCTGCGCATTAGGGGAAAGTTTTTGTCTTGCGTTGAGCGGGTTTTCTTCTATAACTGAGGTTGAGCACACGCTTCTCTCCAAGCCACTTTTTTGAAGCTTGCCTTCCACCTCTTTCCAGGAGATGCGCGATGGATCGTCGTTTTTTTCTGCACGGCTCGGCTGCACTGATTGGATCGAGTGCCCTGGGGCTGACCGGATGCGCACGCAAGGCGGCGACTGTGTCCAATGCAGGAGTGATTGCTCCGCAGCTTCCGTTCTATGACGCGCTGGGGCCGATTCCGCCGATTCGCGCGCATGTCGATCGCATCTTTCGCATTACGGTGTGCCTGAGGCCGTTTCGCGCGGCGGGTCCGCGCATGGATGTGGAGCGGGCGGGCGAGCGGGTGATTGTGCATAACTACGGCCATGGGGGGAGCGGTTGGTCGCTCTCGTGGGGATCGGCTGATGTGGCGGTGCGGAAGGCGCTGGAGGCGGCGAACGGGGGAAGCGAGATTGCCGTGGTGGGTTGCGGAGCGCTTGGGTTGACGGCGGCGATCACGGCGCAGCGCACGGGGCTTCGGGTGACGATCTATGCGAAGGAGAGGCCGCCGTATGTGCGGTCGGCGAGGGCGACGGGGTCGTGGACTCCGGATTCGCGAATTGCACTGACCTCGGCGGCGGGGCCGGAGTTTGCGGCGCAGTGGGAGGCGATGGCGCGGACGTCGTTTGCGATGTACCAGAGCTACCTGGGGATGCCGGGATCGCCGATCGAGTGGACGGATCGCTACTCGCTTTCGGACGTGACGCATGAAGAGAGTACGGCGAAGATGCGGCAGATGGATACGCATGGGTTTGCCCACTACAACGGGAGGATCGCGGACCTGACGCCGCGGCCGCAGGAGATTCCGGAGGGCATGCATCCGTTTCCGACGAAGTATGTTTGGCGGAGTACTTCGCTGTCTTTCAATGTCGCCGACTACTCGCGTCAGCTGATGAATGACTTTCTGATCGCGGGCGGGAAGATCGAGACGCGGGAGTTTCGATCGCCGCAGGAGGTGGCTTCGCTGCCGCAGCCTGTGATTATCAACTGCACGGGATATGGGGCGCGGCAGCTGTGGTCGGATGAGAGCATTGTTCCGGTTCGAGGGCAGATTGCGTGGTTGATTCCGCAGGAGGGTGTCCACTACGGGCTCTACTACAAGGACGTCAATGTGCTTGCGCGTCGCGACGGTATCGTGGTGCAGTCGAACACGGGCGGGGAAGATTCGGGGTGGGACGACAGCAATGAGCAGCCGAATCGAGCAGAGGCGGAGGCTGACGTCGAGGTTCTGCAGGAGCTTTACAGCCGCATGGAGAAGATGAAGTCTGGCCGCGCGTCATGAGACGCTATGATCGAAGAGTTTGAGCTCGCCTGCAGCCAATCCGGTTACGTTTTCTATCGTCGGGCTTTATCTGATGGCGACTCTGGTGATTGGATACGTCTCGAGGAGAAGCTCAGGGACGTCGGCGCAGTTTCTTCATGCGGGGCGGATGCTGCCGACAGCAGTGACGTCGATCGCATTTCTGGCGGCGAACTGCGGTGCGCTGGAGATTGTGGGGATCGTCGCTGCGAGTGCGAAGTATGGGGCGCTGGCGCTGCACTTCTACTGGATTGGCGCGATTCCTGCGATGGTGTTTCTGGCGCTGTTCATGATGCCGATTTATGCGCAGAGCAGGGCACTGACAGTGCCGGAGTTTCTGCGACTGCGGTACGACGAGAGGACGCAGATACTGAATGCCGTCTCGCTGGCGGTGATGATGGGGTTCATCTCGGGGATCAGTTTATATGCGATCGCGTCGGTGATGCGCGTCTTTCTGGGATGGAATTTTCCTGAGACGGTTGCGCTGACGACGGTGGTTATCTTCGGCTATGTTGCGCTGGGTGGGTTGAAGGCGACGATTTACAACGAGATTCTTCAAGTCGGGATTACGGTCGCCGGATTGATTCCTCTGTCGTATCTTGTGCTGCGGCAGTTTCACGGGATCGATGGCTTGCGGAACAGTCTGCCGGGGGGAATACGGCACATGTGGACTACGATGCCGCTCGCTGATCGGGCCGGCGCGCCGATGGATGTAGTAGGAGTGGTGGCGGGGCTGGGGTTTGTGCTGAGCTTTGGATACTGGTGCACCGACTTCATGCTGATTCAGAGGGCGATGGCGGCGCGAGAGATTCGCGGTTCGATCAACACGCCGCTCTTTGCGGCGATTGCGAAGCTGGTGTTTCCGCTGCTTGTGGTAGTGCCTGGGCTGGCGGCTTCGCAGGTGCTGGCGGGGAGGGCAAGAAGCTTCGACGAAGCTCTTCCGGCGATGATGCTCCATTATTACCGGCCGGCGCTGCTTGGCGTGGGGTTTGCGGCGATTCTTGCGAGTCTGATGTCGGCGCAGGCGGGGAACATTTCGGCGATGTCGACGATCTGGACGCATGACCTCTATCGAACGCATATGGTGAGGAGCAAGAGCGATGCCCACTATGTGACGGTGGGGCGGCTGGCCACGGTGGGAGCGACGTGCTTCAGCATTGCAGCGGCTTACATTGCATTTCGTTACAGCACGCTGATGGACTATCTGCAGCTTGTCTTTTCGCTTTTCAATGCGCCGCTGTTTGCGACGCTGCTGCTGGGCATGTTCACGACGTGGGCCACGCCGGACGCTGGTTTCTGGGGGATGGCGATCGGGATGACGATCTCCATCGCGCATAACTTTGCGTTTCGCTTTCACCTGCTTCACTACGGCAGTCAGATGAGCGCGAACTTCTACGGCGCGGTGCTGGGATTCGCGAGTTGCCTGGCGGCGACGATGATGCTGAGCCTGCACACCCGACCGAAGCCGATGGAGGAGCTCGCCGGGATCACGTATCGGACGCGGCTTGCGGAGTCGGTGCGCGCGCCGCTAGCCTCGTGGGTGCTGGCGTTGCTGTTGCTGGGTGGATGCTTGTGGCTTAACGTGTACTTTCGCTGAGGGAAGTGACTACTCGCGGCATGGGGCGGTGGACCCGCGGACGACGAGGCTGGCTTTGATGGAATACTGCTGGCCGGGGGGCGTGCGGATTGGAGCGGAGGGTCTCGAGCGCCTTGAAGAAGAGGCCTGCGAGTTCGGAGCGCGATAGGCGCAGCGTCGTCATGGGTGGATGGAGGATGTCGGCGAGCTCGATGTCGTCGAAGCCGATGATGGAGAAGTTCTCCGGCACGGAGAGATTGTGCTTCTGGATGGAACGCAAAGCTCCGATCGCGGTGAGATCGTTGGCTCCGAGGATGGCGGTTGGGCGGCGGGTGAGGCTGAGCAGTTCGGCCATGGCCGTCTCGCCGGGCCGCCGGAGATGCGATAGTTGCCGGCGCGGATGAACTCGGGCTCGACCTTGAGGCCGTTGTTGTTCATGGCTTCGATGAAGGCGTCACGGCGATGGTCGGAGATGGTGGGGCCAACGGAGCCACCGATGTAGGCGATCCGGCGGTGCTTGAGGCGCTTCAAGTGCTTGACCGCCTCATCCAGTGCGCTTCCGTAGTCGATCAGGACGTCGCTGAGGCCTGGGCCAGTGAGGCGGCGGTCCATCGTGACGAGGGGGACGCGGTTGTGAATGAGTACCTCGATGGGCTCGGTCTCGATCTCGGAGGCAAGCAGAGCAACGCCATCGACCTTGCGAATGAGCATGCGGCGGATGGACTGCTGGATGCGCGAGGCATGGAAGTCGGTGGTGGCCATGAGCATGTCGCGGTTCCACTCGACCATGATTCGCTCGAAGCTGCGGATGAACTCGGGGAAGAAGGGGTTGGTGATGTCGGGGATGATGAGGCCGTAGGTGCTGCTCTTGCCGTGCTTCAGGGTGGTGGCGCTGCTGTTGGGGTAGAACCTGGTCTCTTCGATGACGCGGCGGACGCGCTCGGCCGTTGCCGGCGTGACGTTGTTGAAGCCGTTGATGACGCGCGATACCGTTGCGCTCGAGACGCCTGCGAGCTTCGCGATGTCACGCATGTCCATGCTGGGTCTCCTGGAAAGTAGGACGTGATCGAATAGAGGAAGTGCCGAACTCCTCTGGACTAGGTCAGGCGTCCCGATGTCCTTCTTTGCGCTGCGAGCGGAGACGAGGGACGCAGAATGGCGCCTTTGGTCTGCGGTCGCGCCGCTGAAGAGGTTCGATGCAACTCCGGAAGCGGCTCGCCGTTATAGCCGAGTTTACGCGATATCTCATCGGCGGCGAGACATAGAGCTCGTGCGAAGAGAGGGACCTTTTCGCGGATGAGCCGGACGACGGGGCCGGAGACGCTGAGGCCTGCGGCGACCTTGCCGTTGGCGTCGAGGATGGCGGCTCCGATGCAACGCGCGCCGGTGACGACCTCTTCGTCGTCCATGGCATAGCGGCGCTCGGCGCTGAGGGCGAGGTCTTTGCGGAGTTGGGCGACGCTGGAGATCGTTTTCGGTGTGCTGCGCTCGAAGCGGATTCCACGCAGGGCGTCTTCGAGGGCCATGGGTTCCATGCGCGAGAGGATTGCCTTGCCGAGCGCTGTGGAGTGCAGTGGGCGGCGCGTGCCTACCTGCGAGACGAGGCGGAAGGTGTGCAGGCTTTCGAGAACATCGACGTAGAAGACCTCGCGGCCGTCGAGGACGGCGAGATTGATGGTCTCGCCAGTGAGTTTCCAGAGCCGGTTGAGAATGGGCCGGCTGAGACGGCAGAGCGTGGTCTGGTAGGTGGTTCCACTGCCCAGGCGCACGAGCTTGGGGCCGATCATGTAGGCCTTGCTCTCGTCGCGGAAGAGATAGCCTGCGCCCTCTAGATGAGCGACGAAGCGATGGGCCGTGCTCTTGTTGAGCGCGGTGACATCGGCGATGTCCTTGAGGGGCAGGCCGCCGGGGGCGCGGTCGAGCACTTCGAGGATGCGAAGGACCTTGCCGACTACACCTACCGGAGCCGACTTCAATCTACGTTGGCCATTCATGCAGTACTCCCTTTCATTCCCTACTTTTTCCTGCGCATGCCGTTTGTGGGTCAGGCATGCTTTGAAGCACAATGCGACTGGCGCAGCTGCTCGTTCATGATGATGAAGGCGCCGAGTCCGTGGAAGTCATCTGTGTTGCGTGGACGGTTGAAGTAGTAGTTGATGTCTCCGACGTTGGTTCCGCCGCAGATGTTGGCGATGTGGGCCTGTCCGTCGGCGTCGACGGAGAGCTGGGTGAGCACGCCGCGATAGCCTTTGCAGGCGACCTCGAGCATCTTCCCGGGGATGTATTTGCGCTGGACGGCCATGTAGATTGTGTACGTATACATGGAAGAGCTGGAGGTTTCGAGCCAGTTTCCCGCGATGGCCCCCTTGTCGACGACCTGATACCAAAGGCCGGTTGCCGCATCCTGATACTTCGCATAGGCGTGGGTGAGTTGAACGACCTGGGCGATGAGCTCTTTGCGTTGCGGTGATTGTGGGGCAGGATCTCGAGCACTTCAATGAGCGCCATGCCGAACCAGCCGATGGCGCGGCACCAGAAGATGGAGGAGTGATGTGTGACGGGGTCGGCCCAGGGCTGAGCGCCGGATTCATCGTAGGCGTGCCACATGAGCCCGGTAGCGGGATCGTTGAGATGCTTGATGTAGATGAGCAACTGCTTGGCGGCTTCGTCGTTGGCGTAGGTCTCGTCCTGGAATGCCTTGCCGTAGCGGACGAGGAAGGGCATCGACATGAACATGCCGTCGAGCCAGAGCTGATGCTGGCGTGAGAGAGCGTGCCAGAGCCCGCCGTCCTCGGTGCGGGGATAGGTGTCGAGGCGGTGGCGAATGCTGTCGGCGGCCTTGCGGTACTTCTCCTGTTTCGTCTCGGCGTAGAGAACGAGAAGCAGGTTGCCGGGCAGCATGTAGTCGAGCGCCGAGATGGAGCGGTCGATGACGCCGTCCTCGGAGACGTGCTTGTCGACCCAGCCCTGGATGTAGTCGAGGTACTTCTTCTCGCCGGTGCGCTTGTAGACGAGGAACTGTCCGTAGAGGTAGAGCGATACGGCGTAGCCCCAGCCGCCGAGCTTCGTTGGGTCGGGCGTGCGCTGCATCGTGGCGTCGCAGAGGGCGCGGGACCAGTCGGTGACGGCCTGTGTCTCGGCGAAGAGGGGGCTCGTCAGGGGAGATTGCAGAAGGCTATTGGCGAAGAACGGCGCACTGGCCAGCAGGGGGAGAATCTCTTGGCGGGTTTTGATGGTCTTCCTTCTTTCCTTTGGTGCCAAAGCAAATTTCATATATCAAACAGAAGTTTTATTGTGCAGAGAGATGGTATGACTTTCCTGCCATCGTCTTCAACGAGATTCTTCCGCTGGCGTCCGGCTGCAGCGGGGAAGAGGCTCCGGAGAGGGTGACGGCGGCGTTGCCCCATGGGCTTTGGATGGTGAGAGGGCCTCCCTTTTCGCTGGTGAGGTCGATTGCGGTGACTTTGCCGTTGCGCTGCTGGCTGGAGACGAGGAAGGCTCCCTTGGCGCGGAGGCGAGTGAAAGAGGCGTCCATGGTCGCGGGCCAGTCGGGGAAGAGGCGCATGACGCCGTCTTCGTGTTGCAGCAGCATGGAGTTGAGGGCCTCGATGGAGCCTGCGGTTTCGATGCCGCCGCCGCCCTGGAAGACGGTGAGGTTGCTGGGACGCCACTGGTACTGGATGGCGGCCTTGAACTTCGCGACGAGATCGTCGGAGGGCCAGCCGATGCGAGCGGCGATGGGGAAGATCTTGCAGAAGCCGTTGTAGGAGTTGCCGCCTTTGGTTACGGACCAGGAGTGCATCTCCTCCATGGAGTTGCGTGCGATCTCGAGCTGGCGCGGGTCGCCGCCGATGGAGAGGTTCTCGCCGGGATAGACGGGGCCTTCGAGGTTGATGGGCTGGTCGCCCGGTTCGAAGGGGCCCTGATTCTTGATGTTGTTCTTAATGGATTCGGCGATGTAGTAGACGGTCTTGCCGTTGACGGTGCCGGATGGGTACGGAGTGAGCTGGTCGAGGAAGCTCTGCCAGATGGGGCGCATCTCGGCATCGACGCCGAGCACCTTGCTGGTCTCGATGAGCTCGCGCGCGACGCGGCGGGCGAAGCCGATGTCGAGGCTGGCGTTCAGGTCGTCACCGCCTTCGTGCGCGGAGGTGTGCTCGAAGATCCACTGCTTACCGGTTGTGTCGCGGACGGCGAAGTCGCGCCAGAAGGCGTCGAACTCCTTCATCGCCGGATAGAGCTTCGTGCGCAGGAACTCGCGGTCCTGGGTGTACTCGTAGTACTGGATGGTGGGGAGGAGGCTGAAGGTCCCGTTCGACTTCTGATCAGCGGGGAGCTTCTTCCAGTTTTTTTCCGCGGCGACGGGCACGGGTGCGGGAGGATCGGCGATGACGGTGAAGGGCGAGAAGGTGCGCTGGAAGGCGACGCCTTTGTATCCGGCTGCGGCGGTGCGATTCTTCTGCCAGGGAATTTGGGCGAGCACCATGCGGTTGTAGGGCTCGGCGAGCTCGGGGCGGTTGCTGGAGAAGACGCCGTAGAAGGGAGCCTCCTCGTTGTAGTTCATGAAGTAGCGGCCGCCCCAGCCGGCGTTGTCGGTGGTGAGGAAGTTTGACCAGAGGGACGGCGGCAGCTTGCCGGGGCGGCTGGAGGTGCCGAGAACGTAGAGGGCGCCGTAGTAATAGTCCTCGAGGACCTTGTCATGGACTTCGATGAAGGAGCGCAGCCAGAACTGCTTCCACCAGTCGAGGTGTTCGCGCTCAAGTGTGCTGACGCGGGCGGGCGTTATCGGCGCTGCCTGTTCGAGCGCGTGATCTGCCAGGGTGGCTGCACTGGGCCCGTTGGGGTTCATGCGCGCGTCGCTCTCAAATGACGTGATGATCCAGACGGAGGCGCCGGGTTTCAGCACGAAGCTTGCCGAGGCGCTGTTGGTTGCGGTGGTTGGGTCGATGAGCTTCGCTCCGAGCAACCGCACTGCGATTGCCGCTCGCGCCTTGTAGTCTGCCTCGCCGGTGAGGTTGTTTTCGCGAGTCGCCCATAACGCGCCATCGCGAATACCGGCAGCGCCAGGGAAGACGGTGTGGGCTTCGGGATCGGGCGCAGGCATGGCGAGCGTGAGCGTCAGCGGGACAGATGCGCCGCCGTCTGCTTTGACTTCGGTGAGGAAGAGATTTTCGTTCTCGGCGGTCCAGGAGCTCAGGTGAACGGTGGCTTCGCCGAGCTTGAGGGTTGAGTCGACGCGCGCGTGGAGGATGTCCTGATCGACGCGGTAGACAGTTTCGGGCTCACTTGCCTTTGCGGGGGAGGAGAGCGTCAGGTGGCCGAGGGAGAGGATCGACACCTCGGTGCTGTTGTGGCGGGTGTTCCAATGGGAGCCCCAGAAGTCGGACTTGCCGAACCAGAAGGTCTGCTGCGAGGGAAGGGGATCGCCGGCGACCACGCCGATGTCTCCGTTGCCCATCAGGGCTCCGGAGGTGTACTTCGAAGAGACGAGGTTTGCGGGTGACGCTGTGCTGACGCCGTGGATGCCGCTGAGGAGGGTCTCAAGTCGCGCCCACTCCTGCGACTGAGCCGTAGATCCGGTGGCACGTCCGGCTGGGCTCTTCTGTGCCGCGAGCGCTGTCGGAGAGGAGACTGCGCACAGCGTTACTCCCATGATTGCCAGGAGTGCGCTCCGGGCCGGTACTGTCATCATTTGCTGTTCCTGCCTTTGAAGGCCTCAACAGGGCGCTGCGCGGTCGTGCGTGCCAGCGGCACTCGCGACTCGGCTCCCGTTGGAGGAGATGATTGGGCCCAAATTGGCCAGCGCCCTTTGCAGCGACGGCAGTGCGGCACTCTGCGCAACCTAAAGTCCGTGCTACTTTTACGTGTCTCGAGATACGGGTGTCAATTGGAAAATGAAAATTGAGTTCAACTAATAAAATACTCTGCTATCCGCGAAACTTTACGTGCGGCCCTGCGTCCTAGCAGAATCATGGTGCAAAGAACACTCCATTCGGGATACAAAGTGATCCAATCTGGCTGTATGACTCCGCTTTTTCGCCGTCGGTCGCTGGCTTCGGTCTGCATAACTGTCTGGTTTCTTTTTGGTGCGATGATTTTGCACGCGGGGCCGCTGGGTTCGCCTTGGGATGGCAAGCCGATGAAGGCCACCGAGACTCCTTATGATTGTCCGGCGGTTGCGGACCTGCCTGTCGACTTTGTTACTGACGGCTTCTACGCGGACAACGATCCGACTCACTCGATAGTCGATCCGGTGAAGATGAAGGCTTATGCCGAGAGCTCCGGCCCGGTGAAGCGCGACGGCGATCAGGTGGTCGCCGCGGCGGACGCCTATCGGGCTACCGGCTCACTTGCGGCGGCTCGATGCGTAATTGCGCACATCGAGGCGAACGCTCGCAGGCACTCGCTTACCGGCAGGATGTCTTCGAGCCAGGCGTACTACGTGCAGGGCTGGGTGCTGGGCGCCGAGGCGATTGCGTACCTGAAGGTTCGCGGTTCGGGCGCTGTCTCGCGCGAGCAGGAGGCCGTGATCCTTCCGTGGATGAAGGCTGTTGCTGCTGAGACGTGCGAGTTCTACGACGCTCGCGAGAGGAAGGACCCGGCGTCGCAGAACAATCACCTCTACTGGGCCGCAGTGGAGCTGGCGGCGGTGGGGATCGCTGCGGACGATCGCGCAGACTTCGACTGGGCGATGCGTGCAGCTCGCGAGGGCATCGCCGCGATCCGTCCGGACGGTACGCTGCCGCGCGAGATGGCGCGTGGTGCCCGCGCTCTCCACTACCATCTGTACGCAGCCGCACCGCTGGTGATGCTGGCTGAGCTTGGAATGCCGAACGGGATCGATATTTACTCCGAGCGCGGCGGGGCGCTGAGGCATCTTGTGCAGGTCTCGACGGATGGGCTGCTCGATCCTTCACCCTTCGAGAAGGCGTCGGGCATCAAGCAGGAGGTTCGTCTACCGCCTACGGGCGAGGCCATCGGCTGGGCTACGCCGTACAACCGCCGCTTTCCCTCGCCGACGATTGCGAAGCTTCTAGGCGAGTGCACGAATACGGCTTACATGTATCTCGGTGGTTTGCCGCCGGGGTAGGTGCCAGGTCCAAGAAATAGATTCACCCATAGAAATGGCATCTCTCGAGAATTTGTCGCTTGCTCTGGCCAAGCGTTCACCTGTAAACGTATACTTTCACGCGTTCCGGCATTCCATTTCAGGAGACCCCTTCATTCATGGCCCTCGTTCGTTCTGCTCTTGCGCTCTTCGTTACCGCTGCTTTGGCTGCACCGCTCTATGCACAAGGTCCCGCTGCCACTCCTCCGATGGGGTGGAACAGCTGGAATCACTTTCGCGACAAGGTGGATGACAAGACGATCCGGGCGACCGCCGACGCTATGGTCTCGAGCGGCATGCGCGATGCGGGCTACGTGTACGTGAACATCGATGACACGTGGGAGGGGGAGCGCGACGCACAGGGCAACATTCAGGCCAACAGCAAATTTCCTGACATGAAGGCACTGGCCGACTACGTTCACTCGAAGGGCCTGAAGCTGGGCATCTACTCTTCGCCGGGCGCCAAGACCTGCGCAAAGTACGAGGGCAGTCTGAACCATGAGGAGCAGGACGCGCGGACGTATGCGGCATGGGGGATCGACTATCTGAAGTACGACCTGTGCGGCCTTCGCGAGCAGATGAAGGCATCGCCTTCGCCTGAGGCGGCGCACAAGATCATGGTCGATGCGTATATCAAGATGCGCGACGCACTGAAGGCGAGCGGACGTCCGATCGTTTACAGCCTGTGCCAGTACGGCAACGATGCGGTATGGGAGTGGGGAACTGAAGTGGGTGGCAACCTGTGGCGAACGACGGGGGACATCAGCGACAAGTACGCCAGCATGTCTGCGATCGGCTTCAGCCAGGCGGGGCTCGCGCGCTTCGCGGGTCCTGGCCACTGGAACGATCCTGACATGCTAGAGGTGGGCAACGGCGGCATGAACACGGAGGAGTATCGCACGCACATGAGCCTCTGGGCGATCCTGGCGGCGCCGCTGCTGGCGGGCAACGACCTGGCGACGATGACTCCGGAGACGGTTGCGCTGCTGACGAACCGCGGTGTGATCGCGATCGACCAGGATAAGGCCGGCAGGCAGGGCGATCGTGTGTGGGCCGAGGGGCCTGTTGAGGTGTGGATTCGGCCGCTTGCCGATGGATCGAAGGCCGTGGGGATCTTCAACCGCCATCCGGGGCCGCTGTCTCCCACGGTTGATCTTGCGAAGCTGGGCCTGAGCGGGAAGAAGGCGCGGGATGTGTGGGAGGCGAAGGAGATTACCCTGGCCTCTACCTACAAGGAGAGGATTCCCGGCCATGGCGTCGTGCTGCTGCGCGTGGCGAAGTAAACGCCGCTGCACGCCCAGTGAAGTACCGGAGATGACCAGAGATGCAGATTGTCGATGAAGCACTGAACCGCCGCTCGTTTCTGAAGCTTGGAGCGGCCGGGCTCGCTGCCGCAGGCGCGGAGTCGCTTTTGCCGCGCGTGCTTGGGGAGGAGCAGGGGACACGCCCTGCTCCCTCGCATCCCGTCACGCTGCGTTCGGCCGCGGTTGAGCTACTCCTCGATCCTGACGATGGTGTCCCGTACGAGTACCGGTTGCGCCGATCTGGCGTTCGCTTTGCGGGTGAGGGCTTCGGTCAGCCGCTCAAGGCGACGGTGCACAGCAAGGCTCCCTTTGGCTTTGCAACGGTTGCCGTGAGGCCTGCTGGCAACAGGATCAACGGCACGACGGCTGACTTTCACTTTACGGCGTTCTACGCTTCGAACGCGCCGGCGGCGGACTTCACGCTCCGCTACGCCCTTGAAGGCAGCACCGTTCGCGTCACTCTTGAGGATGTCAGGGAGCGGGACGGTTTTGAGTTCATCTCGCTCTCGATGCCGTCTCTTGTCGTGGTCAGCGAATCGGAGGACGGAGCGTGGCTGGCGCATGGCGACTCCGGCGGCGATCTTGTCGCGCTGAGTGATGCGAAGGCGGGGAAGCTGAGGCCGAACACGTTTTGGGGCGAGATCAACGGCATCCTGCCTGTCATCATGACCGGGCACTCCGGCGCTGTGTGCGTGCAGGAGACCACGGCTTATATGGACGGTACGCTGCTCGAGGTCTCGGGCTCGGCACCCAACCGCCGCGCAGCGATGGGTACAACGAAGGTGTATCGCGTTGATGGCAGTGCGTGCTATGACATGAACCTCGGGCGGGAGGCGCCGAAGAGCTGCGACAATCAGCAGACTCCCAATCTGATTGTTGAGCAGAAATCTTCTATGCGGTTGGACTTCCTTGAGCCGGAGGCGGGGCGCAGGCCCACCTGGATCGACGGAGCGAAGCTTGTACGCGCGCGCATGCCGGCGATCCCCAGCCACTTCTACGACGACAAGTTCATCTATGGCATTCGCACCGACGAGCCTACCTTTCCGCAGCCCTCGGCGACGTTCGAGCACTGCGAAGAGATGATACGGGATATGCACGCGCTGACGGACGGTTCGCCGCAACTGGTTCACCTGTGGGGCTGGCAGTTTCGCGGCAAAGACACTGGCTATCCCGCGGTGAATGTCGTCGATGAACGCATTGGCGGGTACGAGGGGATGATGCGCCTGATGGAGCGCGCAAAGAGATACAACGCCACGGTTTCGCTGTCGGACAACTATGACGATGCCTACCGTTCCAGTCCGGCGTGGGACGAAGAGATGATCGCGCGCAAGCCCGACGGCGAACTGTGGAAGAGCCGCAACTGGACCGGCGAGGTCTCCTACATTCAGGGTCTTGCGAAGTACATGGAGGGCCCCGGCGTAGAGCGCGTGCGCTACACCTGCGAACGCTACAAGCTGCCTGGAACGGTTCATGTCGATGTGCTGTCGTACTTCGCTATTCGCAACGACTGGGATCCGAAGCATCCGGCGAGTGGAATCCGCAACCTTGAGGCAGGTCGCTACAGGATTCTCGACGAGTTCAAGAAGCATGGCGTGGATGTGACCAGCGAGGGGCTGCGATATCCATACATCGGCAGGATGAGCATGTGCTGGTACGCGGGCGGCCCTGCGCCCTGTCCGTTTGGTGGGAAACCGGTGCCGATGATGGCGCTCGTCTACCGCAAGTCGACGACGTGGGGACGGGCGGGCAACCGCGGCGACTTGCCGCTGGCGCTGATGATGTTCAACGGTGAGTCGCAGCACAGCATCTTCAACGGCACGGTTTCCATCGCGCAGCGACTCGACGCCTTCTACCTTGCGATGGTGCCGTGGTTTCGACTACATACGCTCAACATTGAAGGCTTTGAGCGCATGGGGGACAAGACGGTTACTACGCTCGAGGGCGAGAGCAACCGCGTTGAGATCGACTGGGCGCGCAACGGGTACAGCGTCAGCTTCGACGGAGCCGAGGTTGCACGAGATAGCGCGACCTTCTGCCCGCTCGGCAACGATCGCATTGCGATGTATGCTGTCGCCGATGGACCTCTTACTGCCACGCTGCCCACCTCGTGGAACCCGGCTGATATTGCTGCACGCTCGCTCTTCGCCGACCGCAAGGAGGCGGTGAAGTTTGAGGTGAGCGGCCGCAAGGTTGCGGTGCAGATGCAGGCACGGCGTCCGGTGATGCTGTACCGGACTCAGTCGCTTGCGTAGTTTTGTGGAGGGCAGGACTAGGATTGGACTACCTCCAGCCGAACCTGAATCTCCTCACCCGGCTGCATTGTGACGGATAGGGGAACGCACTCGAAGCCGGGGACGAGGTTGAAGGTCCGCTCTTTTGGCAGCGTCGCGAAGCCCTGTTTTGCGTTGGTTGTTACGCTCAGAATTCCGCCTTGCTTCGCGATTCGAACCGCGTCGTGGCCCTGTTCCACGGCTTCACTGCTTCGTGAGACAACAGGAACGATCAACTCGATGGGAGCTTTGGCGCCGCCGCGTACTGTGGCGACGATCGCGACGGTGGTGTTGCTGAGCTTATAAACGAGTTGATAGTGAACCTCGCCTTCGGGGAGAGGCTTGTGTGCCGTGGAGAGCAAACGGCCGCGTGCTTCGAAGACGATCTCGTCCGGCGAGGCGTTCTTCGTCACGAGGGCATCGAAGTCGCTCAGGCTTGTGTAGGCTCGATCGCTCCTGCATTCGATTCGAGGAGTCAGCGTCATGTGCGGCGCATCAGTGAACGCCTGCTGGTTGGAGATCTCGATCATGGAGTACTCGGTCATGCTGGCGACGAGGATCGGACCGAGGCGCTGATGATAGAGCAGCGACAGTGCGCCTCCGGAGGCGTGGCCCGCTCCTGAACCTCCGCCGGACTGCACGTGCTCGACGTACTCCCAGTCGTAGTCGGTTACGGTTGCGCGCCATGAGCCGATTGCGGCGAGGCTGGTTGCGATCTCCGGGAAGGTCTTGACGCCGTACGCCTCGTCTCGCGGTAGAGTGGCCTTCGCTGCGGGCTCCGGCTTCGCGGCGCCACTATCGAGCACGGTTGCGAGTGCCTTGGCGTGCGTAAAGGTGTGGTGGATGCAAGGCTGATCGCCGTGTGCGAAGTAGTCGGGGCCGCCGTAGAGCAGTCCGTTGTGTGTGCAGGATGCCATCAGTTCGAGGTTGCGGCGAGCGACTTCAGCAAAGCGGGCATCGTGATCTGCGAGCAGGGCGTAGGCGGGGTGGCAGCCGTCGCTGGTGCGGCTTCCCCACCAGGTCCACTTGTAGTTGCGCGTCCCCCAGCTGTTGTCCCAGGCTCCATCGGGGAGCATGAACTCCATGTGCGCTTTGAGCGCCTTCACGGTCTGGTCGAGCACTGCCTTGTCGTTGGTGAGCAGCGAATAGAGCGCCAGCGCCGGAAGGGATTCTTCGACGTTATAGCCGAGATCGATGGGGTGACAGCCCTTCGGACTGCGCTCGTTCAGAGGATGACCTTCGCCGAAGAGCAGGCCATTTGACGTGAAGTAGTCAAGGCTGGTGTGCGCGAGCGCTCGGGCGCGGTCGAGGTAGCGCGATTCGCCGAGTACCTGTCCGCACAGAGCGAACGCGTAGGAGGAGGTAATAGGGTAGTTGATGTTTCCTGTCTCGATCGAGATGAAGCCGTCGAGGAACCTGGCTGCGCGAGCTAGCCTGTCGGTCCACTGGCGTTGAGTTGCCATGTCGAGCAGGGAGCCGTGATGATGCAAGGCCTCGGCGAGCGCGATGGCATGAAAGACCGTGATGCCCTTCCAGGAGCTGAGCGTGACGTCATTCACCCAACTTCCGTCAGCGCGGCTCACCTGGCGTTCCGTCCAGCTGTGGACGGCGAGCGCGGCGCGCAGGTACTTTGCGTCGCCCGTGGTATGCGAGACGTGCAGCAGAGGATAGATCGCGTCGCCGCATCGTCCGTGAACGAGGGTGCAGGCGGGACAGAGCAGAGCGCCGAGAAGTGCATCGTCCTGAATGTTGGTGACCTGATGCGCGAGGAGCCCGTCACACCAGGTCTTCAGGACCTCGGCGTAACAATTGGGCACGGAGTTCGTGGCGGTATGCCTGGGTTCTTCTCCGAGCAGTTGCGGGACGACAAGGCCTGAGGCGAGGGTGGCGGCGCTGGCGGCGGAGACGCGAAGTAGTTCTCTGCGAGTAAACCACTGGCTTCCATTTCGATTGTTCATCGAAGTAGATATTAGCCGGTCGAGAGGGGGCGGAGGAAAAAACTGTGACGGCTACGTGGGTTTTCCCTGGCGTACAGCCTGACGACGGCCATGTTTGGCGGCTTCACACCCGCGGTCAGCACCTACCTGATTCATCTGACCGGGCCGGAGTATTCAAAAGCTTAAGGGCAGCGGTGCCCCTATTGTTTCTGATACAACAACCCCGTTGTTGCTATTTCGCGACCGAAGCGCTGGCGATGGCTTTGTTCTGCAGAACGCGCACCACTACGCGACGATTCTCCGCTTGTCCTTCCGCGGTGTCTTCATTGCCGATTTGTTGGCTCTCTCCCATTGCGCCCGGCGCCAGCATTCTGGTGAGGGGAATGTGGCCCTGCTGAATCAGGAAGTTGGTTACGCCGTGGGCACGGTCTTCGCTAAGTTTCTGGTTCATGGCAGCACTACCAGTGGAGGAGGCGTAGCCTTTGACTTCGATCATGTAACCTTCGATGGTCTTGGCCTTCTCTGTCAACGCCAGAAGCTGTGGGTTGTATTTGGGATCAATGTCGACCTTACCGTTCCCGAAATAACCGTTGTCTCGTCGAGGATATAGTAATCGTCCAGTTGGCCGAAGCGTGCTACGGCCGCGTCGGTGGCTGCTTTATTCGAGGCAATCTTAGCCTCTTGTTCGGTCAGTTGCGCCTGCTGTTGCTGAGTTTGTACCTTCGTTTCGTGCATGCCGGCTTGAATGGCCTGAGCGCGTCCAAATCATTGCCTTTGAACTTGACTGACTTGGCTACCAAATCGTGTTGATCGTTGTAGGCGGCCTCTACGTTAACCGCCAAGCCCGGAATGAGAGCAGCCATCGACATCTCCTTCTTGCGGGCCTTGAACGCTCCCTGCACCTGATCTGCGTCGGTAGTATCGGTCAACAGGACGACAAGTTTCCCGGCATCCGAAGTCTGCAGAGTCATGTGTCGCCGTTTCGGGACTCGATCATGCCTTCGACCTTGACGGACTGGGCGGCGACTGTTGTGGTGGGCAATGAGAGGCCCAAGAGCGCCAAACTTACAAGACTGGGAATTCTAAGCCAAGACTCAGTCATGACCTTCTCCTTTAAGCTCGTTCCCAAACTCCAAGTCGATGGGCTTCAAAGCATCACCAAACATACGGGGCTGGAAGCGGTATTGCTGATATGTATTTGCAGCGAAATCCATGGTTACTTCCAGAGAGTCACGCAAAGCACAGGTTCGTTATGGGGAAGCTGAGGCAATATCCTGCGGCCATTCGTCATCTGTGCGACGCCAGCTCGAATCCGGGTTGTAAAGCTCCATGCTCTTCACAATATCGAGGGAATTGGGCCCAAGGTCTTTCTGATAAACAATTCCGTCATTGTTCACGATGAAGGTCTTCACACCGGTCACGCGGTATTCGGCGGGGACGGCCACGAGCGCAAATCCGCCGATCATCACTCCCTCAATCACATAGTTCAATCGTCCCATTGGCGCGGTCGGGCCCTGTCCCTTAAGGATCTTGAAGTAGTAACCGTGGTATCCCCCTTTGCCCATGGAGTAGCCCTCGGCCAATGCCTTGGCAACTGCCTCACCGATCGGACCGCCGGCAGAGCCGTCGGCATTCTGCCAGTACAAACCGTCCTGCTTCCCGGGGCTGCTGAAGATCTTCTGGGCGTATTGATTGATACCGGAATCGTCATGGACTTGCGATGCGTATTCTTTCTGTGCTTCTACGAAGCCGCGGCAAACCTGAATCGCGTCGAGTTCATTGGTTCCAATTCGTCGAAACAGGATCTCCTGTCGGCCTGACCTGGCGTCGAAGTACCATTTCGCATTCTTCTTAACCAAGGGCACGGGCAGGGGCCACTGCTCCTGACCGACAACAAGGGTCGCCCGATTCGGCTTCGACGGATCCAGCTTTACTGTATGAGTGACTCTGGCTTTCTCCGCAAACGCATCGGCGTTGTTCTTGTCCTGGACTGGATCGGCAGTGGAGACAATATCTTTGCCGTCCGGCCCAAATATCGCCAATAACTGCGGAACGTCGTACGCGGAGGCAGCTTTGATCAGTTCGTCCGCAGCCTCTTGTGGAGTCGCGAAGGCCTTCGGGCCCTGCGCCGCTGGTTGCTGTGCCGTCTGTTCCTGTGCATTCGCTGTCCGCGGCACAAGACACAGTCCGGCAACCAGCACAGGAACGATGAGAGTACTCGGAATGCTAAAGCGACGTAGTCTGGATGTCATATTTTCCTCGTTCCCTTTATCTCCGCCGTCCACCGCCAGACCGGCCGCCTCCGCCACCACGGGAGCCTCCTCCCATACTGGAAGCGCCACGCGAACTGCTTGCGCGAGCCTGGCTTCCGCTCATGCCACCGGAAGCGCCGCCAAATGCGCTTCGATTGGTTGCACTTGGACTCTGTGATACTTGCCGATTGCCGACGCGGTCGGCTCCGCCCCCGCCTCCACGATTCGCATCCATAGTTCCTGCGCTGGCGCCTCCGCCTGCGGGACGGCTCGACACATCGCGTCCGCCCGCTGACATATCGCGTCCCCCCGCTGCAGGCTGCTGTCGAGGTTGCGTGCCGGCGTTCTGTCGTGCAGAGGCCTGTCGTGTGCCTGCTGAATCGCCGCGGGTACTGCCGCCGTACTTATTTGCGGTGGCTCGATCGGAGTAAGGCGCGCCGCCACGGTGCTGTGGATTATGCTGCCAATTGCTGCTGCCCCGCGCAGGTTGAGTGGATGGGCGATTGCCACGGTTGGCGTTGTTGATGTTCTGTCTGTTGCTATTGTTGACGAAGGTATTGTTCCGATTGATGTTGATGTCGTTGTTGCCACCCCACCCACAACCGTAGCCCCAACCTCCGCCCCAGGCCGCACCCATGGCTATACCTACCCCAAACGAAATTGCCATGCCCGCCGCGTAATATCCCGGCGGGGGATAGGCGATTGGGGGGTAGGGATAGACGGGCGGTCCGTAGACTACGGTTGGATTGTAGGTCGGCACGTAAACGACCTGGGGGTTTGCCTGCTCAATCACAATCACTTGTTTGTTTTCGACGACCTTGGTTTCAACGTTCTGCTGTTCTGAAGACTTCAGGTTCCCTGCCTCATTTGCCTTTTTACGCATGCGTTGCACCGCATCCATAACGTCGCTTTGCTGCGCAAGAAACGCATTCCCCAGGTCCGCAGTCCACTTAATGTTTTCCGACAGTTGCTTGACTACATCAGGCAGTGCAGCCATTGCCTGTATGCTCGGGTCCCAGTCCTGCTTCTGCACCGCATCCGCGAGTGCTTTGTCTTTGAGATCCTTGTGCTGATCCAGCCATTGTTGTAGTTGAACAATTTCCAGAGGGTAGGTAGAAGCCACTAGTGTCTGGCTGAGCAATGGATCGGGATAGAGAGCGATCGGCGCCACTAACGAATCCAATTGTTCTGGCGGTAGCTTAACTGGAGGTTGCTCTGCTGGTGCAGCAGGTTGCTGCGTTGGAGCTGCAGGCTGCTGCGCTTGTACCGCCACTGCATTTCCGGGCACGAGTAGCACAACACAAACGAGCGCTGTGAATTCTCGAATGGCGTGGATCATTACGTTGCTGAAATTTCGTTTAGCACCCATAGCCGTCACCTTTTCGCATCCTGCTCGGGCTGTGCATCGAGCTTTGAATAAGCTGCATTTTCGGTCGGTCCTTAATTGCTCTTGTCAGATTGGAGCATAGTGAGCACTCTTGTCCCGACCTTACGCCAATCATTTTGTATTCTCCGGAGTAGTGAAGCCCTGAGCAGTTTCCCATGCTCTTACTTTGTGTCGGGCTCCATCGAAGATCCGCTCATAGTTGCCCTTGAGCACCTTAGTACGGGCGTTCTCGTCCAGAAGCTTCCATAACGGCTGATACTGGTTATAAACCCTTAGGTATTGCTCCTGATTTTGTGGCGCCACCTCGTCAGTGCCGAACAGGAAACGGTCCGGGTAACGATTGATGAGATCTGCAGCAATACGAGTCGACTCCGGAGTCGCTACAAAGTACTTGGCAACCTCGTTCCATGAGATATCAAAGTACACATGACTGAACTGGGGATCGGATAAGATTTCTGCCAGTTGAGCCGCGTGGTTCTTTACCGGCCGAACGACCCGGCCCATCCCTGTATGAGCCCAGATGATGGCTGTGTGTTGGTGCTTCTTGAGGAGGGCTTTCATCTGGTTCAGATAGACCGGGTCCGATCCTTCCTTCGCAAAGGGCACATCCATATCGTTGTGTATCAGCACCACGAGTCCGACCGTCCCGGCAAAATCGAGAATTCGGTCAAGCGCCGGGTTTTGGAGACTGGCGACCTCGCCCGCTACTTTAGCAGAGACGAACTCTTTGTGGATCGTGAATTCTCCGATGCCCGAGAATACGCCTGGAAACGTTTGAAGGACACGCCGAATGTGATCGGAGGCATACATGTCAGCCGGGTTAAAGCCGGTGATCATAGGATCGAAGCGTCCTCGCTCCTCTTTCGACAGCGACCGGTATGCCCGTTCAAGTCCTGACAGCCGGAGTCAAAAAGCCGGGAATTTGAAACTCTTGCTCCAGTCATATTTGAAGGAGAACTGCATCCGGTAATCGTTGCTATCGAACCCGTCGCTGAAGTTCATCCGCCTGCCCCACTGGAACTCGCCACCCATCATGACCTTCGGAACCGGGTGGTAGAGCAAGTTCCCCACCGAATAGTAGCCCCGATGATAGTCCGACGGTAGTTGTCCGCCTGAGTTAGAGATGTTCACCATGGAGAAGCCGCCTGAACTGGTAAAGCGCTCGCCCCAGGTATGATCGAGGAACGCTACGATGCCCAGCACCGGCAGGGTAACGCCTTTGATGGGCACGAGTGAGCCGGGGGGATTGCGCCCAACGCCGACGTCCACCGGCGCGTCGTTCATGTAGTTCTCAATTCCATGGCCGTAGGAAACTTCGAGTTTTGCCACATCCTTTTTGGCGAATTTGACAGTGGAACTCAGGTTGACTCCCCAGCCGACGACGCTGTCGCCGAGATTGATGGGGTTATTGCTGGTATCAACCCACCCGATCTTTCGAACGATGCCCGCGATCTGGATGTGGCCCCAGTCGCGGTTGATCCGCGCATTTCCCGAGAGATCGGGAAAGTTGAACCGCGGCGTTATGTTGCTTAGCTCGATGCGGCCGGCATAGAGGCCCTGGTCAGCGCTGGCGCCGGGCCTTTCGAGAGCGATCGTGACGCTGGCTTTCTTGCGCCGGACCGGCATCCAGCGCAGCTGCACGTTGCGGAAGAAGACCATTCCGTTCGGGCCCCAGTACTCGATTGTGTTGGGGAAGACGTCGATGTCCATGAAGGGGCTCCAGGTTTGTCCGGCCCCGAATGATCCCAACTCGCCGTAGGCATGCCGCAGACGGAAGGTCGTCTGGCCGGCGTCAACTCCGGTCCCAAATAGTTCGAATTCGAATATGGTGTTCAGATCGCCGAGCGGGGTAGTCGTGGATGATTTCACTCCGAAGCGAGTCTGTCGCACACCGGCGTAGACGTTTCCACTCGGCGCAAACTGGTTGGGGAAGGACGGCAACTTGGTGGGACGAACTACGTCGAACCAAAGCGGATCGACCTGTTTGAAGTCGTATCCGGAGTCGAGCATGGCGAATCCATAGATATCGAGGCTGTTCTTTTCTTCCGTGATTTGACTCTCCAGGGGCACAGCTTGATCCTTGGGCTTTTGCGCCACGACTTGTGCCGGGACTTGAGCTGGTGCCGGGGCGGCGGTGACGGACGGGCGTTGTTCCAGCGCTTTGATCTGCGCCTTGACCTCGCTCATCGTTTGATCCAGTTGCTGGAGCTTGTCCTTCAGCTGCTGTATCTCCTGCTGGGACGGGGATTGCGCCTGAGCGGGCTGAATCCAGATAGCGGACAGAGAGAACACCAATAGCGTTGTGGGACTGAAGTGCCTCCAGATGATCCCAAGATTCATATAGGCTCCTGTGGACGAGAGTGCTTCTGAATCGCTGCCGGAACTTCTCAGAGATTTCTAACTGTCGGTCAGTCTTATGCTGTGCGACTGCTGAAGACAATGAGGGAAACCCCTAAGTCAAACGCGGGTGCTGGGGCGCTTGAAAGAAGCTGAATGTAGAGAGTCGTTCTGCAGCCACTCATACTGTTCTGCATGCGGGACGAAGAGGCAATTAGGGATATCCCTAAGGGGTGGAGTACTCGCGCCTGCCTTTGAGAGAGGTCGATCCGTTGGTAACCAGAGGTTTCGAAGTACAATTGCACAATTGATTCAGCAAGATAGAATCGAAGTCTACGGGTCGATCGGCTTCGAATAAGGTGCGGAGATGTCAGAGCGCTTCCGTCGCTGGCAGCCTGAATCGCTAGCGCCTAGGAAAAATCGGGTCGCAGGGAACCCGTTGACACGGGACAAACGAAGTAGAGGGCAGTCGCGCCTGAGAGGACTTGTTATCTTCCTCCTGGCGTTCTGTTTCCTGCTTCAACTGCGGGCTAATTCCGAGCAGAATCGTCCGGAAATAAAGCAGATCCGGCGAGTTGTCGTTTTCTACGAACTGGGACTTTCTTCCCCGGCGGTGGCGCTCATGGATAGGGAGCTGCGCGCCACGCTCGATGAGTCACGGTTCCAGATCGAGTTCTACCCCGAGTACTTCGAGACGACTCTCTTCAGCGATCCAGCGGATCAGCAGCGGTTTCGTGAGTCGTATATTCGCAAATATCAGGATCGTCGACCAGACCTTATCATCGCCCTGGGACCTTCTCCACTCCGATTCATGGTCGAGTCGCATGAGAGATTTTTCAAGGATATTCCCGTTGTCTTTGGGGGATCTAACGAACCGCAAGTCGACTCGCCGCCGCTCGATTCGAGCTTTACTGGTTGCTGGGAGCAGTTTGAGCCGGCGAAGACTCTGGAGGCAGCCCTGCGACTGCAGCCTGATACCAGGCATGTTGTTGTTGTCGGCGGCGTGTCGTCGTTCGACAGGAATCTGGAATCAATCTTTCGCGAGCAACTGCACGGCTATGAATCGAGGCTGGATATTACGTATCTCACTGATCTTGATATGCCCAGTCTGTTGGAACGGTTGAAGCACCTGCTGGCGCACACGATAGTTCTTTACAGCCACATCGGAATTGATGCCAAAGGCACTCGCTACGTCGGTGCATCTCAGGCCTTTCCAATGGTTGCCGATGCCGCGAATGCGCCGGTCTACATTCCATCCGACGCGGAATTGGGGCGCGGCGGAGTAGGCGGTTATCTGCAGAGCTTCGCCAAAGAAGGGAGAATCGTTGGCGGGATTGCAGTAAAGATTCTCAATGGGGCGAGGCCACAGGACGTCCCGATTGTCCGGGGCGTGAACGCCTATATGTTTGATTGGCGGGCGCTTAAGCGCTGGGGATTGAGAGAAGGCAATCTGCCATCGGGCAGCATGGTTCTATTTCGTCCGCCGTCTATTTGGCAGCGCGCCAAATGGATATGGGCAGGTGTGTTCGTCATCCTGCTCTGTTTGTTCGTCTTGAGCTTCTATGTTCGTCTGAGGCGAGCGAGGGAACGGCAGCTGGGACTGAGCGGCATGTTAATTACAGCGCAGGAGAGAGAGCGCAGCCGGCTGGCATCAGAGATCCATGATGATTTTAGCCAGCGGCTAGCTCTGATGACACTCGAATTGGAGAATGCTGAGGAAGCGATAAGTACCTCTCCGGAGCAGGCTATCCAGCAAGTGCACAATGTCTTGAATTTTGCCAGCGAAATCGGCGCTGATCTTCATACACTTTCGCACCGCCTGCATTCCTCTACGTTGGAGCGGCTGGGGCTTGTTCCCGCGGTTACAGCCTTATGTAAGGAGTTCACAAGCCAACAAAGTATTGAGGTCGATTTCCTCGCCAATGCCGTCCCGCGTTCCGTACATCCTGATGTCGCCTTGTGCTTGTTCCGCATAGTTCAGGAGGGGCTTCGCAATGTGAAGAAACACAGTCGTGCCACGAAAGCACAAGTACGATTGGGTTTGGTCGGCGAGACGCTACACCTACTTGTGTGCGATGAAGGTGTTGGATTCGATACGCACCACCTGGACAGCCAAGAAGGCTTAGGTATCCGCAGCATGGAAGAACGGGCGCGCTTGCTCGGTGGTCGATTCGAGATTGATTCGAAAGCGGGGGCGGGGACGAGAATCGAAGTGTCCGTGCCTCTCCATCCGCGATCGAGGCTGGCAACAGGCTGGACTGCGAGCTAAAATCCGCGAGCAGCAGGAGTAAGCACTCCTCACGGATAAAGTTTGTGGTATGCTCCTCCCTACTAGCTTCAGCAGGTGATTCGTGTGTGACTGTCGTCACTGATTCGATACCGTCACGCTGACAAAATGGGTCTTCGAGCAACTTTTCGGAGAATGTTTTGCGAAAGTCTCTCCTCCCGTGTATTTGGGGCCCCCGATTCGGAACTTCCTAGGAGGCCCAATGGATATTTCGAAGACGAGCGCGTTTCGTCCCCGCATTCTGATCGCTGATGATCACGCGATCTTCGCTGAAGCGATGTCTGTGTATCTGGAAAGAACCTTCAACGTGGTCGGCGTGGTGGCCAATGGGCGGACCATGCTAGAAGAAGCCATCAAGCTGAGACCCGATGTCGTTGTTACGGATATCGCGATGCCCCTCCTGAACGGACTGGACGCAGCTCGGAGAGTCAAGGAACGAGTTTCGAATGTAAAATTCGTCTTCCTGACAATGCTTGACGACGCTAACCTTGCTGCGGCTGCGCTTGAAATTGGCCCGGTCGCGTTTGTCCTAAAGCGTTCCGGTGGACGGGAACTTCTAAGGGCAATCGAGGAGATTTTGCATGGCCGACCCTATATAACACCTGAGTTGAAGTCTGAAGACTGGGTTGCAGCAAAGGCCAGGGCTCGTCAGTTTTCAAAAGACCTGACGAAGCGGCAGCGCGATGTTGTGCAGTTGTTCGCAGAGGGGCGATCGATAAAAGAGATTGCTGGAATCCTAAACCTGAGCGAAAAAACCGTGGAGTTCCACAAGCACCATATCATGGAGGCGTTCCATATCAAGACGAACGCCGATCTGGTCTTGTTTGGGTTGAAGCGCGGTTTGATCGCAATCCATCCCGAATCTCCTAGTGTCCTCACGACTGAACAGCGGTCATCCTACCGTTTCGTAGCATGAGCTTCCCCAACCTGGGGATTTCCCCAGTGGCGAATCGCCGCACATTCCTCTAGGAATAATCTTGGGACTTTTACACTGCGCTCTCTGGCCCTGGCGCGGCGAAAGCGGCGTCCCTCTGCCCTAAACGGAGGCGAATTTGATACGCCCACGGATACTACTGGCCGATGACCATCCTGCCGTACTCAAAGCCACAAGTGCGCTCTTGAAGGCCCAGTTTGAGATAGTGGGAAATGTAGCGGATGGCGCAACCTTAGTCTCGGAGGCCGTTCGTCTCTGTCCTGATGTCGTTGTCGCTGATATTACGTTGCCGATTGTAAGTGGAATCGAAGCCGCCCATCTCTTGCACGAGTCCACTCCGTCCTCCAAAATTGTGTTCCTGACTGTCCACTCAGAACAACAGTTCGTGGAGGCGTGCATGGCGGAAGGGGCGTTGGGATATGTCCTCAAGTCCCACATGAAGGCACACTTGATTCCTGCGATACAAGCAGCGCTTGTTGGAAAATCTTATATTTGTCCGTTTGTTCCTAAATGATGAGAGATCCGGCAGCCAGATTATTGCCGGGAGTCGCCGAAAGTGAGGGTGCTTCGATGAATCGCAAAGAACAACGTTCACCGCTATCGCGTATAGAGAGTGCCGAAGAGAAGCGCTTAACTGACGCGCGGGAACACGATATCCCCTGGAAAAACTGGGGACCTTACCTGAGTGAGCGACAGTGGGGCACGGTGAGGGAAGACTACAGTAAGGATGGCAATGCATGGGATTACTTCACGCATGACCAGGCCCGTTCCCGCGCGTATCACTGGGGCGAGGACGGAATGGCCGGTATCAGCGATAGTAAGCAGTTGCTGTGCTTCGGGTTAGCCCTGTGGAATGGGAAGGACCCCATCCTGAAGGAACGCATGTTCGGTCTCACAAACAGTGAGGGCAACCACGGGGAGGATGTCAAAGAATATTACTTCTACCTCGACAGCACGCCCACGCACTCCTATATGAAGTACTTGTACAAGTACCCTCAGCAAGCGTATCCGTACGACGATCTGGTCAAGAACAATAAACTTCGTAATCGCAACGACATGGAGTATGAGTTGCTGGACACAGGTGTCTTCAACGAGGACCGCTACTTCGATGTCTTCGTTGAGTATGCTAAGGAGTCGCCGGAGGACATTCTGATCCAGATCAGCGTGAGCAACCGTGGTCCGGAGTCCGCCACTGTGCATGTTCTGCCGACACTATGGTTTCGCAACACATGGACGTGGTGGCCAGATACGCCGAAGCCGTCCTTGAATCAGGCCGTTGTCTCCGAGAAAGGCATTCAGGCAGTTGCCGCGTCGCACGCCGATCTTGGCGCACGATATCTGTACTGCGATGGGGATGTACCACTGCTATTTACGGAGAATGAAACCAACAATGAACGGATCTTCGGTACTCCTAACATCACTCCGTACGTCAAGGACGGAATCAATAACTACGTCGTCCAGGGAAATCAGAGTGCCATTAACCCAACGAAGACGGGCACGAAGGTATCGCCGCACTATCAGTTGAACGTGGACGCAGGAAAGACAGCCACCGTCCGTCTGCGACTTACAGGCGCGGCGCCTTCTGACGCTGCCCAACTGTTCAAGGGCTTTGCCGAAATTCTGGAGACTCGCCGGCGCGAAGCCGATGAGTTCTACAGATCCATCACCCCAACGGGCATCAGTGAAGATGAAGCCCTCGTCATGCGGCAAGCACTGGCCGGAATGCTATGGAGCAAGCAGTATTTCTTCTATGACGTGGACAAATGGCTCAGCGAACGTGGCGAGGATCCGATGAAGCTCGGAGCCCGTTTCGGTCGGAATGGCGAGTGGTTCCACATGGTGAATGAACATGTCATCTCGATGCCTGACAAGTGGGAATATCCCTGGTATGCGGCGTGGGACCTTGCGTTCCACACGATTGCGTTATCTACGGTGGATCCGGATTTCGCCAAGGAACAACTCGATTTGATGTTGCAGGAATACTTTCTTCACCCGACGGGTCAGATTCCGGCCTACGAGTGGAACTTCAGCGACGTCAATCCTCCAGTACATGCCTGGGCGACGATCTTCCTCTACCGCACGGAGCAGGCGCTCAGAGGGCAAGGCGACATCGACTTCCTCAAACGCTCGTTTGCCAAGCTGATGCTGAACTTCAGTTGGTGGGTCAACCGTAAAGACCGCTTTGGGAAGAATCTCTTTGAAGGAGGATTTCTCGGGCTAGATAACATTGGCGTCTTCGACCGCAGCGCAGCCCTTCCGACGGGTGGGCACCTCGAGCAGGCGGACGGCACTGCGTGGGTGTCTTTGTTCTGCCAAAACATGTTAGAGATCGCGGTTGAGTTGGCGGCCTACGACCCCTTTTACGAAGACATGGCTATTAAGTTTGCCGATCATTTTCTTTGGATTGCCCGCGCCATGAATCAGGCTGGAACAGAGGGGATGTGGGATGAAGAGGATGGCTTCTACTACGATGTCCTGCGTCTTCCCGATGGTAGCGCCAAGCGACTCAAGGTGCGCTCCATGGTTGGGCTGCTACCTTTGTGTGCCACCACAGTTATTGAGTCGTGGCAGCGGGAGCGGGCACCCGCAGTGGTGGACATCCTACGAGAACGTCTACAACGCATGCCCGAACTGCGCGATAGCATTCATCCTACTGGGCCCGGCCATTTAGGGTACGCCGAGCGCGGTATTGCCGCTCTGGTAAATCCGGACCGGCTGCGTCGGATCTTATCGCGCATGCTTGACGAGAACGAGTTCCTGAGCCCTTACGGGATCAGAGCGCTCTCTCGCTACCATGTAGACCATCCTTATGTTGTCCACGTGGAGGGCCAGGAATACCGCGTGAACTACCTCCCGGCGGAGTCAGACACAGGAATGTTCGGCGGTAATTCCAACTGGCGCGGACCTATATGGATGCCCGTGAACGCGGTGCTTATACGCGCCTTGTTGTCGTTCTATTCGTACTACGGTGACAGTTTCAAGATCGAATGTCCCACCGGATCGGGCAAATCGATGAACCTCTTTGAGGTATCCCATGAACTCTCTACTCGTCTGAGCCGGATCTTTCTGCGCGACAAATCTTCCAGGCGGCCGGTGTTCGGAGGTACGGAGAAATTCCAGACCGATCCCAACTGGAAGGACTACATCCTGTTCTATGAGTACTTCCACGGTGATAACGGGGCGGGTCTGGGCGCCAGTCACCAAACCGGATGGACTGGAGTGATCTCAAAACTGATTGAATTATTCGGTCGTCTTGAGGCACATCAATTTCTCGATGCCGGTAAAGCAGCAGCCTTCGCGACCAAGGAGAGTCGCACAACCAACTCCATAGCTGCAGACTGACAGACACAAGCCTGGGAGGACAGGCAAAACACATACCTTTGCAGGCTTCATACTGTTGGCCACGGAGACCAGGTCTATGGTGAGGTTGAGAGCCAGGGTGCATAACACGAGCCGGCTGGAAGGCAGTTTGTGTGCTAATAGATGAAAGGGATCGCACCGAAGCTACTGTCGGTGCAATCCCTTTCAGGCTGGGCAGCAATCCAGGTGGATATCGCTCAGGAGGACGTTGCCCCTTCGGTATCAAGAGTCCTTGTAATTGCCAAGGAAGATTCAGATTGACAGGAGGATGTGTGTTGGGGTGAGGCATGGTTGTTTACGATGAGGACCGAACCGCGTCGCCCGGTAAGGTAAGTCCAGAGCCACTGGACGAGCACTGACAAGCGGAGGCTGGAATGAGCCAGATATGCAATGTGAATTGCCGCCCAGGGCAGCCATCCTAGCCGGCATAATTCGTGAAGGTATTAGGAAGTGAAGGCCTCATCTGCTACAAACATGTTGTCAAGACAATGTTTGAAGAAGCAAGAGAGGCCTGCACGTGTTCCAAGATAGCACGACAGAGTGTTCTCGGCGAAGAATCGCTGCGCCACGTCGCTGGTCAACAGACGGTCGCGATTCTTGGAGAGCACCGCATGATTCCACACCGCATCGTCGATGCCCAGGCCAACAAACCAGCGGAACAACAGGTTGTAATCGATCTGCTCCACCAGAAGACGCTCAGACCGCACCGAGTAGAACACCTGCAGCAACAGAGCCCGCAGAATGTACTCCGGCGCAATCGATGGACGACCCAAGACTGCGTACAGCGCGTCGAACTCGGCCCTCAGGCTGCGCAACACAACATCCGTCAACTTGCGTACCGCACGCAAAGAATGATCCTGCGGTACACGCTGCTCCAAAGAAACATAGCTGAACATCCCATTCTGACTCCGTTCGTCTCCCCGCATAACCGTTAGACGATCAGACTTCCTACCTCATACCGATAGGTACCTATTTCAACAAGTTCCTAGCGATCTACGCGAAGCAGTGGACCGCTAAGCACCAGTGGGAATATGTAATGTCTCTGTTAGACGTGGACACGTTAGTCTAAGAGGACGATAGCGTCTATCAGATCAAGAATTTCTCCGGGCGAGTGCTACCAGAAACATGTAATAGCGACCCATTGAGCTGACTCATACGATAAACCGAGTCGGTTTCGATCGAGTCGCTCTATGTTTTCCAAAATAGTCGTCGTTTTGAATGATTTGCCAGAATCCCAGCGTGCGCTGCGCACGGCGATCGATCTTGCCCGTAAATTCGACGCATCCCTGGCAACAGTTTCTATTCTCGGAGATCCGCCGGCATACACCTCATTTGCGATTGTTGTCGATCCTGGTGCCCCCGCTGCCATGAGAGAGGATCGGCGGCGACTTCAAAGTCTGTTGCATGAAGAGGCGACGAAACTGGCAAACGAGCATGGCGTTTCAGCAACGAGCGCCATCGTAGAAGGGCGGGAAACGCAGGCCATTCTCCATTTCCTGATGGAACAGAAGGCGGATCTGCTTGTCATTGGGCTGCACCAGCACGATTTTTATATTTCGCGTCTTTGGAGTTCTGTGTATGACGTCGCCCAGGACGCTCCTTGCAGCGTGCTGGGCGTGCATTGACGCCGTTCAAACAAAAGGAAGTCAGAGTTCTTGGAGGCCTACGGCATGAGTAAAAAGTCATTGATCATACCGCTCATTGTCTTGCTCGCTGCTGCTGGGCTTCTGTTCGCGATTACTGGCCACTGGACGGAATGGGAAGGCCATCGTGCAGACCAGCGAACCGATGATGCCTATCTACGAGCAGACATGACGCCCCTCAGCACGCGCATCTCCGGGACTGTCCGGAAGGTGAATGTCGGCGATTACGAAAGTGTCAAAGCTGGGCAAACTCTCCTCGAACTCGATAATGATGACTACCGGGCAAACCTGGATCAGGCCAAGGCAGCCTTGGCGGCTTCCGAAGCCTCGCTTGCTGATAATCAGGCCGCCAAAAGAATCCAGGACGAGCAGATCGTGGCTGCGGAAGCCGGAATTGTCCAAGCAAAGGCCTCTATCGCTGCGGCAAGAGCCGGAATCGCCGCTGTTACGCCCCAGGCCGAGAGAGCTCTGACGGAACTTCACAGACAAGAAGCCCTGTTCGGTTCTAAGGCAGCGACACATCAACAACTGGAGACAGCTACTGCTCAGGAGGGGCAACTCCGCGGTACTCTTGAGGCGCGCCGGGCGGACCTTTCGCGTGCTGAAGGTGTCCTGGCGACTAGCCAGAGTCAATTAGAGGCGACAAAACGTCAACGCGAGGCCCTGGATACGAAGGACGGGGAGTGTGTTTCATGGACAGTACATTGACGGGAGTTCTGGCGGCACTCGGAGGTTCTATTATAGGCGCCTCGACTCCTGTTCTCAGCAACTTCGTTCTGCAGAGAAGTGTGACCCAACGCGAACTGACAAACCGTGAGATTGCACAGCGCGAAGAACTGTATTCGGAGTTCATACAACAGGGAACAGCATGCTATGCAAAGGCATTGTCGCAGAGCCTGCAAGGCATCGATGAAATCGTCCCAATGTATGCGCTCGTAAACCGGATTAGGCTGTTCGCCTCGGAAGACGTTCTCAAAGCTGCCGAAGCCTTCGTCAAAAAACTGGTGGAAACTTACGGCGAGAGCAATATGAGTATTGACCAAATCAAGACGGCCGCACTCGAACAGGACGCGGACCCGCTCAACGAATTCGCTCTCAAGTGTCGTGCCGAGCTACATAAAGTCTACTCCCGCGCGACTTGGAGAAAGTAGTGAGCTGTTTCCTGTGGCTGAGATTGGTCTACGAGATGGCAGCAACTGACTTGAGTAGGTCCATGAGCGCGTCGCCGTCGATTGGCTTGCCGAAGAATCCGATCGCACCCCGTTCCAAATAGAATGCTTCGGAGTTCTCGGAGGGCTTTCCCGTGATGATGACCACTGGGACCGGGCTATTGACGCTCTTCACATGGTGAAGCAGGCCAAGGCCGCTCATCTGCCGCATCTCAACATCGGTGATAATGCAGGATGTTTTGGACAATCCGTCCGCGCCCAGAAACTGCTCGGCCGAGTAGTAACCCTCAGCCCTATATCCGCAGGAAGCCAAGAGATTGACTATCGATTCGACGACCCGGTGATCATCATCAATGACTGCGATCGTGCGGGCCAGATTGCCCATCTCAACCTCCGCCACTCACCACAATCTACAGGCAGGTGATCCCGTTCGGTTCATCTTCGCTTTAGGATGCGTTGGTCGGCTCAAGATTTAGCATGCTAGCCAGTTTAACCAACGTCGCGAAAGAGTCAGCTTCCATCTTTCGCATAATGTGTCCCCGGTGTATCTGAACCGTATACTCCGTGATGCCCAATTCTCCGGCAGCCTGCTTGTTAAGCAAGCCCCGGACCAACAGTGGTAACACCTGTTGCTCCCTTGGAGTTAAGGACTGATATCGCGCAAGCAGGTTTGCATGTTCGAGTGTCTTCTTGCGCAATTTTCTATCCAATTCTAGAGCTCGCTCGATGCTGGCCAACAGTGCGGCCTCATCGACAGGCTTCGTTAGAAAGTCGATCGCTCCTTCTTTCATTGCGGTCACTGTTGATTGGATATCCCCGCGGCCGGTGATGAAGATTACCGGAATCCCCGCCTCAGCGGAGATCGACCTCTGTACCTCCAGACCGTTCAGTCCTGGCATTCTCAGGTCGAGAATCAGGCATGCACAATCATCCTGGCGCTCGAAATTGAGGAATTCCCGTCCTGAGGTAAATATGCGTACTCGTTTACCATTGGCTCGCAATAACGAAGACAGGGCCTCTCCAATCGTTGCATCGTCGTCAACGATATATACCATCTCGTTCGTCGGTCCCATGTGGATCTCCTAAGGACTATAGGCATCTCATGCGGTAGTTGGCCGGGCGACTTCGGTTACTCGAGGGGAAATTTCGGCCGCACCCGCATGCATTGAACGCGCGCATGTGTTGATCATTATATTCGGGAGGCGAGGAAAAAGGACATCTCCGCTGACGCGTCCAGCCACTACATAAATATGTAATATGCATGCGACATAGATTTGTAATTGGCATACGCCCTCCTTGATTAAGGAGGCCCTGCCCGCTCCCTTTCTAAGGATCATTCGGGATCCGCTGGTAATTTGTCTCCTTGGATCCGGGCGTCTTCGGTATTGACCAAGTTCAGGAACGAGCGTAGCTTTGACGCCCCACGAGCGAAGCGGACGGAGATCGCCACCATGAGCACAATTTCAATCCAAAGCAAAGATCCCTCACTGGCAAAGACATCCTGGTCTCGAAATATACCCAAAGAACAGTGACGTGATCCTAGCCAAAGCTTGGAGGCAAATACCATTACATCTTCCTATAGGGCATAACCACCGCTGTACGCATTTGAACCTACAGGCGATCACGATCGGGCCGAAAACGGCAAGCTGAGACCGAGCCGACTATCTGGTCAGACGCAAGACCCGTAAGCCGCTTGAGGGCAGGGTTCACGTACAAAGCCCGTCACTGGTCGTCAACCACGCCGGATGTGGCGAACTTTGAACAGGCGAGCCGATTTCCGCACTGTCCACCATGAACCAGCCTCTGCACCGGAGGTACCCGACAGCGGAGCCACTGGTCAAGCCGAATAGCAGTGAAGGAGCCGAATTCATTTTAACGATGCGTCAAGGGAATAACAGTTCGGGAGGAGATCTCGATTCTTCGGACTCACGGCATTCAGTTCCTAGACCATCTCAGTCGGAGAGAAACTACGAGGCAACGTCAGGCTAAAGCGGGCGCCCCCGTCCTCGAGATTCGTCGCCACAAGCGCTCCACCATGTGCTTCGGCGATAGACCGGCTGATCGACAAACCAACCCCCAAGCCTTCGTCCTTGCTCGTGAAGAATGCCTCGAAGATTCTTTCCGGAGTGACGATCCCAAACCCGCTGTCTTCGACCTCCACGGTGACCTCATGATCTGAAAAGAGTGTCCGAATTTTGATCTCTTTTTGGCTGGAAGCTCGTTCCAGCACGGCTTCCGACGCATTCCGAGCCAGGTTGAGCAGAACCTGCTGAATTTGGATCGCGTCGGCCTCGGTGTTGGGCAACTCCGTGGAGAGGTTGAGTGAGACGACGATGTTTCTGTCCCGGAGATCGGGCTCGAGAACCTTCAATACTTGCACGATCAGGTCATTCATTTGTATTGTGCTTCGATTCGGCTCCTGCTGCTTGAACAGCCGTCGCATTTCGTGCATGACGTTTCCGACGGCCATACCGTCGCGGAGAATCCCCTCAATGGCACTTTTGGCGCGATCGATGTTTGGTGACTCACGCGATAACCAATTGAGCGCAGCCCGCGCGTTTGCAACGACAGCTGACAGAGGCTGAACAATCTCGTGGGAAATCGAGGTAGACAGCTCCACGATAGTAGCAACCTGCGCGGCTCGCGCAATCCGCTCTTTCGCCACGTCTAACGCCTCGCCAGCGCGTTTCGCGTCGTCTATATCGATGTTCACGCCTACCCAAAAGAGAAGGTCTCCATTCCTCGCTCGCAGTGGCTCTGCCCGAACAAGAAACCATCGAGCACTTCCAGGTTCACTCATGATGCGAAGTTGGAGCTCGCCGACTTCGTGCTTTCGCAGGCAGGCAGACCATTGCCTTCTCGCATGCGGGTGGTCTTCGGGATGTATATAGGAAAGGTGCGACTCCCGCGTCCCGCCGACGTCCGCGCCGTACCGAAGATGGTGGGGTTGCGGAAGCCGAAGGTAACTCGCGGTCGCCTCATTGACGAATGCGATTGTTCCAGAAGCCAAGGCATACCACGCCTGAACAGGAATGATATTCAGCGTGGCCTGTAATTGAGCCTCGAGCGGAGGATGTTGATGCGTCGGTGCGTGGAGATGTAGAGCGGTGAAAAGCCACAGCTCGCCGACTCCGGCGACATAATGACCAAAACCAATTACTTCGACAGGAGCGCAAATGTCTGGCGAGGTGCCGCGGATGCACACTCGTACGCGGAGGGAACGCGTGCCGGCGCGAGATTCGTGCCATGCCACTCTTGTCTGCGGCCTGTCTTCACCAACAACAAGATCCAACCACTGTGAGCCCTCGAGTTGCAGCGAGCCAACGCCCGTGAGCCGCTCTAGCGCCGAATTGGCGTAGATGCAACATCCATTGGAATCGGACAACCAAGATGGATGAGGCGAGCCCTGAACAAAAGCTCCTATTTCCGTCGAGTCAGTCATCGCTTGTAGCTCTTTGAGTTAAACAAATGGAACAGTCGCTCGGCCAACGTCGCTATAGCACTCGCCTTCGACGCCCTTCCGATTTGCTGTTGGATTGAGCGTATTACGGGATACGGCGGGAAGTTCATTACATGTTTCTGCTAGGAACTTGCTCTATTCGCGCGAAAGCGTGAGGTGTACTTCTTTGATACCAGAATCATGTAATTTCGACGCCTTCTCGGCGTTGTACTATCACGCTGTCGGACGTCACTCGGTGATGATTTTTGACATATCAGATCGATAAATGCCAAACCTGAGCGGTCGAGCGCTACGGCGCTCTTATCCTCGCCGGGCATGTCTGAGTACGGAATTGGCATGGGTCAGCCTGCGTTTGGCTTGATCTGAACGAAGTCTCCTCGAGGAGGCGGTATCCGGCAACGGTCGTACAAAGCATGCTTGTGTCCTGGTGGACGACGAAGAAGAGAAGCGTTTGAGACGAAGAGGAAAGCTGGGCTGTTCTGCCACGGCCACCCCACGGCCCACTTGGTTAGACAACTAAAAAGTTTGTGGCAATTTTGGGGCAAAATAGCCCGATTGTGCCGATTTTTCCGACTCCTCCGACTAATAAGCCCTTTGCCATCAATAAAATGCTCGTAAAGTGCTACCTTCACACGGTGGGGTCTCGGTCCCCGCTCGGGGGCAGTGGGGAAGCGTTTGAAAACGCTCGAAGGCAGGGAACTACGGTGCGAAGATTCCGGTTTGAGGGATCTGCTCATCACGGCTAGGATCGAGAACAGAACTTCACCAAATTCTTCACAGAATTGCGCGCCGCGGGGCGCCAAATACTCCTGTGCGCTCCTCTCTACTCCATTGAAAACACATGTGCCCGCCCTTCATGAACGCCTGTTAACCGAAGGGTTGTAGGTTCGAGTCCTACCTCAGGAGCCTTTCCTCCTCGCTTCGTTGAATCAAGACAGCACGGCTGCTACGAGCGCGAACTTTCCCGTACTAGCACGCGATGTAAAGATTCACATGGGACATATGGCCCTTGCGCGTTCCCCGGCTGCGTCGATACCATGCGATGTGCCGCTCAAAATCCTGCGGTCTTATCCAATCTCTCTTTCGTAGAGCGCGCGCGACCGGGTTGTCCGATTCGCACACTCGCCGGCCGCCAGGAGCATGATGTCTGCTGAACGTAGTCGTATCCGATTCTTTCTTGCCTTTTGGCTCTTCGTTCTTAGCGGAGTCGCTTTTCTCGATCGCACCAACATCTCCATCGCCGGCCTTCAGATCAGCCGCGAATATGGTCTGGGCAATCAGCGCCTGGGCTGGATCTTCAGCGCCTTCCTGATCGGCTATGCCGGCTTCCAGTTGCCTGCGGGATGGCTGGCGGCTCGCTTCGGTCCGCGCAAGGTTCTTACGCTCGGCGTTCTCTGGTGGGGAGTCGCAACCGCCCTCACCGCCCTGCTTCCCTCGGGAATCGCTCACGCCGTTCTGCTGCTGATTGGCATACGCTTTGCCCTCGGCGCGGGCGAGGCCGTCATCTATCCCGCAGCCAATCAGTTTGTTGCGCGCTGGGTTCCGCTCGAAGAGCGCGGCTTCATCAACGGCCTCATCTTCGCCGGCGTTGGAGCCGGCAGCGGCCTTACGCCGCCACTGCTCACCTGGCTCATCACGAATCAGGGATGGCGGGCCGCCTTCTGGTTCAGCGCCGTCGTAGGCCTGGTTGCAGGAGCGGTCTGGTGGTACGCCGCGCGGGACACTCCGGAAGAACATCCTGCCGTTTCTCCGGCCGAGCTTCGCACGATTCGCGATGGCCTTACCTTTACCCCAGCGCCTGCCGTTTCATCCTCGTCCGATCCGGCACCGACTGGCATCTCCTGGCGAGCGATCTTCCATCGGCGCGATCTCTCCGCTCTGATGGCCGGCTACTTCAGCTTTGGTTACATCGCCTGGATATTCTTCAGCTGGTTCTTTCTTTACATGGCGCAGGTTCGCGGCTTCGACCTCAAGTCGAGCGCACTCTACACCATGCTTCCGTTTCTCTCGATGACGGTCTGCTGTCTCGTCGGCGGTGCTCTCAGCGATCGGCTGACGCGCAGCTACGGCCTGTGGGTCGGACGTTGTGGCCTCGCCGCAGTCGCGCTGCTCATCACGGCGATATTTCTCGTGCTCGGCTCGCAGGTTCACAGCCCGCAGCTTGCCGGAGTCATCCTGGCGGGAGGGGCAGGCGCACTCTATCTGTCGCAGAGCTCCTTCTGGTCTGTTTCCGTCGACATCGCCGGCCGCAGCTCCGCCGTCTTCTCCAGCATGGTCAACATGGGAGGACAGATCGGGGGTGCTATCACCGCTTCGCTCACTCCCTGGATCGCTCAGCGCTTCGGCTGGACGACCTCGTTTGCGATGGCTGCGGCGTTCGCCGTGATGGGCGCACTCTGCTGGCTCACCGTGCATCCCGAACGACCGCTCGACGCCTGAAACGACACTCGGCTCAAGTGTTGTCTCGTTGCAACTGCAAAAGATGGTGGTTTAGTAATACGGAATGACCATGCGGCGATACGCGAAGTCGAACTCGCTCTGCTACCGGCAGCTTTTGTCGCCAGTCGTCGGATTCGCTGTGTCTCTCGCGCTTACTCATGCCGGCGCGCAGCCCGTTCCGCAGCGCACCGCTCAGGCCCAGTGGCAGGACCGGCAGACCGGGAGCGGCCCTATTGACAACGGGATTCGCGTGCTTCGCCAGGACTCGCAGGGAGCGCTCTGGGTTGCGACGGCGAACGGCGTGGAGAGAGTTGCGAACGGGAACCTCGAGGTGCTGCTCGTCGGAGGAATCTCAGCCGACATCGTTGCGCCGTTTGCAGAAGACGGAGCCGGAGGCATGTTCTTCGTCACCTCGTCCGGACTCTTTCACTGGCAGAAGGGAACAGCAAGCAAACTGCCTCTCTACCTTCCGGAAGGCGACAACGTGGTCGCAGTGTATTGCGATCCGAAGCATCGCATCTGGATCGGCACGACAACCGGAGTCTTCGAACTGGTGCCTCGTAAGGGCGGTGTTCCTGCCGGTACGCCCGAGTACGATGCGGTTCCTCGCGCCGCAGTGCGGAGCGCAGTTTCGGCCCTGTTTGCGGATGCAACAGGAGACCTCTGGATCGGAACTCGCCACGACGGTCTCTGGCGTCTCGGCCCTGACGGGCTCTCCCGCTGGCCGTCGCAGGACGGACTCGCAACCGGTACAACCAGCGTCGCGCCGTCGAATGCTGCTGATGAAACGCCCTCATCTTCAATCGAGTCCGCGAACCATCAGCGCCCGTTTTACCAGACCTGGTACTTCTATCTCGGACTGGCGGTTACCGTGATCGCTTTCGCGGCGTATCTCTTCCGGCGTCATATTCAGCTCATGACCGGCCGCCTTGGAATCATCCTCGAGGAGCGGAACCGCATCGCCTCTGAGTGTCACGACACACTGATGGCCGGGTTCGCCGCGATCTCATGGCAGCTCGAAGCCACCGCCAAGCTGTTTCGCGACAGTGGGTCCGATTCGACGCCTGCTGCAAAGTCCTGCGAGCTCGCGCGCAGCATGGTCGCGCACTGTCAGGCGGAGGCTCGCCGCATCATCTGGGACCTACGCGACACCAACGAGGTCACCAACGTTCTCTCGGAGGCTCTCTCGCGCACGCTCTCGTCGAACCACCTTCAGGGCGCCATCGATACCACGCTCGACGTCGAAGGTGAAGAGGTGCGCCTCGCTCCCGGCTGTGTGCATCATCTCGTCTGCATCGGCCAGGAGGCCGTGTCGAACGCGATCCGTCACGCCGAGTGCTCCCGCATCGTCGTCCGTCTGAAGTATGATAGCGATTCGCTTAGCCTCTCCATCCGCGACGATGGTCATGGCTTCCTGCCGTCCGACCGCTCGGCCTCACTTCGCGGGCACTTCGGTATTCCCGTCATGGAAGAGCGCTCGCGCAAGCTGGGCGGCAGTTTCCGCATTCAAACCTCTGCTGGACTTGGCACCGAGGTCACCGTCAAAGTAGCCTTCGACGCCATGCAGCAGCCCGTCAACCAGCAACATCACGTGATACGTTGGATCGGAATATGAAGCAGATTCGAGTCCTCCTCATCGAAGATCATTTCCTTGCGCGCATGGCGCTCCACTCTGTCCTCTCCGGGCATCCGCAGATTCAGATCATCGGCGAGGCAGGCGACGGCGAACTCGGCATCTCGATGTATCGCCAGCTGCGTCCTGACGTTGTCGTGCTCGACCTGCGCCTGCCCCGTGTCAGCGGCTTCGATGTCATCACCGAGCTGCGCCGCGAGTTTCCCAATGTGCGGATCGTTGTGCTCTCCAACTACCAGGGCAGCGAAGACATCTATCGCGCCGTGCGCAGTGGAGCCATGGCCTATCTCACCAAGGATGCAAGCGGTGAAGAGCTGCTCAACGCAATCCAGAACGTCGACCGCGGCCTGCGTTACCTTCCTCATGGCGCGCTCGATCGCCTCGCACAGCGCATGCCCGCGGTGGAGCTGACTCCGCGCGAGACCGAGGTCCTCACCCGCATCACCCAGGGCCGCAGCAACCGCGAGATCGCCGAAGATCTGAAGATCGCCGAGAAGACCGTTCGCATCCACGTCAGCTCCGTTCTAGACAAAATGGGAGCCCGTGACCGCACCCAGGCGACGATTTATGCGCTCCAGCGCGGCCTGGTTCACCTCGATTAAACTCCGTCAATCCCTGCCTGCAGCATAAGTTAGCCCATTCCATAGGCTATTTGACCTATTGGGCCGACTGGCAACTGCCCGATTGACAGTTCTTTTACCTGTGGTTTGAAATCATTTCACACAAAAACAGGCCGCTCGCTGCAGAGCGGAAGACGAGCGCTCCACTCCGATTCCCATTTGGCAATGGGACCAACATTCTGTTTCATTATCTGCTTCATTGCAGGCAGGTCCAGGAGGCTACCATGAAGAAGGCATTAGCTTGTTATCTGGTGTTGCTGCTAAGTCCGTTGTTTCTTCGTGCCCAGGTTGCAGATAATACCGCGCTTGTAGGTACGGTCACTGATCCAACTGGAAGCGTAGTCGTTGGCTCTAAAGTTGTCGGTGTCAATCAAGAGACGAAAGTATCGTATAGCGGTACGACGAACTCCGAAGGGTATTACTCCATCCCCTTCGTCAGTCCCGGAACATATGATGTCACCGTCGAGATGTCCGGATTCAGAAAGATGACGTCGACCGGCGTTGTCGTTCAGCTTAATCACGCGGTGCGTACTGATTTTTCTCTTTCGGTCGGCTCGGAGACCTCTATCGTCAGCGTCTCGGCTGATACTCCTGCTCTTTCGACAGATGACGCGCTCCTCGGCGAAACGATCGATTCGCAGCAGGTACACGATCTGCCTCTGAACGGCCGTCACGCTATCGATCTCGCGGCAACAGCCTCGAACATCACGATCAGCGGGCAAGCCCTTACTGGCAATCCTCCCGGTAACCGGGCCAGCGGCTCCGGAACACGCAACATCAACAACAGCATCTCCCTTGACGGCATCTCGATCATGAACAACCTGATCACGACTGCCACGCTCTCTCCAAACCCCGATGCCCTCAGCGCCGTACAGACGCAGAACGGAAACTACACTGCCCAGTATGGAGACTATCTCGGCGTTCACATCAACCTCGTGTCGAGGACCGGAACCAATAAGTTCCACGGCACCGCATACGACTACATCCAGAACGATGCGCTGAACGCAAAGGGTTGGCTTCAGCCTACAACCGGCCTAGCCTCCCAGAAGGCCAAGCTGCGTTACAACCTCTTCGGCGGCGTGCTAAGCGGTCCCATCATCATCCCTCACCTTTACGACGGAAGAGACAAGACCTTCTTCACCGGGTCTTATGAGGGCCTTCGCAACAACGGTGCGACCCCGACGATAGGGACGGTTCTCTCCAACAAGATGCGCACCGGCGATTTCAGCGAGTTGCTTTCGACCGATCCCGCGAAAAACAAACAGCTCTACAATCCCCAAACCCGCTTTAGGTTGTGTTCGGCTCCTAACTATAACTGCCCCGCGGCGCAGTATGTCGGAAATATCATCCCCGTCGATCCGGTCTCTGCAAATATCCTTCCCTATATGGCGACGCCTACCGGCCCAGGCACGACGAACAACTGGAACGGGAATCTTCCCAACCAGATCAATGAAGACTCAACGCTGGAGCGGGTCGATCACAACATCAACGGTAAGATCTCTCTCTTTGGACGATTCGCTTGGCAGTCGGTCAATAACTACACTCAGGCGATCAATCTTGCCAACACCGCCTACACGACTACGAAGACTCGTAATGGCGCCGCCGGTTACACGCACATCATTACGCCCAAGTTAGTGAACGACCTGCGCTTCGGATTCAATATTGTAAACACGAACATTCTCAACGAGCAGGCGCAACAGAATCAGACAAGCGCCGGCTCCTCGCTCGGTATTCCAGGCTTTACCGCGGATGTCGACAGCGGCAATCCCGGTTTGGTGGATATGTCCATCGGTGGTACCCCGGCGGCGCCCATATACCAGGGCATCGCCCAGAGCGGCACCAACTGGTATCAGGATGATCGTCAGCTCACCTGGTATGACCAGATCAGCTACACCATGGGCAAGCACGCGCTTATGGCTGGCATCAGCTTCCGCAAGATGACGATCGGCCGCTCGGCCGCCAACACGGCGCGCGGTCAGTTTACCTTTGACGGAACGCTGAATGGCGCTACCTCGACCTCCGGTGACGCAGCAGCAGCTTTTATCGCTGGCTCTCCAACCGGCTATACCTCTCCGTTCTTCCAGGTAAAGGGATCCATCGGTCAGTGGCGTGACGGCTTCTTCGCGCAGGACACCTGGCAGGTCACGCAGAACTTCACGCTGCAATATGGTCTCCGCTACGAACTGCCTCAGGTGGCCTACAGTTTGAACGGCGTCGGCCGCATCATGGATCCCGGTCTCACCACGTTGTATCCGGCGATCGGCGGTACGAACGCTCTGAATGCCGCGACGTATCCCGACTTCAAGTTCACTGGCCCGGCTCACGACAACATCAGCCCGCGCGTCGGCTTCTCTTACCGCGCGACTGACAAGATCGTCATTCGCGGCGGCGGTGGAATCTACTACAACGCGAACCAGCTCAACTCCTATACGCTGTCCTCAACCAACTATCCTTACTCGGCTGTTGTGACTCCGTCGGCAGGCTTCGGAACAACGCCTCCGTTCACGCTGGACAATCCGAATGTCCCCGCACCCGCGGTATGGCCTGGCCCGGCATCGAGCCCCTACGCCAACTTCACGGTGAATCACGACCTGCCCACGGCCAGGATGTATCAGTGGAACGTTGATATCGGTACTGAGGTATGGCGCAATGCCGGCCTTGAATTCCAATACCTCGGTTCGCGCACGATTCACCTGGACGAGAGCTACTACCCGAATCAGCCAGCTCCCTCTCCCGTCGCCTTCTCGCAATCCCGCCGTCCGAAGCCTGCGATCGGCCAGATCCGCGAGATTCAGAACGATGGATTTGCCACCTACAACGGCCTGACGGTCATTCTTCGGCAGCGGATGTCGCACGGCCTCAGCGCAAACCTCAGCTACACCTGGTCCCACGCTATGGATACGTCGGACAGCTCCAACGACGGCGGCTCCGCAATGTGGCAGGGTCATCTGAAGCTGGACTACGCAAACTCCAATTACGACATTCGCAACCGTTTCGTTGCATCGGTCACCTATGAGTTGCCGAAGTTCGATGGCCGCAACGTCGTTGTTCGTCAGGTTCTTGGTGGTTGGCAGACGAACGCAATTGTTGATCTTCGCACCGGTACTCCTCTCAACATCACTATTAACTCCAACCTCGCCAACGTCGGAGGCGTAGGAGGATCCCAGCGTCCGAACTACGTTCACGAAAGCCATGTGACCTGCAGCCGTGCTACGGTCACGGGGTCCGGCGGATCCACCAGGAACAGCTGTATCGATGCAACTGCTTACGCCAACCCAGCTCCGGGAACCTTTGGAAACCTGCAGCGCGATGCGATCTATGCGCCCGGTGTGGCAAACACGAATGCCTCCCTCTTCAAGAACTTCCCGATCTGGGAGACTGTTTCCTTCCAGTTTCGCGCGGAGGCATTCAACCTCTTCAATCATCCCAACCCTGGCAGCCCAAATACGACCTTTGGTGGCTCGACCTTTGGATACATCACAGGCGCGAACACCAACTTTGGCGCACGTGTGATGCAGTTGGCAGGAAAGATCAACTTCTAACCCATCAACCGGCCGCCGGAGCGCATCCGGCGGCCGCTTCTCTTCGGCCCTCTACCAATCTGTTCCATACTTTCTGTACCATGCTCTCTGTCACCACCTGAGGAGCTGCCCATCTTGAAGCACCCGTCTCTGTCCCCTGTCCTGCGCTCGCGCGCTATTCGCATCAGCACTGTTGCCGTCATCGCCTGCGTCTCGATCTTCACCGCAAATCACATCGTTCACGCGGACGCGCCCAAGACGGCCGCCGACTATCAGGCCGACCCAGCCGCTATGCTCGACGCCTATCGCCACGTCGAGGCCGCATCGGTCTCCGACGCCATCGAGCAGCTCCTCCACCAGAAGCGCTACATGTCGCATCGCATGCAGTCCATCTTTCCCGCGAAGTTCGCCGGCACCGCGCTTACCGTGAAGCTCGTCAAGCAGGAGAATCACGACGCAGACGCACTGACCGGCATGCTCAATGCCATCGACTCCGGCGGCGCCGGCTCGGTCTACGTCATGCAGGTTGAGGATGGCGCCGACATCGCGGGCATGGGCGGCCTCATGGGCACGGCGATGTTTGCACGCGGCTTCGCAGGAGCCATCATCGACGGCGGCGTTCGCGATCTGCCGCAGCTCAAGAAGATTGGTTTTCCGGTCTACTCCACCGGTCCCGTCCCCTCCACCTCGGTCAGCCACTACAAGTTCGGAGGGATGAATATCCCGGTTGACTGTGACGGCGTTCGCGTCAACCCGAACGACATCATCGTTGCCGATCAGGACGGCGTCGTTGATGTTCCGCGGGATCGCGCTGCAGAGATTCTTGTCCTCGCGCAGAAACTCGATAACAGCGAGCACTCCATGTATCCCTTTATCGAAAAGTTTCATTCGATCGAGGAGGCAGTCAAACAGTTTGGCAGGATCTGAATCGTCGGCCGGTAAGCCATTTGTCCCATGACAATCCTGGGCCGGTGGATTTCAGATGGTTGCACTCAAATCCACAGCGGCAACGCTTGCATTTCGGTGAAGTGCAGGCGTTCGCAGCCCGAATGGAATCAGGAGAGCAGGGCAATGTTCAGCACCAGCAGCAGTGATCGCAGTCTCTTCTCCCGGCGCAGCTTTCTGCGTTGGTCGCAGTCAGCCATCGCGCTCTTCGGAGCGGCGCCGGTCATGGGCGCCGCTGAGGCTGTCGCCGCGCCAGCCTCTGAAGCCCTTGCCGTTGACTACTACGACAAGCTCGGCGTCGACAAGATCATCAACGCCGCCGGGACTTACACGACGCTCACTGCCGCCTGCATGCCTCCGCAGGTGCGTCGCGCGGTCGAGGTGGCCGCGCACCACCCCGTCCATCTCCATGACCTCCAGGTGAAGTCGGGCGAGTACCTCGCCAAGAAGCTTCGCTGCGAAGGGGCCCTGGTCACCTCGGGCGCCGCGGGAGCCATCACGCTCGCCACTGCGGCCTGCATGGCCAGCGCCAACGGCAACACGCCCGGAGACATCCCGCAGAACGCCGGCTCCATGAAGAACGAGATCATCGTTCAGAAGGCTCATCGCTATGGCTACGACCACGCCATGCTGCTCTGTGGAGCCGTCATCCGCGAGGTCGTCACCCTCGACGAGTACAAAGCAGCCTTCAACGAAAAGACCATCATGACCAACTTCTTCAACGCCGCGGAAGAAGAGGAGGGGCCGCCCGCTCAGATCGGCCGCGAGCAGTGGCTTGAGATCGCCCACCAGCACAACGTGCCCTGTCATCTCGACGCAGCCGCCGACATGCCTCCCATCGAGAACCTCTGGAAGTACACCCAGATGGGCTTCGATCTCGTCTGTTTCTCAGGCGGGAAGGGAATTCGAGGGCCGCAGAACGCCGGTCTCCTTCTCGGCAAGAAGCACCTTACCGACCTCGCGCTCGCGAACACCAACCCCAACGGTGACGCCGTGGGCCGTGGCATGAAGGTCGCCAAGGAGCAGATCGTCGGCATGGTGGCCGCCATCGACTGGCTTCTCGAGCAGTCCGACGAGGCCAACACCGCTGAGTACAACCGCTACTGCAAGACCATCTCTGATGCGGTGAAGAACATCCCCACCGTGCAGATCAGCGTGGTCACCCCGAAGATCGCCAACCACGTCCCGCACCTTCTCCTCAAGTATGACCCTGAGAAGGTCGGCGTTACCGTTTCTCAGGTGCAGGAGCGGCTCCGCGCGCAGAAGCCTCCCATTGAACTCAATCCCAACACCGGCCACAAGCCCAACCAGGGAATCCCGTCCGACGCCAACACGCTCGTGGTCGGCGTCTGGATGCTCCAGCCCGGCGAGCCCGAGGTCGTCGGACGTCGTATCCGCGCCGCGCTCACCCAGAAGGCATAATCATCTCAGCTCTCTCAACCCAAAGGAGTAAACACGATGGAAAATCAGTCCCGCCGAGGTCTTTTGAAGAACGCAGCGAAGGCCGCAGCTGCCGTCACTGCAGGAGCAGCTCTTGCACCCTCCGCCAAGGCGCAGGTCTCCGGCAAGCTCGAGAAGAAGTCCGTGCCGCCGAAGACACAGGCCGACAAGGTCCCCACCACGCCCGGCAAGAAGCCCCTCTTCTCGAGCATCATCACGTACGGCAACATGGTCTTCCTCGCGGGAGTCGGCGCGCACTTCAAAGGCACCATCGAGGAGCACACCAAGCATGTGCTCGACGAGCTTGAAAAGAACCTCATCAAGACCGGCTCTTCGATGGAGAAGGTTCTCAAGGTCAACGTCTACCTGAACGACCTCAAGGACTACGCTGCGATGAACTCCGTCTACGCTACGGCCAACTGGGGCGATACCCCTCCCGTTCGTACGACGGTTGCTCCAGCGGGTGGAATCCCTGGAGACTCGCTCGTCGAGATCGACATGATCGCCTACATCTAGGACGGGCGCACTCGTCTATCAGATCACGAAAGGAACACAACCATGTCCCTCTTTCGCAAGGAACGCTTGTCCCGGCGCGACGTTCTCAAGCAGACCGGAATGCTCTCTGCCCTGGGTGCTGCCAATGCAGTCTCCCCGCTTGCCGCCAGTGCGGCCGCGATAGCAGAACCAGCGCAGCACAAGCTCCCTGCGAGAGAGGGCACGGCGACCGACAATCTCTTCACCCGCATCGGCGTTCGCCCGCTCATCAACGGCCGCGGAACCTTCACCATCATCAGCGGCTCGCGCTCGCTGCCGCAGGTCAAGCAGGCCATGTATGACGCCTCCTTCTACTACGTGCAACTCGACGAGATGATGGACGGCATCGGTGCGCAGCTCGGCAAGCTGATGGGAGCCGAGTGGGGAATTGCCACCACCGGCTGCGAAGCTGCCATCTGCCTTGCCACCGTGGCCTGTATGGTTGGCACCAACGTCGAGCAGAGCCAGGCCTTTCCTTATATCAAGAAGAAGGATCAGGTCATCATTCCCAAGCACTCGCGCAACCAGTACGACTTCGGTGTGCGCATGGTAGGCGCCGAGATTGTCGAGGTCGACAGCATCGATGAGCTGACCTCGAAGATCTCGCCTCGAACGGCGATGATCTACCTCATGTCGAATCCCGGCAACGCGAGCGGCCCGATGAGTATCAGGAACATCTGCGCCGTCGCGAAGCAGAAGAATGTTCCAGTCTTCGTGGATGCCGCGGCAGAAGAGCCGCTGAACCCAAACATTCACATTCAGGCAGGTGCAACGCTCGTTGGATACTCCGGAGGCAAATGCCTTCGCGGGCCGCAGTCCTCCGGAATCATGCTCGGCGAGAAAAACCTCTGCAAGGCTGCCTACTTCCAAGCGGCACCGCACCACAACTTCGGTCGCGCGATGAAGTGCTCGAAGGAGGAGGCGATGGGCATCCTCGCTGCTGTCGAGACCTGGTATAAGCGGGACCACGACGCTGAGCAGAAGATGTGGCGCGGATGGCTGAACAACATCGAGAACCGCGTCAAGGGCCTGCCCTCGACCAGCTTCACCTACCACGAGCCAGAAGACCTCTCCAATCGCGCCCCCACGCTGCAAATCTCCTGGGACGCCAACACGCTCAAGATCACCGGTACCGAACTCGTCGCAAAGCTCGACGCTGGCACGCCGCGCATCGTCCTCGGCGGAGCGCACGGCCGCCGGCCCGACATGATGCAGAGCGGCATCTCGGTCATGCCCTACATGATGGACCCCGGCGAAGACAAGATCATCGCCGATGCCATCTACGCCGCTCTCACCAATCCTGGCGAATACAAGGACCCCGTAATCCCCACCGGAACACCCGCGGATGTCCACGGAGCATGGGCCGTCACCGTCGACTACTACCGCGGTACCGGCGAACAGAAGTTCACGCTTCAGCAGAGTGGCAACGACGTAACCGGCACGCAGGCCGGTGAGATCTACAATGCCACGCTCAAAGGTACGGTTCACGCCAACGAGATCGAACTGCACAGCGCCATGACGGTTCCCGGAAACACCGTTTTCTGGACCTTCAAGGGCAACGTGACAGGCAACGACATCTCCGGCACCGTCAACATGGGTGAGTACGGCAACGCAAACTGGAAGGCAGTTCGCGCCTGACAGGCTGCCGAGAGACAGCGTGGTCCTGCCGCTCATCCCACGCCACATCACAAGGACTCACCGGCACATTGAACACCAAATCGAGGACTCATAATGAAATCGCTACGCAAAATAAACCTGGCCTCCTGTTGCGCCGTTCTCTCCGTGGCCGCCGCATCGGTCCATGCCTTCGCCCAGCAACGCACTCCACCACCGCTCCCTCAGCCCCCGGCGAACATCGCCTACGATCTCATCCTTCAGAACGGCCACGTCCTCGACGATAAGAACCACATCGACGCGGTCATGGACGTTGCCATCAAGGACGGAAAGATCGCCAAGGTCGCCCCGCACATCGCCAGCTCGGATGCCCTGAAGACCATCAACCTCAACGGTCTCTACGTCACCCCCGGCCTCATCGACCTTCACGTCCACGTCTACGCCGGCACCGGCGAGCGCGGCTCCTACGCGGGCGACAACAGCGTTCCGCCCGACGGCTTCACCTTCCGCGTCGGCGTCACCACCGTCGTAGATGCAGGATGCTCCGGCTGGCGCAACTTCGAGGATTTCAAGGACAGGATCATCGATCGCTCAAAGACCCGCGTTCTGGCGATGCTCAACATCGTCGGCTCCGGCATGCGCGGCGACAAGTACGAGAACAATCTATCCGACATGGATGGCGAGGCCACCGCAAAGATGGCCCTCAAGTACCCCAACGTCGTCGTCGGCATCAAGACCGCTCACTACACCGGGCCGGAGTGGACGCCTGTCGAGCAGGCCGTTATCGCCGGCACCAAGGCCAACATCCCCGTCATGGTCGACTTCGGCAACAATCATCCCGAGAGCCGCCCGCTCTACGATCTGCTCACAAAGAAGCTGCGCCCCGGCGACATCTACACCCACATGTACTCCGGGCTGCGCAACGAACAGGACCCCGTCACCATGGGGCCCAGCAAGGCCTTCATCGACGGACGTAAGCGTGGCATCTACTTCGACACCGGCACCGGCGGCGGCAGCTTCAAGTTCTCTCTCGCCGTCCCCATGGTCAAGGACGGCTTCATCCCCGACTCCATCTCGACCGACCTCCACATCGGCAGCATGAACGGCGCCACCAAGGACGAGCTCAACGTTGCCAGCAAGATGATGGCAATCGGCATCTCCCTCAAGGAGGTCGTCGCCGAGATGACCTCGCACCCCGCGCGTGAGATCAAGCATGAAGAACTCGGCAACCTCTCCGTAGGATCGGTCGCCGATGTCGCCGTCCTTCGCCTTGAAGACGGTCGCTTCGGCTTCACCGACATGGTCAACGGCCGCCTGGACGGAACCAAGCTGCTCGTCGACGAGATCACCATCAAGGACGGAAAGATAGTCTATGACCTCAACGGCATGGAAGCCGACAAGTGGGACGCTCCGCCTGATCCCAACACCATCTACGCCTATCGCTGGACCACCTTCGCTCCGCGTATTCCACGGCCGCGGCCCAGCGACAACGAACGCCACTAATCAGTATCATCCCAACACAGAAGCGCTCAGTCATGACTGAGCGCTTCTGTGTTTCCAACCTGCACGCAAAATTCGTGCGTGTGTTGCAGTGCTTCAACCACTTAGAGAAACAGAATGCACTGCGGCCGCGACAGCGGAAAGCTCTTGCCCGCGTTCGCCAGCTTGCCCGTCTTCGCATCGCGCGCAAACACGGAGAGATTGTCCGTAGTCTGGTTTGCTACCAGCAGCCATCTTTCCGTCGGGTCCAGCGCAATGTGCCGCGGCATCTTGCCCCCGCACGAAGTGCGCTCCATCAGGGTCAGCTTGCCGTCGCTCGGTGAGATCGAGAACGACACCATAAAGTCATCGATCCGGTTCGCCACGTAGGCAAACCGCCCCTGCTTATCCATCACGATATCGGACGGCGCAGACGGCCCCTGGTGGCCCTCCGGTACTGTCGAGATCAACTGCTTCGTCGTGAACACGCCCTTCGTTGCATCCCAGTCCAGCACATTCACCGACGAGCCAACCTCATTCACGCAATACGCCCACTTCTTGTTGGGATGAAACATCAGCGACCGCGGCCCCGCTCCTGGCTCAGAGTTCCAGTCCGGCGGATTCTGCGGCATCAGCTTTGCCGTCGCGGAGTCGAGATGATAGACGTGAATCGCATCCAGTCCAAGATCGTTCACGAACATGTACCTGTTATCCGGCGAGACCGTTACGCGATGCGCGTGCGGGCCCTTCTGCTGCTGCATCGGCCCGTGTCCCTCGTACTGGAAGAACGAGACCGCCTCACTCAGCTTTCCTGCCGGGTCCACGGCGAAAGAGGCTGCGCTTCCTCCGCCATAGTTCGCCGCAAAGACGCACCGTCCCGTGTGGTCCACTCCGACGTGGGTTGTGCCCGGTCCCTTTGCCGAAACCTCGTTGATCTTCGTCAGCTTCGCGGCCGTTCGGTCCACCGAATAACTCGAGACAGCGCCGCTTCGCTGTCCCTCGAAGTTGTTGATCTCGTCGCACGCAAACAGCGTCTTCTTGTCCGGCGCGAACGCCAGAAACGTCGGGTTGTCTGCCTCAGCGGCCAGGCCCGTCTGCGTCAGCTCTCCTGTCGTCGCATCGAAGCTGTACGAATAGATGCCCTTGCTCGTGCTCGCCTGCCCCGTCTGCGTTCCCACAAACAGCAGCTGCTTGCCCGAGCCCTTTGCCAGCGATGCCAGAGGATACGCCGCCAGAGCCGCCGCAGACCCCTGTATGAACCCACGCCTCGATACCTTCACTCTTGTCTTCTCCTGTCTTCTTATGAAACCAATGCCACGCACCGCGACGACTCCACTTTGGCGCGCAACGCAGCAGCGCTCAACCGTCCCGTCGCCGCATCGATAAAGCTCTCCATCACGCGACCGTCGCGACTCACGGCAATCAGGCTGTTCCCCTCCGGAGCGATCTCCATCGCGCAAAGCTCGCCCATCGCCTCGCTATCTTCACCCGCAGCACGCAACCGTCCCGTCGAGCGATCCGCAGCCCACACGGCCACGCCACCCTCCGGCCTGCTCGCATACACAAACTCACCCGACCGATGCACGGCCAGCGCCGCATCTGGTCCGCAGGCAACCTTCGCGTGCTGCCGCTTCTCTTCGATCTTTCCCGCGGCTGCATCGTAGCCGTAGCACGCGATGCCATCCTCGCGCATCGCATACAACACCCTGCCGTTCGGATGCATCGCGACTCGCGACACCGCCATTCCGTCCTCTAACTCAAGCCTCGCGTGAATGCCCAACCCCTCACCGCTCAGCCCGAGCACGCTCACGCGGCCGGTTCCGGCGTCCGCAGCAATCACACGCCCCGCCGTATCGAAGGCCACAGCATGCGGTCGCGAAATTGAAGCCACTCCTGCGCGCTCCACACCCGTCTCCTTCAACAGGCTCGACACGCGTCCCAGGCTGCCGTCCTCTGCGATCGGCAGAACGTTGTACGCTCCGCCCTCCCGCACTGCGACTACCAAACTCCTGCCGTCGGGAGACACCGCTGCATGACGCGGCATCGTCGCGGAGAGCGAGAGCGGCTGCCGGCTCAACTTCGCCAGGCGGCCGTCCTTACCGATCGAAAACGCCTCCACGGTCCCCATCGGCAATCCATGGTGCACCCTCACCTCGTTTACGGCGTACAGAGCCTCGCCATCCCGCCCCACTGCCAGCGCGACCGGCTTCTCGCTCGCGATCGTCTGCACGCGCGTCCACTCAACGCCATGCGACGCATACACATGAATCGCATCGCGCTCGCTCGCCACATAGGCAAACCGAACCGACGACCGTGCGCCAGCGGGCAGCAGGGAAGAGCACAGCCCGGCCGAGCTCAGCGTCGAGTACCCCATCAGATGTACAAACTCTCTACGATTCCAACCCTTCTTCATGCTCATACCTCACTTCATGCTCTCTTCATGCGCGGATCGACATCGCGTGATGGAAGATATTGTTCGGATCATACTTCCGCTTCACCGCCTGCAGAAACGGATACAGCTCGCCATCGCCATAGTACAGCTGCGGCCAGAACGAATGCTCCACCATGTCTTTGTCCGGATAATTGATGTAACACCCTTCGTAGCGATCGCCTTTGAACGGTGTGCCGCGATAGCGCTCCGGCACATTGCTCCCCGAGTACATCTCGGTATAGAAGTCCCTGATCCACGACAGGTGTGCCGCGTCTTCCTCCGGGGCGCTCCAGTAGGTCTGGTACTGCAGCTTCATCACCGATGACCGCTGGCAGATCGCCGTCTCCTCCGCCAGCCCCGGCCGGTTCGCCGCGCCACCGTACGAGTCGATCTCCACCACCGACGAGCGCAGGCTCACATCGCCAATCGTCCTCGTCATGTGCTTGTACATCGTCCTCGCCTCGTCCCTCGTGAAGTTGCGCTTCATATATGCCGACTTGTACTTCGCCCTGCTCGCAGCCCCTGAACCGCTATTTCGCTCCGTCGCATCAAGCCAGTCGCGCCGGACCATCGTGTGCTGTCCCAGGCAGACCTCCTTGCCCTTTCCCGCTCCTGGAGCCGCCGGCGCAATCGCCGAAGGAATATGCGCCCCGCTCTCCGCACCGCAGTCTCCAAAACGATCCAAAAACTCCGTCAACACCGTCAGATCCTTGCACGTCCCGTCCGGGTTGCAGAACTGCACCGACATTCCGAAACGCTCGCCGGACTTATGCCGCGGAACCAGCACTCCGAACAGCCCCCACGTGTCCGGATCCTTGCCGCGCGTCTCGAAGTACTCTCCATACGTCATCAGGATCCGCGCGAACTTCTCCTCCGTCATGTCCGCCCACTGGAACTGAAGGTTCGCTTCCATCACCTCGAGCGGTGCCTGCGGCAGCTTGTCAAAAGCGTAGCTCGTGATCACGCCAAAGTTGCCGCCGCCCGCGCCTCTGCATGCTCGAAACAGATCGGCATCGCGCGTCTTGTTTACCGTGCGCGGAATCACCTTGCCGTTCGCCTCCACCGTCAGGATGTCGATCTCCGTCACCCAGTCCGCAGAGACGCCATGCAGTCTTGCAAGTAGACCATACCCTCCGCCGCTGATATGTCCGCCCGCGCACACCGTCGCGCACGTCCCCGCAGGAATCGTCACGCCGTACCGCCGATACAGCTCCAGATACGCATTCCACAGCTGCGTCCCCGGAGCAATCCTGTAAGGCAATCCTTCGCTCGCACGGTTCGCGCCGGTCAGCAGCGACGTATCCAGAATCGCGCCTCCGGGATTATTCGCGAAGAAATCCTCGTAGCAGTGCCCGCCGCTCCGCACCGTCGGCCGCATCCCCGCGCTCACAATTCGCTGCAGCGCATCGGCGGCATCCTTCGCGCTCTCCACCAGCTCGATCCTTCCCGCCGCCTCCGTCTCCACGGCAGGCCAGCGAAGATTGTGTCCCTTCTTCAGCGTGTTGTAGCGCGGATCCTGCCGCAGCACTGTGATCGCCATACTCTGCTCGTTGCAACGCTCATCCCTGCGACCCTGCGAGCCGCGAAAACGTCAATGCCTGCGCTGCTTTGGCAACGATCATCGCATATCAACGGCACGTCAGTAACGCACAAATTGCCGCTACGTCAAATGCCTTATCCCTGTCTCAAGCATTGGCCCTACTCTCGCCTCGCAGGTAGAATCCATAATGGCGATGCATTGTGCACCGTCAGAATTGCCGTCTCCAATCGGCCGTAGTCTCACGAACACTGAAAGGCACTCCCCGTGAAGGCACTCGTCAAAAGCCGCGCCGAGCGCGGCCTCTGGCTCCAGGACGTCCCTGAGCCCGAGATGGGCATCAACGACGTCAAGATCCGCGTCCTCGCCACTGGCATCTGCGGCACCGACCTCCACATCTACGACTGGGATGCCTGGGCCAGCTCCACCATCCGCCAGGGCCTCGTCATCGGTCACGAGTTCGTCGGCGAGGTCGTCGACTTCGGCTCCAACGTCACCGACCTCTCCCGAGGCCAACTCGTCTCCGGCGAAGGCCACGTCGTCTGCGGTCGCTGCCGCAACTGCCTCGCCGGACGCCGCCACCTCTGCGCCCACACCCTCGGCGTCGGCGTCAACCGCGACGGCGCCTTCGCCGAGTACATCGTTCTGCCCATGTCCAACATCTGGCAGCATGCCAACGGCATCAAGCATGAGATCGCCGCCATCTTCGACCCCCTCGGCAATGCGGTCCACACCGCGCTCGCCTTCCCGGTCCTCGGCGAAGACGTCCTCGTCACCGGAGCCGGCCCCATCGGCATCATGGCCGCCGCCGTCGCCCGCCACGCCGGCGCGCGCTTTGTTGTCATCTCCGATCCCAACCAGTACCGCCGCGATCTCGCCACCAAGGTCGGCGTCACCCTCGCCGTCGACCCCCGCGTCACGCCGCTCAAAGAGATTCAGAAGCAACTCCACATGCACGAGGGCTTCGACGTCGGCCTCGAGATGTCCGGCAACCCCGCCGCCTTCCGCGAGATGCTCATCAACATGAGCCACGGCGCCAAGATCGCCATGCTCGGCATCCCCTCCGAACACATCGCCATCGACTGGAACCAGGTCGTCTTCAACCAGCTCACCCTCCGTGGCATCTACGGCCGCGAGATGTACGAGACCTGGTACAAGATGACCGTCATGCTCCAGAGCGGCCTCGATATCTCCGGCGTCGTCACCCATCGCCTCAACTGGCGTGACTATGAGGCAGGCTTCGATGCCATGCGCTCCGGAAACTCCGGCAAGGTCATCCTCGACTGGAGCGACGTCAGCTAACCCTGTCCATGGCGGACTAGATATTGCCCTGCCGTATCTCGTCCGCCATGTACTCCGACGCGCGCATCGACAGCGCAAGAATGGTCATCGTCGGGTTCTGCCATCCCGCGCTCGTAAAGCACGCCCCATCCACCACGAAGAGATTCTTGATGTCGTGGCTCTGGTTCCACTTGTTCAGAACGCTCTTCTTCGGATCATCCCCCATCCTGCAGGTCCCCACCTCGTGAATGCTGTAGCCCGGCGGATTCGGCTGCTCGTTCTTTGACAGCACCTCGAACCCCGCCGACTCCGACATCGCTACGCACGTCTTCACTGCGTCCTTCGCCATGTTGTACTCGTTGTCCGTGTACTTCGTCTGGATATCCAGCACCGGAATCCCCCACGCATCCACCACATCCTTGTTGATGCGCACAAGATTCTCGTACCGGCCCAGCACCTCGCCCATAATCGTCATGTAGAACGCGCTGCCGTAGTATTCATCCATCTTCTTCTGCAGCTCCGCTCCATAAGCCGCGAAGTTCCGCGCCTCCAGAGCACCCAGCCGGCTCGTCACATTCAGCGCATATCCACGAAGAAACCCATCCGCCTTCGTCGTAATGTTGCGGAACCGCGGCACCAGCGCCGTCCCTCCCATAACCTCCCTCGTCGCTTTTCCGCCCCGCGCCTCCGGCACCGAGCACGTAATCCCCGCGCCGTAGATCTGATCCATCAAGTAGTGCCCCATCACGCCGCTCGAGTTCCCCAGCCCCGAGTTCATCAGCAGCCGCGTGCTCTCGAGCGTCCCCGCCGCCAGCACCACGCGCTTCGCCTTCACCGACATCTCCCTCCGCGTCAGCCGGTCGACAAAGTTCGCTCCATTCACCAGCCCGGTCTGCCTGTCCACCGTCAGGTTCCGGACGACAGCGTTCTCCACTGCCTCCAGCTTGCCCGTCGCAAACGCATCCGGCAGCAGAAGGTTCACTGAGCTCGCCAGTCCGTCGCGTCCATGCGAACTTCTCTGCCGGCACACCGGCACTCCCATCTTCTTGCCCGCCTCGGCAAACCGCACCATTGACGTCGGCCACTCCGGCTCCTCGTCGATAAAGTTCCCGTCCGGATACTGCGGTAAGCCCTCGTTCCTCCCATGCACCTGGAAGATCTCCTCCACGCGCGAGTAGTACGGAGCCACATCCTCCAGCGCGATCGGCCAGTCCTCGCCGAAACCATCCCGCAACCTCGCCTTGAACTCGTAGTCGCTCAACCGGAACGACTGCCGCGACCAGAACAGCGACCGCCCGCCAAACAACCGCACCCGCACCCAGTTGTAGGGATTCTGAGGAGCGAACGTGTACGGAACCTCCTGCTCATCCACCCACACATTCGCGTTGAACTCGTTCGACTGAAACACATGCGTCAGACGCCCCGGCGGCTTGAATCCGCGATAGGGAAGCTCATACGCCGGCTTCCTCTCCGCGTCTTTGGCCACATCCACAATCGGCCCCGCGTTCAACATTAGGCACGAGATGCCCGTCTCCGTCAGAACCTTCGCCGCCATCCCACCCGCATGGCCCGAGCCGATAATCAACACCTCTGCTGCTTCCTCTCGCATAGTCCTCGCCCGTCTCACCCGTCTCGATACTCAGTAGTTGCGCCGGATCTCCGTACCCGGCTGCGTCGGCTTCGTTCCTCGCTTCGGCACCGGAGTAGCCTTGCTCCGCATGCAGTACGGATCCGGCTCAATCGGATACCAGTACAGTGCCACCTGCGTCCGCTCCTGCGCGCCCTCCGCCGGTGCATCGTTCCACGGCTTCGAGTTGACCGTCGCCGCGCGAATATCCGTATGCGCCACATTGATGAAGTCGGCATGTTTCTCCAGCGGCGGATGATCCGACATCCACGTCCGCAGCCACGGCTTCAACAACGCATCCGCCTGCACCGCATCCAGCTTCGCAAATGGCTGCGAGTACCTCTTCTTCGCCTCGGCATCCAGCCAGTCCAGCCCACCCTGATACATCTGCTTCCTGTCCGCAGGAGACTCACCCACCAGAAAATCCAGAAACGCCGGAACCCCAGCCGACACCGCGCCCGGCTTGCTGCCGATCGGCGGCATCAGAACATCGCTCAGCCGCGTCAGCGTAGCCATCTGCACCGGCGTAAAGAACCTCAGCTCTCCCTCAGCCACCGCCTCCGCAACCTGCACCGTCGGCACAGGCGTAGCCGGAGTCAACCCCACGGTCCACGGTACCGGTGCAGGCGGCGGAGGTGCAGGATTCTGACTCTGCGCCAGCAACAGCTTCGGTGCCGCTGCCGCCGTCACCATCGTCCTCACAAACTCGCGACGCCTCATAGCCCTCCTTTTCGTCCCCCGAAACCTTATTCGAAGAACAAATCCCAGTCCACCACCCGATTGAGCGGTGACAGCCGAAATGCGGTTTCATTGCATCAACTCATCAACTGCCATTGCGCGAAGCGCACCATCACGCCCCCACCTGCCGCGCCGAAAGCCACCATCCATCCCCCACGCACCACGCCGTCTCATCTGGCTCATCATCCCGCCACAACGACCGCACCCGTCCGGCGTATCCCCTGCGAAAACACTCCGCCAACCTCCTCTCTGCCCACGCCTCCCGAGCCCCCACGCAGCCCACAAACTTCGCCCCGCACAGAAATCTCGCTGCATATCCCTCCGGCAGCCGTGTCACCAGCAGCATCGCCCCGGCACCCTCATCCGGAGTCAGCGGAAACAGCAGCCTCCCTCCTGGCTTCAGCGCATCCAGCCACACTTCCAGCGGAGCCGTTGCTCCCGCGCTCACATACAGCGCATCGCACTCCGGTAGCGGCCCCACCGTTCCCGACCCCGCATGCACCCTCACCCACGGCATCCTGCGCAGATTCTCCGCCGCCCTCCACGCCAGATCCGCCTCGATCTCGTAGGCCTCCACCCGCCCCTCCGGCCCCACCAGCTGCGCCAGCATCGATGTGTAGTATCCCGTCCCCGCTCCTACATGCACCGCGGTCTCCACGGGTCTCATATGCAAGGCCGCCAGGCAGATCGCATGAAGACTCGGCTGGCCGTTATTGATCGCCGCCTCCCCCTTCAGCTGAACCAGAACATCCTGGTACAGCAGCACAGGGTCGTCGATCATCTCGCCCCCGTCCTCCCGCTCCCCGAAGATCCTCCACGGCGGCGGCCCCAAAAACGCCTCACGCGGCGTCGAGGCAAACACCCTCGCAATCGCACTCTCCTCCCCCGCGTCCGCGCTCGCGGCCATCTTCCTCCCGAATGCCTCCCGCCGCTCTTCAAGGCCCATGCCGAAATCAGACGCCGTTCCGACCATCAAACGCAACCCAGATCGAAGCACATCCTTCTTTCAAGTGTCATCCTGAGCGAAGCAGCTCGCGCCAGCGAGCCGCGAAGTCGAAGGATCTGCGGTTTGTAAAAGTGACGAGCCGCCCCGAGCCATTGCAGTCGAGCCATCGCCCCATACCCGCGCCAATCCAGCCCGCCAGCCACATTTCCACACCCGAACTCTTGACACCGCCTGTTACTCTTAGATCAGGAGTAAAGAAAAGCCCGGCCACCGCCGGGCTTCCGCCTTTAAAAGGCCCCTCAAAACCGAAGTACCAACCTAAAGTCTCTCTTTCGAAGACTTTGCATACTTTTGGTGGGGAGGGGGTACGGTATACTCGCCTACGTCAGCAAGGAGAATCCATGCAGCATCGCATCCTCGGAACCACCATGCCCGTCCTCGAGTTCGCACTCGATCACAACGACGCCGTCATCTCCGAGGCCGGTGAGCTCTCCTGGATGAGCCAGTCTATCCAGATGACCACCCACACCCAGCACGGCGGCGGTGGCGGCCTCCTCGGCGTCCTCAAGCGCGTCGCCGGCGGCGGAACCCTCTTCATGACCGAGTACCGGGCCTACGGCGCCCCCGGAACCGTCGCCTTCGCCACCCGCGTCCCCGGGCACATCGTCCCCATCGAGGTCGCCAGCGGACACGAGTACATGGTTCACCGCCACGGCTTCCTCTGCGCCACCGCCGGAATCGTCCTCGGCGTCGGATTCCAGCAGTCCCTCGGGGCAGGAATCTTCGGCGGCGACGGCTTCCTCCTCCAGAAGGTCTCGGGCGAGGGAATGGCCTGGCTCGAGCTCTCCGGCGAGGTCATCGTCAAGGATCTCGCCCCCGGCGAGACCCTCCGGGTCCACCCCGGCCACGTCGGAGCCTTCCACGCCAACGTCTCCTTCCAGATTCAGCGCGTCCCTGGCATCCGCAACATGATCTTCGGCGGCGACGGCATCTTCCTCGCCGCGCTCACAGGCCCCGGCCGCGTCTGGCTCCAGACCCTGCCCATCCAGCGCCTCGCCCACCAACTCCAGGAGTACATGAAGGTCGAGCGCGTCCAGCAAACCACGGAAGGTGGCGTCCTCGGAGGCGTCATCGGCTCCGTCCTCAAAGGGATGTAGTTTCTAAACGCGCCGCTCCACCAGCAGCCGAACGCCATGCTTCGGCCGCAGGCTGATCGCCGGCTGCAACTCAACCTCACCGGCTCCGTCTGGAGGGAGGCTGAAGCGCCAGTCACGCACCATCGTGGCCAGCGCCAGAACTCCCTCCATCCACGCCAGCCCCTCTCCGATGCACTGCCGGCTGCCCGCGCCGAACGGAAAAAACGCGAACCGCGGCCTGTCCTTCTTCTCCGCCGCGAACCGCTCCGGATCGAAGCGCAGCGGATCAGGATAGAAACGAGCATCGCGGTGCACCACATACTGCGGCGCGATCACAATCGCCCCACGCGCGATGGGATATCCCGCAATCTCGTAAGGCTGCACACAGCTCCGCGCAATCGCCCAGACCGGCGGATACAGCCGCATCGTCTCAGAGAACACCTGCGTCGTGTAGCTCAGCCGCCCGTAGTCGTCCGCGGCTGCGGCGCGCGAACCAAGCACGCTCGACGCCTCATCGTTCACGCGTTGCTGAATCTCAGGATGCTTCGCCAGCAGCCACAGCGCGAAGCTCAGCGCGTTGGCCGTCGTCTCGTGCCCGGCCAGCATGATCGTCAGGCACTCGTCGCGAACCTGCTCGTCCGTCATGCGAGCCGACGGGTCCTCGCTGTCCACCGCCTCCAGCAGCATCGAGAGCAGGTCCCCGCGATCGCCCGGCGACTGCCGACGCTCGCCGATCATCGCATAGATGATCGCATCCATGTCCGCCTGCCCCTTGTGGATTCGCTTCATCACTGGCAGCGGCAGCCGCTGAATCTGCTCGGAGAACGGCAGAATCGCAATCGGAAGGAATTCCATGAACGCGTCCACCGCAGCCGACACGGTCATAATCTCGCGGCGCGACTGCACGTCCACGTCGAACAGGCACTTGCCCACGATGCGGAGCGCAAGCTCGAGCATGTCCTCGTGAACATCGCGCACCGCGCCCGACTGCCAGTTCTGCGAGATCGCCAGGCTGTTCCGTCCAATCACCTCGCCGTACGCCGCGATGCGCTGGCGAAGGAACGCCGGCTGCGCCAGCCGCCTCTGCCGCATATGCAGCGGCTCCTCGCTCGTCAACAGGCCCTCACCCAGTACAGCCCGGGCCCGCTGCATAACCAGGCCGCGATGATGCTTCGAGGCGTCCCGGATTAGAAAGTCCTCGATCAGCGCAGGATGATTGAGCTGATAGATGTGACGGCCGAAGATTCTCGAGTGGACGAGATCGCCATACTGCGTGGCAGCCTCGCGCAATCCTTCAATCGCGTTCAATCGAAATAGTCTTCCACGAAGCAGACGTGTGAGAAAGGGTGGACCGGCAGGGTAGGCAGCAGAACGTCCGGGACGTATGTCGAGGGCGGCGTCGGTCATAGAACCTCCGCCCCAAGTCTAGCTGCAGGCGCCCCGGCTGCCCTCATTAGCAAACGCGTCCATCCAGCGACCATCCGTTATATCGTCGCAAGAACATCAACACGGCAAACACCAGCGCGTAAATCAGCTGCGTTCCCGCGGCCGCCCAGTCCTGCACCAGGGACGACCCGAACGTCAGCACCGCCATCAGCAATGACGCAGCAACCAGGGCCCAGCGCGTCTTCAGCCCGATCAGTAGTAGAAGTCCGATCAATCCCTCGATTGCGGGAAGCGCCGTTCCGAACGCATGGACAAGCGGCTGCGAAAGCGGCGAATGCGCGAACTGTTCCGCCAAGTGAGCAGAGAACGCGTCCTTTCCTGCAAGCAGACGGCTCACTCCGTGCATCAGCAGATTCACGCCGGCGACAACGCGCAGCAGCACGTACGCAATTACCTCGTCGCTTGTGGATATGTTCGTCGATGTACTCAGCGGCATCGATCCTCCGTCGTTAGCCATTCGATGCCTGCACACGTGAACTCGTCTCAAGCGATTATCCTTACGTCATGGCCCAGCTTCCAACCGAGCCCTTCCTGCGCCTCTCTCATGTCAACGTTGCCCGCGGCGAAACCATCGTCCTCCACGACATCAACCTCACGGTCAACGCCGGCGAGCACATCGCCATCCTCGGCCCGAACGGCTGCGGCAAATCCACGCTCATCAAGACCATCACCTGCGAGTGTTATCCCCTCGCGCAACCCGAGACTGAGGTCCGCATCTTCGGCCGCAGCCGCTGGGATCTCACCGAGCTGAAGAAGCGCCTCGGCGTAGTCTCACCTGAGCCGCCCGGCCGTCACACCCTCACCACCACCGGTCGCGACGCTGTCCTCACCGGCTTCTTCTCCAGTTCCACCCTCTGGCCCAATCTCACGGTCACCGACGAGATGTGCGCCCGCACCGACGAGATTCTCGCGCTGATCGACGCCGAGCCGCTTCGCGACACGCTCATCGGACATATGTCTGCCGGGCAACAACGGCGCATCATGATTGGCCGCGCTCTCGTTGCGTCCTCACAGATGCTCCTGCTCGACGAGCCCTCGAACGCTCTCGACCTCGCCGCTCAGGCCGAGCTACGCAACCTGCTCCGCCGTCTCGCACAGCAGGGAACCGGTATTCTGCTCATCACCCACCACGTCTCCGACATCATCCCCGAGATTGACCGCATCCTGATGATGAGAGACGGCCGCATCGTCGCCGATGGCCCCAGATCTCAGCTTCTCACCGAGCAGCGCCTAGGCGACCTCTTCCATACCGAGGTCCGACTCACGGAACGCGATGGGTTCCAGCACGCCTGGTGAAGCTCACTAGTGGCTGTAGCCTTCGGCGTGCTCCGGAACCTTGCCGCGAAACAGCCAGTAGACGGTGATGGTGTAGATCAGCGCCAGCGTGAGCCCGAACGTCCACCACACCAACCCGACGCGTACCGTGTGCGGTCCCGCAAGCGCGCGCTCGATCGTGATGTCGTGCCCGCCAGTCCCTACTGTAGGCAGTAGAACCGGATACAGCCCCGCCGCTGCGCCGACGAGCATAGACGCCAGATATGTACACGATGCCAGAAACGCCTTCCATTCACGATCGTTTCGTAGTGCTGTCGCAATGACGAACAAGCTCACCAGGACCATTAGCGGAGCCAGCCACGCCGCCCAATGTTCGGTATAGCGCACCAGCGAACCAGGCCGGGCAAGAATGGTCGCCGGTACACTCACTGCCGTCACTAGCGTGACTATCGGCCACAGACGGCGCGCCCAGATCTTCGCGCGGGCGTTGAGTTCCCCCGCCGTCTTCAGTGCGAGATAGAGCAATCCATGTTGGGCCAGGGCCAGTAGGGCAAGCACTCCTCCCAGCACGGTATACCAGTCCAGAATCCCCGGATTGGGGCCCGTCCTCCAGTCAGTCCACAATGGGAGGAAGAAGTAGTCGTCCGCGCCCAACGGCACCCCGCGAATCACATTCGCCAGCGCGGCCCCGAAGAACACGGCAAGTACTGCGCTGGAAAGAGAGAACGTCGCATCGAACAGCGTCATGAACACCTTGTCGTGTGCATGCGCGCGCAACTCGATGCTCAGGCCACGCATCATCAGCAGCCACAGCACGATAGTCAGCGGCAGGTAGAAGCCGCTGAACGATGACGCATACAGTAGGGGAAACGCGAAGAAGAGCGTGCCGCCACCGGCGATCAGCCATACCTCGTTGCCGTCCCACACGGGTCCGATCGCGTGCATCGCCTGGAGCCGCTCTTGCTCGGTGCGCGCGACGAACAGATATACGATTCCAACACCGAGGTCGAAGCCATCGAGCACGACGTACACGGTTAGCATTGCCGCCACGATCCAGAACCACAACGTCCCCATACCGTCTCCTCACGCAGTCGTCAGTGTGTGCGCATCATGGCCTTCGTCGACCACTGGAGCTCTTGGCCCCTTCTGGATCGCCGAGTACACCATCACGATCCAAAGGATCGAAAGCACCGAGTACATCCCAAGAAATCCCAGCAGCGTGAACAGGCTCGTCTCTGGCCCAACATGCTTCGAATAGCCCTCTGAGGTCCGCATCAGTCCATAGACCAGCCACGGCTGCCGGCCCAACTCCGCAGTCATCCATCCCGCGGTGTTCGCGATGTACGGCAGGGGAAAGCTTAGCAGCAAGGGCCACAGAATCCACCGCGTTGAATACAGCTTGTTGCGCCACAATAGAAACGCCGCGACGGTCGTCAACAACGCGAAGTAAGTCCCCAGGCCGGCCATGATGTGGTAGCTGTAGAAGAGCAGCGGCAGGGCCGTCGGCCACTGATCGCGCGGAAACTGATCCAGGCCAGTCACCTCCGCCTTTGTCGTTCCATAGATCAGAAAACTCAGCACGTCGTTTACGGCAAGAGGATTCGCGATCGTCCCAGTCTCAACATCGGGCTGCCCCATCAGCACCACTGGCGCGCCCGGAGTCGTATGAAACAGACCTTCCATCCCCGCCATCGCAGCCGGCTGATGCCTCGCTAGATACTTGCCATGCAGATCGCCCGTTGGAAATATCTGAGCCACGCATGAGGCGACACCTGCAATCACGCCGACTTTCACGAAGACTCGCCCATACTCCTCAAACCTGTGCTGCAGCAGATAGAGAGCTCCAGTTGCCGCCATGACAAACGCGCCTGTAACGACCGCGCCCGACATGTTGTGCGCGTACTGCAGCCACGCCCACGGATTCATCAACAGGCCCCAGAAGCTGGTTACATCATAGGTCCCGTTCGGCATCACTTGATACGCCACCGGATGCTGCATCCACGCATCGGTCACGATGATGAAGAAGCCGGAGATCCAGGATCCGAGCCACACCATGAACGCGGCGAACCAGTGGAGTTTGCGCGAGAGTCTTTTCTCGCCGAAGAGCAGCAGTCCCAGGAACGCGCTCTCAAGGAAGAAGGAAAAAACTCCCTCCATCGCCAGCGGCTGCCCGATTACGCCGCCCGTGCGCCGCGAAAACTCCGACCAGTTGGTGCCGAACTGAAACTCCATCGGAATTCCCGTCACGACACCGAGCACAAAGTTCACTGCAAAGATGCGCGCCCAGAACCGCGCCGCCGTGTCATAGAGCTCCTGCTTTCCCGGATCCGTTGTGCGAAGGGCGACGGTCTTCAACGCAACGATCAGCAGCGCAAGGCCCATCGTCAGCTGAGGAAAGAGGTAGTGATACGTGATGGTGAATGCAAAATGAATCCGATGAAGCGTGAGTGCGTCCACTCGGCATGCTCCTTGCTGCTCTGTTATCAGTATGCGCCAGCTAAGGACCGCAAGGAGCAAATTCAGGTGAGGACGAACGATTACCGCCGTAGATAAAGCAGAATGGGATGGGAATAATTACTTCGCGGGGGTTGAGGTTAGGGAACCGGCCTGGAGCTTCACCAACTCCGGTGCAGGAAACTTGCTTGGCCCTAACACTGCAACCTTCGGGACCGGCCCGCGCACCATTGCGACTTCGTCGCAGGCGTAGAGCCGCGGACAGGTCTGGCAGTCTTTGTAGATTTTGTCGGGCAGTACTGTCCTGTCGACGACCCGGAAGCCGAAGTGGAAGAAGAAGTCAGGGATGCGTGTAAACAGGCAGACCGAGGTTACGCCCTGGTCCTCCGCCTCATCCAGAAGGGCGCGCAGCAGCTTGCCACCTGCGCCCTGGCCTTTGGCTTCGGGCTTTACGACGATGGAGCGAACCTCTGCGAGGTGTGGGCCGTAGAGGTGCAGGGCTCCGCAGCCGAGAAAGACACCGCTCTCGCTCTCAGCCACGGTGAAGTCGCGAACGTTTTCGCATATTTCTGCATAGCTTCGCCGCAACAACGTGCCATCGCCCGAGAGCGAGTTGACTAGCTCGAAGATGTTGACCGCATCCGGAAGCTTCGCCTTGCGTACCGTTGCACCGCCTACGCGGGGGCGCGAAGACGAGGTCGATTCGCTGACAGGCATCAGGGATGAGTTAGACAAGTGCGTTGCGCTCCAAGCCAAGTTTCGCAGACTTTTTGGATGCAATCGAGGCCGTGTCGGACGCAATTCGCCGTGAGGCGTCTTCTATGGCATCCCGTACACGTCCGCGCGCAGTTCCACCGATCACGTCGTGGCAGTCGAGCGTAGCTTCGAGGGTGATCGCGTCGAAGAAGCCGGCACCGAACTCTTCGCCGAAGCTGCGCAGCTCTTCGAGCGATAACTCGCCCAGCTCACGCCCCGTCTCGAGCCCGAGGCGGACCGCCTGGCCAATCTTTTCGTGGGCCTTGCGGAAGGGAACTCCCTTGTGGGTGAGATAGGTTGCCGCCGCCATCGCGTTCAGGTAGCCCTTCTCCGCAGCTGCCTGCATCGCGTCCGCGCGGAAGTGCAGGGCGCGGGTGAACTCCGGGAGCACCGATAGAATTCCGCTGATGGTGTCGGCTGCATCGAAGACCGGCTCCTGGCCTTCCTGCAGGTCCTTGTTGTAGGCGAGAGGAAGTCCCTTGACGATCGTCGCCAGGGTTACGGCGGCGCCTTGCAGTCGGCCTGCCTTGCCGCGGATCAGCTCCGTTAGATCAGGATTCTTCTTCTGCGGCATCGCGCTCGATCCTGTCGAGAAGCGTTCCGGGAGATCGAGGAAGCCGAACTCCGCGGTCGAGTGCAGCGTAAGCTCCTCGGCGAACCGTGAGATGTGAAGGCCAAGCGTGGCGAGTGCCTGGGTGAAGTCGAGCGCAAAGTCGCGGTCGCTGGTCGCATCCATGCTGTTCGCCGTCGGGACGTCAAAGCCGAGGGCTTCGGCGGCAATCGTCCGGTCGAGCGCGAGCGTCGCACCTGCGATTGCGCCCGAACCCAGAGGGCAGACGTTGAGCCGCGCACGACAGTCTTCAAGTCGGCTGAAGTCGCGCTCGAGCATAGAGACGTATGCCAGCAGCCAGTGTGCCACCAGCACCGGCTCCGCTCGCTGCAGGTGGGTGTAAGAAGGCATTACGGTTTCGCCTGCTGCACGCGCCTGGTCGACAAGGGCCCCGCGCCAAGAGAGAAGCCCGCGCAGTGTCTGATCGATCGCGTCGCGCACGAACAACCGCATGTCGGTCGCGATCTGTTCGTTACGGCTTCGTCCCGTGTGCAGTTTTAGAGCGAGTTCACCGATGATCTTTGTCAGCATGAGCTCGACGAAGTGATGGATGTCCTCGGCTTCCGGATGGAGCGCGACGATCGCTGGCGCGGCCGCGAGAACGGCGCTCGCTGTCGAGCTGCCCCAGGCGGCGTCTCCACCCAGAGACTTCGACGCTTCTTCGAGAGCGAACGGAATCACACGGTCGAGCCCGTCGAGCATCGTCGCGAGCTCGGTTGCGGACAGGATTCCCGCCGCAGCGATGGCGCGTGCGTGCGCCTTCGACGCGGCCACTTCCTGCGGAAGCAGCCGCACATCGAAGGGAAACGAACGCTGCCAGGATTCAAACGCGGGATCCAGCGGTTCGCGAAACCGTCCCGACCACATCTTGCTCACTTGCCAACTCCTTCCGGATAGTGATGTGACCGATCAGGCCAGAGACGGACGCTTGCGCGCCTGCGTCCCGCGGCCGCGGGCACTGGAGATTCTCTTCGCCCCTCCGAGTAGCATCAGCAAAAGCGCCTTCTGCGCGTGCATGCGGTTCTCCGCCTGGTCGAAGACGATCGACTGCGGGCCATCGAGTACTGCATCGGTCACCTCCGCGTTGCGATGAGCGGGAAGGCAGTGCATGAAGACGGCATCGGGCTGCGCGTTAGCCATCAAGGCCTCGTTGACCTGGTAAGGCTTGAAGATTGGAGCGCGCTTAGTGGCCTCGTGCTCGAAGCCCATGCTTGTGCAGACGTCGGTGTAGACGGCGTCTGCTCCGGTCACGGCTTTGATGGGATCATGCAGCAGCGTGATGCTTCCGCCCGTCGTCTCTGCGATCTCGATCGCCTTGTGAATGATCTCAAGCTTCGGAGCGAAGCCCTTCGGCGAAGCGATGGTGCAGTGAGCGCCAAGCTGTGCGGCGGTCAGCATCAGCGAGTGGCAGACGTTGTTGCCGTCGCCGACGTAAGCGAACCGCAAACCTTCAGCCGAGCCGAAGCGCTCCTCAAGGGTGAGGAAGTCCGCGATCGCCTGGCAGGGATGCTCGAGGTCTGACAGCGCGTTGATGACGGGGACCCGCGAGCATGCCGCCATCTCAGTGATGGTCTCATGCGAGTAGGTGCGGAGCACGATCACACTCATCCAGCGCTCAAGATTTCGCGCCATGTCGGCCAGCGACTCCCGCTCGCCAAGGGGCGACTGCGTCTGGTCTACGAAGATTGCGTTTCCGCCAAGTGTGTTGATGGCAGCCTCAAAGGTCAGGCGAGTCCGCAGCGAGGCCTTCTCGAAGAACATGACCATCTGTCGCGCGTCGAGTGCATGACGGAAGTCCTCAGGGTGGTTCTTCACCGCGTGGCCGAGCTCCATGATCGCGGCCATCTCCTGTACGGTGAGGTCGCTGATGGAGCACAGGTCGCGCCCGCACAGGCGTTTTGTCGCCTCGTTAAAAGCAGTATCCGACTGGATGCCCATGGCGATCGCGGGTTTGCGCAGGCTCTCTTCCCCGGATGCTTCTGGCGACTTCGAATTCATGATCACTGTTTTGCTATCCATGTAGTTCTTCTCCGGCCGGCGCTGCGCCGGCGAATTCCGTATTTGCCTTCAGCAGCTCATCCAGTGCGCTGATGGCGGTCTCAACATGCTTCCGCTCGAGAATGTAAGGAGGCAGGAAGCGAAGGACTGTTTCACTCGTTCGGTTGATAATGATGCGGCGCTCCATCATCTGCGCCGCGATACGCTTCGCGAGGTCGGCCGAGTTTAGTTCAAGACCAAGCATCAGGCCCATGCCGCGAACGTCGGTGACGCACTCGTGCTTTGCCTTCAGGCCCTCAAGTTCTGATTTGAAGAATCCGCCGACTTCCTCGATGTTTGCAAGTACGTTCTCGCGCTGCATCGTGTCGATGACGGTAATGGCGACTGCGCAGGCCAGGGGGCCGCCGCCGAAGGTCGTTCCGTGCATTCCTGGGGTAAACGCGGAGGCCGCGCTCTCCGTGCACAGCATAGCTCCCATGGGAATGCCGTTGGCGATGGGTTTGGCCAGTGTCGTCACGTCAGGTTGGATGCCATAGTGCTGGTAGGCGAACCACTTCCCGGTGCGACCCAGGCCGCTCTGAATTTCGTCGGCCAGAAGAAGAGCGCCGGTCGAAGAGCACAATTCGCGCGCCGTGGCGAAGAACGCCTTCGAGACGAGATGAATCCCGCCCTCGCCCTGGATCGGCTCGATGCAGATGCCGCAGACATCCTCGGTGAACTTCGCGCGCAGGTCGGCGACGTCGTTGAACCGCACGAACTCGACGCCCGGCATTACAGGAGCAAACGGAAGACGGTACTTCTCCTTGTGCGTCGTCGCGACCGAACCCATCGTGCGGCCGTGGAAGCTGTGTTCCATCGCGAGGAACTTTGTTCCGATACGCTTGCCGTTCTCGCGAGCCTTCTCGGCGTGAGCGCGGGCGAGTTTCAGGGCTGCCTCCCACGCTTCGGTTCCGCTGTTGCAGAAGAAGACGCGGTCCATGCCGCTGATCTCCGTCAGGCGGAGCGCGAGGTTGGCCGTGCCCTCATGGAAGAAGAGGTTCGAGGTATGGAGCAGGCGCGAGCTCTGATGTGCGATCGCCTGCTCGACGGCGGGATGGCCGTAGCCAAGCGCAGAGACGCCGATGCCACTCAGCAGATCTAGGTAGTGAATTCCGTTTTCGTCACGGAGGTAGACTCCTTTTCCGCTTACGAAAAGGTAGGGGTTCCGCTCGTAGGTGTTGAGCAACAGCTTATTCTCCGCAGCCTGAATCGATGCCAGGTTCATGCGACCATGACCTCCGTTCCGTCGTTGACTCGAGTCGAGCAGAGATCGGGCAGCAGCGCCGCAGCCTCCGCAGGCAGGATGCGCACACGTTTGACGCCATGCAAGAGCGCCTCCCGGCACGCATTCAGTTTGGGCAGCATACCGCCAGAGATCACCTTCTGCTTTTCAAGCGAGGGAATCTGCGCGAGTGTCAACCAGCGCATCACAGCACCGTCGGCTCCTTTGACTCCGGGTACATCCGTCAAAAAGACCAGCGCATCGGCCTTGGTGGAGATGGCGCAGGCAGCGGCCATCTCGTCGGCATTGATATTGTAGTACTCGCCGTCGAAGCCGAGCGCGATCGACGAGATGACGGGAACCGCTCCCATTGTCCAGATGGCTTCGAGCCAGCGCGGGTCGGTGGCAGCAATCTCGCCGACGAATCCCAGGTCCGGGTTCGTCTTCTTCTTGCGCGCGCGAAAGACGTGTCCATCGCCACCCGACAGTCCGACCGCAGCCTGCCCATGCGTTCCGAGCGCCGCCACCAGCGACTTGTTCACGCGGCCGGCAAGGACCATCAGCGCGGCGTCGCGGGTCTCGGCATCGGTCACACGCAGGCCGGAGATGAACTCGCTTTTCTTACCCAGCTGTTCCAGCGTGCGCGTCAGCTGCAGGCCGCCGCCGTGGACAACGGCGACCTGGTTGCCATCAGCCACCAGCTCGGCGATGGCCTTGCCGCAGGCGTGCAGCAGCTTCGGGTTCTCAAGGCCGGCCCCGCCCAGTTTCACAACAAATCTCACAGCAAGCCCTCCTCTTCCTTCCATCCGCACATCAGGTTCATGTTCTGTACCGCCTGACCCGCTGCACCCTTCAGAAGATTGTCCAGGCAGGAGACGACGATCAGCTTCCTTCCATCCTCTGCAAGCGCAAAGCCCAGATCGCAGAAGTTTGTCCTGACGATGTGCTGAATCTGCGGCAACTGCGGTGTGGTGTGCAGCCGCACCAGTGGGCTGCTCTTGTAGAACTGGCCCAAGAGGGAGCCGATCTCAGATGGCGGCATTGGCTGCTTCAACCGTAGGTAGATCGTCGAAAGAATACCGCGCGGGATGGGAAGCAGGTGCGGCGTGAACTGAATCTGATCCGCGCTTAAATGCAGCTGCTCTAGCAACTCGCCCGTGTGGCGATGTCCGAAGACGGAATAGGCAGAAAGATTGTCGGCTGCATACATGAAGTGAGTCTTCGAGGTAGGAGCTTTGCCTGCGCCGCTCACTCCGGACTTCGCATCGCAGACGATGCCGTATTCGACATCGACCACGCCGGCTCGCACCAGCGGGGCCAGCGCGAGAATGATCGATGTGGAGTAGCAACCGGGATTTGCGACCAGGCGTGCGGAGCGAATCTCGTCGCGATGCAGCTCCGGGCAGCCGTAGACGGCCTCCTTTTGAAGCTCGGCGGCTAGAATGGGGTTCGCATCGTGCAGCTTATAAACTTCGCGATTCCGGTCGTCCGCAAGACGCCATGCGCCGCTCAGATCGATCACGCGGATGCCGCGCTCGATCGCCTGCGGAGCCCACTCGCGCGACTGCTCATGGGGCGTCGCCATAAAAAGAATCTCGATGCCGGCGCCGAAGATGCGGTCCCAATGAAACGGCTCGACTTTGTGCGATCTGTTTGCGCCGATCATCGCAAGCTGCGGGTGTAAGGCCTCGATCGTCGTCGGGGCGCAAGCTGCCGTCTCGCCTGCGCGGCCCAGAAACAATGGCGCCGCTCCAGCCAGGCCCGGATGACGCAGCAGGAGCCGCGCAAGCTCCCCGCCGGCGTAGCCGCTCACGCCAGCGACAGCCACCTTGGGCTGATGTGACGCCTCCGCGTTGACTCCTTCACTGCGAACCTCTGCTGATGTGTGCGATATCTCCACGTTAGCGAAAGTACCCTTCGATTCGTGTCTTAAGTTGCGTTGCCTGCTCCGCGTCGGGGCAGATCATCAAAACCGTGTCGTCTCCCGCGATCGTCCCGACCACCTCGGGCCAGTCCTCGTAGTCGATGCCTGCGGCGATCGGCTGAGCCCCGCCTGTCGTCGTAATCACTACCAGCAAATTAGCCGCCTGTCGCACCTCAAGGCCAAAGCTCTCAAGCACCTCGTGAATCCCCGGCAGGGAGTCGTCTTCATGATTTCCGCCGTTTGAAAGCGAGTATCCATCCGGACCTTTTGACAATCTGAGTTCATGAATGTCACGAGAGAGCGTTGCTTGTGTAACATGGAAGCCACGCCCCGCAAGTTTTCGCCGTAGTTCTTCCTGGCTTGCTATCGGTCCCTTCCCGAGAAGCTCTCGAATTATGGTATGACGTTGTTGTTTCATGAGTATGTTTTTGCCGCCCTAGCCGGATGCCGTTTTACACCGGCGCGGGCAATCCGCCTTTCGAGGCTTTGCATAAATATACATTGTGGTGTATATTTATGCAAAGGCGCTCTCCGACGAGCGCTTTCCCAACCTTGACGGAAAGGTATTTCCGGTGAATTCATCGGTCGCCGGACGTATATTGAATCATGGAACGGTATTGCGCCCTCGTCCCTGTTGCTGGATCTGCATTTTCGTCCGCTCCATCTCTGCTCGATGAGCGCTTCGACCATGACTCCTGCGGGGTCGGGTTTGTCGCGACGGTCGATGCTTCCCCCTCCCACGAGATTCTCGAACAGGCCCTTACTGCCCTTGGACGACTTGCGCACCGCGGCGCCACTGCGGCGGATGGCAAGAGCAGCGACGGTGTCGGCGTGCTTGCGGCCGTTCCGCGCAATCTGCTGATCCAATCCACGAATATCGCGGTTCCCGCAGACAAGACCCTCGGTGTCGGAATGGTCTTCATCCCCAATGAGGAGACTCGCGCCGCAGGCCTTCTGGAGCGCTGTCTGCTCTCGCACGATCTGAACGTGCTTGCGTGGCGCGATGTCCCGGTCAAGACCGAGTATCTCGGCGAGATGGCGCTTGCGACCATGCCGAAGATTCGGCAGGTTCTGGTCGTCGATGCAGACAACGCCGAGCCCGGAACGATGGAGCGACGGCTTTACCTTGCACGCAAACAGTTCGAGCGCGCCCACGAGCGCGGGGACGTCACTGGGTACGTCTGTTCCATGTCAACCCAGACCATCGTTTACAAGGCGATGTGTACCGGCCAGGACCTTGCGGCCTTCTATCCGGATCTCGCCTCTTCTGAATTCGTCACACCGTTCGCGGTCTTTCATCAGCGATACGCCACAAATACGCTTCCCACATGGCATCGCGCCCAACCCGGCCGCACCCTTGGTCACAACGGCGAGATCAACACAGTGTGGGGCAATCGCGCGCGTATGGCTGCGCGCGACTCCACGCTTCCGGTGGAGTGCAAGCCTGTCCTGACCCAGGGCGGAACCGACTCCACGAGCCTTGACGAAGCTGTTGAACTGATCTCGCAGAACGGACGCACGCTCGCTGAAGCCATGCGCATGCTTCTGCCGCCTGCTGCGGCATCCGGACACACCTCATCGTTTCTACGCTATCACTCCGACTGCGCTGAGCCGTGGGACGGCCCGGCGGCGATCGCCTTTGCCAACGGAAGCCTCGTCGGCGCCGTGCTTGACCGCAACGGCCTGCGCCCCTGCCGGTTCGCCATCACGAAGTCGGGCCTGGTCGTTGCCGGTTCCGAAGCCGGCCTGGTCGATCTCGATCCGAATGAGGTAACTCACAGCGGCCGCCTCGGCCCTGGGCAGATGCTGGTCGTCGATCTTGAGAAGAAGAAGGTCTACGAAGACGAAGAGCTGCTCGAGCTGTTCGACGCCGGAGCGACCTACGCGAAGCTCGTCGAAGACGCGACGCTCGTTCCCGTGGATGTTCCCTCCATCGGCGACTCCGCTACCCTCACTGCTCTGCAGAAAGGCTTCGGGTACACCCGCGAAGACGTGAAGATGATCTTGCAGCCCATGGCCTCAGAGGGCAAGGATGCAGTCTGGTCGATGGGCGACGACACGCCGCTCGCCTTTCTGGCACGTACGCCGCGGCCGGCCTACGCCTACTTCCGCCAGCGCTTTGCCCAGGTAACGAATCCGCCGATCGACTCCCTGCGCGAGTCGATCGTGGTTTCGCTGCACACGCGCCTCGGCCCCTGGCCCCACATGCTCGACAAGAACGCTCCGCTGCCCGGCGTCTCGCTGCCTTCACCGTTCCTGTCTCTGGGGCAGGTTGAAGCGCTGCGTGGCCGTCAGTATCCGCACGCGAACGGGCTGCGCCTCGCCGAGCTTCCCTGCGTCTTTTCGCAGGAGACCTCGCTCGTCCAGGCGCTCGACGACCTGAGCATGAAGGCGATCGAGCTGGTGCGAAATGGCGCGCGAATTCTGCTGCTCACCGACCGCTCCGCGAACTCGGAGAAGCTTCCAGTACCGATGGCCATGGCGACCGGCGCGGTCCACCAGGCACTCGTGTCCGCAGGCCTGCGCACACTCGCCGGCCTCGCCGTGGAAGCAGGTGACTGCCGCGACATCCACCACGCTGCCGTGCTGATCGGCTACGGTGCCGGCGCGGTCTGCCCCTGGCTTGCGCTTGAGACGAGCCGCAGCCTCGCGCCTGCCGGAACAGAGCCTGAGGCAGCCGAGAAGAAGATGCTCAAGTCGCTTGACGCCGGCCTCGCGAAGGTGATGTCGAAGATGGGCATCTCCGTCGTCGATAGCTATCGCGGCGCGCGCCTCTTCGACATTCTGGGCCTACACTCGAGCGTCGTGACCCGCTGCTTCGCGGACACGCCTGCGCCTCTGTCGGGAATCGGCTTCGCTGAGGTCGAGCGCCAGCTTCGCTGGACCTGGCAGGCCGGCGAGTCAACCGCGGCCGCCGACCTGCCGGACTACGGCTGGGTGCGCTTTCGTAAGGCCGATGTGGCCGAGCCCCACGCCTGGCAGCCGCCGACCGTCAAGGCCCTGCAGTCGGTCGTGGGCAGCGCGCGCAACGTGCCCCAGCCGACCGATCCCGCTGGCGCGTTTGCGATCTTCACCCGCGACGTCATTGCGCGAGATCCGGCCGTTCTGCGCGATCTGCTCGAGATCCGTCCTGCCGGAGCCGAGCTTCCGCTCGATGAGGTCGAGAGCCCATCGAGCCTGACGAAGCGCTTTGTCGCCAGCGCCATGTCGCTTGGGTCGCTCAGCCCGGAGGCGCACCAGACCATTACTGCTGCGATGAACATGCTCGGCGCACGCTCCAACACCGGCGAGGGTGGCGAGGACTCCGCCGTCTATCGTGTCCATCCTGCGGATGCGGAGATGCTGCCTGCTTCGGATGGCACGGCGGCCGCGGTGCACGCAGAGGGTGGCGTGGCGGTGGCTGAGCCGGTGGTCGAGGCTCCTGCGGTTCACGTCTCGCTCAACAACAAGATCAAGCAGATCGCCTCTGGCCGCTTCGGCGTCACCGCCGAGTACCTGTCGCACGCGGAGGAGATCGAGATCAAGGTCGCGCAGGGAGCCAAGCCCGGCGAGGGCGGACAGCTTCCTGGGCACAAGGTCAGCGGGCTGATCGCTCGTTTGCGCCATGCGCAGCCCGGTGTCTCGCTCATCTCGCCGCCGCCGCACCACGACATCTACTCGATCGAAGATCTCGCGCAGCTCATCTACGACCTGAAGCGCGTGAACCCGAAGGCTGCGGTTGGAGTAAAGCTCGTCTCCGGCTGCGGTGTGGGTACGGTTGCGGCGGGCGTCGCGAAGGCTTATGCCGACTACGTCGTCATCGCCGGCAATACCGGTGGAACCGGTGCGGCAGCACTGTCGAGCATCAAGTACGCAGGCAATCCATGGGAGCTCGGCCTGGCCGAGGCGCAGCAGGTGCTGATGCAGAACGGCATGCGGGAACGCGTCCGTCTGCGTACCGACGGGGGGCTGGCCACGGCGCGCGACGTTCTGGTCGCGGCTCTGCTCGGCGCCGACGAGTTCGCTTTCGGAACCGCGGTGCTCGTCGTTCTTGGCTGCGATATGGCGCGTCAGTGCCACCTGAATACATGTCCGACGGGCATCGCCACCCAGAAGCCGGAGCTGCGCGCCAAGTTCCGCGGCAAGCCGGAGCACGTGGTGCGGTTCTTCGAGCAGCTCTCGGCGGACCTGCAGCATCTGCTCGCCCGCTACGGTCTGCCTTCGCTTGATGCTGCGGTCGGACGTTCGGACCTGTTGGAACAGGTCAGATTTGATGGCAACCTCGATCTGGCGCCGATGCTCGCCAAAGTCGGCGAAGGTCCCCGCCGCTGGATGGGTGCGCGCAACGATCAGCCGCTTCCGAAGCCTCCGATCGATGAGCAGTGGCTTGCTCCGGCTCTCGAGGCGGTCGAGGCAGGGAAACCCTACATCGTTGAGTCAGCGATCGCCAACTGCGACCGCGCTGTGGGAACCCGGCTCTCCGGCGAGTTGGCGCTGCGCCGCGCTCAAGGCGATCTGCATGCAGATGTCACGTTCCATCTGCACGGCACCGCCGGACAGTCGTTCGGAGCATTTGCGGCCGAGGGAATGAAGCTGATTCTCGATGGTCAGGCAAACGACTTTGTCGGAAAGGGACTTTCGGGCGGCGAGCTGATCATCAAGCCGCGCGGTCTGGCAGCCAAAGACAGCGGACAGCATGTGATTCTCGGCAACGTTGCGCTCTACGGCGCGACTTCGGGCAGACTGTTTGCAGCAGGTCGCGCCGGCGAGCGGTTCGCGGTGCGGAACTCCGGCGCAACCGCAGTCGTCGAAGGCGTTGGCGACCATGGCTGCGAGTACATGACAGGTGGTGCTGTCGTCGTGCTGGGCAAGACCGGATTGAACTTTGGTGCCGGAATGACCGGTGGCGTGGCTTGGGTTTACGACGCGGATGGAAGCTTCGTGTCTAAGTCGAGATTTCACCCTGAGTTCGTTGATCCTGAGGTGTTTAGCGCAGTTGATGCGGCCTCGCAGGAATCGTTGAAGGCGCTCATCGAAGAGCATGTTCAACTATCCGATAGTGGTCTGGCGAAGCAGATGCTGAGGAATTGGGAGACCAGTTCGAAGGGCTTTGTTCGCGTGAACCCGAAGCCGCAGGCCTGATCACGACCCATTATTCTAAGTAGCCTCGCAGCCATTCCTTATGGTCTGCGAGGCTCTTGCGTTTAAGTGGGTGGACACACAGCGCCAGTGGCGGAGTCCCCGGGTGAATATGAGTTCATTCTTGGCAAAGCCAGCCGCTTTCTTTAGAGTGACGGGGACTGGATACTTCCGGTTTCGAGGCTTGGACTGAAGAGCAAAGGAAGTACAACGGGGGCGGTGGCGGAGGCGGCGGTGAAGACAACGGCGCCAGCGACGGGGCCGGGGAGCGAGAAGTATCAGCGGATTCTGGACGCTGCCGTCGAGGTGATCGCCGAACGGGGGTATTTCAACTCACCGGTGAGTGCGATTGCGAAGCGGGCCGGCGTAGCCGATGGGACGATCTATCTCTACTTCAAGAGCAAGGACGATGTGTTGCGGACGGCGATCGATACGACGTTTGCAAAGTTCTACCGGCAGGTGGAGGAGAGGTTCGATACGCTCAAGGGGCCGAGGGAGCAACTGGAGTACATCGCCGAAGTTCATCTGGAGAGCCATCAGGTGAATCGCAGCATGGCCGTGCTGATGCAGACGGAGATGCGGCAGAGCGCGAAGTTTATTGCCGAGTTCTCGCACCATCACCTGGTGAAGTATATCCAGGTAGTCCGCGAGGTGATCCGCCGTGGCCAGCAGGAGGGCATCTTTCGGCAGGACGTCTCGGACGGCGTGGTGGCGCACTGCATGTTCGGGGCGATCGATGAGTTGCTTAGCTCAGCGGTGTTCACGGGGCGCACGTATGATGCGAAGCAGACCGCACGGCAGGTCATGGATGTGCTGATGAACGGGATTGCGGCTGAGTGAAATGGGTGCGGTGGTGCAGTCGCGAGCGAACCGCAGATTCTTCGATTTGGATTGCCGGTTGATAAGGGACAGGAAAAGCATGTTTGATCTGCGGACGGTGAATGATGTTCTGGTGCGGGCCACGGGGCGTGGCGATCGTGCCGTGATGATGACGCAGGATGCGGCGGCAAGCTGGTCTCCGATCTCGTCAGTGGAACTGTATGGGCGAGTGCGCGCGCTGGCGGATGCGCTGCGGGGATGGGGGCTGGGCAAGGGAGACCGGGTGGCGATCCTGTCGGAGAATCGCTGGGAATGGCCGGTAGCGGACTTTGCGGTGCTGGCGATGGGCGGCGTGGATGTTCCGCTGTATCCGACGCTGACCCCGGAGCAGATCGGGTACATGCTGCGGGACTCGGGCACGAAGGTTGCGATTGTCTCGTCGGCCGAGCAGTACGAGAAGTTGAAGGCCGCCGGAGACCTTCCGGAGCTGGAGCATGTGGTGGTGATGGATGCAGGCGAGTTCGCTGGCGCGGAAAGCTTTGCTGCGCTAATGAAGGATGCGGAGGCCAAGCAACAGAGGGACGCCGAGTTCGATGTGATGGTGAAGACGGCGGCGCGGCCCGAGGACCTGGCGACCATTATCTATACGTCGGGAACCACGGGCGAGCCGAAGGGCGTGATGCTGACGCACGGAAACCTGGCGAGCAACCTGAACTGTTCGACCGGATCACTTGGACTGGGGGACAAGGACGTCTGTATCTCGTTTCTTCCGTTGTCCCACGTGACGGCGCGTCACCTGGACTATGCGCTGATGTGCCACGGAACGAAGCTGGCCTACTGCGCGAAGTTCGACCAGCTGCCGCAGGCGATGAAGGTGATGCATCCGACGATCTTTGTGGCGGTGCCGCGAGTGTACGAAAAGATTCGGCAGGCGGTGGAGGGCAAGTCGGCCGCATCTCCGGTGAAGTCGAAGATTCTGCAGTGGGCGCTGGGTATAGGCAAGTCACATCGTGCAGAGACGTTGGCTGGCAAGGAACCGGGAGGTTTGAGCTGGAAGCTGGCGAAGAAGCTGGTATTCGGAAAGATCGGTGAGGCGTTTGGCGGACGAGTGAGGATATTCATCTCAGGTGGTGCACCGCTGGGCATGGATACGGCCGGATGGTTTGCCGATGCGGGGATTCGCATCTTCGAGGGCTACGGGCTGACGGAGACCTCCCCGGTGATCGCGCTGAATTATCCGGGGGCACACAAGATCGGCACCGTGGGCAAGCCGCTGGAGAACGTCCATTGCAGGATTGCGGAGGACGGCGAGTTGGAGGTGAAGGGCCCGTCGATCTTCGTGGGGTATTGGAAGAAGGACCAGGAGACGCGCGAAGCGTTTACCCAAGACGGGTTTTTCAGGACTGGCGATATAGGCAACATCGATGCGGACGGCTTCCTCTCGATTACGGACCGTAAGAAAGAGCTGCTGAAGACAAGTGGCGGAAAGCTGATTGCCCCGGCGCCGATCGAGAACAAGCTGAAGTCGAACTCGCTGGTGGGGAACGCGGCGATGGTGGGGGACAAGCACAAGTTTGCGAGTGTGCTGATCTCGCCGAACTTTGCTGCGCTGAAGGGATGGGCGGAGGGTCAGGGGATCACGACAGACGATCCCGCGTCGCTGGTCAAGGACCCGAAGGTGGTGAAGGTGTACCAGGAGATTGTGGACAGGGTCAACCTGGAACTGGCACACTTTGAGAGCATCAAGCGGGTGTGCGTGGTTCCAGATGAGTGGAGCGTGGAGGACGGTACGTTGACTCCCAGTATGAAGCTGAAGCGCCGCGTGGTGGGGGAGAGATACGCGAGCCAGATCGCGGGCTTCTACGCGGACGAGGCCACGGCGAAGGCTTGAAGCGCTATCCTCCAGCTGGCTTTTGCGGATAGATAAGCGAAAGAATGAAGCGCACGGTAGTGGTGGGAGCGTTATCGGGCCGCTGGACGTTGTAGTAGTACTGGAAGCCAAGGGTCATAGGCTGTCGTTGAAAGACGAGGGTGCGGCTGATGCCGTCGCCGACCGGGATGGTCCACTTCTGGCCGTCGGCAGCGGTCCAGTCCGCCGTCATGCTGGGAGCAGATGCGAGTGCCCATCCTTTGCCGAAGTTGTAGTTGATGAAGTACTGCCAAAGGAAGGCGTTGAGCTTCGGCTTGCCGTTGGCATCGTGCATGGGCGAGAACTGGGTGAAGAGCGAGCCGAGGACGAAGGGGCCGGGGCTGGGCTGCTCCAGGCTGCGTCGACGGCGGAGTAGCCTGGCTGCGGACGAACTGTGGAGAGCACATGAGAAGGACGCTGAAGGCCGCACGAACTGCGCGCATGTAGTCTCCCTGGTGGTGTTATCTCCGGTGTGGCGTTGTAGGTTGTATGCCATCGGCTGGCAATGCGTTGCCTCGATGAGAGTTACGACGCGAAGTCCCTGACCAACTGATCCGGTCTATCATGTGCCGAGGCGCATACCATTAATGGGAGGATGAACGATGGTGGAGCGTTCGAGTGTGGCGGAGCGCAGGACGATGCTTCGGCGGGCCGCGCAGGAGGAACAGCGGTACGTGAACCCCGTGCCGACGACGGTGGGTGGATGGGAGACAATGCGCAAGGCTCTCCCGCTTTATCTCAGCGGTAAAGAGGAGAAGGTTCCACGGGTTCCGCCAGGGCCGTTCAAGACGGATGCAGGAGCGTACGCGACTCCGCCTGAGAGTGGATTGCGGGTGACATGGATGGGGCACTCGTCGACGCTGGTGGAGATGGATGGGATGCGGGTGCTGCTGGATCCGGTTTGGGATGAGCGGGCGTCTCCACTGCGATGGGCGGGGCCGAAGCGGTTCTTCGCAGCTCCCCTGAAGCTGGAAGAGATGCCGCAGCTGGATGTGGTTGTGGTTTCGCATGACCACTACGATCACTTGGGCGAGTCGACGATACGGGCGCTGGCAAAGATGGCGAAGCTGCGCGAGACGGAGTGGGTGACGTCGCTGGGGGTGGGCGAGATTCTGGAAGACTACGGAGTGAAGCGCGAGCGAATCACGGAGCTGGACTGGACCGACACTATAGGGGATGAGTCGCTCAAGATTACGGCGCTGCCGTCGCGGCACTTTTCGGGCAGGGGGATGTTCAATCGCTTCGAGACGCTGTGGTCGTCGTTTGCGCTGAGAGGTTCCCACCACAATGTGTACTATGGCGCGGACTCGGGATGGTGGCCGGGGTTCCAGGAGATTGGTGCGGAGTATGGGCCCTTCGACCTCACGATGCTGGAGATCGGAGCGTACAACGAGCTGTGGAAGGATATTCACCTCGGGCCGGAGGGAGCGGCGCAGGCGTTTGAAGAAATGGGAGGCAAGGGGCTGCTGATGCCGATTCACTGGGGGCTATTCGACTTGGCGCTGCATGGTTGGCGGCAGCCGATCGAACGGATGATCCAGATCGCCGAGGAGAAGGGGATTGCTCTGTGGATTCCCGAGCCGGGGTCGCCGACGGAGGTCGTGTCAGGGGTCACGGTGCGGTCCGAATGGTGGCGCTGACACTGCGGTATGATTTTGCCGTCGTAGCAAAGGAGATTCGATGCGTATTGGAATGTTGACGGGCGGCGGCGACTGCCCCGGGTTGAATGCTGTCATACGGGCTGCTGTGCGAAAGGGAATCCAGCATTACGGGGACGAATTTGTTGGCTTCATGGAGGGGTGGCGTGGCGTCATCGACAACGTGACGATGCCGCTCGATCTGAAGACGACTTCGGGGATCCTACATAAGGGTGGAACGATCCTTCGCTCCTCGCGCACGAACGTGAAGAAGATTCCGGGTGGGTTTGAGAAGTGCTTGGAGACGATCGAGAAGAACAAGTTGGACGCGCTGATTGCTCTGGGTGGAGATGACACGCAGTCGATCTCGCTGGCGCTGAGCGAGCGCGAGGTGAAGTGCGTAGGGGTTCCTAAGACGATCGACAACGACCTGAGCGGAACGGACGTCTGCTTCGGGTTCGATACTGCTGTGACGATTGCGACGGAGGCGGTGGACCGGCTGCACTCGACCGCCGAGGCCCATAACCGTGTGCTGGTGGTGGAGGTAATGGGACGCGACGCGGGATGGATTGCAATCACGGCGGGAATCGCTGGAGGAGCGGATGCGATCCTGGTTCCGGAGAAACCGATCGACATTGACGAGGTCTGCCGTCTGCTGAAGTATCGCCACGATCATGGCAAGAAGTTCGCGATTGTGGTGGCGGCGGAGGGGGCGCAGTTTCCCGAGGGCGGGCAGGCGACTCAGGGGACCAGCGTGGATTCGTTCGGTCATGTGCGACTGAGCGGCATCGGGCAGGCGCTCGCAGAGGAGATCGAGAAGAGGACGAAGTACGAGACCCGGAGCGTGAACCTGGGGCACACTCAACGCGGCGGTACGCCGACTGCTTACGACCGGATGCTTGCGACACGATATGGTGTGGCCGCGATCGACCTGGTTCATGCGGGCAAGTTTGGCCAACTCGTGGTTCTGAAGGGGACGCAGATCACGAGCATTCCCATCGCGGACGCGATTTCCAAGACGCGGACCGTGGGAGAGGATCTATTTGACGTGATGACCAGCCTGCAGCCTCCGAAAAGCACTGTTTAGTCTCTGGTTATCAGTTAGTTGTTGGTAAATAGCTCAAAAAAGTGATTGAACGGGCAGGAAAAAGGGAATACAAAGAGTGTGCCGGGTTAAGCGGGCTCTCCCGATTTTTCGCCCGTTTCTTTCTGGAATTGGAGTGGTCTATCCCAATGGCACAGGCACAGACGGCACCGCGCGAGGTCATGGATATCCGGCAGGCGTCGGAGTATCTCGGCATCAGCGGAGATACGTTGTACCGGTATGCCTCGGAGGGATTCATCCCGGCATTCAAGTTGGGAAACCGCTGGCGGTTCAAGAAATCCCTGCTGGATGCGTGGATGGATGAGAAGAGCGGTGTAAAGCCCTCGGCTCCGGCAATCGTGACTCCGAAGCAGAAGAAACCGGCGGGACGGGCGCGGTAGTAGCACGATAAAGCGGAGGCTCAGATCATGCGCCAACTGCTTCCGTTCAAAGAATAAGTACGTAACTGTCAGGCCTGCTGCAGAGTGTGGAGGGTGACCTCAGGCGGGCAGTTGAAGCGAAACGGAAGCCCCACAGAGCCGAGGCCCCGGTTGACGTAGAGCTGCATCTTGCCGAACTGGAAGTGGCCCATAACGTACTTTTGGCCCATAGGCGGCAGAATAAGCGGGCCGTAGAAGGGCATGCGGACTTGGCCGCCGTGGGAGTGGCCCGAGAGCATGAGGTCGACGGACTGGCCACGCGGATGCTGGACCACGGTATCGGCGTAGTCGGGCTCGTGCACCATGAGGATGACAGGGCCGTCGGGCCTTTGAGGGATCGCGAGGTCGAGGTCGGGGTGGCTGGTTCCGGCGTCGTCAGAGCCGCACAGCCAGAATCGCGCACCCGACCGCTCGATGGGAACGTGTTGGTTAACCAGGAGAGGAATTCCACGGGAGCGCAGCGCATCGCTGACAAGCGAAGCGCTGACGGCGACGTCGTGATTGCCGAGGACAGCGTAGGTCTGAGGCGCTTTGAGGGTGCTCAGTATCTCGGTAGAGCGGTAAGCTGCATGGCGGCTGTTGATGAAGGTCAGCGAGCCTCGGGTGATGAAGTCGCCGGTGACAAGGACGAGGTCAGGTGAGAGCGCGTTGATGCGATGTACGACGTACTCGAGGAAGACGGGCTCCGTGAACTCGTCGAGGTGAATATCGGAGAGTTGGGCGATGCGGAAGCCGTGAAAAGGCGCGGGGAGATTGTTGATTCGTATGGTGGTCTCGACTAGGTCGATCTCGTGTCGGGCGATCTCTCCGGAGTAAAGAGCGAGACCTGCCGCGGCAACGCCGGAGCCAAGGATGAATTTGCGACGGCTAAGGCCGGACGGCAAGGAGCCGCGTAATGTAGCGGGCATACTCCAATGATAACGGCTTGTGGACGTCAGCTGCCCCGTGTCGATCTTTCAAGGTTGAGTAGAATCAAAGAAATGAACTTTAGAGCGCGTAAGAGACGAGCGGCCGGGGCAGCGAAGGCGGCGGGGGGAGATGGGCTGCTGGTGACGCACCTGGCGGACGTTCGTTATCTTTGCGGATTTACGGGATCGAACGCGGCGCTGGTGCTGGCCGGGGCCAGGGCGGTGTTGTTTACCGATGGCCGGTACACCGCGCAGGCCAAAGACGAGGTGGCGGGGACGCGGGTCGTGATCGCGAAGAAGCCGGCCGTGACAGCAGCCTGTGAGTGGATGGTGGAGGTGGGGGTGAAGCGCTGCGGCTTCGACGCCGTGCATACAACCGTGGCGGCGTTCGAGACAATGCGCAAGGCCGTTCCCGCGAAGGTGCGGCGAGGGATGTTTGTCGCGGTAGAGCCGCTGGTGGCCCGGCTCCGCGAGGTCAAAGATGCTGATGAGATCGCGAAGATAAGAGCTGCCGCTGAACTTGGAGGCAAGCTATTCGATGAGATGCTGGGGTATCTTCGCCCGGGATTGAAGGAGATGGAGGTCGCTGCGACACTGGAGCATGCTGCACGGATGGCCGGCGCCGAGGCGATGTCCTTTGAGACAATCGTCGCATCGGGTGAGCGCAGCGCGCTGCCACATGGACGCGCGAGCGGCGCTAAGCTGCCGAAGCGCGGCTTCGTGACCTTGGATTTTGGTGTCGTGCTGAACGGATATATGAGCGACATGACCAGGACCGTTCACCTCGGAAAGGCGCGCCCGGAAGAGCGGGAAGTGTATGATGCGGTTCTGGAAGCGCAGGAGACTGCGGTCGCGGCAGTGGCCACAGGCGTGACCGCGGGCGAGGTCGATGAGGCCGCGCGGAGTGTGCTGCGAAGAGCTGGTCTGGAAGAGTACTTCACGCATTCGACGGGCCACGGAGTCGGGCTTGAGATTCACGAGGGCCCGAGGCTTGCGGCAAAGCAGACGCAGGTGCTCCAGCAGGGGATGGTGATCACGATCGAGCCTGGAGTGTATATGCCGGCCAGGTTCGGATTACGGATTGAGGATATGGTTCTGGTGACAGCGGCGGGCAGCGAGGTGCTGACGCCGAGTGTGAAGGCCTGGATCGAGCTTTAACAACAAGAGAAGTGCCGCAACAGGCACGGGAGAGACGATGGACGGAACAAAGATGCAAGAGCTTCGCGAATTGGTCGAATTTTTGAAGGCGAATGAGATCGCCGAGTTCGACATGGAACAGGCCGACCTGAAGGTAAGGATCAAATTTGCTGGTGAGCCCGCGGTGGTTCAGCCGAGCGGTCTGGATCTGGCGCAGCTTAGCCGGCTGATGACCTCTCATGGCGCGGCCACTCCTGTTGCCGCTCCCGTGGCTGCAGCGCCGGCGCAGACGCCTGCTGCGGCGGCTGAAGAGAAGCTCCACGAGGTAAAGTCGCCCATCGTAGGGACGTTCTACGAATCGCCGGCTCCCGGCGCGCCGCCGTTTGTTCAGGTGGGCGACCAGGTAGAGGTCGGGCAGGTGCTCTGCATCGTCGAAGCGATGAAGCTGATGAACGAGATCGAGTCCGATGTGGCAGGCGAAGTGGTGAAACGAATCGCCACCAGCGGGCAGCCGGTGGAGTATGGGCAGGCGCTGTTCGCAATCAGGCCGCGATAGCAATTTCGTATTCGATAACGGATTCGTTAGCACAGGTTTCGACGGAAGGCATCTGCATTTATGTTTCGAAAGGTACTGATTGCAAATCGTGGGGAGATCGCGCTGCGCGTAATCAGCGCATGCAAGGAGCTCGGCATCCGCACGGTTGCGGTGTACAGCGAGCCGGACAGGAATTCGCTGCATGTGAAGTTTGCTGATGAGGCGATCTGCATCGGGCCCGCACGTTCGGCGGAGAGCTACTTGAATGTTCCGGCTGTGATCTCGGCTGCCGAGATCGCGGATGTAGATGCAATCCATCCGGGCTACGGTCTGTTGAGTGAGAATGCGAACTTTGCCGAGGTATGCCGGGCGTCGAACATCAAGTTCATCGGGCCTCCTCCCGAAGTAACGCGCATGATGGGCGAGAAGTCGACGGCGCGGCAGACGATGAAGAAGGCAAAAGTCCCGATCCTTCCCGGCTCCGACGGCGTCATCGCAAGCGAGGGGGAGGCGCTCGAGTGGGCGAAGAGCGTGGGCTATCCCATCATTCTGAAGGCCGTTGCCGGCGGCGGCGGACGCGGTATGCGTATCTGCCGCAACGCCGAGGAGCTTCCGGCACTCTACAACCAGGCCTCGACTGAGGCGGCGAATGCGTTCGGCAATGGCGACCTGTACATGGAGAAGTTCATCGAGCGGCCCCGGCACATCGAGTTCCAGGTGCTCGCGGATGAGCACGGCAACGTGATGAGTCTGGGCGAGCGTGAGTGCTCGATTCAGCGTCGTCATCAGAAGCTGATCGAAGAGGCTCCGAGCCTGCAGGTGACTCCGAAGCTACGCGAGGAACTGGGCAAGACTATCCGCAAGTCGCTCGAGAATATTGGCTATTGGAACGCTGGAACGATCGAGTTCCTCATGGACGAGGACGGAAAGATCTACTTCATCGAGATGAACACTCGCATCCAGGTGGAGCACTGCGTCACGGAGATGGTGACGGGGATCGATCTGGTGAAGGCACAGCTGAGGATCGCTGCGGGTGAAAAGTTGAGCTCCATCGTGACCGGGCCGGTGGAGATTCGGGGCCATGCCATCGAGTGCCGCATCAATGCCGAGCATCCGGAGAAGTTTACGCCGAGCGCGGGAAAGATCACCGCGTTCAACGTGCCTGGGGGCAACGGCGTGCGCGTCGACACGGCACAATATGCCGAGGGCGTTGTTCCACCATACTACGACTCGATGATTGCTAAGCTGATCTGTCACGGCAAGGACCGCGAAGAGGCGATGAACCGGATGCAGCGAGCGCTAAGTCAATTCGTCGTTCAGGGAATCCATACCACGATTCCGCTGCATCTGCGGATCTTTGCCGACGAGGAGTTTCGCGCCGGCAAATTCGATACCAAGTTCATGGAGAGGTTTCTGGAGCGGCAGAGGGATGCTCAGGGCCTAGGTGCCAATTCCGGATCACGCTAGGCACGGCATCGAGCTTCCCCTCCAGGCGACGATTTACGCGTGATGCGAACTACAGCACCTGGCCGCTCTTTACCAACTTCAAAGGGGGCGACATGGGAAAAACTGCTCGAGGTCGACTATCATCGCGTGCCCTGAGACTGCCCCGCCTCTATCCTATCGTCGATGCGGAGATGCTTGCCAGCCGTGGGCTTGCGCTGAGCTGGTTTGTGGAGAAGTTGCGCGACGCGGGGGTAACGCTTCTTCAGTATCGCGACAAGCGGGGAACGGACGAGGAGAGTCTGCGTAACGCGAAGATCATCGATGAGGTCTTTCGTGGACACAGTCCCATGCTGGTGATGAACGATTCTCCCGTCCTTGCGATGCTCTCAGGCTGGAACAAAGTGCATGTTGGGCAGGGAGACGCCGCGATAGCGGAGGCCCGGGCAGTATTGCAGCCGGGAGGGATCGTTGGCTGTTCGACCCATACCGACGAGCAGGTGCAGTCCGCCGATGCCGCCGGCGCAGACTATATCGCGATTGGGCCCGTCTTTGCGACGTCGACTAAGGCCGATGCGGAGCCGGTGGTAGGCCTGCAGGGTGTCAAACGAGCGCGTGAGCTTACGACGAGGCCACTGGTTGCCATCGGCGGAATTCTTCCCGAGAATGCAGGCAGTGTCATTAGGGCTGGTGCGGATTCGGTCGCCGTGATCGGCGCTCTGCTGAATCGGGAGCCCGGAGCGGTGGTTCGAGCTTTTCTAAAGAGCATGCCTCGACCGGAACGGAACCAGTCGGTGCGATAGAGGGTTGACAGTAACGTCTGCTTGCTGACGATTTGCTATGCTTCGGCTAAGCGAAACAAGTGGAAGAGCCTTCAAGGTGGACGGATGACGATGGTGGAGAGGGAACTAGAGCCCATAGACGGTGCGGTGACGGTCGTCATCCCTGTCTATAACGGCGAGCGGTTTATCCGGCGTGCCGTGGACAGCATCCTGAAGCAGACCTATCCGGTGAGTCAGATCATCGTCGTCGATGATGGCTCGAAGGACCGCACCCGAGAGATTGTCGAGACAGAGTACAGCGAACAGGTCACCCTACTCTGCCAGCAGAACGGCGGACCGGCTAAGGCAAGGAATGCTGGATTGCGCGTGGCGACAGGCGAGTTCATCGCATTTCTCGATGCGGACGACTGGTGGGAACCGGCGAAGCTGACAACGCAGATCCGAGTGCTCCAGGAGCATCCGGAGGCCGTAGGGAACTACACCGGGCTGCGTGTGATGACCGACGAGGGCGTTCACCTGATCGATCTGAAGCCGGTGGATCATACAACGCTTTGGCCGACCCTCAGGTGGTGCAACCCGGGAATCCCGCCGTCGTCGGTTCTGCTCAGGCGCTCGGCGCTGGACAAGCTGGGACGCGGCTTCGATGAGAGGCAGATGGGAAGCGAGGACTGGAACCTGTGGTTCCGTTTAATCGCAACCGGATCGTTCTGTGTGTGTCCCGAGCCGCTGACCGACTACCGTTCCAGCGCGGGCGGTCTCAGCGGAGACGCCCACCATATGTTCAACGACTTTATGAAGATGCTGGATGACGTCCTGCTGGCCGACATGACCGGACTGCGGCGCATTCTGTGGCGCAAGCGCATCATCAGCTATCAGGCGTTCAAGGCATGCCTGACGGCTCGGGCAGCGGGCGATAAGGCGACCGAACGCGAGTACATGAAGAAGTCGGTAATAGAGTGGCCTTCGCCGTTCTGGGCTCCGGAGCGCTTTCGTTTCTTCGCCCTAACCCTGATGAGGACCTAGAAGGACGACGCTGCTCAGTTTCAATTAGTGAGAGACTTTCCCGTGCATTTACGATAGAAAAGACTGCAACGTGAAAGTTTCTGAAAATCAACCGGTCGAGTCCTCCTCTGCTCCGCAGTTCGTTCAGGGGATGGGGCTGTTTTCGGCGACGGCGATCGTCATGGGCTCGATGATTGGGTCGGGCATCTTTATCGTCTCCGCGGACATGTCGCGGGTCCTGGGATCGCCGGCGCTGCTGATCGCAGCCTGGCTGGTGACCGCGGCGATGACGATCATCGGCGCACTGAGCTACGGCGAACTGGCCGCGATGATGCCGAAGGCGGGTGGGCAGTATGTCTACCTTCGCGAGGCACTCGGGCCGCTCTGGGGATTTCTCTACGGCTGGACGTTGTTCCTTGTGATTCAAACCGGAACCATCGCCGCTGTGGGCGTTGCGTTCGGCAAGTTTCTCGGTGTCTTCTTCCCGTCGGTAAGCGCGAGCAACTGGATCTGGCATATCGGGCACGTTCCGCCGTCGCATGTAGGGCCGATGGTGCTGGGAAACATGGACCTGGGGCTGAATACTGCCAATCTTGCCGCGATCGTCATCATCACCCTGCTCACGATTCTGAACACGCTGGGCGTGAAGATGGGTGCGGCGGTTCAGAATCTGTTCACCTCGGCGAAGGTGCTGGCGCTTGCCGCCGTGGTGCTGGTCGGCGTGGTGGTCCGCGATTCGGCGGCCCTCGCGGCAAACTTTGGTGAGGGCTGGCACAACTTCTGGGCTGGAGCGGGATGGGAGACGCTCCATGCGTCGCAGCCGGGAGGCAGCGAGTATGTAGGCCTGCTGACGATCCTGGCGATTGTGCAGGTTGGTTCGCTGTTCAGTGCCGATGCCTGGAACAACGTGACCTTTACGGCCGGCGAGATTCGGAATCCGAAGCGAAACCTCCCGCTGTCGCTCGCCATCGGGACCGGCGTGGTGCTGCTGCTGTATATCCTGTGCAACTTCGTCTATCTGAGCGTGCTTCCCCTAGCGGGCGATCCCCACGCCGCGACCATCGCAGGGCGCGGAATCCAGTTCGCGACCGAGGACCGTGTCGCCACGGCAGTGATGGAGCGCGCATTCACTGGTTCCGGCGCGAAGCTAATGGCGGCGGCGATCCTGATCTCCACCTTCGGGTGCGCCAACGGCATGCTCCTCGCAGGCGCGCGCGTCTACTATGCGATGAGCCGGGACGGCCTTTTCTTCAAGTCCGTCGGAAAGCTCAGCGAGCGTTCCAGGACGCCAGTGAACTCGCTGTGGGTGCAGTGGGCGTGGACCTGCTTGCTGTGTCTCTCGGGCAGCTACGGGCAACTGCTGGATTATGTGATCCTTGCCGTGCTGATCTTCTACATCCTGACGATCGTGGGGCTGTTTGTGCTGCGCAGGACGCGGCCGGAGGCAGTGCGACCCTACCGGGCGTTCGGATATCCGGTGTTGCCGGCCCTTTATATCGTTATGGCCAGCTGGATTAGTCTTGTACTATTGCGTTACAAACCTCAATATACTTGGCCGGGGCTGATCATCGTTCTGCTTGGTGTTCCGGTGTATCTGGTATGGAGGCGGCAGGGCGCAGCGCTTGATGCGGATGCCGCTGAGTTGAGAACGACCGGAATGTAAGGAGAACCAGAGAACGATTATGTCGATGCTGTTTGCGAAGAAATCGATGGATGTGCTGATGACCGAGGCTCAGGCCGAGGGCGAGCATACGCTGGAGCGCGCCCTGGGTCCGTTTCAGCTGACCGCGCTGGGTGTGGGAGCTGTAATCGGAGCGGGCATCTTTGTGCTCGCCGGGCTTGGCGCGCACTACGCCGGACCGGGACTGATGCTCTCGTTCGTGCTCAGCGGTCTGGGATGCGCGTTCGCGGGACTCTGCTATGCGGAGTTTGCGGCGATGATCCCGCTGGCCGGATCGGCCTACACCTACGCGTACGCGACGCTGGGCGAGCTGGTCGCCTGGATCATCGGCTGGGACCTGACCCTCGAGTACGCGATGGGCGCGAGCACAGTGAGTTCGGGCTGGTCAAACAACTTCGTCGAGCTGCTAAATGTCTTCAACGTGAAGTTTCCGCTGTGGCTGGCTTACGACCACTGGACGGGACTGAGGAAGGCGATGGAGGAGGTGGCCCGCGATGTGATGGCGACGAACTTCTCCTCGCTGGTTCCGGGGACCCAGGAGTACATCAAGGAGATGAGCAACCTGATCGCGGCGCCGTCGGCGCAGATGACGGCGCGGGCGCACCAGGTGCTGGGCGCTCCGGTTCTGTTTGGCCACGAGATCGGCATCAATCTTCCGGCGCTGCTGATTGCGCTCGTCATCACGACGATTCTGGCCATCGGCATCAAGGAGTCGGCGAAGTTCAACTCGACGATCGTGGTGGTGAAGGTGGCGGTGGTGCTGTTCGTCCTTGGGCTCGGCGCGAAGTACGTGCACCCCGGCAACTGGGGCTCGAACTGGCATCAGTTCGCTCCGTTTGGGCTGAGCGGTATCGGCGCGGGAGCGGCGTACATCTTCTTTGCGTATATCGGCTTCGACGCGGTCTCGACGACGGCGCAGGAGGCGAAGAATCCGCAGCGGGACCTCCCGATCGGCATGATCGCCTCGCTGGCGGTCTGCACGCTGCTCTATATCGGCGTGGCGGCGGTTCTCACCGGGATGGTTCCCTGGCAGTCGGTGAATATCGAGGCTCCGATCGCGCGTGCGTTTCTCGACCGCGGGCTGACGTGGGCGAGCGACATCATCGTCGTCGGCGCGCTGGCGGGTCTGACGAGCGTGATGCTGGTGATGCTTCTGGGGCAGACGCGTGTGCTCTACGCGATGGCCAGCGATGGGCTGCTGCCGAAGAAGTTCTTCGCCGAGGTGCATCCTCGGTTCCGCACGCCGTTCAAGAACACCTTCCTCGTGGGTACTCTGGCCGGCCTGGTGGGTGCGGTGACCCCGATCGACGACATTGGCAAGATGGTGAATATCGGTACGCTGCTGGCGTTCGTCATCGTCTGCATCTCCATCATCGTTCTGCGCAGGACCGATCCGGAGAAGGCACGCCCCTTCCGCACGCCATGGGTTCCTTTCATTCCGGTCATGGGCATCCTGTTCAACGGCTACATGATGGTGAAGCTCGGCTGGCTGAACTGGGCGCGACTGATTGTCTGGCTGGCGATCGGACTGATTGTTTACTTCACTTACAGCGTGAAGAACAGCAAGGTTCGGCAGCGGCTGGACAAGTCGGTCAGCGTGAATCGGTAGGCCCCTCCCCTTGGCTTGTTGCGCAAAGTCTTCATTCCATGAAAGATAGCCTGGTACTTCGGTTCGAAGTACCCCAAATGAGGAATGCCCTGATCGCGGTCAGGGCTTCTTTCATTTGGGGATCCTTGTTAAAAGGATAACGGATGAGTGGTAATTAATCGGCACTTCTTATGTATCTCATTCCACAATGCTTATTCGCAAAGGGGGCTTGACACGATTTTCGGGTAGCTACGCTGTGGAAATCTCGTTTCAGGCCCCGTCTGCGCTAATGGGTAAGTTGATCCTGCTGCGGTGGGGTCGTCTGGGGGGTGCTGGACGGCGGACTGGAGGCAGAAGGTTCTGGCACGGGCGCTTGCGGAGGCGGCGGTGTCTGAGGAGAGGTAGTTGGTGGAGCTGAGGTCACGGTGGGAGCAGGCGCGGGGGTGCGCTGGATCTGGATCGGGAGGGTTACCGTGTTGGCCGAGGTGGGTTCATCACGCAGTTTGAGGTAGAACCCTGTCTTTGGTGGACGGGGCAGTGTGATGGCGGTTCCTACGAATCCTTCCGGGACATCGATGGGGTTGGTAAAGGCGGCATCGGTGGCAAGTGAGTCAACCAGGTAGAGGTCAGAACCGGTCAGTGTGCAAAGTGCGGTGACGTCCGGGGGGCAGTGAAGCTCCTGAAGCTCGGGCAGGCGGACGAGGGTAGCGAGCGGAATCCAATCACCGGGCGTGCCGTCGGAGGCGACGACGCGCAGGCGCAGAGGCCCAAAGGCAGAGGTCCCGAAGGCCTTGAGAGGATCGAAGGTTCCGAGAACGGTATGGGAGTTTTGAAGGACCAGTGATCCGGAGGCGACGGTTAGATTGGTTCGCAGGCTGTCGTCAGTGCTGGCGATCTCCACCTGGCTATTACGTTGAAATGGCACGGCCGAGTGCAGGGAGAAGGTGAGCTTCTGACCGATGGGAAGCGCATCGGCATTCGCCAGATGGATAGGTGAGGACGACTGAGAGACGTTGCGGCTGATAAGAGTAACTGATGGCCGCTCCGGTGCAATCTCAAGTGGAAGACTAAGGGTTCGGCCGTCGCGAAGAGAGACGTGTGCGACGATATGGTCTCCGGGGTGGAGCTTGGGTGCGTCCGTTCCGTTGGGGAGTGCGAGCGAAAGAGTCTGAGTCGCCCCGGAGGAAGTGGCGCCGCTGACGGAAGAGGGGGTGCCCACCGGCGAAAAGGTCAGGTCGTTGAGGGTAAGTTGGCGGACCTGATCGAGACTGGTTCCGGTAAGCGTGGCCGAGGTGTCGCCGGCGTGGAGGACGAGAGCGTTGAGCTGCGCTGGCTCGGAGAAGGTCTGGGCGGTGACAGCGGCTGTGGCAGCGCCCCCGTACTGATGAACGTCGAGGTGAATGTTGCCGGGATCGACGGACTTGAGGGAGAGGGTCACGTCAACGACGTTGGGTTTGTCGGAGCGCTTCCACGCGACCTCGGTCTGGCGGCCGGAGGAGGGTTCGAAGGTGATGGACTCAATGCAGGCTGTGCCGGTGGAGGAGAGGGTGAGGTGATTGTCACGGCCCGCGATGAGAACGGACTCGGTTGAGAGCTTCCATCCGGTTCCCGGCACGTCCTGCAGGGGGAGGGTAGGGCCGGTGTAGGGATCGAATCCCCAGAAACCGGTGATGGTTCCGGTGAGCGGCGTCCGAGGAGAGTCCGGGCTAGAGGGAGGAGTGGGGGACTTCGTCTTTTCCGCCTCGGGTTTTGCGCTGGCATCGTCAGCGGGCAGGGGCAGTGCCTTGCGTTCATGGGTGGAGGCGAGGACGAGGCCGCCCTTGAAGGCGTCCGGGGTTAGCGGGATATCCTGACGAGCTTCGCTATCGTTAATGTGCAGCACAAGGTCATGCGCGAATCCTGTTGAAAATACGAGAGGTGCTCCTTCGACGGGAAGAACCACGTTCGGACGGAGCAGGCAGGTGACGTGGCGAGGATCGGCGGCGCGGAGGGGCGGCGGGACCGCATTCTGAATGGCGGGCAGGCCAATGACGATGACGGATTTGGGGTTGTGGAACGAAGGTGCCGTGTTCAGGCGGAGGTTAAGCTGCTCAGCCTGAGGGAACGAGATGGCGGGGATGTACTGGTACTGGGCGGTGTGGAGATTGCCCATCAGGCGGACCAGGTCGACGACGGCGCCGACGTAGGCGCTGTAGAGGCCGCCGCCAGCCATGGAGGTACTGGCTGCGGCACCGAGGAAGGCGGATGCGTCGTTGCCGGAGAGCATGGAGACGACGGTCTGGCCGTGGCCGTCATCGAGCAGGGTCTGGGTCCCGGTCTGGGTGAGACAGGTGTACTGCTGGTCGACGGGGCGGTTGAAGCAGTCCTGGTTGGGCTTGAGGTTGAGGGTCCGGGCGAGAAGGTTGGAGTGGTCCAGGAGGGCCTTGGGGTCTCCGGGAGGCGCTTGCTTGATGGAGTCGAGGTACTTCTCGATCCGTGCCTGTTCAAAGCCAGCCTCGGCGAGGTCCTGGGTTGCGCGGACGAAGACTCCCGGGCGTCCCTGGACGGCGGAGCGAAGGGTGGCGAAGTCGCCTCCGGTCTCGGGAGCGAGGAAGAGGATTGCCTGCTGGGCCTCAGCAGGCACGGTGAGGGTGGCACCCTCTTCACGGACCTTTTTGTTCCAGGTCTCGATCTTGGTGAACCAGGTGTCGGGCGGGGGATTGGTGGTTCCGCGGAGGAAGGCGGCCACGAGGAGGTAGTGAACGGACTGGGTGCGGGGGAGGTCGGCGAAAAGCCACAGCTTGTCGCCCGCCTTGAGATTGGGGACGGCGGCGATAGGCAGGGTCTTGCCATCGCGGGTCACACGGATGTCGATGCGCGGACCGGTGAGATCGAACCGGCCAGCGGACTGAGCGTAGGACAACGAGCAGGCGAAAACGAGTCCCGTCGATGCAGCAATAGCAGCGGCGCGCAGGCGGCCGGAGAGGATTGCCATCATGCTATTTTAGACGGCCCAGGGCCGGAGTGAGGATGCAACAGATGACCTAGTGTTTAAGCATTGCTACTGGTACGGATGCGTGAAGATACGTGGTCGCTGGCGATGACGCCGTCGCGAATCGTGACGATGCGATGGGCATACTCGGCGATATCGGGCTCGTGGGTGACCAGCACGATGGTATTTCCCTTGGCGTGAAGCTCGTCGAAGAGCGCCATGATCTCGTCGCCGGTCTTGGAGTCGAGGTTTCCGGTAGGCTCGTCGGCCAGGATGATGGAGGGGTTGTTGACCAGGGCGCGGGCGATGGCGACGCGCTGACGCTGACCGCCGGAGAGCTCGTTTGGTTTGTGGAGCATGCGCGTGCCAAGGCCAACGCTCTCGAGCACGGCCTTGGCACGCTCGGTGCGCTGGCCGGCGGGAGTGCCGTTATAGATGAGGGGCAGCTCGACGTTGTGGAGCGCGGTGGCGCGGGCGAGCAGGTTGAAGGTCTGGAAGACGAAGCCGATCTCCTTGTTGCGGATGCGCGCAAGCTCGTCGTCGTTGAGTTCAGAGACGTCATGGCCATTGAGCCAGTATTTGCCCTGCGAGGGCGAGTCGAGGCAGCCGATGAGGTTCATCAGCGTCGACTTTCCCGAGCCGGAGGGTCCCATGATGGCGACATACTCGTTCTGGCGGATGCGGAGATTCACGCCTCGGAGAGCATGGACCTGCTGGTCGCCCATCTCATAGGTCTTCCAGAGATTGTCGGTGACGATGATGTCGCCGGGGCGTGGGCCCGCGACGGTGGCGACTGCGGTTTCGACTGCGGTTTCGATGGCCATCCGGTTCTCCGGTGTGGTGCGATTCTAGGATAGTACGTTTCCGGATTAGGTACGTCGCGGAGGGCGTACCAGTTCCGTGGAGGAATCGGGATTCGAACCCCGGGCCCGGGCATTCTGCGTGCGCGGCGGCCTGGTCGCGTCTCTGGTTCAGGACTTCTCCGCCTCAGACTCGGGCGTGTTATCTCGTTTGACGGGCGTACCGCTCTTGAGGGCTCGGAGAATTTTGTAGCGGCCGGTCACAATTTCGTCGCCCTGATTCAGACCGCTGAGGACCTCGATTTCGGTGGCTCCGGTGACTCCGGTGGTCACGGGGACAAAGACTGCGCGAAGCTTCTTGTGCTCGTTCTTAAGGACATAGACGCCCTGGACGGTCTGGCCCTTGCCCGCGGGAGGAGTCGTGCTGGCCGCCACGCCTGATGCTCCGGGCATCTTGCCGTTGTTGGCTGCCAGGACCTTTTCTGTAGCCGGGTTGCGCTGGACGAGCGCCTGGATCGGGATAGTCAGGGCGTTCTGTTGGTGCGCTGTGGTGATCTTGGCTGTGGCCGAGAGGCCGGGCCGCAGGTCGTCGGAGGCCTGGTCGAGGGTGACGACGACCTTGAAGTCCTTGGCCTCCTCGGTTCCGGTGGTGCTCTGGGTGGTCGAGAGGCCGGTTGTACGGAGCAGAGCCTGGTCGCCGACTTCGGTGACATGACCCTTGAAGATGCGGCCGGGCAGGGCGTCGACGGTAACGTCGGCGGGCTGATTCAGGCGGACGTTGACGATGTCGGTCTCGTCCACCTTGACCTCTGCGGTGATGACGGACATATCCGCCAGGGTCATGATGGTGGATCCGCCGGCGTTCTGGATTCCGACGACGACGGTCTCGCCCTCGCGGACGGGGACGTTGGTGACGAGGCCGTCGAAGGGAGCGCGGCTGATGGTCTTGTCGAGCGAGTCGTAGTTGGCGCGCTGCGAGGCGATGGCCTGGTTGACGTGGGCGCGCTGAGACTCCGTCTGGGCCCTGGCCTGCGCGTGCGCTGCCTCACGCTGGGCCAGCGTGGCGACGGCCATGTCGTAGGCGGCTTTTTTGGCGTCGAAGTCCTGCTTGGGGATGAGCTTCTCTTCGTAGAGGGACTTGGCGCGCTCGTAGTCGAAGTGCTTCTGCTCGAGGTCGGCTTTGGCCTGGGCGATGTTGGCCTCGGCGGTGCGCTCAGCAGCCATCATGCTGTTTACGTCGGTCTTCGAGCTCTCGATGGCGGCCTGCTGTGCGGTGACCGTCGCGGAGGGCTGGACGTTCTCGACGGTGGCGAGGACGGTGCCCGCCTTGACGTGGTCACCTTCCTTCACGTTGAGGCGGGTGATTCGGCCGAAGGCGGTCGCGCCGACGTTGACGTAGGTTTTGGGCTTGATCTGGCCGGTTCCGTTGACGATGGAGACCAGGTCCTGGCGCACGACTCTGCCGGTGGCTACCTTGGTGACGGAGCCTTGGCCTTTGATGACGCTGCCGATGACGATGCCTGCGAGGACCACGACAGCAACTACAATCAGAACAATTTTCTTTACGCTCATCGATGCTTTCTCTGCGCTTCTCCTCTCTGCTGATGCAGGGAGCGCTTCAAGGGGTTGACCGCCTGTCCTAGCGTTACGGAAAGGCTCGGGTTCCGGTTCCGTAGATCTCCGTGAGTGTTGAGTTAGCGGGAGATAGTCCGCCTTGTATGCCCAAACGATCTTAGGCACGTCTAAACAGGACACTGTCTTTGTGCCAAAGATGATAACAGGGTCCCAAAGCGGCGATGGAAAGGCTTGTAACCAAGACGTAACCGGCCCTACAATACAGGTTGGTATCAGGAGTGTTTCCAGCGTTATGACGACCTTGCGTCACCTTGTCTGCGGTACGGCGTTTCTCTCTCTTGCGTTGTTCAGCGGCCGCGCGGCCGTGGCACAGGCGCAGAGCGCTCCGGATGGAGTGACCCAGGGTGCGCCGACCGAGGAGAAGCCAGATCCACTGAAGCGCCAGCCGAGCGACAAGGAAAAGTTTGCCCAGCAGAAGGCTCTGCGGCAGGAGTTGAAGGGCGTCTACAAGAAATGGCTGGACGAGGACGTCCGCTGGATCATCACCGACCAGGAGATGCAGGCGTTCAAGCACCTGAGCAATGACGAGGAGCGCGACAGCTTCATCGAGCAGTTCTGGCTGCGCCGCAATCCGAATCCTGAGTCTCCGGACAACGAGTATCGCGACGAGCACTACCGGCGCATCGCCTACGCGAACGAGCGCTTCGCGGCGGGCAAGCCGGGATGGAAGACCGATCGCGGCCACATCTATATTGCCTACGGCAAGCCGGACTCGATCGACTCTCATCCGAGCGGCGGCAACTATCAGCGTCCGATGGAAGAGGGCGGCGGCAATACCTCTACGTACCCGTTCGAGACGTGGCACTACCGTTATATCCAGGGCGTCGGCGACAACATCGACATCGAGTTTGTGGATACGTGCATGTGCGGCGACTACCACATGACGATCGACCGCTCGGAGAAGGACGCTTTGAAGTACGTGCCGGGGGCCGGTGCGACCATGTACGAGCAGATGGGGCAGGCGGACAAGAAGGACCGCTTCTCGGGTGGTGGTCTTGAGCAGCTGGGCGCAGGTCCGATGTCCACAATGAACCAGTCGAAGCAGTTCGACCGGCTGAACACCTTCGCCAAGCTTCAGGCTGCTCCTGAGATCAAGTTCAAGGATCTCGAGAGCTACATGGTGACCTCGAAGGTCCTGACCGGCCCTCCGTTCCTCTTCGATGTCCGCACCGATTACGTGAAGGTAACCAACGAAACGATTCTGATTCCAGTGACGCTGCAGATTCGCAACAAGGACATCACCTTCCAGAATAAGGACGGCGTGGCAACAGGAACGGTGAATATCCTGGGCCGCGTGACGAACCTGAACAAACGGCCGATCCAGACGTTCGAGGAAACGGTCACGGTGCAGGTGCCGAGCGAACTGCTGGGGCGCACGCAGAACAACGCCTCCGTCTATTGGAAGGCGCTTCCGCTGCGGCCGGGCCTATATAAGGTGGACATCGTTATTAAGGATGTGAACAACCCGGACCACATCGGACGCTGGCAGCGCAGCGTGAACGTTCCCAAGTACGACGACGACCGGCTGGCAACCTCGTCGCTGATCCTGGCCGATCAGATGGAGCGCGTGCCCTCCAAGGAAATCGGAGCGGGCAACTTCGTCATCGGCAACACGCGTATCCGTCCGCGGGTGTCCTCCGGCGGTACGCAGCCGGTAATCTTCCACCGCAATCAGAACTTGAACTTCTGGATGCAGGTGTATAACCTCGGTATCGACGAACAGAGCAAGAAGAACGACGCGACGATCGAGTATCAGGTAACGAATCTGGCGAACAACCAGACGATCCTTGAGACTCAGGAGCAGACGTCGAAGACGAACCCGAACTCGGATCAGGTGACGCTGGAGCGGTCGATGCCACTGACGAGCCTGGAGCCGGGCAAGTATCAGATCACTATTAAGGTAAATGACGGAATTTCGAAGCAGCAGATCGCAGAATCTGCACCTTTTGTGGTAGATTGACGTTTTGTAGTGGAAGAACTTCAGGTGTGTGCACGTAAGAGGCGACACGGTTACGCAGATTCGAATAGGCGATACCGGTCCTTGGCGCTACCTCTCGACGCGTATCCTTCTCTTTTCAGGGCGCGTTTTCCTTGGAGCAGCCGTCGACGCCCAGGTGCCAACACTGTGCAGCGTACCCAAGTGAAGATCGCGATTTTGACGCTGATGCTGACCGCATCGGTGGCTGTCTGGGCGGCTCCTGCAGCCGTATCGGGTGTGGTGCGCGACGCGCAGGGTGTGACCCAGATGGGCGCGCTGGTTCAGGTGCTCGGTGCCGACTCGGTTCTGGTGGGGACGGCGCTGACCGATCTGCACGGTCGCTATCTCATTGCGAATCTTCTTCCGGGAAGATATGAAGTTAGAGCCTCCGCCGCGCTCTTCGTGCCGGCGCTGCGGGGCAATCTGCAGCTGAGGTCGGGCGCCAGGGCGGTCGTCAACCTGACTCTGAATGCGATGTTCGATACGGCCGCGTGGCTGCCGGCGGAACGCCGCAAGGCCGATGAGCCAAGTGATGACTGGAAGTGGACGCTGCGCTCGGCGGCGAACCGACCGATTCTGCGGATATTCGACGAAGACGGCGGTCTGGTGGTGATGTCGTCCAGCGCCGCGGAGCACGTTCACCCGGTGGACAAGGTGCGGGCCTCGGTCACGTCGGGTGACGGTGGCTTCGGGACCGGCGGGGTCCACAATGTATTCGAGATGGATCGCGCAATGCCGGACGGCTCGGATGTGCAACTGCGGGCCGATCTGGGAGCGTCGACTGGGCCTAATCTGCGAGCGCCTTCGACCTCCCTGCAGGCAGGCTATGAGCGCCGCCTGGGGTTCGCGGGCGCAGGCCGGACCGTGATGAGCTATCAGGCGCACCCGGAGATGGTGGGGACGGGGGGCGTGTCGGGGATCGAGGCGATCCAGCTGGCCTCGGCCGAGAAGACAGAGCTGGGCGACATGGTGGACCTGGAGCTGGGGGGAACGATTTACGTTGTCCGTGGCTCGGACTATGCGATGGCCTCGCGACCATTTTTGAAGATCACTGCTCACCCGACCTCAAACTGGCGGGTGGGATACCGGATGGCGACGTCGCGCGATCTGCAATCGTTCGAGGGGCTGGACTCGGTCGAGCTGGAGCTGCCGGTGGGCGTCATGGCCCAGGGGCAGATGCAGATCGAGCGCGGCCTGCACCAGGAGGTCTCGCTGGGGCGGAAAGCAGGCCGGGGAACGATCCAGATCTCCTACTACGCTGACAATCTGAGCCGCGTGGCGCTGGCGGGGGGAGGCGAGCTGACAGTCGCCGACCTGGCCGCGGCGTCGATCCCCGGGTCGACGGCGAACGGGATTCTGGCGGATACGGCGACGGATACGTTTCGGATGGTGGCAGCCGGGTACCGGTCGCAGGGAGTCAACCTGCTGATGACGGAGCCGATTACGCCGGGGTTGTGGGTCGCGGTGGAGTACAGCACGGGCGATGGTCTGGCGGCTCCCGTGGGCAAACAGCCGATGCATCTGGACCGGGTATCGAGCGAGTTGAAGCCCCGCAGTTCGCAGTCGGCCACGGTGGCCGTAAAGGGCCGCGTGATTCACAGCGGGACCCAGGTGCGGGCGTCGTACCGGTGGCAACCTGAGGCGGTGGTGACACCGGTGAATCGCTTTGCCGCGTTCAGCGATCAGGCCTACCTGAGCTTCTTCATCCGCCAGCCGGTGCATTGCGGGAACCTGCTTCCGCAGGGTCTGGAGGCGACCGTGGATGTGACGAATCTGCTGGAGCAGGGGTACCGTCCGGTGCTGTCGAGGGACGGGCGGACGCTGTTCTTAGCGCAGACTCCGCGGATGGTGCGGGCTGGGCTGGCATTCAACTTCTAAGCTACGGCCGATCTGCGACGGCTTATTCTTCCCGAACTTTGATGGGCAGTCCCGGTTACTCGAAGCCAGGTGCGGTCGAGGTGTCTCCGCTGCTGCGGCGCATGGCGTAGTAGAGAAGCAGCCCGAGGGCGACCCACAGGGCTCCGAGCAGCATGGCGGAGCGATTCAGGTTTAGCCAGATGAAGGCGCTTACGGCGAGGCCAAGGAGAGGGGCGGTCGCGGCCAGAGGAACCTTCTCTTGTGAACGCAGGCGGTAGTGGACGAGCGCGGCGGCGTTGACTCCCATGAAGGCGATGAAGGCGCCGAAGTTCAGCAGCTCGGCTCCGCGCTCGTAGGTGAGAAGGAAGGCTCCGGCGAGCGCGCAGGCCCCGACGACAATGACATTGTTGCGCGGGATGCCGGTTCGTACGTCGATGGCAGAGAAGAAGCGGCGGGGAAGCGAGCCTCCTCGGCCCATGCCGTAGAGGAGGCGGGCGGCTCCGAACTGCGCGGCCATGCCCGAGCCCATATTGGCGATCAGCAGGGTCGCATTGAGCAGATGGAAGAGGAAGCGGCCGCCGATGCGCTGAGCGACGTGCACGTAGGCCGTGTCCACGATGGATTCAGGAAAGGGAGCGCGGAAGGGCCACGCAAGCTGCGCGACGTAGACCTCGAGCGCCGAGAGCAGGCCGATGACGAGGCAGGTCAGCACAGTGGCGAGCATGATGTTGCGACGAGGATTCTCCACCTCTTCGCTCATCGTGGAGATACCGTCGAAGCCGATGTAGGTGAGCACGGCGATGGAGGTTCCGCGAAAGACGCGCGAGGGCGAGAAGGTCGCGGGGTCGTAGAAGGGGAGGAGCCAGTCGCCTGCGATGGGGCGCGCGACGAAGGCGAGATAGCGGATGGCGTAGGCAAGGAAGATCGCAACGACGAGGCTCATGCCGAGCGCGAGGAGACCGTTGACCCGGCCGGAGGTGCGGACGCCACGCAGGTTCAGCGCGGTGAAGACCAGGGCGAAGGCAACGGCCCATGCGGCGTAGGGAATTTGCGGAAGGATGTTTCGTGCCGCTGCGCTGCACCAGATGACGCAGATGAGCGGGTTCAGAATGTAGTCCAGCAGCATGGACCAGCCCACGATGTAGCCGAGCGTGGGATGAAGCTCGTGGCCGACGTAGGTGTAGGCCGAGCCGGCGCTGGGATAGACGCGCGCCATGCGGCCGTAGCTGACCGCAGTGAAGAGCATCGCAACCATGGCGACGAGGATGGTGGTGACGACGTGGCCGCCGGCAACGTTGCTGACCACGCCGTAGATCCCCATCGGGGCTGTGGGCTGGATAATGACGATGCCATAGACAACAAGGTGCCACAGCTTCAGCGAGCGGCGCAGGCTGTGTTCCTGAAGCTCTGGTGTGGCGGAGTTTTTTAATGGAGCGTCCAGGACGTGCCTCTCGCCTCGATCTTACTTGCGCCTGGCGGGAGCCGCGAGGACGAGGGTTCCGAAATGCTCTGGTGAGTGGAAGGTCATCGCCATGGTGGGCTGCCAGGAGAGGATAAGGCGCGCAGATGTCGGGCCGGCACAGCGGAAGAGTCCGATCCGGAGTGTCTGGCCGGGGGCCGGCGGCCGCGTGTCGATGGAGGTGAAGGGGATGCGCATCACCCCGTACCAGATCTTCTTATCGGCATCGATGCGGGCGCTGACCTTGAAGCCTGAATCCCACTTGATGGCGTCGCGATCTCCTTTTTTGTCGAGGTCGATGTTGAGGTCGACCCATTCGCTCTGCGGGGAGAGTTCGAACTCCTTGTACTGGCGGATGTTCTGGAAGTCGGAGCCAATGAAGGCCTCGGCGACGTCCCAGTTCCATAGCCGGTTCGTTTCATTCACAGTGTCGGGATCTGGCTTCAGGTTCAGCTCGTTGTAGGGAGAGATGTAGAGCAGGTAGAGATTGTCTTTGGTCCAGCGCGCACGAACCTCGGTGCGATACGGGGGAACCGGCTTGCCCATCGTGTCGCCGGTGATGAAGACGGGCTGTGCCGGCTTCCAGAATGCGGAGTTCGGATCGGTGTTGAGGTCGACATCCTTCTTGGCTTCGAGTGCAGTGAAAGTTGCCGGAGGCGGCGAGGGCTGGGCATGCGCTACGACCACGAGCGCGGCCAGTGCAAGCGGAAGGTGCAGATGTCGCATGGTTCGGGTGTGCCTCGTACTAGAGATTGATTCCGAGCTCTCGCGCGGCGCTCGCAGAGTAGACCTTCTTGAGGATAGTATCGCTAAGGCAAATGCCGTAGATGCGCCAGGGTCCTTCGCGAGGAGCGTTAGCCGGGGGCGTGGTCGAAGTACTCGTTGTCTTGGAAACCTGAAGCATGCTGCGGGGTTTCTGGATGTGGCATGCCTGGCATTCCCTGCGCCGGGGTGACATTTCAACCGGTCCTGATGCCTGGCTCCTCATCCGCGCCAATTCGCGGCAGTTCTTTTATTTCATATTTGGAGAGATGACAAGATAGCGATAGGTGAGGGTAGCCTCTGGCACGGCGTGTCCGTGACCCTGAATCTGCACTCTACAATTTTTAGCAAATCGTTTTTGGGACGAATGGAGTTCTGACAGGGACGAACTGCTTCAAAGCATCACTATCGACGCTCTTCCTTGCCACAAATCGCCCTAGAGGTGAGTATGGAGAGCCTTTTACGGCAAATCATCCTCGTATTATGCGGTTCATCCCAATTTTCATATGGCGTTAAGATTTCATTCCGCTGCTCGTCTTTCGAAACTCGCAGCATTTGGTTTTGTACTCATACAGATAGCACAAACAGTGTAGTTCCCGAAATTTTGGCGTGTGAATTGCGTATTGCCTAAGTGAGTTGCTATTCAGGCCCACCTGTACCTCCCTGCCGGTGGAACGAACGATCACCCCGACAGTATTGAGGTCAGGATTTTCCGCTCAGCCACTACTACGGGGTGAAGAGAATGAAACAACTTCTGCAACGCCTACCGCATGTTGTTCTTATGCTTCTGCTAGGGACGTTTTGTGCCTTCGCTCAACAGCAGGGGTCGATCACTGGCGGTCTGAATGGAATCGTGAGCGATACGACTGGGGCGGTGATCCCCGATACCACCGTGACTCTGCATGGACCGCAGGGTGACCGTACGCTCACAACCGACTCGAATGGCCGATATGCCGCGACCAACCTGGTCCCGGGCTACTACGACATCACCGTCACAAAAGAAGGCTTCATGACGCTTCAGTCGAAGCACAATGAGGTCGTGGTGAACGCATCGTCGACATTGAACCTGACGATGCAGGTCGGCAATGTCGGGCAGACGGTCGAGGTGACGGCGGCGGCGGTGTCGATCGACACCCAGAGCACCGCGATCACCTCGAACCTGACGGACACGTTCTACAACAGCGTTCCGATGCCGCGAAACGTCTCTGCGATCTTCTACGCGGCGCCCGGCGTTGCTGCGGGGCAGGTTGCGGGAACGGCTTACCAGAATGGGCCAGGTGCGGCGAATCCGTCGATTGGCGGCTCGTCGGGGCTTGAGAATCTTTACGTCGTGGACGGCGTGACTATCACGGATCAGGCGTTCGGAAGCATCGGCACCTACAACCGTTTTCATGGCTCGCTGGGATCGGGAATCAACCTGGCCTTTGTCAAGGAGGTCGACGTCAAGACGACCGCCTTCGAGCCGCAGTATGGCAAGGCGACCGGCGGAATCGTGCAGATCGTCACGAAGTCCGGCGGCAATCAGTATCACGGCGCTGTGGCGGCTTACTTCGGGCCGGGATCGTGGTATGCGAGCCGTTACCAGTACTACCAGTTCGGCTATCAGCAGCTGACTCCGCCTTCGTTCCTCTCCAGCCCGCAATACGACGCGGTGGCGGAGTTGGGAGGTTATATTCCTGGATTAAAGGACAAGCTGTTCTTCTTCGGCGCGTTCAACCCTTCGCTGCGGCAGGACAAGCTGCAGGCCCATCCGAATGCTCCAGCGCCGAGCGTCGCTCTTGGCGCGCTCGACTACAGCACGACGACGCTGAGTTGGGCGGGGAAGCTGACCTATAAGTTCCGCTCGTCGACTACCTTTGAGCTGGCGAGCTTCGGTGATCCTTCGAAGCACAATGCGCAACCGCTTGCGGTGGGGAATAGTGCTCTCTCCTCCTTCTTTCCTCAGACGACGGCGAGTTCCTGGCAGTTTGGCTCGTGGAACTCGCTTGCCCGTGTAACGACCTCGATTACGCCCACGTGGCTGGTCGATGCCTCCTGGTCGTACAACTACAACCACTTCGATGAGAAGCCCGCATCGAACGACTACAGCATCACAGATGCGAGTGGCAACTCGCTCGCGAACCCGGTCGCGGCCATTAGATCCGGGCTCGGCGGTTACGAGCCTTCGAAGAATTACACTTACAGCATCGCGGTCAATACGTCCAAGACGTTCGGATTCTATGGTCAGCACACGGTCTCGGTAGGATATGCGTACGATCATACGAACTTCGTCGACCTTTTTAATACACGGTCTGGGCCGTCGTTCCCGATCCCGAATCAAAATGCGGCTGGCCAGACGCTAACCTCGCTCTATCCTCAAATTCCGGCCCGTGCGGTTGGCGCATTGACAAATGCGACGTTCAGGGTTCAGGCAACGAACATAAATTCAGCACTCACGCAGACGGACCGTACTTGCACACAATGTCCCATCAATAGGTTCGGTCAGCAGGTTTATGCCTCCATGGATCGAGGCACCTATTCGGAACCGTTTGTGCTTGCGACCGGCCGCTACCACACCGTATATGGAAACGACGTCTACCAGATGAACCGTTTCATCACCATCAACGCTGGCGTCCGGTGGGAGGAGCAGCGGGTCGGCGGCACTTTGCTGGACTACGCCTTCACGGGGAGCTGGTCGCCGCGCGTTGGCATCAATATCGACCCGATGGGCGACCACAGGAGCAAGCTGTTCTTCAACTTTGGCCGCAACTACTGGGGGATGCCTCTGGATGCGGCGATTCGTCAGCTTGGCAACGAGCAGGACGACACGAGCTATGTTTTTGCCCCGATCATCAACGCCGATGGATCCTATACTATTATTCCCGATGCCGCGCACAATCTGAATGGTCTGCCGCGATCGACAACCGCGAGTGGGGGCCTCCAAAGATTCGGTGGTCCGAACTTTTCTTCTTCGACCGGCGTGGGCATTCTCCCTGGAACGAAGCAAGAGTATGAGGATGAGTATGTGATTGGCTTTGAGCGCGAGCTCACTCCATCGATCGTCTTCAAGGCACGCTACACCGACCGTCGTCTTCCCAGGATTATCGAGGACATTACGGCTTATTCGCCGGAAGGATCGATGATTACTCCGAACAATGCTGGCGGTATTGCCAACCCGAATAAGGGTACCGACATTGCGGTGAATGAGCAGGAACTGCCCTACACGCAGGCGCAGTTCCTGGCGAAGAATCCAAGCGGCAGCCCGACAGCCGCCCAGTACGTTCCGGTTGTACCGGGTTGCACGCCAGATAATGACACCTTCTTTTCCGTAGGCGGACCTTTCATCAATAGTTTCAATCAGCCAGTAGGCGGAGCCTGCTTCCTGAATCCGACTACGATGGATGCCACTCCTGGCGATGGCATCCCTGATGGTTTCGTGAACCCGGTTCGCCGTTACCAGGCGGCCGAGTTCGAACTGGACAAGCGGTTCAGCAACCATTGGCTGGCCAAGATCAACTTCCGCTGGGGCACGCTCTTTGGCAACTTCGAGGGCGCGTACCGCAACGACAACGGGCAGTCTGATCCCGGAATCAGCTCTCTGTTCGATTTCAGTTCCGGCAAGCTCAACCTGCTCGGTGACCAGTTCGCCCCCGGCATGCTCAGCACGGATCGTCGTACGGTCGGTAACCTGTTCCTGAGCTACAACGTCGGCTCTGACAGTCCGCTCATACACGGAGCGCGCGGCCTGACTCTCGGTGCCGGATGGCGCGGTCAGTCAGGTGTCCCGCTAAGCATCCTCGGCGATCACCCGATCTACCTCAATCAGGGTGAGATTCCAGTCGGAGGGCGTGGTGCTGCGGGCCGCACACCGTCCACCATGCAACTGGATCTGCACGGTGACTACAACGTACCGCTCGGGTCGCGCTGGGAGAAGTACCGCCTGAAGCTGGCGATCGACATGTTCAACGTGACGAACAGCCAATTCCAGTTGGGTCGGGTTCAGTACACGCAGACGTCGTCGTCGGCTGTCGGTGCGCCTCCACCTCTCAACGCGGACTACAACCGGCCGACTTCGTTCCAGACGCCGTTCTATGCGCGCGGTTCGGTGCGGTTTGAGTTCTGAACTGACAGTGACTTAAACTTCCGGGGGAGGGTGGCGAGCACCCTCTCCCGTTTCTTTTGGAGGAGCATCTCCCTTGCCTCTGCTCTCGTTACGGCCCCGTCTGCTGCTCTCGTTCCTTCTGCTGCTGTCTGCGACTTTGCCGCTGCACGCGGTCGATCCGACGAAGAACCTTGCGCCGCGCTACCGGCACTGGGTCAACGAAGAGGTCAACTACATCATCGAGAGCGAGGAGCGAAAGCAATTTCTCACTCTGACGAGCGATGCGGAGCGGGAGAACTTCATCAAGCTCTTCTGGGAGGCGCGCAATCAGACTCCCGGATCCGACATCAACGATTACAAGGAAGAGCACTACCGCCGCCTGACCTATGCCAACCAGAACTACGGCAACATCGGCGCACAGGATGGCTGGCGCACCGACCGCGGTCACATCTACATCGTGCTGGGCGAGCCGAAGCAGAAGGCAAACTATCCGGAGTCGCGCAACGTCCGGCCGCTGCAGATATGGTTCTATCAGGCGCCGAATCCGGCGCTGCCCACGCACTTCTACATCGTGTTCTACAAGCGCAGCATCGGCGAGGACTACACGCTTTATTCGCCCTATCAGGACGGCCCGTCGCGGCTGGTGACCGGGCTTGAGGGCAAGAACGTCCAGAAGAATAACCTCGATATCCTCAAGCGCTCTCTGGGAAACGAGGTGGCTCGAACAGCGATCTCGCTGATTCCCACCGAGCCGGTCGACCTGAGCGACTACAGCCCGAGCATGCAGTCGGATGTGCTGCTCAGCACCATCAAGGGTCTGCCCGACAATCCCCTGACGAGGGAGATGCTGGCTGCGCGCCGCTCGAATGAGCGCGTGACGACGAGCATCTTTCTGGGCGCAAACACGGCCGTGCTGCAGCCGATCGTGTTTCGCGACAGCGCCGGCCGGATGACGGTGCACTATCTGTTCTCCTACGGCCGGCCCGAGCAGGGAATCGTCGGCCTGCTGCCGGATAAGCGAACCGGCTACTCCCTGACACTGCAGACCTCGGTCCTGACCAAGGATGACAAGCCGGTCTATGTCCAGAACGAGACGCTGACCGGGGCAGTGAATGAAAGCCAGGCAGCCGCGGCGCGAAGCAAGCGCTTTGGCGCGGAGAGTCGCGTTCCGGTGGCCCCGGGCGAGTATCACCTCGTCGCGACCCTGACCAACGATCTCAACCACCTTGCGGTTCGTCAGCGCTATGAGATCACGGTACCTGACCCGGCGCAGGTGACATGGGGACTAAGCAAGGTGCTGGTCTTCTCGCCGCAGCCTCCGCTGCACGATCCCGGCGGCTTGCTGCCCTTCAGCGTCTCCGGACTGCGCTTCGCTCCCAGAGGCGTAACGCAGACATCCCTGCATCCGGGCGAGCCGCTGCGCCTGGTCTTCCAGATATGGAGCAAGCCCTCTGACCCGGCGACACGCCAGGGACACAAAGTCAAAGTCCACTACGTCTACGGAACCATGCAGACCGGCCAGAAGACATACCAGCAGGACGAGGAGATCGATGCGGCGGACTTCGATGCGTCAGGCACTCTCCTGACGGGGAAGACGCTGTCGACCGAGGGCCTCGGCGTTGGGAACTATCGTGTGGTTATCACGGCCACTGACGAGACCACGCAACAGAAGGCCTACGCCAACCTGAACTTCCGCATCGCCACCGACGCGGAGACGACAGAGCTCTGGACAGCCTACGCGGCCACCGGCGACAGCCGCCGCGGCAATGCGATCGACGACTACAAGCGCGGACTGAGTGCAGCCTCACAGGGATCGAGCGACGGAGCGATTGCCTGGTTCGAGCGCGCGATCGCCGATGACCCGCAGTACGTTCCCGCGCTCACGCGGCTGGTGGACCTTCTGGCGCAGAGCGGCCGCTCCAGGGAGATCGCCGCGCTCTCAGGCAAGGTGGAGATGACGCACGAAGTCAGTCAGCAGACGGCGATCCAGCTGTCGCAGGCGAACGCGCAGGTAGGGGACTATCCAAAGGCCGCGAAGATTCTCGAGTACGAGATGCAATTCCAGCCGCCGAGTTCAGAGCTGTACCTTGCGCTGGCTGACGTCTATCAGCGCCAGGGGAACGTCGCCAAGGCCGAGGACTTCAAGCGCCAGGCAGCGAAGCTGTCGAACTAGCACACCACCTCAATTACAGAGACCTATTTGTACCAACAGCCGCTGCCTCGCCCATTAGCTAACATCCATCAGAACAACCACTCGAGACTCGTAGGGCAAGGAGTGACTCTCCATCGACCCTATAAGTTGCTCAGTTTATTGAGGTAAGATGTGGACCCGGAAGGAATCGACCCTTCAACCTGTCCAGTAAAAGAAGTGATTCAGGTCGGGGAGAGGAGGTCAACCCTCTGGCCTCCTACCGCCTGATTGGCCTCGGCAAGGATAGGTTGGAGCGAGGCGAGGTCTAGCTTCCGCCTGTCAGGTGGCAGAGAAGCAGGGACATAAGGCACGAGCCCGTTCCCCGGAGACAAACTCGACTTGGCACGTTTTCCAGATTCTTTGCCGCTACGATACGAAGAGTAACCTATGGCCGACGCAAAGAAACTCTCCCCCGAAATCCTTCTTCACATCGCCCAGTCTCTTAACCTTCCTCTCCACTCCCTTGCTGCTGTCATCGAACTGCTCAACGAAGGCGGCACCGTCCCTTTCATTGCACGCTATCGCAAGGAGGCCACCGGCAACCTCGACGAGGTTCAGATCCGCGACATCGAAGAGAAGCTTGGCTACTTTCGAGACCTCGTCAGCCGCCGCGAGACCATCCTTGCCTCCATCCTCGAGCAGGGCAAGCTCAATGACGAACTCAAGGCCCGCATCGAGGCTACTTTCGACAAGTCCGAGCTCGAAGACCTCTATCTACCCTACCGCCCCAAGCGCCGGACCAAGGCCACGATCGCGCGCGACCGCGGCCTCGAGCCCCTGGCCGACTATCTCTGGGCGCAGCAGCCTACCGACCAGCCCATCGCCGAATACGCAGCCACGTTCATCAATGAAGAAAGAGAAGTAGCTACCGCCGAGGACGCCCTCGAAGGCGCCCGCCACATCGTGGCCGAGACCATCAGCGAGAACGCCGACCTCCGCAAGGCCTTACGCCAGGTCATGTTCGATGAGGGCATCATCGTCAGTAAGAAGACCGTCGACGCGGTCGACGAGCAGGAAAAGTTCAAAATGTACTACGACTACCGCGAGCCAGTGAAGAGTATCCCATCCCACAGGATGCTTGCCATCCGCCGAGGCGAGACCGAGTCCGTCCTCTACTTCCTCATCGAACTCGAGCCTTTGCGCGCCACCTCGTTGCTCCGTGCGCGCATCCTTCGCGGGACAGGTGACTGGACGCCACACCTCGAACTCGCCATCGACGACTCATGGAAACGCCTCCTGAACCCATCGATCCAGGGCGAGATTCGCCTCGAACTCAAGAAGCGGTCTGACGCCGCCGCCATTCAGGTCTTTCGCGATAACCTCGAGAACGTTCTACTGGCCGCGCCTGCGGGGCCCATCTCCGTTCTCGGGATCGATCCTGGACTGCGCACCGGCTGCAAGATCGCGGTCGTCGACGAGACCGGCAAGTTCCTCGCCAATGATGTCCTCTACCTCCACACCTCCAAGAGTGCAGCCTCCGGCGCAAGCGATATCCTCGCCACTTTGATCGCGAAGCACAATGTCCGCGCTATCGCCATCGGCAACGGAACAGCCTCTCGCGAGACCGACGCCTTCGTCCGCGAGTTCCTCCGCGAGCGTCAGCTCAACAACCTCTTCCTGGTTACTGTGTCCGAGTCCGGAGCCAGTGTCTACTCCGCCTCCGATATCGCTCGTCAGGAGTTTCCCGACCTGGACCTCACTGTCCGCGGCGCTATCTCCATCGCGCGCCGTCTTCAGGACCCACTCTCCGAGCTGGTCAAGGTCGATCCCAAATCCATCGGTGTCGGTCAATATCAACACGACGTAGATCAACGTCAGCTCCAGCAGTCCCTTGAGACTGTGATCGAGAGCTGCGTCAACCGTGTCGGCGTCGACCTCAATACCTCGTCATGGACGTTGCTGCGTTACGTCGCCGGCATTACCGAGCGCACCGCGCTGAACATCGTTGCCTACCGCGATGAGCACGGAAGATTCCGCTCCCGCTCGCAGCTCAACAAGGTTCCCGGCATAGGCGCCAAGACCTTCGAACAGGCCGCCGGCTTCCTTCGCATCCGTGATGGGGACAACCCACTTGACGGCACTGCCGTCCACCCCGAGTCTTACTCGGTGGTCGAACAGATCGCCCAATCACTCAACACGCCCATCGACGTGCTCATTCAGAGTCCGCAGTTGCTCACCAGGATCGACGCAACACAGCTCTCCGCTGGTAGTTTCACTGTCACGGACATTCTCGAGGAACTCCGGAAACCCGGCCGCGATCCGCGGGACCAGTTTATTGCCCCAAGCTTCTCCGAGTCTGTCCGCGAGTTCACCGACGTACAGCCGGGAATGGTCCTTGAGGGCGTCGTCACCAATGTCACCAAATTCGGAGCGTTTGTCGACATCGGCGTGCATCAGGACGGTCTCGTCCACATCAGCGAACTCTCGAACCGCTACATCAAGGAACCCTCGGAGGCCGTCAAGGCAGGCCAGATCGTCAAGGTTAAGGTCCTCAGCGCTGATGTCAAAACTAAACGCATCGCTCTCTCCATGAAGGCTCTCATGGGATCCGCTCAGAACAACCAGCGGCCGAAGCAGTCAGGACATCAGTCGCCATCGCAGCCCAGCATGAACGAAAAGCTTGCCATGCTTTCGACCAAGTGGAGAGTGTCATGAATCTTCGCGTTTCTCCGGACTGCCTGAGCTGAACCATCGTTGCCTAGGGAACCACATTGACGAAGCTTGAAAAGCTGTGTTCCGATCGACCTAGTGAGCCGAAAGCCAGCACTTCCGGTGGACACGATTCTGCCGGAACTTCTTACATCCCTGCAGCGCGCGCCCAACCTCGTTGTCGAAGCGCCGCCGGGAGCGGGAAAGACTACCCGTGTTCCACCGGCACTTCTCGCTCTCGTCAGCGGCGAAGTTATCGTGCTCGAGCCACGCAGAATCGCGGCACGCCTCGCGGCACGAAGAGTCGCCTGGGAACTGAACGAGGAAGTTGGCGGAACGGTCGGCTACCAAGTCCGTTTCGAGGAGAAGATTGGACCGCGCACGCGTCTGCGATTTGTCACTGAGGGCATCCTCACTCGTCGTCTCCTGTCGGACCCATCGCTCAAGGGCATAGATGCGATTGTGCTCGACGAATTCCACGAGCGCCACCTCGAGAGCGATCTCGCATTGGCTCTCTTGAAGCGCCTCCAGCGCACCCGGCCCGAATTACGCATTATCGTGATGTCTGCCACGCTCGATGCCGCGCCGATAGCGCGATACCTCGGAGACTGCCCTATCCTTCGCTCCGAGGGACGACTGTTCGACCTGTCAATCCGGCACCTGCCTTACTGCTCAGAACCCCTCCACATTCAGGTAAGAAGAGCCGTAGAACTGCTGAACAGCGAGCGCCACGCCGGCAACATCCTGACCTTCCTTCCCGGCACCGCCGAGATCCGTCGCACCATGCGCGAGTGTGAGACGATCGCTCGCCGAACTGGTCTGCTTATCCTGCCTCTCCATGGGGATCTTTCACCCGTCGAGCAGGATCGCGCTGTGCTGCCGTCCGCGGAAAGAAAACTTATCCTTGCGACGAATGTTGCTGAAAGCTCTGTGACTGTCGAAGGAGTGACCGCGGTCATCGACAGCGGTCTTGCGCGTATCGCAACCTACTCGCCCTGGACCGGACTTCCGACGCTGCAGGTCGGCCGGGTCAGCAAAGCGTCCGCAACACAACGAGCTGGAAGAGCGGGGCGCACCGGACCCGGCCGCGTGATGCGCCTCTATTCCGAAGAAGACTATTTGCTCCGACCGGAGCACGATACGCCCGAGATCGCACGCGCGGATCTCTCGCAGCTTTTACTCAGCATCCGGGCGATGAAGATAGCACATCTCAATGACGTCGATTGGCTGAGCGCTCCACCGGCCGATGCCGTTAGGAGCGCTGAGGTGCTGCTCGATCGCATCGGAGCCAACGGCGGTATGGAGCAACGCCTCGCACCTTTTCCTCTGCCTCCACGCTTGTCCCGCATCCTCGTAGAGGCGTTGGACCGAGACGTCGGAGAGGATGGATGTCTGGTAGCGGCAATCCTCGGCTCGGGATTCCGCAGCGATAAAAACGATCTGCTTGAGGCCATGGATCTGCCGCAGGTTCATCGTTTACTTCAGCACACCAGGCAACTGCTGAGGATAGCTCGACCGCCACGGCAGACCCGCCATGACGACGAGGCACTGCTGCTGTCCGTATTGACAGGTTTTCCGGACCGTGTAGCTCGTCGGCGAACGGGCAATCAGCTCCTGCTGTCGACAGGCATCTCGGCAGAGGTGGCCGGTGACCCGCCTCCCTACGAATTCATGGTCGCCCTAGATGCAGAGGATCGCCAGGAAAATCCCTTGCCCCTCATCCGCATGACCGCGAGAATCGAGCCGGAGTGGCTGCTCGATCTCTTCCCCGATCGAATGGAGGAAAGGTCGACCGTAGCCTGGAATCGCATCACGGAGCGTGTAGAAAGAGTAAGCACTCTGCTCTATGACAGACTGGTTATCGAAGAGACCCGTAGCATCGCACCGGAGACCGAAGCTGCTGACCTATTAGCTGTGAAAGCACTCGAGGTAGGCATAGAAAACTTTGTAGAAAAAGGGACTCTCGAATATTTTCTGGCGCGATTGGCCTTCGCCGGATTCGAGCCACCGGACCTCCTCAAGGCACTCCGTGAACTGTGCCTCGGCCTCCAAAGCTTCAGCGAATTGAGAGACGCCGCTAAGAATCTCATCCCACTCGTCGAGCAAAAGCTGAACGCCAGATTGCTCAATGAAATTGCGCCTCTCAGCATTCGCCTGAAAAATGGACGTCAGACGAAGGTTCACTACGAGCAGGGAAGACCACCGTGGATTTCATCCCGCCTGCAAGACTTCTTCGGAATGAAGGAGACGCCGCGGATCGGTCCCGATAAGACGCCGCTCGTCGTCCATCTTCTTGCGCCGAATCATCGCGCGGTGCAAATGACCACGGACCTTGCTGGATTCTGGGAGCACCTCTACCCGCAGGTCCGGCGAGAACTGATGCGCCGCTATCCGAAGCACGCGTGGCCAGAGAGACCGCAGGTTCAGCAGGATGCGATCAAGAAATAGGTCAGAGAAGATCGTTTTCCATGAGCAGGTCACAGTAGTCAATGCTGGTCTTCTTTATGAGGGTTTTTGGGGCGAAGCTATACGGCGTAGCACTCTTCTTGGAATAGAAGCGGGCCGTTCCTGAGCGAGTTGAAAAGCCAAAGCATAGAATACTCGACGGGCAGGTACTCCCGTGATTGGCTTCACTCGCAAGCCCCGATCAAGCATGCTCGCCCCGTTTGTGCTCCTATTTGCGTTATTTGAACTATCTGGTTGCGTAAGGCGCGGCCAGCGTTACTCTGACATCCAAACACCTACTCCACTACGCCGAGAAGACACTCTCATCCTCGGGTTCATGGGGGGGCGCGACTCTTGGCAGGATGAGGATGTCGGCGTAGGCCGCCTTGCCGCCAAGCTGCGCAAAGCTGAACTGAACGGAGTTCACGTTGAAACAGTAGAGAACCTTAAGCGCGGGCTGGCATTGAAGTTTGTCAAGCACAGCCTGGATTGCGACGGCAATGGCGAGTTGGACCGTTTCGAGCGTAGCTCTGTCCGCCTTATTCTTTACGGGCAGAGCTTCGGCGGTGCTGCAGTCGTAAAGTTCGCACGACAGCTGAACGAACTCGCTGTGCCAGTGCTGCTGACTGTTCAGATTGACAGTGTGGGGCGCGGAGATGAAATGATTCCAGCAAACGTAACAGCGGCTGCGAACTTCTATCAGGACACCGGACGGCTGATCGGCGGCGCAAAGAATATCCGCGCAACGGATCCGAATCGCACCGCCATCCTCTTCAACCGCCGAATCGACTATCGAAATAGCGACGTGCAGATGCGCAGACTTCCCTGGTACAAGAAGGCGTTTCGCACTGACCACCTAAAAATGGACAATGATCCTGACGTTTGGCAGGAAGTGGAGCTATTGATACTGCATGCCATAGAACAGGAGTGACAGTGAGCGTCCTACTTTGGGTGGTCGCGGTGCCCCTCGTCGTGTTGCTTATTGGGGCACTATTTCAAGCAATAGGTTCAGCGATTGATCGACGACGCTATCCTCCGCCGGGTAGGCTTGTTCCCGTGACGGGTGCCCACCTGCATGCATATTCGCAAGGAGAAGGCGAGCCCACGATCATCTTGGAATCAGGCATCGCAGCTTCTTCGCTGAATTGGAGAGCAGTGCAATCGGAGTTAGCGCAGTTAACCCGCGTGATCAGTTATGACCGCGCAGGTTTCGGGTGGAGCGAGGCTGCACGCACCCCGCGCACGATCGACAATTTAGTCTCCGAATTAGAGAAGATGATTGACGCTCTTCAGATCGCCGGACCGCTCATTCTGGTTGCACATTCCTTCGGTAGTTTGATTGCTCTTGCGTACTGTTATCGAAATCCCGATCGTGTCGTCGGGCTCCTGCTGCTGGATCCAATTGATTGTGAGCATTGGCGCACATTGCTCCCCGAAGGCAAGGAGCGATTGGCAATTGGTGCCAGGCTTTCAAGACGCGGTGCCTGGCTGGCACGAGTAGGTGTGGTTCGTTTTTCTCTGATGTTGCTGTCGGCAGGAGCGAGGACGCTACCGAAATGGATCGCACGCATGGCAGGTGGCAGCGGAGAGAGCATCATCTCGCGCATCACTGCCGAGATCAGCAAGATGCCGAGCGAACTTTTACCTACGGTACGCATGCATTGGTCGCGCCCGCAAAGTTTCGAGACCCTGGCACACTATCTTTCTGGACTCACTCTTTGCATGAATGAAGTCACTTACGCCTCGCTGGGTCATCTTTCGCTGATCGTGATTTCTGCCGAGAATGCAACTGAGTCGGAGTTAAGGGAGCATCGCAAGCTGGTTTCACTCTCCAGAATAGGCGAGCACGTCATCGCGGAAAGGAGCGGCCACTGGATACAGTTGGACCGGCCCGATCTGGTCGTTAGCTCGTTGCAACGCTCCTATGGCGTGTCTCGGAATCCGTCCGTTCCTTTACTTCGGCGATAAAGCCGAATTCTGGGCGTTTCCGCTCTAGCTGCTGATCTCGCGGCCACCAAAAGTTGCAGCGCTACATTCCCGTCGAGGGTTCCTCTCGTTTACTAATTCCGGCGGGTCGGTATCGACACATCCTGCTGAAGCGTGAACTCGATCAGGGACTCGGACGGCACCTTCACTTGGTCTCCCTTGGTGATTATTTCGGACCCGGCGCCCGCGCCCGCGCCGACGCCCGCGCCGATCGCCGCTCCTTTGCCGCCGCCGGCGACGGCGCCGATGATCGATCCCACCGCCGCTCCGCCGACTGTTCTCTTTGCAGTGCTCGCCCCGCGCGACTTGCCGGTCAATTCATATTCTCCCGTCACGACCGGCACCGTCTGCCCATTGACCACAAGCGCCGTTAGTTCCAGTCGTAGCTGCGATCTCCCGGTGAATGTTCCGGACTCCTTCGATTCCGCCAGCCGGCCATAGACGGCGGCATCCCTGGAGACGATCTCCTTGCCGTCTACCCGCAGCGGTTCTTCGAGGGAAGCCTCGAAGCGGTCGCCTACGTGGTTCTGCGTGGAGTCGATTGCATCGATGGTGCGCACAGAGACACGCGTTCCTGCCGGGATGGTGACGTACGCCGGGGTCTTTATGCCAGCATGCTCTGCGGGCTGCGGTTCGCTAGGAAGCGAACTCGTCGACGGTTTCGGCAGGTCACGTGTTGCCAATTCGGAATCAAACTTGAGAGAAACGATGTCAGCGAGGTTGTACTTCTGCACCGACGAGCCGACCTGGAAGTTGATCTCACTCTCCGTGCCACCCATGAACTTGCCCTTGATCAGGCTGCCGTTCTTCAGTTCCAAAGAATCGGCCCAAGCAAGTGACGCCCCCAGGCACAGGGCAATGACCAATCCGCAATTGAGCTTGAACGTTACGATGACGTCACCTCTCAGCGTTCCCGTTTACTGCTCCTGGTTTAAGTCGATTGAGATGCCCGGCTGGGGATCGCAATCGACCGCACGCACTGGTTACTTAGACATATTTCCAGTTTCCTGGTCGGCGAGCGCGGCGGGCTGCGCCGGCAGGGTTGAACGTTTCAAAGTAGCTGCCACATTGTGTGCCAGGTTGTGGGTAGCTCGCAGGTTGCCACCGATGAACCGGACATTGCCATCGACAACATGCTCCTGCACGACTTGGCCCTCTCGTGTGACCAACTGAATGCGAACGTTCAATTTGGTCGCTCCATTCACGGTGGTGACAGCCCGTCGAGTCTCGCTACCCGGCGTATATTTTTGAACCGTTGTCTTCAGAATGAGCAGGCCAGGAACATCGTTCGCGTTGCGATCCCCGCTACGGAACAACTGTTTGAACTGCCCCGTTTTGGCTAGCTCTTCCAGGAGATTCTCGTAGATGGCGGCTCCGAAGGATGGATCAAGGCCGACATCGCCAGGGTCGACTCGATCTACCTGCAGGCTCCATGGCTGGGCGCCTCCGCTTTTTCCACCTGTGGAGGATTCCGCAAGCGCAGTTGGGACGAATAGCTGAAGCTGCAACGCACCGAGCAGCAGGATCAGAGCCGCAATCGGTCCGCAGTGCTTGTTTGGCCGGTAGAAGGTGGACAAGCTAAACGCGGTCTTAGTTGCGGCAAGGGAAGCTCCTTTATTTGTTTTCATTCTTGCCCTCAAGAGTGCTTTGGGTAGTGGCTCGGTCTGCCAGCGGCGTGATGTGCGCGCCGTTGGCTACAAGGGCCTTCTGGAAAGGTTGTCCCTGCCCTTTTTCCAGTTGGAATATGGCACCGTGAAAACCACCGTTGTTATCAAGATATTCCACTGTGAGGAAGTCGTATTTCTTATGTGCGAAGAGGCTCACCACCCGCCCTCCGCCATAGGGAGCTGCAGTTTTGGCCAGCTTCATCGCCGTGCCGCCTACCTGCTTGTCTTGATCCTCGACAAAGATGTTTTGAATAGAGCTTATGCTCACCTGTTCGGCCGTACTTCCATCGTGCTGAAATTGCATCACACCACCTTGGATTTTCAACTCTCCGGTGGCGTTATGCTTCGTACCTTCAAACCCCAGGATTTGCGTGGCATGGATATCCGACCCGGGGACCGGACTTTGTGCGTCGCTCTGAGTCTGGCCTATCGATGCCCCGCTTAACGAGAACAGGAGAGTTAGAAAAGCTAATCCATGCCCAACCTGAAAAGAAGTCATCGGTGTCTGCCTGGACGGTATAGGTTTACGATTCATAATTCCTTCCTTGCAGCCGCAATGTTGTGATAGCCTCGTTGATTCGCAAAAGACCTCGCTCCGAGAACTAAAATCGGTAGACGAGATCCGACGCCGGTTGTGCCGGCTGGGTGTGTCATCTTCACAGGAGCATTCAGCGCTCCAATCCGAGCGAACAAGAGGTCGCAAGACCCAAGCGCTTTGTTCCAACTACTTTGCGCCGCTAATTCATAGGACGTGCTCGTTTGCACCTAGCTTTCAAAGTGTCAAGAATTCAGCAAATGCCAAGACCGCTGACTGGGGGTTGGCACTGAGGCCCACCCTGTCGTTCACGAATCAGTCACTCAATCGTTGATGCGCTCCATAGACAGTCGAGCTACGCGTAAAGCCAGCTTTCGGGAGAGCGGGGAATGGTCCAAAGCTGAAACGGAACCGGCGCCGCGGCATCCAGAGCTGTGCGCAGCAAGTGTCAGCTGGTTAACAGTGCCAAAGTTAAAGTGGGAGCGGGCTGCCATTTGCGCAAACTTCAGCCTTCACGCCGTCTCCAGACCGCGTCTTGGATGGATATTCGTGGTTGAGGCAGTGAAGGTGCCTTCAACAGCGACAGCTTCGATTATCTGCTTTCTATTCTGTGCGGGAGGGACCCGCTTCCTCAAAGTACGACTGCCTAACACCCGTGCGTGCCGCATGTGGCATTTGAACGGAACGGAGGCTTGAAGTGGAACCGTGAGTGCAAGAGCGAACATGAGCTCGCGTCAACGGCTTCGTACCAGTTCTGCCTCTGTCGAAAGGGATGAATGCATAGCAATACCCTTGAGAGCCACATGCTCGGTGAAACCAATCTCGAGATCATCCTGAATGAGAGCGATGGGACGACGCTCATGCGCTTGCGGGGACGCCTAAGTATTGACTCTTCGCCAGATTTCCGAGATCAGCTTCTGGCGGTCCTGATAGGACAATTGTCAAAAACCGTCGTCGTCGATATGGCGGAGGTTTCCTACATTGACGCCTCGGGCATTGCGACTCTCCTCGAAGGACTAAAGATCGCTCGCCCTCGCCAGAATACGATGTTCCTGAGGGGGCTGCAAGGTCGGGTGCTTCATCTGTTCGAAGTTACGGGCCTCTTGGATCTATTCGAAAGCGATGGCCATAGAAGTGCCTCCACAACGCCGAAGGTGACCTGATGGCAACTGTTCTCGAAGGAGTTGGAAGAAAAACCATTGCCCAACTCGAGTATGTCGGAAGTCTGAACATTCAGTTGTGGGCCACGCTGCGCGCCATCAGGAGCGCGTTACCTTTTGTCGGGAATCCCTACCGATGGAAAGCATCGGTACGCCAGATGTTGCAGATTGGGGTGGACGCACTGCCGATGGTTTCGCTGATGGCGATTTGCAGTGGCTTGATTCTCGCCATGCAAGGAGCGTCTGAACTACGACGGTTCGGCGCTTTGCACTATGTGATCGACTTGGTGGCGGTCGGCTTCACGCGTGAACTCGGCCCACTGCTCACCGCCATTGCCGTCAGTGGAAGATCGGGCTCCTCTTTCGCGGCTGAGATTGGAACCATGAAGGTGACCGAGGAACTAGATTCTTTGCGGGTGATGGCGCTCGAACCCATCGAGTTCGTCATGGCGCCAAAGTATCTGGCCGCGCTGATCGCGGTTCCCTGTCTCACGATCGCGTCCAGTGTTTTCGGTATCGTGGCAGGCGGATTGTTTATGTTCTTCAGCACCCGACTCGCGCCACTACTCTACTTTCGATCTGTGTTGGAATCGATCGTGCTCCGCGATGTGATCACCGGGCTCATCAAGAGCGTAGCCTTTGCCACCATCATCGCTCATGTTGGTTGCTTGGAAGGGTTCCGTGTGCGCGGGGGGCCCGATGCGGTAGGCCGTTCCACAACCAGCGCGGTAGTGAAGTCGACTTTCCTTGTGATCGTGGCTGATGCCATCTTCACCGCTATCTTCTACTTCACGGGGCAGTCGTAATGCCGATCATTTCGATTCGCGACCTGGTGGTCGAATACGACGGACGCCGGATATTGGATGGACTCAGCCTCGACATCGAGCATGGAGAGACGATGGTCCTGCTGGGCGGCAGCGGTTCTGGTAAGAGCACACTCTTGCGTCAAATTCTTGCCCTGGAACGCCCCAAGTCAGGCAGTGTCTCGGTGAAAGGAATCGACATCACCCGGTGCTCAACCGCTGAACTGAAATCCGTCCGCCTCTCTCTCGGCGTGGCGTTTCAAAGCGCAGCTTTGTTCAATTCGCTTTCGATCGAGGACAACGTCGCCCTAACCCTGCGAGAACACACCAGCCTCGCGCCTTCAATCGTACGGTTGGTCGTGGGCATGAAGCTGGCCGCGGTTGGTCTGGCGGACTTCGGCAAGTTACATCCGCAGGAATTGTCTGGTGGCATGAAGAAACGGGCGGCAGTCGCGCGCGCTCTTGCTCTCGATCCCGAGATTCTGGTGCTCGATGAGCCCTCTGCGGGACTGGATCCAATTGTTGCGGCGGAACTGGATGAACTCATTCTTGTGCTTAAACAGGTCTTCCAGATGACGGTCATTGTCGTCACCCACGAAATGGCGAGCGCGTTCCGAATCGCAGATCGCATCGCAATGCTGTATCAGGGTAGGTTTGCCTTGATTGGAACCAGGGACGAAATCAGAGCGAGCCAGAATCCACGCGTGCGGCAGTTCCTCGATCGTGTTCCTGGGGATACGGCGAAAACGCCCGCGTTAGCTGGTTACTTCGAAAAATATCTACAGAGTCAGGAGCCAAACGAGTGACGACGGAAGCAAAAGTCGGGGCGTTCGTGCTGGGATGTTTCTCGATCCTTGCATTCACGGTCATCTATCTTGTGCATGCGCAGTTCGGTGGGGATACGATTCCCTATCGAACCTATCTGCGTTACGCCGGCGGACTTGAACCGGGAGCTTCTGTGCTCTTTGGTGGGATCACAGTCGGCGAAGTGAAAGCCGTTCGGCCTTGGGCGGTAGACCCCACCAAGATAGAAATTCTGCTCCAAGTAAAACAAGGCACTCCATTGAACGAGAAGTCTGTGGCCAAGCTCGGTTTGGTGAGCATCATGAACAGCGCAGCACTGTCGATCACCACCGGCAGCAACGACGCGAAGCGGCTTGCATCCGGGTCGGCGATCCCATCACAGGAGGCCGCCAGCCTGGATGAGATCGCCGGCAAGATGGCGGCTGTCGCCGACAGTGCCAACGCGCTCATCACCCAAGCACAGGGAGAGCTTCAAGGTATCACCGGAGACGCACGAGGTCTTCTTGCCAATCTGAATACTATGACTGGCCCGCCCACACAACGGAAGGTTCAAGCCACGCTGGATCATGTCAACGGATTGCTGGCGACCGAAGGCCCGAAGATCGATCGTATCTCCGACCAATTGATCGCGCTCAGCCAACATGCCGATAACACGGTCCAGAATGTGAATGGAACTGTTACAGATATGCGGGAGCCAATCCGCAATGATCTGGCCGAACTGCAGCGCACTTTGCTGCAAGCGAAACAATTGCTGGCGGACATGCAGGTCATGGTACGTGCGAACGACTACAAGATCGATGACACGGTGGAAAATCTGCGCGTGGCAACTGAAAACCTGGATCAGCTGACTGACTCGCTCAAGCAGCGCCCATGGAGTCTGATTCGGATCAAGGAACCGAAAGATCGGCAGGTCACAGAACAAAAATGAGAGTGGACATGAAAAAGCATCTGAACGCAGCTGGCTTTGCGCTTGCCGCCCTGATTGTACTGGCGGGCTGCGGAGGAGCAGTGAAATATCCCAATTACTACACGCTCCACACACCGCCGCCACCGGACCCGCCTATGGCGGAAAATATTCACGCAACCTTGGCCGTGCGCGAATTTCGATCACCCACCTACCTGCGGCAGGGAGCCATTGTCTACAAGACGTCGCCGGAACAGATCGGCTTTTACAATTACCATCGCTGGGCGGTGGATCCGCGTGAGTTCCTGACCAATGCCGTAGCGGATCGCCTGCGCGCCAGCGGCAACTTCAGCCAGGTGAAGCTATACGACGGACGCCTCGACGTGGATTACGTGCTTAGCGGACGCCTCGAAGAGCTTGAGGAGATCGATTACGAAGGTGGTGTCAAAGTCCGGGTTGCAATCTCCACCCAAATGGTGAGGGTTGCCACAGGTGCGACCGTGTGGACCAACTCTGTTTCCGAGGTTGGAACAGTCAGCCAGCGCGATGTGCCTGCGGTTGTATCCGCGATGAACGCGACGATGGAGCGCGCCATTGAAAAGCTGCTGACACCGACTCCCGCCCCGGCTTTGATCAAGGCACAGTAAGCATCGATGGACGCTTCAGAGCCCATGCGCTGTGGATCGCCTGTACCGTGACATGTCACAAGCTACTCTTTGCGAGGCATGAGACGCTAGTGCAGGTTCGATGTATGGAAGGAAAGGAATTGTGTGTTTCATGCTTGCTGTGTTCGAGGAATGTACGACTACGGACCTATGCATTCGACAAACGTCTGGACACCGAAGTGCATATATAGGTGTGGATTGGAGCGGAAGCTTGGAAAACAGGTAAGGAATACTTCGCGATAAAGCAAGCGAACAAAGACTAGACCGGTTACCTAACCAACTGACCAGACTATGAGTTTCGTACACCAAGCCTACATAACGACTTTTCTGGTGACGCTCACAGTGATATTGCAGAGCGTAGGCATGTCCAGTCTCATCCACTGGACAAAAGTTCGGTTTCCCCAGGGCGTTCACCAGCTCGGCCTTTTCCGGTCCTTTGTACTCATGGTGCGGTTCACAAGTCTGCTCGTCTGCTTACACATGTTGGAAATTCTGTTGTGGGCGTCCTTTTATCGCTGGAAATGTTTTCCAACCTGGGAAGTGGCTTTCTATTTTTCGGTGGGTAACTATGCCACAGTCGGCGCAGGAAATGTTTCTCTCCAGCCAATATGGCGACTGATGGGCCCGGTGGAAAGCATTACAGGTGTGCTGATGTGCGGGCTCTCCGCAAGCTTCCTGTTTGCCATTGTGACTCGGCTCGTTCAGTTACGGGAGCCGAAACTAGTCGACCCCCCGCGCTGGGCGTCCCAGCCTCCAGAAGTGCGGAGTCAGCCAACAGACTGTGTAGACCCAATATTGCCGAATTGACGGTTGGGAGGCTCGCTCTTCCTGAGTGGGCGAATGATAGACGAAACTGCTGTGGAACGAAAAGGCCCCGGGTGAACATCACCGTGGCGCTTAGGCTCTGCTGCCAGTGGGGTTCGTCGGGGTGGAGTGTGCCAAAGTGTGCCAGAGTGTGTCCGAAATTGACCGTAAACCTCTGTATGAGCATGCCCTTCCACACGAGGCTGTCGCTGTGGAAGTTATTGATTTGTAAATGGGATAGATGGTGGACGCGGAAGGAATCGAACCTTCAACCTGTCGATTAAGAGTCGAATGCTCACAATACACTAACTGTCTGTATTTTCATTGATTTAAATGGATTTACAGCCCTTCCCGCCCGCACAGACGCACGCCGCAAGTTGTTCAATTTGTTCAGTAGAATTCAAGATGTATACGGACGTTGGTCAGGTTTTGGTCAGGTTTCATCAGTCCTTCGTGCAGCTGAATGCTGGCGTGCCTCAGCGCCGCGGCGGGGATCATCACGCTCCCGACGGCGGCGATCGCCTGAGTCAGAGCAGCGTGCGCCTCCATAGCCTTCGGCAGAGAATGCATCGATTTCTTCGGTTCAGAATAAACCGATGTTTCGCTCGCTCCCAAACGGCAGGGCCAGCAGCGTTGAACGCCAGCCATGGCCCACTCGGCTAGTCGCCTGCCTGAAACTCGACGTTCAGCCAGGCGATATAGCCGACGATAGTGTTGCGGCGGGATCTTCGGGCTGGAGGAGTCGAACTTGTCGCAAAGACGGTCGATCTGGTGGCTGACCTACTGTTCGGGCTCTCGCTGCAGCACAGAAAAAAATAACCCCTCTCCCACCATGAGCGAGAGAGGGGCCGCGAGTGTTGGGCAGGTCGTGCGAATGCCCAACACGGCTTGCAGGGCCTGATTACATTCGAGTCGCAAATCCCCCGTGAGGGAGTGGTACTAGAATCCACGATGCTCACCGCCCGCTCAATACCACTTCTGTGCAAAGTAAAAACCCCACGCTATGGTGGGGTTTTGGGTCCTAACCCCCTAATTGATTGTGTGGGTAGGATTTGAACCTACGACCTTTGGGTTATGAGTGATGTAAGTAACCTATTTTAAACGAGTTGTAGCGTGTGGTTGGGAGTTTTAAAGAGTGCTAAGGAGTCGTAAAGACTTTTCAAGCATTGGTAGCTGGGGTTGGTTTGGGGTTGAAAACGTAGAGCCGCAAATCGTGACTCTCGGGTTGGAACCTGTCCTGAAACTGATGACAAACGGCTAGAACTTTTGAAGCCGAGCAACTGAAAAATCGCCAAGTGGCTGAACGAGCGTTCCTGAAAAGATGGACAATTTCGCTCTAAAGACATGCTTTTCTAATGTTGCGTGCAACCGAATTGTCACTGAGCACACCCAGCACTTGCCATTCGTGCGGTGTGCGATGACTTTCTTCCATGCCATGAAGTGTCAATCGGCTGAGCAATTTAAAACAAACAGCTTATGAGACGCTATAACCGGCCAAATCGGTACGGTCGGCACAAATTGGCGCCAAATTGACACCAAGAATCGCAAGCGTGGCTGGGACTGAACCGTGGCGGGACAGCCTCGGACTGCCACGCTGTGATCTCGTCGACGCGATACACGAACCTGGTCTGTCGCTCTGAAGGGTTAGCAGTGTCGGAGTGGCTAGGCTGAATTGCGCTCTAACAGTAGCTAAGCTGTTTATAATCAGGTATTTTGCCAATGAAACTGGCAATTGTCAGGGTTTAAAATCGTTGCATGACAAGCGAGCTCGTTTTGGTGCCTGTGCCACCTGAAAGCAGGGAAGCGGAGCCTCTCGCCCTCACCCCGGCCCAGGCCCGGCTGCGCAGCTGGTCCTGGACGCGGTGCTGTCGCCCCACACCCGGGGCAACTACGCCAAGGCACTCGACGACCTCTTCGCCTTCTATGCCAGCCGGCCTCTCTCCCGCTCCTTATTAATAATGGAGTGGAGGCGGGCATGGAGTCGCTTTCCCCTTCGACGATCAACCTCCGGCTCTCGGCTGTGCGCAAGCTGGTGGGCGAGGCCCGGCGGAACAAGATGATCGGATCGGAGGAGGCGGCCAGCCTGACGACATCCCCAACATCCGCCAGAAGGGAACCCGGCTTGGCAATTGGCTGACCCGGGAGCAGGCGAAAGAGCTGCTGGCCGTCCCCGACCGCTCTACGGCTCAAGGGCAAACGCGACTACGTGATCCTGGCGCTTCTGGTTGGCTGCGCCCTGAGACGGAACGAGCTGGCCGAGCTTGACGTCGAACCATCCAACAAAGGGAGGGGCGCTGGGTCCTGGCCGACCTTGAGGGCAAGGGTCGGCGCATCCGAACCGTGCCATCCCCATCTGGGTCAAGCAGGGCATCAACGCCTCGATGACCGCGGCGGGGATTGAAGACGGTCGGCTGCTGCGTTCGATCTCGAAGAGCGGGAAGATTAACCGCGACACCCTGAGCGACTGGGCGGTCTGGTCGGTAGTTGAACAGTCATCGAAGCAAATCGGGATCGAACACTTCGGCGCCCACGACCTGCGCCGTACCTGCGCCAAGCTCTGCCGCAAGAATGGCGGCGATCTCGAGCAGATCAAGTTCCTGCTCGGCCACTCCTCGATCCAGACCACCGAACGTTATCTGGAGTCGGAGCAAGACATTGGGATCGCGGTGAACGACAATTTGGGAATCTAGTGGAGACCGCGACTTCTCGCGGATTTTGGGGACGCCACAATTTGACGAGCGGGGTGCTAATATGCAAACACCTTGCACGGGAACAAGTTTGGTTTTAGCAACGATGCGACCCGAACCCCAATTTGACTGCGCATGGCAACAGATGAGAACCGAGGAAAACACTATGGAACAGGGAACAGTGAAGTGGTTTAACGATGCCAAGGGGTTTGGCTTCATCAGCCGTCAAAACGGCGAAGACGTTTTCGCACATTACTCCGCAATCACCTCGAGCGGCTTTAAGAGCCTCCAAGAGGGTCAGGCTGTGCAGTTCAATGTGATTAAGGGGCCTAAGGGCTGGCAGGCAGCCGACATTCAGCCTCTTTAAATTGCTTACTTCTTTTGCGAAAGGGACCGGCTTAGCAGACTCGCTGAACGGTCGAAGATGCCGCTTGTGGTTTGGAAGCTGGACCGGCTGGGACGAAATCTGGCCGATTTTGACCCGGCCCTTCGCCAAACTCGAACAGCGCAAGATCCACTTCGAATCGCAGCCGGTGTTGCATTTTCTGAGTACCGTTCGGTCGATACCTTGCACGGAACTTAAAGCCCGTGCCAACATCCAAGTACCTATGAGTTCACAGGATGTTCCCGAGTTTGGAGACTCCGCAGTCTCTGACTCCGACCCCCTTGCAGTTCGTTTCAACTTCCTAAATACCTATGCGCGTCTGCCGGAACGCTTCTATGCACGGGTGAATCCAACGCTGGTAGCTGTCCCGAGCCTCGTGAAGATAAATGTGGAACTGGCGCGGTATCTGGGATTGGATCCGAATGCCCTGAAGAGTACGCAGGGAGTCGAGATTCTGGCTGGTAATCGTGTCGCCGAGGGCTCCGAGCCCCTGGCGATGGCCTACGCCGGACATCAGTTCGGGCATTTTGTACCCCAGCTCGGCGATGGCCGCGCCAACCTGTTAGGCGAGGTGATTGCGGTTAACGGTGTGCGCTACGATGTCCAACTCAAGGGATCTGGTCGGACACCCTTCTCTCGTGGCGGCGACGGCCGAGCCGTGCTCGGTCCGGTTTTGCGCGAGTATATCGTGAGCGAGGCCATGGCGGCGTTGGGCGTGCCAAGCACTCGGGCTCTCGCTGCCGTGACGACAGGGGAGCGAGTGTATCGCGAAACGATCTGGCCTGGAGCTGTGTTGACCAGGGTAGCGGCGAGCCACCTCCGCGTAGGAACCTTCCAGTACTTCGCTGCAAAAGGCGACACAGAAGGGACGCGACAGCTGGCAGACTATGCGATCGCCCGGCACTATCCAGGAGCATCGCAGGCTAAACAACCCTACCGGGCCCTGCTGGACGGCGTGATCGCCCGGCAATCAAACTTGGTTGCACAGTGGATGCTCCTCGGCTTCATCCACGGCGTCATGAACACAGATAACACCTCCATCTCGGGAGAGACGATCGACTATGGTCCCTGTGCCTTCATGGAGGCATACGATCCTACTACTGTCTTCAGCTCCATCGACCAGCAGGGACGCTATGCCTATGCGAACCAACCTCGTGCCATGCTCTGGAATCTGACACGTCTGGCCGAAGCGCTGCTACCGGTTATGGCGGAAGAGGTAGGCGACGACGAAGCCGCACTGGAGTCGGCTAAAGAGGCGCTCTCAGCCTTTGATCCTCAATACGAGGCGGCTCGAAGTGCCGGCCTTCGCCGTAAACTAGGTCTTCTGACCGAACGTCAAGGCGATGCCGCATTGGTCGAAGATCTGTTGGAACGTATGGCGTCCAACCACGCCGACTTCACGTTGACCTTCCGACGACTGTGCGATGCTGCAGCAGACCCGCTAGGGGACAGGGAGGTGAGTAAGCTGTTCGATAACCCCGTCGCATATGACTCATGGGCTGCTGGGTGGCGCCGTCGTCTCGAGGAAGAGTCCACTGCACTGCAATCACGCACGGAGATGATGCGGATGGCAAGTCCGGCATTCATCCCGCGCAACCACTTAGTGGAGGAGGCCCTCAGCGCCGCCACTGAGGGCCAAGACTTCCAGCCGTTCGAGGAGATTGTGAACGTGGTATCGCGCCCATACAAGGATAGGCCGGAGTTGCTGCGCTATGCCACGCCAGCTAGCCCTGACGAGTATGTGAGTCATACCTTCTGCGGGACGTGAGGGGCGAGTCCGCAATCCATCTGTCACGCTGCACTCAATTCGCGAACTTTGCGCGCAAGAGCCACCAGCCCGAACCTTCGGTACTGGGCAGCCCACCGTTGCACTGTCCGAAAAGGTACTCAAGCCTCTGCTGCAATCACTCTCAGGGGTCGGTCATGCTCCAAGTGGGGCTCAAGCAACCGGAATCGATGCAATGCAAGATCCCGACTCGCAGAGGACAGCTCGCCCACCGTTTGCATGCGCTCAATATACGCCAAATAGCGTGCAAATATTTACGCCAAATAACTTGCAAAGCAACATTTCTATGAGCCTTTAGCCTTTGATCTATTCGCACTTTTTAGTGCCGAAGGATAATCCCCAAGGAGATTCAGCGCAGGGTCTGCGCCTATCATTCCGGGCTTGCTCTGCAGGACGAGGAGCACGCAAGAGCGTTTCGCTCTTGTGACAGCGTTGTAGAGCAACTTCCTTCGCTTTTCCGCAGGCGGAAGGCGATATCCCCAAAATATGAAAACGTGATCAAACTCCCTGTTCTTGGCGCCATGCACGGTAGTGACTTCGAAACGACCCGTCGGAGGGCTATATAAACGATCTGCGTGCAGTCCAGCATGGGCGAACTGAGTAACGAGATCCGAATGAATCTGCGGCCGTCCGGTGAGCTTGCCGAAACGGACAATCTTCGAGTGGATAGACCTTTGATCCTAATTGACACTCCCAGTCAACGAGAGAGGGGTACTGTTCTCTCCGTCTTGCCTTGCGTTTCCAAGGTGTGATGCAACTGGTCCTGCGGCTGATCCCATGGCTCCTCAATACAGAGATGATGGTCAGTTTACTGCGATAGGTAAAAGTAGCATCCAGCGCCGGCTTTTTGGGACCCTGAATCTCCGCACCTACAGTTTTTAGCAGACCGCTGTGGGACGAACGCGCCTGAGGTTGGGACGAGTGGCAGAATTACGGCGAACCGGGAACGCTTTTCAGGCGGATAGTGGCCTAAATGCAGGTGTTTAGTAAACGTTTACTGCAATTCATCCTCATTTTGTGTTTCATCCCAATTTTCATATGGCGTCGGATTTCCAATCCAGGGATTCTGTTCGGGGATTCAGAGTATGCGGTTTTGTCTTCATTCAGATAGGACAAATGTTGTAGAGCGAGCAGTTTTGGTGCGTGAATTGCGTATCGTTATTGAGTCATCATTCAGGCCCGTCTCGACCTCCTTCTCGGTGTGTACGACGCTCGCCCGGCAACGTGAGGTCAGCAACTCGCTGGATCACTTTTACGGGGGGAGAGAATGAAACCACTTCTGCAACGCCTACCGCATGTTGTTATGGTGCTTCTGTTGACGACGTTTTGTGCCTTCGCTCAACAGCAGGGGGCGATCTCCGGTGGTCTGAATGGAATCGTGAGCGATACGACTGGGGCGGTGATTCCGGGCACCACCGTGACTCTGCATGGACCGCAGGGTGACCGTGTGCTCACAACCGACTCGAATGGCCGATTTACCGCAACCAACCTGGTACCGGGTTACTACGACGTCACCGCGACGAAGGATGGCTTCATGATGCTTCAGTCGAAGCACAATGAGGTCGTGGTCAACGTGTCGTCGACATTGAACCTGACGATGCAGGTGGGCAATGTTGGGCAGACGGTCGAGGTCACGGCGGCGGCGGTTGCGATCGATACCCAGAGCACCGCGATCACCTCGAATCTGACGGACACGTTTTACAACAGCGTTCCCATGCCGCGTAACGTCTCAGCGATCTTCTACGCGGCGCCGGGCGTTGCCAGCGGACAGGTCGCTGGATCGCCGGGACAGACCGGGCCGGGGGCGGCGAACCCGTCGATCGGCGGAGCATCTGGTCTTGAGAACCTGTATGTCGTGGACGGCGTGACGATTACGGACCAGGCCTTTGGAAGCATCGGCACTTTCAACCGCTTCCATGGCGCGCTCGGAACTGGAATCAACCTGGCCTTTATCAAGGAGGTCAACGTCAAGACGACGGCGTTTGAGCCGCAGTTCGGCAAGGCGACCGGCGGCATTGTGCAGATCGTGACCAAATCCGGCGGCAATCAGTATCACGGTGCTGTGGCTGCCTACTTTGGGCCGGGGTCGTGGTATGCGAGCCGGTACCAGTACTATCAGTTTGGCTACCAGCAGGCCACGCCGCCTTCGACGCTCTCCAGCCCGCAGTATGACGGGGTCGTCGAGCTTGGCGGCTACCTTATCAAGGACAAGCTGTTCTTCTTCGGCGCGTTCAATCCGGCGCTGCGGCAGGACAAGATGCAGGCGAACCCGAATGCTCCGTCGCCCAGCGTTGCCCTTGGCGCTATTGACTACAGCACCACCACATTGAGCTGGGCCGGCAAGATCACGTGGAAGATCCGCTCTTCGACGACCTTTGAGGCGTCCGCATTCGCCGATCCTTCGAAGCACAACGCGCAACCGTTTGCCACGGATTCGAATGGTATCTCCTCCTTCTTTCCACGCACGACGGCAAGCTCTTGGCAGTTTGGCTCGCGAAACGCGGTGGGCCGTCTTACGCATGCGATTACGCCGAGCTGGCTTGTCGACGCGTCCTATGCTTATAACTACAACCATTTCGATGAATATCCGGCGACGGCCGACTATGGCATCAACGATCTCAGCGGTAACGCACTGGCGAATCCCACTGCAGCGTTTATCTCTGGATTGGGTCCGTATGAGCCATCGAAGAACAATACCTACAGTATTGCGGTCAATACTTCGAAGACATTTGGTTTTTTGGGGCAGCACACCTTCTCAACGGGATATGCCTATGATCACACTAACTTTCTTGATTTGCAGTTGAAGTCCGGAGCCCTGTTCCCGATTCCGGGTACGAACGCCAATGGCGACCCCATTCCCGTACCTGCCAGCGCTGGCAACCCGATCGGACAGTTGACGAATGCGCAGTTCCGGATCCAAGCGACAAACACCAACGCAGCGCTGACTCAGACGGACCGGACCTGCCAACTCTGTCCTCTTAACAATAATGGTCAACAGGTTTACGCTACCATCTATCGCGGTATATACCAAGGACGTGACGTGAATTCCAGTGGACGTTATCACACTGCCTACGGAAACGACGTCTACCAGATGAATCGTTTTATTACAATCAATGCCGGAGTTCGCTGGGAGCAGCAGCAAATTGCCGGAAATAATGACCTGAAATACACGTTCACCGGTAGTTGGTCGCCACGCATCGGCATCAACATCGATCCGCTGGGGGACCACAGGAGCAAGCTGTTCTTTAACTTTGGCCGCAACTACTGGGCAATGCCCCTGGATGCCGCGATTCGCACGCTTGGCGGTGAAAAGCAAGGCCGCGGCTATATCTTCGCACCTGTCATCAACGCCGATGGGTCTTACACGATTATCCCCGATGCAGCGCACGCGCTTAACGGCTTACCGCGCTCGACTAGTGCCAGTGGAGTCGTGTCCAATTTTGGCGCGCCGAATTATGCGTTTCCGAGCTCGATTGTTCTTCCAGGGACCAAAGGGCAGTACGAGGATGAATACGTGATCGGCTTTGAGCGTGAGCTAACGCCGTCGCTTGTCTTCAAGGCGCGCTACACCGACCGGCGTCTTGGCCGGGTTATCGAGGACATCGGCTCGCAGTCGCCGGAAGGCTCCACGATCGGCGGGAATTTCGTGGGCGGAATTGCGAATCCTTCTCCAGGCACCGATATCGCGGTGAATGAGCAGGCCGTGACCTATACGCAGGCGCAATTCCTCGCAGCGAACCCGAGCGGCAGCCCAACGGATAGTACCTACAGGCCTCCGGTCTCCGGCTGCACGGCTGATAACGATACTTTCTTCGCCGTGGGTGGCCCATTCATTAATGGAAGGAATCAACCGGTTGGAGGCTCCTGCTTCCTCAACCTGGAAACCATGGACGGACCGGGCACGGGACCTAACGGTGGTGACGGCATTCCGGATGGCTTCGTGAAGCCGGTGCGCCGCTACCAGGCTGCCGAGTTCGAGTTGGACAAGCGGTTCGGCAATCACTGGCTTGCTAAGGTGAACTTCCGCTGGGGCACGCTATACGGCAACTATGAGGGCGCGTATCGCAACGACAACGGACAGTCGGACCCCGGAATCAGCTCGTTGTTCGACTTTACTCCCGGCCAGTTGGGTCTGCTTGGCGATCAGTTCGCCAACGGCATGCTCAGCACGGACCGTCGCACCGTCGGCAACCTGTTTTTGAGCTACAACGTCGGGTCTGACACGCCGTTCATTCATGGCGCGCGCGGCCTTACTCTCGGTGCCGGATGGCGCGGTCAGTCGGGCGTCCCGCTAAGTCTGCTGGGCGATCACCCGATCTATCTCAATCAGGGCGAAGTTCCAATCGGAGGTCGTGGTGCTGCGGGCCGCACACCGTCCACGATGCAACTTGACTTGCATGGGGACTATCCGGTGCCTCTGGGCTCGAGGTTTGAGCGCTATAAGCTGAAGCTGGCGATCGATATGTTCAACGTGACCAACAGCCAGTTCCAGTTGGGGCGTATTCAGTACACGCAGACGACAGGTACCGATGTTGGAGTGCCGCCTCCGCTCAACGTGGATTACAACCGTCCGACCGCATTCCAGACGCCGTTCTATGCGCGCGGCTCTGTGCGGTTTGAGTTCTGAACTGACAGTGACTAAACTTCCGGGGGAGGGTGGCGAGCACCCTCTCCCGTTTCTTTTGGAGGAGCATCTTCCTTGCCTCTGCTCTCGTTACGGCCCCGTCTGCTGCTGTCACTCCTGCTGCTGGTCTTTGCGACTCTGCAGCTGCACGCGGTCGATCCCACGAAGAACCTTGCGCCGCGCTACCGGCACTGGGTCAACGAAGAGGTCAACTACATCATCGAGAGCGAGGAGCGAAAGCAGTTTCTCGCTCTGACGAGCGATGCCGAGCGGGAGAACTTCATCAAGCTCTTCTGGGAGGCGCGCAATCCGACTCCCGGCTCCGACATCAACGAGTACAGGGAAGAGCACTACCGCCGCCTGACCTATGCTAACCAGAACTACGGCAACATCGGCGCGCAGGATGGCTGGCGCACCGACCGTGGCCACATCTACATCGTGCTGGGCGAGCCGAAACAGAAGGCGAACTATCCGGAGTCGCGCAACGTGCGGCCGCTGCAGATATGGTTCTATCAGGCGCCGAATCCGGCGCTGCCGTCGCACTTCTACATCGTCTTCTACAAGCGCAGCATCGGCGAGGACTACACGCTTTATTCGCCCTATCAGGACGGCCCGTCGCGGCTGGTGACCGGGCTTCAAGGCAAGAACGTCCAGAAGAACAACCTCGATGTCCTCAAGCGCTCTCTGGGAAACGAGGTGGCCCGAACGGCGATCTCGCTGATTCCCACCGAGCCGGTCGACCTGAACGACTACACGCCGAGCATGCAATCCGACATTCAGCACCATCAAGGGTCTGCCCGACAATCCGCTGACCAGGCAGATGCTGGCACCACCGCCGCGCCAACGAGCGAGTAACGACGAGCATCTTTCTTGGAGCCAACACGGCGACCCTTCAGCCGGTTGTCTTTCGTGACAGCAGCGGACGGATGACGGTCCATTATCTGTTCGCGTACGGACGGCCGGAGCAGGGGATCGTTGGTGCGCTGCCGGACAAGCGAATGGGCTACTCGCTGACGCTGCAGACCAGCGTGCTGACGAAGGACGGCAAGCCCGTCTACGAGCAGAATGAGCGGCTCGCCGGCGTGGTGAATGAAAGCCAGACGGTTGCGGCGCGCAGCAAGCGCTTCGGCGCGGAGAGCAGGGTTCCGCTGGCGCCCGGCGAATACCAGCTTGTCGCAACGCTCACCAACGATCTGAACCATCTGGCAGTGCGGCAGCGTACAGAAATTACGGTTCCCGATCCGGCGCAGACCGCATTTGCCCTGAGCAGGATCATGATCTTCTCGCCGCAGCCTCCGGTGCGCGATCCCGACGGCGGGCTGCCCTTCAGCGTCTCCGGGTTGCGCTTCGTCCCCAAGGGAGTGCAGCAGACGTCGCTGCATCCCGGCGAGCCGTTGCGCCTGCTCTTCCAGCTATGGACCAAGCCATTCGACCCGGCGACCCGCGAAGGCCGCAAGGTCAAGGTCCACTATGTGTACGGGACGATGCAGACAGGCCAGCAGACCCACCAAGAGGACGAGGAGATCGACGCCGCGAACTTTGACGCCTCGGGTACGCTGCTCACGGGACGCACCTTATCCACCGAGGGTCTCGCAATGGGGAACTACCGCGTTGTGATCACCGCGATCGACGAGACGACGCAGCAGAAGGCGTACGCGAATCTCACATTCCGCATCGCGGCCGACACGGAGACAACGGACGTTTGGACCGCGTATGAGGCGACCGCCGACGCCCGCCGTGGCCGTGCGATCGACGACTACAAACGCGGCCTGAGCGCAGAGATGCAAGGCTCGACCGACGGGGCGATCACCTGGTTCGAACGCTCGGTCGCCGACGATCCACGATACGTCCCGGCCCTGACGCGGCTTGTGGACCTGCTGGCGCAGAGCGGACGGTCAAAGGACATCGCGGCTCTCTCAGGCAAGGTGGAGATGACGCACAGAGGTGAGCCAGCAGACGGCGATCCAGCTGTCGCAGGCGAACGCACAGGTCGGGGACTTTCCGCAGGCGGCGAAGATTCTCGAGTACGAGATGCAGTTCCAGCCACCCAGCCCCGAACTGTACCTTGCGCTGGCTGATGTCTATCAGAGGCAGGGAAACATGGCGAAGGCAGAGGACTTCAAGCGCCAGGCAGCGAAGTTGTCGAATTGAGCCGCACGCGCGTGCTGGCAGGATTGCCCCCATCCATCGGTCCATAACTCCGAAACTCCGAGTCGCAATTGAGTAGTATCCAAACAGGAGAAAATATGCGGCTCAGGTTGGTCCTCTTGGCAGTGATAGCCGCGCTGTGTGTTTCGTGGTCGGCATGCGGGCAGACAGCCTCGATCCTTACTCCCTCGATCAGCAAGTCCGGCTATCCCTGGACGGCGCTGGCAGGATCAGACCGCAACGCCTAGGTGACTCCGATCGCGTAGACGGACTCCATCACGGCGTGGAAGGGAAATGGGAACCTGGTCACTTTTACGGCGAAAATCCTACAACTACATCGACGGATGGAGCCTGAACCCGATCAATCGTAACCTCGGCGGCTTTACGGCAGCGAACTTCATCGCCTACACGGCGTTTCCGATCGACACAACGACTCTCGTCCCGTTCGCAAGATCAAGCCCGATCGGCAGGGCCTCGCCGCTCAAAGGCCAGCTAGCGTACTATCCTCCAAGGTTCAACGCCGTAGATGCCGCGATGAGCCCGTTCACCCTGCGCGCTGATCTCACAACCCTGGGAGCCTACGATCCCGGCAGTCGGACCGCACCGGCGTCAGCTGCCGCGATGCCTGCGCCGGAGCCGCCAGCAAATCCAACGCCGGCTGCCGCATCTGGCTCCGGACTGGCTCCTGCTCAAACGGTTTCTGCAATGCCGCTCTCCGGATGGGTCCAGGTAGGCAAGGAGGGAGACACGGTGCCGGGGCAAGGCAGGCATGATCTTCCGCTACGGCTCACCAGGCGGGCCTGGAACTTGTGGAACAGTTGCGCATGTGGCTGAGGGCTGGGTGGCGAAGAGGCTGACGGGCGATGGCAATGTGGTGGCGTACAATGACTACTTCGGCAAAGACCCCCTATTGCATCGCCAAAGTCCTGCAGAAGAGAAACCCGGCACCGCCGAAGAGCCCCGGGAAGACTGAGCCGGTACACCACTGATTCCGAACAGCGGCCGCAGACATGAGCGTGGCTGGCCCCGATGTGTCCACAGCCGCAAATATCTTCCGTGGAGTCCACGTCCTTCTAAGTTGTTGAACGGTTTACGGAGAAGTGGTGGACCTGATCGGGATCGAACCGATGACCTCTTCCATGCCATGGAACGAGTCAAACCGCAAATTGTAGACGGCACGGTACTTACGAGTCGGCACAATCGGCAAAACCGGCACAATCGGCGATATTTGCTGCCAAAATGCTGCCAAATTTACAATCAGCGGGCCACCGGGCTGATCCGTGTGGGATCAGCCCAAACTCTTTCATTATGTTCCCGGCAATCGGGCAACAGCCTGTTGCCCAATTGTCGGGGAACACTCTCACGAAGGCCCCGGGAAGCTCTCCTCCGAGACTACCGGGAAGCGTCAGGTCTGGATGAAACAGCTAGGCGAATAAGAGGCGAATGTGGTTGAATGGATGCGAGGTGATTTCGCTGACTCGACAACCTCAAAAATCAACCTGTCCGGTATGGACAGGCAATGACCTTCCTGCTTGTCCTGCTGGGATGGATTTGCTGCACCGATTTGAAGAGGCACGTCCCAACGATTACGCCTTTCTGCAGGCGCAGGACTTTGTCGACCTCAGTACATCCGCATTCGACGGCATCCCGGAGTGGGACGCTTTCACAGAGCATTGCGCGACGTGTGAAGACTGCAAGGTGTAGCGTGCAGCATTTGCGGAACGATGACAGCACTCGACGCCCAATACGTAGCCGCCGATGACACCTCTGCTCCCCTTCACAAGATCGTTCATGTGGATATGGATGCGTTCTACGCCTCGGTAGAACAACGAGACAATCCAGCGCTTCGCGGTAAGCCGGTCGTGGTCGCGTGGCGCGGCAACCGTTCGGTGGTCTGCGCCGCCTCATATGAGGCCCGACGTTACGGCGTCCGATCCGCGATGCCGGCGGTGCGCGCCGAGCGACTTTGCCCTGAAGCGATCTTCATTCCTCCTGATTTCGTGCGTTACAAAGCCGCCTCGTCTGCTGTGCGCGCAATTTTTCAGCGGCATACGGACCTCATCGAGCCGTTGTCTCTCGATGAAGCGTATCTCGACGTGACCGAGAACAAGATGCAGCTTCCGACCGCGACGCGCGTCGCGAAGATGATTCGTCAGCAGATATGCGAAGAGTTGAACCTTACGGCTTCCGCAGGCGTGGCACCCAACAAATTTCTGGCGAAGATCGCATCCGATTGGAAAAAGCCCAATGGCTTGTTCGTCATTCAGCCGCACGAAGTACAGAGCTTTCTTCTCCCGCTGCCGGTGGGTCGTATCCCTGGAGTGGGGCAGGTCACAGAGAGCCGCATGAAGGCAGTTGGAATCGCAACCGTCGGCGATCTTTATGCCTTTGAATTGTCCACGCTTGAAGATCACTTCGGAAGCTATGGCCTGCGCCTATATCAACTCGCCCGCGGTATTGACCACAATCCCGTCGTGCCGAACCGAGTCAGCAAGTCCATTTCTGCCGAAGACGCCTTTCCCGAAGACATTCCGCTGGTGGACACTGAGTCCCAAATTCGTCGTCTGGCTGAGAAAGTTTGGAAATCCTCGCACGGCAATGCGCGGGCAGCGAAGACGGTGGTTCTGAAGCTGAAGACGAAAGAGTTCAATAGCCTCACGCGAAGCCTCACGCTTCCGGCTCCCCCCTCATCCTGCGACGAACTTACAGATATCGCACTCGCGCTGCGCGAACGGGTTGAGTTGGGACCAAAGCAGCTCTTCCGGTTGGTTGGGGTAGGCCTCAGTAACTTTCAAACCGCCGATGACCCGATTTCGCCTCTTTTTGTCCAGAAGCCTGTGCAGGACTGTCGATATGAAGTTACACAAGGAGATCAGATGGATGAATGGTTCGGCACGATCAGTGCAGGCGGCCAATTGCCTGCACTCGCAGCCAAGGAGTTGCGGGATATCGGCTTCGTTGTGATTTCTGGTCCGGTGTCGACCGAACGCCTGCCGCAGTTTGCCGCCGCGTACGATGCGGCCATGCAGTCTGGGAACGAAGCGGACGGGAAGGAGGCCCGCACCACGACGCGCATGTACGACTTCGTCAATCGTGGCGCGGAGTTTGATGACCTTTATACTTACCCTCCCCTTCTTGAGGCATGTTGTCACGTCATCGGAGCGCCGTTTAAGCTCAGCACAACTCTTGGCAGAACTCTGCGACAGGGCTCTGCTGCACAAGACCTCCATGTCGACATCAAGCGCGACTCGGAAGATTTGCCGATGGTCGGCTTCATTCTGATGATCGATGACTTTCGACCTGACAACGGCGCTACCCGTTTTGTGCCGACTTCGCATATGTGGCCGGAAGTGCCGGAGGAGGTCGTGCGTGACCTCCAAGCCGATTATGACGGTCAGGTGTTGGCCTGTGGTCGAGCAGGTTCGTTGATCATCTTCAATGGGTCGGTGTGGCACGGCCATACGGCGAACGCAACTAATGAGGCTCGACGCTCGATACAAGGCTATTTCGTCAGGCGCGAAGTTCGCTCTGGGATCCATTTACCTGCTCGCATGCGGCCAGAGACGCTGGCGCGAGTCGGCCCGCTCGCGCGGTATGTGTTGGCGATATGAGTGAACGCGAGAGCGTCTATGAGTACCGATCTGCCTCCGAGGTAATCCTGCGCCGTAACCGCGGAAAAAGATTCACGCAACCGTCCGAATTTGAAGACGAGACAACCCCCCGATTTGGCAGCGTCCTATTTTGCGGCGATGAGCTTGAATGTGGCGTAGGCGTTCGTGGCCTTCTGCAGAGTGACAAGGCCTTCCTGAAGAGTTGCGACTTTGGTCTTGTTGGGTTTACCGACGGGCTTGAAACCATGTCGCGCAGAGAGATTGGTCAGACTGAAGTTGTTCGCGGCATTTGTGAGAGCATCTCTCTCCGGCTTCAATATCGGAGATACGAATCCGTCACCTTTCATCAGTGTCTCCAGCGTTTCTAGAATTTTGTAGAGGGTTACCCAGTTGATCTCCATAGCGAAGAGCTTGAGCAATATGTAGATACCTAGGTCGATTGCTGCGAGACGAAACAATCGCGATACCCTACAGAGTGAAGAGCCATCATTCATCGAGCCCTGCTCCGGGAATACCCGTCGGAACAACCCGAATTTCGGTTCCACGTAGTGCGGGATCGGAATATTGCTTTTATCTCGAAACGCTCCGGTAAGGCGGAGTGCCGGCTCGCGGTTAGGCAGAGGAAGTTCAAGCTTTGTCGGGGCAGTATTGCTAGAAAACAGGCTCTCGGGAGTGACCGTAACATCTCTCAGAGCGTCGCTCAATGACAGCATCACGACTCCGCTTAGCAGGTCGACGAGCTCGAATGCGATGCGAACAGCGTCTGCGTCATCAATGGCCCTCAGGAACAGATCACTTCGCATCAGCCGCTCCCCATGCATTCCGATGTCATGATAGGTGTTCAATTCTTCATAAAGGACGAGATGATCGTCGCAGCATCCGGCTGCCAATGAGCTCAGTAGAGACTCGCGCCCTCGTACGCTGAAGTAAAGAGCGCTGGTGTCAGACATTCATAGTCCCCGTCCACCACACTAGATCCTTTGGGGTGTATTCAGCGCCCATTTCGCTCGTCGGCGGCAATCCCTGAAGGCAACGCTGCAGTATCTCGGGAACCATCACGCCCTTGGTATTCTGGATGAAAACCTTGAACGGAAATACTCCCTCCTGACCATAGTCCATGACGTTGGAACAGCCATCGATCAAGGGCTGACCTCCCGCTTCTCGAGCGAACTGGTGCAGCTTCCTGATCAGAAACACCCCATCTACGTGCTGAAAAGTTTTGGCAACACCTTCGGAATCCTTAAAAAAGGAATTCGGCGTTAGGAGACCTGCCGATTCAGAGATCAACGAACTAATCGGCTCATAGATAAAGTCGTCCCATACGATTACGAGAACCCCGATGAAATTCGCATCCGCCACTTTGAAATGCTCGAATTTGGCGTCGGCGCTGACCAAAAAGTCCTTGACCGGATTGTCCCTGGGCAACGTCATCGCCTCACCCTCTCTCTTCACCTGCTCGACCATCTCGGATGGCATACGACCAGGTAATTGGGTCGAATTCTCGTTGCGAGCCTTGATATGCGCCAGCAGCGAGGGTGCCTTTACCTCAACGCCATAGGTGAATCCTTGATGTTGGATCGTAATCTCGGGGTTCTTCTTGCTTCCCTCCGGGGTGGGCTCCATGATGAAGTGCGCGCCTCCTGGCCAATCGAAGCGAACCATCTGTGTTATTACGTGTAGCTCCGCGACGATCTGCATAAGTTGTTCGTAGTGAGGAGTAAATCTCTCCTTACCACGAACAGAAGCCAACCTTTCGATGAAGGCCTCAGCATAACCAGGCATGGCCGTGTCGCAGACAACGAGGGCATCGATGATCGCTCTGGCGAAGGGATGTTCGGCACGAGGATCTAAGAGAAACGTGAAGTGAAATCCGAACCAATGCCACTCCGCCCCATTCCAGAGAGGCGTCTTCATAATCAAGCGGCAAACATCTTCACGACTAAGTCCCTTTAGATCGTCAGGCATAGATATGAGAATAGCGGAAGCGCTTGCACCCGGGCGCTGGCCGACGTGTACGGATTAGTCCCGGCGAGTCGGCTTATGGGAAGTTGAGACGAGGTGAGCCCTGTATCGATTGCTGGCCCATCAAGCTATCTTTCTCAGTGGCTATCGAAGAGGCTGGTTTGTTGCTGGGTCATGTTGTCTTCGGAAGATGAGTTGCGATTTGAGTTCTTCGTCGGGCAATACACGAAGAAGGCAGCTTGTGCGATGCAGTGTCTGGAGAAGATGAAGGAAGCTCCTATGGGTTCTCCGGCTCCATAGTATTGGCGAAGGCCGGCCCACACAATGGATTCGGTGCCGAGGATACCCGCAGCCATCCGCCTGTCGTCCCTCTGATTTCGAAACGACGCTGAATCGAGTTGGGATGAGTATCGAGCATACACGGGCCACGGGATCGCTAGACCCACTGGTAAAAATAGATCGTCTGTCGTAATGCCTTTACCGCGACAAAGGCCATCTCCTCCAACTCCTTTTCGTATCGACCAGGATCTTCAACAAGAGCTTCATCATCCCAGGGAGCTTCAACGTGAACCCATTTGTTGCGGTATCTACGCAGTTTGTGGAGGTCCTGAGCGAGTTCAGGTTTCAGTCCCGCTGAATCAATCAGTTCAACAAGTCGCTTCCTCCCAGTTTGCATGTTTTCCGACCTAAGATGAGTTTCGATTGCGGACACTGAGGCAAGGATTGATGCCAAATACGCGCCTTTGGCAAAGGCGGTGTCCGCTTCTCGCGTTATAAACGAACACCACTCAGAGAGGATCACTCCGCCGGTGAGGAGTTCATCGTCAAGTACAACCAACAGATGCCAGCGTTCCTCTTCGTTCATAGGAGTTGAGTGTCGAACAACGATGCTCCTTTCGCTGAGTGAGGAGGATAAAACAAGCCAATGATGATCCAGGTTCCAGGATATTGATGGACGGTACCGACGAAAAAGTGCGTATCGGCATGTCCTTCGACATACATTTATCTCTAGGCTGGTGATGGCGGGAGTGGACCTCCGGACAGTGCAAGAGCTAGCTGGCCACAAGGATATAAAGATGACAATCCGGTATGCTCATCTAGCGCCCGAGCACAAACTTAATGCGGTTCAGATGCTGTCATCTTTTAGGGCGAAGCAAACATCATAAAGTGAGACATGTTACGGACAGCTGCCAGCCTGCGAGCGGAGCGGCGTGTAGCCGCCCGTGAAGTCGTGCTCGTCCTTGAGCCGATCGAAGATCCGCTTGGCCGTGTGCCGCTGCTTCACCGGCCTCTGCTTGTCGTCTGCAAGAATGGCGCCGATCACGCCTAGCCACGGCCCCAGCTTGGGCCGCTTGATCGGCTGTTGGCGCTGGTAGCCTGGCGGCACCGCGTACTCGAGCATCTTCCGCACTGTCTCTCGCGACAGCCCAAACTCCCGGGGCCACCGCACGCTGACTCCGACCCTCAACACGAACCGCTCGACGTACACGACCGTAAATCTCCACTCGGAACATCCCTTCGGCGTTCCATGAACCACGTTGCCAAGGCAACACCGCTCACGAAACCAAGATCCCGCGGTGGACTACCTTTACTCCGCCGCAAAGCGCCGCTCCCGCAGCGTTCGGTGGCCTATTTTTACTCCGACGCTCATAGTTTCGATGGCTTGGAATCGTGCAAGCCAGTGGCCAATGCCGTTACGGGAGCAAGCTCAATGAGATCGGCACAGTAAATCGAAAGCACTCGGCGCCGAGCGCGCGATATCGGCCGCCGATGTGAGCCGGCTGACAACTACTAACAATTTGACATTTGGCCTCGGAGAAATCCCCGCCAGCTGACTTATGCAAGGAAGTCAAGGACCTGCCGGAAAACCACAGAGAAAACATTCAGGCCGGGGACGCATGCTGGGTTGAGCGTAGCATTCCGGCCTGGACTGAAGGCCTTCTGTGTTTCTCTTTCGTTTATAGAGAACGCAAACAAAGGGCCGAGCTGCGTTGAAGGCGGCTATTTGGGCGTCTCGGGCTTGCTTTCGTCTCCCTTCAGCTCGTGGGCAGTGCCTTTCACGCCCTTTTTAATGCCGTGCGCGGTCTTCTTGACAGCGTGCCCAGTAGCACTTGATGTTTTTTCGACTGCTTTTTCAGTGCCGTGTTCGGTGGCCTGCGCCGCTTTTGCAGTTGCATGGCCCGTTTCCTTTGCTGCCTTGCTGGTATCCGACGCAACATCCTGCGCGTTGGCTCCAATGCCTGCCGCAAGAATAACGGCAAGTGTGAAACGGGAATAAAGCCTCATCAATCCTCTCCTCATATATCTGTCCTCGCGTATCTGTCCTCGCGACGGTGTGTGCTGGCCTTTTGTCCAGCTCACCGTCCTCGATCCTTGTTGCGCCTACCCCATCGGGTGCGCCTTCTTGTCCTTGGATCCTTGCATGTGAAATGCCATGCCGGAGTGGATTTTTGTCCCGACAATCGCTTGAATACTCAACCGCGCACCTGCCGCGCGCTTCATAAGCAACCAGCTCCAGATGCCAACGGGTTAACATCTGCCGCGATTCGCCACGTCACCTGTCTCTTCCTAAGATCGGATCGAGCGGCGGAGAAAGATAGAGGCCGGTACGTAATCAACTGAACTATCGGCTGGCACGAGCAAGCCCTCGTCGGCGTGGATCTTCAGTTGCTTGCGGATGGCCCATCCCTTGCAGGAGTTCGAGATGGGATAGTGCGGGCCGACGGTCCACCGGAGGCGTGCCCACACGGTCTACCAGTCCCTTTACCCCGGTGGCAAGGAAATGCCTGATGAGCGCTGTGTTTAAGATATCTGTACCATGCATGTGCCTGAACTCACCATCGAGCGACTTCGGCGCATGCGCAAAGAGATTCGAAGTCCTTTCGCGCCTCCCCGGGTCGCTGGCATGTCAAAAAACCGACGACTTGCCGTTCAATCTTGCCGCGCTGATCCGGCCGCTACTGGACTTTGATTTCTTGGACCTCATGGTTTCTAAAGAGGGCTCGAGCGAAGTGCTCTGGCACTCGGTCGGAATCGGGCAGTTCCCTCCGCCGGATATTCGATGGAGGAAACTACATATTGGTGGGTGTACCAGCAGAAGCAACCGCTGTTCATCTCCGACGGAAGCAGGACGAGCGCTTCGCGGCGCGCAGGGAAGCATTGAAGCGCCTGGGCTTCGAATACCGCTCTCTCTGCCGACTGCCGCTGTACACCTCAGGTAAACCGATCGGGGTGCTTAGCTAAGGGAGGATCAAACCGCCGGCCAGCAGCAGAGAGAGGGGCAGGGTATGTGCGCGCATGATGGACAATCTAACACGCCAGCGCACATCCTCTAACGAGCCGTATCTCGCGGGCACATATTGAAGTGCCCGAAAGTCGGCCAGGCTCCAGTAATGCGTAAGCGGTCTATCGTGGAATGCTGCGGCATTTCCCATTACTAATCCGCTTTGAGCTTCCTAATTCCTTCCTTGATGAGTGATTGGCTGGTAATCATACAGCGAAGTCTTCGTCAGCCACGTCCCTCGATTGCCAAGGGCTTAACGGGCAGTTCCCCCATCTATCGTTACTTAGCTCAAGGCCAAACCCAATAAATATCCAGTTTGACCCTATATCATGGATATGCCCGATCACCGAAGTCGTTTCATTGCTCTCAGACGAACAAAAACGGCGTGGATCTTCCATGGGAATCCCAAGCTCGAACACGGGCCGTGGTGCCGCTCGCGGCCGATTCTGGCTGGCGACGTCGGGGTTTGTCATGGCGCTTGCGCTGCTGCCCTTTTCCCACAATGTCGAACAACGCCTGGAGACAACGGTTCACATCAAGGGCGGAGAGTCCGAAAAAGTCGACCTGGAACTGGCGCAGCGTTTCCAGTCGACCTACGCCCACCGCCTGATTCTGGTGATAAGCGGTATTCCTGATCCGGATTCAGCAAAAGGCGCAGATGTGTTGGGCTTCTTAACCAGTTCATTGCGGAGTGTGCCTGGAGTGTACGGTGCCGTATCGAGTATCGATTGGCCAGATCCTCTCTTCACTGGGAACAATGGCGGAGCCTTGATCATCGTCGGGTTGGACCCGCACGATGAATCGGTCGAGGCGTTGGTCCCCAGACTGAGGGCAAGAGCAGACTGGATGGAAGCTCAGCTTCGGTCGCAATACCCCAATATCAAACTGGAGATCACGGGTGAAACGCCACTGAACTTCGATCTTCGCAAGGTCAGTGCAGATGACGTCAACCATGCCGAGAAACGAGCGCTGCCGGTGACTCTCCTGCTGCTGTTGCTGGCCTTCGGAAGTCTTGTTGCTGCACTATTGCCACTGGGAGTTGGAGTGCTCTCAATCTCGATGGCGTTGGGTGCGGCTGCGCTACTCGCAAACTATCTGCACCTGTCGATTCTGGTGCAGAATCTGGCAACCATGCTCGGCCTTGGTTTGGGTATCGATTATGCGTTGCTGATGGTGAGCCGGTTTCGCGAAGCATTGGCCGAGGGACTTGATCCCGGCCAGGCTGCCGATATTGCCGCCGGGCAAGCAGGGCGCACGCTGATCATCTCGGCCACGACGGTTGCAATCGGATTTTCAGCGCTTCTGACGGTGCCCATCAGCGAACTGCGCTCCATCGGGATAGCTGGCCTCCTCGTAACCGCTTTCAGTGTCATGCTGTGCACTTTCATCTTGCCTTGGGTCCTTGGTCTGCTAGGGCATCGCATCAATGCCGCCAGAGTGCGTCTTCCCGCCAGACGGCGCAAAACGCCGCACAACCTCCGTCTGGCGAGTGAGCGGTGGGTGCGATGGGGCAGCCTCGTAACTCGCCGCCCCCTCACAGCTCTGCTTGTCGCCGGGATTCCGCTACTGATCCTTGCATTCCAGGCTCGCAGAATCTCGCCCGGGCTTCCTGACCATGACTCGCTCCCGGCCGCAGCCGAGTCGGTCCAGGCACTGCATACCCTTCAAGGCATGGGGCGATCGGGTATTGTGGAGTCCCTCCGAGTGATCCTGGAGTTGCCGCCCCAGTCTCCGCCGCTCTCGCCGGCCGGATGGCTTGCCGTCAGCCGCTTGACCGAACGCTTCCAGAGCGATCCCAGAGCGCAGGAGGTCTTATCTCTTCCGACCCTCACGGGAATGGCTGACGCTGCGGATGCTATCAAGGATGTGCCCGAGCCGATCCGCAAGAGTCTTCTGCGCAGCGATGGGCAAGCTACCTTGATTGAGTTACTGCCAACCGCCAATCTTTCACCCAGCGAACAGATTCGATGGGTCAGAGAGGTGCGTTCCTCCGATGTCGCGGCGATAACCGGAGTTCCCGGCGCAGTGCTGCGCGTCGGAGGCATTCCCGCACTCAATGCAGATTATGACTCTGTAGTGAAGGAACGCTTGCCCAAGGTGGTCGTTGACGTCGTATTGGGGAGCTTGCTGGCGCTCCTGATCGGGCTGCGTTCTTTCTTTGCGGCTGTAAAAGCAATCCTGCTCAATCTGCTCTCAGTCGGAGCCTCATTTGGTGCGTTAGTTCTCGTCTTTCAGGAAGGCCACGGCAGCAAGCTCTTTGGGCTCGACGGACCAACCGGCACCGTATTCCCGATCGTGCCGATTCTCTCGTTTGCCATCGTCTTCGGATTGAGCATGGACTATGAGGTCTTCCTGGTAGCCCGAGTCCTCGAAGAACGGCGGCGCGGTCTATCCGAGGAATCAGCCGTGATCGAGGGCCTGGCCCGAACCGCCGGCCTCATCACGAGCGCCGCCGCAATCATGATTGCCATCTTCACCGCATTCACCCTGGGAGGCTTTCTGGTCATCCAAATGCTGGGTTTTACGCTCGCGGTAGCCGTGTTCATTGATGCCACAGTGGTGCGGATGGTCGTCGGGCCGGCACTATTGCAACTTGCCGGCGACTGGAATTGGTGGCCCCTTGGCTTACATGGAGCCCCGGCAACGTCTGAAAAGGAGCATGTCCCATAACGGCGAGCACCGTGGATACTCCAATCGCAGCAGAGCTCCTCGCAACAGCCTGTTAAGCGATTCGATTTATTTCACTTTCTTTCCCTGAGCGCTGGACTGGCTGATATCAAAGTCCTTGAGTCCAAGTTTTGCCCTTCCCGAGCCCCTTTCGATTACAAGCATCGAGGAGCCGGGCTTGCCCTGCAGATTTGCCTCCACTCGCGACGCAGACCAAACGCCGTCGGTCTGCCGCAGCCCATAGTAAATGAACTCCTTCTGCCCTCCCGTCCCACGAAGCGTCTTCACCACATGCACAGGGAAAAAGATGCCGCGGTCAATCCACGATGTCACCGAATCATAGTAAGTCCGGTCCTGAGCGCTGGACATGCTCTTAAGGACAAAGCAATCCCGCGCGCCGCATCTCTCCGGTGCCAGGAGTTCCTGATTCTTCCAGAAGAACCAGCTCTCTACCATGTCTTCATAGGAGAAGTCTGTTCCCACGAGTCGGTCGTTCCAACGTTCGAATGGCAACACGCTGGCGGCTGTCTCGCCAGGAAGTACTGCCTCGATGGTTACGTGCCCGTTCACGCTCATATGCAGAAGAAGGCTCGTCTTCGCGGAGGCAGGCCCCGCTATCTCGCATAACAGACGCAGACCATCGGGAAACCAGTGAGCCTTGGCGGCAAACTTGTAGCTCGTGCGCGTGCCATTGCCTTCCACCCGTGTGAGTCGCCCGGTCACGCGGTAGTCCAATCTCTCAATACGCTTGCGCGAGCCAGTCAACGCAGTCTCCAGGTCCGGATTCGCCGCGAAGGCCCGCAATGGATCCACCAGCGACAACAGCACCAGCAAAGCGATGAACGCTTGAATCGTCCCAAAGGCGTACCTCGCGCATCTGGCCTCGAGATACCGGCCAAACTTGCTGCTGCGAGAGAGCGTTACGACGCGGCGCAGGAAGGTCATAGCTATGTATACAGCCAAGGTCCGCATAGCGCCTATCCAGGGCGACGGGTAGTGATTCTCGAGCCATGGGATGCAGCACATTTCAAAACCCACACTTTTAGGTGACAGGCATCCGGACTCTTTCCGCGTCTTGTTTCCATTGGGAGACGACCCACGTTGTGGCAAGCCTTCTGGGATGGAGGGCCTTGGTCAGACAGGATGGAAAGGAACGCGAGGCTGAGCGATGATGTATGGTGCCGGTCGGATGACAGCTACAGCCCGAGCCGACATTGGTGCTCGGTTAGAAGCCCGACCGATAAGCGTGGGTCTGGGGTTGCGTACAGACATGTGATGACGTTTGCCAGTTTCCGGCGACGATCTCGATTGGGAGTTTGCTCTGTGACCGCGCCCCGGGCATCCGGTCGGCATGATCGGCGGAGCAAATGGCCAAGAAGGGCAACAAAAGAAGCGACACACTGCCGATATTGCATCCGGATGCAGCCGGGATCGATGTGGGCGCGAGTGAGTTATACGTCGCCGTCAGCGCTGATCGAGATCAACAGCTTTGCTTTCAGTCTGCGTGTGAAGACATTGGCTCGATTCTTGAAGCATAATGTGGCACTCCAGGAGTTAGAAGTGCGGGATCACACCGTTGGACGCCAGTGGCAGATGCGGCTCGAGCGCGCCGAGTATGAAGCGGAGCTGGCCGAAAGGCGATATCAGGAAGTCGATCCCGCCCAGCGGCTTGTTGCAGCCACATTAGAACGGCGCTGGAATGCTGCACTGCTTCAGCTGGAAGAACTCAAACAACAAGCCGCGGAGTTTCAGCGCCAGCACGCACGAGTTGCAACCCCAGAGCAAAAGGCGAAGGTCCTCGCCCTGGCCAAAGATCTGCCGAAGTTGTGGCATGCGCCCACCACACAGGCCCAAGGTCGCAAGCGGATGCTGCGACTGCTTATCAAGGATATTACCGTCGAGAAGTCCGCACCCAAGCAGCTTTCGGTCCACATTCGCTGGCAGGGGAATGCCTCAACCGACCTCACGCTTCAGATCCCGCCCAACATCGCGGATCGCATGCGATATCCCGCCGAAGTCGTCGATCGTGTCCGAGATATGGCTCAGCATCTTCAGGACGCCGAAATCGCTCACCAATTCAACCAGCAAGGGCATACCAGCATCACGGGAAAGCCATACACGAGGTCGATCATCCAGTGGATTCGCTTTCGTTATGGAATCCCCCTCCTGTGTTCAAAAAGCCCGAAGAGCTGACCGTCCAACAGGTCGCACAACTATTCGGAGTCAGCGATCATGTGGTCTACTACTGGATCCAGAACGCGATTGTGCAGGCACGCAAGCTTAACGCGGGATCCCCATACTGGATCACGCTCAGTGAAATGGACCAACAGAAGCTTCGAGACTGGGTACGTAACTCAAACCGGATCCACACCGGATCCTCAACACATCCAGAGGGAGGTGCATTATGAAACCACAGTTGGAATTCCCAGACTTCTTTCTCCACCACTCTTCTTCGGTATCTTCACTGTCCTGACTGGGGGTGGAAAGTAGCTGCCCGATGCCATTCGATTCGAGATCTTGTAAAGATTCTTCTTCAGCTTCCTTTCAAAATCCTCGATTGTCTGTCCATCGATCCTGCTGCCCCTTATTCGCTTTCACCCGCTGATACGCCTCCCAGACCTCCTTCTTCGAAATACAAAACGGCTTTGCCTTCTTCATCGGGCTCTTCCCATCAAATGGTTGGCTCATTGAATTTGTCGAGAAACTGAAGCTTGCCCAGGAAGCCTGGATCAAATTCCGAGATGCTGATCTAGATTCCCTTTATTACCAAAAGGACAAGCAGCAAGCGTATGGTTCGAACTACCGATGTGTAGAGCGATGAAGATGGCCCAGTTGACGGTCGAGCGAACTAAGCAACTCAGGCAGCTACTAAACCCAGAAGAAGGTGATTTGTGCCTTCGACGCGCCGACGAGTTGAAGGCAATTACCTTGGCTAGGTTACTGCTGCTCCGAAGTAAAATTGCAAGTGTGTTCGGCCGCGCGATATAGAAAGCGATGGGCAGGATTCATCGGGACCCTTTCCACTTGCGACGCTTCCAAATATTTTGGTGGCGTATTGCGGATGCTTAATGACGTGCGAGTGACAGCTCGGGAGGCAGGAATTGCTAAGCTTGGCAGATGTCGAGCACCTTTGCGTGCTGGATCACACTTCATAAACATGGCAGGTGCATTTGACTTTGATTTGTACCAGTGAATAAGAGAGACACTGGAAAGAGGTATCAACCGAAACAGGTAGTGGACCTGCTTCGCCAGCCCCAAGTTCCCATGCCGGACGGCGTGCCGAATACCGTGAAGTGATATTTCTCCGGATCGCGGCGCTCCCCGTTATCGTTCTCGAGCGCCTTCAGCACGTCTTCCAGGCTCATGATAGTGACGGCCTTAACGTAGCCGGTCTGGCTCAGTCCGGGCCGCGAACAGCGCGCTCGGCAGTTGCTTCTGGTACCGTCGGCGACGAACCTCACTCGTGATGCCGGCACTACTTGCATGCAAGCAAGTTCTGCGCGCGCAAACCACGAAATCTGTACTCACCGCATACGGGGTGTCGAGAAATCGCGTCGATCATTCCTCAACACCCCGGTCATCGTGCGATCAGGGTTGTTGTGTTAACACGAATGCCTGCGCAGCGGTCCCATTACAGGTGTACTGCTGCAACTGGACACCATTCGCTGTTGAGGCGGACGGTACATCCAGGCAGAGTCCACTGTTGCGAGCAACGAATTTATATCTGCCGTTACCCAGCGAGACCGGCATCCACTGCTGGTTCGTTCCTCCACCATAGCTCCACAATTGGATCTTCGTTCCGATAGCAGTGGCTCCGGGACCGCCGGTTACGTCCCACACATGGCCAGCATTCCGATTCGTCACTTTGAAATAACCGCTGTCAGTCGGAGTAAACTGCCACTGCTGGTTGTTCTGGCTACCTCCACAGGACCACTGTTGCACGATAGCTCCGTCTGACGTACTCCAATTTTGGTCATCTACGCAGGCACCACTGTTCTCGTTGGAGACGGTATACCAAGCGCCTGAGTTGATCAACGATGACGACTGATAAACTCGAACATAGTCAACCAACATCGTTCCCGGATTTGGAGTGCTTGAATCGGTGTAGCCCGGGAAACCGCCTCCCCCAATAGCAAAGTTCAAAAGCAAATAGAAGGGTTGGTTGTAAACCCACTGATCACCACTGGGGATACTCGCTGGAGTGACGGTGAAAAATGGTTGTGAGGGATTGTCGCGGTAGTACTGCATCTTGTTCTCAGTCCAAATGACACCATAGGTGTGGTATTGGCCATCATCGATACGACCTCCGTTGGGAAAGGTAAACTGGCTGCCAATTCCATTTGCGCCGGAGTAACCGGGCCCATGAATCGTTGACGAGGTTACATTCGGCCCATAGCCTTGCACCCATTCCATGATGTCCTGTTCGCCATTCGCCGGCCACTGCTGTCCATTGGTACCCTGCATCCAGAAAGCGGGCCAAAAACCGTCGCCCACTTGCAATTTCATGCGCGCCTCGATGCGGCCGTACTGAAAGCTACGTTTGCCAGAGCTATTCATGCGGCCCGAGGTCCATGTCCCGTTGTTGTTGATTGCTTTAATGACCAAGTTGCCGTTGCCGTCCTGATACTCATTCGTGTTGTTTGCTGTGCAGGGCCAGACATTCGAGTAGGGAGCGCAATAGACTTCAATTTCGCCGTTCGGCTGATTCCCGCCGGTAACAAAATTCCAATTGCTGGAGCTGGGAGCGGTCCCCGAGGGTGCATTGAACTCCTCGCTCCACGAGAGGCTCCACGTTTGGGCGTAAAGGCTGTCTAGACCTGCAAACAGTAGCATCGCGACAACTCCCACTGTGGTTATTGATGTGCGACGAAACCACCGGCGCAACTGGTCTTTTCGAATATTCAGCTCTGCCATAAGAAGAGACTCCTTTTTCGTTGATTCAGTTAGATAAGAGTTGTAGCAACTCACCCACGACATCTTTTCTAGGCAAGAGGCGTAGTTGGCGCTGCATGTGAGGGAAGATATTTCGTTGGAAAAGCCAACTGATCAAACTGTCAGCCGCACGCCAAATAACCTTCCCAGGCAAACGCAGAGAAAGTCTTGCGCACTAAACTGGTCGATGCCTTGTCCTCTATCATGGCCTCGTTACTCGGATGATATGGCCGGGCCAAAGTTCTGACCCGGCCATATCGCAGTATCACCGTGAATTAAACGCGTTAAAGTTCTCTATAAATTGGAAATTATTCTGGCTGACGCCGCTGCAGGTGGGCGAAGCCCAGGTCTGCCCGGGGCAACTGCCGTTGTCGCGTGCCAGTGACCAGATGGAGAGCCGTCCGATATAACTGGTCGACTCGGCGAAGTTGAGCACAGTCTGGGCGTCGCTGAGTTGGAAGATCTCCGTATTTGTGTCGTTGACACCTATCATCGGCGTGATGCCGACGCTCGACGTCAAGCCAGCAGCGGCAATCTGGGAAGCTGTGGCCTGTGCCGCGTCAATGGCGTCGAGCCCCATTTTGCCTCCGTTGTCGACGCTGGATCCATAGTCCATAGCCATGATGTTGACCGTGTTGAGTGCAAGGCCGTCGGCTTTGGCGCTCTTAAGAATGTTGACGCCGCTGTCGATCAGCCCTGTAGGCAATACGGGCAGCGTATAGGAGATAACGAGCCCGGGATTGGCATTCTTGAGAGCAACCACTGCCTGGTCCCGCCGGGTGATCGACGCCTGGTCGGTAGTGGCGGCCCCTTCAATGTCGAAATCTAACATGGTGACGCCATAGCGGTTGATTACGGATTGATACAGCGCCTGCAAGCTCGACGCGTTACCGCATGCAAGGGCCGGTTCTGTTCCGTTGGCGCCCCCGAAGGAGATGATGACCTGAACTCCGGCCGCCTTCAGGCTTTGCACAATCGACTGAATCGAAGTACCGTTGGGGAACGTATCGGTTGGTAACGTGCCGCCGAGCCCGCCCCAGCCTGCCTGGCATCCACTGCCGGAGGCGACAAGGAATGCGAGAGTCACGGCTTTAAATCCCGATTGCTGCTGCAGGGAGACGAGCTGTTCAGCGTTGGTGAGACCCATGTCCACATAAGGCGCAAAGAGGGCTCCGGTAGCAGCAGGAGGAGTAGAGCCGCCGGTTCCAGCTCCACCGCCGGTACTGGTACCACCACCGCTGCCAGTTCCCGTGCCGCCACCGCTGCAAGTGCCATTGGAGGTCCAAGGTTCACCGCTACCCGAACCGCCGTTGTTCGTGGCTGGATTCTGTCCTTGTGTCCACCAATTGGCGG
>NZ_KN050790.1:12526-20823 GCF_000745965.1 Edaphobacter aggregans DSM 19364 | reverse complement strand
AGCAAGGACGACGAGTGGCAGGACAAACGCATTGGTCCTGCAGGGGAGGTTAGACATAGAGAATCTCCTTTGGAAGTTACCTTCATGTCATGTGCAACGGTACCAAGGAGCGTCACAATGCATTCAATAAAATACAGATGACGACTACGATTGCGTTATAAGGAAGAAATGTGTGTTCCTTCTCAGAGTCGCAATGCTGATCCGAAAATGATCATGTAACATTTGCCAAACCAAATTCGGCGGGTAAATACTTGCACATCTTCATGAAGCATTGCAAGAAAAATAGAACCAGAAAAAATAGACAAGCGATTGTTTCAAGGCAGGTTGTTAACTAGTAGCATGTGATTTCATATAACTTTAATCTCAGGAAATAGCCGGCCATGCTTCTGATTAATCTGGAATAATGATTGAACAGCCCTCTCAAACAGCATCGTCAACTTAACAATGTGAGAAGCTAAGCTGATGAGTGAGAGCCGATGTCCGCGACACCGATTTTCCGATCGAAGTAGTAAAACAATGCGTATGGCTGTACTATCGCCTTGAGCTACTGGAACATTGAGAAGATGTAGGCGAGGTTTCAGGTGACTTATGAAACCGTTTGGGAAGGGTGCCATAAGTTCGGATCACTGTATGCTGCTCGGCTGAAAAGGAAGCGATCTCGTATCGGAACAAAGTGGCACCTGGATGAAGGGTTCATCAAGATGAACGGCGTCCAACATTATCTATGGCGAGCCGTGGATCAGAATGGAGTGGTCATCGATATTCTTGTTCAGCCCTAGCGGGATCGCTGGGCGGCCTTACGCTTCTTTCGCAAGCTACTCCATGATGCAGAGACAACCAGTGTCATCATCACAGACAAGCTAAGAAGCTACGCGGCAGCGAAGAAGCTGATCTTGCCTGGCGTGATTCATCGGCAAAGCCGCTATCTTAATAACCGCGCTGAGAATTCGCATCAGCCAACCCGCGTGCGAGGCAGATGAAGCGCTTTCAATCTCCCGAGCAGGCGATCAACGCTCCCTTCCGGATGCGTCGCCATCTACTCTCGCTGGTCGCTCTCGGCTTCTGCTCTGCAAAGCTTTCAACTCCTGGAACCAGTGCACACGCTCAGCCCTCGCTTGCTAGATCACCGGCGGGAAAATCCTGTCCTGTCTAACACAAGCCCTTCTACTTGGGGTCATTAAATTGACGATGCCCTCCGGAAACCTCAGAAGGATTCCGGAGGGAACGTCATTCTGTTGCTACAACGCTCACCACAATTCACAAGTTGCTTTTAATCACATTCAAGAGCGAATGTGGAGCAGGCGCATCCCCTGTGAGTTCCCATATCATAATCCCGCCGTACTGTTTTCCTAGCTGTGTTTCTTCCGCCATTACATCCTCACCGACGTAATAGAGGGTTATTCCATTGTCGAGGGAGCCACCGTTAACCATATCCAGCTGCCAGGCATTGGGGTAAGCGGCAAGGATGGTGTTGTATTCCTCCTCAATATTTCCATCTCCGCTTTGGCCAAAGAAAGGCACCCCAAGGGTGATCTGACTCTTGGGCACACTCTTCTGCACCGAATAGTATTGCAAGGCATTCTGGGCATCGGAGTAGTTTGAATAGACCATGACGTTGACAAAATCGAATTGGTGAAGCGCCAAATCCGGCATCGAAGCCTGGAGATACTGCGCTACCGCTGCGGAGATGATCTTGCCCTGTGGGCGGAGTTTAGTCACAAGCGCATTCACAAATGTGGCATACGGATTGCCCATATTGTTGGGGTCCTCAATATCCACGTCTACGCCATCGAGATTATGCGCTGCGAGGTAATTCGCGAGCGAGTCTACGAGCTGCGTCGAAAGGCCCGCGTTGTAAAATTGCAGAATTTGCTGGTCGCCGCCGCCACCGCCAATGGAGAGCACCACTTTTACGCCCGCTGCATGCGCGGCATTGACGACCGCCGCAATGTCCGCATCACTCTGGCCGAGTGAAAAAGTCATGTTGCTGCTTGCAGTGCATGTACCGTTGCATCTTGGAGGATTGCCGAAAGCTAAATTCAGATGCGTCATCTTTGAAAAGCTAAGGGTGGTTGCGTAATTGGCGTAGCTCCCATTGTAGTTAGGCAAATAACCGACCAATCGTGTTGATGCAGTGGTGTTTGAGCTTATCGAGAACCAGTTAAAATTTCCGACGGTTCCGGCAGAGCCGACACTGTCCATATGTAACTGAACGATGTGCTGGCCAGCGGATAAAGTAATTGTGGTCGAAAGCGTTGTCCAGTTCTGCCATCCCCCGGTATTCGGAACTGTAAGTTCCGAGGTCGCAGTGGCTCCGTCAACACCCACGTGGAAGGTGCCACCCTGTCCATTGTTGGCTACGCGAACCTGAACGAGGTAACTTCCAGAAGATGCGACCTTCATGGTGTAGTTAAGCCATTCGTCCGCGGTGACCCATCCGACATCATAGCCGCCGCCCGTATCCGTTGTGGCTTCGATGCTCACGCCTTCGCCGGTGCGATATTGGCCACCCTGGTTGGTGTTATTGTCTGTGTGATAGCCAACATTCTCACCACCTGTGTCAAAGTTTTCAGCCTGGATTGTGCCTGGAATAGGCCAGGGTGTGCCGCCGTATGCCGATCCAGTACTGGTACCACCACTGCTACCGGTTCCCGTGCTGCCGCTGCTACCGCTGCAAGTGCCATTGGAGGTCCAAGGTTCACCGCTACCCGAACCGCCGTTGTTCGTGGCTGGATTCTGTCCTTGTGTCCACCAATTGGCGGTATAGTTGACGCCGTTGGAGCTGGCTGTGTTGCCGCCGACGTAGATGGCGGTTGCGCTCCAGGCAGGGTAACATGCTGTCTGTGCGCGAGCCCGAGGGGTTCCACAAGCCAGTAACACAGCAAGGACGACGAGTGGCAGGACAAACGCATTGGTCCTGCAGGGGAGGTTAGACATAGAGAATCTCCTTTGGAAGTTACCTTCATGTCATGTGCCACGGTACCAAGGAGCGTCACAATGCATTCAATAAATACAGATGGCGACTACGATTGCGTTTTAAGGAAGAAATGTATGTTCCTTCTCAGAGAAACCCTCGCAATGTCGATCCCGCGAACCGGTTCCAACTTTGCCGCATACGCATAAACCGAGGCAAGTAAAATAATTGTGAAAGTGATGCATTCCACGCGCATTACCTGGTCTCTAACTCAAACTATGACCTGGCATTGCCCGATCTTATGTACCGGTGGGATTGTTACTTGTTTAGTCCCGGTATTTGATGGTGCATTCTTATCCAGAGACTGGAAGGAGGCACTGTGGGGCAAGTTCTACACCGGAGCGCCACTACGACAGAGGCGGTCCGTCGAGCGATACAGCATAGTCAAGAGAGCCTGAGGACGCTGGCTCGGCGGCATGGAATCAACCCGAAGACGGTCGCGAAGTGGAGGAAGCGCTGCTCAGTGGCCGATCTGCGCACCGGGCCAAAGCATCCCCACTCCACAGTCCTGACGGTGGAACAGGAGGCGATCATCGTTGCTTTCCGCAGGCATACTCTGCTGCCCCTCGATGATTGCCTCTACGCTTTGCAGGCAACGATCCCTCATCTGACCCGTTCCTCGCTGCATCGCTGTCTGGAGCGGCATGGCATCAGCCGGCTTCCAGAAGCGGAAGGCAGCAAGCCCGGAAGGAAGAAGTTCGAGCGCTATCCGATCGGCTACTTCCATGTCGACCTGGCCGAGGTACGCACCGCCGAAGGCAAGCTCTATCTCTTTGTGGCCATCGACCGCACTTCGAAGTTCGCTTTCGTGGAGTTGGTCGAACGCGCCGATATGCAGGCTGCGGCGAGATTCCTCCAGGCGCTGATCGCGGCTGTCCCTTATCGGATCCATACCGTGCTCACGGACAACGGCATCCAGTTCGCCGATCTGCCGAAGAATCGCAAGGGACCCACGGCCCACTTTCGCGGCCATCCTTTTGACAGAGTCTGTCTTCTGCACGGGATCGACCACCGCCTCACCAAGCCCGATCATCCCTGGACGAACGGTCAGGTCGAGCGCATGAACCGCACCATCAAAGAGGCCACGGTTCAGCGCTACCAACTACGACACCCACGACCACCTGCGTATCCACCTCAGCGACTTCGTCGCTGCCTACAACTTCGCAAAACGACTCAAGACGCTCCATGGCCTCACGGCCTACGAATTCATCTGCAAATGCTGGCAAACTGAACCGGATCGATTTACTCTCGATCACATCCATCAAATGCCGGGACTAAACACTGTTTTCATCTGTGCAATCGATGGTTAGCTGTCATCTTTCGAAGCACGCGAAAAGCGTCAGCAGTATTATTGCTGACGCTTTTCTGTCTTGATCGCTCAAGGGTTACTGGTCGTTGCCCTGGATGAGGGTAGTCGCGACTGGCTTCAGATATCCGTAAAGACCCTGGGTAGCACCATCAGGACCTGCGGTAAAGTACAACTCGCCGCCTGGAGCGCCTGCCTGGTCATAGCTTCCTGGCGCCACGGCGTTTCCGAAGCTGAGACTCCATAGTCCATTGATCGCGATAGGAGCTCCGCTTTGATCTTCAAGCAGGCCATCGAAGTGTCCGGTAGCAAGGTTGTAGGCAGCGATGAAGCCAGCCGATTGAGTGGTTCCACCGGCTGCAAATTGGCCGATGAGGAGTTCGTGGCTGAAGCTGCCGAAGTCGAGCGGAGACAGAGCCACGCCCCAGGGAGCATTGAGCTGGTCCCCGTGATCGAGGCGTGTCACGAGGTGGCCTGCTGTAGTGAACACGTCGACATAGCCAAGGCCAGGACCCGCAATCGACTTAGTCGAGCCTTCCTCATGCATTGCAAAGGTGACAACGATGTTGTTGCCTATGGCTTGTACGTTGAAGGGAGAAAAATTGTTTGGTAGTTGAGGATCGACAAACGCAGTGTCTTCAGGGTTACTGGGGTGAGTTCCATTCAGGTGGACGATGTGAAATGAGTTGTCGTAGACATCGACGCGATTGAGGGCGAAGTTCGCGGCGTACAGGAAGCGGGTATTCTCAACCAGGGCGCTTGTAAGACCGGTGTAACCGGAGCCATCCTTGGTTGCGGCAACGGTTACGGCATGGGTGGATGGTGCCGCAGCACCTGGAGCAATAGCGTTGGTTGGGTTCCAAGCAGCGATCGATCCATCGATGGTCGACCAGATAAACGTTGCTGCGAGGCCGTTGGGAAGGATGAAGTCCGTCGGGCTGCCATTGAAGACAAGGCCGGTAGGGGAACCCTTTTTTGTGCTTATGTTGTGGGGGTTCGCTGGAATCGTTACGACAAGTGGATTAATCGTGCCGTTACCACTGTAAAGCGTGCTCAGCCCGGTTTTGTTGTCCGAAACCCACCAGTCGCTGGTTGTGCTCCGAGAGAGGCCCCAGGCATTCACAAGGTGGGGGTCTGTAATAGGAGCTACGCCGGAGGCGTTGGATACGAGGTTGACCTGCGTATATTGTTGGCCCAGGGCAGTGCCCAGAGATAACCCCATCAAAGTGATGGCGGCGAGATGCGGTAATTTCTTCATGTCAAGGTCTCCATGCTTCGTAAAACCCCACTGCTTTGTGTTGCCTCTCGGACGACGCTGGTGTCGGCAAAAGAAGCTGCCGGGGGAAATTTGTGGTTTGATTGTTTGAGTTGTCCGCTGCAGGCAGCAGGTCTCACTATGGAAAACACGGGGACGGCTAAGTTATTCCTTGACCAGCATCGCCTCATGAAGGAAAAAAGATCTGAGAAGACCCTCCTGGGGCACCCCCAAAGGACAACAAGCGGTATTGCAATAAAAGTGGATCTTGTCCTAAAGGCTTTTACGTAAGTTGAAGTCCAACTTGTCGCATGACGAGTGTCAATAAATTCGACTGCGGGCGGTTTGATTACTGCATTGACAAGAAACAAACGTTTGTCTACGCTGGCCCCCTATTCACAAGGGGTATGCGTTTGGAACTCGGTCGGCTCAACACCAAAATCGAAAAGAGGGGATCTATTTAAGTGAAAGATCGCACATCGCTAATCACTGCAACCGGCCGACTGTTCGTATGCCTGGTGCTCGTTGCGCTTTTCATGTGGTCATCGTCAGCCTTCGCACAGAACAATACGATCTTTGGCCCCAACGTCTACGTCTTTTCTACCAGCAATTCGGTGTCGTCGATCAATTCGACCCTCGCAACGCTGGCCAGCAACGCGCAGTTCAGCACAAACCGCTATGCGGTGTTTTTCGAGCCGGGCACCTACACCGGCGTCGAATCCGCGGTGGGGTTCTATGAATCTATTGCCGGCCTCGGCCAAACCCCCAACGCCGTCCACATTAACCAGGGGTACCTGCAGTCGAATCAGACGATCAATGGGAATGACACGCAAAACTTCTGGCGTTCGATGGAGAACATGGAAATGACCACCCCTGGGGGGGGCACTCTGCAATGGGGCGTTTCGCAGGGAGCTTCCATCCGGCGTATGCTCATCAACAACCCAGTAGAACTGACGGATTCCGGCTGCAACTTTTCGAGCGGCGGATTCATTGCCAACACCCAGGTCACCGGGCAAGTCAACTCCTGCTCCCAGCAGCAGTGGTATACCCGCAACAGCTCCCTCGGGAGTTGGAGGGGCGGCAGTTGGAACATGGTTTTTTCCGGCGTCTCCGGCGCCCCTGGGCAAAGCAACCCATTCGGCGGCGGAGACCATTCGTATACCGTCCTCGCCACCACCCCGGTCAGCCGTGAAAAGCCCTTCCTCTATATGGACGGCAGCGGCAACTACTGGGTCTTCTCGCCGTCCTATGGGACAAATACGTCGGGCACAACCTGGGCCAACGGCGGCGTCGGCAACGGAGAGGCCGGTACTTCTCTGCCCATCAGCAGCTTCCTGATCGCCACGCCCTCAACCTCGTTAGCCACGATCAATGCCGCACTGGCTTCCGGCCAAAATCTCATTCTGACCCCTGGCATCTACCAGTACAGCGGGTCCATCAACGTTACCAACGCCAACACGGTGGTGCTCGGACTCGGCTACGCGGATCTCGTTCCGCAGTCGGGAACAGCCGCGCTCACCGTGGCCGACGTGGACGGAGTGCAGCTCGCTGGATTTCTCATCGATGCGGGTCCGATCAACTCACCAGTGCTCCTCCAGATAGGAGTAAATGGCGCACCGCGCGTCAGCCACGCAAGCAATCCGACATCGATCAGCGACGTTCACCTCCGCATTGGCGGAGCGACCCTGGGAACCTGCACCGTAGCCACGGAAATCGATAGCGACAACGTGATTCTCGACAATATGTGGACATGGCGTGCCGACCACGGAAATGTTGGAACTGTCGGCTGGACCCTCAATGTCTGCAATAACGGATTGGTTGTGAACGGGGACTACGTCGCGGCAACGGGCTTGGCTGTCGAGCATTACGAGGCAGAGCAGGTCGTGTGGAACGGTGAAGGCGGTGAAACGATCTTCTACCAGAGCGAAATGCCCTATGACGTTCCCAACCAGTCCGCATGGATGAACGGCAGCGTGGACGGTTACGCCTCCTACAACGTCGCGCCGACGGTCGCCACGCACACAGCCTACGGCCTCGGTGTTTACTCCGTCTTCAATCAGGGAGTAGCTATCGTTGCAAACAGCGGGATAGCCGCCCCCGTCGCCGCCGGAGTCACGTTCCACGATTCGGTGTCTGTGACCCTCGCTGCCGGCCATATCAACTACAACATCGCCTCAAACAACGCCACAGTCGATAATGCGGGCACGACTGCGGGGCCTAACAGCTATGTAACCTCGTGGGGAGGTACAAGCGGCAATTGCGGTTCCGCTCCAAGCACTCCTGGAACGCCCTCCGGGTCAGGAACTTCCTCCAGCACAATGTATGTAACCTGGGGCGCCAGCACTGAGGGATCAAACTGCACGTTGAGCTACAACCTGTTCCGCAGCGCGACCTCCGGGTTCACGCCCTCGTCGAGCAATATGATCGCTTCGGACCTGACGGCAGCGTCGTTTGCCGATTCAGGACTGGCGTCCACGACAACCTACTACTACGCGGTGCAAGCGGTAAACGCGGCCGGCGCATCGGCAAACTCGGCGCAGGGAAGCGGTACCACGACCGGGACGTCCGAAGGGCCCTACGGGGGAACTGCCGCAGCCATCCCCGGGACAGTGTTGGCCGAAAACTACGACACAGGCGGGCAGGGAGTTGGCTACAGCGTGAATTCAATCAATGGGACGAATAACAGCTATCGTTCCGACGGAGTCGATCTTGAAACAACGTCGGCCCCTGGCGGCGGTAACGATATTGGTTGGACGACCACC
>NZ_KN050790.1:0-12015 GCF_000745965.1 Edaphobacter aggregans DSM 19364 | reverse complement strand
GCGACCGGTGGGTTCCATCTGTCGAATTCCTCGGGAACAAACCTGACCGGTGCTGTCAATGTTCCGGCGACGGGCGGTTGGCAGACGTGGACGAACGTGACGGCCAGCCTCACACTGCCCGCGGGCCAGCAAGTCCTGACGTGGAACCAAGACAACGGCGGCTACAACCTCTACTCGGCCGCTTTTGATGCCTTGAGCATCGGTGTCTTTTACAACATCGTCAATAAGAACAGCGGGTCCTGCATCGACGACACCGGATCGGGCACAACGAATGGAACCGCCGTGCAGCAGTGGGCTTGCGGCAACGGCACTTACAGCACCCAACCCAACCAGCAGTGGGAGTTCGAGATCGGGACCGCCAGTGGCTATTATTACGTCGCCAACGCCAATGCTCCGGCCCAAACCTGGAATGTGACCAACAATGGCACCACCAATGGCAGCTTCATACAGACGTGGACCTATGCTGGAAGCCCCAACGAGGAATGGAAGGCGGTGTCGCTGGGCAACGGTTACTACAACTTTGTAGGCCAGGGCAGCGGTCTTTGCCTGGGAGTTCCGGGCGCCTCGACCGCAAACGGTGTGCAACTGGATATCTACACCTGCAATGGAACGGCAGCGCAGGCGTGGAAACTCGTCGCGCCGTAATCGTTCACGGGATGGGGTAGCTACTCCGGCTTGGTCTACTTTGACCGTTCCATTCGGTCAAAGTGGGCCAATCCAGATTCGGTTCGACGCGGCTTGCCCACTGCAGCACCGGAGGGTAAAGCCGTAGGACAGTGGCTTGAGGGCCTCGCTAAACATGGCATTCTGCCTCACGAGATGTCCATCTTTGTCAGGTCGTCATCTGAGATGGACCGCGCTAGTAGCCGCCGTGAAGGAGGCACGCTTGGACTTTGAGGTGCTCGACGACACGGTTGAAACAACTAATGGTCGCGTGTCGATAAGTACAGTGCACTTGGCTAAGGTTTTGGAATTCCAGGCTGTTGCTGTAATGGCTTGCGACGACGAGGTGATCCCGCTGCAGGAGCGGATCGAAATGGTTGTCGATGATGCGGACCTCGAGGACGTCTACAACACCGAACGGCACCTGCTTTACGTTGCATGTACTCGAGCGCGAGATCATCTGTTCGTGACGAGTGCCGACCCGGCATCCGAGTTCTTGGATAATTTGCAAACTTGATCCACTGCTCACTGTACGATGGGGCCCAAGTGTCTGCTCATTGACGAAGGCAAGGAAGCGCCCGAAGCACCGCCGGGCGCCGCTGTTAGGAAATGTGACTACGCCGGGGATCCTGAGCAATTAAGAAGGGCTCCCAGTTCAGCCATAAACTGAGTCACTGACTCCGGCGTGGTAAGGACGCTCCTCAGCTTGGGCTCCAGCTTCTTGACCAACTTCGAAATCTCTTTCTTGGTAGGTACCTTTAATCTCCTCAGTGATGAGCTTTCCGGTTGAGGGCGTCAGAGAAACCTCATATTGCTTTACGTAACGGTCCGCAGTCGACAGCGGGATATCTCGGTCGCGCAGAAAGGAGGCCCAGCCACCGGCCCGACCTGCCCGGGCGAGGTGCTAGAGATTATGCAACAACTGAGAGGGCACGCCGATTTTCGAGATCTCGGAGGAGATGTCTTCGACGTTCGCCGAGGCCGGCCATGCCAGAACGGTTTCGGGAACATCAGAGCCTCGGATCGGCACAGGCGGGAAGCATCAAAAATTCCATCATGCAGCGCAATCTATGGCCGATTGTGAGTACTTGACGCGATCAGCAGGGAAACGCGATGAGAATCGGCATTGAGTGAGCGTAGTGTGCTCGTTCTACTGCGGTGAGCGAAGCGCACGAATGCTCTCTCGCGCTTTGACGATGTCTTTGATTAGGGAATTCCACTGGCTATAGTCACGCCCCACAGCACAAAAGACCTGCTGATGCACTTCTCTTGTGCGGTTTTCCAATCCAGTCCTTTCGCGGTCAGACTCACCCGCAATTGCTGTTCCTTATGATGGATTTGTCTGTGTGGATGAAGGGTTCACGTCGACCGATGAGACCGGAGGTAAGTACGTATCGACAGAATTTCTTCCTGTTTCATTGATGCGAATGATGCGAAGCAGAGTGCTAGCACGAGGTGCTCTAACGAGGCGCCAAAGTACTGCCAAAAAGCGGCGTGTGGTCCCGGGTAATTGGCCGAAAGCAATAAGGTGAACATGTAAATCGCACCGCCAATGCTCGCAGGACGGACCAGAATGCCAAGCGTGAGCGCGATTCCGATCGCCAGCTCACTGTAAGCCACCAAGAACGCGATCGGCGTAGCATGAGGGAGAACGAAGGTCTTGAGAACAGGAACCATGAACGGATAGGCTCCGTCCTGGAGAAAGCGATTGATCCAATACTGAAAGCCACCGCCGATCGTGAACCGTGCTCCAAAGACTTTGTATTCACCAAAAATGACGAACAGGATACCGACTGCGACGCGAAGTCCCGTGAGCGCCTTAGTGCTTGACATTGCCATTCGATCGAATGGACGAACGGTAACATTACCGATGCCGACCACGCAAGTGAGGGTGCCAAGGCATTCGCGGACAATACAGGGCGGCCCGGAGAGGAACAACCTCGGGGCGCAAAGATCATATTGCCGTGGTCTAGTAATAGGCCAAGCGCGACGCCACCTCTGGTTAGAATGCGGCGTTTCAGGAGATACCGCTGAAGCCAGAATACTGACTCTTCCTCGCCGTTCCTGGAGAATGGCTAAGAACGATGCACGGTTGCATCGTAGACAACCACATTCCGGTTGTACCGAGCCAGCGCGTCGAAGTCGTTTATGAATGGTATGACGCGCACGCTTTTAGGTTGGGCCCTATACGAGTCGATCACCGTTGGTGGTTACTTGGTCAGGTCAAGAGCATCAATGGAAGCAAATACATAGATAATGAATGCGTTCGAACACAAATTGAAGGAGAACGAGAGGTGTTGTGGCTGCCCCAATGGTATAGAGTAGCCGCGGTCAGATAACAGACATCTTTTATCGGCATCCTTGCTGTCATATCGATGCACGCAGACCATCGGGTAGCCTGAAGGCAGTTCGAAAATTCCCTTGATGATGCACTCCATGATGTTCGGCTCGTTTGGAGCTGGGCGAAAGAGTGTCATGAACAACGCGGCCAGCCACGCCGTGTATTCCTCAGGTCTGATTCCGAGCTGATCGCACAGATACTTCTGGTGAGGTTTCGCTGCGGCAAGTACGGCCTCATAGTTGGCAAGAATCTGCGGATCGGTCGGGTGAAACTGCGAGACGCCGCCAATGTCATCTGGCTGAAACCAGTTTGCTTTTCGGCTGTGGAGCAGAGACTCAAAGTCTCGATGTCCGAGCGAGTCGCTGGACGCGCTCCAGTCAGGCCGGCTGATGTCGTTGGCCAAGGTGTGACGCGGCTTCCGGCGTGCTGGTGGAACGGATGAGAGTGGCGCCTCAGCCTGCCTTACCCGGTTCTCAAATGACTCATTCAGGGCAATGCGCTCATTTGAACTCGGCTAGATTTGTGTACGCAGATAAATCCCCAGAAAACGCGCGAAATCTCTTGCGCCCGGACCACCTGTAGTGTCACAGTAGTTAGCTCAAACATCTCTCCGCCTACAAGTCTGAGGCCGAGCGTTGGACGTAACCAAGGAGAGACGAGATTGGAGTCATCCGGCATGGATGGCGTTCAAGCCGATGGCGATGACGCAGTTCTGATCGCGCGGACGAGGCAACGCGATCAGGATGCATTCGCACGCTTGTATGATCGTTACTCGCCTTTGGTATATTCAGTGGCTTTAAGGGTGTTGAGGAATCCCAGCGCAGCCGAAGATGTCCTTCACGACATCTTCCTTCAATTATGGCGTTCGCCAGAAAAGTTTGATTCGGCCCGCGGGAATTTTGCTTCCTGGCTTGCGGTAATTGCTCGCAATCGTGCCATCGACGGAACGCGTCGTGAGAGACCGCGAATCGATCCGGAGGAAGTGGTTCTGATATCGCCCGCGAATATAGAAACCGAAGCGGAACGAAATGCAGTCGCCGAGAAAATTAGAAATATGTTAAAAGAGATGCCTGCAGCGCAGCGCAGCGCGGTCGAGATGGCTTTTTTCGATGGCATGACACACGGAGAAATAGCGGCCGCAACGCAGGAGCCGCTGGGCACGATAAAGACGAGAATAAGGTCTGCACTGATGACGATCCGGAAAGCATACGAGAGATGACAAACCAATCAACACTCGATCACGTTGATCCGGAACATCTCGCGCTGTTCGCAATGAGAACGCTGGATGCGGAGGAGTTTGCCCAGATTCACGCGCATGTTGAAGATTGCGCCGCCTGCCGGCTGGAAGTCGAAAAAGTCAGGGGAGACCTCGGTCTGCTAGCAATTGGGGATTCGCCTTTGGCACAGCCGCCTGCGGGTTCGAAAGCGAGACTGATGGCCGCGATCCGTAACGAGACTACTCATGTCAGTGCTCGACCGTCTTCGTTGTGGAAATGGGCATTTGCATGCGCCGGCACTCTAACTGTTGCACTGATTGGAATCGTTCTGCTGCAGCGCGGAGAAGTACGTAGGCTGCACCAAAATATAGATACCATGCAGGCAAACCTTGAACAGGAGCGAGCGGAATCACAGCAGGCTCGACAAATTGCGGAACTACTGAAATCGCCGAATTCGATTCGTTTCACGTTGGTGACATCGCAGGTGCATCCACAACCTGAGGCACATACAACTTATGATCAAAATAAGGGCCTTGTATTGCTGGTAGCCAGCAACCTGGCCGAGCTTCCTACAGAGAAGACGTATCAGCTTTGGCTGCTGCCCAAGTCTGGCGCAGCTCCTATTCCCGCCGGTCTTTTCAAGCCTGATGCGAGTGGCAATGCGCAAATGCTTTACGCAGAACTTCCTTCCGGCGCTGAGGCGAAGGGTTTTGCGGTTACAGTAGAACCGAGACAGGGCTCGCCTGCTCCTACGACAAGTCCACTGTTGGTCGGCCTCGTAAAGTCTTAGCGCGAAGCGAGGCCAGCTGCAACCACTGCGGACCTCCTTTTCTACGCTTCACACCAATAATCCATTTTCACAACCAATCCAGAATTCAACCTGCCTCGTACTAGTGCTGTGGACGAAAATGCTGCCGTCCTGATGAGGGATCTACTCCCGGACTGCACGGTTCGCTTCGTCACACTCACTACCGAGGAGTTGTCTATGCAGCGTCTCAAAGCCATGTTGGCCTTCGTGATATCGCTGCTTCTGGTGGTGCCGCCCAGCGGCTTTGCTTCCAGCCACCGCGAAGCACCGATCACGGCGTTGGACCATACCGCCGACATTACTGACTGGTATGCGTTCGTCAGCTTCGACCACCCTGACCGGGTAACCATGATTCTCAACGTCGACCCATTCCTGGAGCCTTCAAATGGTCCCAACTATTTTCCGTTTGACCCCAATGTCTTATATGAGATGAAGATCGATAACGATCGCGACGGGATTGAAGATGTTACGTTTCAGTTTCGATTCAAGACAGAGATTCGCCAGCCCAGTGTTTTCACCGGATTTGCTGGAGGTATTGCAGGCATTCCTCCAATTACCTCTCTTGACGGGCCAGGTTCAGAAGGCCTGAATCTTCGACAAACGTATTCAGTGACGATGGTCAAGAAGGGCGTCGCCAGAGACCTGACAGACGGCCACATGCTGTTCGCCGTGCCCTCGAATGTTGGGCCAAAAACAATGCCGAACTACCAGGGATTGTTCGATCGGGGAACGTACCAGTTAAGCCAAAACATCCGCGTTTTTGCCGGCACGGTAGATGATCCGTTCTTCATCGATCTTGGAGCGGCCTTTGATTCGCTTAACTTCCGCATGGGAGTCGGTGGCGTGCTGTCTCCGACAGTCGACGCTGACGACACTAGGAACTACGCGCCCGATGCTGTGGCGGGGTTCAACGTGAACTCCATCGTTCTGGAGGTTCCCATCGACCTGTTGACGTCCGATGGAAAACAGCATCCTGCAAATGACAAGAGTGCGGTGATCGGAACCTGGGGCACAACTTCGAGGCCTGAGATCACGATCCGACGTCCTCCAGGGCAGGTGGGCAAAGCAGGGCCCACGCTGTCCGGGGGAAGGTTTGTACAGGTACAACGCGAAGCCAATCCGCTGATCAATGAATTGCTCATCGGCACGGGATTCAAAGATAGCTTTAGTGTGGAAGAGCCGAAGAACGACAAGCAGTTTGCGAACTTTTTCCTCGATCCGCTGCTGGCCCAGTTGTTCCAGTCACTAGGCATTCCTGTTCCTGCAGCGCCGCGCAACGACCTGCTGCCTCTGGTTCAGTACCAGGCTCCCCTCTGCCCGGGATGCGAACCAGGAGACGCAGGGCCGATCGCTGATTTGCTGCGTCTGAACACCGGAATCCCTCTAACTCCAGTTGGCCAGCAGAAGAGGTTAGGAGTACTGGCTGGCGACTTTGGCGGGTTCCCCAACGGTAGGCGATTGAGTGATGACGTTGTCGACATCGCGTCGCGTGCCGTTGGAGGCATTCTGAAAGACCCGGCCATGTTTGGAACCCGGATTGGCGATGGGGTGAATGTCAATGATGCGGGATATGGAACCACATTCCCGTATGTGCAGCCGGCACACAGCGGTCGTGACAGTCACCATGTCGGACCAACCCAGGTTGGGTGCGATGGACAGTCAGGAGGTGTCTGTCCGTTGAGTTAACGTACCCCTGGCACTCCCACCCTGGGTGAGGACAGGGTGGGAGTACCAGCCAAGCGTCATCGAAAATCGAACCACGAGAAGAGGTGAGTATGAAAGCCATCGTTGTGATGCTGCTGGTGTCAATTGCGAGCTTCGCTCAGAACGCTCACTCCGAAACGTCGGTCAAGATGTCGCCTGCGCAACAGAGCATGGCGATAGCGAAGAAGCTCATCGATAAGAACCCGAATAACTGCGATGCATATAACGCACTGGCTTTTGCACTTTCCCGCCGCGCTCGGGAGACCTCCGACGTTGCTTTCTACAAGCGCGCAGAGGAAGCATTGCAGAAATCGCTTGCGATTGCGCCCGCGAATCCTGGCGCAGAGCGGATAGAGGTGTGGCTGCTGCTGGGGAAACATGAGTTCGCAGAAGCCCGTGAGGCAGCGCGGAAATTGAGTCAGCGCATCCCCGGCGACATCATGACATACGGATTCCTGACGGATGCCAATGTCGAGCTCGGCAACTACGACGAAGCCGAAAAAGCCGCGCAGAAGATGCTCGACCTCAAAGCGGGAAATATGCCAGGGGTGACTCGCGCTGCGTATCTGCGTGAATTGTTTGGCGACCTGGACGGCGCACTCGAGTTGATGCAGATGGCTTATCAGTCTACGCCTCCAGCTGAAGTGGAAGACCGCGCCTGGATACTGACCCAGATTGCCCACCTGGATCTTGCATCAGGACGAATCTCGGGCGCGGAACAATCACTGAACCAGGCATTGGATTTGTTCCCCGGATATCACTATGCGTTAGCAAATCTGGCTAAGGTTCGAATCCTGCAAAAGCGCTACAACGAAGCCGTCGGCCTTCTTGATCAGCGCTATCGGGTAGCACCTCATGCAGAGAACCTTTTCGATCTGGCGCACGCAATGGAAGTGGCCGGACGAAAAGATGACGCGAGGAAGGCGTATGCAGAGTTCGAACAGAAGTCATTGGCGGAGAGCGCGAAGGCGGACAATTCGAATCACGAGCTGACGTTTTACTATGCCAACGTTGCACATGAACCTGCCAAAGCGCTCGAAGTTGCCAGACGGGAGCTTGCCCGCCGGCACGACGTTTTCACCCTCGATGCATATGCATGGGCACTGTTTGTGAACGGACAATACGAGGAAGCGCGGCGGCAAAGTGAACGTGCTTTGCAAGTCGGAATCCGTGATGCAACACTGCTGCGCCATGCTGGTGAGATCGCTCTGAAGTGCGGGGATCAACGAGCCGGGGAAAAATACCTTCGCGCATCATCCGAACGAACGACAATCGAAGCGGAGCCGGCATCGGTCTTATTGAAAAGCCTCGGCAATGCCTCCATGAAGCGATAGTGTGCATGCTCCTGATGGCAGACATATGCAGAGACAAAGGCCGCGAGACCTATGTACATTGCTACCGCACAACTCCGCGCTACGATTCGGACGCTTAGGCTGTTGCTGTTCGCTATGCTTCTTCTAGCGATTGCCACGATATCATGCCGGGCGCGCGAAATCTCGGGAACTGTGGTTACCAGTAACCATGAGTTCGTTCCTTCAGCAACAGTGACTGTGCTTTTTCCCAATGGCCAGCAGCTACAGACCGAATCCAGCAGGGTTGGTACATTTCATCTCTCCGTTCCGGATGGCCCCTTTACCATCGTAGTAAGCGGGCGCTTCCTGCACAGCGATCCCGTCCGCGTAGGCGGTGCAGAGACCGGGCCGCTCCAAATTCAAGTAGACTATGAAATCCCTCCCGTACATCAGTCGATTGTGATATCGGCGGGAGCGCCAGATCCCGCGGTTGAGAACAAGGACACGACGGTCTTCAATAAGACGCTATTCGGTCGTGATGATCAGATATTCCATATTCTCGATGCCGGCATCAATGCCGGCCAGCACGAGGGCGGCGGTAAGTCTGTCGAGATACGCCGCTTCGGGTTCAATCTAGATCACGGCGGCGTCAGCGGTGGCCTGAAGGTGCTGGTGGACGACATTCAGCAAAATCAGACATCGCAAGGCCACGGGCAGGGATACCTCGGACAGTTGAAGTCACTTTCTCCGGAGCTCATCCACGAAGTGCAGGTTGTAAACGGACCCTTTCGCGCGGAATACGGAGACTTCTCCGGGTTGGGCGTTGTTCACATCCGGACACGGGAATCGCTGCCGAACCGATACACATTCGGAGTACAGGGAGGTACGTTTCATTCCAGGCGGGTGTTTGCTGCTTTCAGCCCCGAACTTAAGAATACCGAGGTGTTAGTGGCTTATGAGAGATCCTACACCGACGGCCCATTCCTCAATCCGCTGCATTATTTGCGGAACAACATTACCGGAAACATAACGCGGCAAATCAGACATGAGCGGCAAATAGGATTCAAATTCAACTTCGGCACTAACAAGTTTGATTCATCGGGGCAGATCCCTCTTGATCTTGTCGCAGACAAGCAACTTGACCGCTTCGGTTACATCGATCCCGCTGATGGCGGCCACGTTCTTAGTGGAGTTGGAGCACTTTACTTCCGACAGGAATTTCCATCGGGAGACGTGCTAAAGATAGACGGATTTCTATCCAAGTCACTATTTGATCTGTGGTCGAACTTCACTTTTTATTTGAATAATCCAGTACAGGGAGACGAGATTCAGCAGCATGACTCTCGTTTGCAGGAAGGCGCGAGCGCACAGTACCTCCACGCTCATAAGCTTTTCAACAGGCAGGCAGTACTGACCCTTGGCGGTAATTTTCACGACAACCAGATCAAGGTGGGAACATACAACACCGCCGATCGCCACACCTTCGCCATTAACAGCTCAAACCAAGTGCGCGTTACCAATGCTGCAGGTTACTTGCAGGAGGGAATTGCGTTGTGGGGAGACCGTCTCTATGCTGAAGCGGGTTTGCGTATGGACAGCTTCCGCTTTCAGACGACTAGTCTGGTGGATTCGACAGAGGGAGGCGCTCAAACTGTAGTTGCTCCGCAACCCAAAGTCAATCTTGCATACACGCCGTCGCATAGCCTACCGCTTACGCTGTACTGCAATTACGGGCGAGGGATCTCAAGCCAGGATGCGCGCGGCATTATTCTGTATCCGCAATCGCCCAAAGTTTCAACTACAGATTTCTTTCAGTGGGGAGCAGCCTATCATCAGGGAATATTTTCGGGCACCGCTGACTGGTTTCTGATCGACCGCTCCAGTGAGCAGGTTTACGTACCTGACGATGGATCCATTGAATTCAAAGGCCCGAGCCGTTCCTATGGCTGGGAAGCCAAAACGGCAATCCATCTTACCAAGACCCTTGCGCTGAACGGTGGTGTGACAGCTGTGAGCAATGCGTATTACCGCGGCACTTTCCCTCGCGTCTACATAGATAGCGCGCCGCACGCAGTTGGAAATGCCGCGTTGTCTTTAGCTAATTGGCGCGGCTGGAGCGGATCCCTGCGTTATCGTTATGGCAATCACTATCGTTTGACAGGCGACGGACCACTCGTCGTTGCTTCGAGATTTGGTGTGCTGGACTTCAGTATGGCGAAGCAATTGCGACACAGCATCGAGTTGAATTTGTCGATCGACAATCTCACCAATAAGCGGTATTACGAGACGCAGAACTACTTCGAATCCCGAGTCTCGCCCACTGCCGCGGCCGTCTCTCGCATCCATGCCACTCCAGGGTATCCCGTCGCCGCAACGGTCGGTCTGCGGTTATACCTCTCAGGCAAGTAGGCGCGCTGGGAGCTTGATTTCTCCAGTGCTCGGAAAAGGTCACCGAATCTGTTTCCATTCGTCACCATACAGCGTCCGTTAAGAGAATATCCGCGTTGAAAATAAACGGTTGACAGGCAACAGACAGTGATCCGGATTGTTCATTTCGCATCTCGCAAGTGGCTGATTCTATTGGGTCAATTTTGCGCCTGGCGTGTTTTAATTTCCGAAATAGCTCCCAGGGTCTGATATTCCGACGACGGCGACGGGGTGTCGGCGGCCGTAGTGGACTACGACATGCCAGATCGCCTTTTCCTCCGCGATGCACTCGCCGGCGATGCGATCCCCCTTGTTGATCGGCCGGAAGATCCTGCCTTGATATAGGTCTGCGGCTACGATCCACTCCTCGATACGCACCTTCACCGCCGCCTGCACCGTCACAATGCGTAGGCGATTCCCCTTTCCCGCCAGGTCCGGAATCACCCAGCGTGTTGTTTTTGACATTATTTGTCGTAGATAATTTGTAATTATTTGTCGTATGTTTTGGGCATGCAGAACTCACTAATGCTCAGCCTCGCAGATCCGGATAAGACACGTCTGATTGAGTTCGGTCGTTTCGCGGCTGAGCGTCGAGCACGACGGGGTCTTGGCACCGGAGACGTTCAACTTTCCTAGGACCCATCTCACAAATGCCTCAGCAGAATCAGAGACGCGGCGAGTTGTAGCATCCCGAGAAAGTTCTCGGCGTGACGTTCATATCTAACGACCAGACGCCGGAAGTTCTGCAACCAGGCAAACAGCCTTTCGATTTTCCACCTGCGCCGGTATCGTTTCAGCCGACGTCCATCCTGAGTCGAATTCCTTCGGTTTCGTCGATGTGGAGCGATGACTTCAATGCCGTAGAATCTCAGTTCTGTGTCGAGGCGGTCGGAGTCGTAGGCATTGTCATCGATCCAAGTTCTGCGGGGCGTCTGGAACAACCATCTGTAGCAAGGTGGAGATGGCAAGCGTCACTTCGTGGGGAGTGGCACTCTCGGCGCAAACAGAAACTGGCAGGCCGTTACGATCTGCGACCGCCATGATCTTTGTTCCCTTGCCGCGTTTCGTTTTTCCGACCTTGCGCCCCCTTTTTTAGCAGGAGCGAAACTCGCGTCGATAAATGCTTCGCGGACATCGATTGCGCCTTGAGCACTGAGTTCGCGCGCAAGAGCAGTCATGATCTTCGTCATGACACCAGAGCGAACCCATTGCTGAAAGCGCCTATGACAGGTCTGGAACGAGGGGTATCGGTCGGGAAGGTCCGCCCAAGGCGCACCGGTCCGTAATACCCACAGGACACCGTTCAGGACGGATCGGCGGCTTTTCAAGGTCGCCCTCGGCCATCACGTCGTTTTCTTGGTTTCGGGATTAGCGGGTCAAGGGTCTTCCACTGTTCGTCCGTCAGGTCACGTGTATGGCGCATTGCTGTGTTGATGCAATGTGGCACTCCGGCGTAGCGCCTGGTCGGGACAAACCCCCTCGGGGAACCGGACTTGACGTGCCAGTTGCGCAAGGGCTTCTTCGATTTTCTTTTTGTCAGCGTCGGTCATCCGCGAACCGAGG
>NZ_KN050789.1:205254-210469 GCF_000745965.1 Edaphobacter aggregans DSM 19364 | reverse complement strand
TGCCTTCAGATAGGGATCGGCGGCATGCCGAACGCCGTATGCTGCTTATTACTCGAAAGCGGGGTGAAGGATCTTGGCATCCACACGGAGATGATGACCGACGGCCTCGGCCTGCTTTACCGTTCTGGCCGGGTAACCGGATCGCGGAAGACGCTGGATCCAGGCAAGGTGACTTATACGTTCGCGCTGGGCTCGCACTCCCTTTACGCGACAGCCAACCGCAATCCGGACTGGTACTGCCAGCAGGTGGATTATACGAACTCGCCGTACATCATCATGCAAAACGAGAAAGTAGTGTCGATCAACAACACCACGCAGGTCGATTTGCAGGGACAGGTAGCTTCGGAATCCGACGGGCACCGCCACCTCAGCGGCACCGGAGGCCAGCTGCAATTTGTGCGCGGCGCCTACGCATCCAAGGGAGGTAAGTCGTTTATCTGCCTCTCGTCAACCTACGAGAAGCGAGGTGAGCGCCGCAGCCGGATTGTGTTTAGCCTTACTCCCAGCAATATCGTGACAACGCCGCGCTCGGACGTGATGTATCTGGTTACCGAGTTCGGGATGGTCAACTTGAAGGGACGGTCCGTCGCGGAACGCGCCAGGGCTATCATTGCACTCGCGCATCCTGATTTCCGCGAGGATCTGGAACGGCAGGCATACGAAAACCGGCTGATTCCGCACGGCGTTTCGTTTTCCTGATGAAGAAGCCCGTCGGACGATTTGCCCCGGAGACCAGGTGATTCTTCGCCCGGTGAGAGAGCCTGATTTCAGGGAAGTCAATTCGGCTTGACCAAGTCGCGAGTAGCTTCCTGCTAGGCCGACTTCTTTATCCGTGGAGTGAACTCGATAATCTTGCCGCGCTGTTCGCGGGGAACCCATTTCACGCTTTTTCGGGAGTTGTTCGGTATGTAGAACTCGATTACTTTTGCCACAGTTACTCTTCCTTCTCTTTCTACAGCGGCCTCCGATATTTATTATCGCTGCCCACCCTGAGTAAGGCAATTTGTGCGCCAAAGGCGCGGCGCTTCAACGCGAGAAGTGGTTGGGCTGATGATAAAGAAGTTAAAGAACAAGTAGAGTCTGCGATGTCACATAAGGGTTGAGCGACGACGTGGCGATGACAAGATACCGTCATACCGTCATTTTGTCTTGACAGGCTCGCAGCTTGATCCGAAGTTCTTGGTCCTGCTGCTGTCAAACGTACGACTTCCCAATGTGTTAGTTAGAGGGCATGCATTCAGCTCAAGTTGGCAGAATCCACAACTGGAACTGACTCATCACACTGGTATGCCATCCAGGCCATTGGAGACCCAGTTTTGCCATAAGCTAAATTGGACTAAAAACAACTCCATTAGATGGAATGCGACCACAATTGTGCTCCGACCGTTCTACACATTTGCTGGATATCGGAAACCTCGGCCCGAGGGATCTGAGAGTGTTGTCGGCAACCCTTCCTCTATCCGATAACGTGCGGATTGCCCGTCGCTCGGGAACAATATGCCTGATGACAACAATTACGCGGCGCATACCTATCCGTGTTAGACGACAACGTGGTATTCGGTCTTAACCAAGCCGCTCGGGTAGTGTTGAGTGGCTACGTGACGGAGCAGGATGTCGCGCGGCAGCGTGCCGAAGAGAGGAATTCCGTCTCCAATGAGTACAGGCACTCGAGTGATAATGAGGCGTTGAATGAGGCCCGCACGCAGGAACTGTTGAATCGTGATCCCACCGTCGACGTAAAGGTGGTGGACACCACGGGAAGCAAGGTTTGAAACAATCTCAGCCGGAGGTCCGGCCATCTGCTCCACAATGCCTCCACGCGCCGCAGATAGGTCGAGCGGTCGGCTACTCAGGACCACGACGCGTTTGTGACCATAAGGCCAGGACGCAAAGGTCAGAACCGTCTCGAAGGTCTTGCGGCCGATCACAAGCGCATCGACGCTTGCCATAAACTCGTCATAGCCGTGAGGTTCGCCGCCGCCCGGTGGCAGAAAGTCGAGGTCGCCGTTCGGCCGCGCAATGAATCCGTCGACGCTGGTCCCGATAAAAACAGATATCGTCATCTTAGATTCCTCACAGTAAATCCGAACCGTCGGCATTATATCCTTGGAGCTTCTGCCCCAAACGCCCGGTGTAATTTACGAGTGGTCGCCATCCGGAAGTAATCCACTTCATCGGTCATGCCGAGTTGTCTGGCCACTTCCGGCAAAATGCAGATCCTTCGGCTCCGCTCAGAATGACCGTTTGAGATCTGAGGATATTTTCTTGAGATTGTCGGCGCTTCGAGCAAAATACCGCGATTCTTCGCTGCGCTCAGAATGACGACCCTTTAGGAACTGCTGAAGGTCGCCTGGGACTTCTCAAGACCGCCGGAATTCAGTGTTCCTCTACTGGTGGCCTAGTAATTGGAACCGGGGTCGCCCGTCGCTCCGCAGTCTTTCCAGAGCTTTTCCCAATTCCAGATTCCGGACGTCACCTGGTTCGGCAATGGGAATCCGAGTTGGTGGGCGAGCATACACACCTGACCGCGATGGTGGGCTTCGTGAGAGAGCATGTAGCAGAGCATCTCCGGGCCAACGGGCCACGGACTGGCCCAGCCGTCTCTGCGAAACTTCTCGACGCGGCCGTCGTGAGTGTCGAGCGCTTCAGCGAGCATCTCCGCGCAGCGGGCGGCGCTCTCGGCCAATCCCGCACGGACCTGCTGCGGAGTGCAGTGTGCGCGGTTGAGCTGTGGTGGAACCTTGAGGTGCGGAGCGGTGAGCCTGATCCACTTGGAACGGACATTATGCATGTGCGTGAAGATCGCCGCGATGGTGCGGACGTTGCCGGGTGGTTTGGCTTTCCATGCGGCGGGGTCAAGATGTTCGATGAGAAGCTGATTCATGCGGTCATTGCCGGCAAAGATCTGGGCTGCCGACCGGGCGAGTTGAGTGTGGACCTTGGGTTGACGCGTGGTCACGGCTCTCTGCCTTTGGCCAATGATACGTCGGGCGGTCGCGGCCGGCGCAATTTACTTCTTCCCTCACTTGTGCGCGGCGCGGCGATGAAACTACATCAAGAGTGGGCACCCCGACGTTTGTGTTGGGAACGAACGGGAGCTGGTGCGAAGGGCCACCCGACTCTAACAGAGAGATATGAGCTCGAATTGCCTGGCCTTGCTTCGCTACGGATTCTAAAGGAATCTATTGAGCCTCGCGTGGCTGTCTTGTTGGAGGTACTCGTTGGTTTGCAGTCAGCGACCAGTTCGCTGCCTGCTGCAGACGTCGATCCGGATAGATCTTCCTGCGCCTTTAGCCATGCCCGAAGATTGAATGCGTTGATGCAGATGCAGAACATATTCGCAGGGATAAAACCATACTGCGACGTGTGCAAGGCGATCACACAGACGATGAGACTGTTGACGCATGAAACAACAAGACCGGTCCACATCTTTCTTCCGATCAGGGTCGTCGCAACGACGGTGAGAAAACAGGATAAATAGTCCAACCGCAACATCTCCACGGCGGGCCTCCGATCTTTATACTTGCCCGCCCATGTATAGGGCAATTTGCAGACCAAAGGCGCGGCGCGAGCAAGTGGCTGGCTGTGGACGATAAGTAGTTACCTAATGAACAAGCGGGATTTGCGAATGTCAGATGAGGGTTGCGTGGCGACGTGACAATGGCGGGCTGTCGTCGTTGGTGTCGATACTTTGACACGCGCAGAGCTAAAGGGCGCTCAGCGGTGGCTGAGGCGGAGGGATTGCCAGGAGGCGTCGGCGATCCAGCCTCCGTCTACAGTGAGGGTGTGGCCGTTGATGAAGGAGCTTTGGGTGGGGTCGGCGAGGAAGAGGACGGCCCGGGCGATGTCGTCGGGGGTGGCGAAGCGGGCCATGGGGATGCGGTCGGTGATGTCGGCGTCGGTGTAGGTTCCGCGGGCCTGGTCGGCGTGGTCCATCTCGGTCTTGACCCAGCCGGGGCAGACGGCGTTGACGCGGACGCCTCGGCCTCCCCACTCGGCGGCGAGGGTGCGGGTGAGGCCGATGAGGCCGTGCTTGGAGGCGTTGTAGGCGGCGCGGTCGGCGATGCCGAAGAGGCCGGCGATGGAGGCGATGTTGATGATGCTGCCGGAGCGCTGCTGGAGCATGATGGCTCCGGCGTCGCGGGAGAGGAGGAAGGGGGCGACGAGGTTGACCTCGAGAACGTGGCGGAAGGTGGAGGCCTCGATGGTCTCGGCGGGAGCGATGTTGCTGATGCCGGCGTTGTTGACGAGGACGTCGATCGAGCCGAAGCGCTGATGGATGGCGGCGATGGAGGAGGCGATGAAGGACTCGTCGGTGAGGTCGCCGGTGAGGGCGAGGGTGTCGGCGTTGGGGAGGGGCGGGCAGGGCTTGAGGTCGAGGAGGGCGAGCGCGTAGCCGGCGGCGGCGAAGAGCTCGGCGGTGCGGCGGCCGATGCCCTGGGCTGCGCCGGTGATGATAACGACGGTCATGAGGCTATTGTCGCCTGTTGGTGGGGCGCGGGCTTCGAGGACGGCTGTGATTTTCGTGCGCGGTCGAGCTACTTCTTCGCTGCCGTGGGTGTTGGCGCGGGTGCGCGCGGGACCCCGGAGGTGGCAATGTCGGCTACGGCCTTCCAGGTTCCGTCGGGCTCCTTGCGGTAGATGGTGACGTAGCTGCCGTGGTCGTGGATGACCTGATTGGTCTGGGGGTCGGTGAGGGTGAGGGTGTAGGTGCCCTGGGCGCAGGCGACGTCGCCGGATTTGGCGACCTCGACCTTGGAGGCGACGAATTTGAGCGCCATGGCGGGGTCGGCGGTCATGTTCTTGATGCCTTCGCGGATGGCGTCCTTGCCCTTACTGGGGGCTGTGCCGGGGACCCTGAGGACGGCGTCGTCGGCGTAGTGGGACATGATCTTGTCGAGGTCGCGGGAGGCGTAGTCCTGGTTCCACTGGGCCTCGGTCGCGTGCACGGCGGAGATGTCGGCGTCCTGGTTTCCGACGGCGGAGATGTCGGCGTCCTGGTTTCCGGAGGATTTGCACGCGGTGAGTGTGGCGGCGACGAGCGTTGCGGCGCAGAGAGCAGCGAAGGGTTTCATCGGGTCGTTCCTCTTGGGAAAAGGAATGGGAAAGCCCCCGCGCGTTGCGAAGCGCCCGAGTGATGCGAGTGAAGTATATGCCAGGTGGGGATGGTTCGATGAGAGATTCCGTTGGATCAATTCGAGCCAGGGTAGTGCTC
>NZ_KN050789.1:204017-205034 GCF_000745965.1 Edaphobacter aggregans DSM 19364 | reverse complement strand
GTCTTGCCGGGTAGTTTTTCGGTGTGCATCTGGGGCTTGAGGTTGGGATCTGCGGTGTTTGGGACAGCGACTCCGAGGTCATGGCTGCAAAGCCCGGCGAAGGCGCGCCGGAGGCGATGAAGGACTCGTCGGTGAGATCGCCGGCGAGGGTGAGGGCGTCGGCGTTGGGGAGGGGCGGGCAGGGCTTGAGATCGAGGAGGGCGAGCGAGTAGCCGGCGGCGGCGAAGAGCTCGGCGGTGCGGCGGCCGATGCCCTGGGCCGCGCCGGTGATGATGGCGAGGGTCATGAGGCTATTGTCGCCTGTTGGTGGGGCGCGGGGTTCGAGACGGCTGTGATTTTCGTGCGCCGCGGAGCTACTTCGCTGCCTTGGGGGTGGGTGCGGGTGCTGGTGCGGGTGGTGGGACTTCGGAGGTGGAGATGTCGGCTACGGCCTTCCAGGTTCCGTCAGGCTCCTTGCGGTAGGTGGTGACGTAGTTGCCCCGGTCGTGGATGACCTGCTTGGTCTGGGGGTCGGTTAGGGTGAGGGTATAGGTGCCCTGGGTGTAGGCGAGGTCACCTGATTTGGCTACCTCGACGCGGGTGGTGACGAACTTGAGCTCCATGGCGGGATCGGCGGTCATCGGCTTGATGCCTTCGCGAATGGCGGCCTTGCCGTTGCTGAGGTGAGCGCCAGGAACCATGAGGACGGCGTCGTCGGCGTAGTGGGACATGATCTTGTCGAGGTCGCGGGCGGCGTAGTCCTGGTTCCACTGGGCCTCGGTGGCGTGCACGGCGGAGACGTCAGCGTTGTGGGTGTCGGAGGATTGCTTGCAGGCGGTGAGTGTGGCGGCGACAAGCGTTGCGGCGCAGAGAGCAGCGAAGGGTTTCATCGGGTTGGTCCTCCTGGGAAAAGAAATGCGGCAAAAAAGGAAGAGCCCCGCGCGTTGCGGGGCCCGAGTGGTGCGGGTGCAGTATATGCCAGAGGAGGCTGGGGTGATGAGAGATTCGGTTGGATCAATTCGAGCCAGGGTAGTGCTC
>NZ_KN050789.1:0-203792 GCF_000745965.1 Edaphobacter aggregans DSM 19364 | reverse complement strand
GTCTTGCCGGGTAGTTTTTCGGTGTGCATCTGGGGTTTGAGGTTGGGATCTGCGGTGTTTGGGGCAGCGACTCCCGAGGTCATGGCTGCGAAGCCCGGCGAAGGCGCGCCGGAGGCGATGACAGAGGATGAGATCCCTCCGATGAGGAAGCTTCCGGAGCCCATGGAGGCCGTCGTCTGTCCGCGAGCTCGCATGGCGGCGAGATCGGGCATGTGGGTGCGATTGGCATCCTTGCCGGGTGTCATCCATACGGTGTGGGTGTGGGCGACGGGGTCTGTCACGAAGGTGGTGGTTATCTTGACCCCCTGTGGGCCGAAGATACCGGGAGAGCTCGTCTGCATGGTTCTGCCCTGCGAGTCGCGGGCTTCGGTTTTCGTGTTGACGCGGGTGATGGTGCTTCCGTCGGCGAGCTTCTGGACGAAGGTCTCCTTCTTCGTCGCGGTGTAGGGGAGGTTGGGGTGGCCGACCATCTGGCAGAGGGCCGTGGCGACAAAGAGAGACAGGGCGGCGGGAGCAAGGCAGCGGTTCAGAGCAGTCACAGACGATCCTCCGCAACAGGGTTGGAGACAAGCTCTGCCAGTTTGCTCTCGACCTGTGCGGAGTTCAAATAAAAATTGCGCTAGCGGGGACCTTTTGAGTTTTTGGGGCGAGGGTAGAAGGCCTCGACGATGGTGGAGATGCCGCCGCGGGGGCGGAAGTCGCCGACGACGTGAGCCCAGACGGGGTCGGTGGCTTTGACAACGTCGTTGAGGACCTGGTTGGCGATGTTCTCCTGGAAGATGCCGAGGTTGCGGTACGTAAAGAGGTACTCCTTGAGGGACTTGAGTTCCATGCAGCGCTTGCGTGGCATGTAGCGGATGGTGAGGCGGCCGAAGTCGGGCAGGCCGGTCTTGGGGCAGACGGAGGTGAACTCGGGGTCGTCGATGAGGATCTCGTAGGCCGGGAACTGGTTGGGCCAGGTTTCGATCTCGGGGAATTTGGTGGAGAGGCCGGCGGCGGCGTGAGTGTCGGTGTAGCCGGTGGTCTTTTTAGGGGCTTTGTCCTTCTTGGGCATGGGGATATTTTATCGGGTCAGGCGATTGGTTTGGGCGGCGAGACGAGCATTCCGGGCAAAGGCAAAGATTCATGCCGCAGAAAGATAAAGCTTCCCCATTTGGCGGCGGAGGCATAGGATTTCGCTCGGCAAATAGAAATAGGAAGCTCACATGTTGAAGCTCTTTTTCTGCTGCACACTATGTCTTCTCGCATCTTCGCTACAACAACCGGCCCCTGCGCCGTCCTCGACAGCTATTCCCGCTGAAGCGGCCCGCATGGTGAATCCGGTCAAACCGACGCCTGAGACGTTGGCCAAGGCCAAGAAGATTTATGGCTACGACTGTGCCATTTGTCATGGAGAAAAGGGCGACGGTAAAGGCGACGTCGTTGCCGACTTGAAGCTCAAGATGAAGGACTACACGGATCCGGCGGCTCTGAAAGACCTGACCGACGGAGAACTGTTCTACATCATCAGGCATGGCAGAGGCCAGATGCCGCCCGAGGAGGTTGGGCGCGCAAAGGATGAAGATGTCTGGAATATGGTTGTGCTGGTGCGGTCGTTTGCCAAAAAGTGATGGATTTGCGCTTGACGGCTCGTAAGCGTGGGCCAATGGTGTGAGGGCGCGGTTGATGATGGCGGCTCCTGGCCGAGTCATCGAATTGCGGCGGCCGCGGCTGAGCACGGCAGAGCCTTATTGTGAGCGTGCCGGTTGCATATTATCTTGCGGCATCCGGCAAACTCCCCTCCGGCACGTTTGGAAGCTTATCGATGCTTTGAAGGAGAGTTCTATGGCTACAGATGCCGTTGTTACGCCTGCGTCGCGCGGTCCTGTCTCGAGGCCGGTCAATCGCACTTTGGAACGAATGTTCTTCAGCGGCATGGCCGTTTTGATGTGCGTGTGCGTCTCTATTGGTTTTTCCCCGACGTACTTCCAGGCGGGCATGCTGCAGGCTCCGCTGCCGAGCCCGATTCTGCATGTTCACGGCGCGGTGTTCACGCTGTGGATGCTGCTGTTCACGGTGCAGGCGGCGCTGATCTCGGCGCACCGGGTGAAGTGGCACCGCTCGCTGGGGACGGTGGCGTTCTGCCTGCCGCCCATCATGATTGTGCTGGGTGTGATTGCGGCGGTGGACGCGCTGAAGCGCGGGGTGCAGATCGGGCCGCTCGATCCTGCGGTCTCTTTTGCCATACCGACGATCGGGATTATCGGGTTTGTGATTGTGATCTACGCCTCGTGGCGGGCGCGGAGGAGGCCGGATGCGCATAAGCGGCTTATTCTGCTGGCGACGGCAGGGTTGGTGGAGGCGGCGTTTGGGCGGTTTCCGTGGGAAGGATGGGGTTTCCGCCGGCTGCCGGTGCGTTGACCGGGCTGGGCATTCTGGTGCTGCTATTGATCGTCTATGACCTGGTTTCGCTGCGCAGGATTCACCGGTCGACGATGTGGGCGGCTCCGCTGACGTTCGTGGTGAATGCGCTGGCGGTGCCGATTGGGATGACGCAGGCGTGGCACTCGTTTGCGGCGATGGTGAAGCACGCCGTGGAGTCGTAACTCCAGGCGGCGTTCCGTTGCAGCGGCCAGGACTGGTGAAGAGAGAATGAGGGGGCCTGGGGACAGGCCCCTCTGTTGTGGATGGTCACTGCATCTTAGGCAGCTCCATGAGGAGGCCGCCTGTGCCGGACTGGACTGTGGGAAGCTGACCATTCCAGCGTTCGATGAGAGCCTTCTGGTTCTCGATCTTGCGCAGCTCGAGGAGCTGCGGCGTGAGCGAGGACTGCCGGATACGGTTAGCTTCAGCCTCGCCGTTGGCGCGGGTGACGGCGGCCTTCGCCTCGCCGTCGGCCTCGGCGACGGTCTTGGCGGCTTCGGCCTGAGTCTTGGCGAGTTCGTTACGGGCACGCTCGGCGTCCTGTATGGCCTGGGCCTTGGCGGTGATGGCCGCTGCGATGACGGCGGGAACGCGGGGCGCTCCGATGAAGCCGAACTGCTGGATGCCGACGCCGACGGCCTCCATGCGCTTCTGGATGAGAGCCTGGACGCGGGTGAGGAACTCGGTCTTCTGCTCGCCGTAGATCTGTTCCACGCTGTACGTGGAGGCGACCTCGTTGAGTGAGTTGCGAACCACGTCTCGCAGGATGCCGTGGGTAAAGAGAGAGAGGTCGTTGACGCGATACTTCACGTAGAAGTCGGGCACACGCGTGGGGTCGATGGCGTAGCTGAGCGAAACGTCGGTGTAGATCTCCATGCCTTCCTTGGAGTTGAAGCTCATCTCCTCGTTGGTGGCGCGGCCCTCGCTGAGGTCGCGAGTCCACTTTACGGTTTGCACGAAGGTGGGAAACTCGATGATCTGACTGTGAAGGGGGCTGTAGACGACCCAGCCGGTGCGGATAGGAATCTCCGCGGGGCCGCGCTGCGAGCCGCTGAGAACGACCTCTACGCCGACGTATCCTGCGCCGATGCGCGTGATGGAGACGACGTAGTTGAAGAGAATAAGACAGGCGATAACGACGGCGACCAACACAGCACCAAACCTGAGACGTTTGGAGAGGTTTGGATTTTGCAAGTCGATGGTGGGGCCGTTGCCCGGGAATTCACGAAAGAGAGTCATCAGAGTCTCCAGACCTTTCTGAACACAACGAACCCACCTGCTGCGATGAGAAGCAGCAGGCACAGACCTCCCAGAACAGCTCGATCACTCGGCAAATTGAGTAAATGGAAGGCGGTTACCATGCCGCAGTACAGAAGCAGAGTAACCATGAGAGAGACCAGCAGTTTCCAAAACGGCATACGTTCCTGGCCATACCTTTCGATGGCCCCGATACCAGCAGAGGATACTATGCCGGATTTCCTAAGTAAGTCATAAAGATGGGCGACTCAAGAGTAACCAACAGAATGGCCGCGACGAGAGGTCTCGATCGCGGCCATTCTATTGGTTACAGAGAGTAATGGATCAGCGGCGGCCGAGGGTTGGGCGGTCGTCGGTGCTGGAGGGTGGCGCGGTGGGGTCGTTGGGATCGCTGGTGCTGGCGCCGGTGCGACGGAGGGTGGGCTTCGAGCCGTCCTTCTTGTCGTTGAGCTTGCGCTTGTTCTCGAGGCGGGCGAGGCGGGCCTTGATGTCGTCGAACTCGCTGGTCGAGACGATGTAGTCGGGCCGAGCGGGCATGATGGTGGCGATCTCTTCCTCAGAGCGGGCGATGCGGTCAGGTGTCTGCGGGTGGTCGGCGAAGACCTTGGCGAGAGTGCCGGGCTTGTGCTTCTCGAGAGCGTCGATCTTCTCAAAGAACTGGATGAAGGCCTGGGGATCGTAGCCGGACTTGTACATGTACTGGAGACCGAGCCAGTCGGCCTCGGCCTCGTCGCCGCGGGCGAACTTGAGGAAGGCGATGGGGATGGCGAGCTGAGTGGCCTCGTAGATGCCATAGCCGGTCCAGGTTCCCGAGGTGAAGATGATGAGCGGGATGGAGCCGATCTGCGCGTAGTTCATCTTGGTCATCTGGCGGGCGGCGTGGTGGGCGCAGACGTGGGCGGTCTCGTGCGCCATGACACCGGCGAGTTCAGCCTCTTCGTCAGCAGCCAGAATGAGGCCGGAGTTGACGTAGAAGAAGCCACCGGGCAGGGCCATGGCGTTGATCTCGTCGGAGTCGATGACCTTGATGGTGAAGGGGACCTTGCAGTCGGAGTTCTTAACGATGTTCTGGCCGACGCGGTTGACGTACTCGTTGATGACGGGGTCGGTGACCATGTGGGCGGACTTCTCGATCTCCATGGCGTAGCCCTTGCCCATGCGGACCTCGGAGTCGATGGAGTACCAGTTGCCGAGTCCGCGGCCGCCGACGTTGCGGGTTCCGACAGCGTTGACGTCGTCTAGACTGCCCTTCTTGATGTTGGGGTCGAGGTTCTCGCCGGGGGACGGGAGCGAGTCGGTCTTCTTCGCGGCGGTATCTTTGGCGGCCTTGCTCTCCTCAGGGGTAGCGGTGGGAGAGCCGGGGATGGGCTTCTCGGCGCCGGGAGGGGTGGGAGGCATCGGGCTCGAGGGCTGGGTGCTTTGCGGGGCAGTCTGGGGTGAGCCGGGAGGAGTGGACTGCGGAGACGTGGGGGTTGGGGACTGCGCCCAGGAGACTACGGAGAGCGAGAGTATGGCGGCCAGACTGATTCGAGTTGCGGGACGCATAGGGAGTCTCCTAAGGGAGCTGCTTTCCAGTGCGACGGACGCAGCTCGGCGCTCTGTTAGACGTAGTATGCGCCTTTTTGTTGTGGTGTGGAATGGATGGGTTGGGGAATGTGGGCTTGAAAAGCAGGTTTCTCACCCCGCTTCGCCCTCCGTCGAAATGGCAGGTTTTGGGGTTATGCTGCAGTCGAAACGGCGATTTTGACTCTTACGCTCGGGTCGGAGATGACGATCTTTTTACAGGAGCGAATGCTTACCAGGTGGAGTAGGAGGTTCCGTCGGAGGCGGCTCCTTGGGCTCCGGAGTGGACGTCGTTGATACCGGACTCGGTCTGGTCGAGAGTCTGGAGAGTGTCGTCCTGGGCGGGGATCCAGGTGTCCGTGCGGTTCGTGAACGGGTCTTTGGGCATGGACTTGATATAGCCGGCCTGGACGAGGTCTTCGAGGGTCTGAGGGGCTTTCTGCTTGTCGACGGTGTAGGCGTCGATGGCGGAGCGCATGGTGCGGAGGTCCTCTTTGAGGACGGCCTCTTTGGCGTGACGGACGCTCTGAACGTACATTGGGACGGCGATGGCGGCGAGGAGTCCGATGATGACCATGACGATCATCAGCTCGATGAGGGTGAAGCCGCGTTCCTTGTTTTCAGGCCTGTCCCCGCGAAGGATTGGGCTCCCGGCATCCTGGGACGAAATACAGGGGTTGCTCCGCTCCACGGCTTCGCCACTCCGGTCGAAATGACGGAGGTTTGGGAGAGGGCGGAATGGGGAGAGGTTCACCATGTGGAGTATTTTGTTCCGTCGAGGGCGGTGCCCTGGCTCTTGGAGTGGACGTCGAAGACGTTCTGGCCGCCGAAGGAGTCGGAGTCGGGGTCGTCCTGGTTGGAGCGGAGGCCCCACTCATTGGTTCCGGTCATGGGATCGACGGGGATGCGGCGGAGGAAGCGGACTTTCTTGCCCTGTACGTCGACGCCATCGACGAGGGTCTGGAGGTCGGGCGGGTAGCCGAGGGAGTCGGCCTTGACCTGAAAGGCTCCCTTGTCGGCGGCGTCCTTGTAGCGATCGATGGCGGCGCGCAGTTCCCAGAGGTCGCGGCGGAGCTCTCGCTCCTTTTCGCGGCGGGCCTGGAAGCGGGCGATGGGGACGGCGGCGGTGGCGAGGATGGAGAGGATCGCGACGGTGATGATGAGTTCGACGAGCGTGAGGCCGGCTTCGCGGTTGGTGATGTGAGACCGGGGGCCGGCAGAGAAGAGGACCTCAGGGGCTAAAGCCCCTTTCCCCTTCGAGCTGTTATGGCTCGGCTGAAGCCGTGCCCTTAAGCAAAACGTTTCGAGCTTGGCTCGAATGAACCCAGGTCTCAAAAGCGAGACCTGGGGCACCCGGGCTTGTGTCGAGTTGTTCAACGCGATCACTTGACATGCACCACGGCCTGCGAACCGACGGCCGGAAGATTGGCCTGGGTGCTGTTGCGCGCACCCACCTTGACGAGGGCGAGGTTCGAGTCGCCCGCGGCGACGGCCTTGAAGGTCAGGGTGGCGACGCTTCCCTGCCCGGTGACGCCGGCGACGTTGGGCGGACGCGAGGTGGAGATGGTCACCAGGCCGTTGCCCTCGTCTCTATGGACGATGGAGACGGCTTGTCCGTCACGCGCCAGCAGGTCACCGGCGTCCACATTGACGAGCTGGAGGACGGCGGGGTTGTACTGGAGCTGCATCGGCACGGAGTAGAGATCGCTTGCGTTCGTTGCCCGGATCGCGACCTGGAAGGTGCTGCCGACGGCCTGGTTGCCGGCAGGAGGAGCGACGGAGAGGCTGATGGGCGAGCTGGGCGGTGCCTGAGTCTGGGGCTGGGCCGGCGTTGGAGTGGGTGTCGTTCCCGGTGCGGGTGGGGTGGGCGGCGCGGCCTGCTGCTTCATCTGCTCGACGGCAGCGGAGGCGGCGTTGGCGGCCGAGGTAGGCTGGCCGATCTGCGGCGTACGGGCAGGGTTCAGATCGCTGAGCTGGTCTGCGAGTGTGCCGTCGCGGCGAAGCTCGATGGACTGGCCGGTACCGGTGTCGATGGCGCGGGTGTTGAGGCGGGAGAGGACGGACTCGCGGACGATGTGCGGGATGAGCAGGAAGACGATCTCGTTTTCCTGGACGTCACGGGAGTTGGAGGCGAAGAAGTATTTGAAGAAGGGGATCTCGCCGAGGCCAGGGGTGCCGGAGGAGCTGCGGCTGTCCTGCTTGGTGACGAGGCCGGCAAGGATGCTGGGCTCGCCTTCCTTGAGCTGAATGACCTGCTCGACGACGTTCTGGCCGATGATGGGCTCGGTGACGCCGGAGATGGTGACGGAGCCCTGCTGGGAGGAGACCTCCATCTTGGCCTTGAGGGTGACCTGACGGTCGTAGTGGACGGTCGGGGTGATGTCGATAGTGACGCCGACGTCGAGGTAGGTGAACTGGGTCTGAACGCCGATGCTGGCTACGCCGGTGGAGACGCCGGCGTTGTAGGAGCCGGTGGCTACGGGGATGCGCTGGCCGATCTTGAGATTGGCGCGCTGGCCGTCGGTGGCGCGGATGCGGGGGTTCTGCAGGATGCGCGTATCGGAGGAGGTGAGCAGAGCGTTGAGCGTGGCAGGAGGAATGCTGACGGCGAAGTTGGTGGCGTTCAGGTTCGCCAGGGTGTTGAGGGTGAAGTTGGAGGACGTGGTGGTGGTGGTGGTGGTGCCGTTGGTTGGAGTGGAGCCGGAGCCCCCGGAGGTGCTGCTGGGCGAGGCCTGCGGGGTGACGGTGATGGACTGCGGCAGGGTGATGCCGAGGTTGCGCAGCTTGTCGCGATTGACCTGGAGGATGGCGACATCGACGACGACCTCAGGACGGGCGCGGTCGAGGTCGTTGATGAGCTTCTGGGCGAGGAGGAGCTGGTCAGTGGTACCGCGGATGATGATGGCGTTCTGGCTGGGAACGAGCGTGATCTTCATGCTCGGGTCCATGAGGTTGCGAATCGCGGTGAGCACCTCGTTGGCGTCCTGCTGCTGGGCGGCGTTGGTAAGGTAGAAGGTCTGGACGGCGAGTTGATCGAGGTCGGTGCGCTTGGTGCGGTTGTTCTGCGCGACGAAGATGGTGTTAGGGGTGACGGGCTTGTAGAAGGTTCCGGCTTCAATACCGACGATACGCAGGGCATCGGCGAGCGAGACGTTGGTGAGATCGACGGGGATGCGCTTGGAGGTGTAGTCGGGATCGAAGATGACGTTGAGTCCGGCGGCCTTGCCGATGGCCATGTAGATGTTTTTGACGTCCTCGACCATGTGAAGCGTGATGGGCTCGTTGGAGACGGGCTTGAGCTCGATGGGGCTGGCGACGGAGGTGATGCTCTTGAGGGCTTCCTCCTGGCCGGACATCTGCTGCATGCCCGGAGGCGCCAGGACAGATGAAGGAGCTTTGAGCTGCTGATCGACCTGATCGATCTCCTGCTGGGCAGTCTGGTTGCCGCCATCGATCTCGAGGGCGCGTTTGAACTCAGTCAGTGCACCCTGGAGGTCGCCGTTCTGGCGGAGCAGGCGGCCGCGGTCGACGTGTGAGATGGATGCCTGGAAGCGCGTGGTCTCGAAGTGGGCCCTATAGCGGAGGTCCTTGGGATCCTTGAGGGTGGCCTGACGATAGGCCTCGAAGGCGGTGTCCCAGTTCTGATGGAGCTCGGCGTCCTGGCCTTTCTTGTACCAAGATTTGGCCGACTGCGCGTGAGCGTGCGTTGCGGCGCCGGCGACCAGAATCAAAAGCAGCAGTGCCGGGAGCGCCTGAGCGGCGCGTGTCTGGAGCTTTGCGAGGACTACGTTCTTGCCGCGACCCATTCTACGTCTGTCTGCGTCCTTTACACCGTTAAGAGTGTGGCGTTTGCCGGAGTACACGCCTGCCCCAGTGTTGCTGAAGGGGAGGACGCTGCCTGCGGGGGCGGTGCCTGCCAGGCTGTTGCGCTCCGGTGAGTATAGCATTCGGGCCTAAGAATTCCTTCTGTCTGGCAGGTGTGACTTTTGAGTCATTCAGATATTGCAGGGGTTAGTCGTACGGACAGTAGTTAGACGTGCGGAGATCGCATGCGTGAGGTGGTGTGAGCAAGAGCGGCTTGCCACAATTGTGTTATGCCGCGGTGGGCTTCTTCGATGGCTGACGGCGCATGTGGACATGTTAAAGTAGAAGATTCATGCCTCGTTCCCTCTCCAATCCGACTGCGGCCTACCAGCCGAAGGCGACTGCTGCAAAGCCGAAGGACCGCGATCCTGTGGCGGCGGGAGCGCGCGACGCTGCCGTGAACAGGGCGGCGAGCCACAATTACTTCCTGACCGACCGGTTTGAGGCGGGAGTGGCACTGCGGGGGACCGAGGTGAAGTCGATCCGCGAGGGCAAGGCGAACCTGAAGGACTCCTACGGGCTGCTGAAGGATGGCGAGTGCTTTCTGCTGAACGCGCATATTGGACCTTTCTCGCATGGGAACGCGATGAATCACGACTCACTGCGGACGCGGAAGCTGCTGCTGCACAAGCAGGAGTTGCGCAAGCTGGAGGGGCTGACGCGGCAGAAGGGGTTCACGCTGATTCCGACGCGGCTCTACTTTCGCAATGGACGGGTGAAGTGCGAGCTGGCGCTGGCCAAGGGCAAGCAGGACTGGGACAAGCGCGAGACGGAGCGTCGGCGCGAGGCCGACAAGGAAGCGCGGGCGGCGATGGCGCGCGGCCAGCGGCGATAGAAAATACTCTTTCTTTGTAAGAAAGATGAGAAGTCGGCGGTGCAGCCGGAGCGTCTGTTCTATCCTTTGAGACGAGGCGCGTGTTTTTGACTCGTTTTTGATGCTTCTGATGTAGGAGGCAGCGAGCCGCTCGCGCTAGGATATTGCCATGGATATGAAGCTGGTGTTTCAGGATGCGGCGGGCTTCGCCACGCCGATGCTCGCAGTGTTTGCGGTGGACATTGCGACGGGCAAGGACGCCGATCCGCTGGTGGCTCTGCTGACCACATCGGACGCAGTAAGCAACGCGGCAGCGACAGCGCTGGCGACGGGCGAGTTCAAGGCCGTGCTGGGAGAACAGCTTCTGCTGCATGCTCCGAACGGGCTGAAGGCGCAACGGCTGCTGATCGTGGGGCTGGGCAAGGCGAAGACGCTGTCGGTGGATGAGGTGCGCAAGGGCGCGGGCACGGCGGTGCGCTCGGCCAAGCCGCGCGGCGTGCGCGAGATGGCGATCGCGTTTCCGGAGGACCACGCGCTGGACGACGAGCACATGGAGAACCTGCCCTGCACGCTGCTTTGTCGCGCACTGGTGGAGGGAGCGGCGTTTGCCGAGAGGGATTGGGACACGTACCGGAGCGAGCGGAAGGACGTCTCCGTGCAGGAGCTGACGGTAGTTGCGCGGGATGCGGAGGCCTCGACCACGGAGGAGATTCAGAAGGGATTTGAAGAGGGTCAGATCGTTGCGGCGGCGCAGAACTTTGCTCGCGTGCTAGTGAACGAGCCGGGAAATGTTCTGACTCCGACGGAGTTGGGCAGGCGCGCGGCGGCGATGTGCGCCGAGGTGGGCCTGGAGTGCGAGGTTCATTCGACGGAGAAGCTGCTGGAGCTGGGGATGGGGGCGTTCCACGCGGTGGCGAAGGGCTCGGCCGAGGCGCCGGCGCTGATTGTGATGACGTATCAGCCGAAGCTTGAGAAGGGAAAGACGCTGGCGAAGGATGCTCCTGTGCTGGGGCTGGTGGGCAAGGGCATCACGTTTGATACGGGCGGCATCTCGATCAAGCCGGCCGACGGCATGGAGAAGATGAAGTACGACATGGCCGGGGCAGCGGCGATGATCGGAGCGATGCGCGCGATCGCGCAGCTGAAGCCGGCGGTGAAGGTGATCGGCGTGGTGTGCTCGGCGGAGAACATGCCGAGCGGACGGGCGTACAAGCCGGGCGACGTAGTGACGTCGATGTCGGGCAAGACGATCGAGATTCTGAACACGGACGCCGAGGGGCGGCTGGTGCTGGCAGATGGTCTGCACTACGCGAAGACGCTGGGATGCACGCACCTGATCGACGCGGCGACGCTGACGGGAGCGTGCGTGGTGGCGCTGGGGATCATCAACGCCGGGCTGTTCTCGAACGATGAGGCTGCGTTTGAAAAGTTTCTGAACGCGATGAAGGTTTCGGGGGAGAAGTTCTGGCGGCTTCCCTGCACCGAGGACTACAAGGACCAGATCAAGAGCCAGATCGCAGACATTATGAACACGGGCGGCACGCGATGGGGCGGTGCGATCTCGGCGGCAATGTTCCTGAAGGAGTTTGCGGACGAGACGCCGTGGGTGCATCTGGATATCGCGGGCTGCGCGTGGATCGAAGAGGTGAAGCCGTGGCAGCCGAAGGGGCCGAGCGGGATCGCGGTGCGGTCGATTATTGAGTGGGTTCGGGGGTATGAGGCCTAGACTCAGGAAGCAGGAGATCGGTGCCCATCTCTTACAACTTCCCCGGTGCAGCAGACGTCATCGATTGGTTTGGAGCGTGGCCGTCATTTCACGACGCCGAGATTGTGAGCCTCGAACTGAACCGGGTCGGAACTTCGATTCTGAAGGTCCATGCTTTTTCTTCGCGGACGAAGCATGCCATTGTCAGCTTTCTTCTCTATGACATCGTCACGATTCACCTTGATGACTTCAACCATCAGAACGTGATCTTTGACCTGAAAATCCTGAGAAATCCCGAGGGTTACGAGATCTTGCTTGCGCCCTGCTATGGACTATCTGGAAGCATTGTCGCGAAGCAAATTCAAGTCACCCTCGAACCGGGTATTCCAGAGGGTAGTGTTTACGCAAAAGACCAGAGATGACTACATGCGCTCGGGGGCTTCGATGCCGAGGTAGCCGAGGGCGCGGATCATCTCGCGCTGTGCTACGGCGGCGGTGGCGAAGTAGAAGGCTTTGCGCGTGGGGTCGGTCTCGTGGAGGATGTGGTGGCGGTGATAGAAGTTGTTGAACTGCTGGGCTAGCTGGAAGGCGTACTTGGCGAGGTAGGCGGGCTCGGAGGTGGCGATGGCCTGCTCGATGAGCAGGGTGAGCTTTGAGACGAGCAACCAGGTCTCCCAGAGCGTAGTTCCCTCTTCGCCCTCGAGGATGCCTGAGAGATCGAGCGAGGCGAAGGCCTGGAGTGCGGCCTCGGCGGAGGTCTCGCCCTTACGGAAGATGTTGGCGGCGCGGACGATGGCGTACTGGACGTAGGGACCGGTTTCGCCCTCGAAGCTGAGCGCGTCTTTGAAGTCGAAGGCGATGACGGTGTTGCGCGTGTAGCGCAGCATGAAGTAGCGCAGGGCACCGACGCCGATCTGTTTGGCGATGGTGTCGCGGTCGGTATCGGAGAGGTCGGGGTGGCGGGTGTCGACCTCGGCGCGTGCTGCGGCGATGAGGCGGTCGAGAAGATCGTCTGCCTTGACGCCGAAGCCCTTGCGGCCGCTGACCTCGATGTAGGGGCGCTTCTGGTCCTCTTCGCTGATGGGGTAGCCGAGTTCGATGGCGCAGCGTGGGGTGAGGGCGACCATCTCGTAGGAGAAGTGAGTGTAGCGGTCGGCGGCCTCGGTGAAGCCCATGCCGCGCAGGGCCTGGATGACCTGGGTCTGCGGGTCGTTCTGGCGCGAGTCGATGACGTTATAGATGGCGTCGGCGTGGCCGAAGCTGGGGTGCGGGGTCTCGCCGCTCTCGGCGGAGATCCAGCAGGTGTGGCTGGAGTACTCGTAGAACTCTTTGTAGCCGAAGTCCTTGCCGGGCAGGAGGCCGAACTTCCAGAGGTGGTAGGCGATGTCCTTGCCGACGTAGGTGATGGTGCCGCTGGAGCGGATGATGACCTTGGCGTCTTCGTCCGGGCCGTCATTTGTATCCCACGTCTCAGAAGCGAGACGTGGGGCACCCGGATCTGCGGCTCCGTTGACGGGGGCGCGGCGCATGACCCAGCAGCCTTTGTTCTTGCCCTCGGTCTCGAGGTAGAGGACGCCTTTGTCGATCATGAGTTGGCGTGCGGCGTCCCAGAAGTGGAGGTGCAGGATCTCGCTCTCGCGGGGAAGGAAGTCGTACTCGATGGAGAGACGCTGCATGGTCTCGAGGTGGCGGCGGAGGACGGCGGTGGCGATGAGGTCGGCGACCTGTGCGATCTCGTTGCCGCCTGCTTCTACGGCGTGGAGGGTGGCGAGGCGCAGGGCCTTGCGCTCGGCGAGCGCGGAGTCATCGGCGGTGTACCACTGGGAGACGCGGGCGTAGAGGTCCCAGCAGTAGAAGTCGATGCGCTCGCCTTTGGCGGCGAGGTCGTCGAGGAGTTGCTTGGTTGCGGCGAGGTCTTTGCGCTCGAGGTGCATGAGGCCGACGACGACGTCGGCGACCTGGACTCCGGTGTTGTCGATGTAGTTCTGGACGCCGACGTCGTAGCCGCGTTTGTAGGCGTCGGGACGGAGGAGGCGCTGGAAGGTGTCGCCGAGGATGGCGTTGCGGAGGTGGCCGATGTGTGCAGCCTTGTTGGGATTGATGCTGGTGTGCTCGACGAGGCGGAAGCCGGGGCCGCCGATATCGGCGTGCTTGTCCTGAGCGACGCTGCCGGCGATGTAGGCGCGGTTGAAGCGGACGTTGAGGTAGCCGGCGCCGGCGGCCTCGACGGAGGCAATGCCTTCGGGGAGTGCAGCGGAGAGCTCGGCAGCGAGTTCGGCGGCGATGGCGCGGGGGGCCTTGCGGAGGCGCTTGGCGAGCTCAAAGGCGACGGGAAGTGCGAGTTCGCCGAGGGCGATGGAGGGCGGCTGCTCGACGGCGAGCGTGGCGAGGGTGATGTCGTACTTCTGGGCAAGGATGGCCTGGATGCGGGCCACGAGCGACTGCTGAATTGTGCGATACATGCTTCGGATTCACCGCTTGGTTGGGTTTGTTTTCAGTTTACGTGAGGTGCGGGTTCGACGACCTTCTGGGTAGAGAAGCGGGTTTCTCCACTTCGCTGTGCTCCGGTCGAAATGCCAGAGTTGTGGCGGTGACGAGGACGGAAGATAGCCGCGGCTTACGGCATCTCGGCGGGGAGGGTCTCGATCTCTTCGAGCAGCGGGGTGCGGTTGTGGATGCGGATGCGGTGGATGAGGAAGATGATGCCGCCGGCTCCGGTGACGGAGATGAGCAGCCAGGCGTGGAGCGCAAGGCCGTAGAGCGCGGCCCGCGGCTCGGCTGCGCCGTGGCTGACGAGTGAGGTCTTGACGGCCCACTCGAAGGTTCCGATGGCTCCGGGCGAGCTGGGGATGAGGTAGGAGAGGTTGGCGACGGAGACGGCTTGCCAGGGGCCGATGCGATCGGTGGCCAGCCCGATGAGACGGGCGGCAGAGACGAAGATCATGCCCTCGCAGGTCCAGATGATGAACGACTGGATAAGCAGGAGGAGCGAGCCGGCGATGCCGATCTGGCGGATGCAATGAAGCGCGAGCAGCAGCCAATGTTCGATCTTGTGCAACTTTGAGGCGAGGTTCGGGTCTCCAGGATGACGGGCGAAAAATCTGCGGATGACGGGCTCGAGCGTGCGGGCTCCGAGAAGCAGGACGAGCAGCCCGACCGATGAGATGGCCAGCAGTATCTCGGCGACGAGGCGGGAGTGCGGATTGACTTTCGGGCCCATGAAGGTGACGAAGAGGAGGACGAGAACGAAGATGTCCAGAAGCTTTTCGAGGATGACGGTGGAGAGGATGGCCGAGGGAGAGGCGCCGAGATCGCGCGCGTAGGTGAAGACACGCATGATGTCGCCAATGCGGAAGGGTAAGATGTTGTTGGCCGCAAGCGAGGTCATCAGGACGCGGGCACAGGTGGCAAAGGGCGCGCCGGTGGGCCGCATCATACGGGTCCAGCGCACGCAGCGGAGCGTGTAGCTGGCAAGGGTGAAGCCGAGCACGCCGAGGATCCAGAGAGGCGCAACGATGCGCAGCGCGCGCATGTGTTCAAAGGAGATTCCGCGGAAGGTGTACCAGAGAAAGAAGGCACTTACGAGGAGGCCGGGAAGGGTTTTGACGAGATTACGGCGGCGAGGCTGGGTCATCGCGACCTGCGTAGCGACTGGCGAGGATGCAGTGGGTCGTGAGACAGGCGGACGCATGAACCTTTTTATTGTAACGTCACGATTCTTCGCGGAGGATAGAGACTCCCCGAGCATTCGGGGCGTCTTATTTATATAGCGCTTTATTTTTCTGAGCGCGCGCGCGTTGCCGGGTGCCTGGGGACGAGCGGTTTTGTGAACGGGTCATCAACGAGGCCGCGATAAGGCGGCAGGAGCACAGGTTACTTGGCGACATCGGTCCTTTCCCCTCTCAGGATCCCCCAGGAACAGAGCGCTGAGCAGCGCAGCAGGAAGGAGCGCAGATTTGCGGCGCTTCTTGTAACGGGGCTGACCGCGGCGGCTCTTGTGGTACATGGCTATCATCCGTTTGCCGAAGACGGCGGCCTCTACATGGCGGGGATCAAGCGCGTTCTGAACCCTGCGCTCTATCCGTACGGCGCGGAGTTTGTGCTGGGGCATCTGCGCTTCTCGCTCTTTGCGCCGGCGGTGGCAGCGGTGGTGCGATGTTCGGGGATGCGGCTCGAGGTGGTCCTGCTGGCGATCTACCTGGCGAGTACGTGGCTGACGCTGGCGGCGGGCTGGATGCTGGCCAGCCGGTGCTTCGACGGCCTGAGGGAGCGCGTGGGCGCAGTGGTTCTGCTCGCGGCGTGGCTGCCGCTGTCGATTGCGGGGACGTCGCTGATGCTGATGGATCCGTATGTGACGGCGCGAAGCATCTCGACGCCGTGCGTGCTTCTGGCGCTGGTGGGCGTGCTCGATTTTCTACGGTCGGTGCAGTTGCGCGAACGGTGGCGGTGGGGCCGTCTCGCGCTGGCGATGGTGGCGTTTGCGGTGGCGGCGGCGATGCATCCGCTGATGGCGGCGTATGGGTTTGGGTGCGCGTTGGCACTGGGCCTGACGCTGCCGGAGCGCCGCGGAGTGCGAATGGCGGTGGCGCTTGGGCTTTGCTGCGCGGCGGTGATGGTTGCGGCTGTGCTACAGACGGTGGCACAGCCGGAGAGCGCGGCGTATCACGGCGTGGCGATGTCGCGGTACTACTGGTTCCTGAGCCAGTGGCAATGGTATGAGTGGATCGGGCTGGCCGCTCCGCTGGCGATTCTGGCGGGAGCGGCGTGGCAGGAGCGCGGGCGAGGTGACAGTGCTCGGGCGGCTCTGACGCTGATGGCGCTGGTGACGGGCTCGATCGCGATCGTGATTGCCGTCGTGTTCGCGCGCGCGGAATCGGCGACGCATATCGTGGCACGGCTGCAGCCGCTGCGCATCTTTCAGCAGGTGTATATCGTGATGATCCTGTTTGTGGGGGCCGCGCTGGCTCGCTGGCTGGGGCGGCGGACGCTGCTCTGGGCAGGCGTGTTCGGCCTGCTTGCCGCGATAATGTGGACGGTGGATCGGCAGACGTTCCCGGCGTCGGCGCACCTGGAGTTGCCTTCGTTGTCGGGAGCGGAGCCACCGGCGAATGCGTGGGTGCAGGCGTTTGAGTGGATCAGGGCGAGCACACCGGTGAATGCAGTCTTCGCGCTGGACTCGGACTACATTACGAAGGCGGGTGAAGATGCGCAGTGCTTCCGGGCGATCGCAGAACGAAGCGTGCTGCCGGACTACTCCAAGGACGGCGGCGAGGCGGCGATTACACCGTCACTGACTGCTGCATGGGCAGCCGGGCAGAGCGCGCAGGCGCGGCTGAGTGAAGAGAGCGATGCGGAGCGGCTGGCTGCGCTGGTGCCTGAGGGTGCCGAGTGGGTTGTGCTGGAGCGAGGCGCGGCCACATCGTTTGCCTGCGACTACGCCAACGCGGCGGTGAAGGTGTGCCGCCTGCCAGGGGTTGAGCCGGCAGGCGGCGTGAGGCTCAGTTTGCGGAGCCAGCCGGCTTCACAGCCGATGCAACCGGCGACGCGGTGAGAACGACGCTCTCCTGATCCTTGGTCTCCATCTTGTTGTAGAAGGCGCGCAGCCCGGGGTACTCCTTCTGGAGGAAGGTGAACTCGCCGAGCACGAAGTCGCGGCGGACGGTAACGGAGTCCGGCGCGGACTCGGTGGTGAGGTTGTAAAGCGCGAACTTCTCGAACTGCTGCTTCTCTGCGGTGGGCATCGACTCCACCTTGATGCTGGCGGGTAAATGAATGCGCACGGCGTCCTGCACCATGTGGTTGTAGTCGAAGTAGACGGGGATCTCGCGCTTCTCGTGCGGGAAGGCGGCCTTCTCGTTGGAGACGAAGATATCGCCGGGGATGAGGAGACGCTTCCCGGTGGGAGCACCGATTGGACCCTTGACGTTGAAGGTGACGGTGAGAGGCTCCTCGTAGCTGGTGAGCTTGTCGATCGAGGCGACCTGGACCTCCATGCCGCCGGGGAGCAGATGCTCCACGGAGGTGCGAAGCTGACGCTCGAGGCTGGCCTGGTCGCCTGAGAGCGAACGGTGGCGCCAGATGACGGCCGGAGCGCCCATGTAGGTCATCCTGACGGTGCCGGTGACCTCGCCGTGCTCGTCCATGGTGAGGTTGGCGACACGCTGGATGCGGGATGCGGTGTAGGGCTCGCCCGACGTCTCCGTCACTGTGGTGCCTCCCTCCACCTGGCGAAGACCGGCGGCAAAGCTGTGCTTCCACTCGAGATGGCCGTAGGGGCAGTAGCGCGAGCCGGGATCGAAGTACTGTTCCTTGCCATCGACGTTGACTACAGCAACGATGTCGTCGAGCTGGCCGAGGCTGAGGTAGGCATTGGTAAAGATGCTGCGGTCGCGGTTGGTGACGGCGAAGGCGTAGGCCTTCATGCCGGCGGCACGCGCCATGGCGATGAAGAGCTCGGCGAGCTGATCGCTGGAGCCGCGCTTGCGCTCGAGGATGTCGTCGGTGTTATGGACCTCGCGAAGACCGGCGGCCTTGTCCTCGACCTTCTCGTGCTCGCGGGTGAAGTCGGTGTTCTCAAGCTGCATGACCGCGGCGTAGAGCTTGCGGAGCTTCTGGTCGGCGGTGTCGGAGGGTGCGGTGAGTTCGTGAACAGAGGCGGTGACCTTCGCTCCGGGTCCGATGAACTTGTCGGTGTCCTTGGACCAGAACTTGCCTTCGGACTTCCAGAATTCCTCGCCGCTGCGGTAAGGCGAGTAGTAGAAGAGAACGCGGTAGGTGAAGGCGGAGATCGGCGGCATGTACTCCTCCTTTGGCGCGGGAGGAACGTCATGCACGTTGAGCTCAAGGATGATCTGGCCCTGGTCGAAGCCAGTGGCGGGAAGGCGTGTCTGCTTCACCTCGGCGCCGGCGGGAAGAACGGGAAACCAGCCGATGGCGCTGGTGAGTTGCTCGCGGCCGCCAGCGCTGCGATGGACCAGTTGCGCGCTGGTGGGCTTCCAGACGTAGCGGCCCTTGCGGAGGAAGAGCTCGGACTGGATGTACCAGTCGGGCGACATGTAGTAGTTGTCGTCGTAGCGGATGGAGTAGCGGTACTCGATGATGCTGCCTACCTCGACGTCGGGCAGGGTGAAGACCTTGGCCATGTATTTGTAACCCTCGTAGCCCTTGGTCTTCTCGATGAGTTTCTCGTACGGCTTGCCGGTGAAGGGAATGATGGTGCCGTCGGGATGGATGGTGCGGCCGGCGATGTCGCCGACGGTGTAGCCGCCGCCACTGTTACTGGAGCCGTACTTGAGCTCGACGTTAGCGTAGTCCTTGCCCTTCTCGGTGAGGACCTTCAGCCGGACGTAGATGCTCCAGGCGTGCAGCTTGTCCTCCGTGGTCTCCTCCTTGTTGAGATAGACGGCCGCGGCGCCGGGGACCTCCGGGATCGACGTCATGGAGAGCTCTTCCCTGGTGGGCGCGGTCCACTGGTCAGCGCGGAGCAAGGGCGATGCAGCGGCAGCGAGCGTGGCAAAGAGCATTGCGCGGAAGAGGCGGTGGCCTGCTCTCGGATTCGTGAGGCGATTCATGCGTGCGATTCCCTTCTTTTGTGGGCTGAGGGTGGTGGAGAGTCTACTGTTTCTTGAGGATGGCGCGGCTCTGCTCGTCGGTGGCGATGACGCTTGAGAGCTTCTGGAGATCGGCGTACTTCTCCGGCGGCAGGGTGACCTGGCGGACGGTGTAGGTGCGCGAGTAGTGAAGGACGTTGCCCTTGACCTGGCTCTGGCTCTCGTAGGAGGCGAAGCCGAGATCGACCTTGACAGGGTCAGGCAGCTCGTCGACGACGTAGCCGGCGGGAAGCTCGATGTCGTAGTCGTCGCTTGCTTGCATTGTTTCGGTGAGATCGATGGGGACGGTGCGGGGCTTGTGGTCGACGCGCGGAGCCTCTTCACCGAGGACGCGCGGGCGGACCATCAGGAGAGGCCCGGTGGAGCGGGCGTAGCGGTCGACGTCGATGGTGAAGGTGGTGGTGAGGTCCTTGTTGAGAGCCTCGGCGTTCTCGACCTTGATGTCGGAGACCTTGAAGGTGGTGAAGTCCTGCCCGAGGACATGGTCGAGGTACTCGCTCTGCTGCTTGGCATCGCCGTGAGTGTAGAGGGTGCGGCGGTGGTCGGAGATATCACCGAATCGCTTCTCCGTGACGGAGCCCTTGAGCGTGCCGTCGGAGTCGAGGTGAAGGCTGGCGGTGCGGTGGACCGTATTGAGCGTCGGGGAGAGGAGCGGGAGCGCGATGACCTGAGAGTCAGAGCCTTCCATGAGGACACCGTAGCTTCCCTGCAACTCGTGTTCGAGCTGGCCGAAGGGAGTCTTCTCCCAGGTGGGATCGAAGATCAGATAGCGACGGCCGGTCTTGGCCGTGACGACGCTGCGCAGCTTCGGCGAGTCGTAGTCCTTGGGAACCTCGATGGCCGCGACCATGTGGTTGCCGACGATGGAGGGCGCGTCGGGATCGATGACGCCGCGCCGGTCGTCGACCATGAGGAGCGCGGCGTGAATGCCGACGGTGGAGAGCATGGAGGAGAGCAGGGTCGCCTTGTCCTTGCAGTCGCCGTAGCGGTTGTGGAAGATGTCACTGGCGTAGTGGGGCTGATAGCCGCCGACGCCCATCTCGATGACGAAGTAGCGGATCTGCTTCTGGACAAACTCGGCGATGGCCTCGGTCTTGTCGTAGAAGTCGGACTTGCCGGCGGCAAGCTCTTGCGCCTTGGCCGTGATCTCGGGCGTCGCTGCGAGGCGGTCGTGGGAGAGCCTGTCGTACCACTCGCCGACGCTGCGCCAGCCATCCTGCGCGGAGACAGAGGAACCTGCCGGGGCATAGTGGACGGTCATGCGGCCGGCAAGTGAGAGCTCCGATGGGCGGTGCGTGACCTCCTTCAGATCGATGCCGGGGGTATCCTTCATCTCCCAGCGCCAGCGCCGGTTTTCGAGGTCGGCCTCTTTTGCGGCGGCGTGATGGGCCCAGACAGTGGTGTAGGTGAAGCCGGCAGGGAGCTCGAGCGTGAAGACCTGGTCGAGCCGCGGTGTGGTTCCCTGGAAGAACCAGGTCTTTTCGGCGATGTAGGGCCGCATGCGCTGCTCGTACTCACAGGCGATGATGCCGCCCGGATCGCGCCCCGGCGGCTTGGCTGCCTTGAAGCGCACGTCTTCGTAGAGGATGCCGCCGCCGGGCTGGCCGAACTCGACGATCTCATTGTCCTTGACGGCGTACTCATGGCCGTCAGGGCCGATGCTCCAGACATGCATGGATAGGATCTTGCTGTCCTTGTCGAATGGGACGTAGACGAGTCCCTCGTCGCGGCCTTGAGGACGAAGGATCTTGAGGACCGTGCGCGAGTGTTCTACAGCTGTGCCGTCAGGCGCGACCGTATAGGTGGTGTCGTCGAGCAGGATGACGGCGTTGGTCTCCGGCGGATAGGCCGGGACCTTCTGCGCGGCGGCGGTACGGACCCAGTCGGGGACGCTGTCTTTTGCAGCACAGGAGGGCACCGCAAGCAGAGAAAACAAAGCAGAGACGAAGAGGTATCGTTGGGCTCTTCGCAGCAGATCGATCAATCCTGTCATCAAGCCCCTCGCGCACAACTTTCCTTGCGTGGCTAAGGCATTGCCCTGCCAGAGATCGAAGATGTTGGCGTTTCGCCGTTATACGACGAAGCAAGTTGCTGATTCAAGTGAAATGTTGCCTGTGAAGCTCCCCGTTTGGGTCATTGCGCGCACACGTCCGATTCGGAGGCGGCGATTCCCTTCCCGCCTGAGCGCGGTGCTACGGGACGCGTAGCGGGCGGAAGCCGGTGTTGGTGGGGAAGATGCCCTTGAAGCCGCTCTCGGTCGGGACCTGTGATTTGAACAGGTAGCGCACGAAGAAGCCGCCCGAGACCATGTTGTAGTTGCGGGTGTTGTTCGCGGTGAGGAAGCCGCCTACGTACCAGTGGTCGGCGACACGGTAGCTGCCCTCCGACTCAGTGGAGTAGTTCAGGCCGGTATTGCTGTTCTGCGGGTAGAAGGCGTTGCTGGATCCGGTCTGGAGCGGGCGGTCGAGAGGATAGTACGACGCGCTCTCTTCCTGGAAGCTCTGGAGTCCCACAGCGCCGTTAATGACGTAGTTGAAGTTCTTGCCGTAATAGCCGTTGTAGGTGAGCGGCACCGAGGCGAGGAAGTAGATGTTGGGGCTGAAGTATCCGCCCTGCCCGTAGGTCATGCCACGCTCGTTGTGATCGTAGTGCATGCCGAAGAAGTTGACGCCCATGTTCAGGCTGCCGTATCCGGGCCAACGGTGCACGCGGAAGTACGCTCCCATGGTGCCGTCGTAGCGGCGGTTGTCGAGGACGTGGTAGCCGGTAAGGGCATAGCCGCCGCCGGTGACGTACATGCCGGCGCGCTCGTTGCCGTTCTCGACTCGGACGCCGCCGCCGGTGGAGATCACGCCGCCCCAGATGTTGCCGGAGAAGACAGGAGTGATGCTGCCGGGGTTGCGCAGGCCGGCGTAGGAGAGCTGCGTGTCTTTGACGGAGTCGCGGTCGCCGAAGAAGGTGAAGTGCCCGCCGAGAGGACGCCACTGCGCGTGGGCGGTGACGTTGGAGACCAGGAAGGCGTAGGGCGTGTAGCCGACGGCGAGGCCGATATTGGCGCTGGTGAGCTGAATCTCGCCGCCGACACCGGAGGAGAACTGCTGCTGCGGAGCCACGAGCGCATTGGCCGGAAGCGTGCCGAGGACGGGGATGACGCCGCCGTTCTGATTCTGGAAGCTGGTGGTGTCGATGGTGCCGGAGTTGAGGAAGACGGCGCGCGGAACGACGGTAAGGCGAATGGATTTCCCAAGGACGGCGGAGGCCTCAAAGGGAGCCTCGAGATCGGTGAGGCGATCGAAGCCGGCGGTGCCGCTGCGGTAGCGGCCGTAGCCGGTTCCGCCGACCCAGCCGCTGTACGAGGCCTCGATGGCAGCGATCTCCAGCTCGGTCGTCTCGCGCTGCGACATTGGGCCGCGGGGAACGATGGCGCTTGGATCGTAAGAGCCGCGCAGCGGAGGAAGGCTCTTGGCCATCAGGTCGGCGTCGCTGGGAGGATTGCCCTGCGTCTGCGGGACCAGCGTGGGGTAGCCGGAGTCGCCGAGCGGCTGCCTGACGTTGGGGTAGCTCAGGGGCGGGGTCGTCGGCCGGGGGGCTGCGGCGCGGTGCGTCGTCGTGGAGCGTGTCCCAAGGCCGGGCTGCGGATACTGCTGGGCGTAACTGTCGGCGGTGGGCTGCAACTGGCTCTGCGGGTTGTACTGCGCATTATGGGTGGTCAGCGTGCCGTAGTCATCCGGCGGAGGGTTGCTCTCCCCCGTCATCGGACGGGTGGAGCGTTGCGAGCCGATGCGCGCGGTGGGCATGTAGCGCGCGGTGGGAAGAACGTCGGTGACCTCCTTCTGCGGAGGATCGATGTGCGGTGTGCTGTCGCCGAGCTGCACCGGAACCGGGGACGGTGTATAGCCCCAGCCGGGATTCTGCGGCGCAACAGAGGCCGTCTGGGCTGAGTTCTGCGCGGGAGGGGCGTACGGCACGTAGGGGCCGTAAGTCTCCTGCGGGACGGCGGAGATCAAAGGCTGCGACTGCGCCTTAGTGGTCAGCCGGGCGATCGCCTGGCGCGGATACTCCTCGGAGGAGAGCGGTGCTGCTGCGGGTGTCGCGTCGGCAAGCTCCAGGGCGGGTGCGGCGGCGGGAGCCGTCGGGCTGGATACCTCAGGAACATAGTCGCGCAGCGTTCCGGTGGTAGAGTACGAACGGCGCGCGCCTGGATTGGCCATGTAGGCGGGTACGACGCTCGAGGTGGGCCCATAGGGGCCGCCCTGCACTTCGACCGGAGCCTGACCGTACGCGTTCACATAACTGGGAAGGTAGGGCTTCGAGGGAGCCTGCTGCCCGTTCTCGTCGGCGTCGGCTGTGCCGAGGAGGCGGGCGAGGTCCTGCGCGTGGGCGGAGCTGGGCAGCCGATTGGTCGGGGCGGGCTGGCTCAACTCGCTGGCGAGTTCGGCTCCTGGGTCTCCGGGAGGAAGAGCGGCGAGAGAGGCTTTAAAGTAGTCGGCGGCGCGGCCGCTGTTGCCGCGAGCCTGCTCAAACTTTGCGGCGAGCGAGAGTATCTCGGCGTCGCGGGAATACTGGTCGAGGCCGTAGCGGAGCCAGATCTCGGCGTCCTTGGTGTCGTTGGCGGCAAGTGCGGCGCCGACGGCGGACTTATAGTCGGAGGCCGTGGCCGAGGTCATGTCCTGCGACTGAAAGATAAGGATGGCCTGCTTGGGCTGGCCGGCGCGCGCATAACCCGAGGCCAGGGCCCGAAGCACGCCGGGGTTATCCGGGAAGGCCTTGGCGGCGGCGTTGAGGATAGCGAGCGAGCGCTTGATGTTGCCGGTGGCGGCCGTCTGGTTGGCGCGCCGTACGGCCCAGTTGGCCCAGATGGTCTGCACAGCGCGGCGCTGCTCGTCATTCAGGTCGGGACGGCTTCCGATGAACATCAGCTGGCGGTAAAGCCCGGCGTCGTTGCCACCGTTATAGAGCAGCCAGGCGTCCTGAATATCGACATCGGCAGGAGGAGCGGCGTGCTGCATGGCGTAGTGCTGCTGCACGCGCTGCAGGAAGACCATCGCCTGCTGAGGCTGGCCGAGCGCGTTGTAGACCGCGCCCATCGCCTGCAGGTACTCGGGGTCCTGCTCGAGCTGCTGGCGAATGGCGGGAGGAATCTGCTGTACCTGGGCGAGCGCCTCTTGATCGCGGCCCGTGCCGTGCAGGATCGTGACCAGGCCCTTCCACGCATCGGCGCGCTGCGGATCATCAGTAAGGATCTTGCGGTAGATAGGGTAGGCCGCCTGCGCGTTGTTGCGCGAGAGATAGAGGCCGGCAAGTTGCAGCAGGATGGCCGTCGAGGGCTTCTGCCCCGCCGTCATCTGCGCGGAGACGGATTTTTCGAGGATGTCCTGCGCGACGTCGAGCCGGTTCTGCGCCTGATAGATGGAGGCGACCGTGGCCTGGAAGCCGGGGTCGCGCATCGCCAGCTGGTAACTGGAGGGCGGCATGCTCTGGAGGGTCCCGACAGCCTGCGCATCGTCCTTCATCGCGTGCTCGACGCGAACCAGGCCCTGCCAGGCCTGCGTGTTCGCCATGTTGGTCGCGATGACCTGACGGTAGAGGCCGGCGGCCTGATCGGGGCGGTTCGCTGCCTGAAGCAGAGCGGCGTACTGCAACTGTGTCTCCTCTTTGAGGCCGCGCGCTCCTGGAGGGAACGGAAGGTCGAGCGCGCTTTTGAGCACGCGCTGCGCATCGGCATCGCGGCCCACGGCCGAATAGGCGGAGGCGAGCGAGCGAAGGAAGTCGGGGTCCTTCATGAGCTGCGAGCGCACGGCTGGGGGAATCCTGCGCTCGGTCAGCAGCGCGCCGGGAGCGTTGCCCGCGCTGTACTGCGCGATGAAGAGGCCGCGCCATGCGGCGGCGGCGGACGGCTTCGCCTTCGTGTAGCGATCGTAGACCTGAACCGCAGCCTCAGACTGCTGGGCCTTGAGCAGCGTTCCGCCGAGACCTTCGAGAGCCTCAGGGCTGTTGGGGCGGAGCGTGAGGGCCGCCTGGTACTTCTGCTCGGCGGTAGTGAGGTCGTTCTCGTTCAGCGCGACCTGGCCCTCGCTCATGGTGGAGTAGAAGCGCGCAGTCTCAAGCGCGTTATCGAGGCCGGTGTCGCGGGCTCCGTACTGTTTGGCCTGTTCGAGGAAGCTGATGGCCCCGCCGAAGTTCGACTGCTGCATCCGCACGTAACCCATGCCGGCCAGAGCGCGCGGACTCTGCGGGTCGTTTGCGAGGATCGCCTTGAAGCGCGTCTCGGCCTCGTCGAGCCGCTTGGCGTTCAGAGCGTTGTAGGCGGCCTGCTCCTCCTGGCTGCGGGCGCGCTCTGCGGAGGCGGCAGCGCGTTCCTCAGGAGTCTGCGGCGCGGCGCCGGGCTTCTGCGGACTCGGCTTGGGCTGCTTGCGCAGCGCCTCCGCGAGCTGGGGGTCGTTGTGCTTTGCGAGGTAGGCGCGGATGTCGGCCGCGGAGGCGGGACTGGTCGCGTCCCAGAGCAGCGACTGACGCAGGGCATCGACAGCCTGAGGATCGTTGGGGTGCTTGTCGAGGAAGCGGCGGCCTTCGGAGCGTGTCGCGGGCGAGTAGGTCAGAATGCGGCCGAGCGCAATCTGATAGCGCGAGTCGTTCGGGTACTTCTGGACCAGGCTGCGAAGCCCTGCGATGGCGTGGGGGCGGCCGTCGGTCGTGGCGGCCTCGGTCTCGTAGTAGGCCAGGGCCCAGTCACCGGGGGGGCGGAGCGTCGCCGAACATCCTGCGATAGATCGCCATGGCTTGCGCATACTGCCCGGCCTGGGCATACTTGCCGGCCTGCTGCAGCTCCGCCGACTGGTTCGCCTGCGAGCCCATGTTCTCGATGCGCTGGATGTTGGGGTCGTTGGGATTGATGGCGCGGAGACGGTCGATGTAGGTCCCGGCGAGCGCGTTGTTACCGCTAACCTTTGCCGCGCGCGCGAGGCCGGCGAGTGCATCGACGTTATTAGGATCGGCCAGCAGAACCTGCTGCCAGGTCTGCGCCGCCATGTCGAGCCGGCCGCGCACCTCAAGTGCGTGCGCCTTGTCGAGCAGCGCCTGCGTGGCAGGCTCTACCGCCTGCGCGTGAACAAACAGGGGCATCGGCGCCAGAACGCCACCAAGGAGAATCGCAGACCACAGCGGCCGAATTGACCGAAAAGACTTCATTGTCTTGTCATACCGGAGGCATAAGTCACACAAAAGCCTGTGCTGACACCTCGTACATCCTACGGAAGCTTACCGCTTTTTTCCGGATTTGTAGCTATTTTTCAAGTATTTACTGGTTTACTACTACCTTTGCCGGTAAGCAGACGTTTACTTCCATTTCACGCGGAGCTTTCCCTCGCGATCGAAGCGATAGCGTCCCTCGATCCAACCGGTAGCAAAGAGTGCGAGATTCTGATCGTAATAGTTGCCGGTCTTTCCGTACAGTCCTGTCGCTGCATCTTTTGTGGCAGCGAGCCGGTCCATCTGGGCATTGGCATGGTGCTTCATATCGAGCGCCTTGAGATACGGAACGACTGCTGCCGAGAAGCCGGACGGCGCGTTGGGATTGAGCACCCTGCCCTGCGGGTCGACCTGCTGGGGCGGCAGCGGATGACTCTTGAGATACTCGGCCATACCGCCGATCCGGTGCAGCATCGTCTTTACGCCAGGGGTCTGGGGGTCGGCGATGCCGAGCCAGAGATAGACGCGGATGGCGTCGAAGCTGCCGAGCGGAACGGCTGCGGAGTCTCCCGAGGCATGCTGGGCCGGCGAGAGCGCGGGGCGCACTGTGGTTCCGGCCTCGATCCAGTCCATTGCGAAGCCCACGCCAGAGCCCTGGGCGAGGATGGGATCGAGCGAGCCGAGGATTGCAGCCCAGGGACCGTTGGGCATGATCTTTGCGAGGTGGGCCAGCACTGAGGGCTCGAGATAGCTTGGGTTGAGGACCCAGGTCTCGGAGTCGGGATGAAAGCCCGTCGCGCCGGGCAGGAGCGTGGTTCCGACGCGGGGGACGAAGGCCGCCTCCTGCTGGGCGATGCGCGCGGCCATGGCCATGCCGAGCCGGTCGTAGCGCGGCTCGCGCCACAGCCGGCCGGCTTCGAGCAACGAGTAGGACATCCAGAGGTCGGCGTCGGAGGCTGAGTGCGGGTCGAGCACACGCCAGCTGCCATCGGGCGCCTTGCCCCAGTTCCATGCGGGGAGCTGCAGGGCGAGATTGCCGTTGGCGAGATTGATCTCGGTCCAGTGGAGGAGCTTGTCGAAGCGGGCGCGATCGTTGTCGACGAGGGCGAAGAACATCGCGTAGGACTGCCCCTCGCTGGTGGTGCGATCCTGCGCGCTGCGGTCAATCACACGCCCCTGCGGGTCAAGGACGGCGAGGGCGTAGCTCTCCCACAGCGGCCACGGCTGCTGCGCGCGGCAGAGGTCGGCGAACGCAAAGCAGAGCAGAAGAGTTGCCGTCGTAAGCCAACGGCCTCTCCGCGAGCGGTTTTGCCTCTCTGACGCCATCGGGATGAGTCTCCAGCGGCGTTGCTGCACCTACTCGTTCCCCTGCAGGCGCAGGCGAGCGCGCCGGCGCAGTCCGCTCCGGGCCACGATCGCCATCAGGAAGCAGACGGACATGGCGCCGACGACCATCATCCACTGGAACTGGGTGAACCAGATGTTCAGCTGCGTCCACAGGCTGAGCGAACCGACGTTGTAGACGTCGTTGCCGATCCGGTAGGAGACGAAGCGTTTGCCGTGGAGCACGCTGACCGACTGCGAGATATCGGAGGACTGCGAGGTCTTGAGGAAAACGGAGAGAAAGTCCGGGACGACGGCGTGATCGCGCAGCGCAACCAGCACGACAGAGCGCTTGGACCGGCTGGGCCACTCGATGCCCTCGATGAGCACGTCGGGAAGTCCGCCGGCCGTCTCGAGCTGGCCTGACTGGATGCGGTCGGAGCTGCGGACCTTCCACCATGCGCGCTGGAACGAGGCGAAGAAGCCCTGGGTGTCCTGGATATGGAGGCCGCTGCCGTCGACCATGACGGGCAGCGAGGGATTGAGGAGCGAGATGGCGGGCGAGTCGTCGACGGTGCCGATGACGAGGTAGTCTTTGTGTGCGTTCGACTTCATTCCCTCGGCGTCGGTGACGGTGACGTTGAGCACCGGATAGCCGGTCTGGCTGCCAAAGTGGCCGGCGAAGGTGAGGTAGGTCTCGATCTCGTCGGCGGTGGGCGACGACGGAAGCACGACGGCGGTATCGGAGAGGTCGGCCTTGCGGGTGAAGGGATAGCCGGCGTTGGCGAAGATCTCGAGGTTCGGCAGGACCGCCCAGTGGGGGATGTCCTTGATGTCGAGGTAAGAGTCTTTGATGATCGACGCCTTCATGTTGTAGGGCGCGGTGTCCTGGCACTTCCCTTTCTTGGCGAGCAGGAAGATGAACTGCGACATGAGGGTGTTGGAGAAGGGCCGCATGTTCGAGACCGGCACGGGAATGATGGTATCGAGCTGCGCCGAGGCGTTGTCGGTGTGCGGCAGCGGCGTGGAGCTGATGTAGGCGTCGTTGATGTAGACCTGCATCGAGCTCTCGTTGGAGATGGGGATTCCGTTATAGCGATAGCCGAGATGGAAACCGAGGTTCTGCGACTGGCCGTAGTAGAGGTCGGGTGGGATACGCATGTAGATACGCAGCGGCACGGAGCCGTCTCCCTGCAGGTCGCCTGTCTGGGCGATCTCGCCGACTGGGGTGTTGCGATCGGTGCTCAGCCACCGCGGCGCGTCGTCCGGCTGGCGCGGCGCGGGCATCTTCATCGAGGCGACGCGCGCCTGGTCGCCGTCCAGCATGTCGCGCTGGAGCGCAAGCCCAAGGGCGGCGGTGAGGAGATCATCGGAGTTGTCGCCGGTGAGGACCAGCACCTTCGAGTAGGGATCGGACGGGTTGGCGCGCATGGCGACGGTCGGTCCCGATGCGCCTCGGATCCCAAGGGTGGAAGGAAGGTCGGATGAGTTCTCCGCGATGACGATGGCGTTGCCCGATGGGATGGTGCCGAGCGAGACCGGGAAGCGCACCTGGCGGAAGTCGGCGAGCATGCCGAACGACGAGGAGATGATGCCCGCGGCCTGAAGCGCCTTGGGCGACGGCTGGCCGAAGAAGGCGATCGGGATGACGGGGTGCAGGTTGACCGAGGCGTCGTAGAACGGCAGCGGCAGCAGCTTCAGGTCGTTGCGCAGCGGCAGCAGGTTGCCGGCGAGTTCGATGGTCGAGTTCGAGTCGACGTGGCTCCAGAGCGTGGTGTGCGAGGGGTCTTCGCACTCCATGGTGTAGTGGCCGACGAACTCGAAGGTGAGCTGGTTGTCGCGGACCAGCATCTCGGCGGGAAGCGTTAGGGTGGCTTCCAGGAGTGAGTTGTTCTCGCTGCGCGGGGCGTTGGGATCGGCCGGGCCGGGAGGCGTCGGTGCCGCAGTGACCGGGAGGGTGGCGAAGAGGGTTCCGTTCAGGCTGACCTTAAGGTGGCTCAGCGAGGGAATCAGCCCCGGAGAGAAGTGGTAGCGCAGGTGCATCGTCGCCGACTTCACCACCTGCGTCTGCGGGAGCGAGAAGTAGACCGTGTGGTAGGCGTCGACGCCGCGAAGCACGATGGTGTCGGCCACGCCGAGATCGGCGAGGGAGAAGAGATTGTCGAAGTTTCCTGGTGCAACGGGCCTGGCCTGCATGCCTGTGTCGGAGGGGATGGCCATATTGGCCTGGGCGGTCGGGGCGGAGGGCTGCGTCAGTTGAGCCGAGAGCGTCCGCGAAGACAGCATCGCCAGCAGAAGGAGTGGAGCTATGCTGGTGACCAGCTTGCCCTTCGGGGGACTCTTCTTATTTGTCTTCATCAATTCTTTCGCCGTCTGGGTAAGGCCGAGTATGGAGAGCTCAAAGATGCGTCCGAGGCTCTTCATCGGCTGATCGGGCTCGCGGTTCTCTCCCCATCCCAGCCAGGTGTCTGCGCGCGAGTAGAGCACCATCGTGAGCGCCTCTTCTTCCTGCATGGTGAGGGGATCGAACTGCGCCCGCAGAATATTTCCGCTCACCTCGATCACGGTGGCGGGCAGAGTCGCGCTGCCGTCGAGAACCGGAAGAGTGAGCTTGATGGAGTCGCCGGTGGCGACGGTAAAGTCGCGCTCCATCTTCATCATCAGGCCGCCGCTCGACATATCGGTGGTGACACCGTGGACCATGCTGCCGCTGGGCATGCGCACATCGACCGGAACAGCCATCTCGACACGGACCGTCTGGCGGCGCTGCTGGTTCTCCCATGCGATTGCGGCGCAGACGCCGAGGATGATGGTATTGAAGCCAACCCAGATGAGGTTCATCACGATGGTGCCGACGTGGTTGCCGTCGTAGAGATCGCTGATGTACGGGAATGGAAAGTAAAAGAAGCGCGGGATCGCCATCAGGATGCCGAGCAGGTTCAGCCCCACGAGAAAGAGGAAGGGCCGCGCGATGCGGCCATCGAAGAAGCGCCGGTTGACGACTCCGCCCTTGGCCGTCACATTGAAGCTGCCAAACTTTGGGTTGACAAACGTCAGCATGGTGGGCAGCAGGATGTAAGGCGCCAGAACCGTCTCATAAATTTCGTTCCAGAACGAGTGGCGGTGATTGCCCTGGATGCGCGAGTTGGTGATGCTCGACAGGAACAGGTGAGGCAGGGCGTAGGCGAAGATGGCGGCCCAGTAGCCCGGAACGTTGACCTGTCCGAGGACGAGATAGATCAGCGGAGCGGTGAGGAAGATGAGCCGCGGCAGCGCGTAGAGGAAGTGCGTCATCGCGTTCAGATAGCAGAGACGCTGCGCGGGCCGGAGTCCCCGGGCGAAGAGCGGGTTGTCGGTGCGCATGATCTGGATCATGCCGCGCGCCCAGCGGATGCGCTGCTTGACGTGCCCGCTCAGCCGCTCGGTGGCGAGGCCCGCGGCCTGCGGGATGTTGATGTAGGCCGTGTTCCAGCCATTCATCTGCATGCGCAGCGAGGTGTGGGCATCCTCGGTGACGGTCTCGACGGCGATGCCGCCGATCTCGTCCAGCGCCGTACGCCTGAGCACAGCGCAGGAGCCGCAGAAGAAGGTCGCGTTCCAGAAGTCGTTGCCGTCCTGCACGATTCCATAGAAGAGCTCGCCCTCGTTGGGGATGGTGCGGAACTGGCCGAGGTTTCGCTCGAACGGATCGGGCGAGTAGAAGTGGTGCGGCGTCTGCAGCATCGACAGCTTGGTGTCGCGCTGGAACCAGCCCATCGTCATCTGCAGGAAGCTTCGCGTGGGAACGTGGTCGCAGTCGAAGATGGCGACGAAGGGAGAGTCCAGCCGGGCGAGCGCGCGGTTGATGTTGCCGGCCTTCGCGTGTGTGTTGTCGTCGCGCGTCATGTAGCCGATGCCGGCCTCTTCGGCGAATCGGCGGAACTCCTCGCGCTTGCCGTCGTCGAGGATGTAGACGTTGAGCTTGTCGGCGGGCCAGTCAATGTTCATCGAGGCCAGCGCCGTGTACTTCACGACGCTGAGCGGCTCGTTGTAGGTGGGGATCAGCAGGTCGACCGAGGGCCACAGCTGCGGATCGTCGGGCAGCGGCACCGGAGTGCGGCGCAGCGGCCAAACGGTCTGCAGATAGCCGAGGAAGAGGATGACGAAGGCATAGGCCTCGGCCAGCAGCAGCATCGAGATGAAGAAACCGTCCAGCCAACTCCAGTTCGAGCCAGGATCAAAGAAGAACTTGCCTGTGGTCGAGATGCGCCAGAAGCCGTAGCGAAAGGTCGAGTACATCGACGCGATCATCAGCGTCAGCGTGACGAGGTAGGAACTGGAGCTGCGGTCAATCCATATGGCGACCAGCACGGTGAGCAGTCCCAGCACAAGCTGCTGCGGCCAGGTAAGCTCCAGAATCCCGGTGAAGCCGAGGAAGAGAATTCCACCCACAGAGATGACGAAGCGGAGCAGTTTCAACAGGAGCGCATCGCCAGACTCAAACTCCCGCCACAGCGGCGAATCGGTCATCGTTCGCTCCAGCGCACGTTACGGAAGCCTGCGGCAGCTGGCGCGGCGATCGTACGGAGCCAGGTCGCGACGTTCATGTAGTCCCCAGAGACGGGCGAATCGGGTGCATAGTCGACCACCGTCATGCCCTCGGCCAGCGCCTCGGAGACCTCAGGGGCGCGATGGATGACAAACGGCAGCAGCCTGTCGCCCAGCTGCCGCCGGAGAACCTCGCGCACATCGAGATGCAGCGGCAGAGAGACGTCAAACTGGTTGATCACGTAGTAGGGCTGCAGAGGCCGGCCGTCGGCATCGACCATGCCGCGGAAGAAGTTTTCGATGGACTGCAGGCTGATGACGGAGTTCATGTCGGGCGCAACCGGAACCAGAACGGTCGGGCTCATGCGCGCCATCTGGCGCACGATCCACGACGAGCCGACGGTGAGGTCGAGCAGAATCCGGTGCGTGCCGCGACTGTTGTTCACGATCTCTTCGACCAGGCTCTCCTGCGCCTGCTGGTCGGCCTTCTGATCGACCTCGTAGCTGACCAGGTAGATCGGAGCGTCAGTGCTTCCACTGGGCGGAGAGAAGGTGCGCACGTTTCCCTGCCGCAACTCGCTGGCGCCGAAGTAAAACGGCAGCAGGCCGTGCGAGGTGGTGTCGGTGAGCAAAACCTTTTCGCCGAGCGAGGAGAGCGAGCGTCCGATGGTGGCCACCATACTCGTCTTGCCGACGCCGCCGGCCAGCGAGAAGACCGCCAGCACCGGGGTGCGAATCTCTTTCTGCCGAACCGGCGCGGGCTCGACGACCTCCTGACCCGGCTGCTCGAAGACACCCTTCAACGCAAACCATCGCGCGGCGACGCGCTCGCGGGAGTGCTGCAGCGTCTCGGCCACGGAGGACTGCGCCGGAGGAGGCGTGATCGAAGGTTGCGCGATCGGGACAGATTGCCCGGCCGATGCCGACGACGGAGCATACAGCCATGCCGGACCCGCGGGATCGGAGGAGTACGCCGCGCGCGATGGCTCGGAGTCCGTCGAAGGAGCCACGCCGACGCGGCGCGGAAGATCGGAGTACGCGGGCCGCGACGCATCGGAGTAGTTGATCCCCGAGGGATAGCCGAAGTCGTCCTGGGCCCTGCGGCCGCGTGTTCCCTCAGAGTGCATGGGCGCCGGAGGCTGCGAGAAGGGCGAGACTGGCCGTGGAGCGTTCGACGGCGGCTGAGCGCCTGCCGCCGATCTCTGTGACGTGTATCCTGCTGCCCCTGATCCGGGCATCGCCTCGCGGCTGGAGACGTATCCGACATCGAAGTTCGCGGCGGGCCGGTCGCCCGAGCTCGCGGTCTGCCAGAACGGACTCGTGGCGGCGGGCTCCTGAGGACGTGCCGGGCGCGGCTGCTGGGCCTGCGGGTCGGTGTGTCTCTTGCCGCTTCCGGTAAACGGAGCGCGGTCGCCGCTGGAGCCTGTTCCGCTGCCTGAGCCGCTTCCCGCTCCACTGCCGGGCGCAACCGGGCCGCTCTGCGGCGACTGCTCCGGAGCGCCACGCCTCTCTCTCGGCGGCTGGCCCTCTGCGCGAAGCGGCTGGCGGATCGAGTCCATCATGCGAGGCGCGGGTTGAGGAGCGGTGTACTCCGGTCCCCGATAGATCTGGCGCACGCCTGAAGCTTCATCCGGGTGATAGCCCTGCGGACGACGTTGCGAACCGCTCGAATCGCCACGCGCGGAGATCGATTCGACGACCTGTGCGGGAGCATGTTGCGCCGTAGGCGGTGGCGGTGCGGCGGGACGGGCCGGCGGCGGCGCCTCTGCCGCGAACGGCGGTGCGGGAGCGAAGCCCTGCGGCTGCCGGAAGGCGGGCTGGGGCTGCGCAGTCGCAGCTCCGGCAACAGCTCCGGAATGAGCCAGCGGCGCCCCCGCGGAAACGATCGGATGCGGCTGCGGCGTGTAGGGGTCTTCGATATGGCCGGGAACCCCGGCCGAGGTCTGGCCTGTGATCCCTGCGGAAAACTGTCTGCCGTGTCCTTGTGACATTGCGCCTCCCCGGCCAACCGACATCTCGCGGCGGCGAATCTCCGATTCAGCGTAACGGGCAGCCTGTCGCGCTGCGGAGGCCTGTGCTTCGGCGATCTCACGTTCCTCGCGGCGGCCTGCTGCTTCGGCGACGGCGGCTGCTTCTGCGCGACGCGCTGCCTCAACACGTTCGGCGGCTGCGGTGCGCGATGCCTCTTCCGCCTCGCGAAGGCTCTGCTGCTGAGTGGAATCCGATCCGTTGCCCTTGTGCGCCAGCGCGGCCTCGGCGGCCTTCTTCGCGGTAGCTTCGGCGGCCTCGGCGGCGGCCTCAGCCTCGGCCTGTGCCAGCAAAGCCTGCTGGCGAACCTGCTCGGCGGCGCGATGCCGCAGTTGCGCGCGATACTCGCGGCGCGATGCCGAGAAGTCGTGATACTTCGCTCCGTGAAGGTTGGCCCAGGAATAGAGGACGGCTACGTCTTCCGGCGTCTCCGCGATACCCAGATCGTCGATCTTGTCCGTGCCACGCTTTTCCATCGTCACTCGTCCTGTCCCGGCGTTCCGGGCCTCACCCTCGGCTGCACCAACGCAGGGGCCACAGCAGAGACGTTGCACCTGTTGTTATGCAATAGCACGAGGCTAACGGCACCCCTATCGCAAGTCAATGCAACAGAGGTGGCACTTTTGTGTCAGCCCTTCGTCGCTTGATTCCCGCCTGGGGAAAGGTCACGAGCAGCACTCTTCCCTGCTTCGAACGATCGCGCGCAGTACTCCCGCAAGCGGAAAACAACACCCCTGATGTGCTAACTTGGATGTGTGGTTTGAGAGCGTAGCTCAGTTGGTAGAGCATCGCCCTTTTAAGGCGTTGGTCCTGGGTTCGAGCCCCAGCGCTCTCACCATCTCCCTCAGCGGCTTGCTCTGTTCTCTGCTCCAGAATCCCTGTCGATAAAGGCGTTTTCGCAACGATGCCGGTCAGGGCTATCGGGCGAACGTCTCCGCGACACCCTGCTCGAGCGGAGTGAACGGAGCCGTGTAACCTGCGGCCCGCAGCCCGGTGATGTCGGCCTGCGTGTAGTGCTGGTAGCGGTCCTTCAGATCGCCGGGAAACGGCATGAACTCAATCCTGCCGGGGCCGTGCACCTGCATCAGCGCCTCGGCCACTGCCTTGAAGGTGCGCGCCTCTCCGGTGCCCGCGTTCACCACGGCGTGAACATGCTTCGGGGAATGCTCGCCCGGCAGCAACCCGGCGAAGAACATGTTGATCCGCGCGAGATCCCGAACGAAGACGAAGTCACGACGCTGTTCGCCGTCGGCGTAGCCGCCCGATCCCTCGAACATGCGGATCGTCCCAGTCTCCTTCAACTGCTTCGTGAAGTGATGCAGCACGCTCGCCATGCGTCCCTTGTGCTGCTCGCGCGGGCCGTAGACGTTGAAGTAGCGCAGCCCCACCACGGTGCTCTTCATCTCCGGCATCAGGCGGCGCACGTAGTTGTCAAAGACGAGCTTCGAGTAGCCGTAGACGTTCAGCGGCCGCTCGTTCGCCGGCGTCTCGACGAAGCTCGAACTGGCTCCGTAGACCGCGGCCGTCGAGGCATAGACAAGCGGAATCTTATGCTCGAGCGCAAAGTGCAACAGCTCCTTCGAGTAGCTGAAGTTGTTGTCCATCATGTAGCGGCCGTCGTCTTCGAGCGTGTTCGAGCAGGCGCCCTGATGCAGGATCGCGCGGACCTTCGCCCCTTCAAAGTCCCCGCTCTTCAGCGCCGCGCGGAACTCACGCTTGTCCATGTAGTCGGAGTACTCGGCACCGGCGAGATTGAGAAACTTCGGCCCGCTGAGGTTTGGAGCCGGGGCGAGGTTATCGACCACCAGAATGTCCTTCTCGCCGGCGTGGTTCAGCTCATGCACCAGGTTGCTGCCGATGAATCCTGCGCCTCCCGTAACGATGATCACTTGCCGCCCTCCTGCGCTGCCGTCAGCTTCTTGACGATGTTGGTCGTTGAAAATCCTTCTACGGTGGGCACGATCTCAACGCGCCCGCCGAAGGCGATGACGTCCTCGTGGCCCACCACGGTCTCGATCGTGTAGTCGCCGCCCTTCACCAGCACGTCGGGCCTGAGCGCGCGTATCAACTCGAGCGGCGTGTCCTCTTCAAACAGCACCACCGCATCGACGGCAGCCAGCGCAGCCATCACGCGCGCCCGCTCGCGCTCGCCGACGATCGGCCGCGTCGGGCCCTTCAGCCGGCAGACCGAGGCGTCTGCATTCAGCCCCAGCACCAGCTTGGTGCCGAACCTGCGGCAGTCTTCGAGCAGCGTGATGTGGCCGACGTGCAGCAGGTCGAAGCAGCCGTTGGTGAAGACGATGGTCTCGCCCGAGGCCCTCCACTCGGCGACACGCCGGGCGATGCGCTCGCGGTCGAGTATCTTCTCTCCCGCGGTGACCCCCGTGCTCGGCGTCAGCGCGGCGATCAGTTCATGCTGCGCGATCGGAACCGTTCCCATCTTGCCGACGACGATGCCCGCCGCGAGGTTCGCGAGATCGACTGCCGTCTCCACCTTGAGGCCCCCGGCAAGCGCCGCCGCGAGTGTTGCAATCACGGTGTCGCCCGCGCCCGAGACGTCGAAGACCTCGCGCGCCCGCGCCGGCGAGTGATACCTGCGCTCCGGCCACATGACGCTGATTCCTTTCTCGCTCATCGTCACGGTCAGAAACTCAAAGCCATGCTCGGCGACCTGCCGCTGACCGGCATCGAGCAAAGCCTCGGTCTGATGCGACGAAATGCCGGTCGACATGGCCAACTCGCCCAGGTTCGGACACACCGTCGTCGCGCCCGTGTACTTGCTCAGATCAGGCGTCTTGGGGTCGGCGAGCACAGGAATGCCCTTCGCTCGCGCCGCGCGAATCACCGCCTCGCAGAGCCTGCGCGAGAGCGCGCCTTTGGCGTAGTCGGAGAGCACCACGGCGTGCACCTTGCCCACAAGCTCGGTCGAACGTGCAATCAGCCGCTCCATATCGAGCTCTGGCGGAGTCTCGCGGCTCTCGATGTCCAGCCGCAGAAGCTGCTGCATCCTGCCAACGATGCGCGTCTTCGAGATCGTCGGCAGAGAACTGGTCACGACCCCGACCGTATCGACTCCCGCGCGATCGAGCAGCGCGTGCAGTTCGGCCTTCTCGGTGTCGTCCCCCCAAAAACCTGCAAGCACGCTCTGGCAGCCGAGGCCGGCGAGGTTCATCGCCGCGTTTGCGGCGCCGCCCGCGCGCTCGTAACGCTGCGCATGCCGGATCACCGGCACAGGAGCCTCCGGCGAGATCCTCTCCACCTCGCCGTGAATGTAGCGATCCAGCATGATGTCGCCGACCACGAGAATCTTAAGCCTGGAAAAACCGCCTTCGAGGAGGTTCAGGATGGAATGAAGTTCCGGTAGCATCGAGCGGGCAAAGACTCCTTCTCTCCAATCATCGCATCCCGACCGTTCGAGGCTGTGAATACAACCGCCGGCCCCCCGGATCGTCCACACCGAAGTCAGCTCAGCACGGCGCGAATCTCGGCGACGACTTCATCGACCGTGATCGACGTGAGGCATCGCTTCCGTTCGACCGTGCAGGTCTCAAGCCCGCAGCCCCAGCACTCGGTCTGGTGATACACGACACGGTGCTGCTTTCCGTACGGGAACCAGACCCGCGGCTTGTTGCGCGCCGCAAAGATCGCCACGCACGGAGTCTGCACCGCCGCGGCCAGATGCATCGGGCCGCTGTCGTGTCCGACGAAGAGCCGCGCCCGCCGAAAGGCCGCCGCGCTCTCGCGTGGCGTCAGCTTGCCGCAGAGGTTCACCACGGGCCCCGCGTTCCACAGCTGGGAGGCAAACTCACTGGCTTCGCTCTCCTCTGGGGCTCCGCTCAGCGCAAGCCCATAGCCGGGGTAAAGCTCGGCCACCCGCCCCAGCAGCGCGCGCCAGTTGTTGCGGCCCCAGTCCTTGGACTGCACCTTCGTCCCCACGCTGACCGCGATCATGGGCATGCCTGCCAGCGGCCCAAGAGCAGCATCGGCGCGCGCCTTCTCGCCATCGGTCAGGTGCAGGTCCCAGCTCTGTGCATCTTCGAGCCGCGCATCGCCAAGCGTCGCGATGTTGCGCGCCAGCCGCGCCGCCTCAGGCTCCAGTGCCTGCTCGGCCTCGTCCCAGCCGTTCTGCTGCATCTCGCCGGTCACCGGCACCCCGACGATCCGGCGAATCCCGCAGAGGCGGAAGAATCTCTCATCGCGTTGTGCCGACTCCACCCCGCGGGCCGACCCCAGGTACACCAGCACATCGGGACTCCAGCGCCGCAGCGTCCACCACAGCCGCGCCAGTTCGTCGAGACTTCGGGTTCCCACGGCGTAGCGGAAGTAGCCATCGACCAGCCCCGTGCTCTCGAGGATCGCCGCCGCCGGAGGAGCCTTCACGTTCACTGGAACGTTGGTAAGCATGCGGCGCTCGGCCCGCGGAAACGCCCGCGCCACCACATGCAGCGCAGGCAGTGCTATCAGCGTGTCGCCCAGGCTGCCCAGACGGTAGATCAGCACGCGCCGCGCGTCTGCAGTCATTTCCTTCGTCGAGGTGGTCGTCATTGGCCCAGTCTCTAGTCTGCTTGCTCGCTGCTGATCCGGCAACCAACCCGCGTCAAACTGGTAAAGTCTTCCGTGGAGCTCCATTCAAAGCCTGCATGCTCGACGCCCCAACGATCACACGCCTGCACGACGACACCACCGACGCCTGGCATCTCCCCTCCGCCGCCGAGCCTGACCCCGATCCCTCCGATCTGGCCGCGCTGATCCGTGCGCAGCACCGCGCCAACTTCGACCTCTGGCACGAGGAGGACAAGGCCCGCGACCCCGCCGCAACCGATCGCGAGATCGCCCAGGTCAAGCGCGCCATCGACCGGCTCAACCAGCAGCGCAACGACCTGGTCGAGCAGGTAGACACTCGCCTGCTCGCAGAGCTCCAGTCCAATCTCGACGCGCACCCAGACGCCCCCCTGCACTCCGAGACGCCGGGCCTGATGATCGACCGGCTGTCCATCCTCGCGCTCAAGATCTTCCACACCCGCGAGGAGGCGCAGCGCACCAGCGCCTCCGAAGAGCACCGCCAGCGCAACCGCGACCGGCTTGCGCTGCTCGAAGAACAGCGCACCGATCTCGCGCTCGCCCTGGATGCACTCTTCTCCGACATCGCCGCCGGAAGGCGCCGCTTCAAGCTTTACAGACAGATGAAGATGTACAACGATCCGGAGCTGAATCCGGCTGTGTATAACCGCAAATCGTAAGCTATGAAGGAACGACAGTTGTAGCCTTCACCGAGCGAGGGATACCACACAGGCACACGTAACACGGACGTGAGTTGACCTTACGCTCGCGGCTGCGTATAAATCCGAAACTGGAGCAAATCAGAAAATCGGTCGGCCACAACTATGGCAGACTCAGGAGTGCGCCCCACGGGGCGAGACGATTAAGACCATGGCACAGACAGCAAAGACCGCAACTGCTTCCAAGCGTCCCCCCCGCACCCTTGCCGGTGCGGTCTCCCCAGCAGACGATCCGGCCCGCGCCCAGGTTCTCGCAAGCTACGAAGCCGCCATACGGCTGATGCAGGAGGGCAAATTCGACAAGGCCCGCGCGGCCTTCGAGAAGCTGCTCGCCTCCGGAGCCGGCGATCTCGCCGACCGCATTCGCATGTACATCAACGCTTGCACCGCGCAGCTCTCGCGCGCCAAGGCCACCTTCTCGAACCACGAGGAGCACTACGACTACGCCGTCTCTCTGCTGAACGACGGCCACTACGAGGACGCGCGCGAGCAGTTCCAGCTCATCCTCAAGCAGAACGAGAACGCCGACTACGCCTTCTACGGCCTCGCCGTGCTGGCGTCGATGACCGGCGACTCGCACACCTGCCTCGAGCACCTCACTGAGGCCATCCGTCGCAATCCGCGCAACCGCATCCAGGCGCGCTCGGACTCCGACTTCCAGGACATGGCCGACGATCCGCGCTTTACCGAGCTGCTCTATCCGGAGGTCTAGGCCCCGAGCTTTCGCGCCCGAGGTTTAGCGCCAACTCTCATCCGCCAACACCTCCGTTCTCTGCCCGCTCCTGCATCCAAGTACCATGGATAAGAGCGTCCAGATTGAAGAGGTATGCGTGTTGCTGTTGAACTCAAACGAGTTGCCCGTGGAAGAGCCGGTTTCGCCCTCACCTGAAGCCAAGGGATCGACGGAACGCCCCCTCCGGGTCGTCGCCATCGGCGGAGGCACCGGCCTCTCGACGCTGCTGCGCGGCCTGAAGCAGTACGTCCCCGTGCAGGACCGCCGCCGGGGCGCGCGCACTCCTGCCGATGCCGCTCCGTCGCCCCAGCATCCCATCGGCGAGCTCGCTGCGGTGGTCACGGTCACCGACGACGGCGGCTCCTCCGGACGCCTGCGCGACGACCTCAACATCCTCCCTCCCGGCGACATCCGCAACTGCATGGTCGCGCTGTCGGAGGACGAGCACCTTCTCGCCAGGCTCTTCAAGTACCGCTTCGACCAGGGCGAGCTCCAGGGCCACAGCTTCGGCAATCTCTTCCTCGCCGCCCTCTCGCACGTCACCGGCGACTTCGCCCAGGCCGTCCAGACCTCGTCGCAGATCCTCGCCGCACGCGGACGCATCTTTCCCGCCACGACAGCGAACGTCACGCTCGTCGCACAGATGGACGACGGCTCGACCGTCCTTGGCGAGACCAGCATCACCCGCAGCAAGAAGACCATCATCGAGCTGAAGCTCGACCCCGCCGAGGTCGATCCCCTTCCCGAGACCCTCGAGGCCATCGCCCACGCCGACCTCATCACCCTCGGCCCCGGCTCGCTCTACACCTCGCTCATCACCAACCTGCTCGTCCGCGGAATCCCCGAGGCCATCGCCGCTTCGCGCGCCTGCCGCGTCTTCATCTGCAATCTGATGACCCAGGCCAATGAGTCCATCGGACTCACCGCCTCGCAGCACCTCGAAAAGATCCTCTGCCATTCGCGCGGTCATAAGCTCTTCGACTACGCGCTCATCAACACCCAGCCCATCCGGCCCGCGACGCTCGCCCAGTACGCGCGCGAAGGTCAGGAACCCATCATCAACGACCTCGACTGCATCCGCGCACTCGGCGTCGAGCCCATCACCGGCAACTTTCTCCACGAGGGTGAGGTCCTTCGCCACGACCACGACCGCGTCGCCGATGCCTTGCTCCAACTCTGCTTTGGCCGACAGTCTCCAAAAGACGCATGACACTCCCCGAGACCCCTGTTCTCGAAGGCCCACGCGTCCGCCTTGAGCCCCTGTCCCGCGCTCACCTGCCCGCGCTCGAAGAGGTCGCCTACGACACGCGCATCTGGCGCTACATGCTCACGCGCGTCACCAACCGCGAAGAACTTGAAGCATGGGTCGAAGCCGCCCTCGCCGCGCGCAGCAACGGCCACCTGCCCTGGGTCACGATTCTGAAGGCGCAGAACGGCTCGGAAGAAGCACGCGTCGTCGGCTCAACGCGCTTCCTCGACCTCGACCTCCACCACCGCACCGTCGAGATCGGCCACACATGGCTCACACCCACGCTCCACGCAGCGGGAGTCAACCCGGAGGCCAAGCTCCTCCAACTCGCCTACGCCTTTGAGACCCTCAACCTCAACCGCGTCGCCTTCAAGACCCATCACGAGAACCTGCAATCGCAGGCCGCCATCAAAAAACTAGGCGCCCAGTACGAAGGCACCTTCCGCAACCACTACGTCATGCCCGACGGCACACTCCGCCACACCCTCTGGTACTCGATCACTCGAGAGGAGTGGCCTGAGGTCAAAGTGAAATTAGAACAGCGTCTGCAATTGATTACTTAGCATTGCTCGCATCGCGCCCTTGGAAGAACCTGCGAGTGGATGGAAGCAGTAAAACGGCCCATCCCAACAAGACCGGGATAAGGATAAGAATTCCAATTCCATCGCCCCATCCTTCTCGGAAAATACCCTCAGTCTGAGAAGCAACAGAGGTGTAAATGCAATACATGGCGAATACCCCAGCCATCAATCCAATCCCAAGAGAAGCCTTCCAGGCCCAGCGCAATCCATCCAGAAATGCAGAACTGGTGAAGTAGCACGCGGCGGCGATCATTAACAGAACGGACGCTACTCCAACGGAACTGACACAGCGTGACCAGTCGTAGTGAAGCAGACCGTAGAAGCCGTAGACAATGTACATCAACCCCAAAAGACCAGTGGCGAGACTCAGTATCATTTCGCAGACAAACACGAATACAACACCAAGAGGCTTCTTCATCCGATCGTCACCAGCTGCCCCTGCTCCTCGCTCACCGTCCGCTTGAGCTGCCCGCAGGCCGCATAGATATCCCGGCCCCTTGGCCGCCGGATATACGCAGGCATCCCGCCCTCGATCAGCATCTTCTGGAAGACCGCCACGTCCTCCGGCTTCGGCTGCGTGTAGTCGATTCCCGGCCCCGGATTCCACACGATCAGGTTCACCTTCGCCTTCATCCCTCGCAGCAGGTCCAGGACCTCGCGCGCGTGCTCCGGCTGGTCGTTCACCCCGCCCAGCAGAACGTACTCGAAGGTCACCCACTCGCGCTTGCCCAGCGGCAGCGTCCTCACTGCGTCGAGGAGCTGCCCGATCTTCCACTTCCTCGTGATCGGCATCACCTGCTCGCGAACCACGTCGTTCGAGGCATTCAGGCTCAGCGCCAGCTTCGGCCTGAGTGGCTCTTGCGCAAATTTTCTGATCGCCGGCTCGATCCCACTCGTCGAGACCGTCATCCGCGACTCCGGAATACCGATGTGCTTCACCAGAATCTCTACGCTGCGGATGAACTCGTCGTAGTTCAGGAACGGCTCGCCCATCCCCATGAAGACCAGGTTGATCCGGTCCTTGCCGATCTTCACCCCATGCCGGTTCAGCACCGCCGCCACCTGCCCGGCGATCTCCCCGCCCGTCAGATTGCGCTTGATCCCCAGCTTCGCCGTCAGGCAGAACTGGCAGTTCACCGCGCACCCCACCTGGCTCGAGATGCAGATCGTCGCCCGACTGTAGCCGCTCTGCTCCAGCGCGCCGACGTTGCGAAGATCACGCCGTGGCGCAAACTCCGAGACGTTCCCCTCCAGCCCCTCGGCCTGCTCCTCCTCGGCTGAAGCCTCGCTTCCATCCCCACGCTCACCGCCATCGCCGTCCGGCATCCAAACCGTCTCGACGGTCTCGCCATCGCCCATCCGCATCAGGTACCGCTCCGTCCCGTCGACCGACTTCGCCGTCTGGACGATCTCCGGCATCCCCACCGCGATCCCCCGCAGCGCAAGCTCCTCCCGAAGCGCCGCCGACAGCGCCGTCATCGCCCCAATATCCGTAACTCGCTGACGATACAGCGCTTCAGTGATCTGCGTGGCCCGGTAGCCCTTCTCCCCCAGCTCCGCCACCAGCTCCTTCAGCTCCTCCGGCAGCATGCCGAAAAGCGCCTTCTGTGAATCCTCCACGGAACCGTCAACCACTTGATTTTTCTTCGAGATAGACATCAAACCTTAAACCACAACCCTTATCTTTCTATAGTTTACGCCCATTCACACAGCTATGAAACAATATCCCTATGGCAGCCACGAACGTAGTCGAAGATATCGGCGTCGCCCTCCGTACGCCCCGCAGCATCCGCAAGACCACCCTTACCAACGGCCTCGTCGTCCTCACGGAGAGGATCTCGCATCACCGCTCCGTCTCCATGGGCGCCTGGATCAACGCCGGCTCGCGCGACGAGATACCCGCCATCAACGGCATCTCCCACTTCGTCGAGCACATGGTCTTCAAGGGAACCACCACGCGCTCCGCCCGCCAGATCGCCCGCGAGGTCGACACCATCGGCGGCAATCTCGACGCCTTCACCGGCAAGGAGAGCGTCTGCTTCAACATCAAGGTCCTCGACGAGCACATCACCCCGGCCCTTGACGTCCTCACCGACCTCGTCCTCCACCCCACCTTCACCCCCGACGAGATCGAGCGCGAGAAAGGCGTCATCCTCGAGGAGATCAAGATGGACGAGGATAACCCCGACTACCTCGTCAACGAGGTCTTCACCCAGAACTTCTGGAAAGGCGATGCCCTTGGTCGGCCCATCCTCGGGACGAAGAAGACCGTCTCCAGCTTCAACCAGCAGATCGTCTTCGACTTCTACCGCGAGCAGTTCACCCCGCGCAACATCGTCTTCTCCGCCGCCGGCAATCTCGATCACGAAAGCTTCGTCGACCAGGTCGAGCAGCACTTCGGCCAACTCGCTCCCAGCGTAAGTACCCCCTTCCCCGCCCCGCCCCCCGCCGCACGCCCGCACATCACGCTGCGTCGCAAGAAGTCGCTCGAGCAGGTGCAGCTCGTCCTCGGAGTCTCTGCGCCGCACGTCGCCCACCCCGACCGCTACGCCATCTACCTGCTCAATAGCATCCTCGGCGGAGGCATGAGCTCGCGCCTCTTCCAGACCATCCGCGAGGACCGCGGCCTGGCCTACTCCATCTTCTCCGAGATGAGCCCCTTCCGCGACACCGGCTCGCTCTGCATCTACGCCGGCGTCGCCGTCGACAAGATCCAAGAGACCATCCGGCTCACCATGCAGGAGCTCACCCGTCTCAAGCAGCAGATGGTCTCCGACTCTGAGCTCAAGCGCGCCAAGGACCAGCTGAAGAGCAACATCGTCCTCGGCCTCGAGAGCTCGTCCTCGCGCATGGCCAACCTCGCCCGCCAGCAGATGTACTTCGGTCGCTTCTTCGGCGTCGAGGAGATCACCCGCGAGATCGAGGCCGTCACACCCGAGGACGTCGAGCGGCTGGCCAACGCGCTCTTCCGCCCCGAGGCCATGGCCCTGACACTTTTGGGTAACCTCGGCGAGATGAACGTCGAGCGCGGAGACCTCGCCTGCTGATACAGTCTTGAATTGTCAGGTTCAACCCAAGGGACGAGAGGCCAAAGAGAAACACGATGATCGCAGCAGAACTCGAGCAGCACCGCAAGCAGCAGACCCGCACGAACGAAGAAGGCTTCACCCTCATCGAGCTCCTCATCGTCATGTCGGTCATGCTCATCCTCATGACCCTTGCCGTCCCGCAGATGCTCAAGCTCACCAAGCAGGCGCACGAGACCTCGGCCATCCAGTCGGTCCGCACCATCGTGCAGGCCGAGCTCCAGTACAACTCCATGTACCCGGGCAACGGCTTCGCCTGCTCGCTGGCGCAGCTCGGCGGCGATCCCAAGTCCGGAGCCCCCTCGGCACAGGCCGCGCAGCTCGTCACGCCGGACCTCGCCACGGGCAACAAGGCCGGCTACACCTTCGCCATCACCAACTGCAACAAGGTGACGGTCAACAACCAGGACATGTACACCTCCTACGAGGTGACCGCCGTCCCCGCTTCCGTCGGCAAATCCGGCGACCGCGGCTTCTGCTCCGACGAGAACAACCGCATCACCTTCGACCCCGCCGGCGGAACCAACTGCACCCAGCCGATTCAATAGCTGCGAGCACTGAGTCCCGAGCGGCATTCGCTCTACACAAGAGCGTCTAGCAGCTACTGATCCTCTAAAACGCCGATCACGCTGTACTTCAAACCAGCACGGACATTGCTGGGCTCACCGGAAAGACGGCTCGGGTTAGCTTCAGTATGCGTAGCAGCAGCATCACTGACGGGGTCGGAAAACCCGTTCATTGCGCTACGATAGTCCAGCCGGGATCGGGATCGAACCGGGTCATCGCGGCTGCGATTTCTGTCGTGTTCTTCCCCAGGTCCTTCTGGAGCAACACGCCATCCTGGTTGATCATGAAGGTCATCACCCCTGAGTTGCCGTGTTCCGCCGGATAGGCGACGAAGGCGAATCCGCCTGTCATCTTCCCGTTGACCACGTAGTCCTTCGCGCCGCCCGGCGCCTTATCGGTTTGGCCAGTCAGCATGCGGAAGTTGTAGCCGTGGAATGTAGTGTGGCTTCCCTCGGGGTTTGCGCGATATCCTTCGGCGGATGCGTTCGCAGCCAGCGGGCCGAGCGGGCTCGCTGGCTGCCCTTCCGCCGACTTCCAGTACAAGCCGTTCTGCCTGCCCGGATCGCTGAGGAACTTCACCGCGAATTGTTTCGTCTTTTCGCCATCGCGAGGTCGCGAGAAGTACTCCCCTTGTGCGTCCGCCACCGCTCTACAGACCTCGATGATTGCCAGCTCATTGCCGCCGATACGGCGGTTCAGAACCTCCTCCCTGCCCGCAGCCGTATCGAAGAACCACTTCCCGTCGTTATTCTTCTTCAGCGGAATCGGGAAGGGGAAGTTGTCAGCTCCAACAAGCAGGCCCAGCGAATCATCCGGCAGCTTGCGCCAGCGGTGCATCACTCCATACCGAGCCACGAATGCGTCGGCGGCATTCTTGTCCTCCACGGCATCGCCGGAGTAGATGACCTGCTTCGAATCCGGACCGAAGAGTGCCAGCAGCGCGTTTTGATCGCCTGACCTTTCCGCCGCGAGCAGCGCGTTGCCCGCGTTGTCGGGGGAGGCAAAGACGCTGATCGAAGGTTTCTCCGGCGTCTCGGATTTTTTGCAAGCAGCAAGTGGAAGGACGATCGCCAGAAGCAGCAACCGAATCGTAAACGCAACTCTGCGGTGGTTGAGCGACATTCCATCCTCCAAGATTTCGTCTCCAACCTCTTTACCGACACTGCCCACTAACGTTGACTTCGTCTACAACAGGACCGTTGGCTTCACCGACGGCGACCTCCCCAGCCGCCACCACCACCGCGGCTCGCCCAACCACGTGCACTCGACTGCCGGGCTTGCCAACCGTCTCCGCCAAAGGCCGATCCGCTAAATCCCTGTTGCGCTCCATAGCCTCGAGCGGAGGAACCCTGGGTTTGGTTCCAACCGCCTCCGGTGTTCTTGTAGACATTCCCGTTTACCGCCGCATACTTGTTGCCACTGGCGGTCTTAGCCGCGGCTGCGCTGTTGCCGTACGCGCCGGTCGCCGCAGCAGCGTTGCCGCCCGCTGAAGTCTGTACCGACGCCTCGGACCCTCGCGCAGTCGTTTGATGCTGGGTGTATGCGGTGTTGCCATCCTTTGAGACAACCGAGCTTCCGTAGTTGCCATAGGCGTTGGACGCTTGATGCGTCGCAGCATACGCTCCCGTGTTTGGGTTGTATGCCTGACCCGCTCTTTGGGTGCCATAAGGAGTCGCGGTTTCTGCGCCACGAGCGTAGGTTCCGGTCGACGGATTATAGGCGTTGCCAACCCGTGCGGCACCGTAAGGACCGTAAGCGGTCGCGCTGGAACCATAGTAGCCGCCGTGCCATGCGGAGTTTCCGTAGTAGACGTTGCTCCGGTAGACGACTGCGCCGCCGTGCCAATTGCAGTTCCAGTAGCTGTAACCCCACCCGCAACAGCTATTGTTTATCGCGGCTCCTACGGCGATACCAACTCCGAACGCGAGGATGCTGGTCGCCACCACATCTGCTGTGCTGTAGCCCGGCGTCGTAACCGGAGCGCCGTAGACAACCGTGGGGTTGTACTGCGGGACGTACACCACCTGCGGATTGGTTGGCTGAATCACGATCACCTGCGGCGATTGCTCCACCACGGTGATCTGTGAGCCTGATTTCAGATTGCCGGCAGCCTTTGCTTTGGCGCGCAACGTCTGCACCGCCGCCATCACTTCGGTGGCCTGCGTGTGGTACGCCTCCCCTAACGAGGAGGTCCAGCTGAGGTTCTTCGCCAGGTTGTCGAGAACGGACGGAAACTGTGTCAGCGCCTTCACGCTGGGATCCCACGGTTGCTTATCAACGGCCTGCATGAGAGCTGTGCCGGTGAGGCTCTTGTTCTGCTGCAGCCAACTGCTGGCGGCGGTAATCTGGTCCGGAAAGGTCGCGGCTCCAAGAACCTGGGCGACGAGGGCGTCAGGGTACAGCGCAATCGGAGCCACCAGCTGTTGCAGCTCGTCCGCAGACAGGGGCGCGCCTTGTCCGGCATATCCGGCGGATCCCGCTGGCGCCGACTGCTGATCTTGAGCTTCCAATGGCACAGCGGGGAAGACGAGTAGGAAAGATAACACTGTTGACAAAAGCTGTTTCACGAAAGTCCTGATCATGTTCCCTCCATCCGGGAAAGACATCGTGCTTCGCCTTATCTACCAAATAATGATCGAGTTGCGGACAGTGTAGGCTCGAAGTGCAACCCGAAACGGATGCGCCAGCGGCTAGCCATAAATAACCGAACCACTCACCGAGCTGCGGATTAGTAACGTGAAGTCTTAGTGCAAGGCGGCTTGTGTTGAGTGATGGTCGCCATATGCCCATTCCTGCAGCTTCATCACATGAGCGGGCAATCGCGCGAAGCGCTATCTACCCTCCGGCAAATTGTCATCCAAACCCAAATTGTTTGTCATCCTGAACGAAGCCCAACGGAGTCGAAGAGCCTGCCATGAGCTTGTCGAAGGGACCTGCATTTTGTCCCGGCCCGCTATCCAACTACCATTGATCCAGACATGATGCGCGGTCTCACACTCCTGCTCGCAGCTCTCCTCTTCCCCACCCTCGCCCACGCCCAGGACGCCGACACGCTCCTCCGCAAGGTCGACGACCACTACAACCGCCTCTCCTCCCTCCGCGCCCGCTACACCGAGCACTACGCCGGCATGGGGCTTGACCGCACCGAGTCCGGAACCCTCCTGCTCAAGAAGCCCGGCCGCATGCGCTGGAGCTACGACCAGCCCGCCGGAAAGCTCTTCGTCCTCGACGGCAAATACGCCTGGTTCTATACCCCCGGCGACGACCAGGTGCAGCGCGTCCCCGCCAGGCAGCTCGACGACCTCCGCAGCCCCCTGCGCTTCCTCCTCGGCCGCACCCAGCTCAAGAAGGAGCTCGGCAGCCTCACCGTCACCCAGGACTCGCACGGCATCCACATCGCCGGCGTGCCCGTCGGCATGGAGCAGCGTATCAAGACCCTCACTCTCGACGTCACCCCCGCCGGAGCCATCCAGCACATGCGGCTCGAAGAGCTCGACGGCGCCACCACCGAGTTCGCCTTCACCCAGGTCGAGGAGAACGTCCCCACCCGCGACTCCGACTTCACCTTCACCCCGCCCAAAGGCATCGCCGTCGTGGACGCCCTTCCCCCCATCTAGCCTGTGGAAAACGCTGTCAAGCCCCTCCGGCGCGGCGATCTCTCCCACGCGCCGATTAACCAACCGTTTACCAACAACTTACAAGCACAGGCCATCTTCCCAGGATGTGCCGATTAATTAGCCTGCATTTCGTAAACTTTAAGTAGGACAATTGAGCGGCAGACAGGCCTGAGCGGCAGACGGGCCCATGGAGCAGCGAAGGGGCCGGACGGGCAGACCGGAAAACAGAAGTACCCTGCTAAAGTATCTCTTTCGAATACTTTGCATACCTTTGGTACTGGGGTACCCACCGGGATTCTGCCCATTCGCCGAACCGGCACAGGAGTAAGATAGAGAGCGAACGATTGACTCGATTCAACATAGCGCGTGACTGCAGACCGCGCAGAAATGTAGAACACCAGTGACCGAGACCCTCACCACCCGACCCCTCACCACCGAACAGTTCCACGCCGCCGTCCACTCCCTCAATCCAAAGATCGCCGTCTTCGACTGCGACGGAACCCTCTGGTCCGGTGACGCCGGCTCCGGCTTCATGACCTGGTCCATCGAAACCGGCCTCATCTCCCGCGAGGCCGCCGACTGGATCGACGCTCGCTATCGCGCCTACAACCGCAACGAGGTCTCCGAACTCGCCATCTGCGGCGAGATGGTCCAGCTCTACCAGGGCCTCCGCGACGACGAGCTGCGCCGCGCCGCCCGCAACTTCTTCGCGCAGAAGATTGAACGCCACATCTTCCCCGAGATGCTGGAACTCATCGCCAACCTCCGTGCGAACGGCACCGACATCTGGGCCGTCAGCTCCACCAACGTCTGGGTCATCGAAGAGGGCGTCCGCCGCTTCGGCATCCCGGTCGCTCGCGTCCTCGCCGCGCGCGTCGAGGCGAAGAACGGCATCGTAACCGACCTCCTCGCCGATGTGCCGACTGACGAAGGCAAGGTCGCCTCGCTCAACCGCGTGGGAGTCACGTCGCCCGACGCTGTCTTCGGAAACTCCATCCACGACGCCGCGATGCTCGCCATCGGCCGCCGCGCCTTCGCGGTGAACCCGACGCCTGCCCTGCTCGAGCGCAGCACGCAGCAGAGCTGGCCTGTTTACTATCCTGCCTCAGTCACGCCCGCCTGATCCTCAGTCGAGGCCACACAACTGCGGAACGGCGTCTAAACTGGTCAGGTGAGGGAGCCCATTCGCAAGCTGAGAGGACATATCGAAGCACCCGCCCCAAGGCCGGTCAGATTTGTGGTCGCGGCGCTCATCCTCCGCAGCACGGGGTCGGGAACCGAGGTGCTGATCTGCCAGCGCAAGGCCGATCAACCCATGAGCCTCAAGTGGGAGTTTCCCGGCGGCAAGATCGAACCCGGAGAGAGCGCCGAGGAGGCCCTGCGCCGCGAGCTGGACGAAGAGCTGGGAATCATCGCCACCATCGGCAAGAGCGTCGCCCGCATCCGCCACAAGTACCGCAACGGCGGAACCATCGACCTGCAGTTCTTCATAGTGCGCGAGTTTACCAGCACGATCGAGAATCGCATCTTCAACGACGTGCGCTGGTCGCCGCTCGAACGCCTCACGGAGTTCGACTTCCTGGCCGCCGACCTCGGCCTGATCCGTGATCTCTCCGAAGGCAAGCTGCTCTAACCGGAGCCATTCTTTCAGCCATGGATCGTGTTCCACATCAGCATCAGCGACAGGCAGATGACCACGATCGCTGTGCCCCATGCAATGATGTTGAACCATCGTGAGTTGGTGTATTTTCCCATCAGCTCGTGCCGGTTGATCAGCCGCAGCATGAAGATCAGCACCACGGGAAGCAGCACGCCGTTGAGCACCTGCGATCCGATGATGACCTTGACCAGCGGAAAGTTCGGAATCAGCACAGCGGCGGCGCCAAGCGCCAGCAGCAGCGTGTAGAACCAATAGAAGAAGCGCGCGTCCTTGAAGCCCTTGTCCAGCCCGCTCTCGAATCCGAGTCCCTCACAGACCGTGTATGCCGTGGAGAGCGGAAGAATGGACGCGGCGAAGATCGAAGCATTGAAGAGCCCCGCGGCGAAGAGGATGAAGGCGTACTGGCCTGCGAGCGGCTTCATGGCTTCGGCAGCGTCGGCGGCCTCGCCGATGTTGCGCAGACCGTGCGTGTACAGCGTAGCCGCGCAGGCCACGATGATGAACCAGGCGACGACGTCCGTAAAGATAGAGCCCACGATGACATCGAGACGCGTGTTGCGGTACTGCCGCACCTCGATGCCCTTCTCGACGATGGAGGACTGCAGATAGAACTGCATCCATGGTGCGATCGTGGTTCCGATGACGCCGATGACCATGTAGACGTAGTTTCTGTCGCTCCAGACCGCGCGGCTGGGAATCTTGACCGTCTCCGCCAGCGCGAGATGCCAGTTGGGCTCGCTGAGCACACCGGCGAAGATGTACGAGATGTAGACGGTGCTCGCGAGAAGGAAGACCTTCTCGACGCTCTTGTAGTCGCCCTTGACGACAAGGATCCAGACGATGAACGCGCAGACCGGCACGCTGATGTACTTGCTGACGTGGAACAACTGCATGGAGCCGGCGATTCCCGAGAACTCGGCCATCACATTGCCGAAGTTCACGATGACCAGCAGGATCATGACGAAGAACGTGATGCGCAGGCCGAACTCCTCGCGGATCAGATCGCTGAGGCCCTTGCCTGTCACGACGCCCATGCGGGCGCACATCTCCTGAACGACGATCAGCGCGAGCGTGATGGGAATCATCGTCCACAGCAGCTGGTAGCCGTACTGCGCGCCTGCCTGCGAGTAGGTAAGAATGCCGCCGGAATCGTTGTCCACGTTGGCGGTGATGAAGCCCGGACCGAGCACGGCGAAGATGAGCATCAGCCGCGTTCTCCATCTGCGCCACAGTGCCATCGAAGCCCCTTTGTCTCACGGATAGAGGACAGTGTCTTGGCTTGCCCTCATCAAAGGCCAGCCGCAAGTTGTGCGAAGGAGCAGGTCTGTACCCGCCAGCTCTAGAGTACCTGATTATGCTGACGGCAAAGAGCCACTGCAAGATGACGTGCAAGGAACGTACATCACGCGTCGATACCCATCTTCTTCCAGATCGCATCGACCCGCGACTTTACCGCCGCGTCCATGGCGAGCATCTGCGGCCACGGGCGATTGAAACCCTCCGCCGGCCACTTTCGCGTCGCGTCGATCCCCATCTTGCTGCCGTAGTTCGGGAGACGGCTGGCGTGGTCGAGCGTGTCAATGGGACCCATGGTGAACTGAATGTCGCGCTCGGGGTCGATGTTGTTCGTCGTCCGCAGCACCACCTCGGCGAGATCCTGCACGTCGCAGTCCTCATCGACGACGATGATGCACTTGGTAAACATCGCCTGCCCCATCGCCCAGATCCCGTTCATCACCTTGCGCGCGTGGCCAGCATAGGACTTGCGGATCGACACGATCATCAGGTTGTGGAAGACGCCCTCGGGAGGCAGGTTCACGTCGCGAATCTCCGGCAGCGTGAGCTGCATCAGCGGCAGGAAGATGCGCTCGACTGCTTTGCCCATCCATGCGTCCTCCATCGGAGGCTTGCCGACGATGGTCGCGGCGTAGACGGGATCGCGGCGGTGTGTAATGCAGGTGACGTGGAAGACCGGGTAGTCGTCCTGCATGGTGTAGAAGCCGGTGTGGTCGCCGAAGGGTCCTTCGGTGCGCAGCTCGCCCAACTCAACGTATCCCTCGAGGATGTACTCGGCGTTCGCCGGCACCTCGAGATCGATGGTCTCGGCTTTGACGAGCTCGAGCGGTTTCTGGCGAAGGAAGCCGGAGATAAGGTATTCCTCGACGTCAGGCGGCGCCGGGACAATCGCGCTGAAGGTGGTGGCGGGGTCGGTGCCGATTGCAACCGCGACCTCCATGCGCTCGTTGCGAATCTTGCCGAGCGTGACCTGCGAGATTGTCTCGAGCGACTGGGCCGCCGTGGTGCCTCCGGCGGTCAGGGCCATCAGGTCGATCGCCGCGCTGGGATCGACCGAAGCCGCGCGCAGGCGGTCGCGCATGTGTTCTGCTGCGACCTTCTGGCGCTGCCAGTGCATGCCGGTCGTCTGGCCGTCGTAGACCTGCATGCGGTACATGCCGACGTTGCGTTTGCCTGACTTTGGATCGCGCGTGATGACGCAAGGCAGCGTGATGAAGCGCCCACCGTCGTGCGGCCAGGTCTTGAGGATGGGCAGCCGGTTCAGATCGACGTCGCTGCCGCGAAGGATAACCTGCTTGCACGGGGCGTCCTTTGCGGCAATCACCTTCGGGAAGAAGCTGCCCACTTCGGCGAGCTTCGGCAGCAGCTTCAGCTTGTCGATGAGGCTGGTCGGAGTCTCGGGCTTGAGCAACGTGCGGATGCGGTCGGCGATGGCATCGAGCGAGTCGGCCTCGAGCGCGAGCCTCATGCGGCGCTCGCTGCCGAACTGGTTCATCAGGACGCGCGCGCCGGCGTGGCCTTTGACGTTCTCAAACAGGAGCGCCGGGCCACCTGCTTTTGCTGTGCCGCGGCTGAGCTTCGCGGTGCGGTCGGCGATCTCGGCCATCTCGAGGATGGGATCGACCTCGACGGTGATGCGCTTCAGCTCTCCTGCCTTGTGCAGCTCATTGATCCAGTCGCGAAGATCGTCGTAGGCCAATTCCCTCTCCTGCCGCAGTATGCTGCAGCCCGTGATCTATGGTAACGGCTCGCGAAGGTGGAAGCGCACTCCGCATACGGACGAAGCACTCAAAGCGATCAGAGCTTCACAAAGATTCGCTTACGCCAGAGAATCCAGTTCGGGATGAAACACACGAGCACAAAGGCGAACGCGAAGGCCGCCGAGGTCATGTTCGTGGAGCCGTTGCTCGCGAAGATGTGCCAGTAGATCCAGCCCCAGCCGTTGAGCGGCTTGCCGGTAGGCCCGAGGCTCGAGGTGTGGATGAGGAAGAGGGTCTTCACGAATAGCGCCGCGACCGAATAGGCCACAATTGCGTTCGAGCCGAAGACCAGCCACGGCCAGGTGAGCCAGCCGCCGACCTTTGTCTCGTGGAATCGGCGGATGTCGATGAGCCAGTAGCACGTCGCAAGGCCAACCAGAGCGCAGCCGGCGGCGAAGAGCACGTACGAGCTGGTCCAGAGGTTCTTGTTGAGCGGGAACCAGAGGTTCCACAGCAGGCCCGAGGCCATGCCGAGCAAGCCGGAGAGCAGAAGGCCCATCGCACACTGCGCCCGCGTCATCAAAGGAGGCTTGCCGTCCGCCTTTCGAAGCCAGAGACCCGCCACCGCGCCCAGCAGCGTTGTGCCGATAGCGGGAATGGTGCTGAGAAGCCCCTCGGGGTCGCGCGTCCCTTCATACAGTCGCCCGGTGTGAATGGTTCGCTGCAGAAAGTCGTTGATGCCGCGATCCATCCATGCGGCGAAGTTGCGGTCCGGGTCGAGCAGGGGAATCTCGTGCGTGGGGACGCCGAAGCCCGGGACCGGAACGAAGCGCATCAGCAGCCAGTAGCTGACCAGCAGCGCCGCCGTGATCGCCAGCAGCGCGCGCGCGCGCTGTGTGACCAGGCAGATGAGTCCGGCGATGAGATAGCAGACCGCGATCCGCGTGAGCACGCCGTAGATGCGCAGGTGCGTGAAGCGGAAGTACGGAATCAGGTTGATGAGCATCGCGACGAAGAAGATGGTCGCCGCGCGGCGGACGGTGTGGATGGCGAGCTCACGCCGGCTGGCTCCGCGCTGCAAACGAGTGTAGAGCGACAGGATGATCGAGATGCCGACGACGAAGAGGAAGGTCGGGAAGACAAGATCGGTGAGGGTGCAGCCATTCCACGCCGCGTGCTCGAGCTGTGTATAGACGTGCGACCAGTCGCCGGGATCGTTAACGAGGATCATGAAGGCGATCGTGATGCCGCGCAGCACGTCGACCGAAAGAACGCGTGAGGACGGCGCCTTGACCGTGGTGGCAGCAGCGCCAGGAGCGACGAGAGTTGAAGACCGTTCAGCCATGGTGATTCATCATCGCTCAAGCGGCGCTCTGTTGTGCAGTCTTTTCTGCGGGAACAATTTAGCCACCGTAGGGGTCTAACGCTGTAACGGACGCATTCCTCGCAGATGCGCCCCTGAATCGGAACGGTTCGGAGGTGGCATATGTTTGAGGACAGCCTTGTTGAGTCGCGGGTCGCGCATCTCTCCCCCACAACACGATGGACGATGGCAGGATCGACTGCATTGCAGCTTGCGGCGGCAGCAGCGCTCATCGTTCTTCCGCTGCTGCACCCTGAGCGGCTCACCTTCCACGCCAGCACGCCGCTTGTGTTCACGCCTCCACCACCGAGGCCTCCCATTCCGCAGACGCGGCCCGAACCTGCCGCCTCGCAGGGACCTTCGATCGCCGATCTGCCGAGCGCTGCGCGCCCCATCACGACCATTCTCATCACCCATCCGGGGCCCGCGGTAGAGGAGCCGCCCGTGATTGGCACGATCATTGGCATGGGACGGGCGACGGGCTTCCCGGACGCCCTGCGCAACGGAGTTGGCAGCGACACGAACGTGACGGTGGCTGCGGCCAGACCGGTGAGGCCGATACCAGTCTCGGAGGGTGTCTCGACGGGAATGCTGCTCTCGCCCATCCGGCCGGTCTATCCAGCGATCGCGAAGGCTGCGAGAATCTCCGGCACGGTTGTGGTCGAGGCGATCATCTCGAAGACCGGAACGATCGAGAGCCTGCACGTCGTCAGCGGGCCGGAGATGCTGCGCGGCGCAGCCCTCGACGCGATTCGCGCGGCGCGCTACCAGCCCTTCCGGCTGAACGGCGAGCCGACAGAGGTCCAGACGACGATTACGGTCAACTTCCGCTTGGGAGCGTGATTCAGGATTAGAGGAGCGGAAGGGCCGGCTTCGACTCCGGAGCCGCCGCGATCTCGGTCGTCAGCACCGCCGTCGTAGGCGCGTCCGTGACGTAGTCCATCAGCGGATAGCCGGCGTTCTTCCAGCCGTCGAAGCCTCCGCGCAGGGGCCGCACGCGGTAGACGCCCACCTTGTGGAGCTGCAGCGCGAGCTTCGCGCTGGTCTCCTCGCTGGGGCAGGTGCAGTAGAGCACCACGTCGCGATCGCGAGGGATGATCTCGCTGTGCTGCCGAATCTCGTTGGGACCGATGCGCAGAGCACCGGGAAGCACGCGAGGATCGGGAAGATAGTCCAGCGGATGGCGCAGGTCGACGATGAACGGCGGCGTGTTGCCCATCTTTTCGGCCAGGTCCATCATCTCCTTCAGCTCCTGAGGCTCGAGCCTGAGCTCCCGCACCTGCTGGAGGAACTTGCGCTGCTTGAAGATGCGGTAGGCCATCAGGCCCAGCACCATCAGGATGAAGATAGCGAAGGCGAAGTGGCCGAGCCAGTGGAAGAACGGCGCGCTCTTCTGCGCGATGTCGCCGAAGAAGCGTCCGGCGAGGAGGAACGTCTCGGCCCAGATCAAAGAGCCGGCGAGATCCCAGAGAAAGAAGCGCGCATACGGCATCCCGATCTGTCCGGCGATGGGTGGAGCCACCGTACTGAGCCCGGGGATGAACTTCGAGAACAACAGGGTCGCCGGCCCGCGGCGGGTGAAGTAGCCCTCGGTCTTCGAGACGCAGGTGGAGGCCTCGAAGGAGAGCCGGCAGAGCAGCTTGAGGACGCTGTTGCCGTACTTGCGGCCCAGGGCGAACCACATCGAGTCTGCGATGGCACAGGCAGCAAGCACTGCGATCAATGCCGGAAGGTGGTGAATCCGGTGGGTCGCGCTCAGCGTTCCGGCGGTCAGCAGAACAGGCAGGCTCGGGATCGGAATACCGATCTGCTCCACCAGGACCCAGAGGAAGAGGATCAGGTAGGCATAGTGAACGAAAAATTGGAGCGCGATCGGCATAAAGACGGTTCCATCAACTGTAAGTGGTCACCGGGATTGGATGCGTCCTCGTACCTTAAAGATACACAGCCCGGGGCCGTTGGGCAGCCGGGCTGCATGAGTTGAGACAGCTACTTCACTGAGACGATCGGCGTGACCGAGAAGCCGGGACGCAGCTGATGGTCGCTGTTGTCCTGGTCGAGATTGGTGAAGTTGATGCGCACCGGAATGCGCTGAACCACCTTCACATAGTTTCCGGTGGCGTTCTCCGGGGGGAAGAGCGAGAGCCGGGAGCCGGTAGCTCCGCCGATCTGCTTGACCTCACCCTGGAACTTGCGTCCGCCGAGAGCGTCGACCTCGACGACGACCTTCTGGCCGGGCCGCATCTTTTCAAGCTGCGTCTCCTTGAAGTTGGCCGTGACCCACAGATCGGTGACCGGAATGATCGTCAGCAGATCCTGGCCGACCGAAAGGTTGGCACCCACCTGCACGTTTTTCTTATTGACGATGCCCGTGGTCGGGGCCGAGATCTTGGTATAGCTGAGGTTCAGCTTCGCCTGATCGACCTTCGCCTGCGCCTGCTTGACGTCCGCCAGAGCGGCCTGCGCTTTAGCCTCCTGGGCCTTCACCTGGCTGGGCCCGTTCTTCGTGGCTTCGACGGCGGTGGAACGAGACTGCGCGAGCTTCTGCTGGGCCTGTCGGACGGCCTCCTGCTGCGCAATCAGCGTGGCCTCGGCTTCGAGAACGGAGGCCCGATTGGCCGCAGCGGCAGCTACCGCAGCATCAAACTGCTGCTTGGAGATGACGTCCTTCTCAACCAGCGGCTTGTAGCGCTCGACGTCGAGGTCGGACTTGATGGCGTTCGCCTTAGCCTGGGCGACGCGCGCCTCAGCTGCGGCCACCTGCTTCTGCGATTGAGCGACGGCAGACTGTGCACCCTGCACGTCGGAGCTGGTGGTGCTGATGCTGGTGCTCGAAGTGATGCTGGTGATCGGCACATTCACATTGGCCTGGATCGCAGCGGCCTCGGCGCTGGCGAGGTTAGCCTGGGCCTGCTCGAGCGCGACCTGAAAGTCCTTGGGGTCGATCTCGGCCAGAACATCGCCCGCCTTGACCTCCTGATTGTCTTCCACGTAGACCTTAATCACTTGTCCGGCGATGCGGGAGCTGACCTGGTAGAGGTCGCCATCCACCTGCGCGTCGTCTGTGTCCTCGGTAAAGGTCGAGTGCCAGTAGAAGAGTGCGGCGCCAATCGCGAGCAGCGTCACCACAGCGATGACGATGAGCTTGCGGCGCGACTTCTTCTCCGGGGACTCCTCTTCGATGTCCGGGGCAATATTCTTCGGTTCGTCGGGCAAGGTTACTTTCCTCCAAGATAATCTTTGTAATTGCTCTGGGCCGCGCCTAACGCGCGCGCCAGCGAGAGCTTGGCGAGGTTGTGCTGGTAGAGCGCACTGATGTACTGATCGTTGGCCTGCTCGGTCTGGGACTGCGCCTGCGAGACGGGAAGGTTGTCCGAGACGCCGGCCTTGAAGCGCTGCTGCGCCTCGCTCAGCGCCTCGTTGGCAAGCTCGACGTTCGAGTGCGTCGCCTCAACCAGCTTCGCCGCCGCCTGAATATCGAGGATGCTGTCGCGAACGTCCTGGTTCACCTGCTGGGCCTGATCGGCGAGACGGGCGCGCGCCTGCTCATAAGCAGCTCCTGCAACCTCGTTCTGCCCCTTCGTCTTGGCGACCTGCAGGATCGGAATGGTCACCTGGCCAGTGGCGGTGTAGCTGGAGTGCGATTGGCCGGGAGTGGTTCCCAGGTCGCCGAAGTCGCCGACGAAGCTGGCCACCGGATATTGGTAGGCCCGGGCCGAGGTCTTCTGTGCGCTGGCGGCCTTCACCTGCTCGCCTGAGGCGGCGAGATCCTTGCGGGTCTTGAGCGCCTGCTCGACCGCCGTCTGCGGATCGACTTTGTTGAAGGCCGCGTATGGAACGAGGTCCGTCAGGCGGAACTCCTGATCGAGCGGGAGGCCGATGGTACGCGCGAGCGCCAGCTTGTCTTTGGCGAGCTGGTTCTTCGCGGAGATCAGCGTCTGCTGCTCGTTCTGATAGTCGACCTGGGCGCGCAGAACGTCGAGCTTCGGGCTGGTTCCGGCGTCGTGCGCGGCAACCGCCTGATCGAGCGTGATCTTTGCGGTCGCAAGCTCCGCGATGACCGCCTCGATGCGCGCAGCGTCCGCGATGCAGAGCAGATAGGCGTTGCCGACGGTGAGGACGACGAAGTCATGCGCGTCTTCGGCGGTGAACTTCGCGGCGGCGAAGTTGTGCTTCGAGGCGATGTAGTTCTGAAGCGCCGAGACGTTCAGCAGATTCTGCGTCAGGTAGGCGCGGAAGTCGACGACCTGGAAGGGGCCGATGATGGGATTGAGTCCTGGAAACTTCAGACCGTAGGCGGCGAGGTTGATCTGCTGGACGTTGATGCTGGCCGCGCCCGTGACAGTGGGAAGAAGCGCCTGCAGCTCTTCCAGGCGCTGTCCGTTCGCGTTTCGCTGCGCGGCTCCCTGCAGGATGACGCCGAGGTTATTGCGTAGGCCGCGCTGGATGGCGTCGTCGAGCGAGAGGTCGAGGACCGTGCCAGTGGACTTGCCCTCGACGACGGAGCCCTTGAAGGAGCCCTGCGTGACGGTAGCTCCATTCTCTCCGGAGGCGGTGTAGAGCTGCTGCTGGGCTCCGGCGATGGGCGAGCTCTCGGTCGCGGTGCTCGCGCCGGTCTGCGTGGGCCGAGGCTGGTTGCCCGAGGGATAGACCGGAGTCTGTGCCATAAGTGGCTGGCCAAGCAGGCTGAGGCCCAGAGCGGTCACAGCGCCGCCGAGATAGGGCACTCGCCGCGAAGCGGTACTATGCCGCTTTGCGGCCGTTCCTTTGCGTTGAACCATGGTTCTGATGGTACCTTGCATCCTTTTCTTTTCGGCTCGGTTTCCCGTTGCGTCGGGTAGGGCGCGTCTGCTTGTACACCTATCTATCTAGATTCTGATGCTTAGGGTCTGCGGTGGTCTCAAAAAGTTTTCCTGCCGTGAAACAATGGCCGCACCAAAGGAGGATGCATGCAGGAGATTCGTGTGGCGGTAATCGGCTTCGGGCTGGCGGGGCGTGTATTTCATGCGCCTTTCGTCAGCGCGGTGCCGGGGCTGAAGCTTGAGGCGATCGTGCAGCGGAGGGGCGACGAGGCCGCGAAAGCTTATCCGAAGGCTCGGATTCTGCGGTCGGTGGACGAAGCGCTGTTGGACAACTCGATCTCGTTGATCGTCGTCGGGACGCCGAACGAGACGCACTTCGATCTGGCGAAGCGCGCGCTCGAAGCGGGCAAGCACGTTGTGATCGACAAGCCGTTCGCGGCGTCGAGCGCCGAGGCAAGGCAGCTGATCGAGCTGGCGGCGGAGAAGAAGCTGGTGTTGGCACCGTTCCACAACCGCCGCTGGGACGGTGATTTCCTGACGATTCGCAAGCTTCTCAGCGAGGGCCAGTTGGGCAGGCTGGTGACCTTCGAGTGGCACTTCGACCGCTTCCGTCCGCTTCCGCGCGAGGCGACGTGGAAAGAGGCGAGCCACGACGCGAACGGCATGCTCTTCGATCTGGGGCCGCATCTCGTTGATCAGGCGCTGGCGCTGTTTGGCGCGCCGCAGGCGATTACGGCGAGTGTTCGGCGCGATCGAGACAAGACCGATATTGAGGATGCTTTCGACATTACGCTGCACTATCCGCGGCTTCAGGCGATCTGCCGGGCGACGATGCTGGCGGCTGAGCAGGCGCCGCGATTTTTGCTGCATGGAACGCGGGGCAGCTTTCGGAAGTACGGGGTCGATCCGCAGGAGCCGGCGCTGGTTGGCGGGGCGACGGTTCCGCCGATGGGCGACGCGCGGGAGTGGCTGGGGGAGCCGGAGGCGGCGTGGGGGACGCTGGCGGTGGCTCCCGATCCTGCGGAGCCGGGGATTCTGGTCAGGACGAAGGTGAAGACGGAGTTGGGTGATTATCGCGGGTTTTATGCGAACGTTCGCGATGCGATCCTCGGGACGGGTGAGCTGGCAGTCAGCTCGGAGGACGGCTTCCGGGTGATCCGGCTGCTGGAGATGGCTCGGGAGAGCAGCACGAAGGGGCTGACCTTGCCGGTCTCGTTCTAGCCCCCGTACTTTTTTGCGCAAACTCTCGGAACGAGAAACTTTAGGTTGGTACTTCCCTTTGCTTGCGGTACTGAAGGCAGGAGCCGCGGCCTGAGTTTTGCTCATCTCCAGGGGCTTTGCTTAATCCAATACTTTAAACTTAACAAAACGAGGGGAATTAATCGGCAACCTGGATTTCTTTTGCTTTGAAGGGGATCGGCAGGTTTGGGGCTTGATAGCGTTTTGGCCTGGGCAGCGTGTGGAAAAGCGGCTCTGCGGCGTCATCGACAATGATTATGGTTGATAGAGTAAGGACTTATGGAACGAGAAACGAAGATGAGTGGGGCGGTGCCCGGCGGGTTTGAGTGGGGTGCGACGAAGGCCGGGATCAAGGCGAGCGGGAATCTGGATTTGGCTGTGGTGCGGGCAGCTGGGGGTGCGCAGGCTGCTGCGATGTTTACCACCAACCAGGTGGTGGCGGCTCCGGTGACGGTGGGGCGGAGACATATGGCTCTGTCCGGCGGGCGGGTGGGTCTGGTGCTGGTGAATGCGGGGAACGCGAACTGCGCGACGGGGCAGGCCGGCATCGACGCCTGCGAGAAGACGTGCGTGGCGGCGGCGGAGACCTTCGGGTGCATCTTCGACGAGGTCTTCCCTTCCTCGACCGGCATCATCGGGGTGCCTTTTCCGAGGGAGAAGGTGATTGAGGCGTTGCCGAGGCTGAAGGCCGGGATAGGACCGACGGCAGATGATGCCGAGTCGTTTGCGCGCGCGATCATGACGACGGACACGCGCATGAAGGTGGCGCGCGCCTCGATTGCGGTGGACGGCAAGGAGGTGCGGATCTTCGGGGCGGCAAAGGGCGCGGGGATGATTCATCCTCGGCTGGGCGCGCCGGTGGCTCCGCACGCGACGATGCTGGTGTACCTGTTCACGGATCTCGATGCGACGAGCGCGGAGCTGCGAGGGTTGCTGCCGGGGGCGGTGGAGCACAGCTTCAACTCGATCTCGATCGACGGGGACACGTCAACCAACGACACAGTGCTGCTGCTGGCGAGCGGGACGAGCGGGGTGAAGCTGGATGCCTCGGCTTCTCCGAAGCTGCGTGAGAGCTTCGCGCATGCTCTGGACCTGGTGTGCCGCAAGCTGGCGTACGCGATTGTGGACGACGGCGAGGGCGTGACCCACGTGGTGACGCTGCACATCACCGGCGCGCGGAACGAGCGTGAGGCGAAGCAGATTGCGAAGTCGATCGCGCACTCGCCGCTGTGCAAGACGGCGTGGTCGAGCGCGGATCCGAACTGGGGGCGGCTGCTGGCTGCGGCGGGCTACTCGGGCGTGGAGTTCGATCCGGCGCGGGTGACGGTGCGGATCGGCGGGGAGCCGGTGTACGAGTCCGGGATGCGGTCGGCGAGGTTCGATGAGGCCCGCGCGCATGAGGTGATGAAACACAGGGAGTACACGATCACGATGGATATGGGCCAGGGGACCGCGGAGTGTCTGTTTGTGACGTGCGATATGACGGAAGAGTATGTGCGGATTAATGCGGATTATTCGACGTAGGATCGTTTCTCATACTAATCTCGGTAGCGAACGTTGCAGATCTCTAAGGCAGTCTGGGACTCAATCAGAGTCCCAGACACTTTGAACGAGGTGCTTGCCAAGATTCGCCGCGCTGTTGCCAGAACAGCTTTCAACGCGCGTCGGATGCTGCGGTTATCTATGGAGGATGAAACCACTTCTAGGGGATAAATACGACTTTGCCAGCCGTTTTGCGTGCCTCAAATAGTTGGTGAACCTTCACTGCCTCGCTCAGAGGATACTTTGCGGCTTCGACCTTGAGCCTGCCCTCCGCTACGGCTTTGAAAAGGGCCGAGAGCGCCTGCGGTACGAGCTGAAGACTGCCTTCGAGATTGAAGCCTCGCAGCGTGATGTTTTTCTCTACCATGGCGAAGGTGGATTCGACGGGGAGCGGATTATGCGCGCCCGAGCGAACACCAAAGATAATCCACTGAGCAAACTGACCGAGCAGGGGGAAGGCCTCCGTCGCAAGATCACCGATCGAGTCCAGGTAGACCTGAATTCCTTTTTCTCCGATCTTGTCTTTGACCGTGGCGGCCCAACCGGCTTCTTCGTAGTCTGCGACGTGATCGGCTCCGAGATTCTTCACCAGCTCGAACTTTGACCTTGAGGTAAGGCCGATAACCTTTGCGCCCCTTGCTTTCGCCAGCTGAACGGCGATGTTCCCAAGACCTCCGCCAGCTGCGGCGATCAGCACGGCATCACCCTCTTTGACCCTGGCCTCGTCAAGAAGGATGTAGGCCGTGAGACCCTGCACGAGCAGCGCGACAGCGAGTGCATGATTGAAACCCGTAGGGAGCGGGATTGCCGTCGCAGCGGGGATCATCGCATGTGTCGCATAGCCGCCACCTGCCAACGTGATCGCCGCAACTGAATCGCCCTCCTTAAAGCCCTCAACACCCTTACCAACGCCTGTCACCACGCCGGCAATCTCAAATCCCAATGCGAATGGCGCCTTCGGAACCTGTGGGTAGAAGCCGGACCGAGCCATGATGTCTGCATAGTTGAGGCCTGCAGCCTTCACTTCGACCAACAACATGCCTTCACCTGGCGTGGGAGTTTCTGTTTCTACTAGAGTGAGCACTTCTGGCCCACCAAATTGAGGGGCTTCAATGAACTTCATTGCTGTCTTCTCCGATCATGAGTTTTTATGGATGCCAGGCATCGTTGGTGAGATATGATTGTGTGTTAGCGACACACATACATATAGGGACAAAAATAATCAACAACCTTTCCAGGGAATGTTAAACTTCCCCAAACGGGCTACGTCTTTGGCGATGTCGGCGATGGTTACCGAGGATAGCTGCTGTTCAAGCGCTCTTGTCGCCCGATCTAAGGAAGGGAGCATAGCAGCTTGAATGTTCTTTCCGACGACGCAGGACTCATTCGGGCCCTGCCGATGAAACGCAAAAATCTCCCCATCTTCGACCGCACGGTAGACGTCCAACAGACGGATCTTCTCGGCAGCTTTGGCCAGCAACGCTCCACCGCCAGTGCCCAGCTGAGATGTCGTCAGGCCGGCCTCTTGCAGCCGAGACAGTAAGGAGCGAATAAACGTCGCGTTCGTGTTGACACTGAAAGCCAGATCCTCCGAGCGCATGGGGTTCCCCTCAGTCACCGCAAGCGATGTCAGCACATGAATAGCGAGAACGAACCGAGTGCTCGTAGGCAATGGCCACCTCAGAAGTGTGTACTTGACTCTCGTACACACAATCTAAGATGTCACAATTCGCCGCCGGTTGCAAAGAAGTTTGCCTCATGAGAGACGGATAATTCGAAAGTTCTTGCAATTCTGGATGAAACTCGATTGAGAACAAGAGGGGCTTGTTTGAGCACTCGGGAAGGCCTACGAGAAAAGCGATTAGGAACCACAGCGGCTTCACCAAATCAGTGCCGACAAGTGCGTGGGCGGGCACCGGTTCGCTATCCGGTGTTCGCACGGGAATTTTGGGTGGCAGTGACGATCGTGGCCTTTGGCGATTATCTTAGATGAGGCTAGTTCTTTCCGGGCCGGAGTATGTCCGTGCCGGAATGGGGGATAAGGACCGCTTATGACGACAAAGCTTGAGACCGCCGCCGCACAGGCAGATTTTGCCAAAGAGGTATCGGAGTGGATTGAGGCCTTCGACGAGGTTGTGGCGAATGACTGGGAGCAGAGTGCCGAGTTGCTGAACGCTCTCAGGACGCGGGCGCGTGAGGCCGGCGTTCCGGTGACGAGCGAGCTGACCACTCCTTACCTGAATACGATTCCGAAGCACGACGAGGTTCCCTACCCCGGCGACCGCGCGCTGGAGCGGCGCGTGGAGGCGCTGATTCGCTGGAACGCGATGGCGATGGTGCATGGGCAGAACAAGAAGGACCCCGGCATCGGCGGGCACATCTCGACGTACTCGTCGCTGGCGACTCTGCTGGAGGTTGGGTTCAACCACTTCTTCCGGGCGAAGTATCCGAGTGCGGCGGGCGCGGGCGAGCTGCCGGGAGACTTTGTGTACTTCCAGGGGCACGCCTCGCCGGGTGTGTATGCGCGGGCGTTTCTTGAGGGTAGGTTCGACGAGACGCGGCTGAAGAACTTTCGCCATGAGCTGCGCGGGGAGCCGGGGCTCTCGAGCTATCCACACCCTTGGCTAATGCCGGATTTCTGGAAGTTCCCGACGGTTTCGATGGGCATCGGGCCGCTGAATGCGATCTACCAGGCGCGGTTTATGCGGTATCTGGAGAATCGCGGGCTGATTGAGAAGAGCGATCGCAAGGTGTGGGCCTTCGTCGGCGACGGCGAGACGGATGAGGTGGATACGCTGGGCGCGATCTCGCTGGGCGCGCGGGAGAAGCTGGACAACCTGATCTTTGTCGTGAACTGCAATCTGCAGCGGCTGGACGGGCCGGTGAGGGGCAACAAGCGCATCATCGACGAGCTGGAGGGGATGTTCCGGGGCGCGGGATGGAATGTGATCAAGGTGGTGTGGGGCTCGGACTGGGATGAGCTGTTCGAGCGCGATCACCAGGGCCTGCTGTTGAAGCGCATGGAAGAGGCCGTAGACGGCGACTACCAGGCGTTCAAGGCCAAGGGCGGCGCGTATGTGCGCGAGAAGTTCTTCGGGAAGTATCCGGAGCTGCTGAAGCTGGTGGAGGACAAGACGGACGAGCAGCTGGCAAGGCTGCATCGCGGCGGACACGACCCGGTGAAGATCTACAACGCCTACAAGCGGGCGCTCGAGCACAAGGGCGGGCCGACGGTCATCCTTGCCAAGACGGTGAAGGGGTATGGTCTGGGCTCGACCGAGGCGAGGAATGCTTCGCACCAGGAGAAGAAGCTGACGGACGAGTCGATGAAGTACTTCATCGAGCGGTTCGAAATTCCGGTGACGGAGGAGGCGGCGAAGAATGGCGCGTTCTTCCGGCCGGAGGAGTCGGCTCCGGAGAACAGGTATCTGCAGGCGCGTCGCGAGGAGCTGGGCGGGTATCTGCCGAAGCGCGAGGTTCCGAAGATCGAGTTCAAGGCGCCGGCGCTCGAGACATTGAAGGAGTGGACGAGCGGATCGAACAACCGCGCTGTCTCGACGACGATGGGGTTTGTGAGCCTGCTGCGACATCTGCTGAAGGACCCGGGGTTCGGCAAGCTGGTGGTTCCGATCGTTCCGGATGAGGGCAGGACGTTTGGTCTGGAGTCGGTGATCAAGCAGGTGGGAATCTATGCGCCTGAGGGGCAGAAGTACACGCCGCACGACTCGGACATGCTGTTGAGCTATCGCGAGGAGAAGGAAGGGCAGATCCTCGAGGAGGGCATCACGGAGGCGGGGTCGATGGCCTCGTTTACGGCGGCGGGCACGGCGTATGCGAACTACAATCTGCCGATGATTCCGTTCTACATGTACTACTCGATGTTCGGCTTCCAGCGCATCGGGGACATGGTGTGGGCGTTTGCGGACTCGCGCGGCAAGGGCTTCCTGATGGGCGGGACGGCCGGGCGCACGACGATGCTGGGCGAGGGACTGCAGCACCAGGACGGGCATAGCCATGTGCTCTCGAGCACGGTGCCGACGTGCCTAAGCTACGATCCGGCGTATGTGTACGAGCTGGCGGTCGTGGTGCAGAATGGTCTGCGGCGGATGTATGAGAACGGCGAGGACGTCTTCTACTACATCACGATGTACAACGAGGACTACGCTATGCCGGCGATGCCGGAGGGCGTTGCGGAGGGCATTCTGCGCGGGCTTTATAAGCTGAAGGCGGCGCCGAAGGGCGAGGCGACGGTGCAGCTGTTCGGTTCGGGACCGATCCTGAACGAGGTGCTGCGGGCGCAGGAGATTTTGTCGACGAAGTACAAGGTCGAGGCCGACGCGTGGAGCGTGACGAGCTACAACGAGCTCAGGCGCGATGCTCTTGCGGTCGAGCGCTGGAACAGGCTGCATCCGGCAGAGGCGCTGAAGAAGAGCTATCTCGAGACGACGCTTGAGGGCACGAAGGGGCCGATCATCGCGGCGAGCGACTACATGAAGGTGCTTCCGGATGCGCTTTCGCCGTGGCTGCCGGGGCGGCTGGTGACGCTGGGCACGGACGGCTTCGGGCGCAGCGACAACCGCGAGCATCTGCGGCGGCACTTCGAGGTGAGCGCGGAGGCGATTGCGGGTGCGGCGCTGTCGCGGCTGGCGCGCGATGGGAAGCTCAAGCCGAAGGCGGCGCAGAAGGCGCTCGCGGAGCTTGGACTGGATACCGAGGCGGTCGATCCGGCCAAGGCATAATCAAATCTGTTGTAGCTGCAAACGAGAGGGTTCCTCAGGGGACCCTCTCGGTGTATATGGCAAGGAGAGACGAGAGACGATGGCGAAGGGTGCAGGTGAGGCCGGCGAGAATCCGCTGGTGCCGAATGCAAAGCTGAGGCAGATGTACACGATGATGCTGGAGGCGCGAACTCTGGAGAAGGCGCTGGAGAAGCGCGCGACGGCGAAGGGAAAGCGACGCGGCGCTACGATTCGTGGGCAGGAGGCAGTGCGGGTGAGCACAGCGATCGATCTGGGCGCGGACGATTTGGTGAGCGATGGCGCGGTGACGGGAGGGATGGGGCTGATCCTTGGAGGCGATGCCGGTTCCCTTCTGCGCGGCCTCTCGCGCGCGAAGGACATGCAAGAAAAGGCGCTGCGAGATGCGGGCGCGACGCGACTCCTGCGTGTCTCCAGCGATGCGGAGGAGCGGCTGCGTCTTGCGGTGGGCGCGGCGCTGGCGCTGAAGGCGCAGGGCAGGCGCGGCGTAGTGGTTGTGTATGCGGGCAAGGGCGAGGTGAGTCCTGCAGCGTGGCGGCGCATTCTGGGCCCGGCGGGCGAGCTCGATCTTCCGGTGATCTTCGTCGTGCTGCCGCGCACAGGCGCGCCGAAGAAGGGCGACGAGACGGCGGAGTTGTGCGGCGTAGCGCGGAAGGTGGGGGTTCCGGGCATGCCAGTGGATGCGTGCGATGCGGTGGCGCTGTATCGCGTGGTACAGGAGTCGCTGGGAAGGACGCGGAACGGCGATGGGGCGGTGCTGATCGAGTCCATCGTATGGCGTCCGGAGGGGAGGCGCAGCGGCGTGGACGATCCTCTGGAGCATCTTGAGGAGTCACTGCTGGCGCGAAGAATCTGCACGCCGGCATGGTTCCGGCAGGCGCGCAAGGCGGCGGACCGGCGGCTTCGAGCGAGGCCGCGAGAATCGAAGAAGTAAGTCATCACAAAGATAAGACGACATCATGCAGCGGCGTGGATAGCACAGAAGAGGAGACACCGCTCCGCTGTTTCTTCAACCGGCGATTACACTTGGAAAGTGGCGAATCACCGGGCCGTTTGAGGTGCAATTGCAGATCAGAACTCTTCTTTTTTTCTCCGGTTTCTTTGCAGCAACATTTTCCGCCGGATTCGCCCAGACTGCTCCGCCTGCGTCTGTACCGACCGAGGCGCCTCCGACGCAGGCTCCCGCAGCGCAGCAGCCCTCCAGACCAGCTTACGATCCTGACCAGACAAAGTCTCAGCCCGCACAGAATCCTCCCTCCCCTGCGCCGGCCTTGCCCTCGACACCACAGCCACAGCCGGCTCCGGCCCCTGCGCCGCCTCCCGGACCGACCTCTCCCGAGAGGGTCTACACCGCATATCCCAACTACGACACGACTGCCCCGCCCCCGAAGACCGATGCCCTGGGCTCGGCCTACATCCCGATGGACAGCTGGGTTTACCCGGCGATGATGCGGCTCTATTCGATGGGCTTTCTCGACACCGCCTTTATCGGAATGCGACCGTGGACGCGTCGCAGCGCGGTGCACATGCTGCAGAAGTCGCAGGTGGACATAATGCGCAGCGACAACGAAGAGGCGCAGGGGATCTACGACAAGCTGCTATACGAGTTCCGGTCCGAGGCTCCGCTGGGATACGCGCAGCGAGGCGTGGTGTATGGCATTCAATCGGTCTACACGCGCTTTATGGGGATCGGCGGAACACCGCTGCGGGACAGCTATCACCTCGGCCAGACGATTGCGAACGACTACGGGCGGCCGTACCAGAGCGGATTCAATAACGTCACCGGCTTCTCCACGCTGAATGAGGCGGGGCGCTTCTCGCTGTTTGTGCGGGGCGAGTATCAGCACTCTCCTTCGGCGGCCGGCTACAGCTACGACCTGTCGGAGTTGCTCTCGCGGGTAGACCGCCTGGCACCGTATGCTCCACCGAACAGGCCGCAGGACACGATCCCGGAGGGGCCGATCGCGTCGGAGAACAACTTCCGACTGGTGGAGGCTTCACTGTCGTTTCATCTGCTGGGTCACGAGATTTCGGGCGGCAAGAACGATGCGTGGCTGGGTCCGGCGCAGGGTGGAGCCATGGCATGGTCCAACAACGCCGAGAATATCTACTCGTTCCGCATCAACCGCGTTGAGCCGATGTATATTCCGCTGGTGTCGAAGCTGATGGGGCCGCTGCGCTACGACTTCTTCTACGGAAGCCTGAAGGGCCACACGTCGCCCAACAGCCCCTACGCGCACTCGGAGATGTTCTCCTTCCGGCCGACGAAGAACTTCGAGTTCGGGTTCCAAAGGACAGTCATCTTCGGAGGCAAAGGGCACACCCCGGTGACTATGCACACCTTCCTGAAGAGTTTCTTCGACTTCAGCGATACAACGGCGGACGAGAAGTACTCACGGGAGGATCCGGGGGCGCGGTTCAGCGACTTCAACTTCTCCTGGCGGCTGCCGTTCATGCGCAAGTACGCCACGCTCTACCTGGACTCGATCAGCCACGACGACGTGACGCCGATCAGCGCGCCGCGCCGCGCCTCCTATCGCACGGGCCTTTACATCTCGCAGTTTCCGGGAAGTCTGAAGAAGCTGGACCTGCGCGTGGAGGCGGTGACGACTGATCCTGGCGTGACGCCTAGCCATGGAGGCGAGTTCGCCTACTGGGAGGTCGTCCAGCTACAGGGCTACACGAACAAGGGCTACATCATGGGCGACTGGATCGGCCGAGAGGCCAAGGGCGGCCAGGCGTGGCTGACCTGGCACCTCTCGGGCAACGAGTGGCTTCAGCTGGAGTACCTGAACAAGAAGATCCCCAAGGACTTCGTTCCGTCCGGCACGACGCAGAATCAGTTTCAGGTCAATGTGGTGAAGCGCTTCGGCCCGGACGTGGAGATGAAGGCCTGGGTGCAGTACGAGGGCTGGAAGGCCCCGGTCTACAAGAACGGATACCAGAGCGACACGGTGGGCGCCTTTCAGCTGACCTGGTACCCCCGGCTCAGGCGTTATCCACAGTAGCTCGACTGCGGCGCAGTCTATTTCTACGCGAAGGCGACACTCGACCGGAAGTATTCGAGCGAGCGCTCGAGGCCCTCGCGCAGGGCGATCTTCGGCTCCCAGCCGAGCAGCGTGCGGGCTCGGGTGATGTCGGGGCGACGGCGCGCGGGATCGTCTGGAGGAAGCGGCATGAGGACGATCTCCGAACGCGACCCGGTGACCGCAAGGACCTCGCGGGCGCACTCGAGGATGGTCCACTCGTCCGGATTGCCGATATTGACGGGCAGATGCTCGTTGGAGCGCGACAGGCGGAGGATGCCATCGATCAGGTCGGAGACGTAACAGAAGCTGCGGGTCTGGGAGCCGTCGCCGTAGATGGTGAGCGGCTCCTCGCGTAGCGCCTGGATCATGAAGTTGGAGATGACGCGGCCGTCGCTGGCCTGCAGGCGAGGACCGTACGTATTGAAGATGCGGACCAGGCGTGTGTTGAGGCCGTGATAGCGGTGGTAGGCCATGACGGCGGCCTCGGAGAAGCGCTTGGCCTCGTCGTAGACGGAGCGCGGGCCGATGGGATTGACGTTGCCCCAGTAGGTCTCGACCTGGGGATGGACCTCGGGGTCGCCGTAGCACTCTGAGGTGGAGGCGTGCAGGTATCCGGCGTTGTATTTGCGGGCGAGATCAAGAGTGTTGATGGTGCCGGCGGAGCCGACCAGGAGGGTCTCGATGCCGAGGCGCGTGTAGTCGACGGGGCTGGCCGGCGAGGCGAAGTTGAAGACGTAGTCGACGCGGCCGGGATCGAAGGCGCGGGTGATGTCCTGTTCGAGGAAGCGGAAGCGCGGCTCCGCGGAGAGGTGATCGATGTTGGCGGTGTTGCCGGTCGAGAGGTTGTCGACACCCAGAACGGTGTGGCCTTCGGCCAGCAGAGCGTCACACAGGTGCGAGCCGAGAAAGCCCGCTGCTCCGGTGACGAGGATGGTGTGAGACGCCATGTTTTGCCTTTCTAATTCTTCGCGTCGGCCAGTTGCCCAGCGAATTGCCTAGCAGAGCGGCCGATGCGGCACGACGGCGCGCCCTGGCAGCCGCGCATGCGTCGTGCGGGGAGGGTTTCGACGCTGGTGTCTGATCGACGCAAGCTAGCCCCTCGAAGACGCCGCGGCGAGATCACGGACAGGATACGCCGCGGGCCGGCCGACACTGAGATAGGTAAAGCCGTGCTCGGTCATCACCGAAGGGTCATAGAGATTGCGGCCATCGATGACGATGGGATAGCGCAGAGCCTTATTGAGACGCTTCAGATCGAGTTCGGCAAACTCGGGCCAGTCGGTGAGGATCAGCAAGGCGTCGGCGTCGGCGACGGCGTCGTAGGCGTTGGAGGCGTAGCGCAGTTCCTTCGACTCCGGCAGCACTTGGCGGGTGCGTTCGATGGCCGCGGGATCGAAGGCGGCGATGATACAGCCTTCGTTCAGCAGCATCTTGACGATCTCGATCGCGGGAGACTCGCGGATGTCGTCGGTGTCGCCTTTGAAGGCGAGGCCGAGGACACCGAGACGCTTGCCGCGGAGGTTCCACAGGGCCGAGCGCACCTTTCCAACGAAGCGCTTCTTCTGCTGGATGTTGATCTTTTCGACCTCGCTGAGGAGGCTGAAGTCGATGCCGAGCTGCTCGGCGACGGAGCGGAAGGCGGCGACGTCCTTGGGGAAGCAGGAGCCTCCGTAGCCTATGCCGGGGCGGAGGAACTTCGGTCCGATGCGGGTGTCCAGGCCCATGCCGCGGGCGACCTGTTCCACATTGGCGTTGGTGGCCTCGCAGAGGTTCGAGACGGCGTTGATGAAGGATATCTTGAGCGCGAGAAAGGCGTTGGAGGCGTGCTTGATGATCTCCGCGCTCTTGGTAGAGGTCATCAGCAGCGGCGGAGGCTCGGAGACGGTGCAGGGACCGGGGATGCCATCCTCGCGCTCATAGTATTTGCCGCCGGTGAGAGGAGCGTAGATGTCGCGCAGAATTGCACCGGCGCGCTCGCTGTCGGCGCCAACGACGATGCGGTCCGGGTGGAGGAAGTCGGCGACGGCGGTTCCCTCGCGCAGAAACTCGGGGTTCGAGACCACGTCGAAGAGATGGCGCTCGACACCGTTGCGCTCGAACGCACGGCTGATCCACTCGTTGGTGTAGACGGGCACGGTGCTCTTCTCGACGATGACCTTGTAGCTGGTCAGCGAGCGGGCGATCTCGCAGGCGACGGCCTCGACGTAGGAGAGATCGGCGTCGCCGTTCTCGCTCTGCGGCGTGCCGACGGCGATGAAGATGGCGTCGGACTCTCGCGTGGCCTCGGCGAGATCGGTAGTGAAGCGGACGCGTGAGTTGCGGTACTTGCCGAGCAACTCCGGGAGATAGTGTTCGTGGATGAGGGTATCTCCGCCTTGCAGCGCAGAGACCTTTCGCTCATCGTTATCGACGCAGATGACCGGATGGCCCATCTCGGCGAAACAAACGGCGGCGACGAGGCCGACATATCCGGAGCCCACAACAGCGATTGGAATCGGTTTGCTCATAGGAAAGGCAGCGTGACTCAGCGTTTGAACCTCACATTTGAGCATATCCGACTTTCTGTGAATTTCAAGGTACAGAAAGGGTTACTGCGGGCATCTCTCAATTCGCTCGCTGGTACCTGCTCCTCTTGTTAGACTAGTCGCAATGGGTCCGCAAAGCGCGAAGACACCGCCTGGGGCGGACACACCTGAGGTCAATGCGCCGGCATTCAGTACGTCGGTCACCGACACGACCCTCTCCGATGCGTTGCTCACGCTGAGGAAGCGGCGGGCGGTTGTCATCATCTGTGTTCTGCTGGGCCTGGCCTATGGCATCTACAAGGCCGGGACTCAGCCGCGGGTGTTTGAAGCCTTCGGACGCATCCAGGTACGGTCCGGCTCGTCGAACGAATACCGCGTCAGCGCCGTTCAGGGATACACCGGCGACGCCACGGGCTCGCGTATGCTGGCCGAGGTCGCGATTCTCGAGAGCGACTCGCTCATGCTCGCGGTGGCCCGCGAGATGGATCTCGCCAACAATCCGGACTTTCTCGGCGGCAAGGCTCCCGTGCCGCGCGCCGCGCTGGACGATCCGCGAGTGCGGCAGGACACGATACACCGGCTGCAGAGCAGTCTGCACATCATGCTGGTGCAGAAGACCGACATTATCCGCATCGGGTACAGCAGCCTGAGCCCTAAGCTGGCGGCCGACATCGTCAACAAGGTGATCGCGGCCTATATCCAGCGGAGCTACGAGACGAGGTTCGCCTCGACCCAGAGAGTGTCGAACTGGCTCTCGGGCCAGCTGGACGACCTGAAGCAGCAGGTGCAGACCTCGCAGGAACAGCTGATGGACCTGCAGAAGCGGCTCGGCATCCTCGGCTTCGACCAGAACCACAGCCAGATCAACGCCTCGGTGGAGCAGCTCTCGAAGGCCTCCAACGATGCTCACATCGCACGCATCCTGGCGGAGTCGCGCTACCGCATGCTCAGCAGCATGGACCCGAACTCGATCGAAGCATCGATCGATACCGCGTCGGGGGCCACGGCGTCGGGGCTGAATCAGCTTCGCGGCCAGTATGCGACCGCCAAGGCGACGTATGCCCAGATGGAGTCGACGCTCGGGCCGAACCATCCACAGGCCAAGGCACAGAAGGCGCAGATCGACGAACTGAGCCGCGAGATCGACACCGAGGAGCAGCGGCTGGTCCTGCAGGCCAAGGAGAACTACCTTGCTGCCCGCACCAACGAGGACCAGACGAGCGCAGCGCTCGAGGCCCAGAAGGCCGATGCCTACAAGCTGCGCGACGACCTGGTGGAGTACACGATCCGGCAGCGCGAGTTTGAATCGAACCGGAACCTCTACGAAGGGCTGCTCCAGCGTCTGCGCACGGCGGGCGTGCAGGCAGGGCTGGAATCGCTGGAGATCGACGTAGTCGATCAGGCGATGCTTCCGGCGGCTCCGGTGCTGCGGCCAGTGTCGACGATCATTCTGACCGGGCTGATCTTCGGACTTCTGGGCGGCATTGGCCTGGCCTTCCTTCTCGAGAGTCTGGATACAGGCCTGCGCAGTGTCGCCGAGATCGAGCGGATCACCGAGCTTCCTTCCCTCGCCATCGTCCCTCGCGCCCGGCGCACCGCGACCGACCAGAGCACTCTCTCCGTCGCCGAGCGAAATATCATCTCGCTGTCGCAGCCCAAATCGCAGTTCGCCGAGGCCTTCCGCTCGCTGCGCACGGCGCTTCTGCTCTCGAGCGCAGGGCAGCCTCCGAAGGTCATCCTGCTTACCAGCGCGACGCCGTCGGAGGGCAAGACAACGGCGGCCAGCAACCTCGCCGTCATCCTTGCACAGGGCAAGGCCCGTGTCCTGCTGATCGATGCCGACCTGCGGAGGCCCAACGTTCACCATCGCTTTGGTATAAACGCGAGAGTCGGACTAACGACGCTGCTGACGGGCGCAACGACGCTCGAACAGACGGTCCAACACGTCCCCAATGTGCCGAACCTCGATGTCCTGGTCAGCGGACCGGTTCCTCCGTTCCCCACAGAGATGCTGAGCTCGGAGTCCATGACGACTCTGCTCGAACAGTGCTGCCGGATGTATACCCATGTGATCATCGACTCACCTCCGATCCTGTCGGTCACCGATGGCGTGATTCTGGCGCACGAGGCCGACGCCGTGGTGCTGGTGGTCCGGCACGGCAAGTCGAGCAAGCACGTGGTGCGCCGAGCGCGCGACCTGCTGATGCGCTCCGGTGCCCCGATCACGGGCATCATGCTGAACGCAGTCGATATGAGCTCGCCGGAGTACTACGGCTACTACGGATACTCGGGTTACTCGTATTCGGGTGTGGATGCCGAAAGCTGGGAGTCGCCGTCACGCGCGGCGCGCCACGCCGAGACAACGGACGAGGTGAAGCGATGAGCGGGCAGCGGCCCTTCCGGTCAGCCCTGGCGGTCCTGCCCCTGTTCTTCGTGCTGGGTCTCGCCGGTCCTGTGGCACAGGCGCAGTTCAACGGGCCTGCGCTGGGAGCTTCCACGGCGGTGAACCGCCGGGTGACCCCGACCACTGATCCCGCGATCCTCTTTCCGAAGGGACGCGAGATTCATGTCGGCGCAGGAGACCTGATCGCGGTGCATCTGTACGGATCGACGGACTATGCGCCGGTGGCGCGGGTCAGCCTGGATGGCTCCGTCCAGCTGCCGCTGGTCGGCACGGTGGTGGTGGACGGTCTGTCCATCCACGAAGCGGAGCGGCTGATCGCTGACCGGCTTGTGGCCGGCGGAATGTACCGCAACCCTCAGGTGACGCTGCAGCTGATGGAGTCGCCGAATCAGGTTGCCACCGTAACGGGTGAGTTGCACGCCGTGGTCCCGGTCGTGGGCCAGCGCAGGCTCTTCGATGTCCTGGCAGCCGCGGGCGGACTTCCTCCCACGGCGAGCCATATCGTCACAATTTATCGTGCGGACGTCGCTCAGCCGGTCGTAATCGACCTCGGCACCGACCCCGAGCAGAGTGACAAGTCGAACGTTCCGATCTTTCCGAAGGACACGATCCTGGTCGCACGGACGGGCGTGGTCTATGTGCTCGGCGCATTCAAGACCCAGGGAGCCGTTCCGCTCGCGCAGAACTCTCCTCTGACGCTGATGCAGGTCGCGGCAGTCTCCGGCGGCCCAGGCTTTGAAGGTAAGCTGGGGGATCTGCGCCTGATCCGCACAGTTGGACTCGAGCGCAAGGTCGTCCATGTCGACATCAAGCGCGTGATGGACGGCAAGGACCCCGATCCCGTACTTCAGACCGACGACATCGTCTTCCTCCCGACCGACCGCATGAAGGCCGCGATCAAGTCGGGAGGCGTCTCCACTCTGCTCGGATTCGCCTCGATTCTGATCCTCGCCGTGCAACAGTAACGCAACCGATCTCCACGAGACTGCACCGTCAACATCATCACCATGGATTCCCTCCCCCAGCGGACCACAGAGAGCAAAGACGGCAGGCTCAGGCTGGCGTATCTCGTCAGCCATCCCATCCAGTACCAGGCGCCGCTGCTGCGCCGCATCGCGCAAGAGCCGGATATAGACCTTACAGTCTTCTTCGGATCGGACTTCTCGGTGCGAGGCTACAAGGACAAAGGCTTCGGCGGCGTGGGCGTCAAGTGGGATGTGCCTCTGCTCGAAGGTTATCGGCACGAGTTTCTTCCGGTCCTCAGGGACAATGCGACCAACAGCCCGACGTCGCCGATGAACTACGGCATTGCAAGCCGGCTCAAGGGCGCACCGGGACAGGGAGCCTTCGATGCTCTCTGGGTGCACGGTTACTCCAGCGTGAACTCGCTGCACGGCATGACTGCGGCGAGGGCGCTGGGAATTCCAGTGCTGCTGCGTGCCGAGTCCTGGCTGGGCGATCGTGAACGCAGCGGAGCGAAGCTGGCCGCCAAGCGGCTCTTCCTTCGTGCCCTGGGGCAGATGATCGATGCCGTGCTTCCCATCGGGACCCTGAACACTGCCTACTGGCGCTACTACCTGGGCGACGAGTTTCCTCTCTTTCCGATGCCCTATGCGGTGGATAACCAGTACTTCCAGCAGCGCAGCCGCGAGGCCGAGGTCCGCCGTGCGGAGCTTCGCGCCGAGCTTGCGCTGGATCCCTCGCGGCCGGTCATCCTCTTCGCCTCGAAGCTGCGGAGTCGCAAACGCGCGATCGATCTTCTGGAGGCCTATGTGCGACTCTCGCCTGCGCCGGGCATGGAGCCCGATCCCTATCTGGTGATCGTCGGCGACGGCGAAGAGCGCGCCTCGCTCGAGAAGAGAGCCCGCGAGACCGGCTTCAGCAGCATCCGCTTCTGCGGCTTCCGAAACCAGTCCGAGCTTCCACGGTTCTTCGATCTGGCGACCGTCTTCGTTCTGCCGTCGCGACACGAGCCCTGGGGCCTGATCGTCAACGAGGCGATGAACGCAGCGCGGGCCGTCATCGTCTCCGACGAGGTAGGCTGCCAGCGCGATCTGATTACGGACGGCGTGGAGGGAGCGGTCTTTCGCGCCGGCGACGTGGAGGCGCTGGCCGATGCCCTGCGCAGGACTCTGGCGTCGCCCGAGACGGCCTCCGCAATGGGCCGGCGCGCCTTCCAACGCATTGAACGCTGGAGCTTCGACGAAGATGTTCGCGGACTGCGAAGAGCGCTGGCTGCGGTAACCGGAAAGATTACGGCATGAGGGCAAGAGGCCTGATTGCAGAAGAGATGGACGAAATAATGAGACTGCTATTCTCGATAACGATGGTTAACTGCTGATGCGAATTCTGCACATTATCGGAACCCTGAGCCCGGAGGCCGGCGGTCCGACCGAATCGGTGCGGGTGCTTCTCAGCTATGGCCCGATCGGCTACGCCGGTGAGGTGGTTACGCTCGATGACCCGAAGGCGCCGTTTCTCAGGGATCTGCAGTTTCCGGTCCACGCGCTCGGGCCGACGAGAACGAAGTACGGCTTCAACTCGAAGCTGCTGCCCTGGCTGAGGGAGAACCGCTCCCGCTTCGACGGCGTGGTAGTCAACGGCCTGTGGCAGTATTGCGGCTTTGCCGCCTGGCGCGCGATGTCCGGCAATACGCCCTATGTGGTGTTCACGCACGGCATGCTCGATCCCTACTTCAAGCACGCGTTTCCCCTGAAGCACATCAAGAAATGGCTCTACTGGGTGCCCGCGGAGTATCGGATTCTGCGCGACGCGTACCGTGTCCTGTTCACCTCGACGGCGGAGAAGAGGCTGGCCGAGCAAAGCTTCTGGCTGCATCGCTGGAACCCCTTCGTTGTTCCCTACGGAGCCAGCGGTCCGCCACCCAAGGACCGGGACCTCCTCAGAGAAGCGTTCTTTGCGAAGTGTCCGCAGGTCCGCGGCAAGCGATTTCTTCTGTTTCTGGGCCGCATCCACAAGAAGAAGGGATGCGACCTTCTGATTCAGGCCTTCGCCAGTATTGCCGACGAGGATCCGGAGCTTCATCTGGTGATGGCCGGCCCCGACCAGCAGCTCTGGAGAGCGCACCTGGCTGAGATGGCTGAGAGCGGCGGAGTCGGCCAGCGCGTTCACTGGCCCGGCATGTTAACCGGAGACGCCAAGTGGGGCGCGTTCTATGCCTCCGAGGCCTTCGTGCTGCCCTCGCACCAGGAGAACTTCGGCATCGCAGTGGCCGAGGCGCTGGGCTGTGGAACGCCGGTGCTGCTGGCCGACAAGGTCAACATCGCCGAAGACATCGCACGAGACAACGCGGGCCTGATGGAGACCGATACCATCGATGGAACTCTGCGGTTGCTGAAACGCTGGATCGCAACGCCTCCTGAGGAGCGGGCCGCCATGGCAGACCGCGCGGAAGAGTGCTTCCACCGCCGCTACAATATGCGCGAGAATGCAAAGGCGATCATTCGGCTGTTCGAAGCCGCGACGCAGGGCGAGGCCGTAACGCAGGACGAAGAATCCAGCGTCATCCATTCCTGAAGGCCAGGCCAGCGGACATGCCAAGAGAGATTCATTACAACGCGGCGGAACACATCTCTGCGAATACGGCTCGGGACCCGTATCTGCGTCCGGCCTTCCCGCTCCGGCTCAGGCTGCGGCGGCTGATGTGGAACGTCTGCTGGTCGCTGCTCTATCGCACCTCGCCGCGCCCCCTGCACTCGTGGCGTTCCTTCCTGCTGCGATCCTTTGGCGCCAGCATGGGTCCGAAGTGTCACTTCTACCCCGCCTCCAGGGTATGGGCGCCCTGGAATCTGATCTGCGCCGAGCAGGTGACGGCGGCCGATGGCGCCGAGATCTACAACCCCGCGCCCATCACCCTCGGCTCCCATGCCATCCTCTCGCAGGACGCCTATCTCTGCGGAGCCACGCACGACTACGACGATCCCGCGTTCCCGCTGATCGCCTTTGCCATGAGCCTCGGAGCTTATAGCTGGATCTGCGCCCGCGCTTCGGTCGCTCCCGGCGTGAGCGTTGGAGAGGGCGCGGTGCTGGGACTGGGCTCGGTCGCGACCCGCAATCTCGAGCCATGGACCGTCTACGCCGGAGTTCCAGCCGTCAAGGTCAAGGAGAGGCGGCGGCACGCGACTGACGTCGTTGCCGGCTAGAGACAGGCGTAGATACGCTCAGCTGCGCAGCTTGGCCAGCAGGTCCGTCGGGTGGACGGGCTTGGCAAGTATCTCGAACTCATGACCCTGCACGCGTGCCTTCTCGAGCAGGTCGGCCGTGGCTGCCTGGCCGGAGAAGAGAAGAATCTTGCACTTCGGAAGGCGGGCTCGCGTGATAATTGCGGCCTCGATGCCGGTCATCCCGGTCATGATGACATCGCTGATGAGCATGTCGGGCTGAAAGCTGTCGAGCATCTCGACGGCCTTCTCTCCGCTGAACACCGCGCGCGCGTCAAATCCTGCCTGGTTCAGGATGATTGCCAAAGTATTTGCGATTACCTGCTCGTCGTCAGCGACGAGAACTCTCGGTCTTGATGTCGTTGACGGCATCTCTGACATGCTGAACTCTTCCCCATCGAAATTATTCAACGCTCCATTGCAATGCAATCGATCTGCGTCGCTTTACTATGATCTTACAGAGTAATGATACGCTGGGCCCAGAGCCTCGGACAGCAAGCCTACATCAATTTCAGCCGACTCACTACGTCTTGAACCCAGACTCCGATGCAGCAAGTGATCATACGCGCCGAACAGGTCGAAAAATACTATGCGCAGCCGAGCGAGAACCGCATCCAGGTCATCTCGCCGACCGATCTCTCGATCAGCGAGGGAGAGATCGTGGCGCTGCTGGGGCCATCCGGCTCCGGCAAATCGACGCTGCTGCGTATGTTGACCGGTCTCTCGACGCCTTCGGCGGGCCAGGTCTACTGGCACGACCGGCCGGTGCAATCGGCCGACGTCAACGTCTCGATCGTATTCCAGAGCTTCGCCCTCTTTCCCTGGCTCACAGTCTTTGAGAACGTCGAAGCCCCGCTGAAGGCCCGCGGCATGGAGCCGGCCGAGCGCCGCAAGCGCGCTATGAAGATCCTCGATACGGTCGGCCTCGACGGCTTCCAGGCCGCCTACCCCAAGGAGCTCTCCGGAGGCATGCGCCAGCGCGTGGGATTCGCCCGCGCCCTGGTCGTCGAGCCCGAGGTCCTCTTCATGGACGAGCCCTTCTCCGCGCTCGACGTGCTGACCGCCGAAAACCTGCGCAGCGAGCTGCTGGAGCTGTGGCACAACAAGACCATCCCCACGCGCGCCATCTTCATCGTCACCCACAACATCGAAGAGGCCGTGCTGCTGGCCGACCGCATCATCGTACTCGGCCGCAACCCCGGCCACGTCCGCACGGACTTCCGCGTCGCCATTCCGCATCCTCGTGACCGCAAGGCGCCGGCCTTCACCCAGCTGGTGGACTACATCTACAAGGTGCTCACGCAGCCCGAGGCCAAGCCTCCCGCTCTGCCCGTCACGCCCGACGGCAGGCCCGTGCGCGACCAGCGCCACATGCAGTACCAGATGCTGCCCCATGCGCGTCCGGGAGGCATCGCCGGCCTGCTCGAGATTCTGCTCGATCACAACGGCAAGGACGACATCTACCGCCTCGCCGACGACCTCGCCTTTGAGATCGACGACCTGCTGCCCATCGTCGATGCCGCGCAGCTTCTCGGCTTCCTCAAGGTGAACGAGGGCGACGCGGCCATCACACCCACCGGCGCCGAGTACGCAAACTCCGAGATTCTTCGCCAGAAGGAGCTCTTCCGTACCGCCGCCGTCGAAAACGTCCTGCTGCTGCGCCAGATCGTACGCGCCATCGAGGCCAAGAGCGACAAGAGCGTCCCCGAGGAGTTCTTCCACGACATGCTAGACGAGCAGTTCAGCGAGGACGAGACCGTGCGCCAGTTGGAGACTGCCATCAACTGGGGCCGCTACGCCGAGCTGTTCGACTTCGATGCCTCGCGACGCCGCTTCATTCAGCCCGAGAAGCTCCATCAGGAGGCCGAGACTCCGACTGCGCCGGAGATCGAGGTATGATCCAGCTCCCTCCCAGCTTCAGCTACACCCGCAGCACGGAGATGCTCGCCCGCTCGCAGGTGCTCAAGCGAAGCTGGCCGGTCGTACTCGATCTCTGCGTCGCCGGAATCGGCCTCGCCTGCTTCTACGGCGTGGTGCAGATCGCGAAGTACTGGTTCGGCCAACCGGTTCCGCAGATCACCATCTCGCTGAGCCCGCGCGCACTGCCGCTCTACGCCTTCTACTCCATCGTCCGCATCGGTCTGGCCTATCTTCTGAGCCTCATCTTCGCCATCGGCTACGGATACATCGCAGCCTACAACCGCCGCGTCGAGGCGTTGATGATCGCCGGGCTCGACATCCTGCAGTCCATCCCTGTGCTGAGCTTTCTGCCTGGCGTCATGCTGGCGATGGTGGCGCTGTTTCCCACGCGGCAGATCGGCGTCGAGATGGGCGCCATCGTTCTCATCTTCACCGGCCAGGTCTGGAACATGGCCTTCAGCTTCTACTCGTCGCTGAAGAGCATCCCGCGCGAGTTGAGCGAGGCCGCGACGATCTACAAGTTCTCGCGCTGGCAGCGGCTGATCGAGCTTGAGCTGCCTTACGCCGCCATCGGTCTCGTGTGGAACTCCATGGTCTCGGTCGCCGGAGGATGGTTCTTTCTGATGGCCTGCGAGATGTTCGTTCTCGGCACGCGCGACTTCCGCCTGCCCGGCCTCGGCTCGTACCTGCAGACCGCCGCGAGCACCGGCGACGGCAAAGCGATCGCCTGGGGCCTGTTCACGATGATCGCCATCATCGTCGCCACCGACCAGCTCATCTGGCGGCCGATCATCGCCTGGAGCGATAAGTTCAAGTTCGAACAGGTGGAGACGAAGTCGCGCATCGGCTCACCGCTGCTGCATATGCTCCAGCACTCCCGCGCAATCAAGACGCTGAGCCGCCGCACTATCAAACCGCTCACCGAAGCCATCTATCAGCGCGTCGCCGAAGGCCGAAGCAGCCAGGCCCGGAAGGCCGCACAGTTCGATGAGGCCGCGGTGAAGCGACACGAGCGCTGGGCGGGGCTGCTGCGGGGCTTTGTCCTCGCCGTCATCTTCGTCGTCGTTCTCTACGCGGCCCTCCACGCGCTCTCGCTGCTGCGCCAGGTGCAGCGGACGGAGTTCGCCGCGATCATGAAGGGAGCGCTGGCAACGTTCCTGCGCGTCAATACGGCGCTGCTGCTCGCCTCGGCCTGGACGATTCCTGCGGGAGTCGCCATCGGCTTTCATCCTCGCCTCGCGCGCATCGCCCAGCCGCTGGCGCAGATCGCCGCATCTGTTCCCGCCACCGCGCTCTTCCCTGTCATTCTGCTCGCGCTGGTCAAGATGGGCGGAGGCCTTGGCATCGGCTCCATCGCCCTGATGATGCTCGGAACGCAGTGGTACATCCTGTTCAACGTCATCGCCGGAGCCATGGCCATCCCAACTGACCTGCGCGAGGTCGCGACGCTCTTCCGCTTCACCGAAGTGCAACGCTGGCGGACCGTCATTCTGCCCGGCATCTTTCCCTACCTCATCACCGGACTGGTCACGGCTTCCGGCGGCGCGTGGAATGCCAGCATCATCGCCGAGTACTTCCACCTGAAGAACCAGACGCTGCAGACAACCGGCCTCGGCGCAACAATCAGCGCCGCCACCGACAGAGGGGAGTTCCAGATCCTTCTGCTCGCAACCATCGTCATGGCGTTGATGGTCGTCACCATCAACCGGCTGGTCTGGCGTCCGCTCTACCGCCTCGCGGAGACGCGCTACACGCTCGGAGCCTGAGTCGCCGCCTACCGCTGCGCCGCAGACCTGTCGCGCAGCGCATAGATAACCGCCAGCAGAGGCGGAGCCAGAATGACTCCCCAGGGCGGGATCAGCAACCCAAGCACGATCGGGCCCAGTAGTGCAGCCCACCACGGCACCCTCGTCTTGCGGTGCAGGACATACGGCCCAATCACCAGCCCATCCAACATCACGATCAACCCATAGAGGCCCAGAACCAGGCCCAGACGCCACAACTCGTCCGAGCCCATGAACGTGGTCGCCAGCACAGGCCCGATCAGCGCGATCATGCTGCCGTAGACCGGGATCAGCTGCAGCAACGCGCCCAGCAGAGCCCACAGCGGCGCCCACGGCACACGAATCAGCTCGAGGCCAATCAGCCACATCCCTCCCACGATCAACGCATCCAGCGTTGCGGCGCGCCACCAGTCCATCAGCGCGCGGCCCGCTGTGCGAAACGGCGACGGCGGTCCCAGGGGTGCTGCGCTCATCTCACACGCTCCAAATCTTCTGCGCACATCACATCTGCTCAGGATAAGACAGTTCCCTGCCGCAGCTCCGTGCCTCAGGCAGTTCTGCACACAGTGAGTCCGCTCAACAGCAGATGCTATCCTTAAAGCAAGAAATCTCTCGCTTGGTCATCTTATGAAATTCGGCGTCCTCGTCTTCCCAGGCTCCAACTGCGACCACGACACCTATAACGTCATCGACACGCTCACGCATCAGCCGGTGACCTTTCTCTGGCACGCCTCCGAAGACCTCGAGGACTGTGACGCCATCCTCGTGCCGGGGGGCTTCGCCTACGGCGACTACCTGCGCACGGGAGCCATCGCCAAGTTCGCGCCCATCATGCAGTCCGTCACGAAGTTCGCCAACAGCGGCGGGCTCGTCATGGGAATCTGCAACGGATTCCAGATCCTCTGCGAGGCCGGCCTCCTTCCCGGCGCGCTGATGCGCAACGCCGGACAGCGCTACATCTGCAAGCAGGTCCACCTGCGCACCGAGACCGCAAACTCAACCTTCACTCACGGGCTCGAGCGCGGCCGCGTTCTCCAGATGCCCGTCGGCCACATGGAGGGCAACTACTTCTGCGACGCCGACACCCTGGCGCAGCTGAAGTCTCAGGATCGCATCGCCTTCCGCTACACCACGCCTGCAGGCGAGATCACCGCCGCGGCAAACCCCAACGGCTCGCTCGAAAACATCGCCGGTGTGCTCAACGAGGGCCGCAACGTCCTCGGCATGATGCCGCATCCCGACCGCTCGAGCGAGAGCCTGCTCGGCTCTGCCGACGGCCTTCTCCTCTTCCAGTCGATGGTCGAGTCACTTGCGCTGGCTCGGTAGCCCATTGCCCGGTAGCTCCATCGTGTTACAAAAACACCCCACGGGCGATGGTAGGATGAGCACGCGATGATTGATATTCACCATCATCTGCTCTGGGATCAGGATGACGGCGCCACGAGCCTCGACCTCTCGATCGAGATGGCACGCATGGCTGCCAACGATGGCATCACCCACATCGCCTGCACTCCGCACGCCAACGGACACTACCCGTACCTCCCCGAGGTCATCTCCAGCAAGGTCGCCGAGCTGCAGCACCTGCTCGACAAAGAAGGCATCGACCTCAAGCTAGGCCGCGGCTGCGACTTCCACATGTCGTACGACAACATCGAGCAGGCTCGCATGGATGCCAGCCGCTTCACCCTCAACTGCGGCGGCTACCTCCTCGTCGAGATCCCCGACTACGCCATCCCCCGCGGCCTCGCCGAGACCTTCTACCAGATGCAGCTCGACGGCCTGACTCCCATTCTCACGCATCCGGAGCGCAACGCCACACTGCAGAAAGACTCCTCGCTGATCATGGAGTGGCTCCGCGGCGGCGTGCTCGTGCAGGTCACTGCCGGCTCGGTCACAGGCCGCATGGGCAAGACCGCCCAGCGCGTCGCGCATGAGCTGCTGTCGAAGCGTTGGGTCCACTTCCTCGCCACCGATGCCCACAACACCGGCTCGCGCCCGCCGAAGATGCGCGAGGCCCACGACCTGGTCGCCGACAAGTACGGCCCCGAGTACGCCCACCTGCTCTGCGTCTCCAACCCGCTGGCCGCCTTCCTGAACAAGCCCATGCCTCCGCAGCTCGAGCCGATCGATCTCTACGAGAACCTGGAGCCGAAGAGCTGGTGGCAGCGTCTGCTGAATCGGTAATGACAATTTAGAAATCCGGCCCGGGTTACACTTGGGCGCATGCCGCATCTCCTGCTTTTCTGCCTTCTTTCTACAAGCATCTCCTTCGGTCAGAGTTCCGCAACTCCACCAGATCTCCCATCATTGATTCGAAATCTTCCCGAGGCGGCAGCTCACCCTGATTCCGATGGACTCGAGAGTCTCTCAGAAGCGCTCGCGAAAACCCCTCTCACGGACCTGCAAGCTAACCTACCTGCGCTAATAGCCCTTACAGAGTCGCCCGACGAGCTCGTTCGCCCCTTTGCAGTCCTCTCGCTCGCAGGGATGTCCGCGCAACCGGGTCCCGGACTCGATCGTCAGCGGCGCCAGCTTTTAGTTCCGTACCTCTTGCGCCTCGCCCCCCGTCTTCTCGATCCAGCGACCGAAGCGCCCGCTTATTTCGTATTCAACTCCATTGCGTTGCTCCGTCCGCCACCCACTGAGTTACTTCCGATATTGATCCGAGCTCTTGATGATCCGAAAAGCACCCAACCTCTTCCCTCACCTAAAGACCCGGAGGATAAGATCTACGCTGGCCCCGGTATTGCGGCCATCCTTCTCATTGCGGGGGCGTCATACCACGCCGACCCGGTAACTCACATCACAGAAGGCTCCTCTTTGCCCGAAGCGCAACAAGCCGTCCGGCGTTTTCTTCATCGTTCCGATCAGACGGCTCCATCAATCGCTCAAACAATCCAAATGATCGCGCTCGCGCAACCTCAAAATCCTGAACTAAACGATGACCTTGTGCGATTTCTGGACTCAAGTGACCCCGCAGTGCGTATGACCTTGCTCACTAACCTGCCAAGAATCACTTTTAGTCCGGCAATCTTCGCAGCGACGAAGACACATCTCGGTCAACTGGCCTCTGATCCATCAACATCATCCGAATTCCGCACTGCAGCTCACACAATCCTTGTCTGCTGGGATAACGATCGCCATCACGCCTGTCAGTACATTCCCAACACTGTAACGGTCAACTCAACGCCATAAGGCGCGTTATCCTTGATGATGTGCCCTTGGCTCTTTATCTCACGGTCCTGCTGCCGCTCCTCCCGGCGGACGCCAGCGCGCACGGGCCTGCTCTTGACCATCATCTTCTCCTCAATCTCTGGATCATCCTCGCCCTCGCAGCGCTCGCACACGCCCTCCTTCTCGCGGGTCTAGCGCTCCGCCGATCCACCGAAGCCCGCCACCTCCTGACCATCGAGTACCTCCCTCTCGCTCTGCTCGCCGTCACCTTCACAGCCCTCGCCATCCACGCCGAGCGCCTCTGGGCCGCCACCCGCTACACCGGCGCCTCGCACGAGGCGATGCAGATCGAAGTCACCGGGCTTCAGTTCGCCTGGTACTTCCGTTACCCCGGCCCCGACGCCACCTTCGGCGTCACGCGCCCGCAGCTCGCCTCGCCCGGCGAGGGCAACCCCGTCGGCCTCGACCCCGCCGACCCGCACTCCCCCGACGACGTCGTCACCTCCGAGCTCGTCCTGCCCGCAAATCGCGAGGTCGATCTCACCCTCCGCGCGCAGGACGTCATCCACGGCTTCTCTGTCCCGGAGCTCCGCCTAAAACAGAACGCCGTCCCCGGTGAGTCCATCCACATCCACTTCACCCCCACCACGCCGGGAACCTACGCCATCCTCTGCACCCAGCTCTGCGGCCTCGGCCACTACCGCATGAACGCGAACCTCCGCGTGCTCCCCACCGACGACTTCCGCTCCTGGCTAGCCGCCAAAGAAAAGACCGCCCACCCATGACCCCTAACCCAAAGTCATCGAACCCGAAGTCGCCTAAGCAGGACCCTACTCCCTACTCCCTACCCCCTACTCCTTGCTTTTTGGACCATCGCACCATCGGCCGTCAGTACCTCGGGCTCGCGCTCATCGCCGTCACACTCGGCACGCTGCTCTCGCTGCTCATGCGCATTCACCTCGTCTGGCCGGACCTCTTCCGCAACCCACCCATACGGCCCGAAGACTACCTCGCCATCGTCACCCTGCACGGCACCATCATGCTCTTCTTCGTGCTAACGACCGCGCCGCAGTCCGGCTTCGGCAACCTCATCCTTCCGGCGCAGATCGGCACGCGCCACATGGCCTTCCCTCGCCTGAACGCCGCAGGCTTCTGGCTCACCGCGCTCGCGCTCCTCGTGCTCGTCGCCTCGCCCTTCGTCCCCGGAGGCACCGCAATCTCCGGCTGGACCGCCTACCCACCTCTGAGCGCCGTCGCCTCCGCTGGCCCCGGACAGGCGCTCGGCATGGACCTCTGGCTGGTCTCGATCGCGCTCTTCGCCATCGCCTCGACCATGAGCTCCATCAACACCCTCGTCACCATCGTTCGCCTGCGCTGCGAGGGCATGACCTGGGATCGCCTCCCCCTCACCGTCTGGGGATGGTTCACCGCCGCGCTGCTCAGCATCATCGCCTTCTCGGTGCTGCTCGCCGCGCTGCTGCTGCTCTTCTGCGACCGCCACGCCGGAACCAGCTTCTTCCTCCCCACCGGCAATCTGGTCAACGGAGTCCTCCACTCCGGCGGGGGCCCCGGCAATGGCTCCCCGCTCCTCTGGCTGCATCTGTTCTGGTTCTTCGGGCATCCCGAGGTCTACATCGCCATCCTGCCTGGCATGGGCCTTACCTCCATGGTGCTAGCCAACTTCAGCCACCGGCGCGTCTTCGGCTATCGACTGATGATCGCCACGACGCTCATGATCGGCTTCCTCGGAATCCTGCTCTGGGGACACCACATGTTCGTCGCCGGGCTGAACCCCTTCGCCAGCACGGCGTTCTCCGTTACCACTATCGCCATCGCGCTGCCCGCCTCGGCCAAGATCCTCAGCTGGACCGCCACCACCTGGCGCTCGCGCCCGCGCTACACCACAGCGATGCTCTTCTCCCTCGGCTTCGTCTCGCTCTTCATCACCGGAGGCCTCACCGGCCCCGTCCTCGCCCAGCCCATCCTCGACGAGTACCTGCACAACACCATGTTCGTCGTCGCGCACTTCCACCTCATCATGGCCATGGCCGGAGTCTTCGGCCTCTTCGCCGCCGCTTACTACTGGTTCCCCCTCCTCACCGCCGCGCCGGGACGACCCGGACGCCTCCTCTCCGAGCGCCTCGGACGGTGGCACTTCTGGCTCACGCTCCTCGGCGCCTACGCGACCTTCCTGCCCATGCACTTCACCGGTCTCGCCGGCGAGCCACGCCACTACGCCCAGCTCATGGGCATCCCCAACGCCGCCGGACGCATGCTCGCTGCCACCGTTCCTCTCAACCGCCACATCACCTACGCGGCGATCTTCCTGGCCTCCGCCCAGCTCCTCTTTCTCGTCAATCTGGCGCGAAGCCTCCGCCGAGGCGCCATCGCTCCGCCGAACCCCTGGCAGGCCACGACCCTCGAATGGCACCCCGCTTTACATCCCGAAGCCGCAGCATCTGCATCTGACGAAACAATCGCCGTCTATCGTCAGCCATGCGAATACCAAAGCTCCCCCTCCGGTGAGGTATCCTTTCTGCCTCAGTGGAGCGAGGACGCTGCCACGAACATCAAACCGGAGTAAGCTGTCTGTAGCGCGTCCGTGAGCGAGGCCGCCCATGCCATCGACTATCACCCCCATCAACACCGAGCGGGAGAAGAAGCGCCGGCCCGACGACCACGACAGTGGCCATGGACGCCGTCCACCAACCGACAAGCGCACCGGCGGCGGAGGCGGCGATAACGACAACTGGAACGACAAGCCCCAGGGTCGCCGCGGTCCGCGCGAAAAGCTAGGCCGCGCCCGCCTCGGACTCTTCTTCGGCCTCGCCGGCGACCTGATGTTCTTCATCGCCATCGTCAGCGCCTTCTTCGTCGCCCAGGGCACACACCACATCGACGCCTACAACCGTTATGTCAGCGAGTGGTTTCCCACCAACATCCCGCCCATCCTCTGGATCAACACCGCCGTCCTCCTTGTCAGCTCCGTCACGATGGAGATCGCGCGCCGCACCATGTTCGTCGAAAACGACGTCATGGACGAGTGGCTCGGCCTGGGCAAGCCGATCACCCGTCGCGCCCTGCCCTGGCTCACCGCCACCACGGCCCTCGGGCTCGTCTTCCTCACCGGGCAGTGGATGGCATGGAAGCAACTCGCCCTGCAGCACGTCTTCTTCCGCTCCAACCCCTCCAGTCACTTCTTCTACCTGATCACCTACACCCACGCCGCCCACCTCTTCCTCGGAATCGCAGCCCTCGCGGCCTCGCTCACCGGCCTCTATGCCTCGCGCCTGCTCGAAACCCGCCAGATTCTGGTCGACTGCACCGCCTGGTACTGGCACGCCATGGGGATGTTCTGGGTCTTCCTCTTCATCCTGCTGGCCTTCTTCCAGTAAGCCTGCGATGAAACGCCTCGCCCCCGCGCTCCTGCTCGCCACAGCCCTCGCGCTCCCCAGCCCGGCCCGCGCTCAGGGCTGTGCTCAGTGCCGAGACAACACCGCCGGAACCCCGCCCTCCACCCAGCGTGCCTACCGCCACGCCATCCTTCTGCTCACCCTCAGCGCCGGAGGACTCTTCGTCACAACCGTCACCCTGCTACGCCGCAACCGCTAGCTCGAAACGTCACCGCTTCGCTGCGGTACACTCATCCTCGAAAACGAGAGATGCCCCTGCCTGAACACAACCCGCATCCGCCCACCGGCCCCAGCCTCAAGCTTCTGTGGTTCCTCACAGCCTCCGTCTTCGTCGCTTCGCTGGTGGCTTCGATCAGCATGGTCGCCCTGACCATGAACTGGCTGCGTCTCAAGGGTCCCGACCTGCCCAACTGGTACAGCCCGGTAACCACGCTCAGCGAGTGGGGACTCACCCTAAGCTCCGTCGGCCTGCTCGTGCTAGCCGTCCTCACTATCCTCCGCAGCTACCGCAACAAATAGCTGAAGGCCCGCAGCGCCTGCGGGCCTTCAGTACCACCTCGTATCCCGACTCTCTACCGTTTCTTCTTGGCCACCTTGGCAGGAGCCTTCTTCGCTGCAACCTTCTTCGGCGGAGCCTTCTTCGCTGGCGCAGCCTTCTTCACCACCGGCTTCTTCGCTGCCACGGCCTTCTTCACCGGAGCAGATTTCTTTGCCGGAGCAGCAGCCTTCTTTGCCACGACCTTCTTCGGGGCAGCCGTCACGACCGCCTTCTTCGCAGGAGCCTTCTTTGCCGGCGGCGCCGCCTTCTTCGCAGGAACAGGAGCTTTCTTGACCGGTGCGGCAGCCTTCACCGGTGCAGCAGCCTTCTTCGCCAGCACCGCAGACTTCACCGGAGCAGCAGCCTTCGCTGGCGCTGCCTTCTTCGCCGCTGCCGCCGATGGAGCAGCCTTCTCGGCCGGCTGCGTCGCTTCGGCCGCACTCGTCTCCTCGCTCTCCCCTTCGGCAGCCGCGGCCTTCTTGCGGGCCTTCGACGGTTTGGCCTCCTTCCGAGCCGCGCGAGCGCGCCGCAGATGCACTGGCGGGGGCGGCGCTGGCGGCGAGTAGGGCTCAAGAAACGCCTTCTGCTGCTCGACCGTGCTCAGCTTGCCGTCCATCAGCTCAAAGAACAGCTTCTCCATCAGCTCGTCGTACTCTGGAAGCTCCGGAGTGATCCGCATCTCCTGCATCAGGGCATACGGAATCCTCTGCCGCGCCTGCGGCCAATCGGTATAGAAACTCTTCAGCTTGTTCTGCACCCCGGCAGACTTCACATGGTGCGCCACCCACAGCACAGCCTCCGGACGTGCCGAGTGCAGCAGCTTCCAGGCCTGCGACGGCGCCGCCGCCTCCTTGCTCGAAAGCTGCGCGGCAAACGCCTTGCCCTCTGCCTCCAGCGCCTCGATCTCGTCCACAAATCCCTGGCGCGCGAAGCTCTTCTTCAGAGCCGTCGCGTCCTTCGGAGCCATCTTCGCCGTCAGCAGCGGGAAGTTCGCCGCCGTCGCGTCGGCGTGGATGCCATGAATCTGCAGCTGGATCTGCGCCTCGCGCAGCTTGTCCAGCTCGGCAACGTTCGCCTTGCTCGAGGACACCAGAGGATTCAGATGCTTCATCCAGCCCTCGGCCTCGAGGCGTTTCAGCACCCGCAGGGGATCCTCCTCGTAGAAGATCTCCTCGGTCTCGTAGCCGTGCTGAGCCGCCGGCATCGCCGAGATGTACCCCTCTTCCTTGCCCGTCTCGTAACGGCTGCGCGTCCGCTCGTCCATCTGCCAGCCCAGCCGGGCCATAAACCGCACCGCCCGGATCATCCGGACCGGGTCCTCGATGAACCCGTAGTTGCTCACCAGCCGGAGCTCCCGGTTCTCGATATCGGCGACCCCGTTCAGCGGATCCATCAGCAGCCCGTACGACCCCTGGTTCAGCGACAGCGCCATCGCATTGGCGGTAAAGTCCCTCCGCCGCAGGTCATCCAGGATGGTCGCCGGCTTGTACACCGGCTTGCCCGGCTTCGGATAACTGGCCGAGAGCGTGCTCCCGATCTCCATCCGGACGCCGCCCGGAAACAGCACAAAAAACGACTGCGTCGCCTCCGACTCACCGGATATCTTGCCGCCAGATTTTTCTATATCTTTCTTTAGCTTAAGAGCATTTCCCTGAACCACTACATCCAGGTCCCGTACCGGGGAGCCGCTCGTCAGATCGCGCACCGCTCCGCCCACCAGGAAGCTGGTAAGCCCTTTTGAGCCAGCTATATCACGTACTTTCTTGAGCGCAGACTGCTGAGCCTCGGAGAGTCGGTGTTCCAGAAGATAGATGTAATCGGCCATACCTGTTGCAATCGCTCCAAGCCGGTCTTAAACGTCCTCCCGCCCGGCTCGCTCAGCATAAGCTGCGGGGAATCAGTCGTTTAGAAACGCATCCCAATGGGACACAAAAGCTGAATGTAACACAGCGTTGGCAAATTGACTACTCTGGACGCAGCTTTTCCTCTTCGCCGCCCTCATGGCGTGCGACAATCCGCCCGAAGGAGCACGGAAGAACCATGTCTTCGGCGCACAAAAAGGTCATCGTCCGCCGCTTCCTGGGAGACACCCTCCCTGGCTACCTGCCCCTCTCCGGCTTCGTCCGCACCCGCGCCTCCGAAAAGGATCGCGTCGTCGACCTGCTCGACCTCTCCGGCCGGGTCGTCTCAATCCCTCTCTCTGAAATCAAGCACATCTGCTACGTCCGCGACTTCAACCTCAACGATCCGGCAAACCCCGAACGCCTCACCCGCCGCACCTTCCTCGCCCGCCCCCGAACCGAAGGCCTCTGGCTCCGCCTCACCTTCCGAGGCCAATCCAGCCCCTCCGCCGAGCCCGAACTCTTCGAAGGTCTCGCTCCCCTCGACATCACCCTCGTCGACGACATCCTCAACGATGCCGGCCTCTTCCTGATCCCGCCCGACATCCGCTCCAACACCCAGCGCATCTACATCCCCCGCGCCGCCATCTCCGAACTGCAGCTCCTCGCCGTTATCACCACCCCCTCCCGCAAGAAGCCCGCCCCCGCCGCCTCAGTTCCCTCCCTCCAGGAAGACCTCTTCCGTACCCTGCCTCCAAACGCAAAGCCCAACTAACAACCTGCAACCAGCAACTTCCTCTGCTCCTATAAAATCTGCTCCATGAAGCTCGCCGATCTAGCCCATCATCTCGGAGCCACCCTCCAGGGCGACCCCGCCGCCGCCATCACGGGAGTCGCCGCCATCGAGACCGCGGGCCCCGGCGAGCTGACCTTCGTCGCCAACCCGAAGTATGCCTCCCTCGCTCGAACCACCCAGGCCGCCGCCGTCCTCGTCGAGCCCGCATTCCCTGAGATCTCCGCCGCCACTCTCCGGATCGAAAACCCCTACCTCGCCTTCGCCCACGCCATCGAGCTTTTTTATCAGCCTCCTGCCTACGCCCCCGGCATCCATCCCACCGCCGTCATCGCCCCCACAGCCAGGCTCGGTGCCGACCCACACATCGGCGCTTACGCTGTGATAGGCGACCACGTCACCCTCGGCGATCACGCCGTCATCCTCCCCCACGTCGTGCTTTATCCCCACGTCCGCGCCGGCGATAACTTCTTCGCCCACGCCCACGCCGTTGTCCGCGAGTACTGCCAACTCGGCGACAACATTGTCCTTCAGAACGGAGCCATCATCGGCGCCGACGGCTTCGGCTTCGCAAAACAAGCCGATGGAAGCTGGTACAAGATTTTGCAATCCGGCCCCGCCATCCTCGAAGATAACGTCGAGGTCCAGGCCAACGCCTGCGTCGACCGCGCCTCCATCGGCGAGACCCGGATCCGCTCCGGCGCCAAGATCGACAACCTCGTCCAGGTTGGCCACGGCTCCACCGTCGGCGAGAACACCCTGCTCTGCGCCCAGGTCGGCCTCGCCGGCTCAACCACGGTCGGAAAAGGGGTTATCCTCGCCGGGCAGGTCGGCGTCGCTGGCCACTGCACAGTCGGCGACGGCGTCATCGCCACCGCCCAGAGTGGAATCCCCGGAGACGTCGAGCCCGGCAAGGTCGTTAGCGGCTACCCCGCGATCGACAACCGCCAGTGGCTCCGCTCTGTGGCCCTCGTCAATCGCCTTCCCGAACTGCTTCGCAGCCTCAAGGCCTCCACAAAGTAAATAATCCATCCCAAACAAAAAATTAGGCTCCCGCCACCGGTGACCTTACACTCGGCGTGTGCATCCAACTGCCTAAACGATGTCCGAGCCAACTGACAGCGGCGGTGGTGTGTCCACTGAGACCCAGAGCGTTCGCGTCCTCCTTCTCGACGACGAACCGGCCAACCTGCATCTCCGCACAGCCATCCTCCGCAAGCACGGCTACCACTGCATCCCCGCCTCCACCATCGAGGAGGCAACCGAGGTCTTCAACAACATCGACATCGCCGTGCTGGACTACCATCTCGGTTCCGGGCAGTTCGGCACCGAGGTCGCGTCCGACCTCCGCCGCCGTCGCCCGCACGTCCCGATCATCATCCTCTCCGCCACGCTCGAGCGGCACTTCGGCGGCGCCGAGGACATGCACCTGCTCAAAGGCTACAGCTCCGTCGACGATCTCCTCGCTGCCCTCAGCGCACTCGAGGCCAAGCGCCGCGGCTCCCCCGTCGTCGTTGACGCACGCGACTTCTTCTACTCCCGCATCTCGCTCGCCCTCGGCACCGACGTGCTCGTCCAGATCTTCGACGATCACGGCGTCTGGCTGCACTGCAACGACGCCGCCGCTGAGTACCTCGGCCAGCCCCGCGACTGGTTCCCCGGACGCTGCGTCTTCGACGAGATGCCAACCCTCATGCGCGACTGGCGCGACGTCCTCCGCACCGTCGCCCTCACCCGCGAGACCTACATCGACCGCACCCGCCGCGGCCTGCTCGCGTTGCCCAAGACCGGCGAGCTCAACATCACATGGAGCGTCCTCGCCTTCCCCATCACCCTCCACGACAACCGCTCCGGAGTCGTCCTCACCGCCCGCATCCTCGAACGCACGTCCCCGCTCTGTGCCTGAAGTGTCACAAGAACTACCGTCATGCCCCAAAGCACCGTCATTCTGAGCCGAAGGCGAAGAACCCCCGCATTTTGTCAGCTTAGCCACTACTCTCCGCATCCCCAAGGAATTGTCATCCTGAGCGAAGCGCGTAGCGCGAAGTCGAAGAGCTTGCCCTGAGCGAAGCCGAATGGGATCTTCGGTTCGCTCTCGGCGCTTCAAAAACGGCTCCTATCCGCACACCTGCTACCCTAAAAACCTGTATGCGTCTGCTCCGCACCCTGGCTCTCCTTCCCACACTCGCCCTCACCGCCTGCCACTCCGCCTTCGTCACCGCCACCATCCAGAACCGCACCCCGCAACCCATCCAGCTCATCGAGGTCGAATACCCCAGCGCCAGCTTCGGAACCCAGTCCCTCGCTCCCGGCGCCGACTTTCACTACCGCTTCAAAGTCCTCGGCGAGGGCAAGCTCAAGCTCATCTACACCGACTCCGCGCATCAGCAGAAGAAGTTCGAAGGTCCCCTGCTCAAAGAAGGAGCCGAAGGCCCGCTGACCATCACCATCGTCCCCAACGACGTTCAGTGGCATAACGGCACGCACATCCGCTAAGCAGATCGCGCCAAACTACTGGCAGATCGCGCCAAACCGAAACAATCCACATATCTGAGCCATCTAACCCTTCATGAGCATGCAAAAGGTTAAGCTTGGTTCACAAGGCGCAGTCGTCTCCCGCATGGGACTCGGCTGCATGGGTATGAGCGAGTTCTATGGTGACCGCAATGACGAGGAGTCCGCGGCAACCATCCTCCGCGCGCTCGACCTCGGCATCAACTTCCTCGACACCGCAGACGCCTACGGCATCGGCGACAACGAAGAGCTCGTCGGCCGCACCATCAAACCGCGCCGCGACGAGGTCTTCCTCGCCACCAAGTTCACTTACATCCGCAAGAAAGACGACCCCACCTACTGGGGGGTCTCCGGCGACCCGGCCTACGTCAAGTCCGCCTGCGATGCCTCACTCAAGCGCCTCGGCATCGACCACATCGACCTCTACTACCAGCACCGCGTCGACCCCAACGTCCCCATCGAGGACACCGTCGGAGCCATGGCCGACCTCGTCAAGGCCGGCAAGGTGAAGTACCTCGGACTCTCCGAGGCTTCCGCCGCCACCATCCGCCGCGCCCACAAGGTCCACCCCATCACCGCGCTGCAGTCCGAGTACTCCCTCTGGGAGCGTCCCATCGAAGCTGAGATTCTCCCCACGCTGCGCGAACTGGGCATCGGCTTCGTCCCCTACTCTCCGCTCGGCCGAGGCTTCCTTACCGGCACCATCACCAGCACGAGCGACCTCGACAGCAGCGACTCTCGCGCGCAGCGCTTTCCGCGCTTTGCCGGCGAGAACTTCGACAAGAACCAGCTCCTCGTCGATCGCGTCCGTGCCATCGCGGTCCGCCGCGGAGCCACGCCCGGCCAGCTCGCGCTCGCCTGGGTCCTCGCCAAAGGCGAAGATCTCATCCCCATCCCCGGCACCAAGCGCCGCAAATATCTGGAGGAGAACGCCGCAGCAGCCGACATCAAACTCTCACCAGCCGAAGTAGCCGAGTTGGAAGCCGCCTTTCCTGAGGCCGAAGTCGCCGGCGCCCGCTACACCGAAGCCAACCTGCAACGCATCGACCGATCGGCATAAGCATCAATCCACGCCGGATGACCATCTTCGCGACGGCTTTATCGTCGCTAAGGTGGGACATTCACGCAAAGCGCGAACCGTTTCATCCGCCGCGGTGCATTATCCTGTCTCCATGCAGCGCGGTTACTTCATCACCTTTGAGGGCCTTGACGGCTCCGGCAAGACCACACAGCTCCGCAGGCTCGCCGCCTGGCTTGAATCCGAAGGCCATACCGTCGTCACCCTCCGCCAGCCCGGAGGCACCACGCTCGGCGATCGCATCCGCTCCATCCTGCTCGACTCGCGCTCCGAGGCAACCCTCGGCCCCATCGCTCCGCTCGCCGAGATGGCCCTGATGTTCGCCGACCGCGCCCAGTCCATCCACGAGATCATCCTTCCCGCGCTCGTCGCCGGTCACATCGTCCTCTGCGATCGCTACACCGACTCCTCCGAGGCGTACCAGGGCGCCGGGCGCCAGCTCGGAAGCGAGCGCATCCTCGCGATGCACCGCGCCGTCTGCAACAACCTCCAACCCGACCTCACCCTCCTGCTGCTCCCCTCGCTCGATGCATCGCTTCACCGCGCTCGCCGCCGCAACCTGCGCACCACCCAGCAGAAGGGCACCGACGAAGGCCGCTTCGAGCGCGAGGACGACGGCTTCTACCGCCGCATCTACCAGGCCTACGAGACGATCGCCGCGCGCGAACCCCAGCGCGTCGCCGCCATCCGCGACGATGCCGGGATCGAAGACATCCAGGCCCGCATCCGACAGATCGTCGCCGCCCGCATCGCTGCCCCCGTCATCTAACGCTCCATGAGCAGCGACTGGAACCTCCCCCCGGGCCTTCCGCACTCGCTGCAGTTCTACGCCGTCAAACCCTGGGTCAAGCTCGGCGAACCCATCCTCCTCTTCGAGCACCTCCACCGCACCTACGGCTCCATGGCCCACTACCGCTTCATGGGCACGCCCATCATCTTCATCAACGAGCCCGACTACATCCGCGAGGTCCTCGTCACCCAGGCCGCCTCCTTCGTCAAGGAGCGCACCGTCCGCCGCATGAAGATCCTCCTCGGCGAAGGCCTCATCACCTCCGACGACCCCATCCACATCCGCCAGCGCCGCATCGTCGCCCCCGCCTTCCATCGCCAGCGCATCGCCGCCTACGCCGACGAGATCGTCTCGAGCGCGCAGCACCACTCCGCGAACTGGAAACCCGGCTCGACCATCGACATCTCCGCCGCCATGATGGCCCTCTCGCTCGAGATCGTCGCCCGCACCCTCTTCGACACCGAGGTCACCGACGACATCCGACGCATCAACGACGAGGTCAACACCATCATGGACCTCTACAACTTCCTCGTCGCCTTCCCCCGCATGGAGAGCTTCCTCCACCTCCCCATCCCCGGCATCATGAAGTTCCGCCGCTCCCGCACCCGCCTCGACGCCGTCGTTCAGCGCCTCATCGCCGAGCGCCGCGCCGAGTTCGCTTCCCAGCGCTCCAACCTCCAGGACCGCGGCGACGTCCTCTCCATGCTCATCCGCTCCCGCGACGAAGACGGCTCCGTGCTCTCCGACGAGCAGGTCCGCGACGAGGTCCTCACCATCTTCCTCGCGGGCTACGAGACCACCGCCAACGCCCTCGCCTGGACCTGGTACCTCCTCTCCCAAAACCCCGAAGCCGAAGCCAAACTCCACGCCGAACTAGACGCCGTCCTCGGCACCCCAGTAGCCGTCACAAATGAAGTTTCATCCCGACCGGAGCGCAGCGAAGTGGAGGGATCTGCGGTTCAAACAGCCACAGAACCGGGTACCCCACGTCTCGCTTCTGAGACGTGGGATTCACCGCCACAAAACTCTACCCAAACCCACCGCCTCCCCACCCTCGCCGACTACCCGCAACTCCGCTACACCGAGCAGGTCTTCGCCGAGTCCATGCGCCTCTACCCACCCGCCTGGGCCATGGGCCGCATGTCCACCCAGCCCGTCACCCTCGGCCCCTGGCGCATCCCGCCCGGCGCGCACTTCTTCATGAGCCAGTACATGATCAGCCGCACCCCCGAGTTCTACCCCGACCCGCTCCGCTTCGACCCCGACCGCTTCACCCCCGAAGCCAAAGCCGAGCGCCCCCGCTTCGCCTACTTCCCCTTCGGCGCCGGCTCGCGCCAGTGCATCGGCGAGTCCTTCGCCTGGATGGAAGGCGTCCTCGCCATCGCCACCATCGCCTCGCGCTGGCGCATGGAGTACCTCGGCTCCGCCGCACCCATCCCGCAGGCCAAGATTACCCTTCGCCCCCGCGACCCCATGCTGATGCGCCTCATCCCGCGATAAGCATCCGGTGAATCCTCGCTTCTCCCATTGACACCCGCCAAAACCGGTTGCTAACGTTCCGTCTCATTCTCGAAAGACACTGCGCCGTCAGCAGCCGAACCTCCAGTCGATCACGCAATCGGGCCCCCGGAATCCAATCCACCCCAGGAGAGTTCCGCATGTCGATCCGAACCGTTTCATGCGTCATCACGATTGTCCTCCTCCTCGCCTCCCAACCCATCGCGGCCAACGCCACCGCAGCAGCCTACGACGCCATCTTTGTATTCGGCGACAGCTACTGCGATGTAGGAAACGTCTTCATCGTTACCGGAGGAGCCAGACCCGCCGCACCCTACTTCAACGGCCGCTTCTCCGACGGCCCCCTCTGGGTCGATCACATCGCCAGCGCGCGCAACCTTCCCATCGCCCCCGCGCTCGCCGGGGGAACCGACTACGCCTTCGGCGGAGCCCATGTCACCGGCCCCGTCCCCACGCCTTTTGGGAACATCCCCAGCGTACCCCAGCAGGTGCTGCTCTACCTCAGCCAGCACGGCGGCAAGGCCGACCCCAACGCTCTCTACATCATCGAAGGCGGAGGCGACGACATCGTCGACGCCGCCGGCGTCGGATCCCCGCAACAGCTAGGCTTCCAGATCGCCCTCGGCATCTCCACCGCAGAGCTGCTCCTCCGCCGCGCCGGCGCGAAAAACTTCCTCATCCCGAACCTCTTCGACATCAGCATCCTTCCTGTCGCCAAACCCAACGCAGCCTTCGCCCATCAGGCCACGCTCGCCGCTAACAAGTCCCTCGACGACCTCCTCTTCGTCGAGCAACTCCTGCAGGGCATCCGGATTCGACGCATCAACGCCTTCACCCTCTTCCAGTCCGTCGTCGCCGACGCAACCCACTTCGGCTTCGTCGACATCACCACACCCTGCTTCGACGGTGTGAATCCTCCCTGCGCCGATCCCGACCACCGGCTCTTCTGGGACGACTTACACCCCACCGTCTTCGGCCACTCCTTCTTCGCCGTCCTCGTTGAGGCCGCACTCTCGCAATCAATTCATAACTGAATGAGTAACAAATACAAACGGGCTCCGGCACAACACCGGAGCCCGTCGCGCAAAGCGTCCCTCTAAACCCTGACGCGAGGATTCAGCGAGTACAACCCTGTAATCTTCTCCTCATCCAGCACGTGCCCCTTGAGCGCCGCCAGCACATTCTCCCCCGTCGGCTCACCCTTCACGTCCAGCGTATCCACATCCAGCGCATACACCGTGAAGACATAGTGGTGCACGATCGCGTCGTTCCACGGAGGGCAAGGCCCGTCGTACCCGTAGTAGTCGCCCTTCATCTGCTCGTCGCCCGCAAACCACCCGGTATAGGTGTTGATGCCATGCCGGAAGCCGCCCGGAGCCTCAGGCCCCTTCTTCCCTCGCGGAGTCACCCCGTCGCTCTGGTTTCCCGGCGCAATCTCCCGCGTCGAGGCCGGAATCCCCCACAGCAACCAGTGATAGAAGTTCACCCGCGGCAGATCCGCCGGAACCCCCCTGCCCTCCTTGTTCACGTCATCGCCCTTGCTCGGCACATCCGGGTCGTGGCACACGATCGCGAACGACCTCGTACCCTCCGGCGCCTCGGTCCACGACAGGTGCGGATTGCGGTTCTTGCTAAGCGCCACATGACTCACCGGATCCATCTCCGCAAAGCAAAACTCACCCGGGATCGGCCCGCCGTCACGAAAACTCTCACTCTTCAATTGCATGTCAAAAATCTCCTCCACGTTCGATGAACGTGCTTCCTCAGTATGAAGCCTTTGCGCCATCGTTCAAGAACCCCCGCATTTCACCCGGAGCGCCACGAAATCACAGGCGCGAGAAGACAACTCTCATACGCCACCCATTGTGCACCACTGGCCCAAATGCATCCGCAGGCGTATCCTAGCTCCCAAGTGAGGTGCCGCATGCTGAGAAGAGACTTTCTTCGCCGCACAGCCAAGGGACTCGGAGCCGCTTGGCTCGCATCCAACTCCCCCGGCGCCACGCTCGCCCTCCAGCCCCTTCCGCAAAAGATCACCGCGCACGACGAGGTCACGCTCGGCAAGACCGGCATCCGCACCTCGCGCCTCGCCATGGGAACCGGAACCGTCGGCTTCGGAGGCTCCTCCAACCAGGTCCGCCTCGGCAACAGCCCCTTCACCCGCCTTCTCCTCGACGGCTACCACTCCAACGGCCTCAACTTCTTCGATACCGCCGACTCCTACGGCTCGCACCCCACCGTCGCCGCCGCCGTCAAGCAGCTACCCCGCGACAAGGTCGTCGTCATGACCAAGACCGACAACCGCGACGCTGAAGGCGTCCGCCGCGACCTCGAGCGCTTCCGCCGCGAGCTAGGCACCGACTACATCGACATCGTCCTCGTCCACTGCGCCATCGCCGGCGACTGGACCACACGCTACCGCGGCGTCATGGACGTGCTGAGCGAAGCGAAACAAAAGGGCGTCATCCGCGCCCACGGCGTCTCCTGCCACTCCATCCAGGCCCTCCGCGCCGCCGCAGCCTCGCCCTGGGTCGAGGTCGACCTCGTCCGCCTCAACCCCATCGGCTCCCACATGGACGCAGACCCCTCCACCGTCATCAAGGTCATCCAGCAGATGCGCGCCGACGGCAAGGGAATCATCGGCATGAAGATCCTCGGCCAGGGCGACCTCCGCGACCGCCCCGCCGAGGCCATACGCTACGCCCTCTCCACCGGAGTCCTCGACGCCATGACCATCGGCGCCGAGTCCCGCAAAGAGCAGGACGACCTCACACAAAAGATCGCCGCCGCGTAGGCTCGCCACGCCTACTTCTTCAGGCCCTTCAGGTCACGTCCACCCTGGTGAAGCACCAGACCCGTCACCTGTCCCTTGTCGTCCTTCACAAACTCGATCTCCGCATTCATCGCCTTCGGAAACACCTTCGTCTCCGACTCCGCGTACACGCGCATCTTATCGTTCGGATTCGATTGTGCATACATCATGTCGCCATCCATCGTAAAGGTAAGGCTGAACCTCGGCAGCAACTCATACGTCCCCACATACTGCGCCAGAACCTTCGGGTCTACTTTCACCTCGCTTCGCACCACCGGCTTGAAGTCCGGCCATCCGTACTCCGCGGCGATGCTCTTCATCAACGCATCCGCAAGCCGCGACCCTCCCTGCGCATTCGTCATCACCACCGCGCCATCACCGTGCCCCTCATACCCTACGAACAGCGCCTCGAACCCCGCGTTCACGCCACCATGTTGGAAGTACTGATCTCCAGGCTTCCCACCAATCTGCAATCCCAATCCCCACCTTCCCATGCCCGGCATCATCATCTCCTTCGTCATCGCCTCGCTCAGTACATGATTCGCGTTGCTCTGCAGCGACCGCTGATTCTCGATGATGTACTTCGCCAGATCGGTCGCCGTCGTCCACAGCCCCGCCGCCGCCATCTCCGGATACGTATGCGCCCCTCCCTTCACCGGCGTTCCATCTGCGTTGTAAGGAACAGCCGCAGGCCCCATCGCTTCCGGCCGCGGCTGCTCGTACGTGCTATGCGTCATCCCTATCGGCGCCAGCACCAGATCGTGCATCACCTTGGGAAACGTCTCTCCCGTCGCATCCACCACCATCGTCTGCATAATCGTGTATCCACCGCCGGAGTAGTTCCACTTCGTCCCCGGCTCCGTCTCAATCCGGATCGCCGCCGTGTTCGCCGGCTTCTCTCCATTCAGCACCTGCACCAACGTAGCGACAGCCTCGCCCTGCGCATAGCCGGGAAAACCGTGCACTGTCGTCCCTCCTGTATGCATCAGCAGCTCCTGCAGCGTCACCGTCTTCCCCTTCGCAGCCTCACTCGACGGCAGCTTCCACTCCTTCAGCTCTGTGTTGACATCTGCATCCAGCGACAGCTTCTTCTGCTCCACCAGCTTCAAAGCAGCCATCGCCGCCACCGGCTTGCTGATCGACCCAGCCTGAAACATCGTATCCGCCGTCACCGCCGGACCACCCACACTCGCCACACCAACCCCCCGCGCCCACTCGATCTTCCCGTCGTGAACCACAGCAATGCTCACACCCGGAACGTGATACTGAGCCATTCGCTCTTTCAGCCCGACGCAGGGCTCTCCCTCAGCCATCACCGCCTCGCGCACGCACGACGTTATCTTGTCGATATGCCGCTGCACCTCAGGCGAAACACTCTGCGCCAATCCAGCACGCGTATTCCACGCGCCCATCAAAACAGCCGCGGCAAGCAGTCTTCTCATCAGCACACCTATCCCGCGAGATCATCGCGCGTTCTATTTGCCCTCACCCTTCGCCCGGATCTTCTCAAGCGCCAGCTTCTGCGCCGTCTCCAGCGCATCCTTGGCGTCGACCTTCACATCCGGCTCCACTCCCATGCCCTCCCAGTTCGTCTTCATCACCGGGTCCAGAGACTTAGCAAACGGAACTCCCACATTGAAGTAGTCCGCCACCGTACGCCCCGACACCGGATGCGCACCTCCGCCCGTCGTCTCGCCCACAATCGTCGCCCGCTTCTGGTTCTTTAGATCGAACGCGAACTCCTCCGCGCCGGAGAACGTCTTCTTCGCCGTCAGCACATATACCGGCTGCTTCGTCAGCCGCTGCCCCGGCAGATACGCCAGTGTCCAGTTCTGTATCGTCTTGTCCTCTTTGCGGTTATAAATGTCGATCAGGTGCGTCGGCTTGTCGAACAGGTAGCTCGCAATCATCGTCACCATCACTGGCTGCCCTCCACCGTTCTCCCGCAGATCAAAGATCAGTGCATCCGTATGCGCAACAAACGCCATCGCAGCCACCACCGTAGGCCCGCAGTACGACGCATCCATAAACCCATCGAACCTGATATAGCCAATGTTGTTCGGCAGAATCTCGACCTTCTTGAACATACAGTTCATGCGATCCATCTGCGAATGAAACCGTGCATCCTCCTCCGGGCTTGGCGGCCCTTCTTTGCGCGGCGGCACCTTGAACGGGCTGAAGTTCACCCCCAGATGCTTGTCGTGACTCACCGCCCGCAGGTCCGTCGTCAGCCGCTCGGCAAACACATCGCCATCCGTAATCGAGTCGTACTCTCCCTTGTCCGCATGCATCTTCATCGCATCCACCATCTGCTTCGCCAGGTCCGCGTCGATGTACGACTCCGTCAGGTTTTCGCCCACGCCATCGATCACCCTCTTCCGCAGAGCAGCATCCAGCGTCACGTTCTCGATTACCACACCGGGCGGCAGCGCGCGCAGCGCCAGGGAATCCACCGTCGGCGGCTGGCCATCCTTCACCAGCAGATTTCCCAACGCTGTCGTTGGCCCGTTCTTCTCCTTCACCCGAAACCGTATGTGCAGCGGCTCGGTACTCTCAATCGACAGCAGGTCAAACCCACCCGTCTGTTGCCGGAAAGCCATCATCCCATCGACGGATTCCTTTGGGTAGATCGTCTTCACATAAGCTTCAACTTTGGCCCGATCCCCACTGTTAAACGCGTCCAGCCACGCCTGCAAAGTCCTGCCTGCCGGAGTGCCAGGCACCGCCGTCTGGCCAAAACCACAGATCGCCAGACACACCACCACTGTGAACAGCTTACTCAACCGGTTGAGGATCATGACCTGATAGACGGGCCTCTCGACATTAAGGCCCACCGTCCCCAAAACATTCTTTACTTTTCACGCTCGGACCCTATCTTCCCCTGAGCCGCGTCATCACCCTCCGATCCCGCTTCGTAGGCCGCTCGCTTCCCACGTCCTCTCATACACCGGGATCGCCTTCCGCGCCATGAGATCCTCGGCCAAGGCGACCTCCGCGACCGCCCCGCCAAGGCCATACGCTACGCCCTCTCCACCGGAGTCCTCGATGCCATGACCATCGGCGCCGAGTCCCGCAAAGAGCAGGACGACCTCACCCAAAAAATCGCCGCCGCCTGATCCACCCCTCTGCTCTCGCGAAAAGGCCGTCCAACAAAGGACGGCCTCTCTCTGCAGCGAACAAACTACTGCGCCGGAGCAGCCCGCCTCCGTCGTCCGCTGATCAGATAAACCGCAGCCCGCAACTCCAGCAGCGGATCGTCCGAGGGCTCAATCCCATCCAAGCGCGGAATCGGATCGAAGATGATGTGCTTCTGTTCACGAGCATCATCGTCCACCCCGCCCGTCAATGCAATCGTGCCGAATTCCACCACCTTGCGCCCCGCCGGCCAGTGGACCGTCGCATCATTCACATTGTCCCCATCCTCAGCCACCTGCACCGTGATCCGGAACTCGATCGGCCCCTTGGCAATCCGCTCCGCCAGCTCCTCGAACAGGTAGTTCGGCCCCTTGCTCGCAACCTCCGCCGGGTCCAGATGCTCCTCGCCCGCCTCAGGAACGATCGTGTACCGTCCAAACCGACTCACCCCGTCCATGTTCGTAAACTTCATCGCCGTCAGGCCAAAGTACTTTTCCTTGGCGAAGCTCGAAGGCATCGGAGTAATCGACTGCACAAACGCCAGCGCCTTCGGATGGCTTCCGACGAACTCCTGCACCTTCGCCGGATCGCTCTGCGTCACCCCGCTCAGGAATTCCAGAAACTCCTCCCCGTTGGTCGCCGGAAATCCATTCGCCGAGTGCGCCACGATGTCTGTGTGCACATGCTCAGCCAGATTGAACCGAATCGCAATACCACGCGGGTCCGCATTCGGCTCGTTGTCCGGAATCAACGGGATTCCAGTTGAGTTCGAGAACCTCACCGTCACTGGCGTCGAGGCCTGAGTCGCATGCTTCGCCCTCGTCAGCGAAGCCGCATCGACCGAAGGAGTAAATACACCCGCCAACAGAATGCCCTTGGCATGGGCTGGCCTGAACCCCGGATGCGGCCCAAAGATCGCCTCGAACTGCTTCAGAATCTCTTCGCTCAGCGCAATCAACTTCTCATCGTTCGGCAACGGCATCGTCAGTCTCCTTTCATCCCACCGAGCCTAACCCATACCACTCCGAAATGGAGCGAACAGCCGTCACCATCGCATGAATTTTCATCCGGCCTCAACCAGGCTCTCCCTCAAACAGCTCGGGAAGACTATCCCCGCCCGCGCAACCGCGTCATCACCCTCCGGTCCCGCTTCGTAGGCCGCCCACTCTCCCACGTCGACTCATACACCGGAATCGCCTTCTTCGCCTCCACCACCGCGGCCCGCGCCGCCTTGCTCTCCTCCGTCTCACGATAGAGCCCCTGGGCCACCGCCGCCGGCCCGCGCACATCGCTCAGACCCAGCACCTCCATCACAAACTCGCCGGAATCGTTCTTCACGCGCAGCATCTCTCCGGCATGCACCTCGCGCGCCGCCTTCGCCGGCTGCCAGGCCAGCTCTCCCCTTCTCCAGTCCACCCGCCCCAGCTCACACGCCTTCGACGCCAGCGCCCGAGTCTTGAAGAACCGCGCCGCCCAAAGCCACTTGTCCATCCGCACCGAATCCATACCTCATTGTCACGTCGATCGCTCGCACCCAGCAAATCACCTCCGCCAGCGCATAACCCCGGACGCGATACCCAACAGACCCGTGGCTAACAGAAGCAGCGACGAAGGCTCCGGCACCACATCCGACCGAACCGTGATCGTGACGCCACCCGGCAGCGTAATCGGTTTCAGCGTCGTCGTATTCGCAAACCTATTCGCCGATGGAACAACATGGCCCATCTCCTCTCCGAGGGCAGCAATGTTCTCCAGCCTCTCAGCGAATGCAAATCCGGGCCTTTCCGACGCGAACGTCAGAATCAGCAGATCATTCGGCGGAAGCTCCGATAGCGCAGCACTCCCCCGAAGCGGCGTCGTGCCCAGCGTTGCGTTCGGCAACATGTAGCTGCATGCGGCATGTTTCAGCGCCACCGAGCAGTTGCGCGCCGTCGAGATGCCTCCCTGTAACGCCGTCACCGACGGAGTGCCCGTCAAGTCATTGATCGCAACGCTCAATGGCACCGTATCAGCCGCAGCCGCGCCCGTGAAGACCAATGCAGTAAGCCCAAGACCTGCAAGATAACCTCTCTGGCATCTCATCGCTCCTCCTTCTATCCCGAGAACAAAGCAACAGGAATACAGCGACGTAATGAATGAGCCCGGACACCTTGCTGTCTTTCTTCCTCCCTTTGATGACAAATCAACCTCCCGCCGCCGCCAGAAATACGTTCGCCGGCCTAAATTCATCTCGGGTTCCTCCCGCTCAAAAAAACTTGTCAATACCCTCCAATCCTCCCTTGCGGCCGTCCAGCTTCCTAACTCTCTCACTCCAAAGCTCTTCCGTCTCACCCCGCACTCACGTCAAAAGTGCCGATCAATTTCGCTCCATCCACTAAAATAAGAAGAGTAGGAACAAGGGCCTCTCTACCCCTGGCAGCCGGCCTCAAGGGGAAGTACCGACCTAAGTTACATGATTCGAAGACTTTGCATAAAATAGTCCAGGGGAGGGGTACACCGAAATGAGCGCGCAGGCACCAGTCGCCGCCCCCTCCAGCTTCAATGACTTCCTCGGGAACACCGCCGCCGTCGAGCACCTCCGCGCCGCCGTCTCCGCCGGACGCCTGCCTCACGCCCTCATCCTCTCCGGCCCCGCCGGAGCCGGAAAATACACCCTCGCCCTCATGCTCACCATGGCCATCGAGTGCGAGCGCCAGCCTCGCGAGCTCCGGTCCCACGATCCCGCCACCGGATCCGGCGGTCAGTCCCTCGCCTCCTACTGCGGAGTCTGCCCGAACTGCACCCACATCGCCCAGGCCTTTCCACTCGACGAAGAGATCGACAAGGCCGTCGCCGCCCGCGAAGAGCTTCGTGAGACCGACAAGAAAGACACCCGCGTCCTCATCCAGCCCCACCCCGACGTCCTCATCCTCCCGCCCGACCCGCCCCAGCTCCTCATCAAGCTCGGCCAGGTCCGCTCCCTCATCCACTCTGCCAACTACCTCCCAGCCGAGGCCCCCAAAAAAGTCTTCATCATCACCGCCGCCAGCTTCATGAAAGAAGCCGCAAACTCTCTCCTCAAGGTCCTCGAGGAGCCGCCCGCCACCGTCCACATCATCCTCCTCGCCGAAAATCCCGGCGAGCTCCTGCCTACCATCCGCTCCCGCTGCGCCCTCGTGCGCCTCGGCGCCCTGCCCGTCGAGGAGATCGAGATGCTCCTCGCCGACCGCCGCCACGACGTGCCGCCCAAACAACGCACCCTCATCGCCCGCCTCGCCCAGGGAGCCGCAGGCAAGGCGATCTCCTTCGACCTCGCCGCCTACACCGCCGCCCGCGCCGACGCCCTCCTCTTCCTGCGCCAGGCCGTCGCCGAGCCCGACCACACCGCCCTCTTCAAGATGACCGAGACCTACCGCGCCGGAGCCGAGGGACAGCAGAAGACCGCCGATCTCCTCCGCACCCTCACCCTCCTCCTCGAAGACCTTCTGCTCCTCCAGTCCGGAACCCCCGAGCTGATCCGGAACACCGACCTCCGCGCCGACCTCGACCGCATTGCACAGTCCGTCTCCTTCCAGTGGATCGAGCTGGCCTCACGCTCGCTCGACCAGGTCTGGAGCGGAATGAGACGCAACCTCCTCCGCTCCCTCTCGCTCGACGCCTTCGCCGGCCAGCTCGCAACCTCTGCAAGATGAGCGCGCGCAAACTCCAGACCGAGCACCTCGACGCAGGCGACCCGAAGGCCATCACCCGCGCCGCAGACATCCTTCGCTCCGGCGGAACCGTCGCCTTCCCCACCGAGACCGTCTACGGCCTCGGAGCCAACGCCCTCGCCCCCGAGGCCGTCGCCCGCATCTTCGCCGCCAAAGACCGGCCCTCCTGGGACCCGCTCATCGTCCACATCAGCGACCGCGCCATGCTCGACCTCGTCGCCGAGATCAGCCCCGAAGCCAGCCCGCGCGTCGAAGCCCTTATCGCCAGTTTCTGGCCCGGCCCCCTCACTCTGCTCCTTCCGCGCACCGCCAGCATCCCCGACACCGTCACCGCATCACGCGCGCTGGTCGGCGTCCGCATGCCCGCGCACCCCGTCGCCGCCGCGCTCATCCGCGAGGCCGGCGTTCCCATCGCCGCCCCCAGCGCTAATCGCTTCGGCCGCACCAGCCCCACCACCGCCGCCCACGTCCTCCACGACCTCGACCGCCGCATCGACGCCATCCTCGACGGCGGCCCCACCAGCGTCGGCGTCGAGTCCACCGTCCTCGACCCCACTCGCACCCCGATGCTCATCTACCGCCCCGGCGCCATTACGGCCGAGATGATCGAGCCCGTCGCCGGCCCCGCCGTCCTCTACCACTTCGCCCCCTCTGCCGAGACGCCACAATCGCTCCCGTCCCCCGGCGTCGGCATCCGCCACTACGCCCCCCGCGCCCGCCTCATCCTCACCGCCAGTCCGGCCGAGCTCACCGCGACCGCAAGCACACTCACCGCAAAGGGCAGGCGCATCGGCGTCATGCTTCCCACTGGCTGGACCGCCCCGCCCGACGCCGCCACCTTCGCCTGGGGCGACTGGCACTCCCCCGAGACACTCGCGCAAAACCTCTTCGCCGGGCTTCGCGCCCTCGACGCCGGCAACGTGACCGCCATCCTCTGCCCTCTGCCCGAGGCCACCGGCGTCGGCCTCGCCATCCGCGACCGTCTGCAGAAAGCAGCGCGCCCGAAGTAGCCGTATACTCAGCCCATGTCGAAGCCCGAGATCGAAACAAAGCTCCCCGTCCCTGACCAACCCGCCTTGGAAGCCCGTCTCCGCGAGCTCGGCTTCCGCATCGACACCCCCCGCACCTTCGAGCACAACACCCTCTACGACACGCCCTCCCGCGACCTCCGCGCCCGCACCGAGATCCTCCGCATCCGCCGCTACGGCGACACCTGGACGCTCACCCACAAACGGCTCGACGACTCCGCCATCACCTCCGACCCCACGCGCTACAAGACCCGCATTGAGACTGAGACCACCGTCGCCGACGGCGAGGCCCTCGGCCACATCTTCGAGCACCTCGGCTACAAGCCCGCCTTCACCTACGAAAAGTACCGCACCGAGTGGTCACACCCCTCCGAGCCCTCCGCCCACGTCGTCCTCGACGAGACCCCCATCGGCACCTACGCCGAGCTCGAAGGATCCCCCGACTGGATCGACCGTACCGTTCCCCAGCTCGGAATCGACCCCCCCACCTGCCTCACCGACAGCTACGGCAAACTCTTCCTCGACTGGAAGCAGCGCACCGGAAGCCCCGCCGACAACCTCACCTTCGCCGAGATCGCCCCCGCCCTGGCCTCCCGTTGAACGATCGATTGAGGAGGGCTGGAGAGATCAGGTTGTGACTGCACCTGTAGGTTGCCGCGCGGCAGCCATCGCGGTGAGGCTCTTTTTCATGGTGGCAAGACGCTCGCGTCCTTGCTCCGATCCTTCGACCAGCCGTTCGATGCTCATCATCCACTCCGGAAGGTTCATCCTTTGTCGAAACTCGGCAAGATAGGGCTGAATCTTTGCATATTGGAAGTACAACTCAGCGCAAGTGTCATAGACCAGCGTGGCCTCGAGCGCTCCGTTGTGGACGAATGCCGACACCATGTCCCAATAACCGTAGACCTGCAGGACGAAGCTGCCGTGCTTTCCACCGGAGGTGACGATGTTAACAAGTTCGTCTGCTGAGGCTGGCAGGAACTCGCCGCCGACATAAGAGCGTGCCTCGCGCATGACCGGCTCGCGGCGCAGATCGTAGAGCTTGAGGATGAGTTCAGCCTGCCGAATGGAGAGTTCACTCATAGCCGTACCATCATATCGTCTGCTTGGCGCGCTGATGGGTCCGTTCGAACCGACGCCTAAAGCTTCCTCCACACCCCGCCGATACAGCCTCTGAATCCCCTTTGGAGGCACACTGTGGCAAGCCTTCGTCGTCAAGCGCTTCACCTTCTCCTTCTCGCTGCGCTCGGTATGGGCGCCGGCCTGGCCCATGCCGCCAGTGCACACCGCGCCGTCATCAGTAAGGTTCCACCGGTCTACCCGGAGCTCGCCCGCCACATGCACGTCAGTGGCACGGTCGTGGTGCACCTCACCGTCGCGCCGGACGGCTCCGTCTCTGACACGAAGGTCGAGTCCGGCCACGCTCTCCTGAGCCCCGCCGCCCAGGACGCCGTCAAGCGTTGGAAGTTCGAGCCCAGTTCCGAGACCTCGGACATGACCGTCGACGTCAACTTCGCCGGCAACTAAGCCGCTCTTTCAAACCGCAACCACAGCAACTCAATCCTCAGCGACGGGAAGACCTATGAAACTTGAATCGAAGCTCGGCCTCGCCACAGGCGCCCTCATCCTCGCGATGCTGCTCAGCGCCTTCACGGCAACCATGCGCATCCAGGAGGCCAATCGTCTGGCCTCCAGCGCAACCACGCAGCATATCCCCCTCAACGCCACCACGCGCGACCTGCGCATGCAGCTTGTCTACAGCATCCACGCGCTTGAGTCTTACATGCTCTTCGGCATCAACCCGGCCTCGGCAGCGTCCTACCGCCGCGCGCCAGGAGTACCTCACCCAGGCCGACCAGTCCATGGCCAACCTCCGCCAGTACGCCGAACAGTTCAACCTCGGCTACGACGCCACGCGCATCCGCGAGATCGACGCAAGCCTTGCCTCGCTGAAGGCCCTCGAAGAGAAGGTCGAGCAGCTCAACGAGTCCAAGACCTCGCAGGGCACCGCGCAGGCGTACGACACCTTTCAGAACCAGATTCTGCCCCTTGAGGAGTCACTCTTCGCTATGACCGGCGACCTCGGCGACTCGCAGATGACCCAGGCCAACCTCGAGATCGCGCAGCTCCAGCACGCGAACACCGCGACGCTCTGGACGCTCTGGATCGCGACCATCCTCGGAGCCATCATCGGCGGAGTCATCTCCTTCCTGCTCTCGCGCCGCATCACCCGCTCCATCGACCTCGTCGCCGAGCGCGCCGACGCCATCGCCGACGGCGACCTCACCGGCAACGAGCTCGACCACCTCTACGGCAGCGACCAGATCGGCACGCTCGCCAAGGCCATGCAGAAGATGCAGTCCAACCTCGCCGCCATCATCGGCACTGTCGTTGACACGGCCGGCTCGCTGACCGGCAGCGCTGCCTCCATGCGCTCCGCCTCCGACCAGATTCACAAGCGCATCGACCAGCAGAGCCAGCAGACCCAACAGGCCGCAACCGCTATGCAGGAGATGTCGGCCTCCATCGCCGAGGTCTCGCGCCACACGCAGTCCGCAGCTGAGACGGCACGCAGCGCAGCGCAGACGGCACGCGAGGGCGGAGACATCGTCAAGCAGGTGCTCGGCTCCATGCACTCCATCGCCATCGCCGTCAGCGAGACCTCCTCGACCGTCGGGCTGTTAGGAGAGGATTCGAAGCGGATCAGCCAGATCGTCACCGTCATCGACGAGATCGCCCGCAAGACCAACCTGCTCGCGCTCAATGCCGCCATCGAGGCCGCCCGCGCAGGCGATCACGGCCGAGGATTCGCCGTCGTCGCCGGCGAGGTCCGCCGACTGGCCGAGTCCACCGCGCAGGCCACCGGCGAGATCGCCACGATGATCCAGGAGATTCAGGACCGCACCCGCGTTGCCATCTCCTCCATGGAGAGCGGAACCGGAACCGTGCAGCAGGGCGTCGTCACCACCAACCAGGCCGGCGAGGCGCTTGAACGCATCATCGGCATGGCCGAGCGCGTCGACAAGATGATCACCCAGATCGCCATCGCCGCCTCGCAGCAGGCCGCCGCGGCCGATCAGTCCTCGGCCAGCCTCGACTCCATCCACTCGCTCAGCCACGAGAACCTGGTCGAGATGGCCACCACCGCCTCCGGCATCGAGTCGCTCCGCTCCACCGCGGTCGCGCTCGAGCAGCAGGTCGATCGCTTCAACCTGCAATCCACCCCAACCGTAAAGCTAACTCGTCCCAACGGTCCGCTCGCGCCCCACGGAAGCCACGCCCGCCAGGCCGCCTGAGCCAACTCAACCCAAATCAACCCAAACCAAAAGGGCCTGCACAAAAGCAGGCCCTTTGCCTTCTACTCCCTACTCCCTATCCCCTACTCCCTGCCTTTAGAAGATCTGGAAGTTCACCTCGATGTTCAGCTCCACCAGTACCGGCTTGCCATTCTCCATCGCAGGCTTGAAGCGATACTGCCGGACGGCCTCGACGGCCTTCTCATCCAGCCCCATGCCCACCCCGCGGACCACACGCACGTGGCTCGGATTCCCGTTCGTGTCGACCCACAGGTTCACCAGAACGTTGCCGGCGAACTTCGCCTTGCGGGCCTCTTCGGAGAACTCAGGCTCCACCGAGTAGAGAACCTGCGGGGCCGAGACGCCTCCGCCGATCCTCCTCGGTCCGCCGCCCATATTGCCGCCCGAGCCCGGCCCGATGCCCGAGCCGCTCCCCGAGCCAAGTCCCGTCCCGGAGCCGTTGCCCATCGAAACGCCGTTCAGCGGCGAGTTCGGCAGGCCGAAGTTTGGCAGGTTGCTCGCCATGTGAACGTCCTTCTGGACCTCCACCGTCGGCTCGATCTTGATCTTCGGCTCCTGTAGCGGAGGAGCCTTCGGAGGAACGATCTGCTGGTCAGCGAACTTCGGCGGCGAGCCCTTCGTCACCGGAGTCGGTCCGCGCTGTCCACCGCCACCGCCCATCTGCGCTGCCTTCATCGGAGCCATCGGAGGAATGTTCACGTCCGTCACCAGCGTCGTCTTCGCCGGAGCCGCAATCGGAATCTTCTTGATCAGCACATAGGCGATCAGCAGGATGATCAGGCCATGAATCAGCACCGCCATCGCGGTCGACTTCGGATCGCGCTTCACCTTCATCCGGTCGACCACCGCAATCGGCTTCGACTCGAGCTCCAGCGGCGGAAGCTTCTCCGGGAAGATGGCGTCCCGGATGTTGCTCATCAGCGAGGCGAAGATTCCCTCTTCCTCGACGATCAGGTCGTTGTCCGCGGGCCGCGACTCAAGCTTCAGCGGAGCCTGCTTTACAGGGTTGAAGACATCGCTCAGATTCGAGAACAGCGACGCCCACATCGACCCTTCGGTCTCTTCGTTCAGCTTCGGACCCGCGGAAGCAGGAGGAAGCGTCGCTGTCTCTTTGTTCGGATCGGTATCCGGTGGTGGTATCAACACAGTGTTCGCCATATGCAGCTTCCGCCTCGGCAGCGGCCCGGTCATTAAACCTTACCGCCGGCTTCCTTGGGAATCGCGCGTCTTCCGTCTCTTCCACCGGTCTCAGGCCGGCTTCCTACTGTTGTACCGCGAAAGGCAGGCATCTGGCTCCAGAAACATTCTACAAAGATTCCCGCCGCCACGCTCGTCTCTGTTGGACGCACGAAAACGTTATAAGGTCTCTTGACAAAGAATTTGCAACTTCCCGACCTTCCCGCGCCACCCCTCCACCCCGGCTACAATAGAACTTTGGCGAACCACCGACAAGCGAAATAGAAGGAACAGATGCCGGAAGTAACCGAGACCAAGCCGCAAACCACCCCCACCGAACCTCAGGCCAAGCCCCTGAAGTCGACCCTGAACCTGCCCCAGACCGCCTTCGCCATGAAGGCCAACCTCCCGGTCAACGAGCCCCTCCGCCTGGCCGCCTGGCAGCAACAGGACATTTACGCGCAGATTCGCACCGCCCGCACCGGCGCCCCCAAGTACATCCTCCACGACGGCCCGCCCTACGCCAACGGAGCCATCCACCTCGGCCACGCCCTCAACAAGTGCATCAAGGACTTCGTCGTCAAGACCAAGACCATGGCCGGCTTCGACGCCCCCTACGTCCCCGGCTGGGACTGCCACGGCCTCCCCATCGAGATTAAGGTCGACGAGCAGCTCGGCCGCAAGAAGCTCGAGATGGACCCCCTCGCCGTCCGCAAGGCCTGCCGCGAGTACGCCCAGAAGTACGTCGACCTGCAGCGCACCCAGTTCGAGCGCATCGGCGTCTTCGGCCGCTGGCAGAACCCCTACCTGACGATGTCGCTCCCCTACGAGGCCTCCATCGTCGAGACTTTCTACAACTTCTTCGAGAAGGGCTTTGTCTACAAGGGCCTCAAGCCTGTCTACTGGTGCATCCACGACAAGACTGCCCTCGCCGAGGCCGAGATCGAGTACGAGATGCACACCTCGCCCTCGATCTACGTCCGCTACAAGCTCACCAGCGACCCAGCGGCCATCGACCCCGCGCTAGCCGGACTCCCCGTCTACACCATCATCTGGACCACCACCCCCTGGACCCTGCCGGCCTCGCTCGCCGTCGCCTTCAACCCTGAGCTCGACTACGTCGCCCTCAAGAACACTGACGGCAACGTCTACATCGTCGCCGAGGCCCTCGCCGAAGCCACCCGTCAGGCCTGCAACCTTCCCGACGCCAGCGTCGTCGCCCGCTTCAAGGGCACGCACCTCGACCGCGTCACCTTCCAGCACCCCTTCCTGAATCAACCTGGAAATGCCCGTGAGATTCTCGGCGTCCTTGCCGACTACGTCACCACCGACCAGGGCACCGGAGCCGTCCACACAGCTCCCTCGCACGGAGCCGACGACTTCGCCACCGGAACCCGCTACGGCCTCTCCCAGCTCTGCGACGTCGACGCCGCCGGCCGCCTCCGCAACGGCCTGCCCGAGTACGACGGCGTCCAGATCTTCAAGGCCAACCCCGCCATCATCGAACTGGTCGCCGCCCGCGGCGCCCTCATGGGCCGCAGCAACATCGAGCACTCCTACCCGCACTGCTGGCGCTGCCACAACCCCGTCATCTTCCGCGCCACCGAGCAGTGGTTCATCTCCATGGAAACCCCGATGGCCGCGCCCGACGGAAGCCAGACCACCTTCCGCCAGCGAACGTTGGATGAAATAGCGAACGTCGTCTGGGACCCCTCCTGGGGGCAGGAGCGCATCTCGAACATGATCGCCACCCGCCCCGACTGGACCATCTCCCGCCAACGCATCTGGGGCGTCCCCATCGCAGTCTTCCTCTGCGAGAAGTGCCACACGCCGCTCAATGATCCCAAGATCAACAAGAGCATCGTCGAGCTCTTCCATCGCGAGGGCGCCGACGCCTGGTACTCCCACGACGTCTCCGCGCTGCTGCCCGCAGGCACCGCCTGCGCCTCCTGCGGCAGCCACGACTTCCGCAAGGAGATGGACATCCTCGACGTCTGGTTCGAGTCCGGAGCCAGCTGGCGCGCCGTCCTCGACGTCGAGCCCGAGCTGCACTGGCCCGCCGACCTCTACACCGAGGGCGGCGACCAGCACCGCGGCTGGTTCCACTCCTCCATCCTCACCTCCGTCGCGGTCCGCGGAAAGGCACCCTACCGCATGGTCGCGACCTCCGGCTGGACCCTCGACGAGCAGGGCCGCGCCTTCTCAAAATCACTCGGCAACGGCGTCGATCCCGTCGACATCGCCAAGCGCCTCGGCGGCGAGATCGTCCGCCTCTGGGTCGCCTCCGTCGACTTCCGCGAAGACGTAGCCGCCAGCGAAAACCTCATGCAGCGCGTCAGCGACAACTACCGCAAGCTGCGCAACACCTTCCGGTTCCTGCTCGGCAACCTGCACGACTTCACCCCCGCCGAGCACGCCGTCGCCTTCGCCCAGATGGAGCCGCTCGACCAGTACATCCTGGCGCGCACCGCTGAACTTGACTGCAAGATCCGCCAGGCCTACGACGACTTCGAGTTCCACCGCGCCTACCACGCCCTCAACGAGTACACCAACTCCGACCTGAGCGCGCTCTACCTCGACGTCCTCAAGGACCGCCTCTACACCTTCGCGCCCAACCACCCCGCGCGCCGCTCCGCCCAGACCGCCCTCTGGCGCATTGCTGAGGCTCTCACCCGCCTCGTCGCCCCCATCCTCAGCTTCACCGCCGACGAGGTCTGGCAATCGCTGCCCGCCGTCCCCAACCGCGAGCCCAGCGTCCACCTCGCCCTCTTCCCTGCCGTCGCCGAGATCGTCCCCGGCAACGTCAAGTCTCTCGAAGAAGACTGGCAGAAGCTCCTCGCCGTGCGCGACGAGGTCCTCATCTCCCTCGAAGCCGCCCGCCAGGCCAAGCTCATCGGCAAGGGCCTCGACGCCCACGTCCACATCGAGGCCACCGACCCCACCCTCTCGCTCCTTGAGCGCTACGACTCCAGCCTCAAGGAGCTCTTCAACGTCTCCCAGGTCACACTCGCCCACATCGAGCACCCTAACGGCGAGACCCGCGTCACCACCTCCGCCGCCGAGGGCGTCAAGTGCGAGCGCTGCTGGAACTACACCACCGACGTAGGCCAGAACGCCCGTTTCCCCACCGTCTGCCTCCGCTGCGCCGAGGCGCTCGACGCCATCGGGTATCCTCCTTACACCGCCTCATCCCCGACGGAGTAGCCACCAAGAATGGCCGAGCGTTACGAGTACCCGCCCACCGAGTTCGACCCCAAGCGCCGCTCCCGCACGCCCGGCCAGCGCCGCTACGTCTACTTCTTCGCCCTGCTCGCGCTCGCGGCCTTCGTCGCCATCGCCGACCACGCCTCGAAGAAGTTCATCGTCAACCATCTCCCCGTGGGCCGCTCCCACACCGTCATCCCCGGCATCCTCAGCATCACTCACGTCCTCAACACCGGCGCCGCCTTCAGCTTCCTCGCCGACACGGCCTCACCCGACATGGTCCGCAAGGGCCTCATCTTCTTCTCGGTCGCCGCCGTCCTCATCGTCGGCGTCATGCTGCTCCGCTCCTGCGATTGTTTCTCGAAGACCTGCATCGCGCTCGCACTCATCCTCGGCGGAGCCGTCGGCAACCTCTACGACCGCATCGTCTACCACTACGTCATCGACTTCATCGACGTCCACGTCGGCCCCTACCACTGGCCCGACTTCAACTTCGCCGACTCCGCCATCGTCATCGGAGCCTGCCTGTTGATCCTCGAAATCTTCCGTCCGCAAAAGGAAGCCGAGACGGGATCGTAGTTGCGTTTGAGCTCATCCCGCTGCCTGGAAAGAGTTCGTGACTGCTGCGCAATTCAAACTTTGAAGGCAGCAGCTTGCATCCACATAAAAGCTCCGCACTCGGCTCCCTAAGATCGAATTGAGTTTGAGTCTCTCCGACGAAAGGTGCGCATGAACCGGACTCGCAAGGTCTCCATCCTGGTTATGTTGATCGTGCTGGCGAGCGCGTCGGCCGGCGTCTTCTTCACTCGCGGAGTGATGGAATACCTTCCGTTTCTGCAGGCGAAGAAGGGCAACTGGACAGGAGACTACGTCGCCCGCGGAGTCGTTGACCAACGCCCGTGGCAGACTGCGGCAACTCTGGCCGCTCTCGCACAGTCCGCAGAGGAGAAGGAGCTTGCTCGAGAGGCCGAGCGCCTCGCCGATCACGAAGTCGATCAGGCATTCTCGCAATCGCTCCGGCAGGCCAGCCTCGAAAAGCCCAAGCTTAGTGGTAGAGCTCTAGAGTTGCAGCAACGGGTGAACCGGCTCCAGGAGACCATCAAAAGCGATCAGGATCGCATTGCATCTCTGAGCGCAGGCACAGCCTCCACCGAGTCATCTTCCAATGCGAGCGACCTTGAGATTGCAAAGGCGCAGCTCGGACTCGATCAAAACGAGCTCGCAGATTCCATCGAAGACCTCTCCCGCGTGACCGGAGATCAGCGCAGCAAGATCCAGCAGGAGTTGACGGCGCGACAGGCCGCGATGAAGAAGTACGAAAGTGATAACGCCTCCAGGGGCGAAGGGCAAAATGCTGTCGCCTCGGCAGAACAATATCGCACTATGGCAGAGGAGATCGCCGCGCTACGGTCGCTCCACAACCGGAGAGAGCTGATCGCCCAGGCCGAACAACTTGCCAAAGCCGATGTCGCCGCGCTGACAGACGATGAGACCAGGCTCCGTTCGGAGGCAGACAAGTTTGCCGCACAGGCCTCCGCAAGAACCACGCCGCTATCCAAATCCGAACGAATCGATCAGCTGCAGCAGATGGCAGTTCGGCAGAACATCCTCAGCATTCTCAATGACCGCCTTGATACGCAGCAACAGCTGGTCGCGCTGTACGGTCGGTGGGGAAGACAGGTTGAGATTCAGTACAGGATCGTTATTCATCTTCTCCTGCAGTCGCTGGCCATCATCGCTGTTATCTGCGTGTTGACGATACTCGTTGGCTGGGCCCTGCAGCAGGGTCTTGAGAGATTCATTCGCGAGCACCGGCAAAAGCAGACGCTCAAGACGGTCGTCAATCTTGGAACCCAAGTGGTCGGCTTTCTGCTCGTTCTGTTAGTGATCTTCGGCGTACCCCAACAGACGCCGACGATCCTCGGTCTGGCCACCGCGGGACTGACCCTCGTCTTCCAGGATTTCATCCTTGCATTCTGCGGCTGGTTCGTCCTCATGGGTCCCAACGGAATCAGGGTAAGGGACTGGGTCGAGATCGACGGTGTCGGAGGAGAGGTCGTCGAACTTGGAATCTTCCGCACCTGGCTGCTCGAAACCGGAAACTGGACCGCGCACGGTCACCCGACCGGCCGCAGAGTGTCGTTTCTCAACGGCTACGCCATTCGCGGAAAGTACTTCAACTTCTCCACCGTCGGGCAGTGGATGTGGGACGAAATTAAGATCAGCATTCCAACCGGAACGGGAATTCACCCGCTGGTCGAAAAGATCTACGAGGCCACCGTGAAGGCCACTGAGAATGACGCGAAGATGGCCGAGGCGGAGTGGAAGAGGGTGACCCACGAAGAAGGATCGCCTCAGTTCAGCGCCATGCCCTCGGTCAATCTGACGCCAGCCGGGGCGGGGATCGACATCGTCATCCGGTACATCACCCGTGCCAGCCTCAGGCTGGAGAAGCGGAACCGTCTCTTCGAAACGTTCGTCGATCTCATGCAGAGCAGTTCGAAAAAACCAGCAGAACTCCCGGCAACCGAACTGATTCAAAAGGAAAGCTGAAAGTCTTCCGGCCGCAACCCGACGAGAAGGCCTCCGCATAACCGATACAACCGCCATTCTTAGCGGAGCGAAGAATCTCAGTAGTTCGCCCGTAGCACCACCAACGCCTTCAGGACAAGATAAACCGGGTGCTGATCAATGATCCTTAGATGAAATACGCGTTCGTTAACAATCGAAATCCCTCTGTGGATTTCAAACTCACCGTTACCACTGATCAAATTCGCATTTCCCCGCCCCATGCCTGAAAATAGAAGTTTGGCCATGAGCAACCCGATGCCCGCCCCAAAGCCCGAGCACAGCCTGAACCAGATCACCATCCGCGGAGCCCGAACCCACAACCTCAAGGGCATCGACGTGGACATCCCGCACAACGCCCTCACCGTCGTCTCCGGCGTCTCGGGCTCGGGCAAATCCTCGCTCGCCTTCGACACCGTCTACGCCGAGGGCCAGCGCCGCTACGTCGAGTCGCTCTCCGCCTACGCCCGCCAGTTCCTCGAGCGCATCGAAAAACCCGACGTCGAGCACATCGACGGCCTAGCCCCTGCCATCGCCATCAAGCAGAAGAACCAGACGCGCAACCCGCGCTCCACCGTCGCCACCGCAACCGAGATCTACGACTACCTCCGCCTCCTCTACGCCCGCTGCGGCACCGTCACCTGCCTGCACTGCGGCGGGGTCGTCAAAACCGACACCGTCGACGAGATCGTCGCCAGCCTCTTCGCGCTGCCAGAAGGAACCCGCGTCTACGCCCTCTTCCCCATCCAACGCGCCGAGATCAGGCTCGAGCCCATGCAGCCCGCCGCCACCGAAAAGGCAACCACCCCCGAACCTGCGAAGGCCAAAAAGACCGTCGCAAAGAAATCCCTTAAGGTCACAAAGCCCGAACCCACCCTCGACCTCACCGACGCTCTCAAAGACCGCCTCACCGAACTCCGTCGCCGCGGCTACAACCGCCTCTTCCAGAACGGCAACATAGTCGAGTTTTCCACCCCCGAGTCCCTCCTCGAGCTCGACTTCTCCCAGCCCATCTTCGTCCTCGTCGACCGCCTCGCCCTCTCACCCGAGATCCGCTCCCGCCTCGTCGACGCCATCGAGACCGGCTACCGCGAGTCCGGCGAGATCCGCTTCCTCACCGTCCCCCGCGAGAGCGAAGGCGATCCCCGCGCCCTGCGCTTCTCTGCCGCCTTCGAGTGCACCACCTGCCACCGCGCCTACCGCGAGCCCGAGCCGCGCCTCTTCTCCTTCAACAACCCCTACGGAGCCTGCCCCCGCTGCCAGGGCTTCGGCAACACCATCGACTTCGACCCCAACCTCATCATCCCCGATAAGTCGAAGACCCTCGCCCAAGGCGCAGTCGCTCCCTGGACCACCACCAAGTACCGCCCGCATCACGGCGAGATGCTCCGCGCCGCAAAATCCGCCGACATCCCCACCGACGTCCCCTGGTACGATCTCACCCCCGAGCAGCAGCGCTTCATCGAAGTAGGAGCCCCCGGCTTCCCCGGCATCCGAGGCTTCTTCGCCGCGCTCGAACACAAGAAGTACAAGCTGCACGTCCGCGTCTTCCTCTCCAAGTACCGCGGCTACGCCAGCTGCCCCGACTGCCGCGGCCAGCGCCTCCGCGCCGAAGCCCGCGCGGTTTTAATCAACGACAAAAATATCTGCGAGGTCTCCGCCCTCACCGTCACCGCCGCCCGCGACTTCTTCGACTCCCTTCGCCTCACCCCATCGCAGGCCGAGATCGCCGGCAAGATCTTCGAAGAGGTCCGTCAGCGCATCCACTTCCTTGACCAGGTGGGCCTTGACTACCTTACCCTCGACCGCCTCTCCTCTACACTCTCCGGCGGCGAATCCCAGCGCATCCAGCTCGCCACCTCGCTAGGCTCCCGCCTCGTCGGCGCACTCTACGTGTTGGACGAGCCCTCCATCGGCCTGCACACCCGCGACACCGCCCGCCTCATCCGCATCATGGAAGAGCTGCGCGACCTCGGTAACACCATCCTCGTCGTCGAGCACGATCCCGATGTCATCCGCTCCGCCGACCACCTCCTCGACCTCGGCCCCGGCGCCGGCGAACTCGGCGGCCAGCTCCTCGCCTCCGGAACCGTCGCCGAAGTCACCGCCAACCCAAACTCCATCACCGGCAAATACCTCTCTGGCCGCGCCAGCATCGCCGTGCCCAAACACCGTCGCGAGCCCGGCCGCGAACATCTCAAGCTCACCGGCGCGCGCATCCACAACCTCCGCGGCGTCGACGTCGACATCCCCCTCAACATGCTCGTCTGCGTCACCGGAGTCTCCGGCTCCGGCAAATCCACCCTCGTCCACCAGGTCCTCTACCGCGCCCTCATCCAGGCGCTCGGGCAGGAGGGCACCGCCGACGGCGTCGACATCACCGGCCTCTACCGCGAGCTCTCCGGCGTCCAGCACCTCAATGAGGTCGTCCTCGTCGACCAGTCCCCCATCGGCCGCACCCCTCGCTCCAACCCCGTCACCTACATCAAGGCCTTCGACGACATCCGCGCCCTCTTCGCCGCGCAGCCCGACGCCAAGCGCCGCGGCCTCACCGCCGGCCACTTCTCCTTCAACGTCCCCGGCGGCCGCTGCGACGTCTGCGAAGGCGACGGCACCGTCACCGTCGAGATGCAGTTCCTCGCCGATGTCGAACTCCCCTGCGAAGAATGTAACGGCACGCGTTACAAACCCTCCATCCTCGAGATCCGCTACAAGGGCAAGAACATCTACGAAGTCCTCAACATGACGGTCAAAGAAGCCCTCGTCTACTTCGCCGGCCACCCCAAAATCGTCGACAAGCTCTACGTCCTCGAAGAGGTCGGCCTCGGCTACGTCCGTCTAGGCCAGTCCGCCACCACGCTCTCCGGCGGCGAAGCCCAGCGCGTCAAGCTCGCCTCGCACCTCGCCACCGCGCGCTCCAACACCTCGCGCAGCTCCAACGACACCGCCGCCAAGATCCGCTCGCGAACCCTCTACATCCTCGACGAGCCCACCACCGGCCTCCACTTCGACGACGTCGCCAAGCTCCTCGCCGCCTTCCGCAAGCTCATCGAAGGCGGTGGCTCGCTCCTCGTCATCGAGCACAACCTCGACGTCATCAAGTCCGCCGACTGGATCATCGACATGGGCCCCGAGGGCGGCTCGCGCGGCGGCCAGGTCGTCGCCACCGGAACGCCCGAAGAGATCGCAGCCAACCCCGCCTCCCACACCGGCCACTGGCTCGCTCCCGTCCTCAAACCCGCGGCAACGGAGCGGGAGCTAACAACGGCCTAGCGGTCTCGCAGAATATCTCGCACCTCTACCATAGCCACACTCGCCGGAGCAGCCCTCGCCCTCGCAGTCGTCTACTCACTCGTAGGCCACCACGAACCAACCCCGGAAGACGAGCCCCTCCAGTGACTCAGGCAGCCCGGTCCACACTCTCGCCGAAGAACCGCGCACGCACTCGATCGTCGATCGGCAGCCCAGGTCCGCTCATGATGTGGTCTGGAATCCTCGTAGGATCCTCGCCGATCAGCGGCATGGCCGCGGCACGTCGCCGGTCCGCCTCCGGTCCCTGCTCCTGAAAGATCTGTCTCAGCCACTCGCAGGACGTGTGGATCACAGAAAAATAGTGCTGGTGCTCGCTCGCATAATCATGACCGGCGCTCTCCCAGTCGCTATTCCCCAGCGCGCCTCGCTGAGCGTCCGCACGTCCCGCAGCGTCAGGGACATGCCCTGCCCATACGCCGGATCGCTCGTTGCAGCCGCATCGCCGATCAGCGCCACGCCGCCGGAGTAAGGATGCTCGATCCAGTCTTCATCGCAGGGAAACGACGCCAGTGGCCCGATGCAGCGAACCGAGCCATCATAGAAGTTGGGAAATAACGTCGTCCGTCGCGAGTACTCAAGAAATCGCGGCAACGTCTGCTCGCCCTGCAAACGTTCCACTCCCTCCCGCGGATAGGCCAGATAAGCGCGATAGCGATCCTTGCCCTCATAAATCACGCCAACCACCGTCGCAGTCTCGGGGTTGAAAAAATAATGGGCCATATCGTGCGGCATAGCCAAACCAGTAACCAACACTCCCGCGAACAAAACAGGATGCGGCTGCCGCGCAACGGCGAATCCGACCCACTTGCGAGCGGCCGAGTTACGCCCATCACATGCGACAACCATCCGCGCCGTGACTACCTCGTCGCCTCCTGCGCTGCGGAACCTCACCTGCGGCGGCTCGCCGGGCTCGATCGCAGTAACAGCGACCTCACGACGAACATCGGCGCCTGCCGCAGCGGCCGCACCGAGCAAAGCCTCCTGCAACTCCGGGTGACTGAACGCCAGCGCAGGCATCGCCTGTGGAGTCGTGGCCACCAGGTCGCGTGGCTGCCCGAGACCCATCTCAATCTGCGGAATCCACCAGCCGCATCTTTGAATCGCGTCCTCAAGGCCAAGCCGCCGCGCCTCCGCGACTCCCCACGGCGCCAGAAATTCTCCGCGGACGCGATCTTTGAAGCGCGCCTCCTGCTCCAGAACCAGAACTCGCGCCCCAGCCTCAGCCATCACCCTGGCCAGAGCGGCCCCACCCAGACCACCACCCACGACGATCACGTCATAACCATGGGCCGGCATAACGTTGCCCTCCCGCTGGCGCGGATGGTACGTCCCCACCGCAGCACCGGTCAATCGGCAGGGTGTTTTTCAACACACAGCAAGCGGGGCACTGCACCGGGTTCTATATTCCTAAGGGCGAGTCTCAAATATCGTTCTCTTGATCAATTTCGGAACGATGGGCGTTACCTGCAGCTGAATATTCCACTTCGGACTGTAGACCTCTGGATGGACTGGGTAGTATTGGACCATAAGGTCGAACTTTACGGGCAAGAGCCCGACCTTGCGCAACTTTCCTACCTGAAGCCCTACGGGAAACGTGACTCTCTCGTCGCGGGGTGCTTCCCAATTTATTAGCATCTGCGGCTGCGTTCCAACGCTCCATCCGTTGGAGAAGAAGTAAACGAAGGAGTAATAGGTCGACATTTGATTGGTCTTTTTGCCATTGCCGCCAATAGGGAACCACTGCTGCGTGAAGACGTAGGTTAAGAAGTGTTGGCCGGCATATCCGATCGCAGCCGTAGGTCCGAATTGCCATTTCTTCTGCCCGATCAGCGTCTCTGTCGCGGTCGGCAAAATAAACGTGGGGCCAGCGGCGAGCAGCCAGTTCCCTACCAATGCATGGCCAGGCGATAAGGCAAATGCAAGAACTGTATCGCCGAAGCCGGTCACACGCTTTTCTTGTCCGGTCGGGGACACGTACGGTGTCGAGTTGTACATTTGCAGTACTGGTCGCGAGATCAGGTTCCAGTTGTCGGTCATACTCACCGGCAGGAGTGGCTGAAACTGCAGGTTGCTCTGGACTGCGTTTCCTTGGTTGGTTGGCAATCCAATCCTGTTCGTATTCTGCTGGAACTGCATCAGCGAGAGACTCGCCAGGGGATTGGCCGCCTGCTTGCTAATTTCGACGGAAGACTGGTTCTCAACCCCCGATTGCTTGTTGACCAATTCCTGAGTTTGCGCATTTCCTGATCTCGACCACGTAATCACCAGCGCAGTGCAAAGAATGGCTCTTATGATGAGCCGATGCTTGTAAACCATGCATTAAGGTCCAAGGGCTGTTGCCGATTACTTTCGGTGCAACCGGATTGCCATACCCTGCGCCAGCAATTTACCCGCCCTGAAATGGCTGATTCAGAAGACACTCCGCAGGTGCAGGCACGCGCATCGATCTAGTGTCCGCTCGCTAGCATGTGTGTCGAACGTCGGACGCGAACACAACGTTGGACATCCCTGTGTGTCAGTGTTTTAACTTCATGCCAAGCGCTGAGACAATCAGCTTCTCCAGGATTTATCCCGAATCGGGAACTCTACATGATGCTCGAGGCTCTCACCTCGAACTCTTTTCCACAGAAATCCCTTGACACCCCTGCTAAACTTAAATCAGGGAAAACACTCGAGACCCGGCCATCCAGCCGGGTCTTAGCATTTAAACTGAACAGAGCATAGCCATACCGAAGTACCCAGCTATGTCTCCTGTTTCGAATACTTTGCAAACTTTAGTACGGGAGGGGGAGACCAACACCGATGTCCAGCAAGAACCAAAATCCGCGAGGCCGGCATCAGCCACTGCTCCGTCAATTGACCATCCTCGCAATATTTATTTTCGCGACCGCGAACACTCCCGCCCAGCAGCTCCCCGCCGGAACTCGCGACGCCGCCTCCGAGCCCCAGCCCGACCCCCTCCGCTCCCAGGCCAGTGAAGCCCTCGTAAAGCAGGACTACGCCACCGCCGCAAAACTCCTCTCCACCCTCGCCGAGAAGAACCCCCGCGACGCGCAGGTCCTCTACAACCTCGCCTCCGCCCAGGACGCGCTCGACCAGACCTCCGAGGCCGAGACCACCTACCGCCGCGCCATCGCCGCCGCACCCAACATGCTCGAGCCGCACCTCGCGCTTGGCCTCCTGCTCGCCCGCACCGGCCGCTCCTCCAGCGCTCACTCCGAGCTCGCCGCCGCGGCCGCGATCCCCACCGGCGACCCCGCTCTCCGCGCCCGCGCCTACCGCGCCCTCGCCCGGCTCGACCAGGCTGGCAACCCCGCCGGAGCCAGCGACGAGCTCCTCAACGCCATCAAGCTCTCCTCCGAGACCCCCGAGGACATCCTCCTCGCCGGCGAGCTCGCCCTGGCCACCGGCGACAGCGCCGCCGCCGAGCAGTCCTTCCGCCGCCTCCTCGCCGCCGACCCCGACAACACCCAGGCCACCGCCGCCCTCGTCCATCTCCTTCTCCAGCAAAAGAAAGCCGCCGCCGCCGAGCCCCTCCTCACCGCCGCGCTCGCCAAGCACCCCGACGACCCCACCCTCAACGCCCAGCTCGCATCCCTCTACGAAGCGCAGAACAAGCCAGCCGAGGCCCTCCCCATCGTCGAAAAGCTCCACGCCGCCAACCCGCGGGACGCCGCCGTAACCCGCCTGCTCGCTCGCCTCTACAGCAGCAACAGCCAGTACGAGAAGGCGCTCCCGCTCTACGCCACCCTCACCGCCGCGTCGCCCAACGATCCCACCCTGCTCGACGACCAGGCCGACGCCCTGATCCGCCTCCGTCGCCCGGCCGAGGCACAGGCCCTGCTCGAGCGCGCCATCGCCAATCCGCAGGCCTTTCCCTCGCCCGACGCCTACGCCATCGCCGCCAGCCATCTCGCCTTCGCGGCCTCCGCTAACCACGACCCTGCCACCACCTTGCGCGCACTCGATATTCGTGCTAGAGTGCTGGCAGTTACGCCAGCTACGCTCTTTCTGGCGGCAACGGCGCACGACAAACTCCACCAGGTCAAACAAGCCTCTGACCTGTACAAACAGTTCCTCGCGGCAGCCAAAGGACAGTTTCCCGACGAGGAGTGGGAGGCCAGACACAGGCTGGTCGCCCTGGAACATATGAAGTAACCGGTTGACCGGAACGATGTATTGAAACGCTTGAGAGTTCACGCTACAAGAACGTAGCAAGCAGTCGACTCCATGAAGTCAATGAAGCCAGACGCTCCCAACGAGGTGCGTTATGAGACTCACCCTTCGGCCCTTCGTCCTCGTCGTCCTCCTCGCTCTCTGCTCCCCTCTCTACCCCGCACCCATCGATAAATCCCTCCTCCTCGACGAGCAGGCTCTCATCCAGCTCGAGCAGCGCGCCCAGCAAGCCAATCCACGTGAGCAGTGCTTCCTCTATACCGAGCTCGTCTCCGCAATGACCGAAATCGCCGGCAAGGAGATGCTCAACGGCGACCCCGACCGCGCCACTGCAATGTTCAAGAAGATCCAACATTACGCCGAACTCATCCAGCTGAACCTTGCACGCGACACCAAGCGCCTGAAGAATGCCGAGATGCTGATGCACCGCACCACCTACCGGCTCAACGAATACCTGCACAGCGCCTCCAGCGAGGATCGTCCGACCCTCCAAGCCACCCTCAAGCAGCTCAACAAGGTCCAGAACGATCTTCTTACCCAGGTCTTCAATCACTAATGGCAAACTGGTCGCCCGCAAGGTTCCTCTCTCGCCTACAATCACCCGCATGCGCCGCCGTCCGCTCCTTCTGTTCGCTCTCGCTCTTCTCGGCCTGACCAGCACCGTCTCTCGCGCCCAGCGCTCTGAACCCACCCTCTCCGAAAAGGAGATCGAGCAGATCCGCGAGTCCGCCTACATCGCCAACGACCGCGTCATGGTCTTCATCAAGCTCCTCGACGTTCGCGTCAAGGCTCTCGACGATCTCTACGCCAAGCCCCGCCGTCCCGGCCGCGAGCAGGACACCCACGATCTGCTCCAGCAGTGCACCGCGCTCGCCGACGAGCTCAACGACAACCTCGACGACTACGGCCAGCGCCACCGTGACATCCGCAAGTCGCTCCCCAAGCTCGTCGACGCCACCGAGCGCTGGGCCACCGCCATCAAGTCTCCACCCGACAACGATGCCTACAACATCGAGCGCAAGCTCGCCCTTGAGACCATCCACGACCTCCGCGACGAGGCTACGCAGATGATCGAGGAACAAAAGGCCTGGTTCGCTGCCCATCCGCCGCCAAAGGACAACAACCCCGCCAACAGCGACAACGCGCCACGCTAACGGCAAGCTCTTTTGACTCGTCACGGTCCTCTCCCTACTCTGGGTAGAGCATGACGACCAGCACCCCGCATCCCATTCGTGTCGGCCTTCTCGGCTACGGCTACGCCGGCAAGACCTTTCACGCACCGCTCATCCGCGCAGTCGAAGGCCTGGAACTCCCCATCGTCGGCTCCAGCCGCCCGGAGCGCGTCCTCGCCGACCTCTCCGGCGTCACCGTCTGCTCGGCCTCCGAGGCTGCGACTCATCCCGACCTCGACCTGATCGTCATCGCGACGCCCAACGAGAGCCACTTCCCTCTCGCCGCCGCTGCGCTCCGCGCGGGCAAGCACGTCGTCGTCGACAAGCCCTTCACCCTAGATCTCGCCGAGGCCCGCGAGCTCGTTCAGATCGCACGCGAGCAGGACCGCCTGCTCTCCGTCTTCCAGAACCGCCGATGGGAGAGCGACATCCTCGCTGCGAAGGACGTCCTCGCCTCCGGAGTCCTCGGCGACGTCGTCCATTTCGAGGCCCACATGGACCGCTTCCGCGCACTGGTCCGTCAGCGTTGGCGCGAAGACCCCGGTCCCGGCGCCGGCCTCTGGTTCGACCTCGGCCCGCACCTCATCGATCTCACGCTGCATCTGTTCGGGCTTCCTGACAGCGTCCTCGCCAGCTTCGCCACGCTGCGCCCCGGCGGCAAGACCGACGACTGGGCCCACGTGCAGCTCATCTACCCCGGCCTGCGCGTCATCCTCCACGCCACGCTTCTCTCCTCAGGAGGCATCGCCCGCACGCTGATGCACGGCACTCACGCCAGCTGGGCCAAACACGGCCCCGACCTCCAGGAGCAGCAGCTCGTCGAGGGAATCATCGCCCCCGGAACGCCCGGCTTCGGCGATGATCACGACCCCGGCATACTCATGGATGGAGAGACTGGCGACCGCACCGCGATCCCCGTCCCACCGGCAGATCAGGTCGGCTACTATCGCGGCGTCCGCGACGCTATCCTCGGCCGCGCCCCGCTGCCCGTCTCGCCCGAGTCCGCCATTGCCGTCATGGCCGTCCTCGAAACCAGCTTCGCCTCTGGTCAAAAGGGCGTCCTCCTTCGCCTCCCGCTGAGAGAAGACGAGCGCATCGCCTTCCAGGCGAAAGAGCCCGGAGTGCGGCAAGCATCGAAGGCAGCCGTGTAGAACAACAAAACCAGAGTCCTTCCCGCCAATGACCCGCCCATCTTGAATATCCTCCAGCGACAGGTCTAGAATTCGCTCGAAAGACCGTGGGAGGTCTGTATGCCCCACTATGACTATCTCTGCAACGGCTGCAAAAAAACCTTCTCCAGCGTCCTGACCATGTCCGAGCATGACACCAGCAAGCCCGCCTGTCCGCACTGCGGCAGTCATGACGTGGAACAGCAATGGTCTACCTTCTCCGCCGTCACCTCGAAGAAGAGCGCCTGAACTCCAGCAACACGAGGAGACGCCTATGCACCTCGACAAATTTTCCTTCGGCACCATCCGGATCGACGGCAGCACGTACACAGAGGACGTGGTGATCGACCGCGGTGAGATCCGCAAACGCAAAAAGGCACCCTCCCGAAAGTTCCGGGATGAGTTCGGACATACACCACTATCCATCGAAGAAAAGATTCCCTGGAAGTGCAAGCGGCTTGTCATCGGCACAGGAGCGTACGGCAACCTGCCGGTAATGGAGGAGGTCAAACGTGAGGCGAAACGCCGCGACGTCGAACTGCTCATCCTGCCCACCGACAAGGCCCTCCGTGCCATCGAAAAAGAGCGCAAAGCCAACGCCATCCTCCACGTTACTTGCTAAGAACTCCGTGCCCGCCAACCCCTGAAATGTCACAGGCGCACGACCAACAAACGTTGAGATTCTCCGCTCGCCGCCATGTTAATCTTGACGTACCGTGCACTCCCCGCTCGTCCCCATCTTTGAGGAGCAGTACCGCGGCATCCGCCCCCGCGCGCCCATCCCTGCCTTCGACATCCGCTTCCGCCGCTTCACCTCGCTGAACACCACCATCCGCCTCCGCGAAGGACGCCTTCACGTCCGCCTTTCCGATCTGCTCGAGCACGCGCCCGAGTCCGTGCACCACGCCATCGCGCACATCCTTCTCGCCAAGCTTTACAGGAAGCCCATCGCGCCCACGCATGCCGACCGCTACCGCCGCCACGTCTCCTCCGAGGCCGTCTCGCGCCAGGCCGAGCACATCCGCCAGACCCGCGGACGCAAGCGCATCCTCACCGCGCAGGGCCACCACTTCGACTTGAACGAGGTCTTCGAGTCGCTCAACGCGCGCTTCTTCCACGGCCTGCTCGGCCGGCCCATCCTTACCTGGAGCGCGCACCACGCCCGCCGCATGCTCGGCCACTACGACGCCGCGCACAACACCATCGTGGTCAGCCGCGTCTTCGATCGCCCCGACACCCCACGCGAGGCGATCGAGTACCTCCTCTACCACGAAATGCTCCACCTCAAGCACCCCGTCCGCGTCAAATCTGGACGCCGCTGCGTGCACTCCCGCGAGTTCCAGGCCGAGGAGCGCCTCTTCCCCCATCTCGAAGAGGCCAAGGCCTATCTCCGCCGCCTCTAAGGCTCGCAATACAAATGAAATAATCGCCTGCCTGTCACCGAGTCGTGGTAGCATCCTCCCGAAAGGGAGCATCTCGCGCTCCCCAACGCAAGGCGATTGGCATCCACTAGCCCCACGGGCCCCGCGTCATCCAGCACAGATAAAACTGAAACGCGTCAAACGCGTCAAATGGAGGATCGTCACTATGCCGCTGTTTAAACGTGCAACTGCCGAGTTCTTCGGAACCTTCTGGCTTGTCTTCGGAGGCTGCGGATCTGCCGTCCTGGCCGCTGCCTTCCCACAACTCGGCATCGGCTTCGTCGGTGTCGCCTTCGCCTTCGGACTCACCGTGCTCACCATGGCCTACGCCATCGGCCATATCTCCGGATGCCACCTCAACCCCGCGGTCTCGATCGGCCTCTTCGTCGGCAAGCGCTTCCCTGCCTCCGAGCTGCTGCCCTACATCATCGCCCAGGTCGTGGGAGCCGTCGTCGCCTCAGGCGTCCTCTACCTCATCGCCAGCGGCAAGCCCGACTTCACCCTCGCGGGCGGCTTCGCCTCCAACGGCTACGGCCTGCACTCGCCCGGCGGTTACTCCCTCGTCGCCTGCTTCGTCGCCGAGGTCGTCCTCACCGCTTTCTTCCTCCTCATCATCCTCGGCTCCACCGACGAGCGCGCCCCCAAGGGCTTCGCCCCCATTGCCATCGGCCTTGGCCTCACGCTCATCCACCTCATCTCTATCCCGGTCACCAACACCTCGGTCAACCCGGCGCGCTCCACGGGCCCCGCGCTCTTCGTCGGCGGATGGGCCGTCGCTCAGCTCTGGCTCTTCTGGATCGCACCCATCCTCGGAGCCATCATCGGCGGCCTCATCTCCAACATGTTCTTCGCTGCGCCGCAGCCGTCGGTCCGCGAAGAGCTCTCCCGCTAACCGCCGACAGACGTCAAACGCACGAAGGCCCGTTCGTCCCCGCGCAATCGCACGCCGGACGAACGGGCCGCATCGGTCTCTTACACCTTGGAATCTTCCGTCAGCTTCGGAGCCCACTGCACGTTCTTCGCCCGCGCCACTACGATCAGCGCCACGCCCGCAACGACAGACCCCAGCGCTGCCACCTGCGCGTTGCTCATTCCCCAATACAGCTTCGGATTGATCCGCACAAACTCCACCAGGAAGCGCCCGATTCCGCTCCAGACCAGGTACTCGCCCGTAATCACGCTCACCGGAAGATGCTTCTCTCCGCGCTTCCAAAGCCACCATGCCAGAACCAGCGAGTAGATCAGCTCATACACCGGAGTCGGCTGCACCATGTCCGGCGTCGGAACCAGCGCGTCAGGACGCATGTGTACACCCCACGGCAGCGTCGTCTTGATCCCGTAGTCGCCGTCGCCCGAGAGCAGGCACCCGATCCGTCCCACGCCGTACCCCACCGCAGCCGCGGGAGCCGCCAGGTCCAGCATGCGCATCGCTCCCACACGCTCGCCCTGCGTCCCCGCCAGCGGCCCCTTGAATCGTGCCGACCGTCCCATCCACATCAGCGTCGCGATGCCGGCCATCATCCCGCCAAACCACGCAAACCCTGCCTGGAACCAGTGCAGAAATCCCATCACCACATCCAGCGGGTGACTCCACCCCGGCGCCGCGATCCTCGCCATCGCCATCTTCAGGGTGATCACATCCTGCAGTTCGTGCCACACCTTCGCGCCCACCACGCCGGCGATCACCACACAGGCCACCACGCTCAGCGCATCGGCGTCCACGCCATTGCGAACAAAACTCTTGTGCAGCACCACGGTTGCCACAACAGCCGCCAGCCACAGCAGCAACCCAAACGTACCCAGGTGCACCGGGCCAATATCGATAAAGGGATACATAGTCCTCGCTTCTTCTTCAGTGTACCGTCCGCCACAGCCCATTATCCGGCGTGCCGCTTGGCCTGCGCCCGATCTTCGCGATACCCTGCCTTTATGCCACCTAGCACCGCGCCCGCACCCACAGCCTTCTTCCCTGCCCCCGAGACCATGGAGGTCCTCCTCACCAGACAACAGATTGCCGACCGCACCCGCGAGATCGGCGCTCAGATCTCGGCCGACTACGAGGGCCAGTCCATCGTCCTCATCGGCGTCCTCAAAGGCGCGGCCATCTTCCTCGCAGATCTCGCCCGCGCCATCCAGGTCGACAACACCTTCGACTTCGTCGCCGTCTCCTCCTACGGCCGCGCCCGCGTCTCCTCCGGAGCCGTCAAGCTCATCAAGGACATCGACAACCCCATCGAGGGCAAGCACGTCATCCTCGTCGAGGACATCCTCGACACTGGCCTTACCCTCAACTACCTCCGCGGCCTCATGCTCCAGCACAAGCCCGCCTCGCTCAAGATCGCCACCTGCCTCGACAAGCCCGACCGCCGCCTCGTCCCCATCGAGGCCGACTACGTCGCCTTCAAGATCCCCAACCGCTTCGTCATCGGCTACGGCATGGACTACGCCGAGCGCTACCGCGGCGTCGAAGACATCCGCCTATTCCCCGAGGACGCACCCCTCTAGAATCGTCGCTACATCTCCCCCGGCCCGCGCAATCCATAGGTATCCTCAGAGCACTCCCGGAGAACCACGTGACCTGCAGACTTCTGATTCTCATCGCGGCCCTATGCCAGATCTCCACTGCAGGTATCGCGCAAGACGGCAAAGCCTACACGATTCCGGTTGTCTGCAAGGCGTCGCAGGACAAGCCCGATCCGCCGCACACACCCGGCTCCCACGACCAGAAGCCCGGCATCACCGCGGCCGAGGCCAATACCATCGTCGAGACCAGCCGGCAGCGCAGAGACTTCCTCTCCGCCCCTGAGCTCGAAAACATCAGCATTCTTCGCTATCAACTCATGGAGTATGCCAACTGCGCCGACTCCGCCCACTGCTACTGGCGCGACCTTCAGTCCCAACTGAACCGCGCGCGCGCTGAGCTCAAGCGCCTCGTCGCCACACGCAAGCCCAACCAAAATCTGGCGATGGTCCTCGACATCGACGAGACCAGCCTGTCCAACTACTGCGAGCTCAAGCGCGAGGGGTTCGACTACATCGCCGACCAGTACAATCGGTACCTCGTCTCCACGGAGGCATCTATCGCCATCCCCGGAACGCTCCAGCTCTACAACGATGCCATCGCCGCTGGCGTCAGCGTCTTCTTCATTACCGGCCGCGCGAATAACCAGTACGAAGCTACGGTCCGCAACCTCCACCTCGCCGGTTATAACAACTGGAACGGCCTGATCCTCCGCAACAACGAGGAACTCACCATGGACACCACCTACTACAAGTCCAGCGAGCGCGCCAAAATCGCCGCCGACCACCGCATCATCCTCAGCGTCGGCGACCAGTGGAGCGACCTTAACGGCACTCCCTCAGCCGAGGTCAGCGTAAAGCTCCCCAATCCCTTCTACTTCCTCCCATAGAGTTCAAGGCTGCTCCTCACAAATCGGGCACAAACTAACTCCAGGCAGCACTTCGGTCATAGTCAGGCCCTTCTTTACCTCGGGAAGACAAAATCTTCGCCACATCGGTCTCACCATGCCCGATAATGGTGGGCAAGCGTCACTCGAATCGGCAGGCTCACCCCGGGGCCCCGTTTTAATGTCGATACTCAAGCCTGCCAGCAGAAGAAAGCACGGATCTTTCATGAACTATGCCTTTCTCCCCGATCTACTGGCCCTGACGATCCTCATCGTCATCCTTCTGTTGCTGCGCCACCGCCACCCCCACGAGAAGGCGGACCTCTGGCTCCTTGGCCTCTTCTTCACCCTCATTGAATCGGTCGCGCATATCTTCTACGCCCCGACCGGCCTGCCCAGCACCATCCTCCACACCATCGTCATCGACTGCTACCTCCTTGCCGGCATCGTCTTCATCTGGGCTTCGGGCGAGTACTCCGATCCCAGCCGCCTGCGTTACCTCGCCCTCAACTCCATCCCGTTGCTCGCCGTCAACACCGTCTACGGCCTGCATCTCTTTCGACCCGGCGCGTTCCTTCCTGCCATCACTCTGGGACTGATCCTCGGCGTAACAACCTCGCTCACCCTGCGAAAGAGCTGGCCGCGCGCCATCATCTCCACCCTCGGCTGGACGGCCATGGCTGTGCTCGTCTCCTTCGGGAAGTACCGCGAGGCCGTCTACTGGAGCCTCGGCGCCGTGTACGCCATCGCCACCATCAACTTCTACCGCCGCCTGCCCCGAGGCACCGGCCGGCTCGCCATCGTTACCGGGTTCTCCATCTGGGCCTTCTTCTTCTTTTTCCATCCCTTCATCGTCCACTACCGCACCTACGCCGACATCGCGTCCCACATCTGGAATATGCAGAAGTCCCTCATCTCCATCGGCATGATCCTCGTCATGCTCGAAGAGCAGGTCTCCTGCAACCGCTGGCTCGCCCATCACGACGAGCTCACCGGCCTGCCCAACCGCCGCTCCTTTGAAGACCGCCTCGCCGCCGCGCTCGATCGCTGCCGCCGCGAAAGCTCCTCCCTCGCTCTCTTCATGCTCGATCTCGACGGCTTCAAGCAGATCAACGACACCTTCGGCCACCACGCCGGCGACCAGCTTCTCCGCCATGTCGCCCACTCCCTCCGCGAGCGCGTCGAGGGGTTCGATACCCTCGCCCGCCTCGGCGGCGACGAATTCACCCTGCTCACCTGCGATCCCGCCCACTCGCAGTCCGTCGAGCAACTCCGCGACACCATCCGCGAAGCCGTTGAGGAGCCCTTCATCCTCGAGGGCCATCCCCTCAACGTCTCAGCGTCCATCGGCATTGCCATTTATCCCGAGGACGCCGGCGACGCCACCCGCCTGCTCCGCATCGCCGACCTCCGCATGTACTCCGTCAAGCAGGCCCGCACCCCGCTGCGCCACATCCGCCTCGACAGCGTCCCAGCCCTCACCGCCAGCGGCCGCTTCCGCCGACCCCACGTCGGCAGCCTCCAGCACGGCGCCTAGCGCAGATCCATACAACTCTCTGGCCCCAGCGTGCCCCACCCGTTACACTCATGCAACACACTCATTCGCCTATCCGTAGGAGAGCCCCTCTTTGTATCGATTTACCGGACTGCTCGGACTCATTGTCTTCCTCGCGCTCGCCTACGCCTTCTCCACCAACCGCAACGCCATCCGCTGGCGCACCGTCGCCTGGGGACTCGGCCTCCAGATCCTCTTCGCCATCCTCGTCATCAAGTGGACCTTCGGCCAGATCATCCTCCACACCGCCTCGAACGCCGTCACCGCTCTGCTGGGCCACGCCGTCGAAGGCTCCTCCATGGTCTTCGGGCCCCTCGGAACTCCTGGCAATCCGCTCGCCGTCTTCGCCTTCGCTGTTCTCCCCACCATCATCTTCATCTCCGCGTTCTTCGCCCTGCTCTACCACATCGGCTTCATGCAGCAGGTCATCCGCATCGTCGCCTGGATCATGCAGCGCACCATGGGAACCTCCGGCGCCGAGTCCACCAACGTCGCCGCCTCCATCTTCATGGGCCAGACCGAAGCCCCCCTCACCATCCGTCCCTTCCTCGCAGGAGCCACCCGCTCCGAACTGATGACCATCATGACCTCCGGAATGGCCCACGTCTCCGGCGGAATCATGGCCGCCTACATCAGCTTCGGCATCAACGCGCAGGACCTCCTCTCCGCCGTCATCATGACCGCCCCCGGAACCATCCTCGTCTCAAAAATGCTCGTCCCCGAGACCGAGGTTCCCGCGACCGCAGGAACCGTCACCATGCCACCCGGTGAAGAGCACAAGAGCGTCAACTTCATCGCCGCCATCGCTCGCGGCACCATCGACGGAGGCCAGCTCGCCTTCAACGTCGCCATCATGCTCATCAGCTTCCTCGCACTCGTCGGCCTGCTCAATGCGATGATGCTCGCAACCTCCAACCTCCTCTGGGCTCACGGGCACATCCCGTTCCCCCACTCCCTCAACTCCGTCCTCGGAGTCATCGGAGCGCCCGCCGCCTGGCTCATCGGCATCCCCTGGCGCGAGGCCCCTGCCATCGGCAACCTCCTCGGAACGCGCGCCGTCCTCAACGAGTTCGTCGCCTACACCCAGCTCGGCCTCCAGAAATCCCAGCTCGCTCCGCGAACCTTCTCCATCGCCACCTTCGCCCTCTGCGGCTTCGCCAACATCGGCTCCATCGGCATGCAGATCGGAGGCATCGGCGCCCTCGTCCCCAACCGCCGCAACGACCTCGCCCAGCTCGGCCTCCGCGCCATGCTCGCCGGAACCATGGCCAATCTCATGTCCGCCTCGATCGTCTCCATGCTCATCCGATAGGCCAACGTTGCCGCCTGTTCTAAGATGGCGGCATGTTCCTCAAGCAGTACTACCTCGGCTGTCTCGCCCACGCCTCCTATCTCATCGCCGACAAGGCCAGCCACACCGCCATCGTCGTCGATCCCCAGCGCGACATCCAGCAGTACCTCGACGACGCCATGCAACTCAGCGTGACGATCCGCCACGTCTTTCTCACTCACTTCCACGCCGACTTCCTCGCCGGCCACCTCGAGCTGCGCGACCGCTGCGGAGCCGACATCCGTCTCGGCGCGCAGGCCAAGGCCGAGTACGCCTTCGTCCCCATGAAGGACGGCGACACCCTCTCGCTCCCCGGCCTCCGTCTCCAGGTCCTCGAGACCCCCGGCCACACCATCGAGTCCATCTCCATTCTCGTCTTCGATCTCGCGCAGTCCGCAGACAAGCCCTACGCCGTCCTCACCGGCGACACCCTCTTCATCGGCGACGTCGGCCGACCCGACCTCCGCGCCTCGCTCGGCTGGACCGCCCAGCAGCTCGGCGGGCACCTCTACGACTCCATCCACAACAAGCTCCTTCCCCTCCCCGACCAGACCCTCGTATACCCCGCACACGGAGCCGGCTCGCTCTGCGGCAAGCATCTCTCCTCCGACACCGTCTCCACCCTCGGCGAGCAGCGCCGCTTCAACTACGCCCTCCAGCCCATGTCGAAGGACGACTTCATCCGCATCGTCACCGCCGATCAGCCCGACGCCCCCGCCTACTTCACCTACGACGCCATCCTCAACACCCGCGAGCGCCCCACGCTCGACCACACGCTCGAACAGGTCCTCAACCCGCTCTCCCTCGACGAAGTCCTCACCCTCGGCAACGCCGGCTCGCAACTCCTCGACGTCCGCGAAGCCGCCGACTACGCCAAGGGCCACCTCGCCGGAAGCATCAACATCGGCCTCGGCGGCCAGTACGCCACCTGGGCCGGAACCACCCTCGATCCCACCCGCCCCATCGTCCTCATCGCCGAGCCCAGCCGCGAGCAGGAAGCCGCCCTACGCCTCGGCCGCATCGGCTTCGACCAGATCAAAGGCTATCTGCGCAGCGGGATGGAGGCCCTCGCCACGCGGCCGGAGCTCGTCCACTCCACTCAGCGCGTCAGCCCGCTCATGCTCGCCGAAGAGCTCGCCTCTCCGCATCCACCCCTCGTCATCGACATCCGCACCCCCGGCGAATGGAGCTCCGGCCACCTCGCCGGCGGCATCAATCTTCCTCTCTCGCAGCTCCAGCAGCGCCTCGATCAGGTGCCTCGCGATCGCCGCATCGCCGTCCACTGCGCCGGAGGCTATCGTTCCTCCATCGCCGCCAGCATCCTCGGCCTTCACGGCATCACCAACGTCATCGAACTCGCCGGCGGAATCGCAGCGTGGGAGGCCGCGAAACTCCCTGTCGTCACCACCTGAGCACCTACCCGGCCTTTACAGAGGCTTCAGAATCCCATACTTTCAGTTCGCGGCCATCTTTTTTTGCCGCGTGCGCTGAAACCTAGGACCCGGAGCCCCATGAGCCTCGATCGCAGAACCTTCCTCAAGACCGCAAGCCTCGCCGCCGCCGCCACCAGCCTTCACGTCCTCGCCGTCGAACCGGATCAGACCCCCACTCCCCGCTCTCCCAACGACAACATCAATCTCGCCCTCATCGGAGCTGGAATCCAGGGCCAGGGCGACACGCGCTTCGCCCTCCAGGTTCCCGGCGTCAAGCTCGTCGCCGTCGCCGATTGCTACGACGGCCGTCTCACCCACTGCAAAGAACTCTGGGGCACCGGCACTGCCAATAACGTAGATCTCTTCACCACCCGCGACTACCGCGAGATCCTCACCCGCCCCGACGTCGACGCCGTCCTCATCGCCACCCCCGATCACTGGCACAAGACCGCCGCCGTCGACGCCATGAAAGCCGGCAAGGACGTCTACCTCGAAAAGCCGATGATCCACGTCTACCCTGACGGCCCCGAGATCATCTCGACCGCCAAATCCACCAACCGCATCCTCCAGGTCGGCAGCCAGCGCGTCAGCTCCATCGCCTACGCTAAAGCAAAAGAACTCCTCGCCTCAGGAGCCATCGGCCAACTTAACATGGTCTCCGCCCGCTGGGACCGCAACTCCTCGCTCGGCGCATGGAACTACACCATCCCCACCGACGCCAGCCCGGAGACCTGCAACTGGCCCGGTTTCCTCGGCTCCGCCCCCAAGATCGCCTGGAACCCCGAGCACTTCTTCCAGTGGCGCAAATGGTCCGCCTACGGCTCCGGTGTTGCCGGCGACCTCTTCGTCCACCTCTTCAGCGGAACGCACTTCATCACCGGCTCCAACGGTCCGACCCGAGCCATGGCCACCGGTGGCCTCCGATACTGGAAGGACGGCCGCGACGCCGACGACGTCCTCCTCGCTCTCTTCGATTACCCGCAGGGCTTCAACCTCAGCCTTCGCGTTAACTTTGTCGACGGAGGCGAAGAAAGCGAAGGCTTTCTCTTCACCGGATCAGAGGGAACCATGGAGATCGCAGGCCAGACCGTCTCCGTCATGCGAGCCCCGCGCGAGAAGGACCCCGGCTACACCATCACCACCTTCTCCCTCGCCGAGCAGGAGGCCTACCTCAAGCAATACCGCCAGAAGTACCCCGACACTCCGCCGACCGGCCCAACCTACCCCGCTATCGAGAAGTTCTCGGCCCCGCACGGCTACACCGACAACGTGGACCACTTCCGAAACTTCTTCAAGTCTGTCCGCAGCCGTCAGCAGCCCGTCGAGGACGCAACCTTCGGCTTCCGCGCCGCCGGGGCCGCCCTCCTCAGCAACCTCAGCGTCGAGAAGGGCCAGATCATGAAATGGAACCCCGACACCATGAAGATCGGGTAAGACACGCAGCAGATGATCAGAGGGTGACATTGCAAACAAATGAAAGTGTCATCCTGAGCGAAGCCTCCCGCAGCCTTATCGCGGGAGGCGTAGTCGAAGGATCTGCCGTCTGCTCTTAGCCGCTACAACCTAACTTGACAACCCGAGTCCAAAACGAATGCGCCTCTCTCTCCTCGCCAGCCTCTGCATCGCCGTCACCGCCATCTCCGCCCCCGCCCAGACCCCACAAAACAAGCCCATCCGCGTAGCCATCGTCGGCCTCGTCCACGGCCACGTAAAAGGCTTCCTCTCCGCCCTCCCCAAACACCCCGAAGCCCAGCTCGTCGCCATCGTCGAGCCCGACGCCGCCCTCGCAAAGAAATACGCCGAGCAATACCATCTCCCCGCCGCGCTCTTCTCCACCAACCTCGAGCAGATGCTCACCACCCAGCACCCTGACGCCGTCCTCGTCTACACCACCATCCAGGACCACCGCCGCGTCATCGAGGCCGCCGCCCGCCACAACATCAGCTCCATGGTCGAAAAGCCTCTCTCCACCACCATGGAGGACGCCCTCGCCATCCGCCAGGCCGCGCACGACCACCACGTCCACGTCCTCGTCAACTACGAGACCACCTGGTACACCTCCAACGCCGCCGCCATCTCCGAAGCCCAGGCCGGCCACCTCGGCGACGTCCGCAAGGTCGTCGTTCACGACGGCCACGAGGGCCCCAAGGAGATTGGCGTCGGCCCCGAGTGGCTCCCCTGGCTCACCGACCCCGTCCAGAACGGCGCCGGAGCCCTCTTCGACTTCGGCTGCTACGGCGCAGACCTCATGACCGTCCTCATGCGCGGCCAGACGCCCCTCTCCGTCACCGCCGTCGCCCAGACCGACAAGCCCGGAACCTACCCGAAGGTCGACGACGACGCCACCGTCATCGTCCGCTACCCCGCAGCCCAGGCCGTCCTCATGCCCTCCTGGAACTGGCCCTTCGCCCGCAAAGACATGGAGGTCTACGGAGCCACCGGCTACATCGTCACCGTCGGCCCTTACGATCTGCGCACCCGCTACAAGGGCGACTCCTCCGAGACCCCGAAGACCGCCCCCAGCCTCGCACCCGACCAGTCCAACTCGCTCGCCTACCTCGCCGCCGTCATCCGCGGCCAGATCAAGCCCGAGCACGACCTCTCTTCCCTCGACACCAACCTCATCGTCATGCAGATCCTCGACGCCGCGCGCACCTCTGCCAAGTCCGGCCGCACCATCGACCTCAAACCACTACCGCAATAACTCACAGGCCTAAACGAACCAATGAAAAATCTCCTCAAGCTCTCCGCCTTCGTCCTCATCGCCGTCACCTCCGCCGCGCACGCGCAGGACCCCGAGCACGCCACCGAGTTCCGCAAGCCCACGCCCGGCCCCGGCCCTGACGGCGCCATGCAGCCGACCTTCCTCGCCCATCGCCTCGGCACCGACCACGCCGAGGGCATCTCGCTGCTCGACATGAACGGCGACGGCTTCCTCGATATCCTCGCGGGTGCCTATTGGTACCAGAACCCCGGCGCCGAGGGCGGCGACTGGAAACGCCACCAGTTCCGCACCGTCGGAACCCACGGCGAGTTCATCTCCGACTGCGGCGAGTGGATCTTCGACGTCAACCACGACGGCCTCCCCGACCTCGTCACCACCGGCAGGATCTCCAATGGCATCTGGTGGTACCAGAACCCCGGCAAGACCTCCAACCCCGACCAGATGTGGGAGAAACACTTCATCGCCGACTCCTACGACACCGAAGGCGGAGCCTACGGCGACATCAACGGCGACGGCAAGCCCGACCTCGCCCTCGCCCACTACATCCACTCCGGCGTCCTCTGGGTCGACTTCTCCGGCCCCGAACCCAAGGTCCACAAGGTCGGCGGCCCCGAGCAGGACGGCCACGGCATCGGCATCGCCGATATCAACGGTGACGGCAAGCCCGACCTCCTCACACCCTTCGGCTGGTTCCAGAACATCGACGCCAACGACGACAAGTGGCAGTTCCATCAAGATTGGCGCCTCGGCGACACCGGCTTCCCCATCCTCGGCTACGACGTCAACCATGACGGCAGGATCGACCTCATCGTCGGCCAGGGTCACAGCTACGGCCTCTACTGGTTCGAGCAGGGCGGAACCTCCACTCACCGCACCTGGACCAAACACACCATCGACGAGTCCTTCTCTCAGTCCCATGCCCTCGCACTCGCCGACCTCGACGGCGACGGCCACCCAGAGCTCATCACGGGGAAGCGCTACCGCGGCCACGACGGAGACGACCCAGGCTCCCACGACCCCATCGTCATCTACGCCTACCGCATAACGCCCCGTGTCGCACCTCACGGCCATTACAACATCGACTTCACTCGCCTCCCCATCTCCGTCAACAGCACCGCCGGCGTCGGAACCCAGGTCCTCACCGCCGACTTCGACAAGGACGGCGACCTCGACATCGCCGTGGCTGGCAAGTCCGGAGTTCACTTCCTCGAAAACCTCCGCATCAACAAGGTCCCCAAGGCCACCCGCGAGTCCCAGCAATGGCAGCTCGACAAAAACTGGCCATTCCCCGGCGAAGGCCAGGAGGTCCCCCAGGAGGACGGCCCCAAGCCCTAACTCAACTCCAAATAACCGGCCCCTCAACGCGGGCTTCACTCCGGTGAAGCCCGCAACACATTAACGAACCTTCGCCACCACCACCGTCAGATCGTCCTCCTGCTCCTTCGCCCCCGCCCACTCCGCAACCGCAACCGCCACACCCTCCACAATCGCGCCCGCGCTCGCATACTCATTCTTCAAAACCAACCCCTTCAGCCGCTCTACCGAGAACTGCTCCTCCGCCACGTTCTCCTGCTCTGAAACCCCATCCGTGTACAGCGTCAACACATCGCCCGGCTCCAGCGCCACCACCGTATTCACATACTCCGCGTCCTCCAGAATCCCCACAATCGGCCCCGAAGCCTCCAGCATCCACGACTCGCCCGTACGCGGCCTTACTAGCAGCGGAGGATTATGCCCTCCACACGCATACTCCAGCCTCCGCTCCGCGTGATTCAGCCGCGCATAAAACATCGTCACGAACGTCGAAGGCTTCGTCACCTGCTTCAGCACACCATCCAGGTCCTTGATGATCTCCGCAGGCCCGCTCAGCTCCCTCGCTCGCAGCCGCAGAGCCACCGCCAGCGAAGGCATCAGCAGCGCCGCCGCCGCGCCCTTTCCCGACACATCCGCAATCACCACGTCCACCACATCGTCCGACACAGGAAAGAAGTCGTAGTAATCGCCTCCCAGCATCCGCGCCGGATGCATCGCCGCCGCAATCTCCAGTCCCGGCAGCGTGATCGGCTTCGGAAGCACCTGTCGCTGCACCTGCGCCGCCAGCGTCAGATCGCGCTCATACTCGTCCCGCTGCCGCTGTACCTCGTCCTCCAGCTCGCTGCGCCGTCTCGCAATCAGCGACACCAGAAATCCCACCACAAGAAATCCCGCAAGACTCAGCAGATTCTCCGCCACATGAAGCGACATCGTCTCCCGCCGCGGCCCCAGCACATCCTGCAACACCGTGCACAACAACGCCAGCCCAATCGTCACCGGCAGCGGGTTCACAAACGCGCTCAACGCCATCGGAAACACATACAGGTATCCCAGCGAGACGTTGGCCTCCACCTTCCAGTCCGTGTACGCCACCGCGCCCATCGCCAGCGCCACCACGACGCTGAACATCCCCATCGTCCGGCTTCTGATCCGCTCCGCCTCGCGGCGGGCCTGCTTCCCATCCTTGCCACCAAAAAACGCCATATCGCCGCTCACTCGCTGCGCAACCTCACCAACGGTTCACGCACCGCTCGCCATCAGCTTTCGCATCTCCAGCCCGGCCCAGGAAACGCCATACTACAAGCACCACCCACTCCCAGCAAAAGAAGAATCCCAGCCCCGCTCAATGAGGCGCACCTTCCTCGCCCGTCTCCACCCCCCCAGCCTTACCCGTGCTCTTCGCCGCCCCACCCAGCGCCTTCACCACGTTCCTGTAGCTCTTCGTCAACGCGTTGCCCGTACTCTTCTGCGCAGAATCCAGCGCTCCGCTGGTCTTGTCATTCGCCAGCACCAGCGCCGTATCGGTGTTGTGCTCACCCACCGCCACTCCGTTCAGCGCCGAGTTCCCCCCATAGATCGCCGCCTGCGCCGGGCGCTTCGACGGATTCGCCCACGCTACATCCGTCTCCGGCAACCGCTCCAGTCGCTCCACCCTCGCCTCGCCAAAGTCGCTCCGCCGCATCTTCTCCGCCAGCGGCCACCCTGCGAAGCTCACCCACATCGCGCCATCCATCGGACGCGACAGCTCCCCTACATTCACCACCTCCGCCGTCTTCATTCGCTCCATATCCACGCATCGATCGCCGCCGCATCCGTGCGAGCAAAGCTCCTCGCTCAAAAACGACGCGTGCTTCCCCGGCGAGACCCACACCGTCGCCCCCTTGTCCTCCGCCTTCAGCGTCGAAGCCCGCGTCATCTGGCTCGCATCGCAAACCGTATCCTCGTGCGCCGCCGCATACCAATACACCGCCCTCCACTTCGGCTGTCCGTCTGCGCCGTCATCTCTGCGAAGAAGAACCGCCACATGCTCCGCGTCCAGCGGATGCCCCATCTGCCCGCAGTCCCGGCGCCACAGCTGATAAAAGTGCAGCTCCACCTCGTCCCCGTGCGACCGCACCGGAAACGCCTGCCCATAGACCGTGCCGTCGTCCTCCACCACCGTCGGCTGCGCCACTCCCTCAGCGAACCGCGCCGGCCGCACCGAGCAATCATCCTTACCCACCATCCACCGCGGCTCAAACTGCCGCAGCAGCTCCGCCTCCAGGGCATCGCTCAACCCGTCACGGTCGCTATCCTGCGCCGTCGCCACCTGAGCCATCGCAACCGTTGGAGCCGCCGCCACCGTCAAAGCCCACCACAACGCCACCACAACAACGCCACGACTCATCCGTCATTCTTACTCCTTGCAACAACTTGCTGTCGAATTTCCCGCAATAAAAAAATTCTGCACCTCAAATTAGATGTGTACACATCTAAATGGGCGTGAACAATGCCGCCGCCATCCCCGCTCTCCCCTGCACCTGCGCCACACTCCGCCGCGCCACCCGAGCCCTCACCCTCCTCTACGACGAGGCCCTCCGCCCCACGGGCCTCCGCTCCACCCAATTCACCATCCTCCAGGCCCTCTCCCTCGCCGGCCCCGTTAACCAGAAGCAACTCGGCCATATCCTCGCCATCGACAGCACCTCCCTCACCCGCGCCCTCGAACCCATACTCCGCCAGGGATGGATCGAACGCCATCGTGGCGAAGATCGCCGCCAGTGGAGCTTCACCCTCTCAGGCCCCGGCAAAGCCCTCTTCCGCCGCGCCCTTCCACGCTGGAACCGCCTCCAAACCCGTCTTCAACACCAGCTCGGCTCCGAGTTATGGAGCCGCATCACCCAAACCGCCAACGACCTCACCTCCAACCTCCTCCAAGGAGAAACGCCATGACCACCACACGCTACGCCCACCTCACCGGCTGGCTTCTCGCAGCCTGGTTCGCCCTCTCCCTCACAGCCTCGGCCCTCCATCTCTTCTCTGTTCCTCCCGGTCGCCCTCCGCTTCCTATCTTGATCGCGGTCCTCGCCCCCCTTGCCATCTTCTCCATCTGGTACCTCCGTTCCGCTGATCTCCGCGGCTACCTCCTATCCCTCTCCCCGCGCGTCCTCACCCTCCTGCACGCCTGGCGCATCGGCGGATTCGTCTTCCTCGTCCTCGCCGCCTACAACATCCTGCCCGCCCTCTTCGCCCTGCCCGCCGGATGGGGCGACATCGCCATCGGAGTCACCGCTCCCTTCGTCGCCTACCGGCTAGCCACACCTGCCCACAAGCGAACCTTCATCTTCTGGCACATCCTCGGAATCACCGACCTAGTCCTCGCCGTCTCCCTCGGCGCGCTCGCCCCATTCCTCGACCCGCGCCAACTCGCCCCAAACGCCGTCACCCCCGCTCCCATGTCCACTCTCCCGCTCAGCCTAATCCCCACCTTCGCCGTCCCCCTGCTGCTCATCCTCCACATCATCTCCATCGCCCAAACAAGACACTGGGCCGAAGGGCGCAGCCCCAACCTCCGCGAGAAGCTGGGCCCCCTCACCGCCTGAGCCTCGCCCGGGCTAAGTTACGCGGTTCCCTGAACCCTCGCTGTTTCCGGCTCTGACCTTGCTCTCGACTCTGACCTTGTTCTTATCCTTGCTTCTCTCGTTTTTTGCTTTTAAGGTAGGCCCGGGCTTTAGCCCGGGCATTCTCTCGCAAGCCAGGAATGGGGCTTTAGCCCCTGGGGTATGCCTTCTTCCGCAAAGGCAACCCTCCGATGCTCCCAAAAAATCCTGTCAACCCCCACACTGTGCAAAACCATCCTCCCCATCATCCAAACCCCGCGCCAATCCCGCCTCTTCGCAGCAAAAAATAACTCCGCCAAATCCGCCGATCAATTCCACTCGACTCGCTAAACTAATAATTGGGACTCCCATACAGCCAAGCACTCACCGCCACCACGCGGACGGCCGGCTACCGGAAGTACCAACCTAAAGTCTCTGTTTCGAAGACTTTGCACACTTTAAGGGGGAGGGGTGTATACCCCGCCACGAATGACCGATCTCTACCACCAGGCCCAGGCAGCAGCAGAATACATTCGCTCCAGAACCACCCTCCAGCCGCGTCTCGGCCTCATCCTCGGCTCCGGCCTCGGCGACTTCGCCCAACAGGTCGAGAACGACGTCGCCATCCCGTACTCCGAGATCCCCCACTTCCCCCAGTCAACCGTCGAGGGCCACCCCGGCCGCCTCGTCCTCGGAACAATTGCCGGCGTCCCCATCGCCGTCATGCAGGGCCGCGTCCACGCCTACGAAGGCTACTCGATGGCCCAGGTCACCTTCCCGGTCCGCGTCCTCGGCCTTCTCGGCGTCGAACGCCTCATCGTCACCAACGCCGCCGGAGGCATCAACACCCGCTACCGCCAGGGAGCCATCGTCGCCATCTCCGACCACATCAACCTCACCGGCGCCAACGCCGCCGCCGGCCCCAACGAGCCCCGCTTCGGCCTCCTCCCCGGCTCCGGCCAGCGATTCTTCGATATGAGCGCCGCCTACTCGCCGCGCCTCCGCAAGCTAGCCCGCGAAGAAGCCTCGAAACAAGGCTGGACCCTCGACGAGGGCGTCTACGTCGCCGTCCTGGGCCCCAGCTACGAGACTCCCGCCGAGATCCGCTCCTTCCGAACCCTCGGCGCCGACCTCGTCGGAATGTCCACCGTCCACGAGGTCATCATCGCCCGCCACATGGGAATCGAGGTCCTCGGCCTCTCCGTCGTCACCAACATGGCCGCCGGAGTCACGCGTAGCGCCGAAGAAACAGAAGCGCAACCCATCGACCACCAGGAAGTCATGCAAACCGGACAACGCATCGCCCAGCAGTTCACCAGCCTGCTCACCGCCCTCATCCCGCAACTCGTCGGATGAGACGAAACGGGTGCCCCATCTTCGCGACGGCTTCATCGTCGCTAAGGTGGGTCATTCGTGCGAAGCACGAACCGTATTATCTGAAGTTAATGACAGCCCATAGAGAAAGGAGGAGCCAATCATGCAAGATCAACAGCCCGAACAGCTCCTCCTTCCGCAGCGCCCGCTCATCCTCGGAATCGGCGGCTGCTCCGGCTCCGGCAAGACGACGCTCGCCCGCGAACTCACAGCCCAACTCTCCGCCACGCTGCTCCCGCTGGACTTCTACTACATCTGCCTCAGCCACCTGCCGCCCGACGAGCGCGCCCTCCAGAACTTCGATCACCCTGACTCGCTCGAGCACTCGCTCCTCGCCCAACACGTCGCCGACCTCGCCGACGGCCGCACCATCAAGCGCCCCATCTACGACTTCACCACCCACACCCGCGTCCCCAACCTCACCGAGACCGTCGCCCCTGCCCCGGTCCTCATCGTCGAGGGCATCCTCGCGCTTCATTATTCGGAGCTGCGTTCGCTCTACGACTTCAGCATCTACGTCAACGCACCCAACCAGATCTGTCTCAACCGCCGCATCTATCGCGACATGCGCGAGCGCGGCCGCACCGAAGCCAGCGTCCGCGCCCAGTTCGAAGCCACCGCAAGGCCGATGGCCGATCTCTACGTCATCCCCTCAGCGCAGCACGCATCCATCACGGTCGAAGGAACCGAAGCCCTCGACTGGTCGGTCGAGCAGGTCTTAGACCGCCTGCACCAACTCGGACTCCTGCGCCTCCACCACCACACCGCCGGCCTCGCTCCTTAGCTCGGCATACATCTCCTGAACCCGCGCGCGCGCCTGCTCCGACAACTCAAATCGATCTCGCCGCTCCGTCACAACCTCACCAAACCGCACCGTCGCCCGCAGCCCGTCGATCCCCGCCAGTCTCCACAGATGCGGAGCGAGCAACGCATCGCCCCACCAGCAGACATCATCCGCAACCGTCACGTCACCAACATCACCGTCGATCGAATACGCAAGCGCCGCCGTTCTCAAAGCAACACCCTCATTCAGCACCGAGTGAAACAGCCCACGACGAAACGGAAGAACCTCCGATCCATCCGTCGTCGTCCCCTCCGGATAGAACAGCACCGGCAACCCGCTGCGATACGCCTCAGCCATCGCCCGGTTCACGCCCGGATACGTTCCTGGTCCGCCGCCGCGCACCACATACACGGTTCCCGCCCGCGACGTCAGCCAGCCGATCAGCGGCCAGCCCCGCACGTCGGACTTCGCCACCATCACAAACGGCCTGACCGCCGCATACAGAAGAATATCCAGATAGCTCAGGTGATTGGAGACAACCGCGCCCTCTGCCGGAAGCTCTCCCTCGACGCTCCAGCTCACTCCGAGCGCCCGAACGATCCGGTGGCAGAACCGATGAATCCTCTCCGCCCCCTCCACCGTATCCCGCGGAGGCCTCACAAGGCAGTCCACCGCGAGAACCAGAAGCAGCGCGACCAGCTTCAACAATCTCCAGGCCGAACGAACCGCCTTCAACTCAGCAGCCCTCGAGGAACCTTGCAGCGACACGCGGATGCAGCGTCTGCAAGTCAAGCAACGTGAGAAAGTCGATCGTCTTGAACTCGCGATCGATCGCCGGCTCGCTGCAGATCTTGGCTCCGATGGCAAGATACGCCCGCAGCAGCTTCGGAGCACGCTCCTCCGGAAGCTTCACGACCGGCGCCGGCATCTTGTATGCCTCCGTTGCCACCGTGCGCAGCCCCGGCTCCACCATGCAGTTCTGGAGCGCCCCATACACCGCATGGCCCACCTCCGGGTCCTGCGAGTTCAGCGAGCAGCAGCCCATCATGTAGCGACCGCCGTTGGCCAGCGAGTAGCGCGCGATGCCGCGCCACAGCAGGTGCAGCACCTCCGGCGACCGATGCTCGCGGTGGATACAGGCCCGGCCAAGCTCGACGATCTGGCCGCGCATGGTCTCGTAAGGCGCGAAGCAAAACTCCTGCTCGCTGTAATAGCCGAAGTTGCGCCCCGCCACGTCGCCCATCTGCAGCCGGTAGGTTCCGACGATCGCGCCCGTAGCCCGCTCCTCGACGACCAAGTGATCGCACACGTCGTCGTAACGATCCTTGTCGTAGCCGTCGACGAACGCGGACTCCAGGCCCTCATTCATCTCAAGGTTGAAGACCAGGAAACGCAGCCGGTACGTTGCCTCACGCTCTGCCTCAGTCAACGCCAGCCGCGCGACGTAAGGACCCGCTTCCAGTCGAATATCTTTCTTAGGAGAAGACTGGGTGATGATTTGGTGAACGATCAGTGAATCCTGAGAGACAACGGGGGAGGATGACTCTTTAACACTGACCATTGACGCTCCTTGCTAGCCCTGAGGTGGTTGCATTCGATGACAGTCTGCGTCGTCTTTTGTTACAGAATGTTCACGCCAAATGAACATTCGTTGAATCAGAAATGGTGCACTTCCTCGGTACCCCTGCCGACCTCTCCCAGTTCGGCCACCGCCGCCCATGCCTCTCGCGCAGCCCGCTTGCGATGAGCGACATCGCCGGAGAAGGCAATGGGCTGGGCGGCGAACCGCATCTGGGCCTTGACGCCGCGCAGCCCAAGAAAATGAAAGATATGCGGCAGCAGGACCACATCTCCCCAGTAACAGACGCGTTCGCTGACCTTCACGTCCGGGCCATTCTCCGGGCTGATGCTGTAGCAGAGATGCGCCGCTGTTACGGGAGAGTCAAAGGCAAGCAGCTGCCCGAGCAGGCCGCCGTGGAACTTCAGCAGACCGGTACCATCCGATGTCATCCCCTCGGGAAAGAAGACGACAGGCAGCCCCGCCTTCAGCGCCGCCTCCATTCCTTCCCGCGCCTTCATTGCGGAATCGCCATGCCCGCGCGCCACATACACGGTGCCGGACATCGTCGTCATCCAGCCGAGCACCGGATAGGTTGCCACCTCCGCCTTCGACACAAAGACGCAAGGATGCAGTGCAGCGAAGACAATGATGTCCAGGTAGCTGAGGTGGTTTGAGATCACCGCTCCGTGCGACGGAAACTCGCCGGTGACCTCAATCTCTATTCCGAGCCCATGCAATGCGCTCGCGGCGAACCGGTGCAGCCAGTCGGCTCGTGCCTCGCGGGTCGAAGGCCGCTTTACCAGCAACTCCGTGCCATAGACCACGAAGTACCCCACCAGGTGAATGCTCCGTAGCAGCGATCGAAAGAAGCTCACTTGGGCCCGTTCCCCTTCCTCTTCAACAGCCGCAGTCTATCCTGTGGACTGTGAAACCATACGAAGCCAGCCTCAAGGAAGTCAACGGAACCCCATCCGGGACCTCGGCACTCAAGGGTCTGCTCTATCGCAGGATAGCGGTTCCCGTCGTCAAGCTTCTCCGCATGGGCGCCACGCCTGAGCGCCTGGCGTGGAGCCTTGCTGCAGGACTGCTGATCGGCATCAACCCTTTGTTCGGCAGCGCAACGATTCTCTGCCTGGCCGCAGCGATGCTCTTCCGGCTCAATGTCGCCGCCTCGCAACTCGGAAACTACCTTGTCTATCCTCTGCAGATCGCGCTACTGATTCCCTTCCTCCAACTGGGTAGTAAGGTCTTCCACACTGCGCCGGCCCCGCTTTCGCCCGCCACTCTGCGGGCGGCGGCGCGCGCCCATCCCACCTCGCTCCTCCGCCAGATATGGCTGTGGGAGTGGCACGCGTTGATCGTCTGGGCGGCTATTGCAACCATCCTTGTGCCGTTGATCGCCTTCACGCTCAGGCCAATGCTGCGCCTCATGCTGGCGCGAATTAAGAGTCGCGACGAGATCGAACTTCCGCAGTCGCAATAGCGTTAGTTCGCGCCGTGAAACTCCTCGACCGGATCCGCACTGCGCACCCACGCCGTGTAGATCATGTCGCGCAGCTCGATGGCGCCCACCGAGAGCCGCTCCTCGACGAACGCCTTGCCCTCCGGGGTTCCAGCGCCAGCGAAGCCTCCAGACTTCTCAAGCTGATATGTCTTCTCCACCAGCGTCGCTGAGTGTCTTAGATAAGCCATGTAGTCTGTCCACTCATCGTTGAGGACCTTCGGCTGTGCTGCAGCGACGAGCGGTGCAATGTCGGCGGGCTTGACGTTCGCGGTCACGTAGATCGACTCGAACAGCGAGTGAATCTTGTGCTCCGTGGTGTAGCCGTTTGGATTCGGTCCGGTCCAGCCGTTGTACTGAACGGTGACGTGCAATGGCTGCGATCCGTCGGCGACGTAGTGCCCGAGCCACGCCGCGTAGTAGAGCACCGCAGTCTCAGCCGGCTTTGTGTCCTCGCCTGCCGCCAGCAGCCTGCGATACTCGCGCATGCCGACCTTCAGGCGCTGCCATACCTCCTCCGTCTCGTAGGGCTGCAGGCCGACCTTCTCGGGCGTCAACGGCATACTCGGGTGCGCGGCCTGCGCCTGTGCAAGGGCGCGAATGAAGTCAAAACGCTTCTTCGGTAGCGTGCCGACTAGGTCGGCGTTCTCGAAGTCGATGAAATGCTCGGGAGCCTGCGCATCGCCCAGCTCCGGCTCGGCGCGGTTGCGCCAGCGATCAGGCTCAGGCCCCAGATATTCCATCGTGTCGAGCGCGTTGCCGTTGCGCAGAAACGCCGGAACGTCCTTCGGCAGATTTGCGGCTGCCAGTCTGCTGATCATCCTGTGACCGTCGCCACCCCATGCAAACGAAGACTGCACCATCGTGACGGGCAACAATGCTGCTGCCGCCACGAACCGAACCACTCCCCAGACTTTCGACATAGCCGCAGTATAGCCGTGGCGCATTTCTGCGCCATGAAGGGCACGCCTCAAATCACACGACGACAGCCGCACCCTCCACCGCAACGCTGCCGAAGACGCGTCGGTAGCGCTCAATTTCTTTCTCCGGTCCGGTTGCCTTATGCGCGTTGTCACTCAGCTTCACCGCTGGCCTTCCCTCCACCGTCATCACCTTGCAGACCAGGCTGATCGGGTCGAAGTCGTGCTCGCCGCGCGGATGGCACTCGCGAAAGTCGTTGGTCAGAAGCGTTCCCCATCCAGCACTGAAGCGGATGCGGCCGCTGAAGTACTCGTGCAGCGCAATAATCTCGTCTACATCGAGGCCGTCAGACGCGATCAGGCGCTTCCTGCGCGCGTCGCGACCTCTGCTCATCAGCCAGGCGATGTACTCGTCGCCGGTGACGAACGGGTCCTTCGAGTCGCAGCGCTGTCCGGTCCAGTCGGCGACCCAGTCCGGAGCGCCCTGCAGGAACTGCGTCGTGCCGAAGGTATCCGGCAGCATAACCAGCAGCTCGCCCCCGTAGCTCTTCTGCCACAGCTCCAGCACGCGGTACTGCGAGGCGTGGAGTTCCTCGTCGCTGTTGGCAAGCGCAGCCAGCGCCATAGGAAGCTCGTGCGCGTTCGTTCCCATGGCCTCGAGGTCGTGCTTGTAGGCGAGGTAAGTGTTCGACGTGCCGGACATGCTCTCCCCTAGCCCCGCACGCATAGCCTGGACGACGTACTCCTGCCACAAGAAGCTGTGCCTGCGGCGTGTGCCGAACTCTGAGATTCGTACTCCAGGAACCCGGCGAAGCTTCTCGATCTTGTCCCAGAGCCTTGTCTTGGCGCGGGCATAGAGCACGTCGAGCTCCAGTTCGCTCAAGCGCCCCAGCGCAGCGCGTGTCTTCATCTCGCTCATCAGCGCCAGGCCGTAAATCTCCCACATCGTGACCTCCGTCCAGAGGCCGGAGAAGCACATGACAAGCTGGCCGTCGTGCTCGACGACCTCATAATCCGATAGCCGGAAGCCGTGCTCGAGCCAATCCAGGAACGCCGGCTCGAAGATGCTGCGCGTGCCATAGAAGGTGTTGCCCGCTAGCCAGATCAGCTCGCTCTTGCGAAAGCGCAGCTGCCGCACATGCTCCATCTGCTCGACGAGCGCCGCGGCCGGAATATGCTCGGCCAACCGCACCTGCGCCGTGCGGTTGGTCGTCTCCGACGTGACATGCACGTCGGCAAAGTTCCTCCAGATGAACTGCAGCATCAGCAGCTTGTAAAAGTCCGTGTCGAGTAATGATCGCACGATAGGATCGAGCTTCCAGTTGTGGTTGTGAGCCCGCTCGGCCAGGTTGACGTTCATGCAACAAGTCTCGCCCCTGGCCTCGGACCGCGCAACCCTCTCAAACAGATGTGGTCTCTCGAACTCTTCGGTCCGCAGTATGATTGGGGCGGATAAATAGGGCGGATGAATGTCTGGAGCCACAGACACAGGAGATCGCCTTGATTCCAAAACCAGCAGAGTCGCAAGAAGAACGCCCTTCCATCCGCAGCGTCGTTGCCTCTAGCTCGTCGCGCGGCTGTCAGGAGTGCCCCTATCTACGTATCTTCAAAGCAACCGTCTTCGTTCGCAACCAGGACCGGAGCCTGGAATTCTACGTTGGACAACTAGGCTTCAGTGTTGTTGCAGACGCCGCACTTGACCTCTACGAACGCTGGGTAGCGGTTGCCCCTCCCGATGGCAGCACCATCCTTGCGCTGGTTGCACCGAAACCGGGAACAGCGAACTACAGGCTCATCGGCAGACCAACACAGATCGCATTCATCGCAGAGGACATCAATACGACTTACGAGTTGTGGCGCGGCCGTGGAGTGCGCTTTCACCATCCGCCGCAGAAATCCTTGTGGGGCGGAACGACGGCCGGCTTCTATGACGTGGACGGCAACTCCTTCGAGCTGGTCGGCTCAGACCAGATGAGCCGGGAGCTCGAAATGCAGCGGCGCGAAGCCGCCGAAAAGCTGGAGTTGGAGCGGCGCCAGGCCCAGGAGTTGGAGATCGCCAAGCAAGTGCAGGCAAGACTCTTCCCTCAGACGCTCCCTCAACTGAAGACGCTCGAGTATGCCGGTATCTGCATCCAGGCCCGGCACGTCGGCGGCGATTACTACGACTTCCTTACCCTGGGGAACGAGCGGCTTGGACTGCTGATCGGCGACATCTCCGGGAAAGGAATCGCAGCGGCGCTCCTGATGGCGAACCTGCAAGCCAACCTGCGCAGCCAGTTCGCCCTCGCCCGCGAGCAGCCACAAATCTTCCTGCAGTCCGTGAACCGCCTCTTCTACGCGAACACAATCGAAAGCGCCTACGCCACCGTCTTCTTTGCCGACTACGATGACACGGCACAGCGCCTGCGCTATGCAAACTGCGGGCATCTGTCGGCGATCCTGCTGCGACACAATGGCACCGTCGAATGGCTTCATTCGACCGGTACCGTTCTCGGGCTGTTCGAGGACTGGGACTCACCCATCGTTGAGTGCCAGCTCTCAGGCGGCGATATGCTGGCGCTCTACACTGATGGCGTAACTGAATCCTTCGACGAATCGGGAGAGGAGTTCGGCGAGCGACGGCTCCTCGAAATCCTCGAGCAAAGCGCAACCTTGCCGACCCAGCAGATTCTTGCCTCGGTTGTAGAACGGATACAAAGATTTAGCTCAGCCGAGCAGCACGACGACATCACCCTCATCGTCGCAAAATGCACGGGATCTGCCTCAAAGATCCATACTCCGCGCTGACCCGAGCTTCTCATCAAAATTCACGCAAAACCCACGTCAGACCTGCTCAAACGCTTGGTATCCTATATAAGATATGCCTACAAAAAAAGAACTCCTCACCCACCCCATCCAGCACATCGACATCAAGCAGCACAACGTCGTGGCTCTGGTCGATGCCATGCAGTCGATGGCCTTCAGCTCGCGCGATACCGCACGCGCAGCCTCGATCTACGAGATGATGCTCCGCGACACGGACTGCGGCGTCATCCTGTGCCTCGCCGGCTCGCTCATCTCGGCCGGCCTCCAGAAGGTCATCGTCGACCTGGTCCGCAACAACATGGTGGACGCCATCGTCTCCACCGGCGCCAACATCGTCGACCAGGACTTCTTTGAAGCCCTCGGCTTCAGCCACTACATCGCCAGCGACGAGTACAAGTACGGCCACGAGGACAACACGCTTCGCGAGCTGATGATCGATCGCATCTACGACACCTTCATCGACGAGGAAGAGCTTCGCATCTGCGACGAGACGACCCACCAGATCACCAACTCCCTCGAACCCCGCCCCTATAGCTCGCGCGAGTTCATCCGCGAGATGGGCGCCTACCTGGTAAAGAACGGCAAGACCCCCGCCGCCGGCGGCAAGGACTCCATCGTTCTCGCCGCCTACGAGAAGAACGTGCCGATCTTCTGCCCGGCCTTCTCGGACTGCTCCGCCGGCTTCGGCCTGGTCGCCCACCAGCACGAGCGTCAGGGCAAGTCCTCCGTCTCCATCGACTCGGCCAAGGACTTCTACGAGTTGACTCAGCTGAAGATCGCCAATCCGACCACGGGGCTGCTGATGATCGGCGGAGGCGTGCCGAAGAACTTCGCCCAGGACATCGTCGTCGCCGCTGACATCCTCGGCATCGACGCCTCCATGCACAAGTACGCCATCCAGATCACGGTGGCCGACGCCCGCGACGGAGCGTTGTCCGGTTCCACCCTCAAAGAGGCCTCCAGCTGGGGTAAGGTCGACACCACCTACGAGCAGATGGTCTACTCCGAGGCCACGCTGGCCTTCCCCCTCATCGCCGGCTATGCCTTCCACAAGAACGCCCAGACCGCGCGCACCGGAAAGAAGTGGTCCAGCATCCTCGACCAGGTGACAGTAACCGCCTGAGGTCCTTTCGTCATCTGCTAGCCCTCGAATAGGGCCGTCCTACGGGGCGGCCCTTTCGCTTATCCCGTGAGCGATCTCCTTGCCTGCTGTTGACTTGTGTGATAACCCACTGAGGTGTTATTCCCGCAGGATCGATTTTTCTGTCATCCTCAGCGTGCACACTGCATTCCGTATTAACTCCGCTGTATCAGTAACATGCGTTAAGAATCAACCATTCCATGAAGTCTTTGCTATTTTGGATTACTCCCAGAGCAGTACCCGGATCAATCGCCGCATCATAAACATTGCAGCACGGTCGGTTACGATGGAGCCCGCTGCTCCGGATCACGCTACTCTGCCCAAGGTTACTTAAGGTTCCAGTCCTGCATGCACATGCTACCGATTCTCGGCTTTCTCTCACTGCTCACCACCTGCGGGATTCTGCTCTTCGCCTTTTTGAGAGCCCAGCGCACCATGCGCGAACTGGCGAATCAGCTCACCATTGCCCGGGAACAGCAGCATCAGGACAAGATTCAGCTCTCCGAGCGCTCTCAGCTCGACACGCTCAAAGACGAGTTCATCTCGACCGTCTCGCACGAGCTTCGCACCCCACTGACCAGCATCCGCGGCGCACTCGGCCTGCTCTCCTCCGGAACCATCGGCGATGTGGACGCCAAGGCTCTGAACCTTCTGCGGATTGCGACCACGAACACCGACCGTCTGATACGCCTCATTAACGACATCCTCGATCTCGAGCGCATGGAATCCGGACGCGCTCCCCTGCAGATCCGCCGCTGCTCTCTGCGCGATCTCTGCCAGCAGGCCATTGAAACGATGACGCCGATGGCCGACGCCCACACGGTTCATCTGGAGCTCGTTCCCTTCACCGTGGCCCAGGCTGCCTCGCCCGAAGCCCTCTTCTTCGACGGCGACTCGGATCGCATTCTCCAGGTCCTGACGAACCTGCTCTCGAACGCGATCAAGTTCTCCCCTCAGGCGTCGACAGTGCGGGTCTACACCGACGCCACGGCCGACTCCATCCTCCTGAAGGTCGTCGATGAGGGACGCGGCATCCCGGCCGATAAGCTCGACTCGGTCTTCGATCGCTTCCAGCAGGTCGAGCCATCGGACGCTCGCCAGCGCGGCGGCACCGGCCTTGGCCTTGCCATCTGCCGCAGCATCGTGCAGCAGCACAGCGGCTCCATCTGGGCGCAGCGCAATCTGGTCAAGGGAACCACGCTCTACGTCATGCTTCCGCGCACGACACGTTCGACCGACCTCTCCCTTCCCGCCTCCCTGCCGCCGCGCGGCGAGGGCGCCATCCTCGTCTGCGACGACGACGCCGGCATCCGCACCATCGTCTCCGAGCACCTCACCCGCCAGGGTTACACCGTCATCGAGGCCAGTTCCGGCGATCAGGCCCTCGTTCTTGCTGCCGAGCACCAGGTCGAGGCCATCCTGCTCGACCTCTACATGCCCGGCCTCAGCGGGTGGGAGACGCTACAGCGCCTTCGCAACAACCCCGTGACAGCCAACATCCCGGTCGTCGTACTCAGCGTCCTCTCTTCGACGCTCCGCCCCCAGCTCACAGGCGATGCCCAGGGCTGGGTTCAGAAGCCATTCAATGAGAACCTCCTCTTCGCGGAGCTTGGACGTGTGCTGCACCAGGGCGACGGCCCTGCCTACGTCCTGCTGGTCGAGGACGACGAAGATCTCGCCAGCGTTCTTGTGGCCAGCTTTCAGGATGCGGCCGTTCACATCGACCGCGCCGCAACCCGGCAGGAGGCGATCCGCCAGTGCATCAACCGCCGGCCCGACCTCCTGATCCTCGATCTCACGCTGCCCGACGGAGACGGATTCTCCTTCGTCGAGTGGCTTCGTCAGCAGCCGCCTTTGCGGACGCTTCCCCTGGTGGTCTACTCCGGCCGCGAGGTCTCCGACGCCGAGATGTCCCGCCTTCGCCTCGGACCGACCGAGTTCCTGACCAAGGCCAAGGTACAGCCCCATGAGGTCGAAGAGCTGGTCCTGTCTATGGTCCAGCGCATTCGATCGAAGTTTGCCGACCTTGCCACTACCGGCCCGGCGGCTTGAGATCGTCAGCTTGCTTCCCTCTCAAAAACGACAGGCCCGTTTTCCCACAGGTGCACTGGAATTAACTTCTAAAAAAAATGTCAAATCTTCCCTGACATGAGAAGATGGGTACGCCCATGCGTCGAATTCTGATCATTGATGACGAGGATGACATCCGCGAGGTAGCGGCCCTGTCTCTGGAAGCAACGGCCGGATGGCAGGTCCTGACGGCAAACTCAGGGGCCCAGGGTATCGAGACGGCGATCGCCGAACAGCCTGACGCCATCCTGATGGATGTCATGATGCCGGGCGTTGACGGACCAACGACCTTCCGCGAGATGCGGCAGATTCCCTCCATCGCCCACATCCCCGTCCTTTTGCTCACAGCCAAGGTTCAGGGTGTCGACAAGCGGCGCTTCGCCGATCTTGGCGTCGCGGCCATTCTCTTCAAGCCCTTCGATCCCCTCACGCTCGCGGAACAGATCACAGAGTCTCTCCATTGGAACACCACCCCACCTTCGGCATCGTCGCCGGTCGCTTCTGCGACAACGTCTACACCGAAGTAATCGGATAACGGTTCCATCTGCTTCGTCCGCGGCTACACTAGCTGTATGCCATTGCCATCACAAGGAAGGTGTCCGGCTCCCAGCGATCCTGCGGCCGGCGTTCAACTCTTCCGATGAGTCAGAATCGAAACGCAGATGCCGAGATTAACGCCCTGCTGGTCGAACTCTGGCAGCGGCATCTCCCCGCAACGCGCGAGCGCCTCAACATCCTCGAGCGCGCCGCTCAGGCTGCTTCCACAAACAGCCTCAATGAGCCGGCACGAGCCGACGCGCAAGCCATCGCGCACAAGCTCTCCGGCAACCTCGGCATGTTCGGACATCAGCAGGCAGGAGCCATCGCAGGCGAGATCGAACGGCTCTTCAAGACCTTCGCCCCCGAGACCGCACCTCGCATCGAGCCGCTCGTCCGCCAGCTCCGCCAGGCCCTGGCGTCGTACCTTTAGACTCCAGCTCTACTTCGTCTGACGCAGCGCCCAGCCCGCCAAATCGATCGCCGCATCGTAGCCATCGAACTCGAGCGGCAGCTTGTTTCTCCGATCGACGTACTCGTTGTAGACCCATGGGTCGACGACGGCGAAGACGGTTCCCTTTCCAACCTTCGCCACAGCCATCAGAACATCACCCTTGTCGGTCAGGATCGACTTCGCCGGCCCAGATACGGTGATGGTGGAGATCTCCTTCAGATAAGCCTGGTGCGGATAGGCAAAGACTCCCGTCCCGGCCGGAATCATCACCGTCCCCTGGGGCCAGGTGTTGTTATCGACCGTGTTGCGAAGCACCGCATTGAAATGAATCCCGAACCGCTCGCTCATCGTGTTGAAGTGATCGAACTCGGAGTTCGTCTTGTCGTTCTCCATCAGGATGAGAACGCCTCCGGCTTTCACCCACGCCTCAATCGCATCGCCGCTGGCCTTATCCATGTAGTGCGGGTCCGGGTTTTTCGCCGGAATATCCGGCGAAGCAATAATGTAGACCTCCGCCTTCTTCAGATCGGCGACAGTGGGTGCCGTCTTCAAGGTTGCGAGCTTCGCGCCATAACGCTCGAACGCCCGGCCAAAGAATGCAAAACCAGGATTTGCATCGTCATCCCACTTGTAGTGGAAGAGTTCCGTCTGTCCCGCAGCGTTCTTTCGGGTCTGCGAATTGAACCAAGCATCGACCATCACGGTCTTGCGCTGCCCTTGCGCCTCCGTCGGCGCCTGTCCCATCTCCGAGCCCGCCATCAGGTAAGCGCCAACCCCCTTGGCGTCGTTCCCCCGCGTCGTCTCACTGATGTAGTAGTCAAAGGTACCGGATCGATACGGCGTGCCTCCCAATCCTCCCACCTTCACGGTTCCATCCAGCTGCATCGTGCCATCGGCCTCTGTCTTCACAAACGCCGTCTGGATCGCCTCCCAGCCCTTGCGCGCACTCGCCTCGTCGGCCTGCGGCAGATACCCCATGCGCACACCCTTGGCGATGGCATAGACGAACATGCAGCTCGCCGAAGCTTCCGTAAAGTTCCCCTTCTGCGATCCCTTGTCCATCACCTGCCACCACAGTCCCGTCTTCTTGTCTTGGTAGGCAATCACCGCCGCCGCCGTGCGATTCAGCGCGTTCACCAGCGCCGCGCGCTGCGCATGGTCCGCAGGAAACCAGTCCAGCACATCCACCAGTGCCACCTCATACCAGCCCAGCGCCCGCGCCCACGCCTCGGGCGAAAGACCGGTCTGCGGATCGGCCCACTTCATCTGCTTCGACTCATCCCACCCATGGTGCAGCAGCCCCGTCTTCGGGTCGCGCATTTGGTCGAACATCAGCAGAAACTGTTTCGCAATGTCGTCGAACTCGCCCGGCTCCTGAAACGTCACCGCGTACATCGCCCGAAACGGCTCGGCCATGTAAGCGCCGTCGAGCCACATCTGATTGGGATAGATCTGCTTGTGCCAATACCCGCCGCTGGCCGTACGCGGCTGCGCCGCCAGCTGTTCGTGAATAAACTTCGCCGCCTTGTAGTACTTCGGCTGCTGCGTCACACGATAGACCAACAGCACGGCGCGCCCCAGCTCAATATCGTCCAGGCTGTGCGCCTCAGTCTTATAGCCCTTGATGCTTCCATCGTCCGCGATGTATTTGTCGACCGACTCCTTGATGTAGCGGAAATCGTCGCCATTAGCTGTCGCGTGCCACTGAGCGGCCATACCGTCCAGTAGCACGCCCTCCTCATAGCCCCACTCTCCCGGATGGTTCTCCGTCGCGACCACACCGCGCGGCCATTGCTTCATAATCGACGCCGCCATCTTCGCCGAGGACTCGTCGATCTTCAACGCTCCTTCGGCCCGAGCCGCCGTTCCCCACACCGCCTGTACCGAAAGTAGGCACCCAAGAGCCACCGCTCCAAACAGCTTCATCCTTACATTCCCCGTAAATCAAAATTCGAGATGCACACCAGCATACCTGCTGCCGCAAATGATCTGCGACGCAACAGCCCCCCATTTCGATCACTGAAATTCTCTGCTTACCTCGCGAGCCAGACGCGTCAGTTACACGCCAGCGCAGTCCACACCCCGGCGGCCGTCCCGCTGGCGCCGCTGATGATCAGATCGACGAAGCCGCCCGCCGCAACCGAGATGCTCCCCGTCGCCGTGCACGTCGCGCCACTGGGTGCCGCGCACGAGAGCGCCGAGTTCGTCATCGCCCCCGGGGTTCCCGTTCTCAGCGTCACCGTGATGGTGTTCGACTGCTGCGAATAGACCGCCAGAGACGTCGCTGTGCAGCCCGTCGGAACCCACGTCAGCACCTGTTCCGTCTCGGTTGCGCTTGAGTTCGTATTATTCACCGAGTAGTAGACCGAGTTGAACGAGACCGCGTGGTACATCGAGGCAAACGGAATCCCGCTCGTTCCCGCGCCTCCTCCGCCACCGCCGCTAGCTCCGGGAGCCCCTTGCGGAATAGTGAAGTTCAGGACCACGGCAGCCGGAGTGCCTGAGTTCGTGACGGTCGCCTGCGTTCCTGCCGCGCCCGTCGTCACGGTTCCAATGCTGACGGTCGCGGCTGCGCCTGCCGGTCCTGTCGCACCCGTACTTCCCGCCTGCGCCAGCATCGCCCACGCGGCAGGCGTTACATCCGGCTGGGCGCCCAGGCTCGTCGCCAGCGCCAGATACGTGCTGCCTCCATAGAAGACCGCATCCTTGGCAAGATACCCGGTCGAAGCGGACCATGTGCCCTTGTAGCTCACGCCCGCTGGTCCCTGTGGCCCCTGCGGGCCCTGTGCTCCCGCAGCACCCGGCGTCCCAGCGGTTCCCCCCTGGGCAAGCACAGCCCAGTACGAAGGGCTGATATCTGGCTGCCTTCCCGCGCTGGCCGCGAGCGCGATATAGCTTCCTCCTCCGTAGCTCACCACATCGCCTACGGCGTAAGAGCGTCCAGTAATCCATGCTCCGGTAAAGCTGACCGGAGGCCCCTGCGGCCCACTTGCACCCGTCGCACCAGTAGCCCCCCTGCGGCCCCGCAGGCCCCTGTGCTCCCGTTGCTCCCGCCGGCCCGGCTGGACCCTGCGCCGCCAGCACCGCCCACCACGAAGGGCTCAGCGAAGGCGTATTCCCCGCGTTGCCTGCCACCAGCGAGATATACGTCGAGCCGTTGTAGCTCACCGCATCATGTAAAGCATAGTTCGTGGTCGAGCTGTAGTTCCCGGTATAGTTCGCCACCGCCGGCCCCTGCGGACCCGTCGCTCCCTGAACCCCCTGCGACCCCTGAGGACCGGCTGGCCCCTGCGGCCCTTGCGGACCCTGGGGTCCGGTCCCTCCCGCGACACCCGTCGGCCCTTGCGAGCCGGTCGCAAGACTGCCCACGCCGCAGGACTCTGGTCCGGCGAATTTCCGTGGTTGCCATCGATCAACGAGACGTACCCCGAGCTTGCCGTACAGCACCCCATCACCCGCCGCATAGTTGGTCGCCGAAGAGTACGCTCCGCGGAACGTCATCCCAACCGTCCCCGCAGGCCCCATCGGCCCGACCGGCCCCTGCAACCATTGAGGCCCCTGCGCCCCCGGAATGCCCTGCGCGCCCGCCTGCCCCGGAATCCCTTGCAGACCCTGCGGCCCCTGCTCCCCCGGAGGGCCCACCGATCCCGGCAGCCCCTGCGGCCCCATCGGACCTGCCGCCCCGGCCGGTCCCTGCGGTCCCGCAGGGCCCTGCGCGGTCAGCACACCCCACTGCCCCGGACTCAACGAAGGAGTATTCCCATGGTTCCCGTTCAGCAGCGAGACGTAGCTCGCACCCTGCCACAGCACTACATCGCCCAGCGCATAGTTCGTCGTAGCACCATAGTCCCCCTGGTACACGAGCCCCGGCGAACCCGCAGGCCCGGTCGCACCGGCCAGCCCCTGCGCCCCGGTCGGCCCCGCAGGCCCCATCAAACCCGCAGGCCCAGCAGGCCCCTGACTTCCCCCATGCCCCTTCGGTCCCTGAGGCCCCGCAGGCCCAGTGGCTCCCGCGGCCCCCCTGAGAACCCGCAGGTCCAGCAGGCCCAGCCGGTCCCGCCATGCCCGGATCTCCCTTCAGCCCCGCCGGCCCCTGCGACACCAGAACAATGTCCAGCACCGCAGCATGGCCCGTTAGGTCGTTCTCCTTGCTATCAAACTGCACCGCGGCCGAACCCGCCGTCAGCGCCATTCATTATTCGTCGACGAGCCGTTCACCCACGCCTGGACCTGTGCCGTCACATCCACCGACACATACGCTCCACCCTGACTCACCGTAAAGACCTGCGCCGCCGCACCCAGCGTGGGCAGCGTCGCATAGGTCACGCTGTACTCGCCCCAGCTTGCATTCACCGGCTGCACCGTGACCAGCCCCGGAGTATCCGCGCGGTTGCAATAGAGCCGCAGCACGGCGCGCGAGATCTGCGAAGCCGTCGTTCCTGCGGCAAAGTGCCCAGGTCAAACTGCAGCAGCGCCGTGTACCCGGCCCCAACGTTCAGGTTTGAGATCGCCCCACTGTTAGCCGCCGGTCGCGCGCTGTTCACATGCGCATCAGCGACCAGCGTCGCCTCCACCGCCGAGGCCCGCGTCGCCACCGCCAGAATCGCCGCAACTCCCAACCAACGGGGAAAGAATCTGCCAACCACGCCCATCCGGACCCTCGGAGCCACCGCCTCCCGCACCGATCGCTCGGCCGGGAGGCCTGGCTCACACTGCTCAACGATCGAAGCTCTGCGATGCACGTTGCCACTGGTCATGACCTGACCATGCGTTTCCTGTTCCGGGAACAGAGACTGGGAGTAACTCCCATTTTAGGACAGATGCATCGAAAACACAACCATACTACATACGACTTCCGTGTTATCCCGCACCAGAAGCCGCATCCGTTCCCTTCCCGTCAACCCGCATTTCCCTCCGGCACCCGCCATCTCATATAGTGCAAAGATCGGCAGCAGTCGTCTCCAAAAGGAATGAACCACACTATGAGCTCTCTTGAGACCAATCGGCCCGGGCATCTTCCCTCGCTCGACTCCCTCGTCGACGTCCCCCGCCTGATCACCGCCTACTACGCTCTCCATCCCGATGCCGCAGTCGCCTCGCAGCGCGTCGCCTTTGGAACCTCCGGACATCGCGGCAGCGCCTTTGCCGCCTCCTTCAACGACGACCACATCGCCGCCATCACCCAGGCCATCGTGGAGTACCGCACCGCCGAGCGCACCATCGGTCCTCTCTTCCTCGCCCGCGACACCCACGCGCTCTCCGAGCCCGCCTTCACCACCGCGCTCGAAGTCCTCGCCGCCAACGACGTCGAGGTCATGATCGACGAGCATCTCGGCTACACCCCCACCCCCGTCCTGTCGCACGCCATTCTCACGCGCAATCGCAACCTCAAGCTTCATCGCGCTGACGGCATCGTCATCACGCCCTCGCACAATCCACCCGAGGACGGCGGCTTCAAGTACAACCCTCCCAACGGTGGCCCCGCCGACACCTCCGCCACCAAATGGATCGAGAACCGCGCCAACGAGATCATCGCCTCCGGCCTACGTGACGTGAAACGCATCCCCTACGCCCGCGCCCTCGCCTCGGACAAGACCTACCGCCACGACTACATCACCGCCTACGTCGACGACCTCGCTAGCGTCATCGACTTCGACGTCCTCCGCGGCACCACCCTCAAGCTCGCCGTCGATCCACTCGGCGGAGCCGGCGTCCACTACTGGCCGCGCATCGCCGAGAAATACTCTCTCCCGCTCGAGATCCTCAACCGCAACGTCGATCCCACCTTCCGCTTCATGACCCTCGACTGGGACGGCCGCATCCGCATGGATTGTTCCAGCCCCTACGCCATGGCCAGCATGATCGCCAGCAAGGACAAGTTCGACGTCGCCTGGGCCTGCGACACCGACCACGACCGCCACGGCATCGTCACCCGTTCCGCCGGCCTGCTGAATCCCAACCACTACCTCGCCGTCATGATCCAGTACCTCTTCACCAATCGCCCGCAGTGGAGCGACAAGACCGCCATAGGAAAGACGCTAGTCTCCTCCAGCATCATCGATCGCGTCGCCAAAGGACTCAACCGCCCCATGCTCGAGGTCCCCGTCGGCTTCAAGTGGTTCGTCGACGGCCTCCTCGACGGCTCGCTCGGCTTCGGCGGCGAAGAGTCCGCCGGGGCCAGCTTCCTGCGACGCGACGGCGCCGTATGGACCACCGACAAGGACGGCCTCATCCCCGGTCTGCTCGCCGCCGAGATGACCGCGCGCACCGGCAAAGACCCCGGCCAACTCTACCAGGATCTCACCGCAAAGTACGGCGCACCCGTCTACCAGCGCATCGACGCCGCCGCATCCAAAGAGCAGAAGGCCAAGCTCGGCAAGCTCTCGCCCTCGCAGGTAAAGGCCAAAGAGCTCGCCGGCGAACCCATCACCGCCATCCTCACCGAGGCGCCCGGAAACCACGCGCCCATCGGCGGTCTCAAGGTCGCCACCGAAGACGGCTGGTTCGCCGCGCGCCCCTCAGGAACCGAGGATGTCTACAAGATCTACGCCGAGAGCTTCAAAGGCTCCGACCACCTCAAGCAGATCCAGACCGAGGCTCAGGCTTTGGTCAACGCCGCCATCGCCTGAGCCGCGAAGACGGGGAGTAGCATGCGCACGCTACTGCCCCGTCTGGTAGCGAATCGCCGCCAGGCTCTGCTGATAGTCGTACCGCGCATTCGTGTTGCCGATCTCCGCCGAGGTCTGCGCCAGCTCCGCCTGGCTCAGCTCCACGATACTGCTCAGTCCGAGCTTGTATCGCGTCTGCGCCAGGTCCAGCGCCTGGTTCGCCTGCGCCAGCAGCTTCGCCGTCACGCTCATCCGTTCATACGCCGACTGCGCGCTCAGCCACGACACCCGCACATCGCGAGCAATCCTGTTCCTCAGCTCGCGCGCCTGTTCGCGAGCCGCATCCGCCCTGTAATCGGCCTCCTTCGCGCGCGCCGAATTCAGCCCGCCATTGAAGACCGGAACGCTGATGTTCACGCCCGCCGCGCCATACCACGACGACGTGATCTCATCGGCGCGCACCGGCGCTCCGCCTGCTGTCCCCAAAGCAGAGATCGTCGGCCTCCACAGATCATGCTCCGCCTTGCGAAACCGCTCCGTCGCCTGGAACTGATCGTCCAGCGCCGCAAGATCGGGCCGCGAACGCATCGCCAGCGCCGTCAGCGAGTCCACATCCTGCGCCGGAGCCGCAAGCTCTCCCTTCGCGTCATCCACCAGCACAATGCTCTGCTGCCGCTCATATCCCATCACCGTGCTCAGATCCGCAAAGGACGCATCTTGCTCATTCTGAGCATCCAGTAGCAACAGCTTTGCTTGGTTCAAGTTCACGTCGGCAAAGCTCTGGTCCAGAGTCGACTTCAGCTTCGCGCTCGCCAGCGACCCGATCAGGTCGGCGTTGTCCTGCCGGAACGCCACCGTCTTCTTCGCGACATTCACCACAGCCTGCGCCGCGAGCGCGCGATAGAACGCCGCATCCACAGCCAGACGAATATCCTGCTCCGTCGCCATCGCATCGGACTGCTGCGCCTTCTCCCGCAGTCCCGCACTCGCTACAAGGTTCTGCGTCCGGCCAAAGTCCGTGATCAACTGGCTCACCGTAACGCCCCCCGCCGCGCGCGTGTAGAGCACCGGGTTGTTGAGAAATCCAGCCGTCACGCGACCGCCATCATGAGCCTGCACCGCCGTCAGGCTTCCCGTCACCGTCGGCAGTTCCGCCGACCTCACCTCGCGCGTCACCTGTCCCTGCGCCAGCGCGAGCAGGCGCGCCGTGGTGACACGCGGATGATTCTTCAGCGCAATCGCCTCTGCGTCCGACACCGTAAGATTCGTCGCCACCGGCACGGCAGCGGCATTCGTCTGCGCGCCCGCAGGCACCGGCAACAACATCCCCAGCAGACAACATCCCAACCGGCCGCTTGCCAGCGCCTTCTCAAGCCTTCTCACGAACAACCTCCTCCTTGCGATGCATCAGCAGATACGCCGCCGGAACCACGAAGATCGTCACGACCACGGAAACTGTCAGGCCGCCGATGATGGCCCGAGCCAGCGGAGCATACTGTTCACTGCCTGCCTCGAGAGCCAACGCCATCGGAACCATGCCCAGAATCGTCGCCAGCGAGGTCATCAGCACCGGACGCAGACGCACGCGGCACGCCTCTGCCACCGCCTCTTCAATCGGCATACCCACCCGTCGCAGCGTCCTCGTGAACTCGACAATCAGAATCGAGTTCGACACCACAATGCCCGTCATCATGATCACGCCCATCAGCGACATCACATTCAGCGTCGTGTGCGTCACCAGCAGGAACAGAATCACGCCCGTAATCCCCGGAGGAATCGCCAGCAGAATAATCAGCGGATCGATGAACGAAGCGAACTGCGCCATCAGGATCAGGTACACCAGCACGACCGAAAGAATCAGCCCGATCCCGAAGCTCTTGAACGACTGCCGCATCCCTTCCACCGATCCACGCATCGTCACCAGAACCGTATCTGGTACATGCGTATTGGCAATTACCTTGTCGACGCGGTTCGCCAGTCCTCCCAGGTCCTCCCCGGAGGGCGACACGTAGATATCGATGACGCGGCGAAGCTGATAGTGATCCACCTCCGTCGGCGTGTCGATGCTCTTCACCTCGGCCACCTCCCCCAGCGTCGTCACGCTCGCTCCATCCTTCGAGTGCAGTGGTATCTGCTGAAAGTCCGTCATCGACCGCACCTGCGAGTCCCTGTACTGCACCGTCAGCAGATAGTTGTTGCCACTCTTCGGATCGACCCAGAAGCTGGGCGCAATCATGCCATTCGAACTCAGCGCCGTAATCACGTTGTTCACGACCTCGCGTGACGTCAGCCCCAGCTTCGCCGCCATCTCGCGATTCACATTCAGCTGTATCCCCGGATAGTTCAGGTCCTGCGGGATCAGCACATCGCTCACACCCTTCAGCCCGCGAATCCTCTGCGCCAGCCCGTTCGCCGTGCGATACGCCTCGCGCATATTGCTTCCGCTCACCTGGATATCGATAGGCGCAGGCAGTCCGAGATTCACCACCGCATCCACCAATCCGCCTGTCTGGAAGTACGTCGAAAGCTCCGGCAGATCGTCGCGAAGCTTCTCCCGCACCCGCTGCATGTACTCGAAGCTGCTCCTCGAGTGCTCCTTCTTAAGGCTCACCTGCACAAACGCCGTGTGCTGGCCGGAGTTGCTCGTGTAGATCGCCGAAAAGTCCGGCGTGATGCCGATGTTCGACACGATCATGCCCAGGTCCTTCTCCGGCACGACCGAACGAATATCCGCCTCCACCCGCGCAATGTAGTGGTCCGTCAGCTCCAGCCGCGTGCCCGTCGGCGCCTTCACATTGATCACGAATTGCCCCGGGTCCGTTCGCGGAAAGAACGACAGCCCCAGGAACGGATACAGCCCGAGGCTGAGCAGGAACACTCCAACCACACCCAGCACCACAGCCGCCGGTCTTAGCAGACTCTTCCGTATCAGAATGTCGTAGTGCATCAACCCATGGTCGTAGCGCCTGTTGAACCACCGCACGAACCTCTGGAACGCGTTGCCACCCTCATGATGCCCCGCCTCATGGTGCGCACTACGTAGAAAGCGCGCGCAAAACAGCGGCACAACCGTCATCGCCACCGCGTACGAGGCGAACAGCGACAGCACCACGCTCAGCGCCAATGCCACAAACAGAAACCGGCTGACACCGTACAGAAACACCACCGGGAAGAACACAATCGCCGTCGTAAACGTCGCTGCCAGAACCGGCAGAGCCACCTCGCGCCCGCCCTCCTCCGCAGCCTCTTCCGTAGGCTTGCCCATCTCCATGTGGCGAAAGATGTTCTCGAGCACCACTACCGAGTTATCGATCAGTCGCGAGAACGCCAGCGCCAGGCCGCCCAGCACCATGCTGTTGATCGTTCCTCCGCCAACGTTCAACGCAAGAAACGCCGTCAGCACCAGGCCGATGCCGCCCTCGCTCCCCAGGTTCGCAATCGCCGTCTTCACAAACGCCGACTGGTCAAACACCACCCTCGTCACCAGCGACTTCGGTACATCCAGCAGCCTCCCGATCGCCGAGCGCACACCGTTCACCACGGCAATCGTGCTGCCGCCGCCTCCCTGCTTCAGAATCGGCAGGTACACCGAGTGCTGCCCATCCACACGCACCACGTTTGTCTGGATCGCCGAAGCATCCTTCGCCTCTCCAACATCCGACACCAGCAGCTGCCCGCCGTTGACGCTCTTTAACGGCATGCGATCGATCTCCTCCGTAGTAGGAGCCTGAGCATTCGTATAAATGTTGAAGTCCTTCGGCCCGATCCGCACATCGCCCGACGGCAGAATCGCATTCGACTCATTCACCGTCCGCACCACATCCATCAGGCTCAGCTGGCTCGCCTCCAGCTTCATCGGATCCACATACACCTGAATCTGCCGGTACTTTCCTCCGAACGGCTGCGGCACCGACGCTCCCGGAACGCTCGCAATTTGATTGCGCACCGTAAACTGCCCAAGGTCGTGCAGCTCCGTCTCGTTCAGCCCCTCGCCCTTCAGCGTGATCAGACACACCGGCAAACTCGACGCATCAAACTTCAGCACCACCGGAGGCAGAGTCCCCGGAGGCAACCGCCGCAGCTGCGCCATCGCCAGATTCGAGATCGTCCCAACCGCCGCGTCCGCATTCGTGCCCGGTTGAAAGTACACTTTGATCAGACTCACGCCCGTCAGCGATCGCGACTCGATATGGTCGATCCCGCTCCCCAGCGTAAAGAATCGCTCGAACGGATTCGTAATGCTCGCCTCAATCTGCTCAGGCGGCATGCCGCTATAAAACGTCGCCACAACCACCACAGGAATGTTGATATCGGGAAATAGGTCCACCGGCATGCGCGCCACCGTCACCGATCCCACAACGGCAACGATCAGACACAGCATGATGATGAAGAACGGATAGCGAATCGCAAATCCTGACATCGCTATTGCTCCTTCCCGGCCGAAGCCTGCGCCATCGCGCTCGGCCGCGCATCCACGTGCTGACCCGGTTCGAACGAAGCCAGATTGCCCACAATCACGCGCTCTCCCTCATGCAGCCCATCCACCACCTGCACCGCATCCGGAGTCTCCAGCCCTGTCCGTACCGCGCGCCTCTCCACCGTATGGTCCCGCTTCACCACCAGCACTGAGGTTCCGTTCGTCCCGCGATCCAAGGCCTGCACCGGCACCGTCAGCGCATCCGGGCTGCCCGCAATGCGCAGCGTCACATCCGCATACATCCCCGGCGTCAGCCTTCCCTTCGGATTCGCAACATCCACCTCCACCTGCATGCTCCGCGTCGTCCGGTCCAGAGCACCCGTCGTCCGCACGACTTTTCCTCTGAAACGATCGCCCGTAGCCTGCACCCGCACATCCGCCACATCGCCATCCCGAACATATCCCGCCAGCGACTCCGGCACTGGAATCCGCAGCCGCAGCACGCTCACCTCCGCCACCTTCACCACCGGCATCGATCCCGCATTCGACGTGCCCGCCTGAATCAGCGCGCCCGTATCCGCATACCGCCACGTCACCACGCCATCAAACGGAGCCGTAATCCGCGAGTAGTCCGCCAGCGACGAGTAGTGCATCTTCTCCGCTGAAGCCACGGCCATCTGCTGTTCCTGCGCCGCAACCGTCGACTTCGCCACCGCCACCTGCGCCTCCGCCGCGCGGTCCTTCGCCTCCGCATCGTCCAGCTCCTGCTGCGCGATCATCCCCGGCCGCGCCCCCGCTGCCTGCCGCAGACGATCCGCGGCCATATGCAGCGCGTGGTAGTTCGCCTCCGCACGCACTACCTCACTCTTGGCCAGCGCAATCTCCTCCTGGCTGTGCCGCACCCCGGCCTCCGCGCCCGTCACCTGCGCATTCAGCTCCGGAACCTCAAGCGTCGCCAGCACCTCGCCCGTACGAACCTTATCGCCGATGTCTACGTTGATCCGCCGGATGTAGCCCGCAACCTTCGCATGCAGCTCCACCTCCTGGAAAGGCACAAACTCACCAGCAACCGATAACGTCTTCTCGATCGGTGCCCTCTCCACCGTGGCCACCGCAGCGCGCGCCACCGTCGCCTTACCCTCCGGCTTCGCATCGTCACCCTTGCAACCACACACCGCCGTCGCAACCGCGGCTACGCACAATCCTGGCAGCACTCGACGCCAGGTCCACGAAGACCGATCCATAATCAACTCGCTCAAATCACGTTTCAGGTTGAAGACTTCAAAGACTGCACTCGCCGAAGACTCGGAGGTCTTCAAGGCAGATCGAAAAGCAGTCTGTCAGAAGGGATTTAGAGAACGGGAGGAGCTCTGAGTTGCGATGGTCGAGCAAACCGTTGCTGCCGGACAGCGACCGCAGCTTCACGCCGCAGCCACACGCCGCGGTCCAGCGAAAACAGCGTTCCGCGGATCGCAACAACGACCATCAGCAATACGAAAAATCCTGACACCAATTCAAGCGAAGCCAGCTCCGGCCCATCCGGCGACGCCATCACCGCGGCCTCATGCTGCCACATCTTGCTTGAAGCGAGCGATCGTATCTGCTGACTCTTCGGCTGGTACAGCGAAAGCTTCGCCGCGAACGAAAACACGAGTACCAGCAAGCACATCGCCACCACAGCGAACCGCGCCAACTGCTCCTGTCTCGTTCTGCCGAATGTCAAGAACATTTCCTTCCACAATAGCATCGCCGGACAAAGATCGACCATAGCTTGATCGTTGGACGCTGATTCGCCACCTGCCGTTAGTGCAGACGAATGCCTCCCGCCACAATCCTCGGCGCACCCAGCGTCAGCAGCGGCGTACGCCCCGCCTCCACCCTTGTGTCCGCCACATTCTGCACCGAAGCCCACACCTTCACCATCCGACCAAACGCATGCTCAGCATACAGATCCACCTGCGCATAAGGAGCCAGCCTGTACTGGTTGGCCGAGTCGTCGAACTGCTGCCCGCTCGTCCTCAAATAAACGCCAAACACACCCCAGCGCTCCTTCTCCATCCGCGCCTCCACCGACGCCGAGTTTCGCGGAACCTGCGCCGTCCACTTCCCCACCAGCGTCGGATCGGCCTGAAACTTCGTCACCGTCGAGTCCGCATACTGATACCCCGCCTTCACCACAATAAACTCCACCGGTCGTATCTCTGCCTCCAGCGTCACGCCCTTGCTCGTCAGCTGTCCTAAATTCTGCCGCTGCAGCAGCTGGCTCGTCGGCGTCGTGACCAACGCCACCGCAGCCACCGGCCGGTTCACCTGCGTCCAGAAGTAGCTCGCCCGCACCGACCCGATGCGATGAAGGTTCACCAACCCGCCTGCCTCCCATCCCGTCGCTCGCTCCGACCGCAGCGCCGGATTCGCCAGCGTCGTCTGCTGCCCCACCTGCCCCGTGCGATATAGCTCATTCAGCGAAGGCCCGCGAAACGCTCGAAACGCCGACGCCGTCAGCGACACGCCGCCGCGAAGCTGCTTCACGACTCCCAGCCTCGGATCGAAGATCGTCTCCGCAATCTCCGGCAGCACCGGCACCGGAGTCGCTGCCACCTGTCTCGCATCGAAGCTCGCAAAATGATCCACCCTCGACGACAGCGCCACCGACCACGTCTTCGGCTGCCACAGCAGCTCTCCGTACACGCCCGTGTCTCGCTGCCGCGCACTCGTGCTTACTGTCCCCAGCAACAATCCATTCACCACCGGAGTCTCATTGTCCGTGCCGCGCGTATCCAGCACATCGGCGCCCGCCACCGCTGTCCACGCGCCAAACGTTCGCGCCCACTGCCCCACTGCCCCCAGCTGCGCCGACGGCACCTCCTGCAGCCTCGTCAATCGCTCCGTCGCGCGCCCCGGTGCTACCGACGAAAAGCTCTGCCGATATCCCTGGTTCGCCCCATGCAGCCGCAGCAGAAAACGTCCCGCGCTCGTACCATTCCAGTCTCCCCCACCCGCATACCGCCAGATCCGCGTCGCGTTCGTCGTCAGCGGAGTGCCGTTACTTCGCGCCTCATTCAACAGATTGCCACGAAGGAAAACCGCGCTGTCCGTACCCATGCCATGACGAAACTCCAGCCGTCCGCTCTGCGAATGCACATTCGAAGGAACGTCCACCGGCCCTCGAACCTCCGGCGCCGTCAGAATATATCCACCCGTCCGAAACAGTGTCATCGCGCCCAGCCCGCTTACGCCCTTCACCGTTCCCGCCAGCAACCCGTTCACCGTTGAAGTACTCTCGCTCGCGCCGCTCGCCTCAAGCCCATACCCAAAACCCTCGGGCACAACTGGCACAACATCGATCACGCCGCCGATCGCGCTCGATCCATAAAGGTCCGAAGCCCCACCGCGCATCACCTCTACCTCGCGCATCGCCAGCTGCGGAATCTCATTCCAGTGAATCCATCCTCCAAACGCATCATTCAGAGGAACCTGATCGCTCAGCACTAGCGTTCTGCTCGCCGCTGTCGAACCCAGCCCGCGAAGCGATGTCCCCTGGGTCGTCGGATTCGCCACCCACGAGCTCGTCCTGCGAAACAACTGAAACCCCGCCACCTGCCGCAGCCGATCGTCCAACGTGAATCCCGGAATCTCCTTCAGCTCCACCGCCGGCATCGTGCGTACGCTGCTTGCACTCGCATCCAGCGCCAGCGGAGTCCGCGCCGCCGTCACCTCCACCACCGAGCTCGCGCCCGCCACACGCAGCACCACATCCAGCTCATCGCTCCCACCCGCCGCCTGCGTCGCCGCCGCAAATCCCTCGTGCAAGACCGCCACAACGCTCTGCGCTCCCTCCACCCGAACCTGCGCACACCCCGAAGCATCGGTCGTTACCTCCGCTCCTCCGCTTGCAACCACCGCACCCGCGACCGCAGCGCCCCTCTCATCCTTCACGCACACCATAACCGCGCGCTCTGCCGCCACCGCCGCGACAGACCATCCCAGCACCCAAACCAACGCGACACGCACCACATTCCTGCCCACAAAACTCATCCTTCTCCAAATCTTACTTACCGAAAGCCCCCGCCCATCCGCCTCAGCCCCACGTGATACTCTTCCGCCCATGGTTGCCGTCATGCACACCACACGCAGACACTTCTGCTCAACCGCCGCGGCGTTTTTCTTAACCACCCAACTCCCCGCGCAAACGCCCTCCACCGGCTCCTCCACGCGCCCCAACGTCGCCGCCCTCGATCACGACCGCATCCTCGCCGCCGCCGACCACTACCTCACCCAACCCCCCGCTCCCCTCACCACGCTCCCCTCCCCCGACTCACCCGGCACCCCCCAGGACTACTTCTCTCAGTCCACCGACTCACCCGCCCCCTTCACCGCCCACCGCGACGCGCTCCTCTCCCTCGCTCACATCGTCCCCGCCCTAGCCTCCGCCTGGGTCATCACCAAAGACGAGCGCTACGCCCAGCACGCCGTCGCTCACCTCCAGGCCTGGTTCGTCTCTCCCGAGACCTCCATGACGCCCAGCCTCGAATACGCCCAGGTCGCCGCCTCCGGCAAAGCCCGCCCCGAAGGCGTCATCGAAGCCGTACACCTCGCCGAGGTCGCCCAGTCCATCCCCTTTCTCTCCACCTCCGAGGCCCTCACCGAGCCCACCCTCGACGCCGTCACCAAATGGTTCACCTCTTACCTCGAATGGCTCAACACCTCACGTACCGCCGGCCTCGCGCGCGACATGCGCGACCACAACGGCTCCTCCTGGCTCCTCCAGGCCGCCGCCTGCGCCCACCTTAATCTCAAAGACGACCGCGCCCTCACCGCGCTGCGCCATCAGTTCAAGGCCTCCACCATCCGCGCCCAGATCACCTATGACGGGACCTTCCCCCGCGAGCTCACCACACCCAACCCCTACCGCAACTCGCTCTTCAACCTCGACCTGCTTGCCGGCGCCTGCGAGCTCCTCACCACCCGCTTCGAGACCGTATGGGACTACGAGCTCCAGGACGGCCCCAGCATGCGCATCGTCCTCGCCAGACTCTTCCCCTACATCGCCCGCCGCGGCTCCTGGCCCTACAAGGCCGACGCCGCCTTCTTCAACGAGCTTCCCCTCCGCCGCCCTGCGCTCCTCTTCGCCGCCCGAGCCTACAACCGGCCCGAGTATGCCGACCTCTGGAAGACCCTGCCGCCCGACACCGACAACCCCGAGCTCGACCGCACCTTCCCCATCCGTCAGCCGCTGCTCTGGGTCACTCGTCCCCGTCCGTAACAAACAAGAAAAAACCGCAACTACTTTTTTTCTTGGGCAGATACACCGCTAAGTTCAACAAATGTAGATTATTCAGTGCTTTACGCAAGGGATTCAACACGGCTTAGGGCAAATAGTTTTGTTATTCACCGAAAAGTAACACGATTTTCATTTAAGGCCTCAATACTCTCACAGAGAGGCCCAATATGAAATTCATACGTCTAATTGCACTCCTGACCATCTTTGTCTCCGCCAGTCTAGCGTATGCACAGAGCACCGTCGGAGCCATCGCTGGAAACGTAACCGACCCCTCCAACTCCGCCATCGCGGGCGCCAACGTCACCGCCACCGATGAGAAGACCGGAAGGCAGCGTCAGACCACCACGAACGAGAGTGGCAACTTCAACCTCGTCCAGCTCCCGCCCTCCACCTACACCCTCGACATCTCGCAGGCAGGCTTTGCGAAGCTTCAGGCCAAGGGCATTGTCGTCCAGGTTGGCCAGCAGCTCACCCAGAACTTCGCCCTCAAAGTTCAGGGTGAGCAGAGCACCGTTACCGTCGACGCAGGCTCCGCGGCCCTTGAGATCGCCTCCGCCAAGATCGGCGCCAACGTCCCCACCCGCGAGATCGAGGAGCTGCCCATCAACGGCCGCCAGATCTCCCAGCTCTACCTCCTCGTCCCCGGCGCCACCAACACCGGCACCGGAACCTTCGGCGACATCCGCTTCTCCGGCCGCGCCGTCGAGCAGAACATCATTCGCCTCGATGGAATTGAATCCACCTCTATCATTGACACCACCCCCGGCAACCTCAACGGCGAACTAGGCTCCCTCTTCCGCCTCCAGCAGTCCCTCGAGGCCGTGCAGGAGTTCCGCGTCGACTCCTCCAACTACCCCGCCGAGATGGGAACCGGTACCGGCGGACAGATCTCCTTCATCACCAAGTCCGGCGGAAACAACTTCCACGGCTCCGCCTTCGAGTACCTCCGCAACGACTACTTCGACGCCCGCAATCGCTTCAACGCCAAGGGCGTCGGAAATCCAAAGTTCCGCCTCAATCAGTTCGGCGGCTCCTTCGGCGGTCCCATCATCAAGGACAAGCTCTTCTTCTTCGCCACCTACGAAGGCCTGCGCCAGACCTGGGCAGCTCCGTATACTCAGGCGACCCTCAGCAACTACACCAAGTCTCTCATCCCGACCTCAAGCGCCGTCTATCCGCTGCTCGCGGCCTTCCCTGCTGATCCGTTCCCGTTGGATCCTGCCTTCACTTCACGGACAGTAACCACCATCGGCAGCAACACCATTCAGGAAGACTTCGGAGACGTCCGCTTCGACTACCACATCAACAATCGTTTCAGCATGTATGCCCGCTATAACATCGACCAGGGCAACTCCACACAGGTCCAGGATGCGTCCCTCAGCAAATTCGGCCAGGTCTCAGTCCCCCAGAACGCCGTCCTCTCCTTCAACCAGATCTGGTCTCCCCGTATCTTCAATGAGACCAAGTTCGGCTACAACGGCATCAAGATGCGCGTGCTCGGCCTCCCTGGCGCCAGCCCCAACGCCGACATCAGCAAGGCCCGTATCTCCGTCGCCGGTCTTACCAACGTCGGTGCGCTCATCTCGCTCTCAAGCTCCTTCAACGGCGTAGGCGCACCCTACGCCGGTCAGAGCTACTCCTATATCGATAACCTCTCCTACGTCGTCGGAAACCACAATATGAAGTTCGGCGTGGAGATCCGGCCCATCGGTCTCTACAACAACCAGATCGGTGGAACCACCTACACCTACAACTCCATCAGCGCCTTCCAGGCCAACTCTCCGGCCCAGATCCAGTTCTTCGGAGACCTCAGTGACCCCAGCCCCTTCACCGGTCTCAGCGGAGATGCGCACGTCAAGCAGACCTACTACATCGGCTACGCACAGGATGAGTGGAAGCTTCGTCCGAACCTCACCCTCAGCTACGGCCTGCGCTACGAGTACTACTCGCCCCTCCACGAAGACCGCGACAAGGTCGTAGTCTTCGACATGAACGCCGGAACCATCTATCCCAAGTACTCCGGCGACTGGTACGGCAGCAACAAGAACAACTTCGGACCACGCGTCGCCCTCACCTGGGCCCCCAACGCGCTCAACGGCGAAACCATCTTCCGCATCGGCGGAGGCGTCTACTACGGTCCCGGCCAGACCGAAGACCAGATCCAGCCCGAAGCTAACGATCGCGTCAGCCGCACCTTCACCTCCGGCAAGGTCTATCCCATCGTGCCGGCCACCGATGTCTATGCCAACTACGACATCAACAGCCCAACGCTCGGATATCAGCCCCGCGCCTACGCTCCGAAGTACAAGATCCCGGAGCGCGTCACCACCTACACCGCCTCCATCGAACAGCGCCTTCCCGGCCAGGCCCAACTCATGATTGGCTACGTAGGATCGATGGGTCGCAATCTCTTCCTGCGCTCCATCACCAACCTCATCACCGGCGTCACCACCAACCCCACCACCGGCGTTGGAACTCCCATCCGCCAGTTCGGTGGCCGCTTCGCCGAGATCGACTACAAGACCTCCGGCGGAACCGACATGTACAACGCCCTCCAGACGCATCTCCAGCGTCGCTTCTCTCAGGGACTCACCTTCGGCGCACAGTACACCTGGGCCAAGGAGCTCGGAACTACCTCCGGATCCAACGAAGCCACCACCGCCCAGAATCCCTACGACCTCCGTACGGAGTATGGCCGTGGTATCAACGATATTCGCCACAGCCTCAACGCCACCGTCCTCTACGACCTTCCTTTCGGTCACGGAAAGGCCTACTCCCTCTCCGGTCCCATGAATATCGTTGCGGGCGGCTGGCAGGTCGGCGGCATCGTCAACTTCCGCAGCGGTGTTCCCATCGACGTCCTCGTCACTCGTTCTGACATCGCCTACGTCGGCAAACCCGGCACCTCCATCGCTGGCCAGACCTTCGCCAGCCCTGTCGTCACGGCCGGCGTCGTCCAGACCACCGCAGTCGTCAACGTCCCTGGCGGCGGCAACAGCCGCAACATCCGTCGCCCCAACATCGTCCCCGGAGTCAACCCCTACATCAAGTCGGGAGTCCAGTACCTCAATCCGGCCGCATTCTCCACCCCCGCGCCCGGAACCTTCGGCAACTATCGCCGCAACGACCTGAGCGGTCCTAACCTCGCCCAGCTTGACTTCACCCTCGGCAAGACGTTCCACGCCACCGAGCGTGCCTCGTTCGACTTCCGCGCCGACATCTACAACATCCTCAACCATCCCAACTACGCCAACCCCGGCACCGTACGCCTCAACCAGACCCTCTCCTCTGGAGCGGCAAACCAGCCCGGAGCGCCCTACTCACAGTCCACGGCCGGATCGGCCTGGGGAAGGCTCTCCTCCACCGTCGGAAACCAGGTCGGAATCGGAGCGAATCGTCAGATTCAGCTCTCCCTCCGCGCCAACTTTTAGCCGTGCTCTGAGCGAGAGCGCCGGGGACGACTCCCTCGGCCCAGGCGCACTCGCTCATCATGGTTTCTCGCAGCCGCCGGCCTGTGCCGGCGGCCTTTTTCTTGGTAAATCATCTCCGCTGAATTTCGAAGCTCACACTTTTTACGTGACATCCCGACCGAAGCGGCGCCGCGCAGTGGAGGGACCTGCTTCTCTCCCCCTCTCAGCTGAAGGAGCGCTTCTCCGAGCGGATCGATCTTGGTAGGCGTCATCTCCTTATTGGGCGTCATTCCGAGCGAAGCGAGGAACCCCCGCATTTCACACCGCCCGCCCTGGCCACGAACATCACTTTTCCACACAAACCCTTGTCAAGCCCCAAAACCACCTAAACCAAACAAACAAAACGAAATATAATGTGCCGATTAATTACCCTCCACCCGCTATACTTAACTTAAATCAGCTCAGAAAAACAAAGCCCCGACCAACCGGTCGGGGCTTTCCTATGACACATCAAGACTTTGCTGACGACAAGCCCGCAAAAATCAATACGTTCCACCCAAAGTACCAACCTATCTCCCCTGTTTTAAAGACTTTGACACAAAACAGGGGGAGGGGGGATGTCAGGACTTCGACTGGAACTCCTTCACGATCGCCAGGTACTTCTTCGCGCTCTCGGTCACAATCTCCGGCTTCCCTTCCGCCATCGCCTTCGTGTTCACGAGGTCCGCTCCGACCCCAAGCGCAAACGCACCCGCCGCGAGGAAGTCGTTCGCCGTCGCCAGCGACACCCCGCCCGTCGGAATCATCTCCACCTGCGGCAGCGGAGCCTTGAGCGACGACAGATACTTCGCTCCTCCCAGCGCGCTCGCCGGGAAGATCTTCACCACATCCGCCCCAGCCTCCCACGCCGTCACCACCTCCGTCGGCGTCAGAGCCCCCGGCAGCGCAGCAATCGAATACCGATGACACATCTCGATGGTCTTCACATTCAGCGCCGGGCTGACAACAAACTTCGCGCCCTCTAGAATGCAGGCCCGCGCCGTCTCGGCATCCAACACCGTGCCCGCCCCGATCAGGATGTCCGGCCTCTTCTCCGCCAGCGTCCGCATCACCTGGATCGCCCCCGGCACCGTCATCGTAATCTCGAGCACCGTAACCCCACCCGCAGCAATCGCCTCGGCCAGCGCCAGCGCCTTCTCAACCGACTCCGCACGCAGCACCGGAACCAGTCCAATCTCCTTCAAGCTCTTCAGAACTTCAACCTTCGTCATCGCATCTCCTAACCACTAACAACTAATCACTGACCACTGTCTCTAACGCTGAACGCGAGCGCCGCCGCCCTTCATCACACGCTGCACCTCGTCGAACGTCGCCATCGTCGTATCGCCCGGCGTCGTCATCGCAAGCGCACCATGAGCGCAGCCGCAGTTCACCGCCCAGTCCGCGCCCTTGTCATTCAGGAAGCCGTAGATCAGCCCCGAAGCGAACGAGTCGCCGCCGCCGACGCGGTCGAAGATCTCGAGATCAGGCATCGGCCGGGCCTCGTGGAACTTACCCTCGTAGTAGCAGACCGCGCCCCAGTCGTTCACGCTCGCCGTCTTCGCATGTCGCAGCGTCGTCGCCACCGCCTTGAAGTTCGGATACGTCGCGACAGCCTTCTCGATCATCTTGCGGAAGTTCGCCGAATCCAGCTCGCCCAGCTCCTCGCCGACGCCCTCGATCTCGAAGCCGAGAGCCGCCGTGAAGTCCTCCTCGTTGCCGATCATCACATCGACATACTGCGCCAGGTCGCGGTTGACCTCCGTCGCCTTCGCCTTGCCGCCGATCGCCTTCCACAGAGAGTCGCGATAGTTCAGGTCGTAGCTGATCATCACGCCGTGCTTGCGCGCCGCCACCATCGCCTCCTTGGCAACCTCAGGTGTCGTCTCGCTCAGCGCGCAGAAGATGCCGCCGGTATGGAACCACCGCGAGCCTTCCTTGCCGAAGATCTCGTCCCAGTCGATCTCGCCGGGCTTCAGCTGGCTCACCGCCGTGTGACCGCGGTCCGAGCAGCCGAGAGCCGCGCGAACGCCAAACCCGCGCTCCGTGAAGTTCAACCCATTGCGCGTCGTGCGGCCCACGCCATCGTATTTCCTCCAGATCACATGCGACTGGTCCACGCCGCCCTGCAGCATCAGGTCCTCGACCAGCCGTCCCACCGGATTGTCCGCCAGCGCCGTGACGATCGCCGTCTTCAGCCCAAAGCACCGCCTCAGGCCACGAGCGACGTTATACTCACCGCCACCCTCCCAAGCCTGAAACTGCCGCGTCGTCGCGACACGAACGTCGCCGGGATCCAAGCGAAGCATCACTTCGCCCAGGCTGACCAGATCCCACTTGCACTCTTCCTTCTTGCGAATCGTCAAACTTGCACTCATCTATCGAAGCTCCGTAATTGCTACAGCGTCCATGTCGTCATACACCTGGTTCTCTCCGCCCATACCCCAGCAGAAGGTGTAGTTCTTCGTTCCAACGCCGGCATGGATCGACCACCCCGGTGATACCACAACTTCCTTGTTCGCCATCACCAGATGGCTCGTCGCATCCGGCGGCCCCATCAGGTGAAGCACGCGATGCGCCGGATCAACATCGAAATAAAAATAGACCTCGCTGCGCCGCATATGCGTGTGCGGAGGCATCGTGTTCCAGTTGCTTCCCGGCTCTAGCATCGTGAACCCCATCACCAGCTGGCAGCTCTTGATGCCGTCCTTATAGATAGCCTTGTAGATCTTGCGTCGGTTGCAGGTCTCCGCCGTGCCAAGCTCGACCGGCTTCATCTCGCCGAACTTCACCATTACGGTCGGATACTCCGCGTGCGCGGGATAGCTCAGCAGATAGAACTCGGCGGGCTTCGCAGCATCCTTGCTGGTGAAGGTCACATCCTTCGATCCGCGGCCGACATACAGAACGTCGAGCTTGTCCAACTCGAAGGTCTTGCCGTCCACAACCACCGAACCCGCGCCCCCGATGTTCAGCACGCCAAGCTCGCGGCGCTCCAGGAAGTACTCCGCGCGCAGCTCCGGCTCTGTCTCGAGCTTCAGTGCAGCGCGGGTCGGAACCGCAGAGCCGATCACCGTACGGTCGAGATCCACGTATGCGAACTCAATCTCGCCGGGCTGAAACAGCTCCTCAATCAGAAACGTCTCGCGCAGCTCGTCGGTGTTCATCATCTCGTACCGAACAGCATCCGCCATCTGATACAGCCTCATCGCACATCTCCTTCTTGCATCGACTGTGTTGTGCACTGTGTGGATTCGCACTTGACCGTGCGTTCAGCATATAGCCTGCGTTTGCCGCAGTCCTATGCCATATGCCCTAGTGGAAAAACGGTCCCATCCACCATACGAAACCAGAAGAATGACGGTCAACAAAATGCCAATAACCGCACGAATGCCTCCGCCTCCGCGCACGAGCGAAGGTAACCAGACATATCATTTGCTCCGCTCCCTGTTCCCGTTAGAGTGACAACACCATGCAAACCATCCTCGATCTGTTCCGACTCGACAACAAAGTCGCTCTTGTCACCGGCGCCGCCAGCGGCCTCGGAGCCGCCATCGCCACCGCTCTTGCACAGGCCGGAGCCACCGTCGCCGTCCATGGCAACCGCAGGGCCGCAACCGAAACGGCCGCAGCCATCGGTTCCAAAGCCGCCGCCTTCCGCGCCGACCTCTCCACCATCGACGGCGCGAATGAGCTCTTCGGCCAGGTCGTGGACAAGTTTGGCCGTGTCGACATCCTGATCAACAACGCTGGCACCATCATCCGCCACGCCGCCGAGGAGTACCCACTCGAAGACTGGCAAACTGTCTTGCAGGTGAACCTGACAAGCGTCTTCCAACTCTCCCAGCTTGCTGCGCGTGACATGATCTCGCGCTCCGCTCCCGGCCAGAACGTGGGCAAGATCGTCAACATCGCCTCGCTGCTCAGCTTCCAGGGCGGCATTCGGGTGCCTGCCTATGCAGCCAGCAAGGGCGGCGTCGCGCAGCTCACCAAGGCCCTCGCCAACGAGTGGGCCCCCAAGGGCATCCAAGTCAACGCCATCGCCCCCGGCTACTTCGCCACGAGCAACACCGAGGCACTGCAGGCCGACGAGACCCGCAACCGCCAGATCCTGGAACGGATTCCCGCCGGGCGCTGGGGGCAGCCGAACGACCTCGCCGGAGCCGCCCTCTTCCTTAGCTCCCCGGCCAGCGATTACGTTACAGGCACCGTCATGACCGTCGACGGAGGCTGGATGGGCCGCTGACTATTCCTACGGAGGCAAGCCATGCCGCAGACTCCTCATCAACAACGCGTCGTTGAGCTACACAAGCTCGCGGCGCACGCTCACCTCGCCGCCGCTGCCTCGCACGACAAAGGCGACCACCTCACCGCACACGAGCTATCGAAGCAGGCGCACGAACACTCCCGCCTGGCGCTCGAGCACTCCGGCCAGATGGCCACCTTCGAGCCCGGCAAAGAGCTCAGACCCTAGAGAGCGAGCGGCGGTAGCTCTACACCGTCGCGTTCGCTCGAAAGATACGCCGCTTCCACGGTCCGCATCGTATCGATCGCGTCTTCGACACTGGTAGGCAGTGTCTTCGCCTCGCCCTCCACGTACGCCTGCAATGACCCCATCGATCCCATGAACGCATCGGGAAACCAGTTGCCACTCACAGGCGCCTCCCGCCATCCTGCTCCGTCGCGAACGATGTACTCAAGGTTGTCCGGCAGGCCCACCGGATAGTTCAGATTCACGCCCATCTGCGCCCGCATTGCACCCGTCATTCCCTCCCACTGCACAAAGCTACGCTGCATCTTCGGATCGAAGTCGTGGCTGTGGTTGGAGGCGATGAAGACGCGCTTGTCGTCGCCGTAGTCCAGAATGATGACGCTCTTGGTCGCCGCCAGCGCGGGCGTTCGCGGACTCTTCACCGTCTTCGCGTAGACGCCGCGCGGGTTGCCGAACCAGCTGCGCACCAGGTCGATGTAATGGATCGAGTGATAGAGGATCTCGAGCCGGGGCGCCGTACTCAGGAAGCTCCAGAGCTCCCACGGCATGTGGACGCTGACCTTCACCTCCATATCGTGCAGCTCGCCCAGCGCGCCAGCATCCGTCAGCGCGCGCGCGGCCAGCATGTTCGGAGCCCAGCGCAGCTGAAAGTTCACCGCCGCCGTCAGTCCCTTCGCCCGGCAGATGCGGAGAATCTCAACGGCCTCCTCCAGCGTCTCTCCCATCGGCTTCTGGATCAGCACCGCGGCGCCGTCCGGCAACTGCGGAAGGATACCCGGGATCGCCTTGGCGGGCACCGCCACATCGAAGATCGCGTCCGCCGGAGCAAACCGGATCGCCTCGTCGATCGACGAGGTGCCAAGAGGAACGTGGAACTTCTTTGCCAGCGCCTCTGCCCGTTCGCGACTCATGTCCACCAGCACCGCCACGGGAAATCCAGCCTTCGCGTACGCAGGCAGGTGAGCGTCGTGAACGATCCCGCCGGAGCCCACCATCACGATCGGCCGGGCCATACGCGGCTTCGGAGCTTCGGCCTGCTCAAATACACTCTCCAAATCCATCTCAACCTCTTTCACGGAGTCAACTCAAATTCTATTACTAAAAATTACACGAACATTTCCGTGCACCGTCCGGGATAAGTCGCCTTGCGGCCGTACGCCAGCACCCCGTACCCTACCAGAAGCCCATGTCGTCCGCGCTCGAACTCGCCCTGGTCTCCTGCGCGCTTCTTGGGCTACGCCACGGCTTCGACTACGACCACCTGGCGGCCATCACCGATATCACCAGCGTGCAGCGCACGTGGCGCGAAGGCATGAGGCTCGGCCTGCTCTACGCGCTCGGCCATGCCATCACGGTCGCCGTCCTCGGCTCTGCCGTCATCTTCCTGCACCTTTCGCTTCCCCACGGCCTCGATGCCATCGGCGAGCGGCTCGTCGGAGCCACCCTCATCGTCCTCGCTCTCTACGTCCTCATCACCTTCTTCCGCCGCCGCTCCGATGCCGCACACGGCCATGCCATTCCTCCCAGCCGTATCGCCCTCCTCATCACAGCAGGCCGTCATGCGAAGTGGCGCATCCAGCGCCTCAGGAATCCCGGCACACCTCGCCCTGAGCCCTTCCGCTTCCGCTACGACACTGGCTCAGTCCTCCTCGTCGGCATCATCCACGGCCTGGGAGCCGAGACCCCCTCGCAGCTTCTCCTCTTCCTCCTGACGGCCAATCTCGGCGGCACCAGCCGAGGCTTCCTCGGCCTGCTCTGCTTCATCGCCGGCCTTCTGGTCATGAACACCATCATGACTGCCTCCGCCTCCGGTATCTTCGCCTCGAGCACGCATCGCCCGCGCCTGCAGACGCTCATCACATCGCTCACCGCTGTCTACAGCTTCATCATCGGAGCGATCTTCCTGCTCGGTGTCAGCGACAAGCTGCCGGCGCTCGTCCGCTGACCTTCGACTAAACTCGCATCATGCTTCGCGTTCCCTTTGAAGGCCTTCGCTTCGCCCTAGAACAGGCGATGCTCCGCCTCGGTATCTCGCCCGACCGCGCTCGCCTCTGCGCTCAGCTCTTCGCCGAGACCACGCGCGACGGCATCTACTCACACGGCCTCAATCGCTTCCCACGCTTTGAGGCGATGGTGAAGAACGGCAGCATCGATGTGCATGCAACACCCACGCTCACAGCCGCCTTCGGCGCCATCGAGCGCTGGGACGGTCACCGTGGCATCGGCAATCTCAACGCCCGCTCCTCCATGCAGCGCGCCGTCGAGCTTGCCCGCACTCAGGGCATCGGCGGCGTCGCTCTCGCCAACACCAACCACTGGATGCGCGGCGGGGCCTTCGGCTGGCAGGCAGCGGACGAAGGCGTCTTTGCCATCTGCTGGTCCAACACTCTGCCCAACGTTCCTGCCTGGGGAGCAACCACGCCGACCATCGGCAACAATCCCCTCATCCTCGCCATCCCCCGCGACAACGGCCATCACATCGTGCTCGACATGGCGATGAGCCAGTTCTCCTACGGTGCCCTCGCCTCCTACGCCAAGCGAGGCCACCCCCTGCCCGTCCCCGGAGGCTACGACTCCGCCGGAAACCTCACGCAAGACGCCGCCGCCATCGAAGCCTCGCAGCGCGCGCTGCCCATCGGCTACTGGAAGGGCTCCGGCCTCTCGCTCGTGCTCGACATGATCGGCGCCATGCTCTCAGGCGGCCTCGCCACCTACCAGCTTGGATCAGACCCTCTCCGCGAAGCTGGCCAATCGCAGATCTTCCTCGCTATCGATCCCTCGAACGTCGCCACCGCCGAAGAGCTTACCCGCATCGCCGACGGCGTCCTTGACCACCTCCGTCAGGCAACGCCCATCGACCCCGCCCGCCCGATCCGCTACCCCGGGGAGCAGACGTTTCATCTGCGCGAGGAAAACCTGCGTCTCGGCGTTCCCGTCGATCCTGAGATATGGAAGCAGATCAGCCAGCCGGACTAGCAACCCTGCCCCTGACTCCGCTACTATACTTCCCGAGGATGGCCGGATGGATCTCGCAGTCAAACGCGCTTTGCTCCAGGCCACGCTCCGGGATCTCGGCAGCGTCATGATCGCCTACTCCGGTGGAGCAGACTCGGCGTATCTCGCCTGGGCGGCGCACCAAGAGCTCGGCGACCAAATGCTTGCCGTCATCGCCGACTCCCCCTCACTTCCGCGCGCCGAACTCGCGGCCGCGCTGGCGTTCACTGCCGAGCACCGCATCCCGACCCATATCCTGCACACCGCCGAACTCAAAAACCCGGACTATCGTCGCAACGACTCCAGGCGCTGCTTTCACTGCAAAGACGAGCTCTTCACGCAAATGGAACAGGCCCGCGCCGAACGCGGCTTCCGCCACCTTGCCTATGGAATGAACCTCGACGATCGCGGCGACTTCCGGCCGGGCCAGCAGGCCGCGGCGCAGCACCACGCGCTCGCGCCCCTGGTCGCAGCGCAGCTCACTAAGGCCGACGTTCGCCAGCTCGCGCGCGAAGCCGGCCTGTCGCTGTGGAATAAACCCGCCTCAGCCTGCCTCTCCTCGCGCATCGAATACGGCCGCCCCGTCACTGCTGAAAACCTGTCTCAAGTGGAGCAGGCAGAGGACGCGCTGCACGCGCTCGGCTTCCTGCAACTGCGCGTGCGCCATCACGGCGACCTTGCCCGCATCGAGATCGCCCGCACAGAGATGCCCCGCGCTCTCGATCTCGATATGCTCGACCGGATCACAGCCGCTCTGCGGCCCCTCGGCTTCCTCTACGTCACGCTCGACACCCAGGGATACCGCTCCGGGTCCATGAACGATGTTCTTCCGGCGAACGCCATCACTCCGGTCACGCGCTAACGCCGACGAAGAAGCCCGCTCCACAGATGAAGCGGGGCCCTTTACTCTTGCATCTGCTACTGTACAGGCTTCTCCGCCTTCGCCGGCGCCGTCATCTTCGGCTTCCAGAAGGTCGGGTCCTCTTTCACCCACGAATCCAGCGGATAGCTCATCTTTGGGTTGAACCGGAAGAGATTGGTCTGTTCCGACTCGATGCAGGAGGCCGTCAACTCGCCCAGCTTCTTCATCTTGCCCTCGCCCATCGCGTCGACAAACTTCTTCTGGTCCGCGTAGCCCTGTTCCACCTCTGCCAGCGACTTCATTGGGTTGAACACCAGATACATGCCGCCGTTATCCGCTCCATAGACGCTCTCAAACAGCGCCCACTTCGCGTTCGGGATCTTCTCGTAGCCCTCCCGGTACAGCTTCACCAGTTCCTCCCACTCCATCCTGTGCCCTGGGCGAACGTGGAAGACCGAGATCTCGAAGTAGCGACTGCGCGGTACATCAGCCGTCCCAGCCCGAAGACTGCCTTCCTCGTTGTAAATAAAGGCGCCCTGATCGTAGGAGGTCAGCAGATCCCCGTCCGACATCATGGCCTTATCGATCGCGGCCGAGAGCGTTGCGTTCTTCGCCATGTCCTGGTTGTCCTTCTCCCATGCGGCAAACGATGGATACCCCGTCAGAAATAACGCCCGCGTCGGGCCGGACAACGACTCAAGAGCGACGTAATGGGTCGGCCACTTCGCCGCGACCATGGCGCGCACAAAGGCGCTCTCCGACCGCTCGTGCAGCGCTCCGCCCCGCCCTGGCTTCACAAGCTCGCTCTGGATCACCAGCACCTTCGGTGGTCCCATCGCCTCCTGCGCCGCCGCGACTCCCAGACCTGTAACCATCACAGAAAGACCTGCTAAAAGCCCTGTCAGCCTCTTCATATCGAAAGCCTCCTTTGGCTGTTGTGCTTCCCCTTGAAACCGCGAATTACCGGCAGCAGCGATCAAAGCCACAGGCCAGAGACAGCCCCGGAGCTTGGCCGGCAACCCAGGATGATTCTGAAGAACGCCGGAATTCTACTCCCCGATGCTGCGTTGTCCAGAGGAATCGACAGCTGTAGTTCTTTCGCTCGGCATCGGTAGCGGCCTCCATTCCGCCGTGAAACAATATCGGCCATGCGCATTGCCTATCTCGATTGCTTCGCCGGCATCAGCGGCGACATGTTCCTGGGAGCTCTGATCGAGGCCGGAGTTCCGCCTCAAGTCCTTCACGACGCTGCCTCCGCGCTCAACCTCGGCGCGTCACTCTCCATCGAGAAGGTCGATCGCAGCGGTATCTCCTCGACCAAGGTGCATGTTCTCGAGAACGGCAGGCTCGCCGAAGCGGTCCAGCCACACAAACACGACGACAGAGTCCAGCAGCAGCGTGTCCGCGAACACCATCACCACCCCGGCACTCAGCATCAGCACAAGATCGGGCATTCGCATGCCCACGATGAGCCGCACGCCCACGACCACCCCGACACCCACGGCCGCTCGCTCTCCGTCATCCGCTCGTTGATTCAGTCAGCAAGTCTGCCCGATGCAGCGAAGCACACTGCCATCCACGCCTTCGAACTCCTGGGGGCCAGCGAGGCGAAAATCCATAACGTGCCGATCGAAAAGATTCACTTCCACGAGGTCGGTGCCGTCGACGCCATCGTCGATATCGTCGCCGTCAGCGCCGGCATCCATGCCCTCGCCATCGATGCCTGGTACTCGTCCCCCATCAACGTCGGCGGAGGCATGGTCGACTGCGCCCACGGCCGCTTCCCCGTCCCCGCGCCCGCAACCGCCGATCTGCTGCGGGGCATGCCAACCTACTCCGCGCACGTCCAACAGGAGCTTGTGACCCCCACCGGCGCCGCTCTCATCCGAGCCATCTCTCCCACCTTCGGCCCCCAGCCCGCGATGCGAGTCCAGCAGATCGGCTACGGCGCGGGATCGCGAAACCCGCAGGACTTCCCCAACGTCCTGCGCCTGTCCATCGGCGACGCAGCCGGCGGCAACCACGCCTCCGTTGCCGTCCTCGAGACCGCCATCGACGACCTCTCTCCGCAGATCCTCGCGCACGTCAGCGAGCGCGCCCTCGCCCTCGGCGCCCTCGATGTTATGTCCACGGCCGTGCAGATGAAGAAGGGCCGCCTCGGCACCCACATCACCGTCCTCGCCGACGACGCAAACGTCCCTGCGCTCGAAGACCTTCTCCTCCGCGAGACCAGCACCCTCGGCGTGCGCATCCACCACGAGCGCCGCTCCTGTCTCGACCGCTCCCACACCACCGTCGCGACCCCCTACGGAGACATACGCATCAAAGTCGGCTCACGCAACAACGAAACCTACAACGCCGCCCCCGAGTTCGAGGACTGCCGCGCCGCCGCCGCCCAGCACAACGTCCCCGTAAAGCTCGTCCAACAAGCCGCCATCGCCGCCTATCACTCCTCCAAGGCAGCGGCGCAATGAACAAAGCCACCCTCCTCGAACTCCTCGCCGCCGTCGAACGCGGCGACCTTACCCCCTCCGATGCCTCCGACCGCCTGGCCTCTCTCCCCTTCGAGGACCTCGGCCACGCCCGCATCGATCACCATCGCGCCCTCCGCAGCGGCCTGCCCGAGGTCATCTACGCCGCCGGAAAATCCCCCGCCCAGACCGCCGAGATCTTTTCCCGCATGGCCGCCGCCGGACACGACGTCCTCGCCACCCGCGCCGACGATCCCACCGCGCTCGCCGTCCTGGAAGCCGTCCCCGCCGCCGTCCACCACCCGCAGGCCCGGGCCCTCACGCTCCGCCAATCCACACACTCCGAACCAAAGGGCCACATCGCCGTCGTCTGCGCGGGCACCAGCGATCTCCCCATCGCCGAGGAGGCCGCCGTCACTGCCGAACTCTTCAACACCCGCGTTACCCGCCTCTACGACGTAGGCGTCGCCGGCATCCACCGCCTCCTCGCCGTACGCGACCAACTCGCCTCCGCCAACGCCGTCATCGTCTGCGCCGGAATGGAAGGCGCGCTCCCCTCCGTCGTCGGAGGCCTCGTCGGCGTCCCCGTCATCGCCGTCCCTACCTCCGTCGGTTACGGAGCCTCCTTCAGTGGGGCCGCCGCCCTCCTCGGCATGCTCAACTCCTGCTCCCCCAACGTCACCGTCGTCAACATCGACAACGGCTTCGGCGCCGCCTACTCCGCCACATTAATCGCAAGGATGGCACATGGCTCGTAGCTCGCTCTCTGGGCCAACAACGCCACGCTAATCGCCCGTGCGGCACATCCCGTCTAAGCTGCGCCCAACCATCCGGACGGTGGTCGTTCAACATCTAACTCTGCATGCAGCGCCGAAACTTTTTGAAATCCGCCACCGCCGCGGGGTTGGCAGCAGCCGCCACCTCTAGCTACGCCATTGCACAGAACGCGGGAGCGGCTGCGCCCCAAAAGCGCCCTGAGGTTCCCGGCATGATCTACCGAGAACTCGGCAAGACAGGCGAGCGCGTCTCCGCCATCGGCCTCGGCGGCTACCACATCGGCAAATCCCCCGACTCCGACGCCAGTATCAAGCTCATTCGTCAGGCAATCGACGCCGGCATCACCTTCATGGATAACTGCTGGGACTACAACGACGGCCTCAGCGAGGTCCGCATGGGCCGGGCCCTCCGGGACGGCTACCGCGAGAAGGTCTTTCTCATGACCAAGATGGACGGCCGCACGAAAGAGTCCTACGCCAAGCAACTCGAGGAGTCACTCGGCCGCCTTCAGACCGACGTAATCGATCTCGTCCAGTTCCACGAGGTCATCCGCATGGAGGACCCCGACCGCATCTTCGGCCCCGGCGGAGCCATGGAGGCTGCCGTCGCCGCCCGCCAGGCCGGCAAGATCCGCTACATCGGCTTCACCGGACACAAGGATCCCGCCGTCCACCTCCGCATGTTCGAGGTGGCAAAGAAGCACAACTTCCACCTGGATACTGTCCAGATGCCCATCAACGTCATGGACGCGCACTTCCGCTCCTTCGCCAAAGAGGTGATGCCCGTCGCCCTCCAGCAAGGCACCGCTATCCTTGCCATGAAGACCTTCGGCGACCACTTCATCCTCGACTCCAAGACCGTCGAGCCCATCGAAGCATTGCACTACGGGCTAACCCAACCAGTCTCCGTCGTCATCACCGGCATCGACTCCCCCACCATCCTCCAGCAGGCCCTTACCGCCGCCCGCACCTTCAAGCCGCTCTCTGACACTCAGGTCACCGCCCTGCTCGCCCGCACACGCGACGCCGCCAGCGAAGGCCGGTTCGAGCTCTTCAAGACCTCGAACCGCTACGACGGAACGGCCGCCAACCCGAAGTGGCTCGGCTGACATCGTCGTCACCATCGCTGGTATCATCGAAGACATGACGCAGCTTGATGTTCAATACCGCTACGGTACGCCTCCTACCGAGGCTGCAGCACTGGCAATCGCCCGCATCCGCGAGGTCTATGGGGTTCGCCACCTCTCCTTCGATGAGACTGAAAAGACTTTGCTCGTCGAGTACGACGCAACGCGCCTCAACGAGCCGGCGATTCACCAGTTGCTCCGGCGCGCCGGACTCGATGTCGTCGAGAAGCTGCCGATGGTCACGGCTCCGCAGCCCGTTGAGGCACTCACCGCCGCTCCCGCTCCCGCGAAATAACTCGCGAAACCATCCTCTCCTGCGATACGCTTCCTTACGCAGCAGATCTTCCGCTTCACCCGCGCCCGTAGCTCAGCTGGATAGAGCATCTGGCTTCGAACCAGAGGGTCGGAGGTTCGAGTCCTTCCGGGCGCACCACTTATAGCTGTAAGATCAACGACTTAGCTGGAGTCGCGGTCTAAGGCCAAAACATCGAGGGCAAGATAAGGGCAAGGCAATTTTCAGCCCCCCTCAAAGAGACGGTGGAAATAACCGTGATTGCAGCAGCAGAAAGGCCTCCTTAACGGGAGGCCTCTTCTGTTTCTGGGCTGGGTTTTTAGTGCGCCTAGATGCCCTAATCTGCGCTCAACCTCTCATGCTCTCTTCCTCAACATCTCCACAACCTTGGCATTGGCCGCGCGGGTCTTGTTTGCCGACCTCTTTCCGCCGTAGCTGAGCGTTGTGCTGATGTCGGAGTGGCGCATCAGCGTCTTCTGCATCTCGAGCGGGATGTCGTCCAATTCACCCATCATCGCGCGGTAGGTGTGGCGGAAGTCGTGCCAGCCCAGGCTCGCGATGCCGACGCGCTTGCCGGCCGGTATGAGATGGTCCTTCTGTAGTGTGCCGCGCCAGAACGGTCGGCCAGTTAGGATGTTGCCAAAGAGCCAGCCGTTGACGGATATATCCTCCCCGTTCTCATCCTGATTTGGCTCGCGCCATTCCTTCAGCACCATCGCCAAGTCCTCGTGCATCGGCAACTCCGCCTCAGACGCCTGTGTCTTGGTGTCATCCATGTCCTTCTCGACGACCGACCTACGGATTGTGATCGTCGCCTTCTCGAAGTCAACATCCTCCCAGCGGAGGCCGAGTATCTCGCTCGCTCGGAGCCCGAGAATCATGGCGATCTGGATCATGACTCGCACGTGCTGGCATAGCTCTGAGTCAGCGACTAGGGCACGGTACTGCTCGCCAGTGAGGTACGTAATCATCCGGACCTTGATTCGCTTTCCCTTTACTTCGACCAATTGGAAAGGGTTCCTCTGGAGCGTGAGGAGGTTCCACTTCATCGCGCATTCGAGGAGACGATGGAGGAAGGCTTTCAGGTGCAGCTTGGTTTTGTTGCTGACATCGCGGGCTGGACGCGCCGGAGTGACCTTCCCTTTGACGCGCTTTCCCTTGGCGATGTAATCGGGTTCGACCTTCTCCGGAATCGGCAACGTCTGGTATCCGTTGATCCAATTCTCTGCGGCCATGATGTCCTTCGCCATATCCTCCACGCGCCAGTCAGCCCACTCCATGCGGACACGCTTGAGGAAAGAGCGGTAGGTAGCCTGACTGTGTGGACGGATATCTTTCATGCCCTCGAGGAGGAAGCGGTCGCAGAGGCCTGCAACACTTATACCGGCGAGTCGTTCGTTGATTTCGGAGAGGGACTTGCTGGCTTCCTTCTGGGCTGCGGCCTTGGTGCGGAACCTCTGCTTTGACCTCCCCGGCCTGTCCGTGAGCGAACAGTCGGTGCTCGTCGCCATTTGCAGGTATGCGGACAACGCCACCTACGACTGCTACCCCTCGCGGTCGCTGATCGCTACGGTGTCGCGCCTCCAAGAGCGCCAAGTCCAGCGGATCATCCCAACCCTCATCGAGCGGGGTTACATCTCGCGCGAGGTCGGGAAAGGCAGGTCTTCGAGCAGGTACACCGTTCAGGTTGCCTCCATCAAGGAACTCATCAGTAGGGGAGACACAGAGACTCCTCTAAGCGCAGGACAGGAAGGCGACGAGGGACTCGATAGGGGAGACATACAGACTCCTCTACCGGAAACAGTAGATGTGACATCAGGACTCCTCAGAGGAGACATTGACGCCATAGATGGGGAGACACAGGGACTCCTCAGGGGAGACATTCACGCCTCTCTATATAAGGAAGAATCTGTCATTGAATCGGTTAGTAAGGAATCGGTCAGTGCAATCGGTTACACGACGAGCGCACACAAGCAAGCCAAGGAACATGCTCACAATCTCATGGAGGAACTGAAGACTCTGACTCCTGAGGCGCTGGGAGACCTTGCGTATGACATCGCGTGTCGCCATCCGCGTAGCCGGTTGCGGATGTGGACCCGGCGCAACGTGGGACAGGCGGACACGGTGGCGATCCTCGACGCCATGGCGGACGAGGCACAACCAACGGAGTGACGATGGCGGAGTCTGGGCGCATGATGCTCGTTCCATTCGCAGTGTCAACTCATAGGGAGTCCTATCGGCAAACAGAAAATCAGTAGACAGCCTCAATCTTAGCCCTGCCTGAACGAGGCAAAGCAAATATTGTGTGTGAGCACAAATCAATTCACGCTCTTTAGAGAGCGAAACGCCTATTAGAATGGACCCCGACTGGCACAGCTTCGCTACAAGAGATAGGCCTCAAGCACGATGAACAACTATCAAGAGTTCCTGGATACTCAGGCGCATGAAGTACCCGTTCGAGGATTCCTGCATCGCCCTGCTGGCTCGCCAGGAGATTGTCTCGTACTGACGCATGGCGCCGGAGCAAATTGCAATTCTCCGCTGCTCGTAACGCTTGCAGACGCATTCTGTGCCTCGGGATTGACCGTCGTCCGTTACGATCTTCCCTTCCGCCAGTCGCGTCCCCACGGACCGCCGCCACGAGGTAGCGCCGAACGCGACCAACAGGGGCTCCGCGCAGCAGTAATGTCCATGCGAAGACATATCTCAGGACGCGTATTCCTGGGTGGCCACTCCTACGGAGGAAGACAAGCCTCCATGCTGGCTGCGGCTGAACCTGGTCTCGTCGATCAGCTCCTGTTGCTCTCTTACCCGCTCCATCCGCCGCAACGACCGAGCGAGTTGCGGACAGAGCATTTCCCAGGCCTCCGAACCCCAGCGTTGTTCGTTCATGGCCTACGGGATGGCTTTGGCTCCACTGATGAGATGACAGCGGCGTTGAAGCTCATCCCCGCACGAACGGAACTCTTGCCGGTCACCGGTGCAGGCCATGAACTCATAACGAAGCGGAACAAAGATGAGCTATTGGAAACAATCGTAGAGACGTTCCGGCAGCTCACCAATGAAGTCGGATCGTGAGAACAACCTCGCCGAAGGGACATCCGTCAACCAGGGACTTCATGGCTTCAGCCAGTAAAGCATCTTCCGCGAGGGAAGGTCCCTTGGGTAAAGCCAACTGCGCCGGCAGAACGCCAGATTCCTTCGATCTCATCGCCGGCGCAGCGCATGCGCTTACTTGCCCTGGAGCAAGAGGCTGAGTGGGCAAGCGGACCGACAGGCGCGAACTCAAACTTCAAGAAGCCACACGCTGCGAGTGGTAGTGAACCGTAGCAGCCGCGCAAGCCGCCTTAACCGCTCGAACGAACTCGGACAATTGGCGCTACTTCAGTTCCGAGCAATTCTATGGAGCGCTTCATTGCGGTAGTTTCGAGCGAGGCCGAACTCATTTGGAAAGTGATACGGCTTACGCCACCGAGTGCAAGGCTCGCATCGAGCATCTTGCTGGCAACGGTAGCTGAATCACCGATCAAAAAGGCACCTTCAGGGCCACACATCGCATCGAACTGCCGACGCGTAGGAGTTGACCAGCCACGCTCGCGACCGATCGTCGAGACCATATATGCCCAACCCGGGAAGAAGGCATCTTTGGCTTTTGTAGTTGTCTCTCCAACGAAACCCATCGCATGGACGCCGACTGTGAGTTTGTCAGCAGTGTATCCAGCTCTCAGACCGCTCTCGCGGTAGAGATCGACGAGCGGACGGAAACGCTCGAAACTGCCGCCGATGATTGCGACCATCAGAGGCAGGCCGAGCGCGCCGGCGCGGGCGAAAGATTGCGGTGTGCCTCCGACGCCAAGCCAAACCGGGAGACGCTGCTGATGGGGCCTCGGGAAAACACCCTGCCCCGTGAGCGCCGGACGATAGCGCCCCTGCCAGGCAGGATGAGCCGTCTCTCGGAGCTTGAGAAAGAGATCGAGTTTCTCCGCAAAGAGCGCATCATAATCGCGCGCGTCGAAGCCGAACAATGGATAGGCCTCGCCGAAAGAACCCCGACCAACGACGATCTCGGCGCGGCCCTTCGAAATCAGATCGAGGGTCGCGAACTCCTGAAATACACGCACTGGGTCAGCAGCGCTCAACACTGTGACCGCGCTCGTAAGACGGATCGTTTTGGTGCGGGCAGCCGCAGCCGCCAGGATGATTGCTGGCGCGGAATCCAGAAATTCGGCGCGATGGTGTTCGCCCATACCGAAGACGTCGAGCCCAACTCGATCGGCGACTTCGATCTCTTCGAGAAGATCGGCCATACGATCAGTCCCCGAAGGCGGTTTGCCCGTCTTCGGATCGGGGAGAATTGCTGCAAAACTGTCGATGCCAATTTCCATAGAGGTCCTCTTGTTGAGTTGTTTGCGGTGAAGGCTTCGCCGCTTGAGCAGTGACGTGGTTAAAACTTATACGTCGTCCACACCCCGGCATAGTCCACGTCTTTGCCTGCAGGCGATGCCTGAGTCAGAAATGAGCCGACGAAGAAATGCCCGTAGGCGGTGGACACGGCAAGATGACGGTTAGCATTCCAGTACACACCGACCGTTGGCTGGTTGCCGATGTAACGCGCAGAATTTCCTCGTCCCGCAACGAGTAGATTGATGCCAAGCCCGTACAGGCCGTCTTGAAGGCTGGTCCGCCAGAAAGTGTGGTCGTCCGCAATCACGGTAAGCGATTTCGTGAGTCGCAAGCTGATGTGAGGACCAACTTCAATGAGATTCGTAGCGCCGTTCAGAGAGAGCGTTCCCTGGCCGAAATAGATGCCTGTCGGGAACAGTGGATTGAATGTTCCCAATGCCGACTTTGAATCGCCGTGGTCGCCGCTGGCGACGCCTGCATCGACACCAATCTGGGGTTGAAGACGGATGGATCGAAAGGTGTATGCGGTGTCATGGGCGGTGGCCCAAGCGCGAATGTCATTCGCCCCAAACGTACCCCATTGAAACATTGCTTCGCTGTTATAGTTCCAACCGTTTCGCCCGCCCCAAAACCTTCCTCCCGCCGTGTGGCGTAGCTCGTTCTGGGACCCCTTTTCGAATGAAGCATTCTTCCGAGCGAGTCCAAGATAATAAAGATCGATATTTCCGCCCTTGATTTCAGTTAACGGATGGACCGCATAGACGCCCCAAAACGTGGAGCCATGATTCGGGGGCGCATCGAGAATATCGGTGCCGTTCAGCACGGGCTTTGTAGCAAGTCCATCGATAATCCAAGAGGGTGTCTTCCATTCCAGGGAGGCACCATCGAAGGCTTGATGAACATTAGGCCCCTCCCTGACGTCGACCAAGCGTCCTGAGCCAAACTCGAACTCCTGTCGTCCAAGGCGCAAACCAGCGACTGCTTGCTTGCCTTCGAGAGGGCTATGTCGACGAATCCCTGTTCGAAAAACAGCTTGGAGTCGTCGATCACCGGCCTCGGGCCGCCACTGCGTCCGGCTTCGATGTCGCTTGTGAGTTGCACGAAAAACCGAATTCGAGGTGCTGCATGAATATCGGCATACGTAGTGAGCCGTTGTAAGAGATAGCCGTTATCGTCTTGCGTTCCGAGACCCCAGCTCGCATTGTGGAAGCCCTCGTACCACTCACGAACCTCCCCGCCAATCGTGATAAACCGGCCCTCGTTTGATCCGAGCGGTACGTACTTGAGATGGTCCCAAAAGTCTCGCCTGCATGTTGGGTTGCTGAGGTACCGGTAGTCTTCGCCTTGCCGGAGCAGTCCGAAGGGTTGCGAACTGTCCGGGCATACTGACTGAGCAAAAATGGCGCTCGAAAGCGGCAGGAGAACGAGCAACGCTGTACAGGCAACGCGAAGCATTTGGAACTCGTCCTTCATGTGCCGAATACGGCCCTTGAGCCGGATACGGTTCCCGGATCACCCGCTGCGTCCAGAGGCTGCTTGAGATCACGGAGGATGTGTTCCGCCGCAGCCGGTACGACTGAAATCATGGACTCCTCCATCAATAACCGACAATGAATCGCTTGTTGATGAACCTTTGCTGCTCCACCTCGTCGATTCGTTGCTTCCTACTTTTCGCAATTCCCCGGCTACTACGCCACAGCAGACGCCGGGTTTAATGGACGAGGACGGCTATGTGTATGTCATCGCGAGAACGGACGACATAATCAACGCAGCGGGACACCGTTTATCAACAGGAGGCATGGAGGAAGTTCTGGCTTCGCACCCAGACGTGGCGGAGACTTGTGAGAACTGAACATTTGGACTGAATCATCACCTTCTCTGCAGGGTTCACAGCTGGAATAGCTGGCTTCTGTCAGAAGTACCCTGAGTAAGATTTCTATAGAGGCGCTGAACGACCAAGCAAAACAACACTAAGACCGATGTAAGAGCTATTCGCGAATAGAAACCGCTAGAACGAAGGAGTTCTACTGCGAGGATCAGGCTGGCGAGTACCAGCAATGTGAGCGATACGGCCCGATGGAACCGTTGCATTCCAAACTCCAGTCCCTTCAGGTCCTTTCTCTCAATCTGACGTCCATGATCGGAATCGGTGCACGCGGCCTTGCTTCTGCAGGAGTTGCAAGCTGACGCGGGAGCACGGTAGATCACAACTCCCTTTGCCGAATCCGAGAGAATTGGGAACAGATGCTGATCTTGCGGGCACCTCCAGACATCACGTTCGGGGTGATAGGTGAAACCGGCGGTACTTACTCCAAGAGATCGCCGGTGAGCATGTTGCGCAGCCCATTCGAGTAACAGCGCAATGAATGCAAGGGAAACGGCGTATCCCAGCATCAAGACGGATTCGAGAGATACGCCAGCCATAATTCAGCGCTCCTGCACTGGAGCCACAATATCGGTAAACAGCATCTCTTTTGGTTCTTCCATCGTCTGACTCTTCCGCATGTGGCGTATGCCAAGGAAAGTTAAATAAAGAATTGGCAGCGTTCCTCCCACGATGAAAACAAGGTCGCCGGGCATACGCAGCCACTCCAGAACAGTGTTGGCCCGACTGCCGATGTAATTCAACGTCCGGGCATCGTAGTAGCTCACACTAATCGAGTGATAGAGCTGCAGAATCCCCAGCGGAAAGAGCGTTGCGAAAACCATCCATGCCAAGCCAAGATTAAGAGACCAGAAGCTGATCTGGGCGGCCTTATCAGACCAATACTTTTGGGGAATGATGTACCGCAGACAGAAGAGCGCGAGGCCGACCGACAACATTCCATACACGCCCATAAACGAGGCATGTGCGTGATTCGCAGTCAGAGCGGTGCCAATTTCGTAATAGGAAACGATCGGCAGATTGATGAGGAAACCAAATACCCCGGCGCCGAGGAAGTTCCAGAAGCCCACCGCAGCAAGGAACATCACAGCCCAGTAGTGTGGGAATGGCGTCGTCGATCGCGCCTCCTGCGCCGTCCCCAGTTGCAGGAAGCTCCATGCCTCAACCGTGAGCAAGGTGAGAGGGATGACCTCAGCTGCCGAGAAGAACGCGCCGAGCGCCATATGGAGTGCCGGTTCCCCGGAGAAGTACACGTGGTGCATGGTGCCGACAATACCGCCAGCTGAATAGAGAATGAGGTCGAGATAGATCATTCGCAACGCGGTGCGTTCGTGAACCACTCCCAACAAGACAAAGATGTACGCAACCAGAATCGTCGTGAACAGTTCGAGAAAATCTTCCACCCAGAGGTGCACAACCCAGAAGCGCCAAAAGTCTGTCGTCGTGAAGTGCTCTCCGGGATTTGCGAGCAGCCCGACTCCGTAAAATGCAGGGATCGAAAGCGCTGAGAAAAAAAAGAGCCACGGCATGTTTCCTGTGTGTTCGCCAGACAGACGGCCGCGAAGCCCGCGATAGAGGATCACGACCCAGAAGAGCAGGCCCACAGTTAACAAGATTTGCCAGAGGCGCCCGAGATCAAGCCATTCAAATCCCTGGTCGCCTAACCATGAATTGCGTGTCAGGCCTTGAATTCCGGCGAATTCGCCTAACAGACTGCCCACCACGACGATGGTAACCGCGCCCAGCAGGCCATATGCGAGCAGATTTTGTCCGCGCGGCTCCCTGCCTGCGATCATCGGCGCAAGGAAGATAGCAGATGCGAGATAGGAGGTGGCAACCCAGAAGATGGATAGCTGCAGGTGCCATGTGCGGACAACATTGAAGGGAAGAATCTTACCGAGATTGATGCCGAAGAAAGTCTGCAGGTCTGCGCGATAGTGTTCGGTTGCTCCGCCCAACAGCGTCTGAACGCAGAACAGCGCTGCCATAATGAAGAAGAACCATGCGCATGCATTTTGCGCCGGTGTGAGCAGTACATCATCTGGAGCGCGGAAGGACATGCTCTGTTGCTCACGCCCATGCCATCCCAGCAGGTTCCACTTGCCGAAGACTCCCAGAAGCAGCCCAGTACCACCTAATAATGCAGCCAGAGAGAGCACGCTCCATACGATAGAGTCGGCTGTTGCATGATTGTCGACTAACGGCTCGGGCGGCCAGTTATTAGTGTAGGAATAAGAATGACCGGGACGGGCCGTAGATGCTGCCCAAGCAGTCCAGCTGAAGAAGGCAGTCAATTTGCGAATGTCTTCTGGATCACTAATGGCGTGTGGTCTCAACCCGAACTTAGTGGTCGGTTCCCCGAAGAACGATGCATAGAAAGCTCTGCACTCGTTGAACGCATGCGTTTGGGCAGCTGTGTATCCGAGCTTTCCCGTGGTTTGGTCATATTGATTGGTCTTGAAGTCTTGTATGGTGCGGCTGCGTGCTGTGTCGGAGCTTTGGCCACCGTAAAACTCAATGCTTGAGAGTGCCGCACGATGCAGATATTCCGTCGTGAAATCTGGCCCAAGATAAGCACCATGTCCAAAGATCGAGCCGTATTGCATTAGACCGTTGCTTAGAAAAATTCGCTGCCCTTCCATGATGTCAGGGCGAGTAAAGAGGACTGCGCCGTTCGCATCGTTGACGGCTTCTGGAATGGGCGGCTCATCGTTATAGGTGTAATAGGTGAGCACACCCATGATGAAGAATCCAATAATCAGAACGATGCCTGCCGCTTGAATCCAACCGCGAGAGATCATCAGCGAACGTTTCTCAGTCGAGTGCATAGACCTGTGTCTCATATACAGAGCGGACGCTTACGCGGCAGGTGGATCGAGAAAGACGTAGAGGGAGTGGATACGGCCGTTCACGAAATGGGCCACATCCATGCCGGTCACGGCTACGGGGCCGTTCGGTGGTCCGGATTGCCAGCGCAGCCTTCCAACACCGTGGTGACCGACGGCAGGACCTATCGAGGTGAAGACGAAGTTTGGCGGCAGGCTCGACAGGAGTCCTGCCACAGCCTCCTCTATGCCGGCGTGCCCCTTTGCTGTGGCATCCGGCGGTTCATACAGTGTGGCGTCGTCGGCATAAATCTCTGCGATAGCTTTGACTCGGCGAGAGGCGTCGCGCTCGTTGAACACCCGAGCGAGATGTGCCTGCATCAGGCGGTCGTAGTCAATGGGCGCTTGCGACTTTTCGGGGCTCATGGCTGCTCCTCAATTTGCGGTTTATCTCGAAAGAGCGTTCCGCTTCTCAAGAATCAACCGGGCCTCGACGGAGCGTCTTGCCCAAAAACGTTTTCCTTTGTCGAATCCGCTTCTCCCGGAAGGAGCATGCTCCGGCCTTGGTAAAGGCCGGTCGAAGTTAATCACGATAGAGCCTGCACTCAGGCTGCATTCCTATTTATTGCAGATCGTGGTCCCTCTGCCATACGCGTGGGGAAACACCAATGACCCTTTGAAACGTTCGCGAAAAGTGGCTCTGATCGCCGAACCCAGTCGCCAGTGCAATCTCCGACTGCGAAACGACGCCCTCTTTGAGGAGCTTCTGTGCCTCACTGATACGTATGCCGAGCAACCATCTATGTGGAGAAACACCTGTGGCAATCTTGAATGCCTTCCTGAAATGAGAATCTGACAATTCGATTGAAGCGGCGATCTCTTTGGTCGTTACCGGGTGGGTCATGTGTTGTCGCATATACTCCACCGCGCGCCGCAATTGCCAGGGTGTCAGCCCACCGCTCTGGTTCACCGTAGGCACGGCACGACCATCTGCCGAGTTATGGCCCACTTCCCGTAACGACAGATATAGGTCAAGTTGCTGCTGGTCGGAGAGGATATTGAAAATGGCTCCGATATCCTTTGCATGTTCTTCGTACAACCAATCGATCGACCTGCGCCCTTGCTCGGTCAAATCGAAACCATGCTTTTCCTGCTGACTTCCCCGATGAGATCGAACATTGATCAGATCTTGCTTCTTCAGACGCGCAATTGTCATCGCGACTGAGGCGGCAGCCAAACGAGTCTTTTGGGCGATTTCTGATGCAGTCAACTCACCGTTATGCAGGAGTACCTCAAGAACGATAAAGTCGCTCACTGCAATTCCTCTTGCAGCTACTCCGCTCTCAAGGAGGTCGGCGATGGCATGATAGGCGCGTCGAAGCACAATCCAGAGCTTTTCGCTGGAAACGTCTCCTGTCGGTAATCGCTTTGCATTCCCGTTCTTTGTAGGCCGTATTGAGGACGCCATCGTTCAGCTCATTCCGTTTAATACTCAGGCTACAGGATTCCATAGGAGGCGAGGACGACCATAAACAGCCATTTGATTTAGTACCCACAAACGTTAGGTTCCTATCGGGGCTGCTCCCGGTAGACGAGGCAGGGTTGAGCGTGATTCTTTCGGCGGGGGCAGTTTCGATAGGATCGTTTGAACTGAGCCGCTGGCGTTTGCGGCGGACGCGGTGATCTACCTATGGATTTTCAATGGTGCGGGCTGGCTGATCGCGGCCATGGCAGGGGCAAAAATTGAACCAACGGAGTTGGGGGAGCCCCGTAAGTGGGCAGAACTGCGCTCTGCAAGGTGTGAGCGAGTGCCGTATACATGGTGCTTGGACAGCTTGTGGGCACACGAGAGCCTTGCATGTGCGAGCATGCCATCGGGCGACGGGGGTAGAGACGTCGTAAGCGATAGCTGTTTTATGAGCTGTCAACGCTGCACCTCTGTGGGGTAGGGATGCTCAGGTCTGGCCGGAAGTAAAGTTGAGCGCT
>NZ_JQKI01000005.1 GCF_000745965.1 Edaphobacter aggregans DSM 19364 | reverse complement strand
TCACCAGATGGTGGCGATGCATCAGCAACTGGCGCAGGTCGCGCGTGGCCCGGTCCGGAACCCAGATCGGGGTCCCCGGCAAGCGCGTCTTTCGCTTGCTGGGGTGGAGATCCGCGGAAACCGGTTCTCCTCCAGTAACTCCAGCAGCAGACGGGCATGGTTGCGGTCCGTCTTCTGCTTGCGCGGCGCCGCCTTGCGGATCCGCGCCGGATCGCCAACCCACAGCTCGATGCCCAGATCTTCCAGCATCTCCTCATACCACCGGCTGTAGCCGCTGGCCTCCAGGCCGACCCGCTTCCTCCACGCGGGAGCCCTGGCCTTTACCTGCCAAAAAGCTTAACCGCTGCCGATGGCCGGAGCCGACGTCGTTATGCAATCAAGGTATACCCCGGGGGCTAAAGCCCATGTTTCTAATGGCTTGGGGAGAGGGCCAAGCCTGAAGGCTTGGCGTACCCAGAGACGGTTCGAGCGTTGTTCGAATGGACCCACATCTCAGAGTCGAGATGTGGGGCACCCGGCACCCGGGCACGGCAAAAGCGACCGTAACGCAAACGCAAACGCAAACGCAAACGCAAAAGCAAAAGCAAACGCAAAAGCAAAAGCAAACGCAAAAGCAAAAGCAAAAGCAAAAGCAAAATACGGGGATTCTTCGCTTCGCTCAGAATGACGAGCAAAGACAAGGCGCAAAGACCAGGTGCAAAGGCAAGGTGCAAAGGCAAGGTGCAAAGATGGCCCAGCTACGATCCTGGTCATGCAGACAGCTGTTGGCGACGCTTGATGTGTACGGATGACGCAGTGCCGTGGCTGGGGGATGCGAGAATGGAAGGGTGAAGATATCCAGGGTTTTGTTGTTGGCGATGGCGGGGGTTCTCGCCGGATGCAAGACGAGTGCGCCGCCGAAGCCGGTGGACCAGTTGAATGCGCAGGAGATGCATGGGCATGCGGTGTATCAGGCGCGCTGCGTGACCTGTCATAGCGACCGGACGGACCAGAAGCGGAATGGGCCTCCGATGCTGGGCGTGTTCAAGAAGCAGTACATGCCGAGCGGGGCTCCGGCGAACGATGAGCGTGTCTCGGCGACCGTTCAGCACGGAAGGAATATGATGCCGGCACAGGGAAATGTGATCGACCAGCAGGAGCTGGATGATCTGCTGGCTTATCTGCATACTTTGTGAGGTGCAACGTACGAGGTACGAGGTACGAGCTACAAGGTTGCAGGGAGTTTGGGGGCGGGGTTGAGCGACGGGCACGAGTTCAGAGAGCTGGAGTCGGCTGAGGTACGGAAGCTGCAGGCGCGCGCCGGGGGGATGCTGCCGGGCATCGCGGGGATCGCGATGTTCATGATCTTCATGACGATCCTGAACGCGTTTGCGGCGTTGAGGGGATCGTTTGGAACTGCTGCGGCGAAGTACAGCGTGCTCGCGGTGTGCACGCTGATGGCGGCGGGGGTCTTCGGGATGCTGCAGCTGAAGAAGTGGGGATGGGCGATCGTGACGGCGGGGTGCCTGCTGCTGAGCTCGGGGGATTTTTACATCTTCGAGCGGACGAAGACGGGGTTCTTCCTGATTCGCGCGCTGCTGGTGCTGGTGTTCTTTCTGTACCTGGTGCGGACTGAGGTGCGGGAGCGGCTGCGGTAAAAGGTACCCAAGGTACAAGGTACAAGGTGCAAGGTGCGAGGTCTACGGCGGGGTAGCGTGGGTTGGTACACTGGAAGAGATGACTCCGCCGGTTGCTTCGATACAGGACGAGCTGGTTCAGATTGATCTTTCGCCGCGCAAGCCCGCGCCCAAGCCGGTGTGGCTGAAGGCGAAGGCCCCGATGGGGGAGACGTTTCACAACCTGAAGAAGATGGCTCGCGAGCTGAAGCTGCACACGGTGTGTGAGAGTGCGCAGTGTCCGAACATCGGGGAGTGCTGGAACCAGAAGGCCGCGACCTTCATGATGCTGGGGAATCTGTGTACGCGGCGGTGCGGGTTCTGCGCGGTGCCGAAGGGCAGGCCGGAGCCGATCGACCAGGACGAGCCGCGGCGCGTGGCGTATGCGGTGGCGCAGCTTGGGCTGCACCATGCGGTAATCACTAGCGTGAATCGCGACGACGATAATGTTGGCTCGGCGCGGGCGTTTGTTGAGGTCGTCAAGGAGATTCGCGCGCAGGCTCCGGGATGCCGCGTGGAGATTCTGACGCCGGACTTTCAGGGGAACGAGGAGTCGCTGCGGCTGGTGGTCGGGGTGCGGCCGGAGATTCTGAATCACAACATCGAGACGGTGCCGCGGCTTTATCGGGTGGCGAAGTCGGGTGGGCGTTACGAGAGGTCGCTCAGGTTTCTGGAGCACGCGAAGGAGATTGCGGCGGAGATGTTCGATGACCGCGAGGGCGACCAGATTGTGACAAAGACGGGCATCATCGTGGGGCTCGGCGAGGAGATGCACGAGCTGCTGGCGGTGTTTCGTGATCTGGCGGACCGCAAGGTGGATATTCTGACGATCGGGCAGTATCTGCGGCCTTCGCGAGATCATCTGCCGATGGCGCGGTACTACACGCCGGATGAGTTTGCGTTCCTGAAGCATGAGGCGCTGGGGATGGGCTTCAAGCATGTGGAGTCGGGGCCGCTGGTGCGTAGCAGCTATCACGCGCAGGAGCAGGCGGAGTCTACGGGGTTGGCGTAGGATCGCGCGCGGCGTCTGCCGGGCGGCGATGATCGCCTGAGGTTGTTTTGATTGCGAGGAAGACTGTCGAATGAGTGAAGCGGTACGGATTAGGGTGAAGAAGTTGGTTGCGGAGGCGAAGGTTCCTCGGTATGCGCATGTGGGGGAGTATGGCGATCTGGCGGCGGATTTGTATGCGTCGGAGGCGCTGGTGATTGAGCCGGGGTCGACGGTGGGGGTTGCGACGGGCGTGGCGATGGAGTTTCCGTCGACGCATGGGGCGCTGGTAGAGGACCGCTCGGGGCTGGCACTGAAGGGGATGACGACGCTCGCGGGCGTGATCGATCCGGGGTATCGCGGGGAGATTCGCGTGGTGGTGACGAACCTGGGGGCGGCGGCGGCTGAGGTGAGGCCGGGGGACCGGATCGCGCAGCTGCGGATCGTGCGGAGGATCGAGGCGGAGTTTGAAGAGGTGGCGGAGCTGGGTGAGGCGGCCCGCGGTGCGGGAGGGTTTGGCAGCACGGGGGTGTAAGTCGCACATCGCGGTAGAGAAGCAGGTTTCTCCACTCCGGCTTCGCCTCCGGTCGAAATGACAGTTTATGGGCGGGGAGGGGGAGAAATGAGGGAGCGCTGTGCGGCAGGTAGTCTATTCTGGCAGGTCGCGCAGGCATGGTGTGCACCATTGCTGGGCGTAATCAGGCCGCAAAGTCACGTACAATTAACGTAGCGAGCCATGTCTAAAATGCATCAGGAATTGCACCCGGCCATCCCTGCCCCGGCAACCATAACTCCCGAGTTGCTGAAGCAGCACAGTATTACCCCGGACGAGTACAAGCGCATCGAAGAGGCCTTAGGCCGAATCCCCAGCCTTACGGAGCTGGGGATTTTTTCGGTGATGTGGTCGGAGCACTGCTCGTACAAGTCGTCGCGGGTGCATTTGAAGCGGCTGCCAACGAAGGGCGAGCGGACCTCAGGGCCGGGAAGCGTGGTTCAGGGTCCGGGCGAGAATGCGGGCATCATCGACGTGGGCGATGGATGGGCTTGTGCGTTCAAGATCGAGTCGCATAATCATCCGAGCTACATTGAGCCGTATCAGGGTGCGGCGACGGGCGTGGGCGGTATTCTGCGCGACATCTTTACGATGAACGCGCGGCCGCTGGCCGTGATGGACTCGCTACGCTTCGGGCCGCTCGACGAGAGTGAGTCGGACGAGGCATTGCGCCGCAAGAATCACCAGGTGGTGACGGGCGTGGTGCACGGCGTGGCGGGATACGGCAACTGCTTCGGCGTTCCGAATCTCGGCGGCGAGACGCGATTTGAGCCTTGCTACTCGGGCAATCCGCTAGTGAATGCGTTTGCGCTGGGGCTGGTGAAGAAGGACGAGATCTTCTACGCGAAGGCTGTGGGCGTGGGGAATCCGGTGATCTACGTGGGCGCGAAGACGGGCCGCGATGGGATTCACGGCGCGACGATGGCGAGTGAGGAGTTCACCGAGGGCTCGGAGCAGAAGCGACCGAACGTGCAGATGGGCGATCCGTTTATGGAGAAGCTGCTGCTCGAGGCTTGCCTGGAGGCTATGGCGACGGGCGCGGTGCTGGGGATTCAGGACATGGGAGCGGCGGGGCTTACGTGCTCGACCTGCGAGATGGGAGCGCGTGGTGGGCTGGGGCTGACGGTTGAGCTTGACCGCGTGCCGCAGCGCGAGACCGGCATGACGAGCTACGAGATCATGCTGTCGGAGTCGCAGGAGCGCATGCTGCTGGTGGCCGACAAGGAGCGCGCGGTCGAGGTGCTCGATGTGTTTTCGAAGTGGGGGCTGGATGCTTCGATTGTGGGCGAAGTGACGGCGGAGCCGCGGATGCGCATCACGCAGCGCGGCGTGCTGGTGGCGGATATTCCGAACCAGTCGCTGACGGATGATGCTCCGGTGTATCACCGGCCGGTGGGGACGTGGACGCCGCCGGTGCCGAAGGATCCTCCGGCGCATGTGCTGGAAGAGTTGAAGAAGCCGCGTGATTACACGGCTGACCTGAAGAAGCTGCTGGCGAGTGCGAACATCTGCGACAAGCGCTGGGTGTACGAACAGTACGACTCGATGGTGCAGACGAACACGGTGCAGGGGCCGGGCGGCGAGGCCGGCGTGATGCGGATTAAGGGAACCGGCGCGAGTGCCGGCTCCGACATCGACCCGCTCGCTTTCGACTACAGCGCTACGGGGAAGATCGTGAATGCGATTGCCGGATCGACGCCGGAGAGCAAGGCAACGATGGATACCGGCAATCTCGACGCTGCGAACCCCGTGGTTGCGCCGGATGCATCGCATGCGTTTGCTGCGGCGAAGGGGGATAGGAAGGTTCGCGGAGAGCGCGGGTTGGCGATGGCGCTCGCCGGGAATGGACGCTGGTGTTATCTCGATCCGAAGCTGGGCGCGATGCATGCCGTGGCCGAGGCGGCGCGCAAGGTGGCGTGTACGGGGGCTACTCCTGTGTCGGCGACAAACTGTTTGAACTTCGGGAATCCGGAGAAGCCGGAGATCATGGCGCAGTTGTCGGCGGCGATTGATGGGATTGCCGAGGCTTGTACGGTGCTGGGGACTCCGATTACGGGCGGGAATGTCTCGCTCTATAACGAGACGAAGGGTGTGGGGATCTATCCGACTCCGGTGGTTGGGATTGTCGGAATTATTGATGATGTGACGAAGAGCATTCCCTCGGCTTTCCAAAAGCCGGGAGAAGTAATCCTGCTCATTGGCGAGTTATATGGACAGATCGCCCCGATTGCACTCAAAGAGTTTGGGTCGTCTGAGTTTGCGAAGACTTTAGTTGGAGATATGTGGGGGACTCCACCGTACATTTCTGTGAAGAGCGAGTCGCAACTCCATAATTGCATTTCTAAACTCGCAGCTGAGGGGCTTGTGACCAGCGCTTTCGATATCTCGGATGGTGGAATAGCGGTGGCACTGGCCCGTGCCTGTCTCAAGAATTCAGTGGGAGTCAATGCGGAAATTATTCCTATAGCTGATGCACCTGCGGTATGTGCGCTCTTTGGTGAACAAGCGAATGTTGCAGTGATCACTTGTTCTGTAAACAATCAATCACGCATCGAAGAGATTGTTGAGAGTTTTGAAGATTTATCTACAGTGAATATAGGTCTCACCGCAGAAAAAGAATTTGAAATTCTGGTATTTCCAGAGATAGCAATGGAAAAGGATGGAGTTCGAATTCGGACATCGTTAGAGGATCTCCATAGCGCATATTCTGGCGCTCTCGAATCGAAGATCGCAGAAGAGTTGGTCACGGCATGAACAACGAACTCACTACTCTCGAGAACGATGTGATGGACATGCAGGACGACGCGACTCCGTTCGACAAGCTGCGTGAAGAGTGCGGGGTGATGGCGGTTTACAACCATCCTGAAGCGGCGCGCATGACGTATTGGGGGTTGTACTCGCTGCAGCATCGCGGGCAGGAGTCGGCGGGGATTGCTACGGCCGATGGGCAGAATGTGAACGACATGAAGGGTATGGGGCTGGTCTCGGAGATCTTTACCGATGACGTGCTGGCCAAGCTGCCCGGACACATGGCGATTGGGCACACGCGCTACTCGACGACGGGTGATTCGGCTCTGCTGAATGCGCAGCCGATCTCGGTGGAGTCGACGCGGGGGTTGATTGCGATTGCACATAACGGCAACCTGGTGAATCTGGGCAACTCGCGCGAGCGGCTGGAGCGCGATGGGGCTGTGTTTCAGACAACGTCGGACTCGGAGATCATCATTCAGCTGATTGCGCACTCGAAGGCTTCGACGCTGGTGGACTGCATCGCCGACTCGCTCTCGCAGGTGGAGGGCGCGTTCTCGATTGTGATGATGACGCGCAACCGCATCTTCGCGGCGCGCGATCCGCATGGGCTGCGGCCTCTGTCGATGGGGCGCATCTCAGGGGCGAACGGCGCTCCGGATACGTTTGTGTTTGCGAGTGAGACGTGCGCGTTCGACCTGCTGCATGCGAAGTATGAGCGCGACGTGGAGCCGGGCGAGCTGGTGATGGTGTCGGAGGACGGCGTGACCTCGCGGCACTTCGCAAAGATGGCGGTGCCGAAGGCGAGCTGCATCTTCGAGCATGTGTACTTTGCGCGGCCCGACTCGAAGATCTATGGGCGCTGGGTGCAGAAGAGCCGCGAGGAGATGGGCCGGCAGCTGGCGCGCGAGTCGGGTGTTGCTGCGGACCTGGTGGTTCCGGTGCCGGACTCGGGCGTAACGGCTGCGCTAGGCTATGCGGCGGAGTCGGGGATTCCGTTCAACTTCGGGTTGATCCGCAACCACTATGTGGGGCGTACGTTTATTCAGCCGGAGCAGAGGGTGCGCGACTTCGGCGTGAGGATGAAGCTGAATCCGGTGCGGGCGCTGCTCGAGGGCAAGCGCGTAATCCTGATCGACGACTCGATCATTCGCGGGACGACGTCGCGGAAGATTGTGCGCATGGTGCGGGCCGCGGGAGCGACGGAGGTTCACATGCGTATCTCCTGTCCGCCGACGATCTCGCCTTGCTTCTATGGCGTGGATACGCCAAGCAAAAAAGATTTGATTGCGGCGAACAAGTCGATCGAGGAGATACGCGAGTTTATCGAAGCGGACTCGCTGGCGTATCTGTCACTGGTGGGGTTGACGCACTCGTGCACAATGGGCGAGCCGGTGGACGGGCTGTCGCCGGGCGACTTCTGCACGGCGTGCTACACGGGCGACTATCCGACGGCCTGGGTGGATGTCTCGGAGATTCTTCCGGCGGAGGCCGTGGTCTCTCGCTAACGCGCTAGCGGTCTTCCTGCTCGCTCGGCAGCTTGCCGAGGATAGCGGAGCAGCAGGTCGTGCCGGATGGTTTGAACTCCATGAACTCGACGCGGGTGAGGTCTGGGTCGTAGAGGTTGAGCTGGACTTTGCCGTCGCGGCCCATCTGAGTCTTCGTGCAGGTTGGGCCTTCGCACTGATTGCGCTGGAGCGTGGCCACGACATCGTTCATGTGCGCGGTGCCGAGCGACATGTGGTTGCTGCCTCCGAGCTGCTTCGGCGTTGCGTCCGGGCTGACGTTGAGCATGTACTCCAGCCAGTCGGTGCCTTCAGGTACCTGCACGCTGGACCAGTCGACGCGCCCGCTGTCGTCGCGGCCGCCATGCCAGTTGGCGCGGAAGCCGAGGATGTCTTTATAGAAGCGGTCCTCAGCGGCTGCGTCCCTGACGACGAAGCCGGCGTGGATGATGCGGCGCGAGGCGGCGGTCGCGGGAACTGCGGGCGGAACCGCGGGGCCCTTTGCCTGCTGGGCGAAGAGGATGAGGTTGCCTTCGGGGTCGTGCACGCTGAAGCTGTTTTTGTCCGCGGTATCGCCTCCAAAGGACGAGACGATGGCTACTGAGTGCGCTTTGAGGTACTTCTCGAGCGCGCGTGCGTCGCGGGTCGTAAAGGCGACGGCGGCGAGGCGCGTTGGCGGCGCTGGCGAAGGGAGCGGTGCGACCTCGATCCACTGCGCGTCGTTGACGGGGTAGCGCGTGATATCGCCGGCGCGGCTGGAGCTGTAACCGAGGGTCTTGCCGTAGAAGTTTGCGGACGCTGAAGGATCGCTCGCGTAGACGCGGACGAAGGCGATTCCGGTGATGGCTGGCCGCTGTTGCTGGGACCGGGCGAACGCAGTGGTTGCAAGCAGAAGGAGGAGGGCGGAGACTCTTCTCATGACGAGGCCAATCTACCGGCCTGCGCGAGCGGAGTCAAACGAACCCGCATCGTTCGTGCGAGCGAAGGATCAGGAGGCGCGATGAGGCAGCCAGTTCTTACTGCTGAAGAGGTTTTGCGCTGGAACGAGGCGACGAGCGCGGCGTGGCGCAAGCTGCTGGGCGAGCATCCGGAGCTGCTTTGGGTGTCGTGCGATATTGCGCAGACGTCGACGGTGGCTGAGATGCTGCAGCATATTGTTGCGGTCGAGCTGCGTTTTGCGGAGCGGCTCGCGGGTGCTCCGGAGACGGATTACGCGGAGATCCTGTACGACACGGTTGAGAACATCTACGTGACGCATGACCGTGCGATTGTGCTCTATCGCCAGGCGCTTGCGGCCGATCTCGACTGGGAGAAGACGATGGAGTTCAAGACGCGCAGCGGCGCGGCCAAGGCTTCGTTGAAGACGATGTTGTTTCACGCGCTGCTGCACAGCCAGCGCCACTATGCGCAGCTGGGGACGCTGGTACGGCAGCATGGGCATACGATCGAAGGCCCGGGCGATTATCTGCCGATGGAGATGACCTGGGGCTGAGCGCTGCCAGGTGCGTCACGGATCGACCCTGCAGCCTACTCTGTCTCCTCGGCGGCCTGCCGGATCCATTCTGCTTCAAGTTTTGTGACCTCCCGCTGAATAAATTGCCAACCAAGATACAGGAGGCCTGCAGCGATAAGCGCAAAATTCAGGACATACATTCTGTGCGTTCCGCCTTTCTGTAAATATCCTGCAGGCCCTCATGCAGAACCTGCCCAACGGACGACCAGGAAAACTTTGTATCGGCGAGCGAGCGGGCAGCTTGACCCAGACGGGCGCGCAGGTCTGGATTGCCCAGCAGCAGCTCCAGGCGTTTACAGAGAGCTTCCGGATCGCCGGGCTCGATCAGGAAGCCGGTCGAACCGTCGACGATCATCTCGGGCATCGCCCAGATATTCGAAGCGACGCAGGGCAGGCCGAAGAACATGGCCTCGCGAATCACCGTCGGGAAAGGATCGTGATTGGAGGGCAGCACGAGGACATCCGCCTGCCGGTATGCGTCGAGGAGGCGCTGAAGCTGCGCGGGGTCCGATTTGTCGAGCAGACCGAGGTGTGTAATGTTGCTTAGTCCGGACAGCTCGGCGGGGAGCGTTGCGGCGCCCGCGAAGACGAGCCTTGCGGAGGTCATCGACGACTGGAGCTTCGTGAAGGCCGCGGCGACGACATCTCCGCCCTTGCGTTTGAACTCCTTGGCGATGAAGAGGACGGTCGGCGCGGCCTTTGTCTTTGGCTGTTCGAGTTTTTCATCGATCAGGCGCAGGTCAAAGTTGGGACCGGCATAGGCGGTCCTGACCTTCTCCGGGGAGAGGCCATAGAGCTCGATGAACGACTGGCGCAGCCGCTCGGAGATGGTGAAGACGAGCGCGGCGTTGCGGTAGCGACGCGCGTGCTCGCGTCCTATGTTCTCGAGCTCTCTGACGCTGAGGCCGCGCGAGTGACCGTCCTTCGCCTCCACGACATCGAGTGCCATGTTCCAGTCGCAGTAGACGGCGTAGGGAAGGTCTCCGGGAGGATCGTAGGCGGCTCCGATCTGGAGGAGCACGTCGGGCTCCGCGCCATTCCCCGCGCCCTTCATGGAACGGAGTGCAGATGCGGTTCGGAGACGGGAAACTGCGTTTCCGTAACGAAACCTGGAGCGCCATCGCGCGCGGTCGGGCGAGAGGCTGGCGAGGGCGGCCATTCCGCGCTCCCATCGGTTCATGGAGGCGTCGACGGGGACCATCTCATGGCCCATCTGCTGCAGAGACAGGAACATCCTCTTGGCGGTGCCGGAGAACACGGTCTCGGAAACCGACGCATTCCCCTCAGATACCATCCCGATGCGCGCCAGGTTCACGCTCCACCTCTTGAATAAGTCGTTATGGTCCAAACAGGCTATCAGAGCCAGTTGGCGCGTCAAAGGTTACTTCAGCGCGCGCCAGCCGATGTCGCGGCGGTAGTGCATTCCTTCGAAACTGATCGTTGCCATGCGGGTGTAGATGCGGTCGAGCGCGGTGCGGAGATCGTCTGCGGCGGCGGAGACGGCGAGAACTCGGCCTCCGGCGGTGACCAGGTTTCCGTCCTTGAGGGCGGTTCCGGCGTGGAAGATGACTACGTCTTCTTTGTCGGCTTCGTTTTGGGCTTCGTTTGGTTCAAGGCCGGTGATGAGTTTTCCGGAGGCGTACTTGCCGGGGTAGCCTCCGCTGGCGGCGATGACGGTTGCGCTGGCTCCGGGTTTGAGGCGGACGACGAGCGAGTCGGCGGTCTGGTCGATGGTGGCGTTGAAGAGGTCGAGGATCGGGGTCTCGAGGCGGAGGACGATGGCCTCGGTCTCGGGATCGCCCCAGCGCGTGTTGAACTCGAGGACCATGGGGCCGCGCGGCGTCATCATGAGGCCGATGAAGAGGATTCCTTTGAATGGAGTGCGTTCGGAGGCCATGCCTTCGACGGTTTTTTGCGCGATGTTGTGGGTGATCCACTGGCGCATCGCGGGCGTCAGGAGGCCGTCGGTCGAGTAGGCTCCCATTCCGCCGGTGTTGGGGCCGGCGTCGCCCTCGCCGACGCGCTTGTGGTCCTGGGCGGCGGCGATGGGAATGGCTCGGCGGCCGTCGCAGAGGGCGAAGAAGGAGACCTCTTCGCCGGTGAGGAACTCCTCGAGGACGACCTCGGTTTCGGCGGTGCCGAGAAGGACTCCGGAGAACATCTCGGCGGCGGTGCGCTCGGCCTCGAGATGGGTGTTGCAGATGACGACGCCTTTGCCGGCGGCTAGTCCGGAGGCTTTGACGACCACGGGGACGGTGAAGCGGGCCAGTTGGGTGCGGACGTCGTCGAGCGTGGTGCAGAGGGCGTGCTCGGCGGTGGGGATTTGGTGGCGCTGCATGAAGGCCTTGGCGAAGGCCTTCGAGGATTCCAGTTGCGCGGCGTCCCTGGTGGGGCCGAAGACGCGGAGTTTGCGTTTCTGGAGCTCATCGACTAGTCCGAGGGCAAGCGGGACCTCGGGGCCGACGACGGTGAGGTCGGGCCGCTCGATGGCGGCGAGGTTGACCATCTGATGCAGGTTGTTGGTGTCGACGGGAGAGCAGCGGGCGAGGGCGGCGATACCTCCGTTGCCGGGGGCGGCGACGATCTCGGTGACTTCGGGGGACTGCTTGAGCGACCAGATGATGGCGTGCTCGCGGCCGCCTCCTCCGATGACGAGAACTTTCATTTGCCTTGCTCCCCCCTCCCCTATGTTTTGTGCAAAGTATCGATTTTGCATGGTTTAGTCGGGGACTAAGGGTGCAAAATATTCGAAACAAAGGGGTTAGTTTGTCAAACTATAGATTCGAAAAGGGTTAGCTCTGGTGGTAATGAGGGCTGATCGCCGTTTTCTTGTCTACTCTTCCAGATTAACAAAGTGGAGGGGGTAAATCGGCGCTTTTGGGAAGATTGTTTTTTGGGTGTAAGTGCTTGTGGGGGTTTGGGTTGTGGGTTTGGGGGCAGTTTCAGGGGTATTGATATGGGATTTTGCTGGGGTTTTTCGATGAGTATCCCGGTCGCTTCGCTCCGGTCTTTGGATTCAGCGAGCTTTGCTCGCTGGGAAAGCTTGCCTTCGGCAGAGCGGTACGCGCGCTTCGCGGGCGGTTTCTTTTCTTCTTTTGGGGTCTTAGAGGGCCAAGCCTGAAGGCTCGGCGTACCCAGAGGCGGTTTGTGCTTTTCGCGCCAATGGTCGGCACACGCCACGCCGTTACTGATTTTGGTAATCCCTGATGCCCGGCGATATATCAATGAGGAACTCACGTGCTTGCAACTCAGTTTCAGCGATAGACTGGCCGCAATGAACGCCGCACGCCTCCTGCCTCTGTTCGTCATAGTTCTGCCTCTGCTCTTGCGCAGTTTGTGGATCAGAAGTCGGCAAGCCCCGAATCGTGTCGCACCACACCAATGGAACTTGGGCACGGCGCCATTCACATCCTGCGTGTGGAGGCTCTTTCCACTCAGCCAACGGACGGAACTTACGCAGACGAGGGCTACGGACAAGGTGAGTTTGACACTGTAAAACTGCTTGAGGTGCTTAAGAGCTCAACTCATTGGAAATCCTGACATGTTTTCCGGGTTCACCCTTTTCGAGGAGAACGCAGCGAGCAGGATAACTTCGCTCCAGAACACCTAACAATCGGCAAACGTTGCTATCTCGTATAACGTACTACCTCGATGAAGAAACCCATGGGCAGTCCGACCTCATTGGGTTGACTCGTTGCGGAGCCCTGGAGGACACTCCAACGGTCCGGAACCAACTTCTCGAGGGTGTTGCGCGCAGTACTGGGCATCGCAAAACTGTCGAGAAATGAACCAGCCTGCAAGCTTCTCACCGGAAGCCCTTCATTGCGGGCGATTGGACGCCTCCTGGCAGGCTAGCGATGGGGGTTGCCGCCGCCTCCGCGAGCATCACCGCCTCCTCCTCCCTGCATGTGGGGTTGGGGTGGCGGGGAGTAGGGGCGCGGCTGATAGGGTTGCTGGAAGCTGCGGGGTTGGGGGGCTGGGCGTGACTCGGGCATGGGGCGCGGCTGGTATTGCGGGGCCGGGCGTGGCTGCGGCTGGGCCTGTGGGGCGGGGCGGGGTTCGGGGGTGGAGCGGTAGAACTGCTGGGGCCGCGGCTGGATGGGCTGCGGGGTGGGGTTTACAGGGGCCGGGCGGGACTGGTACTCGGGCCGGTTCTGGGGTTGAGCGACGGGCTGCTGGATGGGCTGCGCGGGCCGGGCGTAGGGCTGGATGGGCTGCGGCGTGGGGCGAAGGTAGGGCTGGCCAGGCGGCGGGCCGGGGCGGACGTAGGGCTGGTTGGGTTGCTGCTGCTGGATACCGGGCTGGCCGGATCGGTTGGGGTAGGCGGGCTGGTTGGGGTTGGCGGGGCGGCCGTACTGGAAGCTGGGCTGGCCGGTTTGCGTGGGCTGCTGCTGGATGGGGCGGGCGTAGCCGGGCTGTGCGGGCCGGGACTGGTATTCGGTGGGCTGTTGCTGCTGGTATTGGCCCGAACGCTGCTGCTGGTATCCGTCTGGGCGGGGTTGGGACTGGGCGGGCGGAGTGAATCCGGGCTGCGTCGCGGATCCGGCCTGGGCTGCGGATCCGGGTCGTGTGGTGTATCCGGGTCGTGTGGTGTATCCGGGTTGCGCTGTGTATCCGGGTTGGGCGGTGTATCCGCGCTGGGCCCCGGGCATGGGGCGGGCGATGGGGTTATGGATGCCACGGTCGGCGGGGATGGGCTGTGAGGCGACAATGTTGGCGGGGCGTCCGCGGTTGGCGTTGTAGAACTGCTGGCGGTTCTGGAGGGCCTGCTGGCGGATGGCTAGCTGGGTCTGCATGGGCGCGAGGTGGGGCTGGCGGATTGCGGCCATCTCGGCCGGGCGGGGCTGGACGCGGACGCCGCGGGGGCCGCCGTTGTAGGCGACGCGGGTGGTGTTGACGTAGCTGCGATTGAGGTAGACGGTCCGGTCGTAGACGTTGGTGACGCGGGCTACGTTGACGCGGGTGACGGCGCGGTTATAGCAGAAGTGCGGGCCGCGCCAGTAGCCTCCCCAGAAGCCGTAGCCGGGGTAGCCGAAGCCGTAGTTGATTCCGCCGTAGAAGCCGACGTAGCGGCCCCAGTAGCCGTGATGGAAGCGATAGTGGTTACGGTAGAAGCCCCAGTAGCCGGGGGTCCAGAGTGCTCCGGGCCAGGGGGCGGCGACCCAGACTCCGGGAACCCAGTAGTATCCGGCGGGGGCGTATCCCCAGTAGCCGGGGGTCCAGAGGTAGTTGGGCTCAGGGGCGGGGGGCTGCTCGTAGGCGGGGAGCTGGGGCGGGGGCTGGTTGGCGGAGAGCTCGTCGAGGGAGGTTTGCTCGCTGGGGGAGAGGGGCTGGCCATTGTCGTTGTAGGTCTGCTGCTGGTCGTCGTTGTAGGTCTGCTGCTCCTGTTCGTCGGCGGGCTGCTGCTGGTCCATTTGCTGCTGATCGGGCTGCTCCTGGGCCTGATCGTAGGGTTGCTGGTTTTGGTTGGGGGAGGGCTGCTGGGCGTCTTGCTGGTCGGGGGGCGGCACGCCTTGCTGGGCACCGGTGTCTTTGTACTCCTGGGCGCGCTGGATGCTCTCGTTGGGGACGGTGGAGGAGCGGGGCGGGGCTTGCTGGGGCTGGCCGGGAGAGCCCTGCGGGGCGGCCTGGGCGATGGGGTCGTCGCCGGTGACGGGGGCCATGTTCGCGGCGGCGGGGTCGTCGTTGGGGTCGCTCTGCTGGGGCTGTTGGGGCTGCTGGGCTTCGGCGGCGGAGACGTGGTCGGAGAGGTCGTTGTGGCAGCCGGTGAAGGTAGTGAGGAGGAGGCCGAGGGAGAGGAGGGGGAGGATCCTTCTTGTTTTGACTTGCGGGGTCATTGCGTCGTGCTCCTGGTGTTTAGAACACCATTCCTTAATATGAGATGCGATTCTTTCATGGCAGGGTGGCGGATGGGTGATCCTTTGGTGGGAGTGCCGGAAAAAGAAGCATACCCCAGGGGCTGAAGCCCCCTTTCCGTTTGTGTGGGGAGAGGGCCAAGCCTGAAGGCTTGGCGTACCCAGAGGCGGATCGCGTTTTTGCGCGATGGTCCACTCATGTCGCGATTAGACTGCGCCCATGAATGGGGTACCCCGGCAAAAAATGCAGCGGGCTCTCCACTCCCCGTTCGACGCGTTTCGCTTGCTCAGGGTCTTGTCGCGATGACGGCTTCAGGTTAGCGATGACGCTTTTGAAGAACGATGACGCTTTTGTGGTGGGGTGGCGGAGTTGAGCTGGCGTATGGGCAGTCGTAGAATTATTGGCGATGGAAGGACGTTCGCCATTGCTGAAGCGCTTTCGCCATGGCCGCCCGGACCGTGGGCGCTGATGGAGCGTCGCAGGCCATTCCCTTCTGAGAGTTGTTAGGATTTTTCCTGTCGGACCGGCTGCTGGTGCAGCGAGGCCCTTCAACCAGCGCGTGATGAGCGCTTCCTTTGGAGATAAACGATGTCGACGACACAGACTGTTTCTGATTCCTCCCGTCCTGATACCTACAAGAGTAAGGCGACGCTGAAGTCGGGCGCGAAGAGCTATACGATCTACCGGCTGGATGCTTTGAAGAGCGAAGGCGTGAACCTTTCGCGGCTGCCGTTTTCGCTGCGGATCCTGCTGGAGAACCTGCTGCGCCATGAGGACGGCGCGAGCGTGACGGCGGACGATATCAAGTTTCTGGCGAAGTGGGACCCGAAGGCGGAGCCCTCGCGCGAGATTGCGTACATGCCCGCGCGTGTGCTGATGCAGGACTTCACGGGAGTTCCGGCGATCGTCGACCTTGCGGCGATGAGGGATGCGATGAAGCAGCTGGGCGGCGATCCGGAGAGGATCAATCCGCTGCAGCCGGCGGAGCTGGTGATCGACCACTCGGTGCAGGTGGACGAGTTTGGAACGAAGCGGGCGTATGACCTGAATGCTGCTCTCGAGTTTCAGCGCAATCGCGAGCGGTATGCGTTTCTGAAGTGGGGGCAGACGGCGTTTCGGAACTTTTCGGCGGTGCCTCCTGGGATGGGGATTTGTCATCAGGTGAATCTGGAGCACCTAGCGCGGGTGGTGTTCACGACGGAGGACGGCGTGGCGTATCCGGACACGCTGGTGGGGACGGACTCGCACACGACGATGATTAATGGCCTGGGCGTGCTGGGATGGGGTGTGGGAGGCATCGAGGCTGAGGCGGCGATGCTGGGCCAGCCGGTGAGCATGCTGGTGCCGCAGGTGGTGGGCTTCAAGCTGACGGGCAAGCTGAAGGAAGGCACGACGGCGACGGATTTGGTGCTGACCGTGACGGAGATGTTGCGCAAGCTTGGTGTGGTGGGCAAGTTTGTGGAGTTCTACGGGCCGGGTGTGAGCGAGCTGCCGCTGGCGGATCGCGCGACGATTGCGAACATGGCTCCGGAGTATGGGGCGACGTGCGGCATCTTCCCGGTGGACGCGGAGACGCTGCGCTATCTGCGGCTGACGGGGCGTCCGGAAGAGCAGATCGCTCTGGTGGAGACGTACTACAAGGAGCAGGGGATGTTCCACACGGCGGACGCGGCTGAGGCGGAGTACTCGGCGACGATTGCGTTGGATCTGAGTACGGTGGAGCCGAGCGTGGCGGGGCCGAAGCGGCCGCAGGATCGCGTGGCGCTCTCGAAGGCAGGGGAGAGCTTCAGGCAGCAGCTTCCGTCGCTGCTGGGGCCGAATGCGAAGGGGCAGTCGGTGCGGCAGCTGGTTCGCTGGGAGGGCGAGGGCGGGCACGCCTCGCTGACGGGCGATGTGACGAGCCCGGTGGGTGCGCCGGCTCCGGTGGTGGTTGCTCCGGAGGTTCCGGTGACTACACTGAACAGCGGGGCGCTGGATGCTCCGGCGGTCTCGATTCGCAGCCGGTTTGGCATGGATCCGGAGCCGTATCTGGTTCATGGCTCGATTGTCATTGCGGCGATCACGAGCTGCACGAATACGTCGAATCCTTACGTGATGCTGGCGGCTGGATTGCTGGCGAAGAAGGCGGTGGAGAAGGGACTGAACACTCCGCCGTGGGTGAAGACGTCGCTGGCTCCGGGTTCGCGCGTGGTCACCGATTATTACGAGAAGGCTGGGCTGATGCCTTATCTGGACGCGCTGCGCTTCCAGGTTGTGGGATATGGATGCACGACGTGCATCGGCAACTCAGGGCCGCTGCCGACGGATGTGTCGAAGGCGATCGAGGACCATGGGCTGGTTGCGGTCTCGGTGCTGTCGGGCAATCGGAACTTTGAGGGGCGCATCTCGCCGGAGGTGAGGGCGAACTACCTGATGAGCCCTCCGCTGGTGGTGGCGTATGCGCTGGCGGGGCACATCGGGCACGACTTCGAGAAGGACGCGCTGGGCAAGGGCCACGATGGGCAGCCGGTGTTCCTGCGCGACATCTGGCCGACCCAGCAGGAGGTTGCGGATGCGGTGGGAGCTTCGATCGACTCGTCGATGTTCCACGAGGAGTACAGCCGCGTGACGGAGGGCGACCAGAACTGGCGCGGGCTGCAGTTCCCGGAGGGCAAGACGTACGGGTGGGAGGCGGACTCGACGTACATCCGCAAGGCGCCTTACTTCGACGGCATGAAGCAGGAGCCGGAGCCGGTGGAGGACATCTACGGGGCGAGGGTGCTGGCGGTTCTGGGCGACTCGGTGACGACGGACCACATCTCGCCGGCGGGGTCGATCAAGCTGAACGGCCCGGCGGGCAAGTACCTGACGGAGAATGGGGTGAAGCCTGCGGACTTCAACAGCTATGGTTCGCGCCGCGGCAACCATGAGGTGATGGTGCGCGGCACGTTTGCGAATGTGCGGCTGCGGAACAAGCTTGCTCCGGGGACGGAGGGCGGCGTGACGCGCCTGCTTCCGGACGATGTGCCGATGTCGATCTACGACGCCTCCGTCGAGTATGCGAAGCGGGGGACTTCGCTGGCGATTCTTGCGGGCAAGGAGTATGGGTCGGGCTCGTCGAGGGACTGGGCGGCGAAGGGACCGCGGCTGTTGGGCATCCGGTTTGTGATCGCGGAGAGCTACGAGAGGATTCACCGCTCGAACCTGGTGGGGATGGGGATTCTGCCGCTGCAGTTCTTGCCGGGGCAGAATGTCGAGTCCCTCGGGCTGACCGGCGAGGAGGTCTTCCGCGTGGGCGAGCCGGGCGAGCTGAAGGCGATGCTCGACGGTAAGTTTGCGAACGGCAAGCAGATCGCTGTGTTTGCCGAGTCGGACCGCGGGAAGACGACGGAGTTCTGCGCGACGGTGCGGATCGATACGCCTCAGGAGATTCTCTACTACCAGAACGGCGGCATTCTCGAGTACGTTCTGCGGCGGCTGGCGGCGAAGGGATAATTTCTCTGGGCTAACGTGCGGTGTGTTGTCTATAGTGGGTTCAAGATTCTATCGTCCTCCAGGGCTTAGAATCTTGAGCCCTCGCGGCGCTTCAGCCCAAGTTGTCGCGGGGGTTTTGTGCGTGAGGTGGTGGTGATCGAGTTATAAGGCGGATCTCGCTTTTCGCGCGATTGTCCCACTCATGCGATGAAGCTGCATGAATGGGGCACCCGGCACCCGGCTTCGATTTGGAACGAACATTGTGATGGCGGTCATTTTCGATCGGCCGGAAGAACTACTGGGATTCTTCGCTTCGCTCAGAATGACGGATATCGGGAGCATGACGGATATCTGGGGCGGGTTTAGGCTGGTGAGGCTGAGCTGAAGGACATTCTGTGCGTGAGGTGTGTGCGATGACTAGGTACGCGAGTCTGCAGGAAATGTCTTGGTGCAGGATGCGACGCATTATGTGAGTCAGTGAAGGAAACCACGAGTGCGTAGCCGTCGCCTCCATAGCTGAAGGTCGTGGAAAAAAATGTACCTACGCCATGAGAATGGCGTAGGTGGTAATGGCACTTATCCACCTCATTACTATGTCTTTTACACGCCTACCCATGTTAGCGTTCAAGGCGCGTGGACGGTACAACAGGGAGTCAGAACTTATGTTGAGGATGTTTGCAAGCACTCTCCGATCTAGTTCAAAGAGCGCACTTGCACTAGCTTTTCTTTTTAGCTCGATCTTAGACGGAGGGGCAAGGACGCTTTATGTTATTAGCGGGACTCCAACCAACTACTCGCCGGAAGGAGTTGCAGTTCAGCTTTTCACCTTGACTGAAGGAAAACCTCATCTCGAAGACACTCTAGTGTCGGCTCGCGATGGGCTTTACTCCATCCAAAGCGACCTTAGCGGAAGTTATGCAATATTTTCGCCTCACGGCGTTCCATCGCGTGTTCGGATATTGAGAACGGGACCTTCACTATCCTCAGCGGACTATTCGATCGATGGGGGAATTGCACAAGGGATTGACTCAAAGCTCTTGATGATCGGCGATAAATTCAATACGTCCTTGATAGTTCCAGTACACCGAACTGGCGCAGGTGGGCCGCCCTCAGTTATGGTGATTCCTCTCAACAAGAGTGGTGAACCACAAAAAATTCCGCTTTCATCGGTAACACTTGAGCAGTTGACTTTTACGGGGGTGCCAGGGGGCCCGGAGGGTGCCTATTCGCCGATCGGAAGGATAGCCAACGGGCATGTAGTCTTTTCGATCGAGGGTTTTTCCGAGCGTTTATCCGATCTTCCAACACGACTCCAAAGTGGTCACGAGGGAGAACAGATCGGTGTCGTGGCGGCCTCTCAGAATTTTGTAGTACTGTCGCTGCCTAGTCGTCGATCTGACCTTGAAAGCCAGCACGGGGAAACGTTCAGAACTCTATTCGTCAAGGATCGTCGTCTGAACCAATGGAGGGAAGTTCGCCTAAAGGGAAATGTCTCCAGGTCAAGATTATTCGGCGACTGGCTGGCTTCGATTGAGGAGTCATGGCAGTCCGATAACGTGTCGAATCCCGGAAGGGAGGAGAGTGAGAGCGCGGACGTGGCGAGACTATTCAAGTATGGTGAGGGGGCATTTGCAAATATCCCTGGCGTTTTGCTCCTCGACAATCTCGAAACCAAAACCCACGTAGAGATAAAAACAGGGGAGGAGGACAGCGAGGTATTGGATGTTACGGATAACCATATTTGCTATCGAGTAAATGATTCCATCTTCGAGGGAGAGATAAATGGCGAAGGGATAGGCAAGATAGTAGAGATTGGCCATGGTCCGGAGCTCCGAAGCGTTCACTGGGCTTTCTGGAAATAAATCCTCAATGCCACTTTGAGTTTCGTTCGTCCTGTTGTCTCGATAGGGCCGCTGGCGAGTGTTGGTTTGCCGGGGGGGGCGCGGTGAAGGAGCTTCGCGGCTTTGTGGAGTCGGCGGGTGCGAAGCCGGCGGGGGCGCTGTTTCTCTCGGGAGGGTCAGCGAAGGCTGCGGCGGGGGCGGTGGCGCATGAGCTGGGGCGCGGGCTGTTTCGCGTGGACCTGAGCGCGGTGGTGTCGAAGTACATCGGGGAGACGGAGAAGAATCTCGAACGGGTGTTCGAGGCGGCGGAGGGGCAGGGGGCGATTCTGTTCTTCGACGAGGCGGACGCGCTGTTTGGCAAGCGGACGGACGTGAAGGACGGGCACGACCGCTATGCCAATATCGAGATCAACTATCTATTGCAGCGGATGGAGCGCCATGCGGGGCTTGTGATTGTGGCGACGAACGCTCCGGTGCGTGTTGAATCCTGCCGGTTCTGCCGGCATGTGGCGCTGGGGTAGCGGGCCGAAGTTTGCGTCGCGGCCTATAATGAACTATGGCAATCGCTCACCCGGCCTCGACGAAGCCAGGGATGCAGGACAAACCTGAGAGCCAGCCGCTGAATCCAGTTACCGATGCGGGTGTCGAGTTGAACGTGACTCCACCGGCTGAGATTGGAGGGGCTGCTTCGGGTGCGGAGGTGTCTGCGCCGGAGGGGAAGTCCTGGGAGTCCTCGGCGTCGCGCCTGGCGGGGTTGTCTGAGAGCGATGTCAGGACCATCGACGAAAAGTTTAAGAGGCTGCTGGACACGGTGCATGCGAACCGGCCGGCGGATGATCTGGAGATCATTCGCAAGGCGTGGGCGTTTTGTTTGCAGCAGCATGAGGGGCAGAAGAGGGCGAGCGGCGAGCCGTATGTGATCCATCCGCTGGAGGTGGGTCAGGTGCTGGCGGAGCTGAAGATGGACTCGACGGCGATTGCGGCGGGGCTGCTGCATGACGCCGTGGAGGACACGGACGTCAGCTCGGAGGAGATTGGGAAGAAGTTCGGCGAGCAGGTGGCGCACATCGTCGAGGGCGTGACGAAGCTGGACAAGATCAAGTTTGCGAATCGCGAGGACCACCAGGCGGAGAACATCCGCAAGATGCTGCTGGCGATGGTGACGGATGTTCGCGTGGTGATCATCAAGCTGGCGGACCGGCTGCACAACATGCGGACGCTGGAACACCTGAAGCCGGAGAAGCAGCAGAAGATAGCACGAGAGACGCTGGAGATCTACGCTCCGCTGGCGCACCGGCTGGGCATGGGCAAGCTGCGCGGCGAGTTGGAGGACCTGGCGTTTCGGTACACGGACGAATTTGCATACGAGCAGCTGTCGCATGAGGTGGAGGCGCTGCGCGGTGCGGGCGAGGAGTTCCTGAAGAAGATTGTGACGCGCATGGAAGAGAAGTTGCGCGAGTTCAAGATTCCGGGGCGCGTGGAGTGGAGGATCAAGCGGCTTTATTCGATCCAGCAGAAGCTGCAGGACCAGAAGATTCCGGTGGACCAGGTGTACGACCTGCTGGCGATCCGGGTGATCACGCAGACGGTGCAGGACTGCTATGCGCTGCTGGGGCTGCTGCACTCGATATGGAGGCCGGTGCCGGGGCGCATCAAGGACTTTATTGCGATGCCGCGGCCGAATCTCTATCAGTCGCTGCATACGACGCTGATCGCGGAGGGTGGGCACCAGTTCGAAGTGCAGATTCGCACGGAGGATATGCACCGCGTCGCGGAGGAGGGCATCGCGGCGCACTGGAAGTACAAGGCGGACGACAACGTCAGCGCGAAGGACGAGCAGAGGCTGGCGTGGGTGCGGCAGCTGATGGAGTGGCAGAGGGAGATGTCCGACCCCAACGAGTTCATGTCGACGCTGAAGATCGACCTGTACCCGGAGGAGGTCTACACGTTCACTCCCAAAGGCAAGGTTGTTGTTCTGCCGAAAGACGCGAGCCCGGTGGACTTCGCGTATGCGATCCACACCGAGGTGGGGAACACGACAGTCGGGGCGAAGGTGAATGGGCGCATCGTTCCGCTGCGGACGAAGCTGAAGAACGGCGACATCGTTGAGATCACGACGCAGGCAGGGCATACTCCGAGCCGCGACTGGCTGAGTTTTACGAAGAGCAGCAAGGCTCGCAACAAGATCAAGCACTGGCTGAACGAGCATCAGCGGCAGCGCGCGATGGAGATCGGGCGCAAGCTGCTGGACCGCGAGGCGAGGAAGTTCAAGCTGTCGCTGCATAAGTTCACGACGGCGGACTACGACCGCGTAGCGACCGAGTACGGCATGACGAGCGAGGCGGAGCTGCTGGCGGCGGTGGGGTTTGGGAAGTACTCGTCGCGGCAGGTGCTGAACAAGCTGGAGCCGGGCTCGACGATGGTTCCGGAGCCCGCGCACCCTGAGCCGGGAACCGTAGGGAACACGATCGGCCAGATGTCGGAGGCGGTGAAGCGCGTCTTCTTCGGCAGGGGCTCGGAGTCGCTGCAGGTGGAGGGGCAGGACGATCTGCTGGTGTATCGCGCGCGATGTTGTAATCCGATTCGCGGCGAGGAGATTATCGGCTACGTGACGCGAGGCAAGGGTGTGGCGGTGCACGCGCGGAGCTGTCCGAATGTGCAGAACCTGCTGTATGAGTCGGACCGGAGGATTCAGGTGGAGTGGGCGCCGACGCCGGCGGAGCGAGGGGTGGCGAAGGCGCAGACGTATCCGGTGAAGCTGACGGTGATCTGCGAGGACCGCACGGGGATGTTGAAGGAGTTTACGGCGATCATCTCGGATGACGACACAAATATTCGAAGCGTGGATTCGAAGGCCGCCGGGGATGGGATGGCGGTGGTGGACTTTGTGATCGAGACGGTGGACGTGCGGCACCTGAACCGTCTGGTGGAGCGGCTGCGGCGTGTGCCTGGTGTTCGGGAGGTCCAGCGGGTGCAAAAGATATAGCACCCGCTGAGCACGCGGTCGCCCTAACTTCTCCCCTGACGCGAACGCGCGCATTCACATTTCCGAGCATCGTGTTGCTGTAGATTGCCATGCGGTCCTCTCTTGGCGCGTTATTCGCGATGGTCGTACTCACGCTGTTGCTGCTGCTCGCGCTTCTTTACGGCTTTATCTTTGCGGACTTTGTTGGCGATGGCTCCTCCGCCTGCGCCTGCGGCGCCGCCGATGAGCGCGCCTTTACCGCCTCCGGCGAGTCCGCCGATGATGGCACCTCCGGCGGCGGAGCCTCCGACGATCTTGGCGCCGGTGTGGTTGCGGTGGTCCTTCTCGGTCTGCTCACGCTCGGCGCGATCATGCGCGGACTGAGACTGGGACTGGGAGACGCGCTGGAGAAGGGCGTAGTCCTGCGCTGCGAGCGAGAGGGGGAGGGAGAGGATGGTGCCGAGTGTTGCAAAAGCGGCCGTGTTTCGGAGTTTCATGATATCCTCCGTTCGTTTCCTGAGAACGTTGGATTGCATGCCGCCTGTGGTGGGCTGGCCGCGCGGCGAAAGATTAATTTCGACAACCGGAGAAATGGTTGCCTGAGAACCGTTCGATTGCCAATGTCGCGATGGTTGGCAGGCGCGCCGGGGTTGCCTGTTGCGGGTTTAGAATTTGGCGGTGGTCTCCCGACGTAGATTTTTAGGTTTGGCGGGCGTGGCAGCGGGCGCGTCCATGGTGGGCAAGGCGCTTGCGCTGGCGGCGGCGGATTATTCGCTGACGATTGCGCCGTATTCGCTGGAGGTTGCGCCGAAGAAGTTCGTGAAGACGATGGCGTACAACGGGCAGGTTCCGGGGGCGGTGCTGCGGATGAAGGAGGGCGTGCCGGTGACGGTGGAGGTGGCCAACCGCAGCGAGGACGATGAGGTCGTTCATTGGCATGGGTTGTTTCTTCCGCCGGAGGTCGACGGCGCGATGGAGGAGGGGACGCCGCACATTGCGGCGGGCGCTAGCGCGCGGTACACATTTACGCCGTATCCGGCGGGGTTTCGGTGGTATCACACGCATGTGATGGCGGGGCACGACCTGAAGCGCGGGCTGTACACGGGGCTGCATGGGTTTCTGCTGGTGGAGCCGAGGGAGAATCCGGCGCGGTATGACCAGGAGGTCTTTCTGGCGCTGCACGACTGGGACGGCGTGATGGTGGGGAGCGATGACGGATCGATGAGCCCGGTGTATCGCCACTCGACGATCAACGGGAAGAGGCTGGGGTTTGGCGAGCCGCTGAGGGTGAAGCAGGGGCAGCGTGTGCTGCTGCACGTGGTGAACACGAGCGCGACGGACCCGCACTGGATTGCGATGACGGGGCATAAGTTTCGCGTGGTGACGCTGGATGGAAGTGCGGTGCCGACACCGTGCGAGGTGTCGATGCTGCATCTCTCGCCGGCGGAGCGTGTGTCGGCCGAGTTGGTGATGGATAACCCCGGGGTGTGGGCGCTGGGCGAGGTCCGCAGGAGCGTGATGGCCGCGGGAATGGGGATGGTGGTGGAGTATGCGGGGCGCACGGGCAAGCCGGTGTGGCAGCAGCCGCAGACGCTCGACTGGGATTATCTGCAATTTGGCGCGAGTGCGCCGCAGGATGGTGCGGCGGTGCCTTCAGCGCCGGTTAATGTGACTTCGATCCCATTGGTCTTTGAGTCGAAGTTTGCAGGGCATGGAGCGATGGACCGCTGGATGATCAATGGAAAGTCGTTCCCCGATACCGAGACGGTGGCGCTGCGCCAGGGGCAGCGCTACCGCCTCGTGTTTCGGAACAAGAGCATGGACGACCATCCGGTGCATTTGCATCGCCACACGTTTGAGCTGAAGAAGATGGCCGGGCGAGAGACGCGCGGGGTCATGAAGGATACGGTTTTAGTGAAGGCAGGGACGGAGGCAGAGGTGGAGTTCACGGCGAATGCGCCGGGGCTTTCACTGTTTCACTGTCATCAGCAGGACCACATGGACATGGGCTTCATGATGCTATTCCGGTGCTCCTGACTCGGAAAAGGGCTAAGGGAAGACGCTTTGCGACGATACAGGCTGCACCGTTTGATGGCATGGATTGTTCTGCTGGGCGCGGTCTGCGCGCGGGCGCAGGGCAATTACGAGATTCAGGTATACGGGTCGGACACGGTGGCTCCGAAGTCGACGATGGTGGAGATTCACTCGAACTTTACGCCGAAGGGCTCGACGAAGACCGACGACGGGACGTATCCGACGAACCATCAGCTGCACGAGACGCTGGAGATCACGCAGGGACTGAACAGCTGGTCGGAGGTGGGCTTCTATGTCTTCACGAGCTGGCAGGACGGGCATGGGGTGCAGTGGGTGGGCGACCATATACGGCCGCGGGTGCGCGTGCCGGACTCGTGGCACTGGCCGGTGGGGGTGAGCCTTTCGACGGAGGTGGGGTACCAGAGGTCGCAGTACTCGCCGGATACGTGGACGTGGGAGATACGACCGATCGTGGACAAGTCGATCGGGCGGTGGTACTTCGCGGTGAACCCGGCGCTGGAGCGGACGTGGCATGGGCCGGACACGAAGCAGGGCGTGGGCTTTGCGCCGGCGGCGAAGGTGGGGTACGACTTCACGAAGAAGATCTCGGGTGGGTTTGAGTACTACGGGGCGTTCGGGCGGGTGTGGTCGTTCGATGCGCTGCACGACCAGCAGCAGCAGATCTTCGCGGTGACGGACCTGAACGTCTCGCCGAAGTGGGAGCTGAACTTCGGCGTGGGGGTGGGGGCGACGGCTTCGACGGACCACCTGATCGTGAAGGCGATTGTGGGGCGGCGGTTCAGCTGGGGCCGGTCGCGGGTGGACTAGCAGGCGCGCAAAAAAATATTTGCTGCGGCAGGCGGGGATGCGACGCATTCTGTGCGATTCTTCTTGCGACATCGGAGAGGGTTCGCATGGCGCAGCGTGCGGAGTCGCAGACGAGTGCCGGAGTGAGCCCAGTGGCGGCGGCGCGCGCTCCGGTGTGGCCGATGATTCCCGGCATCATTGTCGCGGCGTGGGTGCTGGACTTTGTTTGCTCGTGGCTGCGGCGTGGGACGCTTCCCAGATTTGGAGCGGTGTTGCTCGCGGCGTCGCTGCTGCTCGTGGCGGTGATGGTGTGCGGATTCGTGGTGCGCACGATCTGCGCGAGCGCGGTTCCGGGAGGTCGACGGCTGGCGACACCGGTGGTACGGGCGGCGTGTCTGGCGGCGCTGTGGATTCCGGCATGGGTGCTGTTTGTGGAGACGTGGTCGCTGCTGATGCTGCTGGCCGGATGCGTGTGCCTGGCGATCCTTGGCATCTTTTTGAAGCGATGCGATGTGGAGGCCGCGGCCGAGGTGCCGGGCGAGTTGCAGAGTCCGGTGCATGGCGTCGGGTTTCAGTTTGAGGCGGGGGCGTTCCGGCGGATGATTCTTCCTTCGTTTCTGCTGGCGGTGCTGGTTGAAGCGGCTGTAGCGTTGATGGCGGCACGGCGGTTCACGCTGGCCTCGGTGGCGGTGGGTGTGTGTGCTGCTGTGCTGGGATGGAGGGCGACACAGAAGACGAGAGTCGATGCGGGTATGGGACCGATGATCTCGCGGCCGCGACAGGTCTGGCTTACGGCGGCTGCGTTTGTGTTTACGGTAATTGCGCTGCTGCCGTACCTGCGGGTGGCGCCGTTTCGATTGCTTCATGGGACGCCCCGGCCGCGAGTAGCCGAAGCAGCTTCCAGTGCGCAGCCGCAGAACAGCGAGGGCTATGTGGGGATCATCCTGCTGCCGTTGAGCGATGAGCATAAGAAGATCTCGCTGCCGGTGAAGCGCGAGCTGGTGCCGACGTTCGGCGTGAAGATCGCCGAGCCGATGGAGATTCCGTTTGACGGACAGTACTGGTTCTTCAAGGCGCCGGACAAGCAGCCGCGACCGACGGCGAAGGTGGTGAAGGGAAGCACGCTGAAGACGACGATACGGTCGTCGGATCGATATCCGCTGCTGATGGAGGCTCACCAGAAGTTGGACACGCCGATGGACCTGGGGTGCTGCAGCGCGATGGACCTGGTGGTGCAGAATGGCGATCGTCGCGAGGGGACGATTGCGCTGGAGCTTTGGGTGCGGAAGAAGGCTGATGACAGGTCGGAGAAGGCAAGGGTGAATGCGGTGGCCGCGGCGCAGGCTCCGCACTATCTGGGTACGGCGGTGATTCCTTCGAGCGAACAGCGGGTGAGTCTGCGGGGGCCGGCGACGGGGAGTCCGCCGGAGGAGCGGCTGCGGTTTCCAGTGCCGGCGGCGATGGATGGTGTGATGTTCGATGAGATTACGGTGGTGGTGCACTCGGCTCCGGCGCGGGCTACGACGGGGGCGCAGATTGCGATACGGAAGTTTGTACTGGAGCCTTGAACGATGACGGCTCATAATAGCGATTCGGAACACTTAGGCGGACTCGGATGGAGATCTTCAAGACCCCTTGCTTTATAAGGCGACGAGTAGTCCTATATTTGACCGGGGGGCTGGGGATAACCCTGATTCTCTCGGCCGCCTCCATGTTTTTTAGCTGGCTGATACCGTACCGAGACAAGCCGATGATGCCTAAGCCATTCTTCATATCAGCGCTGTTACCAGGACTAGCGGCTGGGTCGGCAATTGAGGCTAACGACTGGATCCGTTGGAGTGCGTACTTGGCGGTTAATTCTCTGGCATATGGAATTGGCATATTTTTTCTCGATGCAGTTCGAATTGCCGTTAAAGATAACCGCCGACAGTTAGCCAGCCAAAAGAGCAAATTTGATTGAGGCTGTCGCTCTCACAAACACTGATACTTGCAGAGCGCTGCCCTGCCATGTGTCTTTGAGGACAAGATGATTTCTGCTTATGCGCAGGCGAAGGACGACGCGGCGTTCCAGGCTGAGCTGGCGGGGCTGTTGAAGGATTATTCCGGGCGGCCTACTCCGCTGTACTTTGCGAAGCGGTTCAGCTGGGGCCGGTCGCGGGTGGACTGATGAGGATGGAGCGATAGAGCAGGCCTATCGCTCACCCTCCAACCGGGAAAGCAATCGCCGGTGGATTGAACGCGGCGATTGCTTCCCAGCCGAACAGGGTGGAGGGCATCATCTCGGCAGGATGGGGTCTTTGGCGTCGGGGATGCGACCGATCTCGGAGGAGTCGAGGTGGAGATGCTCCCTGACCATTAGGTTTGGCAGGCGGCGGATCCACTGGTTGAGAGAGACGTCGGAGAAGACGTCGCTCTTGAACATCTCGAGGAAGACGACGTCCTCGGTTCCGGTGTTTTCGACGTAGTGTCCGGCGACGGCGGGCACGTAGCCGACGTCGTTGGCGTTGAAGCTCATGGTGCGGGCCTTCTCGGAGGAGACGAAGACGGTCATGCGTCCTGAGCCCCGGATCCAGTACTGCCACTCGGAGGCGTTGGGGTGCCAGTGCATCTCGCGGAGCGCTCCGGGCTTGATGGTGACGAGCGCGGCGGTGATGGTCTTTGCCGCAGGGAAGTTGGTGGAGTCGACGATGCGCACGCTTCCGCCTGCGTCCTCAAAGGTGGGCTTCATGGACTGCATGCGAAAGCTATAGGAGATCTTCGATTCGACGGCAGCACCGCCGACGGCTCGCTTGTCGTCCTCGAGCGGGCCGGGGACGGTTCCGGGAAAGATGTACTCTTCGTCGTCGGGCAGCTTGCGGATGGCGCTGGCGGGGAGCATGAAGTTCTTCTCGAGGATGGATGGGGGAGTGTGGGCGACCCAGTCGGAGAGGAGGAAGGTCTGGTATTCGGAGAAGGTGCCCTGGTCGAAGACGAGAAGGAACTCGCAGCCATCGGGGCCGAGGCCCTGGATGGAGTGCGGTAAGCCTCTGGGAAAAAACCAGAGGTCGCCTGCGTGGACATCGTCGATGAAGATGGTTCCGTCGGTGTTGAGTACAGTGATGCGGGCGGAGCCGTAGAGCATGAACGCCCACTCGTTCGCGGTGTGCCAGTGCAGTTCGCGGTAGCTGCCGGCGGTAAGGCGCATATTGACGCCGGCGAGATCCTTCGAGTCAGGGAGGTCCTTCTGGGTGACCTGGCGGGTCCAGCCGCCGTCCTGGATGCGACGGTGCGAGAGCTCAAAGGAGTACCAGAAGGGGGAGACGTCGCCGTGGTCGGTGTCGGGCGGAGTGTTGGAGCTGTTGTTCTCGGCCTGCAGAGCCTTGTTGACCGGTCCGGGATTGTCGGCGGAGTGATTGGCGGTGCCTTTGCGAATCTGTTCGCGGCTCTGCGCAAACGCGTCCGGAGCCATGATGGCGCTTGCGCTCAAGGCCGCTGCTGCAGCTCCCAGAAATGAGCGCCGGTTAATGCCGGGCTGTTCGGATTGTGCTGTCGAGATCATCTGTCATGTCCTGGTGTCCACTCTTATTAAAGGTTCGGATTGATCTATCAATCCAATTGTAATTTTCGAAGACAGTAATCGAAATTTCAGATAACTGTTCTGTTTGATCAGCGCTTCGTGACCTTCTTTGCGAGGGCGATGAGATTTTGGCAAAGCGGGTCGGAGGTGTCGCGGGCTACGGCGATGCCGATGTGCGAACGGATCTTCTCTCGAAGGAGAGGAATGACGCGAAGCGTCTTGTGGCCGCGCCTGGCCACGCCTTCGGGCAGGATGGCGACGCCCATGCCGGCGGCTACGAGAGAGATCGCGGTGTCCATCTCGGCGGCCTCCTGCACGATGACCGGAGTGAAACTGGCGTTACGGCAGATACCGGTCCAGGTCTGGTAGAACTCCGGCGCCCAGCGCTGGCCGTAGGCGATGAAGGGCTCGCCGGCAAGGTGGGCGACGGTAAGACGCTTTTCGCGCGCGAGCCTATGGCTTTTGGAGACGACGATCGCGAAAGGCTCGGAGTGGAGGGGAGTGATGACGAGCTTTGGTGCGGTGAGGGGCAGGCGTACGAAGCCGACGTCGAGGGTGTGGGCTTCGAGGGCCTCAACCTGCACGACGGTGGGAAGGTTCTTGAGCTCGAAGGAGGCGTGCGGATATCGGGTGCGGAAGGCGAGAGTGATGGCAGGCACCAGCTGTGCGGTGGCGCTGGCGACGAAGGCGATGCGGAGGTGGCCAGCCTCGCCGGAGGCAAAGCGGTGAGCGCGGCGCTGCGCCTGGACGGCGTTGTCGAGCAGAAGCTGTGCATCGACCAGGAAGCCTTCGCCTGCGCGGGTGAGTCTGACAGTGCGTTTGTTTCGTTCAAGCAGCGCGGCGCCGAGATCCTCCTCGAGGGCTTTGATCTGCGTGCTGAGGGCGGGCTGCGAGAGATGCAGCTCGCGTGCGGCACGGCTGAAGTTGAGCGTGCGAGCCACGGCGAGAAAGGATCGCAGCTGTCTGAATTCCATGGTGATCGGCTCCTGACGTTACGGTAGTCGATTGACAGAAGGGCTGCATTTTTGCCGGGACAGCTTGCGATGGGGTGGGGGAACCGTGTATCTTGATGAGCAAGATGATCTTTCACTCCAGCCGATTTATTAGCTTTATTTACCGCTACTGGTATCCGGTAGCGGCTCCGGCGGAGTAGGGTCTTCTGAGGGATTAGCTGAATAAGCTGAAGTTCAGACAAGATTCGACATCCACACGAGCCGCGACCGACAAGGTTGCGGTTTTTGCTTTTTGGGGTTGAGCGCAGGAGCGGATATGGGCACGGCGACAGGCGGGGCAACAGGTGGAACGACGGCGGCGATGGTGAGTCCGGCAGGCCCGTTACGGTCGGGGGCGGGGCGGTTCGGGGCGTACGGCGGGCGATATGTGCCGGAGACGCTGATGGCCGCGCTCGAGGAGCTGGAGGCGGCGTACGCGGAGGCCCAGAAGGACGAGGCGTTTCAGGCGGAGCTGGCGGGGCTGCTGAAGGATTATTGCGGGCGGCCTACTCCGCTGTACTTTGCGAAGCGGCTGAGCGAGCAACTGGGCGGCGCGAAGATCTATCTGAAGCGCGAGGACCTGCTGCACACGGGGGCGCACAAGATCAACAACGCGCTGGGGCAGGGGCTGCTGGCGCGGCGCATGGGCAAGCAGCGCATCATCGCCGAGACGGGCGCGGGACAGCATGGCGTGGCGACCGCGACGGTGTGCGCTCTGCTGGGCATGGAGTGCGTGGTCTACATGGGCGAGGAGGACATGCGCCGTCAGGAGCTGAACGTCTACCGAATGCGGCTGCTGGGCGCGGAGGTGCGCGGCGTGAGCGCGGGCTCGGCGACGTTGAAGGATGCGATCTCCGAGGCGATGCGCGACTGGGTGACGAATGTGCGGACGACGTTCTACATCCTGGGCTCGGCGCTGGGGGCGCATCCTTACCCGACGATGGTGCGCGACTTTCATCGCGTCATCAGCAAGGAGGCGAAGCGGCAGATCATGGAGCATGAGGGCAAGCTGCCGACTGCCGTGGTTGCGTGTGTGGGTGGTGGGTCGAATGCGATTGGAGCGTTCTACGAGTTTCTGAACGATGCGAATGTGCAGCTGATCGGTGTCGAGGCCGGTGGGCGTGGGACGGCGCTGGGAGAACATGCGGCGCGCTTCATGAAGATTGGCGGCGGCATTCCGGGTGTGCTGCAGGGGACGTACAGCTACGTGTTGCAGGATGACGCGGGGCAGATTGCGGCGACGCACTCGGTGTCGGCGGGACTGGACTACGCGAGTGTAGGGCCGGAGCATGCGATGTTGCATGACTCGGGGCGCGCGACGTATACGTCGTGCACGGATGCGGATGCTTTGAAGGCGACCGTCACGCTGGCGCGGACAGAGGGGATTCTTCCGGCGCTCGAGAGCGCGCATGCGGTGGCGGAGGCGATTCGGCTGGCTCCGACGATGGGGAAGAAGGATGTGCTGATGGTGAATCTTTCGGGGCGCGGGGATAAGGATATGGGGATTCTTTCGCGGGAGTTGAGCCTGAAGGGAAGCGAGTCAGCAAGTCAGCAAGTCAGCGAGTCAGCGAAAGGCTAAGTCGAGAGAGATGGCGATTGAGTTCAAGAAGAAGCCGGGAATTGTGGTTTACCTCACCGCGGGTGATCCTGATCTTGCAACGACGCGCGATATTGCGCTGGCCGCTATAGATAACGGCGCGGATGTGATTGAGCTTGGCGTGCCGTTCAGCGATCCGCTGGCCGATGGGCCGGTGATTCAGCGTGCGAGTGAGCGTGCGGTGGCAAAGGGTGTGCGGCTGACGGATGTGCTTGAGGTGGCGAAGGAGCTTCGCAAGGCTCGGCCTACCTGCGGCTTAGTTCTCTTTTCTTACCTGAATCCGGTTATTCGGATGGGTAAGTTGAAGGCGAATTATCGCGAAACGATTATAACGGCTGCTGAGGGAAAAGGCAGATATGTAAGACAGACTGGTGGGAAGGGCAACTTTGGTCATGCAGACATTCGCATCGAGCCGAACCGGTCGGGAAAGGGATATGAGTTCTCGAGCGACATCAAAGCAGGCACGATTCCTGAGGAATACATCAGGGCAATCAACGAAGGAATCCAGGAAGCGATGAAGGGAGGCGTCCTCGCTGGAAACGAGATGGTCGATATCAAAGTCTCGCTCAAGGATGCGAGCTATCACGAAATCGACTCCAACGAGATGGCGTTCAAGATTGCTGGTTCCATGGCCTTCAAGGAGGCGGCGCGCAAAGCCAGGCCGATTTTGCTTGAGCCTGTAGCCGGCATGCAGAGCTTTTGTGCGGCTGCGGCGGATGCCGGAGTCGACGGCGTTCTGTTGACGGACATGATCGTCGAAGAAGCTGGTGAGTATCTGTGGGCGATGCATGCGAACGGGCTGGCTCCGGTGTTTCTGGCGGCACCGACGAGCACGGATGCGCGGTTGAAGGCGATTGCTGCAGCGTCCGAGGGTTTTGTCTATGCGATCTCGCGCTTAGGAATTACGGGAACGCAGCAAAACGTTGCGGGTGATGCGGCTGAGTTAGTAGGGCGGCTGCGACAGTTCACGAAGCTGCCGGTTGCGGTGGGCTTCGGCATCTCTACTCCCGAGCACGTGAAGGCTGTGGGTGAGTTTGCCGATGCGGCTGTTGTCGGCTCGGCGATTGTGCAGTTGATCGAGAAGACCGCTCCAGAGCAGGCGGCTGCTGCGGTGGGCAGGTTTGTTGCGGGGTTGCGCGCATGAATGGGACACCCATGCATCCTGCGAACCCACATCTCAAAGTCGAGATGTGGGGCACCCGGCTTCACGGAGCTTCGCCGCCTTTGGCTGCACCGATGGCAGTTGAGAGTGCCGGACGTCGCGAGACCGGCAGTTATCATGAGACATACACCCGAAAACGTGCAGCGAGGCCCGCTGCGATGCGAGGACATTCGATGGAGATTGCTGACTGGCGGCGGAAGATCGATGAGCTGGACGAACAGATTGTTCGCCTTATCAACCAGCGGGCGGCGGCCGCGCGGGCTATCGGCGAGCTCAAGCAGAAGGCCAACCTTCCGGTGTATGAGCCGCAGCGCGAGAAGGACGTCTTCGATCACGTCCGCCGCGCGAATCCCGGGCCGTTGTCGGATGTCGAGATCGTCGATGTGTATGAGCGGATCATCGATGTGATGCGCGCTCTACAGAGGCATCACGACTAGACGGGCGGAAGTGGCGGCACACAGAGTTTGAAATTCATTTCAGTTCCACGAGAGAAAGTGAAGACGAAGACGATGATCGTAGCGATGCAGGGTACGGCAACAGAGGAGAATATTCAGCTTGTAATTGAGCGGATGGTCGAGCTCGGCTTCAACGTCCACCGGACCACGGGAGCCGCGCAGACGATTCTGGCCGGCGTGGGAACCCCGGACCACTTTGAGGTGGAGGAGTTCAAAGTTCTCGCCGGCGTGCATGAGGCGTACCGAATCTCGTCGCCGTATAAGCTTGCGGGGCGCAACTTCCGGCCCGAGGGCACGAAGGTCAGGTTCCCCAATGGTGTCGTTGTGGGCGGCAAGGACGTTGTCGTGATGGCCGGGCCGTGCTCGGTGGAGTCGCGCGATCAGATTTTGCTGAGTGCGAAGCAGGTGGCCGCGGCGGGAGGAAAGTTCCTGCGCGGTGGAGCGTTCAAGCCGCGCAGCTCGCCGTACAGCTTCCAGGGCATGGGGCTTGAGGGCCTGAAGCTGCTGCGCGATGTGGCCGATGAGACGGGTCTGCTGGTGATCACCGAGGTGATGGAGATCTCGCAGATCGAGCTGATGCTGCCGTACATCGACTGCTTCCAGATCGGCGCGCGCAACATGCAGAACTTCAATTTGCTGCGCGAGCTTGGGCACATTCGCAAGCCGTGCCTGCTGAAGCGCGGCATCTCGGCGACGATCGAAGAGGTTCTGCTGTCGGCGGAGTACATCCTCTCGGGCGGCAACTACGACCTGATGCTGTGCGAGCGCGGCATCCGCACGTACGAGACGTACACGCGTAACACGATGGACATCTCGGCGATTCCGGTGCTGAAGAAGCTGACGCATCTTCCGGTGCTGGGCGATCCTTCGCACGGCGTTGGGATTCGCGACCTGGTTCCTCCGATGGCGCTGGCCGCTGTTGCTGCGGGCGCGGACGGACTGCTGATGGAGATGCACCCGAATCCGGACAAGGCAATGAGCGACGGCGCGCAGAGCATGTATCCTGACCAGCTGGAGAAGCTGGTGGCCCAGCTGAAGCAGCTGGCGCCGGTGGTCGGGCGGTCGGTGGCATAGGGAGCGGCAGGCGTGATGGAGCGTGTACTCATCGTCGGGACAGGGCTGATCGGATCGTCGGTCGGCCTTGCTCTGCGTGCTGCCGGGTTTGCGGGCCGCATCGACGGCTGGGATCAGAGCCTGCTGGAGCTTCGCGCAGCGCAGGAGATGGGCGCGATCGACGACATTGCGGACCATCAGCGGGGCGCGCTCGAGCTTGCGCGGGAGGCCGACGCGGTGGTGCTCGCCGTTCCTGTGCTCGCGATCAAGGACTGGATGCAGCACCTGTCCGGCGTGATGAGAGCCGGGCAGCTGGTGACGGATGTGGGCAGCACGAAGCTCGAGATCCTGGGGCTGGCGAGGAAGCTGTACGGCGGCGAGGGGCAGGCGGTGTTTCTGCCCGGGCACCCGATGGCGGGCAAGGAGTCGGGCGGCGCGTTGTTGGCCGAGGGCACGCTGTTCAGCGACGCGATGTGGTTGTTCACCCCGGCCACAGCGGAGCCCACGCCGAGCGAGAGGGAGTGGCGGAGCTGGGTGGGCTTCTTCGGCGCGCGCACGCTGGATATGGACGCGGCGCGGCATGACGAGATGTGCGCGTGGGTGAGCCACCTGCCGCAGATGCTCTCGACGGCGCTGGCGGCGCTGTTGGAGGAGAGGTTTGGCGACGCGCCGGAGATTGCGGCGATCGGCGGACGCGCGCTGCGGGAGACGACGCGGCTGGGCGCAAGTCCGTACAGCATGTGGCGCGATGTCGCACTGACGAACACGGATTCGATTGCCGACACGCTGCTGGCGCTGGAGCAGCGGCTGGGGCATGTGCGGGAGAACCTGCGGACTCCGGGACTGCGCGATGAGTTTTCGCTGGCGAATAAGTTTCGCTCGCGGCGGTGATGTTTTAGAAGGAGTGGAGTTTTGAGCACGACGGAGCGAGTGGTGAGCGACATGATGATCAGCCTGGCCGATGTGGAAGCTGCGCGCGAGCGGCTGCGCGGGGCGATCTACTGTTCGCCGTGCGCGTACTCGCAGATGCTGTCGGCGCTGACCGGGCAGCAGGTTTATCTGAAACTCGAGAACCTGCAGATGACGGGCTCGTTCAAGGAGCGCGGCGCGCTGAACCGTATTGCGCTGCTGACTCCGGAGCAGGCCGGGCGCGGCGTGGTGGCGGCGAGCGCGGGCAATCATGCGCAGGGGGTGGCGTATCACGCGACCAAGCGCGGGATTCGCGCGCTGATCGTGATGCCGCTCGCGACTCCGCTGGTCAAGGTCACGGCGACGCGCGGCTTCGGCGCTGAGGTCGTGCTGCACGGCGCGAACTACGACGAGGCGTACGAAGAGGCTCGCCGCATCTGCGCGGCGCAGGAGATGACCTTCATCCATCCGTTCGACGATCCGGCGGTGATGGCGGGCCAGGGAACGATTGGCCTCGAGCTGCTCGAGCAGGTCCCGGGGCTCGAGGCAGTCGTGGTTCCGGTCGGCGGCGGCGGGCTGATCGGCGGTGTGGCGTGCGCGATCAAGGAGTCGAACCCATCGATCAGGGTCGTTGGCGTGCAGACGTCGCGGCTGCCCTCGATGGCGGTTGCAGTGGAGCAGCATCAGCCGGTGACGATTCCTCCGGGGACAACGATTGCGGATGGCATTGCGGTGCGTCGCGCGGGCGAGGTGACGCTGCCGGTGGTCGAGCGCTACGTCGATGAGATTGTGACGGTCGACGAGGACGAGATCGCGTCGGCCATCCTCACACTGCTCGAGCGCGAGAAGACGCTGGCCGAGGGCGCGGGCGCGGCGGGGCTGGCGGCGCTGATCCAGAAGAAGACGTCGCTCGATGGCTTGCGCACGGCAGTGGTGATCGGCGGCGGCAACATCGACGTCACGTTGCTGAGCCGCATCATCGAGCGCGGCCTGGTGCAGGACGGCCGCATGATCCGCCTGCGGATTCACCTGCTGGACAAGCCGGGCGCGCTGGCCGAGCTCACAAAGCTGATCGCGCAGCATCGTGCGAACATCGTGGACACGCTCTACAACCGCGCGTACTACGGCGTGAACCTGGGCGACACGACGATCGACATTACGCTCGAGACGCGCGGCCCGGAGCAGGTGCAGGAGCTGCTGGCGGCGCTTGATGACGGCGGCTATGTGTACAGCCGCGTGATCTGACGCTCAGCCCTTTTCGTAGTGGAAGCGGAGCTCCTGCTCGCTGGCTACGGGCTGGCCGTCGCGGTTGGCGGGGTTGAAGGTCCAGCTGCGCACGGTGGCGATGACGACCTCGTCGACGGATTGCTCGACGCCTTTGATCAGCTTGAGGTCCGAGATGCGGCCGTTCTCGTCGATGGTGATGTCGAGGATGACATCGCACCTGGTGCCGCTCGGGAGCTTTGTGAGATCGGGTTTGGGGCGCGGGAAATATTTTGCGAGCGCGATGCTGATGTTGCCGGAGCCGAGTGCGTCAGCTCCGCTGGCGGAGTCGGGATGATCCGAGGCTGGTGAGTTGCGGTTGGGCGACGTCTGGGTCGGCGTCGTCGGTTCAGGTTTTTTGAGAGCAAGGGTGCTCTTTGTCTCGATTGGCTGCGCTCTGGGCGGCGGTGCGACGGCGGGGGCGCGTCCGGGCAGGTAGTTGAGGACGATGTTGTGGCCCTGCGCGGTGCCGGGATAGCGGATGGGTGCGATCCAGTGGCGGCCGTGATAGAGCAGGACAGAGAAAACCAAGGCGTGCAGCGCGAACGACGCTGCGGCGGATACCGGGCTGCGAACGGGTTGAGCGACTGGCCGACCGATGGTGTCCACTGCTGCTCCCGAGGCTTCTTGAGTGGTGTTGGCCCGGCGTCTGAAGTTTTAGACGCGGGTGAACCGGGTTTGGTGCTTTTCCCGATGGCGTTCGACGGCGAGCTGGATGAGGCGGTCGATGAGCTGCTTGTAGGGGAGGCCGGTGGCCTGCCAGAGCTTGGGGTACATGCTGATGCTGGTGAAGCCGGGGAGCGTGTTGATCTCGTTGAGGTAGATGCGGGGCTTGGTCTTTCCCTTTGCGGGTTCCATCAGGAAGTCGACTCTTGCGAGGCCGGAGCAGTCGCAGGCTTTGAAGGCTTCGATGGCCATCTGGCGGATCTGCTTGGACTCGGCGGCGGTGAGTTTGGCCGGGATGATGGGCACGCTCGCGTCGGAGAGGTACTTGGCCTCGTAGTCGTAGAACTCGGAGCCGGGGACGATCTCGCCGACGACGCTTGCTTCGGGCGAGTCGTTGCCGAGGACGGCGACCTCGAGCTCGCGGGGCTTCGCGCCGGGGCCGCCGACGCCCTGCTCGATGACGAGCTTGCGGTCGAAGCTGGCGGCGAGGTCCATAGCGGCGGCGAGCTCGCTGCGGTCGTGGACCTTGCTGATTCCGACGGAGGAGCCGAGGTTCGCGGGCTTCACGAAGAGCGGGTAACGGAGCGCGGTCTCAATCTTTTTGGTCGCGGCCTTCGGGTTGCCCCGCCACACGCTGCGCAGCACGGCGAGGTAGGGCGTCTGGGGAAGGCCCTCGGCGGCGAAGAGCTTCTTCATGGCGGCCTTATCCATGCCGGCGGCGGAGCCGAGGACACCGGAGCCGACGTAGGCGATGTCGGCGAGCTCAAACAGCCCTTGAATCGTTCCGTCTTCACCAAACGTCCCGTGCAGGACGGGGAAGACGACGTCGAGCGCGAGTGCTGGGCGTGCCGGGGAGAGCTCGGCGGCGGCGTGGAGTTCGAGCGGCTGGAGCGACTCGGCTGGCACGGGCGGGACGATGATGGCCTCGCCGCGTTTGATGACCGCGGCGGTGGGGGTGGCCTCAGGATCGCCGGCGAGGCGCGGGTTCTCGGGCGGCTGCGAGCCTGTGAGCAAGGCGTGGGCGTCATCGGCGGTGACCCAGCGGCCCTCGCGCGTGATTCCGATGGGGACGACGTCGTACTTCTTCTTGTCGATGGCCTTGAGGATGGAGGCGGCGGAGAGGAGCGAGACCTCGTGCTCTCCCGAGCGTCCGCCGAAGAGGATTCCGATGCGTAGTTTTTTCTTCATTGCTGTCCTCTTTCAGTCTAGATAAGTGAAGAGGAGATTGGCGCGGATCTTCGGACCGGAACATGAGGGTACACCCCACCTCACTGGCGTTCCGGCACTTGACAGCATCTTCCCGGACGTGGAGCATCTCGTTCTGTAAGCTGGTTGCATGAATCCTCTTGTCTCGATGTTGTGGCTTAGGGACCGTCTCAAAGATCCGGGTGTCGTCGTTCTGGACGCAACGCTTCCTCCGGTGGGGGTGACTCCTCCGGTGGATACGCGGGCGCGGTATCGGGAGGGGCATATTCCGGGCGCGGTGTTCTTCGACATCGACGAGCTCTCGGATCATGCGACCTCGCTGCCGCATATGTTGCCGACGGAGGAGGAGTTCTCGCGGAGCATGTCGGAGATGGGCATGGGCGACGGGATGACGATCGTGGTCTACGAGCAGGTGGGTGTGTTCTCGGCGCCGCGCGCGTGGTGGATGCTGCGGACGTTTGGGGCGAAAGAGGTCTATGTGTTGGACGGCGGCCTGCCGGCGTGGGTGGAGGCGGGGCTTCCGGTGGAGTCGGGCGAGGTGAAGCGCGAGTCGGCGAGCTTCACTGCGCGGCTGGATCGCGATGCCGTGAGGGACTTCGGGCAGGTGCAGGGGATGATCGCGCGGCGGACTCAAGAGACGATACAGATTCTGGACGCGCGCTCGGCAGGTCGGTTTGTGGGGACGGCTCCGGAGCCGCGGGCGGGGATCAGCTCGGGGCATATGCCGGGGGCGACTTCGGTTCCGTTTACAGAGCTGGCCGAGGGCGGCCGCATGAAGGACCCGGAAGGTCTGCGGGAGATCTTTGCGGGGAAGGGCGTGAGGCTCGATCAGCCGGTGACGACGACGTGCGGGTCGGGCGTGACGGCTGCGGTGATCGCGCTGGGGCTTGAGATTGCCGGGGCGACGCAGGTGAGCCTTTATGATGGCTCGTGGGCGGAGTATGCGCAGCGGCCCGAGGCTGTGATCGAGAAGGACGCGTAGCGCAACGTAATCGATTACCTCGCCGAGCCGTTCCGTTTGCGTACGGCATCCATCAGAAAGATGGGAACTTAGACGAACGGTCAACGTAGAGTGGGTGTATACTTTGGGTCGCTGCGAGGCGGCTATGAACAGACTGGCTGGGTTGAGCGTTTTGGCTGTGGCGTTGGCGGCGGGGTCTGCTGCGCAGACGACGAAACAGGCTGTCACGGAGCCTACGGCGGAGAAGACGGGGGCGTCCGCTGCTCCGGATCCGCTGGGGACGAAGCTGCTCGGGGATAGGCACGTGAGGATCGTGCGGCTGAGTCATGCGCAGGGCAAGGTGGGGATGGATCGCGGCGCGGGGCGTGGCATGGAGCAGGCGACGCAGAATATGCCGATCGTGGAGGGCATGCTGCTGGGCACGGCGGACGGCGCGGGTTACGCCGAGGTGGAGTTTGAAGACGGCAGCACGATGCGTCTGGGGCCGGGGACGGTAGTGAAGTTCTCGCAGTTGGTGACGCGCGCGACGGGCGCGAAGGCGACGATGGTGAGGGTGGACCGCGGGACGGTGTATGTGAGCCGCGAGAAGACGAAGGCCGATGAGTTCACGGTGGTGGCCGGAGGGGGCCGGAGGATGGAGGTGCAGCCCGCGACACATATGCGGCTCGAGCTGGACGGCACGAAGGCGGAGGTGGCGGTCTTCTCCGGCAACGTGACGGTGGATGGGAGCACGGCTCCGGTGATGGTGGGAAAGAAGCAGACGCTGTCGGTAGACGTTGCGGATACCCACAGCCAGGGTGAGCTGACGAAGAAGGTGGAAGAGGCTCCCTACGACGGCTGGGACAAGGTCGCGCAGAAGTATCACGACCGGTACGCGAAGGGTAACTCGCTCGAGGGTGGCTATAGATATGATCCGAATGATCCGAGTTTCTACGGCTGGAGCGCGATTGGGGGGGGCTGGAAATGAGAGGCGCGTGGCGCTTCGCGTTTACACGTTGAACTTGAAGAACATGATATCGCCGTCCTTGACGACGTAGTCGGCTGTGATCGAAAAAACCAGGCAACCTGAATGACCAGCTTGCTACGGCTTCTGCTTTGCATGACGACATTGCTGCCGGTTTCTGTTGGCCAGGAAGCTGCGCAAAATGCGTCTGTCCACCATGAAGAGAACGCAGATGCCCAAAAGGGATTGGGCGCGGGCGACTCCCATGTGCGGATCGTCAGGCTCAGCAATGCCAGAGGGCAAGTAGGTCTCGACCGTGGGCGTGGACGCGGAGTTGAAGTCGCCATGCGTAATATGCCCGTTGTTGAGGGATTGAAGCTGTTAACGGCTGACGGTTATGCGGAGGTCGAGTTCGACGACACGAGCAGGCTGCGGCTGACTCCGTCTACAAGCGTTCGATTTCCACGACTTGTGCTGCGTAGCACAGGCGCGCAGTCCTCAGCGATCCGATTAGATGTGGGGACGATTTATGTGAACCTTCAGGACACCAAAAACAACGACTTTACGTTGATCGTTGGCAGTAGAAAGATTACTGTCAACCGGTCGACGCATCTACGATTGAGCTTCTTCGATTCAGCGGCGGAGTTAGCAGTCTTTTCCGGAAGCGCAGTTGTTCAGTCGAACGCTGCGCCTGTCGTCGTCGCAAAGAAGCAGACGCTCGTGATGGACGCCCTTGGCAGCGGCCCTGGACAGTTAGAGAACAACCTGAAGGAAGGAACCTACGATGACTGGGAGGAGAACGTGATGAAATATCACGAACATCACCCACGAAGGGCTGCAGGCGGTAGGTGGGACTACTTTTAGCGCAGGGGGGGATGGCCCGCCAAACCAGCACACTAGAGTGACGGGCCTACGCGCCTGCCAGACGTTAAACTTCAAGTACTAGACGTTGAACTTGAAGAAGAGGATGTCGCCGTCCTTGACGACGTACTCCTTGCCTTCGGAGCGGAGGAGGCCTTTTTCTTTGACGGCCTGTTCGCTGCCGTATTTGAAGAGGTCATCGCAGGAGTAGCAGTCGGCCTTGATGAAGCCGCGCTCGAAGTCGGAGTGGATGACGCCTGCCGCGCCCGGCGCTTTGGTGCCGCGCTTGATCGTCCAGGCGCGGACCTCCTGGACGCCTGAGGTAAAGTAGGTGATCAGGTCGAGCAGGCGGTAGGCCGAGTGGATGAGGCGGTTGAGGCCGGGCTCGTGGAGGCCGACGGACTCGAGGAACTCGGTGCGCTCGGCGGGGTCGAGCTGGGCGATCTCGGCTTCGAGCGCTCCGCAGATGCGGACGACCTGCGCGTTCTCTTCGGCGGCGCGTTTTTCGACGGCCCCGGTGTAGGGGTTGCCGTTGGTGAGGCCGGCCTCGTCGACGTTCGCGACGTAGAGCTGCGGCTTCATGGTGATGAGGAAGAGCTCGCGCGCGGCGATGCGCTCGTCGTCGGTGAGGTCGGCGATGCGTGCGGGCTTGCCGGCCTCGAGCGTGGCCTTGAGCTTGGCGACGGCGGAGGCTTCGGCCTTGATCTTCGCGTCCTGGGTGTTGCGGGCGAGCTTTTCGACGCGCTGGGCGCGCTTCTCGACGGTGTCGAGATCGGCGAGCAGAAGCTCTGTGTTGATGATGTCGATGTCGTGCAGCGGATTGATGGAGCCGGCGACGTGGACGACCTCGGGGTCGTCGAAGCAGCGGACGACGTGACAGACGGCGTCGGTGGCGCGGATGTGGCCGAGGAACTGGTTGCCGAGGCCCTCGCCCTTGCTGGCGCCTTCGACCAGGCCGGCGATGTCGATGAACTCCATCGTCGTGGGGACGGTGCGGTTGGGCACGACGAGCTTGGTGATCTGGTCGAGACGGGCGTCGGGCACGGTGACGGTGCCGGTGTTCGGGTCGATGGTGCAGAAGGGATAGTTCGCCGCCTGGGCCTTGGCCGAGGTGAGCGCGTTGAAGATGGTGGACTTGCCCACGTTGGGCAGGCCGACGATTCCACAGTTCAATGGCAAGAGAATGGTTCCTTTTGTGACGACGGCCGCGCGGGCCTCGCGAAGATGTGTCTTCTACAGGATAGTTCATCGGTAGAGTAGAGGCAGCTATGGGAGAGGCAGCGGCGGAGGTCGTGAGGGGCGAGAGGCGGGCGAGGCGCTTCGACGGGCGCGTGGTGCTGGCGTTTCTCGCGATCTACATTCTGTGGGGGACGACGTTCCTCGCGATACGCGTCGCGGTGCATGAGGTGCCTCCGCTGTTTGCCGCAGGGACGCGGATGTTTCTTGCCGGAGCGATCCTGTTTGGGTGGATGTGGGTGAGGGGTGCGGCGCGGCCGACGCGCGAGCAGTGGCGCAACTTGGCGCTGATGGGCGTGCTGATGTTTGTGGTGGACTATGGTCCGCTGTTCTGGGCGGAGAAGTATGTGCCCTCGGGGATTGCGGCGGTGCTGGCGGCGACGGTTCCGCTGATGACGATCGCGTTCGAGATGCTGGTGTTTCGCATGCAGCCGTTTCGCTGGAGCCTGATTGGTGCCGTGCTGCTGGGGTTCTGCGGTGTGGGCGTGCTGCTGTTGCCGGACCCGCATCAGCATCTGCCGATCGTTCCGTGCGTCGCGACCTTGGTGGGGGCGGCGGGATGGTGCCTGGGCACGGTGCTAAGCCGCAGGATGGTGCTGCCGGAGTCGCGTGCGGTGACCTCAGGCGGCGCGATGATGATCGGTGGCGCGGTGCTGCTGTTGTTGTCGGCGGCCTTCGGTGAGCTGCGCCCGTGGCCGCACGTGTCGCGTGACGCTGCGCTGGCGCTGGCTTATCTGATCGTGTGCGGATCTCTGCTGGCGTTCACGGCGTATGTGTGGCTGTTGGGAAGGATGCCGGCGAGCACGGTGTCGAGCTATGCGTATGTGAACCCGGTGGTGGCGGTGGCCCTCGGCTATTTTGCCGCGGGCGAGACGATTACGGCGCACAGCATCGCAGGGGCCGCGCTGGTGCTGGTCAGCGTGTTTCTGATCCTGCGCAAGAGCAGCAAGCCGGCTAAGGCATGACGGCGGCGCGCTGCGTGATGAGATAGTCGATGCGTGCGGCGTCTGCGCCGGTCGCAGGCGAGAGAGCGAGCGGCGAGCCCTGGTAGCGCTGATACGACGAGCTGGCTGCAGGCGAGGACGGGACGAGGACGAACTCGACCGACTGCGGAGCGGAGGGGATCTTTGCGCCGAACCAGTGCGGATCGTCGCGCTGCGCCCAGGTGACGAGTGCGAGCACGGAGCCTGCGGGATAGGCGTGCGCGGAGTTGGAGCGCGCGTACTGGACGGCGACGTCGTTGCCGTAGAGCGTGGACATGGTGCCGTTGCGCTCGTTGACCCACGACGTGACGACCTTCCATGCGAGCGGGTTGTAGGGAAGCTTGCCGGTGAGCAAGGCCTCTGTGTTGACGGTGGACGCGGTGGGCTTGCTGGTGCAGCCTGCGAGGGGAAGCAGCGCTGCTGCGGCGATGATGACGAGAGCTTTCATGCGCGGCGTCATTGCTGGCCCTCCAGCGGGAAGCTGTAGACGTAGTCGTTGTGGCGAAGGGGCGCGTGGCAGCCGGTGCACTCGTTGGTGAAGGCGGCGTCCTTGCCGTAGGGCTTCAGGTCAGCTCCGCGCCAACGTGCGAAGCCCCAGCCTTCGGTCGAGGCGTACTTGTGTGCGTCCTTGATCATGAACTCGACCTGAAAGAAGGCTCCGGTTTTAGTGTCCCCATTCGCATCGATCTGCTGGAACCATGCGGTCTTGGCGAAGGTGGTTCCGTCGGGCCAGGGATTGGTGTGGTGCTCGGCGATGGCCTTCATCGCGACGTCGTTGCCGAAGATGACGCGCAGGGTCTTGTTGTCGAAGCGGTTGGTGGTGCTGAGGACCTTCCAGTCCTTGTAGCCGGGAATGTAGGGGACGCCGTTGGGCGCGGGCTCGACGGTGAGGGGTGCGGCTCCGGCGTGAATTAAGTGCTCGTACTGCGCGTCGGCGGCGGTCTTTGCGGCCTCGTCGGGAGCGAGCGTGGGGGCTGGAGGATTGAGGTAGTTCTTGAGGACCGCGAGGTCTCCAAACGAGACGTGGGCCTGCGGGTGGAGCATCGTGTAGCTGGGTAGGGGCATTGCGCCGAGCTGGATCATGTTGACGGCCTCGTAGAGCGCGGCCTTCTGCTGCGCGGCGGGAAGTTTGCCGATCTCGGAGAAGTTGAGGTGCTTGCGCGCCTGGTAGACGTCGCTTGCGACAAGCCAGGATGCTGGCGCGATGCGGTCGTACCAGAGCAGCTGCGTCTCGTTGGAGTGGCAGTTGTAGCAGGAGGTCTTGAGGATGCGCTTGACCTCGGGCGGCGCAGCGAGCTCAGCCGTCACGGGAGGATTAACGAGCCGCGGCTGAACCAGCTGGAAGGCGATGAAGAGCGCGAAGAGCGCGGCCGCTAGCCAGAGGATGATGCGAGTGTTGGAACGCGATTCCATAACTTTCCTATATGTGAGGTTAGACGGAGCGGCGGCTTAGGAGATCCCTCAAAGTAGTTATTTCTCATAAGCAGATGTAATCGACGTGAGAAGCAAGGGAACCAGGTAGTGGATTGTGGGCCAAGTGGCGGGCAGCTAGTCTGTTGGTGAAGTTGCGTGAAGGAGAGAACGAATGCGGCAGATGTTTGTGGCGTGTGGTGCGGCGTTGATGATGGCGAGTGGAGCGGCGATGGCGCAGGCGCCGGCTCCCCCGGCAGGGCAGGTTGGAGCGGTGGCCGAGGTGCAGCGGAGTTATGCGGGCGTGAAGGAGAACATTTTGAAGTCGGCCGATAAGATGCCAGCCGCGAACTACAGCTACAAGCCGGTCGCGGATATCAGGACCTACGCGCGCGTTCTGAACCACATCAGTGAGGCTCAGTTCAGAAGCTGCGGCGCGGTGAACGGCAAGGCGGAGGCCTCGCTGCCGAAGGTTCCTGCGGAGACCGCGGACAAGGCGGCGATCGTCGCGGCGCTCAAGGCCTCCTTCAAGGAGTGCGACACAGCGTTCACCTCGCTGACGAGTGGGAACCTGCAGGACCTGTTTCCGTTTGGGCAGGGAAGGCGCTCGCGCGTGGGCCTGGTGTGGGGGACGGTATCGCACGATAACGAGCAGTACGCGACGCTGGCGCTGTATCTGCTGCTGAAGGGAATTGCGCCGCCCAGCAGCGAGAAGTAATGCGCGGGCAGGCAGGATTTCACATAGCGAAAGTCACTGCGCGCAGCGAGCGCGAAGACGCATCACGCGCTCACTGGCGTGCGATATAGTTTGGGGAACGTTATTTCGGGGGCTGGGAACGCAGGATGTCGAAGCTGAGTCCGATGGAGCAGGGAAAGAGAATTGGCGAGGGCCTTCTCTCGTTCCCGGTGACGCATTTTACGAGCGAGCAGGCGTTTGACGAGGTCCGTTATCGCGAGCACATTGCGTGGCTGGTGGAGCACGATCCTGCGGGATTGTTTGCCGCGGGCGGTACGGGAGAGTTCTTCTCACTGACGCTGGGCGAGTTCGGCGCGGTAGTGCGGGCTGCGGTCAGCGAGATCGCGGGGCGCGTTCCGGTGCTGGCGGGCTGCGGGTACGGCACGGCGATGGCGAAGGAGTTCGCGAAGGCCGCTGAGGACGCGGGCGCGGATGGCATTCTGCTGCTGCCGCCGTATCTCGTGAACTCCGAGCAGGCGGGTCTGCTGGCGCACGCCGAGGCGGTGTGCCGTTCGACGAAGCTTGGCGTCATCTTCTACAACCGCGACAACGCCATCATGGACGAGCGCACGCTGGAGCAGCTGTGCGAGCGCTGCCCGAACCTGATCGGTTTCAAGGACGGCTACGGCGACATCGAGCTGATGACGCGCATCTACGCGCGCATGGGCGACCGGCTGACGTATATCGGCGGCCTGCCGACGGCGGAGACCTTCGCGCTGCCGTATCTCGAGATGGGCGTGACGACGTACTCGTCGGCGATCTTCAACTTTCTGCCGAAGTTCGCGCAGGAGTTCTATGCGGCCGTGCGCAGGCGCGACCGTGAGCGCGTATACGCTGATCTGCGCGAGTTCGTGCTTCCGTATATCGCGATTCGCAACCGCCGCAAGGGATATGCGGTCTCGATCGTAAAGGCGGGGATGAAGGCGGTGGGACGTCCTGCGGGACCGGTGCGTTCGCCGCTGGTCGACCTGAGCGACGCGGAGCTTCAGGAGCTGGCGAAGCTGATCGGAGACCGCGGCTGATGGCGACAGGTCCGGGTGCGGCGTTGGCGCAGGAACAGCGCGCAACGCATGTGCGCTACCTGATCGTGCTGATGCTGTTTGTCGCCAGCTCGTTCAGCTACGGCGATCGCGTAATGCTCTCTATCGCGGGTATCGCCTTCTCAAGTGACCTGCACATGGACGCCGTTCGGCTCGGCTACCTCTTCTCCGGTTTCAGCTGGGCCTACGTCGTCGCCCAGCTGCCGGCCGGCGGTCTGCTCGACCGCTTCGGCTCGAAACGAGTCTACGGAACCAGCATCGTGTGTTGGTCGTTGTGCGCGATCCTCGCTGGCTTCGCAGGATTCCTTCCCGCTACCGCGGCCTTCGTCGTCATCTTTTGTCTCCGCCTGCTCTCCGGTCTCGCGCAGTCGCCGGTCTTTCCCGGGAACGGCCGTATCGTCGCCAGCTGGTTCCCGACCGCGGAGCGCGGACGCGCTTCAGCAATCTTCAACGCATCACAATACTTCTCGCTCGTGCTCTTCGCCCCGATCCTCGGCTGGATCACCAACCGCTGGGGATGGAAGGAGTGTTTCTGGTTCCTCGGCGGACTGGCCCTGTTGCTGAGCCTGCTCTGGGCGAAGATGATCCACGGCGTCAAGAGCCATCCGCGCATCAATCAGCGCGAGATCGATCACATCGAGCAGGGCGGCGGCCTGGTGAATATCGACCCCGGCACCAGCTCCGCCCAGCGCGCGCCGAGGCTCACATGGGCAGCGATCCGCATGCTGCTCAGCAACCGAATGCTCGTAGGCATCTACATCGGTCAGTACTGCATTACCACACTGACCTGGTTCTTCCTCACATGGTTTCCTGTCTACCTCAGCCAGGCGCGGCACATGTCGATCCTGAAGGTGGGCGTGATGGCGGCGCTGCCTGCGCTGTGTGGCTTCATCGGCGGCATCCTCGGCGGCGTAGTCTCGGACAAGCTCCTGCAGTCCGGCCACTCGCTAACCCTCGCGCGGAAGGTGCCAATCGTGACAGGAATGCTGCTCTCGGTGACGATGATCGGATGCAACTACGCCAGCGCGCAGTGGGTCGTCATGGTGCTGATGTCGCTCGCCTTCTTCGGCAAAGGGTTTGGCGCGCTCGGCTGGACCGTAATCGCCGACACGTCGCCGAAGCCGCTGATCGGCGTCAACGGCGGCCTGTTCAACCTCATCGGCAACCTCGCCGGGATCACGACGCCTATCATCATCGGCTACATCGTGAAGCGCACAGGCTCGTTCAACGACGCGCTCATCTTCGTCGTCGCGACGGCGCTGATGGCGATCGTCGCCTATCTACCGATTGTAGGCGAGATCAAACGCGTAGATCTGAAGCTTCCTGAACCTGCTGGGGGTGCGGCGTGACGGAGATTTTGGGATCGCCGCAGGTGCGTTCGATGCGCGTCGTTCCGGTGGCGGGCGAGGATTCGATGCTGCTGAACCTGAGCGGAGCGCATGCGCCGTACTTCACGCGCAACCTCATGATCCTCACCGACAGCACCGGCCGCACCGGCGTCGGCGAGGTTCCCGGGGGCGAGAAGATTCGCAAGGTGCTTGAGGAGTCGAGGCCACTGGTCGAAGGCGAGCACATCGGCCGCTACCAGCGAACGCTGCGTGCGGTGCGCGAGCGGTTCGCCGGTCACGATACGGAGGGACGTGGCCAGCAGACCTTCGACCTGCGCACGACTGTGCACGTCGTGACGGCGATTGAAGCGGCGATGCTCGATCTGCTCGGGCAGTTTCTCGGTGTTCCGGTGGCGGAGCTGCTGGGCGAAGGGCAGCAGCGCGCAAGCGTGGAGGCACTGGGGTATCTGTTCTTCCTCGGCGATAGAAAGAAGACGCCGATTGCGTACCGAAGCGAAGACCGAGCTAGTGATGAGTGGCTGCGGTTGCGCAACGAAGAGGCGCTGACGGCGGACGCTGTGCTGCGACTCGCCGAGGCAGCGCAGGCGCGATATGGGTTCAACGACTTTAAGCTGAAGGGCGGCGTGCTGGCCGGCGCTGCCGAGATGGAGGTCACAGCAGCGCTCGCCGAGCGCTTCCCCGGCGCGCGGATCACGCTCGACCCCAATGGAGCGTGGTCACTCGAAGAGGCGGTGCGCCTGTGCGCTGGAAAACAAAACGTGCTCGCCTACGCCGAAGACCCTTGCGGGGCGGAGCGTGGCTTCTCCGGCCGCGAGGTGATGGCGGAGTTTCGTCGCGCCACCGGCCTGCCGACCGCGACCAACATGATCGCGACAGACTGGCAGCAGCTTCGTTACGCCGCGGAGATTCACGCCGTCGATATTCCTCTCGCCGATCCGCACTTCTGGACGATGCAGGGATCGGTGCGTGTGGCGCAGTTCTGCCGCGAGTGGGGACTCACCTGGGGCTCGCACTCGAACAATCACTTCGATGTCTCGCTGGCGATGTTTACGCATGTTGCCGCCGCCGCTCCGGGAAATGTAACCGCAATCGATACACATTGGATTTGGCAGGACGGACAGCGGTTGACACGCGAGCCGCTGAAGATCATCGGCGGCCGTATCGCTGTTCCTGAGCGTCCGGGCCTGGGCATCGAGCTCGACATGGAGCAGGTGGAGGCGGCGCACCAGTTGTATCTCAAGGAAGGCCTCGGCGCTCGCAACGATGCGATGGCGATGCAGTACCTGCGCTCCGGGTGGACCTTCAACCCGAAGCGCCCTTGCCTCTGCTAGAACGAGTACTTCAGCGCGAACTGAATGATGCGCGGATTGGTGGTGGTCGAGGTGATCAGTCCAAACGCGGCGCCCGCCTGTACATCATTGATCGGATTTCCGAAGTTCGCCGTGTTGGTGAAGTTGAAGAACTCGGCGCGGAACTTCAGCGAACTCCAGTCGCGAATCGGAAACGAGCGCTCGAGCGCGATGTCGATATTGCGCTGGTGAGGCCCGCGCAGGATGCCGACGCCGCAGTTGCCGAAGCCCGTGCCGTCGCCGATGACTGGCGCGGAGGTGAAGGCATCGGGGTTGTAGTAGCCGTTGATGCGCGTGAACAACGAGCCGCCTGACGCGGGGTTCGCGCCCGTGCACTCCGCGCGCATGAAGCCGGAGAGATTGCCGTAGACGCTGCCGGCGGCCGTATCAAGAACCGTGAGCGGCGATCCCGACTGCGCGGTCGCGACGGTCGAGACGAGCCAGTTGGAGGCGGCAAGGCGCAGCGCGCGCGGCGCAGCAGACAGCGCAGGCGTCGTGTACACCAGGCTGAGGACGAAGCGCTGCGCGCGGTCGAAGTCGTTGAGCCCGCGCGCCTGCCGCGGATTCGTCTGGTCGTTCGTAACAAACCCAAGCTCGAAGTTTGACAGTCCTCCCGAGCCGCTGAGCGAGTCCAGATTCTTGGACCACGTGTAGCTGGCGAGAAACTGCAGCCCGTGCGACAGCCGCTTGGTGAGGCTCGTCTGCAGCGCGTTGTAGCTGGAGTTGAAGCTGGTCTGGCAGATGTAGGAGCCCTGCGCGATGCCGGTGAAGGGCAGCCGCTCGACGACGTTCTCGACGGTGTTCGTCGTCTCGCCGTTCACGGGATTTGAAGGGCTCGCCAGCAGAGCCTGGTTGAACTGGTAGCAGCCGGGGATGTGCGTGGACTTCGCGCCGGAGTAGCCAAGCTCCATCAGCAGATTCTGCGTGAACTCATGTTGGACGTTGAGGTTGTACTGCTGCACGTAGGGATCGACGAGGTGCGGCGAGATGGCTGCCAGCGACAACGTGCCGCCGGGCACGCGCGGGAGGAAGATGGGGAACGCGGAGGTGGGCGGAAGCGTGGGACTGTAGGGGTTCTGCAAGGTCGCTCCTGCGTTCTGCACGGCCTGCAGGGACTGCTTGAAGGAGAAGGGAGGCTGGCCGACGGTCTGCTCGGCGAGATTGCCGGACATGCGGTTGTAGTAGATGCCATAGCCGCCGCGAAGCACGGTGAGACGGCTTCCCGGCAGCCGCGCGGCAAAGCCGATGCGCGGAGAGATGTCCGTAAATCGCGTGGGCCACAGGCCGTCGTGCGATGACTTGAGGACGCCGTTCGGCAGAGGCCCCGTGTAGTTTCCCGGAAGGACGAAGCCGCTCAGCGTTCCGGTTGGTGGAGCGGAAGGCGAGGCGATGGTGGGGTCGAACGTAGGCAGGCGGCCCAGCGTGTCGGAGGGCGCGCCGAAGATCTCGTAGCGCAGGCCGGCGTTGATCGTCAGCCACGGGCGGAACCGGAAGTCATCCTGCACGAAGCCCGCGAGATCGTTGTAGCGCTCCGCCTTGCGGAAGATTCCCGACGATCCGGTGGAGGAGTAGACGTTGCTGATGCTGCTGCCATTCTGCGCGGCGCTCTGTCCGAGCAGAAAGTCGGGAAGGCTGAGCAGAAAGAGGAAGCCGTCGCTGACGTAGGGGACGTTGACATCAACGTGGTGGCGCTTCACCTCTGCGCCGAAGCGGAGATTGTGCGCGCCGCGCGTCAGCGAGACCGTGTCCTGCCAGATGTAGGAGTTGGTGTTCTGCCAGTAGAAGGGCTGGCCTGCCGTGCCGATGGTGAAGAGGCCGTTGATGGCGAGCCCCGGCGTCTGCGGTAGCCCCGAAGGTGTCGCCATGCCGACGTCGGCTGCGTTGATGGGCTGCGCGATCACGGAGAAGCCGTCGAACCGCATGTAGCCAAAGCGAGCGACGTTGACCAGCGAGGGACGGAAGACGTGCGTGTCCGACAGAACGAACATCGTGTTCTGATCGAGCTCGTTGGTGCCCCATCCGGGCACGTTGGCGCCGAAGGGCGAGAACGGCTCGTCGGTGGTGGCGCGCGAGTAGAAGAAGCGGCCGGAGAGCTGGTTCCTCGAGGAGAGAATCGAATCGATGTTCCCGGTGTATTGGTCCTCACGGTACTTTGCAGGAATCGAGAACGTCGACTCGCCGATGGGCAGCTGATCGGGAGCGCTGGGTCGCAGCGTCTGCGGGCTGGGAATCGCGTACTGCCCATTCGCAAACTTGAAGTTCAGCAGGCCGAGTGCGGATGGGTTGATGTTCGATCCATCGCAACGAATCTGGTTGCCACCGACGAAGGTAAGATAGCCGGCGTTGCCGGGATGATTCTCCGGGCAGAACTGCGCGCCCAGCGTGCGCGCCGAGCGGTCGTCGGTGAGCTGCGGCAGAATCGCGGTGACGAGCGACAGGCTGGAACCGCCGTTGCGCTGCGTCGAACCCTGATACGCGCCAAAGAAGAACAGCGTGTCCTTGCGAATCGGTCCGCCGATCGATCCGCCGAACTGGTTCTGCTTCAGGACGGGACGATCCTGCCCGTTGCGCTTGGCGAAGAAGTTGTTTGCGTTCAGGGCGTCGTTGCGCAGAAACTCCCAGAGCGTGCCGTGAAAGCGGTTGCCGCCTGACCTGCTGATGAAGTCGACGTTTGCGCCTGCGCCACGGCCGTATCCTGCATCGAAGCCCGTGGTCTGCACCTTGAACTCGTCGATGGTGTCGGGCGCTGGAATGGCGGTGCCGACTTCGGACTGGTAGCCTGAGGCGGAGTTCAGCGCGAGGTTGTTGGCGTCGATTCCATTGAACTGAATATTGTTGGCCGTGGTCTTGTTGCCATTGGAGGAGACGTTCTGCGTATTGCGGCCGAGGGCGGTGGCGCTGGGAAGCTCGACGACGACGCCCGGCGACAGCGCGAGAATCTGCGTGTAGTTGCGATTCGCCAGCGGCAGCGCCTGGATGGTCTTCTGATCGATTGCGCGGCCGAGCGTCGAGCCCTCCGTCTGGGCCAGCTCGGCGATGCCGCTGACCTCGATGTTCTCGCCCGCGGAGCCGATGGCGAGCTTCGTCACGAGCGTCGCGGTCTCACTGCCGACGACGCTCACCCCATGCAGTTCTCTGATCTGAAAGCCCGGCGCCGCAATCGCCACCGAGTAGCTGCCCGGCTGCAGCAGCGGGACGCGAAACGCCCCTTCGGGCGAAGTGATGGCAGAGCGCCTCGCCTGAGTTCCGTCGTGGACGACCTCGACCTTCGCGGCCACGATGACCGCTCCGGTGGGATCGACGACGGTGCCGGCAATCGCGCCGGTCCCCGGTGTCTGCGCTCGAAGTTGATGAACCGCGAACGTGAGCTCAATCGTGAGCGGAACAAGAACAACGATGCGGAATCGAGTAAAGACCGGAGATCTCATGGCCTGGTCCTTGATGACTCGAGTGTGTCGTCGAGAGCGATTATCGACCAGCGCCACAACGCCATTTGTCAGCAATTTGTCAAGGCGACGTCATTCTTTCGGTGAAAAGCCCACGTTAAGAAGCATTTGACAATGCGGTGACGAATCGGTGACAAGCGCTGCGACGCGGCTTCCTATACTCGGCTCGTGCTTAGGAAGAGACAACGCGCACTTCTTCGCCCCGCTGGGGTTACCGCACTGTGCCTCGCACTGTGCGCTCCCCTGCACTCGCAGAGCTCGTCGTCAGACGTGCGGGACGATCATGCCGGATACGTTCCGGTCATCTCCGGAGGCTTCGGCTATGTGCACAACGTCAACGGCGGTGTAACCACGCTGTCGCCGCTGATCAATCCAGTGCTGCTGGTGCCGTTCGGCTCGCACGTTCTGCTCGAATCGCGCACCGACTTCACCGGCTTCTTTCAGCGCAACCCGCAGCCCGATGGTCCGTTCAAGGGCCAGGTCTTCAAGAACGTGGAGTACGCGCAGCTCGACTGGCTGGCGGACACGCATCTCACCGTGGTCGTGGGGCGTTACCTGTTGCCCTTTGGCATCTACAACGAGCGGCTGCAGCCCATCTGGATCAAGAACCTGCAGGACGCGCCGATCACCACGGCCATCGGCACGCGCACCAGTGGATCAGGCGATGGCTACATGCTGCGCGGCGTCGTGGTTCAGCGACCGTCCTATTCCATCCAGTACACGGCGTACGTCTCCGCGCACAGCAACATCGAGCAGCTGCAGTCAGCACGCGCGGCGGGCGGCGACACCAGCATCTTTCTGCCGAAGAAGCGGCTCGAGATCGGCACGTCGTATCAGCGCTTCCTCGAATCCCGCAACATCAACAGCGTCGCGGCCTACGTCTCCTGGCAGCCGCCAAAGGTACCGATCGATCTGAAGGCCGAGTTCGACACCAGCTACAACGGTCGCGGCTACTGGCTGGAGACCGCCTATAACTTCACCCAGCTGCCGGTTCCGCGCTTCGTGCAGCGCACCCAGGTCGTCGGCCGCATGCAGCAGTTCTTTCCCTTGAACGGCGGAGGCAACAGCCTGCCGCGCATCGACACGCAGCGATTCGACTTCGGCCTCAACTACTACTTCCGCGACGATATTCGCTTCATCTCCAGCTACGGAAGAACCTTCAGTTCGCAGAGAAACGCCAACATCTGGAACGTCGGCTTCACCTATCGCTTTCAGTTTCCGCTGTGGCCGGGGAGAAAGAAATGAAACGCTATCTGCTCTTCATGTTGATGGTTGCGCTGGTCTCAGGCAGCATCGGGCTCGCCGCTTCGAAGCCGCAGGCGGATGCAAAGACGGCCAAGCAGGATACGACGCAGTCGAAGCAACAAAATGTGGAGCGCACGGGCGACGACGTCTTCCAGGCGAACTGCGGACGCTGCCACAGGCCGCCGATGAGCATCTCGCAGAGGACCACGGGAACGATCATCATGCACATGCGCGCGCGGGCGCGGCTCTCGCGCGAGGACGAGATTCTGCTGCTGAAGTTCATGGCGCCTTAAGCCGGCGCTGCGGCAGCACAAACAAGAACGACACCAATGGAGAAGGAGTATTTCGATGCAATGGATGATGGCGTTGACCCTTGCGGTACTGGGCGGAACTGGCCTACTTCACACCGGGAACGCACAGGAAACAGGCCGCACGATCGAGATTCACGCACGGCGTTTTTCGTTTGAGCCCGCTGAGATCACGCTGCAAAAAGGCGAGACGGTGACCCTGAAACTGGTCTCCGAGGACGTCGCGCACAGCCTCGTAATCAAAGAGCTTGGCGTCAACCGCGAGGTCTCGAAGGGACACGACCAAGAGGTGACGGTGACGCCCGATAAGGTCGGTGACTTTCAAGGCAAGTGCGGCCGGTTCTGCGGCAGCGGTCACGGCTCCATGAAGTTGACGGTTCACGTAAAGGAGTAGTACGAATGCACTGGAGAGCTCTCATCGCCATTCCCGCATGCTTGCTCTGTCTTCCCTTTGCGGGATGCAAGGTCGCGCCGGCGGGAAAAGCGGAGACAGCCATCCTGGAGTGGACCAAGCACAACGTGACGGTTGGGGGGAAAAAGGACACGAATCCGATTAAGGCATCGGCGGAGACGATCGAGGCCGGCAAGGTTGCCTTCGGCTTTTATTGCGTCGTCTGTCATGGCCGCGACGCACAGAATACCGGCGTTCCCTTCGCGAAGAACATGTCGCCGCCGCTTCCGTCGCTCGCCTCCGACGATGTGCAGCGCTACACCGACGGACAGCTGAAGTGGATCATCGAGAACGGAATCTCGCCGTCGGGAATGCCCGCGTCCAAGGGAATTCTGAGCGACGACGACATGTGGACCATCGTCGTCTATCTGCGTCACCTGCCTCCGGCAGGAAGCCTCGGAGAGCCGCGCGCCTACTCCGGCGAGGAGTATGCAAAGTAATGAGCCCCTCCACTCAAGGAAGCATGTCCATGCAGGATGCAAAAGCCAGCCTGATCGCCCGGGCCGAGACACCGGGAACGAACCCGATCCTTTCGAATCCGGTCCTCTCGAATCCAGTCCTTTCGAATGCAGATCTGCCGCTGCGTGCCACGTTCTTCCCTCTGGGCTTTCCCGTCGAGATTACAACCAACTCCGCGGCCGTGCTTGCCGCCGCCGAACAGAGCTGGCGCATGTTTCGCCCGCAGTTCGATCACCCTCCGCTGCGGCTCGAGCTCGGCGTCGCCGAAGATGAGTCCGATACAGCCGACCCGCCTACTCCTGTATGCCGTGTGCGCGAGCACCTGTTGACCATCGTGGCCGACCCGCGCAACTTCATCGCCTGCGATCTCAGGCGCGGCTTCGCCTTCGGATGGGTCACGCGTGCCACCGCCGAATCGCCGCTCTATCTGCGCTATCACTTTCTGGAGGCCGCGGTCCTGGGGATGCTCTCCACGCTGCGCGCGACGGCGCTGCATGCGGCCTGCGTCGCTCCCTATGGGCGCGGCATGCTGCTCTGCGGCGACTCCGGCGCCGGGAAATCGTCGCTCGCCTTTGCCGGCGCACGCTCCGGCTGGACCTACATCAGCGACGACGCCAGCTATCTTCCGCTCGATCGCGACGACCGCCTCGTCGTCGGAAACTCGCATCAGATTCGCTTCCGCGACTCCGGTGTTCAGCTCTTTCCCGAGCTCGAGGGCCGCTCCATCACGCCGCGCGCCGCAGGCAAACCCTCCATTGAAGTCTCCACGCTTGAGTTTCCCGAGCTGACCACAAGCGATTCGACACGCGTGGAGTACATCGTCTTCCTCAATCGCCGTAACGCCGCGACACCGGGCCTTCATCCGTTCTCTCGCGAGGCCGCGTTGCGCTGGTTTCTGCAGACGTCGTTGCTGAGTGCAGGCGCAGCCGACCACGAGGCCGTGGTGAGGAACCTCGTCGGCGTCCAGGTCTTTGAGCTGCGCTACACCGATCTCGACTGGGCCGTCGAACGGCTGGAAGAGCTTGCGCTAACGAGAAGGTAGTCTTTTGTCGAAGCCTTATCCCAGCACGCACGAAGCGCTTGCCGCGCGAGTCCCGCGCGAGGTCGCCGCGCTTCTTGCCGCGCTGCAGTTTCGCGGAGCAGAGACCGAGAGCCTGCGAAGCCTGTCCGATAGCGAGTGGCGCTCTCTGCTCCAGTTCTGCGAGCTCGCGCACCTCACGTTTCCACTGGCACAGCTCCGGGTGGACGGAGCCCCCGCGTGGGTGGCCGAGCAGCTCGAGCGGAACACCACCGACAACGCGCTGCGGTTCGAGCGCGTCAAGGCCACCTACCGCGAGGCCGCCTACGCGCTGGACGAGGCCGGTGTCGAGCACATCGTCATCAAAGGATTCACGCAGGCCCCGGAGTACGTCGCCGACCCCCGGCTGCGACAGCAGTCCGATCTCGACTTCGTTTGTCGTGCGGAGCAGATGGCGCTCGCGCAGTCCGCGCTCGAGGCCATCGGCTATCGACCCGATCAGCAGACGGATACCCGCAATGCCGACCACTCGCCCACGATGATCCGCCTCGGAGACTGGCGGTGGCAGGGAAACCACTTCGATCCCACGATGCCTCTCTCCATCGAGCTGCACTACTGCCTGTGGAACGAGCCTGTATCGCTGCTTGCCCTTCCGGAGACGGAGAGGTTCTTCGCGCGACGGACGCGCCGCGTCCTCGACGGACTCGAGTTCTCCGCGCTCAGCCCCGCCGATCACCTGGGACACCTTGCGCTTCACATCGCGCGCAACCTGCTGCTGCAGGATCGCATCGTGCATCACGTCTACGAGCTGGCCACCTTTCTCGACGCGCACGCCGGCGACGACGCCTTCTGGGAGAGCTGGAAGGCCATGCACTCCGCATCGCTGCGCGCGAAGGAGGCGATCGCCTTCTTTCACGCGGCGGCGTGGTTTCGATGCGATCTGCATCCCGTGGTGGAGGACGAGATTGCGGCGCTGCCACAGGAGCAGACGGAGTGGCTGTCGCACTTTACCTGGTCGGCCTTCGAAGGCATGTTCGGCCCCAACAAGGACTCGGTGTGGCTGCACCTCACACTGCTTGACGAGCCGAAGAAGAAGCTGGCTCTGCTCCGGCGCTCCTTTCTCCCGCAGATCACGACACGCCTGAGTTCGTATCGGGTGGTAGCGTGGGACAAAAAGCTGGTCGATCGGAAGGGCGTGCATCGGTATGGCCGCTATCTCTCGTATCTCGCTTCGCGCGGCCTTGCTCACTTGCGCATGGACGCGTCGACGCTCGCACGCGGCATCCGGTGGCGACTCTCGCGGCACCGTCTGGAGCGCCGCTTCTGGGTCTTTCTTGGGGCGTCGTTCTTCTTCGACCTCGGCCTCTCCATCTACTTCTTTCTCTTCAATCTCTTTCTCATCGGCCACGGCTACACCGAAAAGACTCTGGGCCTGATCGCCAGCGCGATGGCGGCCGGCAGCTTTACCGGCGCCATTCCCGCCGGAAGGTTTGCGCGGCGATTCGGCCTGCGCACTGCACTGCTTGCAGCATTTCTTCTCGCTGTCCTTGTCTTCTCAGCACGAGCGCTACTGCTGGCCCTGCCCATGCAGCTGGCGCTCGCGTTCCTCTCCGGACTCACACTCTCCACCTGGGCCGTCTGTCTCTCGCCCGCGGTCGCGCGGATGACCTCTGAGCGCCAGCGTCCCTCCGCCTTCTCGCTCGTCTTCGCGCTCGGCATCGGCGTCGCCGCGCTCGGCGGCTTCGTCGGAGGCAGGCTTCCCGGATGGCTCGCGCAGCACACGATCCCTGGCTCCGCGCTGCACTCCGCCGATCCTCTGCGCCTCGTGCTTCTGCTCTCCTGCGCTCTCGTCGCCGTAGGACTCTGGCCCGCATCGCGGCTCACCTTCGAGCGGGCCAACGCTGTGCCCGCACAGGCGAAGCCCTCCTTCCTGTCGCCATTCCTTCTTCGCTATCTTCCCGCCATCGCGGTGTGGGGACTCGTCACCGGCTCGTTCAGCCCGTTCGCCAACGTCTACTTCGCCGAGCACATGCACATGCCGCTGCCGCAGATCGGCAACGCCTTCTCGGCTTCGCAGATCACGCAGGTTGTCGCCGTCCTCGCGGCTCCACTGCTCTTCCGGCGCCTGGGACTGGTCAACGGCATCGTCTGCACCCAGCTCGCCGCAGCGGCGTTCCTCTGCGTGCTCGCGGCGATTCACAGTCCGCTTGCCGCCGCGCTCGGCTACATGGCCTTCACCGCCTTCCAGTGGATGAACGAGCCCGGCCTCTACAGCCTCCTGATGGACCGCGTCCCGAAGGACCAGCGCGAAGGCGCAGCCGCGTCGAACAATCTGGTGATGTCGGCCTCACAGGCGCTTGCGGCCATGCTCGCCGGAGGCGCCTTTGCGCGATTCGGCTATCCTCTCCCGCTGCTGTGCATTGCGGCAATCGCGGCAATCGCGGCAGTCCTCTTCCGCGGACTACCCCACCCGCGCCAGCCGCACACGGTCCTCGCGCTCGGCCGCGTCGTCGACTGAGCCAGATCGGGGTATTTACCACTCCCGCCCGGCCGCTATAGCGCAAACTCCCGCACCACTGCGATACTGGAGAGCGTCTAATCTCAGGGACAGCCCATGGCGACCGCCAATCTCCCCAAACCCGCCAGCTCCCACAAAGGAAGGATTACCTCCTCCTTCGAGCGCACCCTCGCGAGCGCCCGCTCCACCATGATGTTCAGCGAGGTCGTCAAGCTCGCCATCGACTCCTTCAAGGCGAGCAAGGTCCGCTTCGTGCTGACCATGATCGGCATGATCATCGGTTCGGCCTCCATCATCCTCGTCTACACCCTCGGCCTCACCGGCAAGGACTACGCCCTCAACCTCATCTCCTCCATCGGCCCCAACATGATCGAGATGCAGTACAACGGCGGCGACCGCGTCGGGCCCGACAACACCTCCACCCCCGACTTCATGACCCGCGATGACATGGCCGCCGTCATGGAGCAGGTCCCCGGCATCATCGCCTCCTCCCCCATGCTCGAGTTCCACGACCGCGTCTCCATGGGCGGCGGCATCGTCAAGGAGACCATGCTCCTCGGCGTCTCCCCCCAGTACAAAGAGGTCCGCAACCTCGCCATCCTCGCCGGCCGCTTCTTCGACGATCAGGACGCCCGCTCCCACACCAAGGTCGCTGTCATGGTCGAGCCCTTCGCCCGCGCCCTCTTCGGGAGCGACCGCGCCGCCATCGGCCGCTCCATCACCATATCCGGTATCCCCTTCGTCATCATCGGCGTCTTCAAGGAGCGCGTCGAGACCTTCGGCACGTCTGAAATCTCCGAACAGACCATCCTCATCCCCTACGAGGTCGCGCGCTACTTCACCGGTACCAACACCATCAAACAGATCTTCTTCACCATGAAGGACGCCTCGCTCGTCATCCCCGCCTCGCAGGAGATCCTCGACGTCATCAAGAGCCGCCACCGGCCCACCTCCGTCTACATCGCCTTCAATCTCACGCAGGTGCTCAGCGTCATGGCGCAGATCGCCACCATGCTCACCATCGTGCTCACGCTGGCGGCGGCCATCACTCTCATCGTCTCCGGTGTCGGCATCATGAACTCCATGCTCGCCAATGTGCAGGCGCGCCTCCGCGAGATCGGCATCCGCAAGGCCCTCGGAGCCACCAGCCACGAGATACGCCTCCAGTTCCTCACCGAGGCCGTCTTCCTCTCGCTCTCGGGCGGACTCGTCGGAACCCTCCTCGGCCTCGCCATCCCGCTCTCCGTCAGCTTCCTCACGCCGTTCAAGATTCCCGTCTCCGCCTGGTCCGCCGTCGTCGCGCTCGGAACCTCCGTCCTCGTCGGAGTCCTCTTCGGAACCCTTCCCGCCAACCGCGCCGCGCGCCTGGACCCGGTCGAGACCCTCAAATACGAGTAGCAACCGGGGTCCGGGGAGCAATGGAACAGTGAACCAACTTAAGCTGATTTCCCCCGCAAAAAGGGCATGAGTTGAATGCGACTAGTGTTTTGGCAACTCGCCAGGACGGCAGAAAATGAAACCTTTTGATTCAACAAACCAGTTATTCATACCGAAATTGACCCGTTGCATTTGTCAGAACCGCACCATCGCGCCTAGAATGCGCCCAACGTATCACTTCCTGCTTCCCCAAGTAGAAAGGAGACGCAATGAAGCTCATCAGATTTCTACTCCGGCCGGTTCTCGTCTGTGCGTTCGTGGCACTCCTCATCGGCCGCGCGGCTCCAGCCGCAGCAGGCTCCACTGACACCAACAACCTGCGCGACGTTCGCTATTGTGAAATTATTCCATCGGTCGTGACAGGATCCATAACAACCACCTATGTCTACAACACGCTAACTTTCAATAGATGCCCACGCGGACAATGGTCCCAAATCACCGAAGGCGAAGTGAATCGAGAGTTTGGGTCTCAATCCGCTCAACTCAATGGACCGCGCCATTGGGTGATGGATGAAATCCAAGCGTCCGGCAGTACCACCACGGGCGAGACCTTCACGTTCGGCACTATCGAGATGGGACTGCGCGGTATAATCGTCACCCCCACTGGCACACCCACAGTTGGCAATCAGTTTTATGTGCCCAACCAAGTGCAGCGCGATACCATTTTTGTCTACAAGGCAGGTCAGCCCATTTTCATTTTGACGGACCCTTTGGGGAACGAGTATGTCATGCAGTCCTATGCACAAATTGTGGACACGACACTCATGTATAAAGATTTGCCCAATCTGGCGAGCGAGCTGAGGCTGCCGTCCGGTTGGCAGTTTTCCACGCGTACGCTCACGCAAGACCTCCAGATGAACAGCAACGGGCTTGCGATTGTGGTCAACGACGATCTTGCCAACTCGTATCAGTTGAATCCCTAGGTTCACGCGATGGCGAGTGAGACATATCTCTTTGCCCGGAAAAGGATTCTCCTCGCCCGATAAGGCTTTATCGGGATAGCGCCGTCGTTCGGGGCGAACTGCGACCACTCCGAACCGCAAACGAATCCTGACCAAACCAGCCGGCATGTGAATCCTTAAGTCGGTTCACTGTTCCATTGCTCCCCAGACCCCCAACCCGCGCCGCCACAAAAGCGGGTGCCCCAGGGCCCTGCCTTGAGCCTGTCGAAGTGTCTCGCTTCTGAGGCCTGGGTTTACAGGATCTCGGCACCTGCGAAACCTCCTGTCGCTGATAAGCTCATTCAGAATGGCGAAATCGAGACAGCCCCGTAAAAAGAAGCCCGTCGAACCCACCCGGAGCGTCGAAGAGCGCCTCGCCCAGGCGCTCTCGCAGAGACCGCAGAGCGGATCCTCCCGCGAAGACAAACCCCCGCCGCCCAGCGTCGGCGACAAGGTCACCTTCCCTCAGTCCGACACCGTCTATACCGTCTCCCGCGTCAGCCTCTCCGGCACCCAGGTCGACCTCCACCTCGAAGGCACTAACATCGAGCGCTTCCGCGTCTCCATCGCCGATCTCGACTTCCTCAACCGTCCCACCCCGCGCCCGCCGGCCAAACCCGCCAAGCCCGCCATCGACGTCGAAGCCATCCGCGAGCGCCTCACCACCGCCCAGCACAGCAGCATGGACCAGATCAGCGGCGACATCGCCGTCCTCAAGAAGTACCTCCGCAGCAAGGGCGTCTCCGCCTCCGCCATCAACGCCCTCGACGACCTCTGCGAAGAGACAGAAAAACGCTGGGCCGATGTCGTCGAGCAGATCATCGACTCGCTCGACTAGTTGGGCCCCACCGCGCTACCCCTTCACCCCCACCACCATCGAGTCCGGCCCCACCAGGTGCTCCACGTAGCACTCCGCGAAGCCCGCCTCCTTCATCCATCCCATGCAGTCGGCGCCCGTGTAGTCGAAGCCGCCCTCCGTCTCAATCAGCATATTCAGGCTCATCATCAGGCCAAACGAGTTCTTCGAGCGGTCGTCGTCGATGATCGCGTCGTACACGACCAGTGCGCCACCGGAGGGCAGGGCATCGAAGGCCTTCTTCACCAGCATCTTCTTCTCGTCCAGGTTCCAGTCGTGCAGAATGTGCCCCATCGTGATCACGTCCACGGCGGGCATCGGGTCGGTAAAGAAGCTTCCCGGCTGAAACCGCACGCGGTCGCTCACGCCATTGGCCTCGACGTACTCCTCGAAGATCGGCCCGCACTCCGGCAGGTCGAACCCGATGCCCGTCAGGTGCGGATTCGCAAGTGCAATCTGCGTCGCCAGGTCTCCCTGCGCCGTTCCCACGTCGGCAAACGTCTTGTACTTCGCCCAAGGAAACTGCTTCGCAATCGCGATGTTCGCCTCATGGCTCAGTCCCGACATCGCCTTCAGAAACCCACGCAGCCGCGCCGGATCCGCATACAGAGCCTCGAAGAACGGAGCCTCACCGTGCTTCGCCTCGTTCTGCAGCCGTCCCGTGCGCAGTGCCTCGGTCAGGTTGCCCCAGAAGCGGTACAGCCGCGCGTTCGTCATCTCCAGCATGCCGCCGATATAGTTCGGCTTGCGCCTGTCCAGATACAGGTCCGTCTCCTCGGTGTTGGAGTAGGTGTCGTCGGTGCGCCTCAGAAAGCCCAGCGCAACCAGCGTGTCCAGAAAGTCCCGCGCCGAGCGCTGATGCAGCCCCAGCCTCCCCGCCAGCTTGTCGAACTGCTGCGGCCCATCTGCCAGCTCGGTAAATACACCCATCTCCACCGCGCTCAACAGCGCCTTCGACTCCCAGAACGCGAATCCAGTCTGCAGAATGTGGTCCGGAGTCGGACCCGCCTGTGTCGTCAAAACATGCCTCCAGAGCGCAGGTCACGCTTCGCTCCACGCGAAGCAGCGCCTCTTCGCGCTCACTTTCTCGGAAAAGTCTGTCAAGGGGCCCGACACCGCCCGAACGGCCAGGTGTTCGCTACAAACCTAACGTAAGCAACGACTTCTGCGCCAATTAATAAATCGCGCAAAAGCGCCGACTAATTACCGTCGATTTTTCTACAATAGAACTAGATCGAAAAAGGAACGCAGCCCAACGGGTGTCCGCTGCCTTCCGATCACTATAACCCTTTTAATTTCAATATTTTGGCCCATAACCCATGTGCAATCAATATTTTGCATCGAACCCATCCCGCAAGTCGTTCTAATTCAATATCTTGCAAATTAAAGGGGGAGGGGGAGGGGGAGGGGGAGGGGGAGGGGCAAAACGAAAACACCCGGCGCGAAGGCCTGAGCCTTCACAACCGGGTGCTTCTGAACCTCTGGGGTTGAGGGTGATTACTCTGCTTCGGCGGCAGCCGAAACAGCCTCGGCCTCAGGCTGGTCGCCCTTGACCGTCACCTTCACGTGAGCCGTCACCTCGCGGTGCAGCTTCACCGGAACGTGGTACTCGCCGAGCGACTTCAGCGGATCGTCCAGCGCGATCTTGCGGCGGTCGACCGTGAAGCCCTTCGCCTCAAGCTCCTTGGCAATGTCGGCCGACGTCACCGAGCCGAACAGGTGCTCGTGCTCGCCCACCTTGCGCTCGAAGACCAGCTCGACCGCGTCCAGCGTCGTCGCCAGCGACTCGGCGTCGACCTTCTCCTTGGCCGACTTGCGAAGCGCCGAGCCCTTCATCTGCTCGATCACGGCCTTGTTGGCTGCCGTGGCCTCGATGGCCAGCTTCTCCGGCAGCAGGTAGTTGCGCCCGTAGCCGTCCGCGACCTTGACGACATCGCCGCGGTGACCGAGCTTCAGTACATCTTCCTTCAGAATGACTTCCATGGAACTCTCTCCAATCTCTTCTTGCCGCTCGCCCGCGCAAGCGGAGCAAAATTAGTAGCGCGTCGCGAAGGCAAGCAGGGCGATGTTGCGCGACTGCTTGATCGCCAGCGAAAGGCGGCGCTGATGCCGCGTGCAGACGCCCGTCAGGCGGCGCGGAACAATCTTGCCGCGCTCGGCCACAAAGCCCTGAAGCAGGCGAACGTCGCGGTAGGAGATCGCGTCGATCTTCTCCGTGCAGAACTTGCAGACCTTCTTGCGACGGAAGAACTTCCGTCCGCCAGGTCCGCCGCCAGGACCGCCTGCGGGGCGCGGTGGGCGCGGGCCGCCAGGGCCTGCGGGGCGTGGTGCGTGAGGAGCGGAGTGCTCCGTGGAGTGCGTGCTCGTCGTCTCGTCAGCCATTGTCGATTTCCTCTCTCGTTCGTTGGTGCCGTCTTACCGCTCCAGACACGCCGTGGAGTCTCTGGACATGCTCCGCGTCAGCGGAGGCACGGAAGCGGTTTCAGGCGATGGGTACTGCTTCACGCGATGGCGAAAACCGTACCGCAGAATCTCTCGCGACGTTTAGACCGCGGCTGCGGGCTCCGTCGGGTGCGCCTCAGGGGCAACATGCGCATGCGCCTCCGCGCTCTCGACCGGTGCCGCGGCGACCGGTAGCGTGCTGCGCTTCACCTTGGTATCGCGGATCGCCTTGACCTTGGCCAGCCGCTTCTCCTCTTCGTCGATGCGGACGGTGATGAACTTGATCACCTGCTCGGAGACGCGCAGACGGCGCTCGATCTCGCCCATCAGAGAGCCGGCGGCGATCACCGTCATCAGCACGTAGAAGCCGTCGTTGAACTTGCGAACCGTGTAGGCCAGGCGGCGACGCCCCATCTTCTCGGTCGACTTCACCTCTCCGCCGCCGTCGGTCACGTTCTTCTCAAAGCCTTCGATCAGCTTGTCGAGGTCTGCCTCTTCCACGTCCGGACGGACGATGTACATCACTTCATAAGTGCGGTTCATGCGCTTCACTTCTTTCTGCGAAGTTCTGCTTCGCACCGGCGAGCATCGTACCACTCGCTCGGTATGGAATCTACTGCGTTGGTCCTTCTACTTCCCGCCGCCTTCGCCCTGTTCCGGCTCTGCGCGACGGTTGAACTCGTTCATCGCGGCACTGACCCCCTTGGTCAGCACCGTCTCGACCGCCACCTTCACGCGATCGAGCACCTCATCCAGCACCGCAAGCTCCTGCTTGCGCATCGGCGTCAGCAGATAATCCCTGCCTCCCGCCTTGATCTCTCGTCCGTCCTCGAGCGCGGGCTTGCCCACGCCGATTCGGACCCTGATCCACTCCTCTGTCCCGAGCGCACCGGAGACCGACTTCACTCCGTTGTGCCCGTTCGCCGAGCCGCGCTGTGCAATCCGAAACTGCCCCAGCGGAAACGCCAGCTCGTCGTAGAGAACGATCACGTCCTTCGTGACGTCCTCGATCTCCAGTTCCTCAACCAGCGCGGCCACCGAAAGCCCGCTCAGGTTCATGTACGTCTCCGGCTTGGCCAGCAGAACATCCTGCCCTGCAAACCTCGCCCTCGCCGTCAAAGCCCTGCCACGCCGATTGGTGATCACCACACCGCAATCTTCCGCGATGCGATCCACTGCCAGAAACCCGGCGTTGTGCGGCGTGAACTGATATTCGATTCCAGGATTCCCAAGACCGACGATCAGCTTCACGCCACGTTCTCCAACACAAAGGAAGAAGGAGTTCTACTCCCTGCTCCTTCTTCCCTAATCCCTGTTCTGTTACTTCTTCTTCGCCTCAGCAGCCGGAGCAGCCTCAGTCTCGGTCTTGCCCTTCTTGGCGACCTCAGGCTCAGCCGGAGCAGCCTCGGCAACCTCAGCCGGAGCCTCTTCCTTGATGATCGTCACGTGCGCAACCGTCGCGTCCTCATCGCCCAGGAACTTGATCGAACCCGAGTGAGGAAGATCGGCGATGCGAACGACGCCATGCAGTTCGACACCGGTCACATCCACGTCGATATGGCTCGGAATGTCGCCCGGAAGGCACTCGATCTCGACCTCGCGCATCACGTGTTCGATGATTCCGCCCTGCGTCTTCACGCCCACGGGAACGCCGATGAGCTGCACCGGAACCGAGACGCGCATGACCTTGTCCATCGCGATGCGCTTCAGGTCGATGTGGAGCAGCTTGCCCTTGATCGGCTCATTCTGCCAGTCGACGATCATCGCCTTGCTCGCCGCTCCGCCCTCGATGTTGAGATCGAAGATGGTGTTGTGGCCCGACTCCGAGTGCAGAATCTTCGTGATCACCTTCGGATCGACCGTAACGGCGACCGAATCCAAGCCTGCGCCGTAGACAACCGCGGGGATCTTGCCCGCGACGCGAACGCGGCGAGCCGCATTCTTGTTGAACTTGCCCTCGCGCGGTGTGGCGACGACTGCTTCGACGGTTTTTGCTGCCATGATTTGCTTCTTCCTTTCGGGCACGAAGAACAGTGGTTAGTGATTAGTTGTTAGTGGATAGTGAGAACCACGCCAACGCACGACCGACCTTTCTGCTCTCCACTCCGTTCGCGGCGCTGCCGCTAAATTTTTTGCTTCTACCAACCACTAACAACTAATCACTAACAACTAGTTGAACAACGAGCTGACGCTCGTCTCCATGTGGATGCTTTCAATCGCCCTGCCCAGAAGCCCTGCGATCGACAGCACCTTGATCTTCGCCAGCCCGCGCGCCTCTTCGCGCAGCGGAATGGTGTTGGTCACGACCACCTGCTTCAGCCGTGACTCTCGTATGCGCTCAATCGCCGGGCCCGAGAGCACCGGGTGCGTCGCGCATGCGTAAACCTCTTTCGCGCCCTGGTCCAGCAGCGCATCGGCCGTCTTCACCAGCGTTCCGGCCGTATCGATAATGTCGTCGAGGATCAGGCATGTCCGTCCGCGTACATCGCCGATCACGTTCATCACCTCGGTGACATTGATGTCCGTCCGCCGCTTATCCACGATGGCCAACGGTAAATCCAGCTTCTTGGCGAAAAATCTCGCCCTCTCCACGCCGCCGGCATCCGGTGACACCACCGTCAGGTCCGGCAGGTTCAGCTCCCGGAAGTAGCTCACCAGCACGGGACTGGCGAACAGGTGATCCACCGGGATATTGAAAAACCCTTGAATCTGCGCTGCGTGCAGATCGACGAGCAGAGCGCGGTTCGCACCGGCCGTGGTCAGCAGATCGGCAACCAGCTTCGACGTGATCGCCACGCGCGGCCGGTCCTTGCGGTCCTGCCTGGCATAGCCGTAGTACGGCATCACTACCGTAATCCGCCCGGCCGATGCGCGCTTTAGCGCGTCCATCATGATCAGCAGCTCCACGAGATGCTGATCCACCGGCCAACACGTCGGCTGCACGAGGAATACGTCCGCACCGCGAACGTTCTCGAGCAGCTGAAACTGAACCTCTCCGTCGGAGAAACGCTGCAGACGGGCCTCGCCCATCGGCACTCCGACGAACTTGCAGATCTCCTCGCACAAAGCGACGTTTGAAGATCCGCAAAAAATCTTGAAGCGCTTTGGCTCTGGAATCTTTCCGGAGCGCTTCTTCTCCGGACTCGCCTTGCCCGCCTGCTCGACGGGGTGACCATGCAAGGAGCTCGTGGGCTCAGGCTGGGAGATTGGTTCCTGCTCCTCAACCTGACCCGGAATAGGGGATAGAACTGCAGTCGCGTCTTGTTCGTTCACGTTGAAACCTCCAGAGGCTGGTTGACCTTGAATAGTTCCTGCTGCGTTTGTCTTGCCGGAGCCTTGTTGCGACTCCGTTCTTCTCAAAAATCCTTGTTGCGAATCCCTGAAACTGCCTAAGACTGTTCTTCTCAACTGCTCGCTTCCTGTTCACCGGCCCGTTTCTTCTTTTTTGTCTGCGGGCCGCAGGAATCAAACTCATCTGTCTCGGCGGCGACGTTGCTGCCGCATAGACCCCAAACTCACTCACTCATCGCCGGCGAACGAGGCGAACGACTCTTTGGCTGGGCGACTAGGATTCGAACCTAGACAAAGTGCTCCAAAGGCACTTGACCTACCATTAGTCGATCGCCCAGTAATCCTCCGTGTCGCGAAACGCCAGGTCACCCTGCGAACATTCTCGTCCAGTACTCGGCGCGGGGCAAGGTCTTCGTCATCAGGGCCTTGATCCCAACGTCCATCCGAGCATCCAGAACGCGTCGTTGAGCCGCTCTTGCATCCGCCTCGGACCGGTAAAGTCCAAACAGAGCCGAACCCGAACCCGAGAGCGCAGCGTACATCGCAGCCTCGGAACCGGTACCCATCAATAAACGCTTGATTTCACGCAGAGAGGGATAAGCAGGAAAGACGACCCGTTCAAAGTCGTTTTCAACCCCGGTGCGGACAAGCGCGAGAAGGGTATTCTCCGCCAGATCATCCACTTGACCGCCCTGATGTTTATCAGAGCCTCCCTGATCGTCGGCCGTTTCGCCGGCAGGGCTCGAGCCACGGATGATACCGGAAGTGCCTGGCTCCGCATACAGCGATGCGTAAGCGAGACTCAACTCATATAGTCTATCGGGTTTACCGGCTTGAGTCAATGAACCGGGATTCTCTGGGGGCGCCACAAAACCGGGTGCCCCATATCTGGCAGCCTCACCGCCAGATGTGGGTTCGCAGGATGCCTCAGGCACTTCCCCTACTCCCTCTCCCCTCCCCCCTACTCCCTGCTGTAAAGCGTCCCAGTCCCGAAAAGCCTGCGGGGTCGAAACCCCCAGCTCCGGAACCGCCACCACACAGAAAACAGAGGGCATATCGGGCAAGGGAACCACCTGCTCCCCGCGCCCCAGCCCCAACACGGACCCACCCAGCAGAAACAACGGCACATCCGACCCCACCTCACCCGCCAGCCGCAGCCGCTCTGCCCCACCCAGCGCGACGCCAAGCTCCCGCTCCAACCCAATCAGCGCCGCCGCCGCATTCGCCGAGCCCGCCCCCATCCCACCCTGCACCGGCAGCCACTTATCAATATGGACCGTGACCTCAGCCGCCACCCCGAGCCTTGCCAGAGCCCGCTCCACCATCTTCCAACACGTATTCCGGCCGTCCGTCGGAACACGCCCATCGTTCGTCGTCAGCGTAATCGCCGTCTCCGCCGCCCGCGCCGCCTCCACCGTCACCAGGTCATGCAGCTCCAGCGTCTGATACAGCGTCGTCAGCCCATGAAAGCCATCCGGCCGCACTGGCCCAATCGCCAACCCCAGGTTGACCTTTGAATAAGAACGAACACGCGTCGACATGCACCTTCGATTCTACCCATGCCGCCATCTAACCTCCCAGCGCCGACAAGGTCGCGAGGCTGGCCGTAGCATCAACGCCGCATGCTGTGGCGGAAGGAGTGGGCGTATGAAAGTCGGAATCATCGGATCAGGTGATGTAGCCAAAGCTCTCGGCAGCGGATTCCTCAAGCACGGCCATCAGGTGATGCTCGGGACCAGGACGCCCGCCAAGCTCGCGGAATGGAAAAACGCGAACCCGACAGGGCTGACCGGCACTTTTGCCGATACCGCCGGCTTCGCAGAACTTGTCGTCTTAGCCGTCAAAGGCACAGCGGCAGAAGAAGCTCTCCGCGAAGCCGGCGCAGAAAACCTAAAGGGAAAAACGGTCATCGATGCGACGAACCCGATCGAAGACGCGCCTCCCTCAAATGGAGTCCTGAAGTTCTTCACCGGTCCAAACGAGTCGCTGATGGAAAAGCTGCAGACCGCGTTTCCTCAGGCGAACTTCGTCAAGGCATTCAACTCCGTCGGAAATACCCGCATGGTGAACCCGAGCTTCAAGGAGGGCAAGCCAACGATGTTTCTCTGCGGCCGCGACGACCAGGCAAAGGCTTCGGTCGCGCGCATCCTTGATCAGTTCGGCTGGGAGACGGCGGACATGGGTGGCCCCGAGGCCGCCCGCGCCATCGAGCCGCTCTGCATGCTCTGGTGCATCCCCGGCTTTCTTCGCGACGAATGGACCCACGCCTTCAAACTGCTGCGCTGAGAAAGCTCAGCAGCCTGAAGGCAAGAGTCTTCAAACCGCGGCATATTTCAGAAGCCCACGACCTCAGCCGCCTGACGAAACCGCTCGCGCCGATGACTACTCGTCATCATCATCATCGTGTTCGTCGCAATCGTCGTCGTCGACCGAGCGCAGGAAGTGGAAGAAGACCCAATTGGCCACATGGCGACCCTGCTTCCTCGCCTGCACGTCCGCAAAGCGGAAGTGGATTCCCTGATAGATTCGGGCTTCGACCACGTCCGCGGCGGCATCGGAGAAGCGGTTATACGTGCGCACCTGCTGCAGCGCCGCTGGGTTCGTCGTGGTCACGGAAAAAGTCATCTCGTCCGTCCCAAAGAAGAGGGCGAGGGCACGGGTTGCGGCGCCGCTGACGTTATTGGCCCCGGAGGTGTACTCCGGATAATTCGGATTATTGATCAGCGGTTGCCAGTTCGCGTCGCCATCCGTCCGCGGATTGCCGTCATGGTCGCCCTCCTGAATGGCCGTGACGGGTCGCCAGGAGACATAGTGGAACTTTGTGTCCCAGGCGGTGATCCCAGCATCCGCCATCGACAGGTTAACCAGCGCGAACAGCCGCGCGCTGTCATCCATGTTGTGAACATGTGCGGCGGCGATGTCCCTCAGGACACGGTTCCAGAGCACCTGGTAGTTGGCGGCCCAGAACAAACCGAGGTCGGTCTGCGCTGGGTGCGGGTGCTGTTGGACGCGGCGCCCAGGGCCTTGACCTCGTTGTAAGCAATCGCGTACCGCTTGCTCTTTAGAGAGGGCGGCGGAACGGCGCGAAACTGTGAGGGACTGGTTAAAGTGAAGGGTGTAACCGTGGCCATCCACGGCGCCAGGGCCGGTGAATTGGATGGCGGTGGTCCTGGGAGATAAGAAGGTGTCGGGCGCCAGACGCCGGGGTCGGTGCCGCCGGTGAAGGGCGGCGGGTTCGGTGGAAAACTCCCGTCATTGGCTCGCAGGGCGATGATGCCGGCAGCGGCCTGTTGGCCCACAGCCACGCCGGGATCGCTCTCCGACAGACCGTGAGCCGCCAGATAGTCGTGGTAGGTCTTGTCCAGGGACATAGTGAGTAAAGGGAAGCGGTTTACTAGAACATCGTGCGTGGCCTTCGCGACGGCTGCCGCCGGCGAGCCGGTGGCTCCCTGGATGTGTACGTGGTACGGCCTGAATCGGCCATTAATCGCCTCGACGGCGTCATACACCGCGGCCTGGGACCATCGCGCTGTCAAGGACGGCGGTCGGCCCGGGATGGGACGGGGAGCTGGCGATTGCCTGTATGGCTATCGCATTCCAATCGGTTACCGCGTCGGCTCGTACGACCGACGCCGCCGCGAGCAGAATCGCAAAGCCAAGTGTGAGCGCACAGCATCTTCTCAATAGTCGCATTTCTATCTCCTCTCCGAGGGGGCCCGCCAGATTAGGGGCAAAACAGAGGAGCGCGCTGACTGAATGGAGGAATGGGCCGGAAGAGGGGACGAAAAACGCTGCACCTCTCGCTATGCCAGTTGAAAGCGGACTATACGCCGGGTTTCAGAAAAACGTAAAGTAATTTGTTGGAGGCCGGGCTTGCTTGCAGGTCAGGTCAGACCACTGAGCATCTGATCTCGTTCCATGCGCGATTGGCAGCCGCAGCCGTCATTCACTAAACCAACAGAGCAAACAGAAAAAACCCGCCCCTTTTGGGCCCAAGGGACGGGTCTCTTCCGCTAAAGCGACTGCATTCTCAAACGTTGAACCTCAGGCGCGGAAATCACGCGCCGCGTACCGGGGAACGAGGTGACCGAACATCGATCGGTCTTCCATTCCGGCAAATCGCCTGGCGAGATGCCTCCCTGGCTCCGTCATGCGAGGACTATGTTAACGTGGTCCCTGCCCTCGCGCGGATCACCCGAGAGGCCTAAACCTTATAAGGCGGACTGTGTCCGCTACCACGACTGTTGCTGATCTGATAGGAGATCTGGCGACCCTTCACCAGCACTTCGTAAAAGGGCAGGTTGTGGGTTCGGGTTTTTGCCATGCGGTTTCCTCCTAACACCGGCAAACGCTCTTCGTGCACTTTCGCCAATGCCGGCGTTCTCCATAAGACGTACCAACTACAAGGAGGTTGTCCACTTTTTCAACACTATGCAATTTTTTTCGCGTCAAATTCCCATAAAGTTCCATTTGGACTATCTATCTTGTCTTCTCACCGTCGTCGCGACGATTCTGCGCGGAAAAAATGTGGACCGGTCTTGTTGTTTCGAGCGTCAACAGTCTCATCGTCTGTGTGATCGCGCTGCAAAGGGCCCAAGGCTACCTCTCCACCACCGGCGTCACCGCAAGCTCGATCTGCAGGGTCTTCTTCGAAGACAGATCGTCCGAGCTGAAGATGACCTTGCGTCCTCCAATCGGAACCTCGACGTCTCCCCCCCAGCGATTCTGCTGGATCGTAGGATTTGCTTCCGTGCGGGTCGCATCGAAGCTGCTAATCTCTGCCGAGACCTGCATCGCCAGACGATTGCCTTTCACAATTCGAACCCGGCTGACGTCAAAGTTCGCCCCAAGATCGAGATAGGTGAAGCTGTTAGCCCCGGTCGATATAGGAACCCTTGCGCCCGCTCGAATATTGCTGGTCCCTCCCCACTTCGAAGATTCTGTGGTCGTCATGGTGTCGTACTTCCGGGCATTCACGACCTTGCCGTTTTCGTCCAGCTCTCGCGCAGTAAACGTCAGCTGAAAACCCCTCTCATCCTGCGCTGGCTCCGACTGAGCGACCGGCTGAGCGGGTGCAAGTTGCGACGGTGTCTCCGCGCCCTTGCCTGCAGACTGTCCCCGACCTTGCACTGCTGTCGCCAATATCGCGGCCATCGCCATCCACCGCATCGCCTGCCTCATGTATCTCTCGCTCATCTCCATCTCCTGTCTAAAGTGGCTTGATCTCAATCGCAGCTACGACCAGCGGCTGCTCCTGCTTCGCCTTCAGCTCCTGCATCGCCTGCGCAACCGCAGGAGGCGACACCGTCAACGGCTCGATCTTCTGTGTGACCGCAGGAAACGTATCCAGCTTGGGCAGGCGCTCCTCCCGACCCTGCGAATCCCCGGGCCTGGCCGCCTCCACACGCACGCTCTCAACTCTCCTCCCCGCGTGCCGATTGCCGGAGGTGGTCTTCACGGGCGAGGGAACTGGCATCTCGCCCGTGGGATTTGTGCGCGCTGGAGTGGATGGAATCGAGGCAGCCTGCGGAGGCAGAACAACGTTTTTGTCCATCCTGCGCTGACTGAGCTCCACAACGACCCCGACCACAAGGCATGCCGCCAGCGACGCTCCGGCAATCCAGCCCATACGCTGCCAATCGAAGCCTTGCGCGCCTTCCTCGCGAACCCTGGCCAGAATTCTCTGCTCCATGCCAGCCCGCGGCTTCCCCGCAACACGGTCCTTCAATACCTCATCGAGAAGATCATCAAACTCTCTCATCGCCGCACCTCCCGAGCCGCCGCGAACCTCTTCTTCAACTCCGCCCTGGCCCGCATCACCCGCGTCCGTACCGTTCCCTCGGGAATCCCCATCACCGCCGCCACCTCGCCCGAAGTCATCTCCTCGATCGCGCTCAGCACCAGAGGCTGGCGCAGATCCTCCGGCAGCCCGTCGATCATCAGCCGCAGCAGCTCTCGTTCATCTCCTCCTGCTGCCAGCTCCTCTGGACTCTCTCCACCAAACGCGATCTCTGCCGCATCCTCCGTCTCCCGCCTCGGCGCCAGCCGGTCCAGCGCAACCCGCCACACCGTCCGCGCCAGAAACGCCCCCTCATTCTCCATGCGTCGCCAGCCATCTCCCCGGTACAGCTTCAGGAACGCCTCCTGCACCGCGTCCTCGGCATCGTGAGCATTACGCAGCAGGCTGTAGGCCACGCGAAACATCCGCCGCGCGTTCCGCTCTACGAGCGCGGCGAACTCCGCGTCGCGCTCGGCTATCCGCCCATCCGTCAACGCCGTCCGCCCCGTCCGCACATGCTCTGTCCACTCCGCCGTCACATCCATCTCGCACGCTCTCATCCACTAAGACCGTCCCCACCGCCAAACCGTTCAGCTTTCTTTTTTACTGCCCGATCCCCGAAAAACTGGGGAAACTCCGCTGTCAAGCCCCCGCCACCCCTCCAAACCCTCCAAATTCGCTTCAACCATAACAAAACAAGTAAGTTACCCCAAAAAGCAAATCCGCACCGGGGTTGCCGATCAATTACCCCTCCTACCCTCCGTTCGATATACTTAAATCAGCAATCAAACAAAGCGATCCGAAGGCCCCGGACGATCCGTCCGGGGCCTTTCTCTTTCCAAATGAAGACTTTACGAAAGTAAATCCAATACTGCCCCAATAAAATCAATACCTTGCACGGGAGGAACGACCGAAGTACAAAACTAACATCAAATAAATGAATACTTTGCACAAATTCAGTGGAGGGGAGGGGTGCTTGCGGCGGACCCAGTCCGACAAATCCGGTCCGGCAAGTTATGCTGTCCTCAGCACCCATCCAAATCAGCCGGAGCAAGCCTTGGGCCCAGCAGCAGCACGCATCTCTGCACTCCTCGCCGTTCTAGTCACGGTCCCGGTCCTCGCGCAGCAGCCGAACGTCCAGCCCGTCCGCGCACCGCACGCCATGGTCGTCACCGTCGAGCACAACGCCACCGACGCCGGACTCGAGATCCTCAAGGCGGGAGGCAACGCCGTGGACGCCGCCGTAGCCGTGCACTTCGCCCTCGCCGTCGTCTACCCCTTCGCCGGCAACCTCGGCGGAGGAGGCTTCATGCTCATCCGCGATCGGCACGGCAACGCGCACTTCCTCGACTACCGCGAGAAGGCCCCCGCCGCCGCCACCCGCGACATGTACCTCGACCCCAAGGGCAACGTCATCCCCGACATGTCGCTCGTCGGCTACAAGGCCAGCGGAGTCCCCGGCTCGGTCGCCGGCATGGCCTATGCCCAGAAGCACTTCGGCAAGCTGACCCTGGCGCAGGATATGGCCCCCGCCATCCGCCTCGCCACCGAGGGCTTCGTCCTCTCGGCCCCCGAGGCCACCGGCCTGCAAAGTAAAAACGTCGCCCGCTTCCCAGCGTCGGAGAAGATCTTTCAGCGTGATGGCAACTTCTACAAGGAAGGCGAGACCTTCAAGCAGCCCGAACTCGCCGAGACGCTCAAGCGCATCGCCAAAGACCCCGACGAGTTCTACAAGGGAGCGATGGCGAAGCAGATCGCCGACTACGAGAAGGCCAACGGCGGCATCATCACCGCCGAAGACCTCGCCGCCTACGAAGTCAAAGAACGCGAGCCCATCCGCGGACGCTATCGCGGCTACGACCTCATCACCGCGCCGCCCCCGTCCTCCGGAGGCATCGTGCTGGTCGAGATCCTCAACATCCTCTCCGGCTTCAACCTCACGAAGCTCGGACCCGGAGGCTCGGAATCGAAAGACCGCTCCGCCGCGCAGGTCCACATCATCACCGAGGCCTTCCGCCGCGCCTACATGGACCGCGGCGACTACCTCGGCGACCCCGACTTCAACCAGCTTCCACTGAAGCAGATGGCAGACCCGAAGTACGCCGCCGCTTGGCGCGCCTCGATCGACCCCAACAAGCCGACCCCGAGCAAGGACCTGATCCGCCCCGCCGGCTTCCTTCCGCCGCCGCCGAGCGTGTCGCCGGCAAAAGAGTCCACCGAGACGACGCACTTCTCCATCGTCGACGCCGAGGGCAACGCAGTCGCCAGCACCACCACGCTCAACGGCGGCTTCGGCTCCGGAGTCACCATCGAGGGCCTCGGCTTCCTGATGAACAACGAGATGGACGACTTCACCTCGAAGGTCGGCGTGCCCAACGTCTACGGCCTCATGCAGAGTGCCGCCAACTCCATCGGCCCCGGCAAGCGCCCGCTCTCCGCGATGACGCCGACCATCATCACCACGCACGCCAGCCTCTTCCATCGCCCCAGGCTCGCCTACGTGATGGGAACCCCGGGCGGCTCCACCATCATCACCACCGTCGCCAACGACATCATCAGCGCCATCGACAACGGCCTCAACATTCAGGCCGTCGCCGACGCCCCGCGCTTCCACCACCAATACCTTCCCGACCGTCTCGACTTCGAGAAGAAGTTTCCCGACGACGTCGTCAGCCAGATGAAGGCGATGGGCTACACCACCAACCGCAACCAGGCAGCCGACGACAAGAGCCCCGGCCTCTGGGGCGACAGCGAGCTGATCGCCGTCGACCCAAAGACCGGCGAGCTGATGAGCGGACACGATTCGCGACGCAGCTACGGCAAGGCGGCGGGGTACTAGCCCCGCTGCCGAATGGATGAAGCATCGCGGCAAAGTTTGTCGGATTCTGAAACGACACCGCGCAGCAACCGGCATATGATGGCCCGGTAACGCAAAAGCACTGCACTTGACTGACGGGAGGTTCTCGTCATGCAGAGCACCAGTCGCCGCAGCTTTCTCCTCGCCGGCAGCGCCGCCCTTGCCTCTTCCACGCTCGCAGATGCGACAGTCTTCGCCGCGCCCCGCGCCACACCCGCTCCGCCGCCTGACGAGGTCTTGAAACTGATGCTCGCGGGCAACTACCGATTCGCCACCGGCGCATCGACGCATCCGCGCCGCACCCCCGCGGACTTCAAACCCCTGGCCGCCGGACAGAGTCCCGTCGCCTGCATCGTTGCCTGCGCCGACTCGCGCGTCACGCCTGAGATTCTCTTCGACCTCGGCATCGGCGAGCTCTTCGTCGTGCGCGTCGCCGGCAACTACGTCGATGGAGCAGGACCATCGGTGAAAGGTTCCGTTGAATACGCCGTCGCCGAACTCGGCGTCTCGCTCATCATGATCCTCGGCCACTCCCAGTGCGGGGCCATCAAGGCCGCGATCCAGCACCTGCACGACAACGACGCTCTTCCTGGCGCAATCAACGACCTCGTCAACGCCATCAAACCCGCCGTCACCGCAAGCGAGCATCTGCCTGGCGACCAGCTTGAGAACGCCATTCGCGCGAACGTCCGCCGAGGAGTCGACCGCCTCAACGGCCTCGGCCCCGTCGTCGCTCCTGCCGTAGCCTCAGGCAAGATCAAGGTCGTCGGCGCAGTCTACGACCTCGGCACCGGCAAGATCGCGATGATCTAGTGCAAAAGTCTGGACTCCTCCATGCGGGCTAGCCTAAGCTGGTCTGGTACTTGTCCCCGATGCCACAACAGCTTCCAGTCGCTGAAACGAAACTGCGCACCGCTCCAACAGAGACCCGTGCAACGATGCTCGTGTTGCTCGGCGCGGCGGCCTATCTATATCTCAATCTTTTTGCGCTGCCGTGTACGCCTTACCTGCTCGGTGGTGACCAGGTCTACTTCTGGCTGGATGCCCAGCACATGCTGTATGGCCAGCGCATCTACCAGGACTTTCTTGAGTTCACTCCTCCAGGCACTGATCTCTTCTACTTTTCCCTCTTCAAACTCTTCGGGTTTCGCATCTGGGTCGCGAACGCCGCAGTTCTGGCCCTCGGCGTCGCCTTCTGCTGGATATGCTTTTCGCTCGCCATCGGCCTCATGCGTCGTAACTCTGCTCTTCTCGCCACGGCTCTGTTTCTCATACTCGTCTATGGCAAAGCACTGAACGCCACACACCACTGGTTCAGCGTCCTCGCAGTCATGGGTGCTGTAAGAGTCAGCTTCACCAGATTGAACCTGCGCACCGCGGTACTTTCGGGAGCCATCCTGGGCCTGGCCTCGTTTTTCAACCAGACTCACGGAGCCGCAGGGTTGTTCGCCTTCGCCGTGTTCCTTCTCTGGAGAAGGTCGCACCTGAAGAGTTCCTGGACTGACCTGCTTCGGAACGAAGCGGGGCTTCTCTTCAGCTTCGTGTTTGCACTCCTTGTGCTTAATGCACACCTTATCGCCACAGTAGGGCTGAGGCAGATCGGGTACTTTCAGGTCACCTATGTCACGACGTATGTCGTCAATCTCTCGCAAGGCTCCTTACTGGGCTTGCCCAAGCCTCTCTCCTGGCAGACACTCCCTGCCCTGACTCCCTATCTCGCGGTCTACATCTCGCTTCCGGCCGTCTATCTTCTAACGCTTTGGCGATGTCTGCGGGAACAGTTCAACTCCTCATTCCCGTGGGACCGAACCGCGCTCTTAGCCATGGTCGGTCTCTCCTTCCTTGCCGAAGTGTCTCTGAGCCTGAACTGGCTGCGACTCTATGCTGTATCTCTTCCTGGCATCGTTCTGCTGATCGTCACGCTCGATCAAGCAACAAAACTTCGTCGCTATGTCTTCGCTTTCATCTGGATCGCAGTCATCGGTCTCGCTGTCCGTCAGAGCATCATCACTCACCGCAGCCAGTCACTGAGAGCCAGCCTCCCCGGCGGTGCAACCGCCCTCGCCCCGCAGGCCTACGAGAAGCTCCAATGGATCATGCAGCACACTACCCCGGGAGAGTTCTTCTTCCAGGCAGGCTGGCCTGGAATGTATCTCCCTCTGCAGCTGCGGAATCCTCTTTACCTGAACACCGCCTACGCCGCTCGCCCGCAGGATGCCGAACAAGCTGTCCAGCAGCTGAGGGCAGCGCGCGTTCCGTTCATCCTCTGGACAGAGCACCTCGACTCCAAGTGCGATCCCGGCCGTCCCTGTAATGACGGCATCGCGCCCATTCGCGACTATCTCCATAGGTCGTATGTCCGTGTACGCACCTTCCCCGATGGCGATACCCTCTGGCAGAGAACCGCGGCACACCCGTAGCCTCTTTTCTGCCACGCGGCGGCCCGCAGACCGTATAGTTCTCTAGACGACTTCAAGCAACCGGAGAGACCACTTCGTGAAGACCCTCGCAGCGGCAGGCATCCTCGCCATGGCAGCTTTGACATCCTCTACGCTCCCACTCCACGCACAAGCTGCCTTCGTCAACACGCTGATGCCGCAGCCCGCGCACCTGACCACGGCCGCCGGCTCGCTGCCGTGGACCGACTCCATCACGGTCGGCGTGCCGCGCTTCCACGATCAGCGCCTCGACGACGCTATAGCACGCACACTCGAGCAGATCGAGCGCAAGACCGGCGTGCATCGCCAGCGCAGCATCTCCACCAGCGGCGACTCCACACTGGTCATCGACGTCGACGGCGCAGGCGAGGCGATCCAGTCGCTCGACGAGAACGAGTCCTACACGCTCACCGCGACGCCGTCGAAGGTCACCATCCACGCCGCCACCGTCGTAGGAGCCATGCGCGGCCTCACCACGCTGCTGCAGCTTGTCCAGACCGACGGCCACACCTTCTTCGTCCCAGCCGTCAGCATCGACGACTCGCCTCGCTTCCGATGGCGCGGGCTGATGATCGACGTGGGCCGCCACTTCGAGCCGGTCGACGTCATCAAGCGCAACCTCGACGCCATGGCCGCCGTGAAGCTCAACGTCTTCCACTGGCACCTCACCGAAGACCAGGGCTTCCGCATCGAGAGCAAGCTCTTCCCGAAGCTCGCAGGCGAGGGCTCCGACGGCCTCTACTACACGCAGGATCAGGCGCGCGAGATCGTCGCCTATGCGCGCGCCCGCGGCATTCGCGTCGTGCCTGAGTTCGACATGCCCGGCCATACCCGCGCGTGGCTGGTGGGCCACCCCGAGCTCTCGAGCGACCCCGGCCCCTACACCATCCGCCGCGAGTTCGGCGTCGAAGAGGTCGCGATGGACCCCACCAAGGAGAGCACCTATCAGCTCCTCGACGCCTTCTTCGGAGAGATGGCGACCATCTTCCCCGACCCCTATCTCCACCTCGGAGGCGATGAGACACCCGGCACGCAGTGGAAGAACAGCCCGCACGTCGTTGAGTTCATGCACGAGCACAACTTCAAGACCACCGAAGAGCTGCAGACCTACTTCTCGCAGCGCGTGCTGGAACTGGCGAAGAAGCACGGCAAGCACATGGTCGGCTGGGACGAGATCCTGAACCCCGCGCTGCCCACCGACGCTATCATCCACTCCTGGCGTGGCGCGCAGTCGCTGTACGACGCCGCGCAACGCGGCTACCAGGGCATCCTTTCCCAGCCCTACTACCTCGACGGCATGAAGTCCGCCGAGGAGCATTACCTCGCCGACCCGCTTCCCGCCAGCGCCAATCTCACTCCGGCGCAACGCCAGCTCGTGCTTGGCGGCGAGGTCTGCATGTGGGGAGAGCACGTCAATCAGCTCTCCATCGACTCGCGCATCTGGCCGCGCACGGCCGCCGTCGCGGAGCGTTTCTGGTCGCCTGAGTCAGTGACCGACGTCGACGACATGTATCGCCGCTTGGCCGTGGAATCGCTGCGCATTGAGGCACTCGGCCTCACGCAAATCACGCATGAGGGCGCCGCGCTGCGCGAGCTTGCGGGCACTGAAGAAATCAGCGCCCTGCGCACCTTCTCGTCAGCGCTGCAGCCGGTCCCCTTCGGCGAGCGCTATCGCGGACAGCACACCGACCAGCTCACGCCGCTCGACAACCTGGTCGATGCGATCCGCCCCGACCCGCCCTCGCGCCACCAGGTCGCCATGCTTGTACGCGACCTGCTGAAGTCTCCCAAGACCAACACCGCCGCACGCCCGCAGCTGAAGAGCATCTTTCAGGCTTGGGCCGACTGCGTGCCTGCAGTGGAGGCGCAGATGAACCGTTCGCCCCTGCTCGCGGAGGCGCGCCCGCGAGCCCAGCAGCTCGCCGGCCTCGCACGCACAGGCCAGCAGGCGCTCGACTACCTCTCCGGCGCGAAGAAGGCCCCCGCAGGATGGAAACAAGCAAAGCTGGCCGAGATCGAGGAAGCGCGCAAGCCCCAAGTGCTGGTCCGCTTCACCTTCCTCGACCCGTTGCACGACCTCGTCAACGCCGTCCAGTAGCAGCAGCAGTCACGGCAGGACATGCAATGCGGGTGCCCCAGGTCTCGCTTCTGAGACCTGGGATCATCACCGGCTACCTCAGGAAGTCCACCAGCAGCGGATTCAGCTTGTCGGCATGCGTCGTCACCAGACCATGCGGCGCGTCTTCGATCACCACCAGTCGGCTTCCGCGAATCGCCTGCTGCAGCCGCTGCGACGTTCCTTCCAGCGGCACACTTCTGTCCGCGCCTCCATGAACGATCAGGGCCGGCACATTGATCTTGGCGACATCTGGGCGAAAGTCCGACCACCACGTGCAGATGCACTTCAGCGTCCCGATGGGCGAGGCCATCGACGCAATCTGCCACGCGTAATGAAGGTCTTCCTCGGTCAGTCGCGTGCCCAGCAGGGCACCGGCGTTGTACATGTTCTCCAAAAACGTGGTGAGAAATGTGAGCCGGTCCTTCTTCACTGCCGTCTCCAGCATCGTGCGCACGTTCAGGTCGAGTCCCGCAGGGTTCTCGTCCGACTTCATCAGATACGGCTGCACTCCCCCGATAAAGACGACGCGGTCGATGTTCATCGAGCCGTAACGCCCGATATAGCGCGCCACCTCGCCTGCGCCCATCGAGTTTCCCACCAAGGCCACCTCCCGCAGATCGAGGTGCTTGATCAGCTTGCGCAGGTCCTCGGCAAACGTGTCGAAGTCATAGCCGGTAATCGTCTGAGAGGATCGCCCAAACCCGCGCCGGTCATACACCACCACGCGATGCCCGGTCTCCACCAGCGGCGGAATCTGCTTCTCCCACTCGCGCCCGCTCAGCGGAAAGCCGTGAATCAGAACAACCGGTTTTCCTACTCCGTGGTCCTCAAAATAGATGTCGATGTTGCCCGCATCTCGCCCCACCGTCAGGTACGGCATCCCGTTCTCCCCTCGCGTGTCGTCTTAGCAACGATTCACTTCCACGAGACAACTCCCCAAAGACCGCAGTGCAGCACTACAATCCCAGATCGCTCAGTCCCGGATGATCATCCGGTCTTCGCCCGATCGGCCAGTGATACAGGCGGTCCGACTCGTTGATCGCAAGATCATTGATACTCGCATGCCGTGCCTTCATCAACCCATTCTCGTCGAACTCCCAGTTCTCATTGCCGTAGCTGCGCCACCACTGGCCATGGTCGTCGTGGCACTCATACGCAAACCGCACTGCGATTCTTGCGCCATCGAACGCCCACAGCTCCTTGATCAGCCTGTATTCCAGCTCGCGTGCCCACTTGCGCGTCAGGAAGGCGACGATCTCCTCACGCCCGTTCACAAACTCCGAGCGGTTCCTCCATCGGCTGTCCACCGTATACGCCAGCGAGACACGCTGCGGATCGCGCGTATTCCACCCGTCCTCCGCCAGTCGAACCTTCTTCACCGCCGTCTCGCGTGTGAAAGGTGGAACCAGCTTTATCGGTGCATTCTCGGACATTGCGGCCTCCTGCGGCATCGATTACGTCGCCACTACTCTACACCTCATCCAACGCCGCAGAATCAAACTCTCATTTGCATACCGCGAGGTGCCGTGCCGCTAGCGTCTACTTCGCCAGCGCCTCTGCGATCGCCTTCTCGGCCAACGGAGCCATCACCGCATAGCCCTTCGCCGTCGGATGCACTCCATCCCCAGCAAGCTCCGGATCAAGTCCGCCCTTCGCGTTCGCCATCGCCGAGTAGTAGTCCAGATACACCAGGTGCTCGCGCTCGCACATCGCCCTCAGGCGCGCGTTCATCGCGCGAATCTGCTCCGCCGGCTGCGCCCCTGGCCTCCAGCTGTAGTGGTCCGCCGGAAGAATCGACGACACCACCACCCTGATGTTGTTCGCCTGCGCAATCTCCAGCATCGACAGAAAGTTGTCCTCGATCATCTCCGGCGTCGAGGGCCCCGTGTTGCCGGCGATGTCGTTCGTGCCTGCCAGAATCACCACCACCGCAGGCTTCAGATGCACCACGTCCTGCTGAAAACGCACCAGCATCTGCGGAGTCGTCTGCCCCGAGATTCCGCGCCCCACATACGGCTTGCCCGGAAAGAACTGCTCCGGCTTATTCGCCCACGCATCCGTAATCGAGTCGCCAAAGAAGACCACGCGCTCTTCTCCCGCTGCTGGTGCGGGCAGCGCTGCGTCCGCGTCGCGATACCGCCCCAACTGCGGCCAGTCGTTTACCTTCGCCTGCATGGTGGCGATCTGTTTCGCCGCATCCACCGGTGCAGGCGCAGCCCCTGCTGGAGGTGCAGCCGGAGCAGCTGGAGCAGGTGCGGGTGGCTGCGTCGCCTGCGCGAAGCCCGTCGCCGTCATACACGCCACTGTCGCTAGTACCATCGAGCGCAAAATCATCATCCCTCGTCTCCTCACGGTTGTCCCTTTCCAAGTGCCCGATCGATCGCCACCTGCGTCAGCGGCTCCATCAGGGCATATCCCTTGGCGTTCGGATGAACGCCGTCCAGGTGCAGTCCATCCTTCATCCCGCCGTCAGCGTCAGTCAAAACGGTGTACACGTCGAGATACGTCGTGCCGTGGCTCGCGCAGTAATCCTTCAGCCACGCATTCAGCGCGCGAATCTTCTCAGCCGGCTTCAGGCCTCGCCGCCAGGGAAAGTCCGTCGACGGCGTCACCGACGTAAAGATCACTGCAATCCCATTGGCCTTCGCCAGCTCCGCCATTGACTGCCAGTTTCCCTCGGTCATCTCAGGAGTCATCGGTCCCATGTTGCCCGCGACATCGTTCGTTCCCCCCAGAATCACCACTGCCTTCGGATGCAGGTCGATCACATCCTGCCGGAAGCGGACCAGCATCTGCGCCGTCGTCTGCCCCCTGATGCCGCGGTCGATGTAAGGCTTGCCCGGGAAGAACGCTCCGCGGGTCTTCCAGAACTCGACGATCGAAGCGCCGTAGAAGACCACACGCTCCTCACCCGCCGCAGGTTCCGGCACCGCGGCGTTTGCTTCGCGGTAGTAGCCAAGCTGTGCCCAGTCGGCAAGCTTCTTCTCCAGCGCATCCACCTGGTGCTGGGTCGGCAACGCAGCACTGGGATGAGGCGCCTGAACGGCTCCGCCTTGCGCCCACAGCGTCGCTCCCAGAATCCCAATCGCCGCCGCTGCGGAGATTCGCCGCATCTCATTGCCCTTCAAGGTCACGGCCACATCCTATACGCTCGACGACTCAAGTACATCGGAGAAAGAAGCCTTAACAGCCCCGGCTGTTGTATTTTTGAAAGCACCATGCAGCCCGGAATCTCCACCCACATCTTCCTCTCCCAGCGACTCCACTCCGGCCTGCTCGACGCTCTTCAGCGATCCGGCGCCGGAACCATCGAGCTCTTCGCCGCGCGCCATCACTTCGACTATACCGACCGCGCCGTCGTCCGCGAGATCGCCGCCTGGTTCCGCGACAGCGGAACCGCCGCCACGCTGCACCAGCCCATCTTCACCCCGGAGCTGTCCGAGCGTTGGTCGCGCCACGTCCCCGCCACCCTCTCGCTCATCTCACCCGACAAGAGCCTCCGCATCGACGCCATGGACGAGGTCAAGCGCGCGCTCGAGGCCGCCGAGATGATCCCCATCTCCGCCATCACCCTGCACCTCGGCCTCAAGGACGACCCTTGGGACACGCGCGCCATCGAGAACTCCCTCACCGCCATCGAGCACATTAAGGCCTTCGCCCACCCGCTCGGCGTCAAGGTGCTCATTGAAAACCTTCAGAACGAAGTCACCACGCCCGAGCACATACTCGAGATCCTCAACGTCGGCCACTTCGACAACGTCGGCGTCACCCTCGACGTCGGCCACGCGTACCTGAGCGACACCGGCCTCGAACACGCCTTCGAGCTGCTCAAGCCGCGCATCCGCGAGCTGCACCTGCACGACAACTACGGACTCCGCGACGAGCACCTCTGGCCCGGCTCCGGCTCCATCGACTGGGCCAGCATCTCCCGGCTCACCGCGTCGCTCCCCGCCGAGGTCCCCGGCATCCTCGAGATCGCCCACGACCTCAACGAGACCGCCGAGTCTGCAACCACAAAGGCGACGGCTGCCTTCGACCAGCAGCTCCGTCTCGCTGAGCAACTCGGGGCCTGATCAACAATCTGTCCGCCGCTGGCAACCGACGTCGCAGCGCAACAGCGTCCGGCCCCTCACCGGACGCTGTGCACCTCGGCCTTCACCGGACGGTGTGCAGGTCCCCCTTCACCGTCTCCTTCGCTCCGCCAATCGGAATCAGCATTGGCACGCGCTTTCTGTACTCTTCATACTCTCCGTGCGCCCGCACCAGGTCGCGCTCCTCAAACTGGATCGCCACCAGGATGTACGCCGTCGTCATCACCGCGAACACAAGGTGTGCGACCGTCATCACCGGAGCCGCCCAGAAGACCATCAGCCATCCCACGTACAGCGGATGGCGCACCACCTTGTACAGTCCCGGAGTGCCGAACTTCAGCGGCTGATACGGCTCGTCCTTCAGGCGGAACCACACCTGCCGCAGGCCGAACAGATCGAAGTGGTTGATCAGGAACGTTGCCACCAGCACGACCAGCCACCCCGCCGCATACAGTACCTCAATCGCGCCGCGGCCATAGGGATTCTCCACGCTCCATACCACGCCGCCCATCGGCTCCCACTTCCAGAACAGCAGCAGCAGCGCCAGGCTCGAGAACAGCACATACGTGCTGCGCTCCACCGCCGGAGGAACAAAGCGCGTCCACGCGTTCTTGAACCACGGCCGCGCCATCACGCTGTGCTGCACCGCAAACAGCCCCAGCAGAGCGAGGTTGATCGCCAGCGCGTAGCCCAGCGGCATCTGCGGACCGGAGTCGATCGACTTGGGAACGCCGAAGTTCCCCAGAAAGCCGACGGCATAGAGAAACGTTGCCAGGAAGACGACATAGCAGAAAGCACCGTACAGAAATGCTGTAACTCGTCCTAACATGTCTTACTCCTTCACCTCTGCCGGATCGCCCGGCGGAATCATCACCTCTACGACCGATGCATGCATCCATGGCCACCGCGGCGCTGCGTGCAAAGGCAACGGAACCGCGAACTCTCCCAGGAACGACAGCGCGCACAACCCGCCGGCGATGCCGAAGTAGCAGACAGCGCCGAACAGAAACTCCATGCTTCGTTTCGACATTTCTTTTTGTCTCCTTCGTGTCATTTGGGCGTCTCAGGCATGCAGATACCGCAGAAAACAGGACGACAATGCGTCTATTACCGCCTACCTGTGCTCCCCACGTCCTTTGGCAGCGCTGACTTTTTTCTGCTATTTTTCTGAGTAATGTGAACTCAGAAGCGAGCACGGTCTTTGAGTTCGGTCCCTTCCGGCTGGAGCAGAGCGAACACCGGCTGATGCATAAGGACCGCCCGGTCCCGCTCCCAGGCAAAGCATTCGACACCCTGAGTGTGCTGCTGGAGCGTCATGGAAAGCTCGTCTCCAAACAGGACCTGATGGACGCCGTCTGGCCCGAGAGCGTCGTCGAAGAAAACAATCTCGATCGCAACATCTCCACCCTGCGCAAAGCCCTCGGCGAACAGTCCACCGGCGAGCCCTTCATCGAGACCGTGCCGCGCGTCGGCTATCGCTTCATCGCGCCTGTAAACGTCGCCACACCGGGCCTTCTGCGCCGCCGCGCCGAAGATCGCGAGCCCGAACCACGCCACGAGATCCGCTTCTGCGTCACTCCCGACAACGTCCGGCTTGCCTACGCCACCGTCGGCTCAGGCCCGCCCATCGTGCGCGTCGCAAACTGCTTCAATCATCTCGACTTCGAGTGGGGAAGCCCCATCTGGCGCCACTGGGTCCGCGACCTCGCCCGCGGCCACAGCCTCCTCCGCTACGACGGCCGCGGCAACGGCCTCTCCCAGCGCGATGTCGACGACTTCTCCCTCGACGCCTGGGTCCAGGACCTCGAGACCGTCGTCAACGCCGCCCGCCTCGAAACCTTCGCCCTGATGGGCCACTCGCAGGGCAGCTCCGTCGCCATCGCCTACGCCGTGCGCCATCCCGAGCGCGTCTCGCACCTCATCCTCTGCGGAGCCTACGCCCGCGGCGCCTGCCACCGCGAAAGCGCCGAACTCCTCGAAGCCCGCCGCGCCCTCGAAACCCTCGTCGCGCTCAACTTCGGCAAGAGCAACCCTGACTTCTTCCACTTCGTCACCAGTTTCTATATCCCCGAGACCCGCACGCCCGAAGAGCAGGAGTGGTTCAAGAACCTCCAGCTCATCTCCGTCTCCTCGCGCAACCTCGTCCGGTTCATGCGAGCCTGCGACGAGATCAACATCCGCGATCTGCTTCCGAAGGTCACCGTCCCCACCATCGTCTTTCACAGCCACGGCGACCGCGTCGCCCCACCCGAAGAGGGCCGCATCGTCGCCACCGAGATCCCCAACGCGCGCTTCGTCCCACTCGCCAGCGGCAACCACCTCCTGCTGGCCGAAGAACCCGCCTGGAAGGTCTTCCGCGAAGAACTCGAATCCTTCCTACGCAGATAGCTCCACGACAAACCACCGCCACAACAAAGCGCTTCTGCTTTTGCACTTGCTTCTGCTTTGCACTTGCTTTTGCTGTTGTTCTTGCTTCTGAGGTAGGCCCGGGCTTCAGCCCGGGCACTCTCCGCATCCCAAAAATAAAGGGGCTTTAGCGGCTGAGGTATACCGGGATAAAGCCCGGCTAACTGTCCTTGCGATAAAGCAGATTCTTCATCGCCGCCCGCCGAGCCGCATTCGCCTCGCGATCACCCTTCAGTGCATCGCCAGTAGCAGCCGAAGCATCCTCCTCCGGCTCACTGCACTCCGGACAACGATTAGCAAACCCAGGTTTACCCGGCTTCAGCTCAAACTCCTCACCACAAACAGCACACGTCTTGATCGGGAACGGCATAACACCGTTATTTTAACGAAACCAGCCCATCCCTGCACGCTCTCCAAAGAGGTGTCATCCTGAGCGGAGCGCAGCGAAGTCGAAGGATCTTGGTTGATTCGCCCGTTTCGCCGTGGGTTTCTTTGAAGGGATTCCTCCCGGGTAAACTCATTAAGCCATGTCAGATTCCGCCCCAGCTACCACCCAGCACGTCCCCATCGCCACCATCTCCTCCCTCGCCCAGCACGAAGGCCACACCGTCACCCTCCGCGGCTGGCTCTACAACATCCGCTCCTCGGGCAAGCTCCTCTTCCCCACCTTCCGCGACGGCACCGGCACCATCCAGGGCATCGTTCCCAAGGCCGCAGTCCCCGAGCACGTCTTCAACACCCTCAAGGACCTCCAGCTCGAGTCCTCCCTCACCGTCACCGGCAAGGTCCGCGCCGACTCACGCGCCCCCTCCGGCTACGAGCTAGACGTCGAGGACATCCAGGTCATCTCCCCCGTCTCCGCCGACGATCCCTACCCCATCACCCTCAAGGAGCACGGCGTCGACTTCCTCATGGAGCATCGCCACCTCTGGCTCCGCACCCCGCGCCAGTCCGCCATCCTCCGCGTCCGCGCCACCATCATGCGCGCCGCCGCCGAGTACTTCGACACCAACGGCTTCATCCGCACCGACCCGCCCATCCTCACCCCTAACGCCTGCGAGGGCACCTCCGAGCTCTTCGAGATGGACTACTTCGACTCGGACAAGGCCTACCTCACCCAGTCCGGCCAGCTCTACATCGAAGCCACCGCCCTCGCCCTCGGCAAGGTCTACAGCTTCGGCCCCACCTTCCGCGCCGAAAAATCCAAAACCCGCCGCCACCTAACCGAGTTCTGGATGATCGAGCCCGAAGTAGCCCACCTCCAGCTCGACGGCCTCATGGACCTCGCCGAAGCCTTCATCACCCACATCGTCACCCGAGTCCTCGAACACCACCGCAACGACCTCAAGGTAATCGGCCGCGACATCCCCAAACTGGAAGCCATCATCGCCCCAGAGGCCCACGCAAGTAACACCTCGGCTACAAGTAACAGCTCTGTCGCAAATAACAACTCTGTCATCCTGAGCGAAGGCGCAGCCGAAGTCGAAGGACCTGCATTTGGTGCCTCCACAGAAGTGTCATCCCGACCGGAGCGCAGCGAAGTGGAGAGATCTGCGGTTCCATCTTCATCTCCCACCAACCGTTTCCCCCGCCTAACCTACGACCAGGCCCACGCCATGCTCGAAAAGGCCTTCGCCGAGGGCAAGATCGAAAACCCGCACAAGTACGGCGACGACTTCGGCTCACCCGACGAGACCTACATCAGCAGCCAATTCGACAAACCCGTGATGGTCCACCGCTACCCCGCGGCCATCAAGGCCTTCTACATGCAGCCCGACCCGCACGACCCCACCAAGGCCCTCTGCGTCGACGTCCTAGCCCCCGAGGGCTACGGCGAGATCATCGGCGGTTCCCAGCGCGTCGACAGCTACGACCTGCTCAAGCAGCGTATCGAAGACCACAACCTACCGCTAGCCGCCTTCCAGTGGTACCTCGACCTCCGCAAATACGGCAGCGTCCCCCACGCCGGCTTCGGCATGGGAATCGAACGAGCCGTAGCCTGGATCTGCGGGCTGGATCATGTCCGCGAAACCATTCCGTTCGCTAGGACATTGAACAGAATCTACCCATAAAAATTGATAACGGGAATTTCTTTACCGCTAACTGACGCCGGCTCTGGATTTAGTGATTGACCACATCAGAGAAGGTTGTTAACTTAAATCGTTCCTGTAGCTGAATTTGAAGGATTGCGGCCCTCTCATGAAAGCCTTGTTGTTCTCCTGCCTTCTTCCTGCCCTAGCCTCAACCTCCTTTGCCGCTGCTCCTCAATTCAAACCGCGGACTGATATCACAACCGGTTTCAAGCATCTCTATGGAATGGTGGTCGCCGACTTCAATGGAGACGGCAAACCGGATATCGCCGTGACCGATAACAATGTCAAAGCTGTCTATGTATATCTCAACGACGGGATAGGTGGGTTTGCTCCACCAAAGTCCATACCTGTCAACATGGACGCCCTGGGACCGGGTCCACTTATTACCGGCGATTTCAACGAGGACGGCAAGCAGGACATTATCGTCGGCACTGTAGCCGGGTCACAGGCCGATATCCTTCTCACTGGCAATGGTGACGGCACGTTTACACAGCAACAGAATTTGCCAGGCTCATACGGATACGCCTCCGGCATTGCCGCCGACATTAACGGCGATAAGCATCTCGATCTCATCCTTGGCGGGAACGGTTCCATCTACTCTTACATCGGAGACGGCAAAGGAGGATTTCAGCAGGTGACATCACCCAATCTCGGCGGTGGCGGCCTGTATACCGGGGTCGTCTCGGATGATTTCAACAAAGACGGGAAAAACGATGTAGTAATTGCATCCCCTATACCCTCTTCAGCAATTACCTATCATCCCGGCAACGGAGACGGAACCTTCAAAGCTTCCACAACACTATCGGGAGCCAACTACCCGCAGCCGCGATCACTGGCTTCTGCCGATTTCAATGCTGACGGTAATCCTGATCTGATGCTTAGCTCCGAATACGTTACAGCAGCCCTGCTCGGCAATGGAGACGGAACCTTCAATACCTCCGCGCCTTCATACTTTTACACACCCATTCCGAGCAAATATGACAATACGTCCTATGCTGCTGTTGTAGCCGCAGTAGATATGGACGGCGATAAGAAGGTCGATGGTGTCGTCGCTGACGATTTCAGCAGGACGATCAATATCTTCCTTAACGATGGAACTGGAAAATTTCTTCAGAACACACCAGATTTCAGCGCGGCGATAGACCATGGCGTGGCTGCAATGGGAGTCGCCGACCTTAACGGAGACGGACTCCCCGACATCGTCGTCGCCAATAACGTAACCCAGAACATCTCCGTCTTCCTCTCCATCAAACCAAGGACCGCAGCAACTGTCGCCCTCACTTCAAGTGCAAATCCGCAGCTCGTCGGCTCCACCGTAACACTCACCGCAAAGGTTACCGGCACCAGCAGCAACATACCTACCGGCACCGCAACGTTGTTCGACGGAACAAGTCCCATCGGCCAGCTGACGCTCGACGGCAACGCGCAGACTACCTTCCCGCTGTCCCTTCTCTCGGTGGGCCAGCACTCGCTCACCGTCGTCTACTCCGGCGACAACAACCTCCTTCCCGCCACAAGCGCGGCTCTCACCCAGTCCATCGCAGACTTCCAGATCGCGTTCCCAACAGCCTCCCAAACCGTGACTGCTGGAGGAACCGCAACCTACAGCCTCACCGTTACGCCTGCAGGCGGACTCACCGGCTCCATCTCCGTCACCTGCTCTCAGCTTCCATCTCTTGCCAACTGCGATCCCGTGACTGTGCCCGTCACCGGTCAGCCCGCGACCGCGACGCTTACCGTGCACACCACCGCTCCTGTCACCTCCCGGAGTAGGCCTACGATTCGCACAGCAAGCCTCGGTCTGCTCGCAATTGCCTTTACAGCGTTGCTTCCTTTACGGAGACGCAGACCAGTTCAGCTTCTTGCAGCTACGGTAGCGCTGGTGCTTATTGGCTCCAGCATTGGGTGCAGCGGCGGAAGCACTAAGTCCACCACAACGACGCCGGGAACGCCTCAAGGGACGACGCAGTTCACTATTAACTCGTCCGTTACACTAGGCGGACAGACGCTGACCCATACCGGCACGGCGACGCTCGTCGTTCAATAATCCGCGGCCCGCTTACATCGTCTTGTAAGCGGGCGCTCCTCCGGACGACTCAATTCATCGCACTGAATGCGCGAACCGCTCTTCAAACCCTGTAAGGACCGCACCCCACGAGTCCCCGCCGGAAGGTCCTTAGGCTGCACAAGAGCAAAACTTCCACCTAAACCTCTGTCCGAATCTCCGGGACCACCTCACCCCTGATCGAGCCAGACCACATCCCTTGGGCTTCACCCGTTACCACGTGACGCGAGTATCGACCGAGCATTTTGTAAGCGTGTCCAGAAACCGAAACAGCGCCGAGTCCCCGGAACAGCGGAATATTCCGTGCGAAGGGCAGCAACTCTTATCAGCCGGGCGCGTTTGAACGGAGTGACAGTTTATTCCTCGTAGAGGGCCGTTTACACTTGCGATCACGCTTTCGATGCATGACTTGCATCATCTTTCTTCTGTTCCCCGTCCTGCTCAGCAGCTGCTCTGATTCCGGGAACGCCGGTACATATATGGCCCCACCGGCGACGCCTCAGTGGGTCGTCGGCTGGGGAGTTTCGCCGCAGAACGCATTGAAAACATCAACCAATCAGGGAGGCAGCGAGCAGAGCTTCCGCTTCATCGTCGTGCCCACCATCGGCGGCAACCGGGAGCGGGTGCGCTTCTCCAATTATTTCGGAAGCACAGCCATCACCATTGGCTCAGCACGCCTGGCTACCGCCTCAGGCTCGGGTCCGGCAATTGATAAGGCGCACGATGCATCGCTCACGTTCTCCGGCAACCAATCGGTGACCATTCAGCCGAACCAGGAGGTGTATTCCGACCCTGTAGACATCGCCTATACCTACGGCAAAAAGCTTGCCGTTTCCGTATACATGCAGGGCTCGTTTCCAGCCTTGACTGAGCATGACTCGCAGGCCGGAACGAATTTCACAACAGCTGTTGGAGCGGGCAATACAACGAATGACTCCACTGGCGCTTCTTTCACTGAGACCACCACGGAATGGTTCTTGATCACAAACGTGGACGTCTACGGGCCGTACAACGGCACGGTCGCCGTCTTCGGAAGCTCGTCTGTTGATGGTCATAATTCCAACTTCGGAGATACAAATTCCTATCCCGCGGGTAACGGCCCAGTCGCGGGGCAGGACCACGAACGACCGTCCGACTGGTTAGGCTACTCCCTGAATGCAGCAGGCATTCCTGTAGGTGTTCTCAACGCCGGCCTGCTGGGAGACCCCGCAGGCGAAGATGCGGCTACGTCCTCAGCCAGTCCTAACGCCACAGCTGGTATCGACCGCATTGATCATGATGTTCTGCAACAGCCCGGTATAAAGGCGGTCGTGATCTATACTGGCGGCGTCGACCTGCGGGTCGACTGTCTGCCGGCCACCACGGTTGCGGAAAGTCTCACCGCCATCGTCGCGAAGGCCCACGCTGCCGGCGTGCGGGTCATCCTGGCGACGCTTCCTCCTTCCGAGTACTGCACAACAGGATCTCCGCTGCCGTCGTCCGACGATCCTTACGCCGGTGACATCAATCCGGGCCCGGAGAACCCTGGTTCGACGCAACGCAGGGCGCTGAATACCTGGATCCGCAACTCCGGATCGCAGCTCCCAGGGGTTGTTTCTATTGCTGATTTCGACGCTGTGCTCGCCGACCCTGCTCATCCCGACTTCATGATTCCGAACCTGAACTCCGGAGATAACTTTCACCCCAACGGGCCTGGATATGGTGTGCAGAACAATGCGATTGATATAACGGCAATCCTGGGCAAGTAGATTCGGCAGGATGAACGGGTGGGCGGATCGCCCATAGATCAAACTCACCCATACACTTTGTCCGAATTTCGCCATACCGCTAAGCGCCGCAATATCAATGGGCCTGAAGTCATGCCTTCACTCCCCGCCGCGATTCACACTTTCCACACCCTCCCACCCTAGCCATCCCCGCGCCGAAGAGAGTAATTTATCTCTGCACGCAACGACGTCGGATGAGGCACTCGGCGGTCCACAACCGTTCTCAGGTTCCGCACTCACGAAAGAGCAACCGAACCATACCGCCTGCCGCGTGCACGCCGTAAACCTCCACCTCCAACCCACATTCTTGAGGTGAACATCATGGCAGACAAGGTCTCGTACATTCCCCAGGGCTACAACTCCATCACACCGTACCTGGTCGTCAAGGGCGCCGCGCAAGCCATCGATTACTACACGAAAGTCTTCGGAGCCACCGAAATCATGCGCATGCCCGGCCCCGACGGCACGATCGGTCACGCCGAGATCAAAATCGGCAACTCGCAGATCATGCTGGCCGACGAAAATCCCAGCATGGGCGCGGGATACACCAGCGCCGCCACCATCGGCGGCAGCCCGGTGAGCCTCTACGTCTACCTTCCCAACGTCGACGACGTCGTGAAGCGAGCAACCACAGAGGGCGCGAAGCTCCTCAAGCCGGTTCAGGACCAGTTCTATGGAGATCGCTCCGGCTTCATCCAGGATCCCTTCGGACACCTCTGGGGCGTCGCCACCCACATCGAAGATGTCTCCCCCAAAGATATGGAAGAACGCATGAAGAAGTTCACGCAGGCAGCATAGCTCGATGCGGCAGGAGGCAGAGCGGCCACGCCCTGCCTCCGCCGGGTGCCCCACTCATGCGGTCTCATCGCATGAGTGGGAATTTCGCGCCACGCGTGAACCCTAAAACTAGCCCGCATCCGGATTTTAAGAAAAACCACTTCACCGCTAACTGAACCAGCCAGCTGTGACCCCGTGACCGTTCCCGTCACTGGCCGGCCCGCAACCGCGACGCTCACCGTCCACACTACAGCTCCCATCACCTCGCGGAGCCAGTCCACGGTTCGCACCGCAAGCCTCGGTCTGCTCGCAATCGGCTTCACTGTATTGATGCCTCTAAGACGGCGCAGACCGATTCAACTTCTTGCGGCTACTGTGGCGCTTGTCCTCGTTGGCTCCAGCATCGGCTGCAGCGGTGGAAGCACGAAGTCAAGCACAACGACGCCGGGAACGCCTCAAGGAACGATGCAGTTCACCATTACCTCGTCCCTTACGCTAGGCGCACAGACGCTGACTCGCACCGGCACGGCGACGCTCATCGTTCAGTAATCCAACCGCGCGGGTGCCCCACATTTCGCTCGCCTAAGATCCACCCCGCCACGAATCGGGTGCCCATTCATGCAGTCTCATCGCATGAGTGGGACATTCGCGCAAAGCGCGAACCACCTTTTCTTCACCTCAATAAATGATTCAAGCTACTGAACAGTCGCACACCTGTCTTCAACGTCCTCTAGTCTAGACTTTCACATCCCTCAAATCCGGCACCCTCATACTCCACCGTGTCGCCTGAAACAAGAAGGCCACCTTTGACCACCGCAAAGTAAACCTCCCAACCCTCTCTGAGTCGAAGGAACGCCATCACATCTCTCAGCAGGCCCCGCCGAATCGCCTGCGGCTCAGCTTCCACACGATGAAATCGATCCTTTTCGTTGTTCCGATCGTCCACCACGAAGAACGTTGGATCAGATTCGGTTGAACCCAGGCCAGCTTCGCCCTTCTCGAAAAAATCACAGTCGCCTTCCAGCGAAAACTCGCCCATCGGCCCCCCACTGAGCCGTAGTTCCTCAACACGGCGAGTAGCTCATTACGAACTCTATAGAACTCCCGGCAAGTCACAGGCCCATGCCACGCATAGACCCTGTCATATCGTTCTTGCGTTGGCACATACGGCAAGACCCGAACATTTTCTGAACTCATGCTCGTCAGTCTAATCGACCATTTTCTTTCGACATCAGTACAGGCGGTGGCCCATAGATCCGCATTCATGCGGTCTTGAGAAGTTAACATAAACACTGAGCCACCACGACCACTTCACCACCAACACGAGGGCCATCTCCGATGACTACTCCCACCACCCAATCGTCACCCGCGGCATGCCGCCTCCTTCAGGCCGGGGAAGCCTTCACCGGCAAACAGGGCCTGCAATACGCCGTCGGCATCTCCGCCGAATCGGTAGGCGCGCAGGGCATTCACATGCAGCTCGTCACCATTCCGCCCGGAGGACGCGCCCGCGCACACAAACACGCCACGCACGAGACCGCCATCTACGCCCTCACCGGCGAATCGGGCGTCTGGCACGGCGAGCGTCTCGAGCACCACACCATTGTGCGCCCCGGCGACTTCTTCTACATTCCCGCCGACGTCCCCCACCTTCCCTACAACCCCAGCGCGACCGAGACCGTTGTCGCCGTCATCGCCCGCACCGACCCCAACGAGCAGGAGAGTGTCGTCCTGCTGCCCGAGCTGGAAAGCATCCACCCCGAATGAGCGGAAAATTCGAAGCAGGCCCAAAATCTGTCAAGCCCCACCAGAGTCGGATGACCCGCGCAACCAACACAAAACAAAATCGTTACACGCAAAATAATCCGCAAGAAAGCGCCGATTCACCCCACCCAACTCGATACAATAGAACCAGTAGAATAAGCCCGGCCCGCAGCCGGTTTTTTTCCCATTTCAATACGTTAGATGTATCACGCTTATTTTCAATACTTTGCAGTCAAAGTGCCAACCTAAGCTGCCTGCTTTGAATATTTTGCACAAAAACGGGGAAGTGGGAGGATGACAAACCGCCCGCAAAGGCGTCTCATAGTGTTGGAGCGACTGCAATCATGGCACTGAACGACTACCGCATGAACAGCTACAACAGCTACCCCACCACCATCGACGTCCCCCGCGAGGAGACCTCCTCGCTCCTCGCCAAGGTGCTCGGCATAACCTCCCTCGGCTTTTTCATCACCTCCATCGGAGTCGCCACCGCACCCCCCTGGGGAACCTTCGTCGGCTTCATCGTCGTCATCGGCCTGGTCTTCGCCATCAACCTCACCCGCAAGGCCAGCCCCGCCCTCGCGCTCGGGATGTTCCTCACCCTGAGCTACTTCATGGGGTGGCAGATCGGCCCGCTCATCCAGCGCTACATCCACGCCTTCGGGTCGAGCATCGTCTTCAACGCCGCCGCCACCACCGGCTGCGGAATGGCCGTCATGGGATGCGTCGCCTATCTCTTCAACATCAACTACCGCCGCATCGCCGGAATCGGCATGGCCGCGCTGCTCGTGCTCATCATCGCCGGCATCGCCAGCATGTTCTTCCACTTCCTCTCGCCGGACACCTACTCCTGGCTCACGCTCGGCATCTTCTCCCTGCTCACCGTAGGCGACTTCGCCCGCATCCGCGCAGGCGGCGCCGGAGCCTCCGCCGTCTCGCTCGCCCTCTCCATCTACCTCGACGCCATCAACATCTTCCTCGCCGTCCTCCAGCTGATGGGCGGCCGCCGCCGAGACTAAGAGGCACGCGTCCAAGCCGGGCGGCTGCCCGCAACCCGTAGGCGCTGCCAAAACCTGTCAAGACCCACCTGAATCGACCATTCCGCGCAACCGCAACAAAAAAAACCTGTTATCTCCAAAACATAAACCGCAAAAAAGCGCCGATTCATTCCACCCGATTCGCTAAAATAGAAACAGTAGAGATAGAAAAGCCCCGGCACCCAAGCCGGGGCTCTCTCTTTCCGCCCGTAAGTCCTTATTCTTCAATATTTTGACCCATAAACCATTTATTTCGAATATTTTACCCCGCGTAAAACGAGTAAATCGCTGTATTAAAAAGGTTTATCGGAACTACCGGGGGGGAGAGGGCACCTGCAGTTCCGAGGTATCCCCTGAGGAATCCACCGCCGCTCTGGATCGTGTCATCCTAAAGATATGCATCGTAAAACCCTGCTACGAACGGTTGCCGCATCCTTTTTGATTGTTTGCCTGTCCACAGCTCAGGCCGAAGAGCGCGGCTACTGGCGAGCCGCAAGCAACTCTGCACGTTCCGTCACCGGCGACTTAACTGTCGCCGACGAGAAGCTCACCATCAACTTCTCGACCACCACCATCTCGCGCATCCGCGCCCTCGAAGCCCCAGAGGTCAGCGCGGTCTTCGACACCGACAGCGCCACCGCCGGAACAGGCAGTCTCTATCGCCTCAACATCCCGGCCGCAAAGAAGTTCGTGCACAAGAACAGTCTCTGCGGAGCCGAAGACGTTCATTGGATGGTCGCCTACGCTCAGGGAAACAACCTGCAGCTGGCCTTCTTCTCTGGAGACAAGCCGCCCGTCTTCACCTTCGACGCCATGCAAAGCTCCACCGATCGCTGCGGAACCTTCGCCTACGTCAAGTAGCGCTTATTACGCGGCTTACGTGTACACTGTCGCGCATGGTAGACATCGACCTTCTCGTCCAGGAGCTTCGTGAAAACGGCCACACCGTTGCGGACGTCCACGAGGTCCCTCCGAATGCCGGCGAATTCATCCTCGTCATCGACGGGCAGGAGTTCAACCTCGATCAGGCGCGCAGCATCCTCGAAAAGGATCTCGAAAAATAGGCTTCCGCAGGTTCTGCGCCTGCCGCAGACAGGCGCAATCGCGAATTTGATGGAACCGCTCTCGTCACTCCGAGGCAAGCCTGGCAAGCGTATGAGCCAGCACGCGAGTGCCCGTCGCAATGTCGTCCGGCGAAGCATACTCATCAAGCCGATGACTGACGCCTCCGCGGCAGGGAATGAAGATCATGGCCATCGGCGCGATGCGGGCCATGAATAGAGAGTCGTGATAGGCGCGGCTCACCATCTTCTTCGATCGCAGACCAAGCTCGTCCGCGGACCGCTCGATCGCATCGATCAGTTGCGGGGACGACTCAGCGGGAGCGTCGGCGTTGACCAACTCCACACGGACGGAGACGCATCGCCTCGCAGCAACCTCATCGCAGGCCTCCTTCACCTCGCGCAGCACGCGGTCTCTGCGCTGCTCGTCAGTGTCGCGGATGTCCACCTGAAGCTGAACCAGGCTTGGAATGCTGTTAACGGCGCCCGGATGAATCTGGCAAGTGCCGACCGTTCCGCACGTGTCAATCGCGCCGGTTCCACGCGCGCTACGCTCCACAGCGAGCACGATCTCTGCCGCCGCGCAGAACGCGTCCTTGCGATCGGGCATCAGCACGGCTCCCGCGTGACCGCCCTCGCCCTCGACGGCGATACGAAGCCCCGCAGGCGCTGCGATGTTGGTGACGATGCCGATCGGAACCCTTTCGCGTTCCAGCAGCGGTCCCTGCTCGATATGCAGCTCGACGAAGCCCGCGTAGTAGTTCTGCGGCAGCAGGACACCCGCGATCGGTCCTGTGTATCCCGCGCCGGCGCGAAGCTCGGCCAAGGTTGAGCCATCGCCAGCACGCAGGTCCTCATCAGCCGAGCTGCCCAGCGCGCCCGAAAGCAGACGACTGCCGAAGCAGCCGATTCCGAAGCGTGTAGGCTCCTCGGCGGTAAACAACAGCAGCTCGATCGATCGCTGCGGACGGAAGCCGCTCTCCTTCAGGGAGCGTATCGCCTCAAGTCCGCCAAGAACGCCAACCGTACCGTCATAGCTGCCGGCGAAGGGAATCGCATCAATATGCGAGCCCGTGCCGATCGCCGGAAGCTCCGGCTGCGAGCCCGTCCAGCGAACGAAGATGTTCCCGATTGCATCTGTGCGAACCGACAGCTCGGCCTGCTCGCAGAGCGAGGTGAACCATGCGCGCGCTCTGCGATCGGCATCGCTATAAACCACGCGCGTAACGGCCGGCGGCTCAGCCTCGGAGATAGTGGCGAGTGTCTCGAGTTCCGCGAGCAATCTCTTTGCATTGATCTCAATCTGCATCGTGCCTAGGCGCCGTCCAGTGGATGGCGATTCGTCTCCTTGTAGATGAGGTACTTCGCAGGCGCCTTTCCGATCGCACCGAACCACTGCGGACAGTAAGGAGCCATCCAGATGAAGTCGCCCGCTTCGACCGGATACCACGAGTCGCCGAGCCGATAGATGCCTCCGCCCTCAAGCATCAGCAGGCCATGCTCCATCACGTGGATCTCCACCATGGAGAGAGCAGCGCCTGCCTGATAGGTCATGACATTCACTGCAAAATCGTAGCCCGGCTGATCCGGTATCAGGACCTTGACCTCAAGTGCCTCATCGCCCATCAGCGGCTGGCCTGCGACGTCCGCGACCTGTCCGAAGATGGCCTCGCCAGGCTTCGCTGTGGCAAGAGGAACGTATCTCTTTTCGATCACCGCTGCGCGGCTGCGCTTCGATGCGACCACTGTGTGGTCGGCTCCCGCGGGGAGATAGGCAAAGCCTTCTTTCGCAAGGCGATGAACCTGGCCTTCGGCATGAACTTCGAGACCGCCTTCCAGAACGTAGAGAAATCGTTGTGCCACCGCGGGGCCGAGCGTTCCCGCAGGCTCAAACTCGACGGTGTATTGCGTGAACGCGGCACCAATCTGCGGCGTGCAGTGAACGATGGCGGTCGCGGCCTGCGAGCCCGGCAAAGCGGTGCGTACAAAAGTATCCGGAGTTTGCAGCAGGTGATTGCGTTGATGGCTACTTCGTGTCTGTCCGAGATTATGCATGCGCTCCAATTATCACTTTGTGGAATCCTCTCAGGAAGCCAAGGCCTGCGTTCAGGGCATTGGCAACGTCTTCGATGCGCACCGACTCATCAGGATGATGACTGATTCCGCCGGGGCTTCGCAAAAAGATCATGGCCGAAGGAAGCCGGCTGGCGATGATCATGGCATCGTGTCCGGCTCCGCTCATCATTCGCAAAGGCTGCAAGCCGATCCCGCGAATGGCATCCACGGCCATTTGCGAGAGCTGCGCGTCCATTGCCACCGCTACCTGATCCATCTGCAAGCACCACCTTGCTTCGAGACTGCGCGCGCGAGCGATCGACTCGGTCGCGGCGATCAGACGCTCGACTGCAGACCGCCGCATCGCATCGTCCGCATGGCGAACGTCAAGGCTTGCTTGCGCCTCTCCTGCGATCACATTTTCGGCGCCAGGATGTACCTCGATGCGACCCACGGTTGCAACCAGCCCTTCCTCGTTTCGTGCGAGGCGCTCCACAGCGGCAATCCACTCAGCCGCAGCGGCCAGCGCATCACGACGCAGGCGCATGGGAGTCGTGCCCGCATGATTCGAAGCTCCGGTGAAGATGACCTCGCCCCGTGTCTGCCCGGCGATGCAATCGACTACCCCGAGCGAACGATCTTCGCTCTCGAGCGCAGGGCCTTGCTCGATGTGAAACTCCAAGTAGGCTGCTGCTGCTCTGTCGAGTGTCGCTTCTGGAAGACGCTCGGGATCAAGGCCGAAGTCCAGCATCGCCTGGCGGACTGAGATTCCCTCTGCATCCTGCGTGGAAAGCAGTTCCCGGTCGATCTGACCCGTCACTGCGCGGCTTCCGATAAACGGAACGCCAAACCGGACCCCTTCCTCCTCGGAAAAGGCGATGAGCTCGATTGCGAAGGAGAGCCTCTGGCCTTCCAGCGATTCAACCAGAGCGAGTCCCAGAAGGACGCCGAGAACGCCATCGAACGCGCCTGCATTCGGAACCGTATCCAGATGCGAACCGACGACAAGGCGCAGTGCGTCCGGACGACTGCCGGGATAGAGGCCGCGAAGATTTCCGGCTGCATCGATCGTGATTGACATCTGCGCCGCTTCCATCCACGACTGTACCGTTCCCATGCACCTGCGCATCGCCGGCGAAAGAAAGCTGCGCGTCGTCTGACCCGGGATATCGGTGATCTGCGCGAGCTGCCGGCATCGCTCCTTGATTTCAGCGGCGCGCGAGGCGGTGCTGGTGGCTTCCTTCGCGCGCTCGAGCGGCTCCGCCAGATCAGCTCTCACGGCGGATCCTTGCCTCGATAAATCCATAAGGCTCCTCTGTGGGAACGAAGATCTCATTGGGATTGGTCTTTCCAAATCGCGACAGGTCGACCAGCAGGCAGTGCTTGTTCGGCATCGTCAGCTCGATCTCCGGAATCTCAGGCACTGCTTCTAGAACGCCCTTTCCCATGGCATAGAGTGTATGCTGCACCGATTTACTGTCGTGTTCGGCAAAGATCTTCAGCAGCGTATCTCTGGCGACCTTCCTCAGATCCTCGAACGGCAGCGCCGAGCCGTCGTACTTCCACTGGGCTCGCACTGCGGTGCCAAAAAGTCGGTCTGAGGTCTCGGCGAGCGTCGTGTGCGCGTCGCGCAGAAAGCCTTCGAATCCGGAGTTCGACGTCTTCATGATGACCAGGCTGTCCAGCCCCGAAGAGACAGAAGCCTTCCCGTTCTGAGCGTGCGTGACCGTTGTGGTCTCGAGCTCGCGGCTCTCCTGGAGGAAGGCCGAAGGAAAGACCGTGCCATCGATCGCGATATGCTTCCAGGGAACACTGGCGATGGAGACGGTTGCTGTCTCGACCTGAGGGTTGTTCTGAAGAAGGAACGCCGTTAGCTCCAGCGCGAAGCCCTCAATCGACGGAACGGTCGTATCCCTCGCAAGCGAGTAGACCGTGTTCTTCATCGTATCGGTCGCCAGAATGCGTGAGTTATCGCCCCTCTCGTAGCAGTCGAGGAAGTCGCCCGTAAGCAGAACCTCTACCGTCCACTCCTGAAACAGGTGCATGGGGCGATCGCGCTTCACGCGAACGACGCGCACGCGACACTTTCCGTACCTGTTCTCCGCCAGTGTGATCATCGTCTCTAGGTCCCCCGATACGTCGTGTAACCATTCGCTGTCAGCAGCAGCGGTATATGCAGATGCGTGTCTGATTCCCTCACGACGAAGGTGACTTCGACGAATGGATAGAGGCCTTCGATCGACTTCGTTTTGTAGTAAGCGCCCGTGTCGAATCGAAGCCGATATTGCCCAGGCTGCAAGGAGACATCCTCGGGCAGAAGCTGTCGGCATCTGCCATCGCTGTCGGTTTGCTGCGCCGAGAGCGACTGCCAGCCTCCGTCTTCCCCGGCGCGCTCCAGCACGACGCTGACTGCCGCCGCCGCCGTTCCAAGCGCCGTGTCGAGCACGTGCGTCGAAATTCCCTTCACATCCCCTCCTGATCGCCAAGCCATCGTCTCAGACGAAGCCGCAGGATTTGTTCCTGTTCCGCAGCTGATTCGTGCAGCTCTGTGTCGTCGTCATTCGTCAGCCGGCGTTCAAGAATCTTGAGAATCTCTTGCGGCTGCTTGCCCGAAGCACAGACGAGAAAGATCCTTGCGAACCTCTCCTCATAGCGCCGGTTTCCCTCTGCGATGGCTCGCCGAATCTCGGCGTCTGCCGTGTGGACGGCCGTCTGCTCGCCTGCGGACCACGCTTGAGAGACCGCGGTGGTCTCGACCTCTGCATGGCGTTCGCCGATTCGGGGATGGCTGCGAAACGCCTCCATCCACTCCTCCGGCTGCATGGAGCGCCAGACCGCGCTTGCACTCTGTAAGAGAGCTTCGGTGTCGCTAAATGGCCTCGCTGCCGTGACCTTCTTTGCCCACGCATAGGAACCGCAGCAGGAGAGAATTTCTGTGGCAGCGTCTTCAAACGGAAGGGCGTTCCATCGTTCGAGAACCTGGTTCAGGCGTTGATCGATCGCTCCGTCACGCGGAAACAGCGTGTAGAGAAACTCCTCCAGAAGATTTCCTGCGACGGCAACGCGATAGGCGCGGGTTGAGCGGATGTCATCGATGGGAGAGACCTCGGATTCGAGGGCGCGACGTGCAGCGCGCAGAGTCTCTATGCTCCACTCTCGTTCCAGTAGAACCTGTTCTGTGGCTCGTAACCGGAGAGGAATCGGAGCCATGCTGGCGATGCTTATTCGTACGTCATCGATACTCTTTCCCGAGGTCTTTGCAAGCCCAGCCATACATAACTTCGAGATAGCTTGTGCGCTGCGTGTGCCCACCTTCCGTGCGTAGCCGACGTACTGCGCGAACCTGCGCTTGAGAACGATTGTGCGGATCAGTTCGTCGGGCGACAGAAGCGTCTGCTTGTAGCCGGTATGAAAATCACCGTAAGGTACGCGGCGTTCTCCTCGCGCCGAGGTCAGGATCAGCTCAGCTTCATAGGCGAGAAGGGCAGGGAGCGAGTCCGCTGCCGGCGACGCATTGACGATGTTTCCGCCGAGCGTGCCGCGGTTCTGGTTCGCGATGCTGCCGGTCCAGGAGGCCGCGGTGCTGAGCAGAGGAAACTCACTTGTGATAACGGAGTCTCGGCGCAGGTCGGTGTAGGTGCATCCTGCTCCGATGTGCAGCTCATCGGCGATCGTCTCGATGCGGCGCAGCTCCGGAATCCCCCAGATGCTGACTAGTCTTTGCGCAGCGAGCTTGCCCGCGCCATACTGCACCATCACCTCTGTGCCGCCGGCGACAGGAGTCCAGCCGGGTTCGCGTGCGAGCAGCGCGAGAACCGACGCCAGGGAGCCCGGAGCCACAAGTTCGTAGTTTGAGGGCAGCGATCTCATCGCGTGCTCCTTGAGGTGCCGGCGGAGTATTCTTCCGACTCCTGCGCGGCGCCTTGCCTTGCACACTCCCGCACCGCCTCGAAGATGCGCGAGTAGCCGGTGCAGCGACAGAGGTTTCCACTCAGCGCCTCCTGAATCTGCGGCAGCGATGGGTCAGGACAGCGCTGCAGCAGGTGGACGGTCGCGACGATCATGCCGGGGGTGCAGATGCCGCACTGCGCTCCTCCGCACTCGAGAAAAGCTCGCTGCACTGGATGCAGACTGTCGCTAGCGAGGCCTTCGATGGTGCGCACCTCCGCGCCTTCTGCCTGCAGGATCGGCACCAGGCAGCTGTTGACCAGTTCGCCGTTCAGCAGGACCGAGCACGAACCGCACTCGCCTTCGCCGCAGCCCTCTTTCGTTCCCGTGAGACCCAGCTCACATCGCAGCACATCCAGAAGCCTCTGCATGGGATACACAAGAATGCAGCATGGCCTGCCGTTGACCGTGAAGTGAACCTCGGTGCGTGGCACGTCCTGTGGCTGATTGCTCATCGCGCGACCTCCGCAACCGCTTCAGCGCGAGCGTCGATCAGGCCGGCGAAGATATCTTCGGGCATCAACGGAATCGAGCGAAAGTTGCCCCCGGTTGCATCGACGATGGCGTTGACGATTGCGGGTGCGGGACCATCTATCGGCAGCTCCCCGATTCCCTTGGCTCCATACGGTCCGTAAGGATACGGGATCTCCTCGAAGTAGACGCGGATTGGCGGGATATCCTGGGACGTTGGCATGATGTAGTTCGTCATCTGGTTATTCAGCATCCGTCCGTTCTGCCATACGACCTTCTCGTAGAGTGCGTAGCCGATCCCCTGCGCAACGCCGCCTTCGATCTGCCCTACGGCGAGCACGGGATGCAGGACCTTTCCGACCTCCTGGAGCGCAACAAAGTCATCGATAGTGACATTGTAGGTCGTTGTGTCCACCGTAACCTCTGCCACGTGCACGGCCCAGGCAAATGCTGGATAGGCCTCACCCTGATACTTCGCATCGTCCCAGAAGATATTCGGCGGAGCCTGATAGCGGCTGCACGACTGCAATGTACCGAAGCTGCGAATGTAGTCTCCGCATGCAGCGCGAAACTCTTCGCGTGTTGCAGGAAGGGTGAGCAAGCCGGATGAGGCAAGCGTCTGCTGGAGGCCGAGCGCGGCGGACTGCACGAGTTTGCCGATGATCATCGCGGTACGCGAGGCGACCGTCGGGCCGCTGTTCGGAACGGCGCACGTATCGATGGGCGCCATGTGAACGTCGTCGTACTCGAGCCCCAGCGTCTCGGCGGCGATCTGGCACAGAATCGTGTTCGTGCCCTGCCCAAACTCCGTGCTCGACACCAGCACCCTGACGTCTCCCTGGTCCGTGGCCTCCACGCCGACGAGCGAGTTGAGATATCTTTCGCCGGAGCCTGTGAATCCCGCACCATGGAAGAACGCGGCGATTCCGATTCCTTTCTTCTTCGAGCTGCCAGGGTTGTGAATCGCGAATCGTTCTGCCTTGGCGTGATAGTCCGAAAGCTCGAGCGCGCGATCGAGCAAGTGCTGCAGGTCGATCGGCTCGCGAATCTCCTGTTGCGTGGCCGTCGTCTGTCCCGGCTTCAAAAGATTTCTGCGCCGGAACTCCTCCGGGGCGAGGCCGATGGTGCGCGCCACATGATCCATGTGGCGTTCCAGCGCGAAGAGGCTCTGCGGAGCGCCGAATCCACGAAACGCACCGTGCGGCGGAGTGTTCGTCGCCACAGCCTTGGCGCGAACGCGAATCGACGGCCAATAGTATGGACCGGCGGCGTGGATGGTCCCGCGGGAGAGCACCACCGGAGACAGCGTCGAGTATGCGCCGCCGTCGATCACGAACTCGATCTCGCCGCCCAGCAGTTTGCCGTCCTTGTTCACCGCGGTGCGATGGCGCGTTCGCGAAGGGTGCCGCTTGGTTGTCGCAGCCATGTCTTCGGCGCGGTCGTAGACGATCTTTACGGGACGTCCTGACTTCTTCGCGAGCAGAACGGCATGACCGGCGATCATCGAGGGGTACTCCTCTTTGCCGCCGAAGGCCCCACCGGTCTCCGTCTGCACGACGCGCACCTTGTCCTCCGGCAGTCCGGTGAGCGCCATCAGTGCATTGTGCACGTAGAAGGGGCATTGCATGGAGCCCCACACCGTGGCTCCGTCAGCCTCGCTGTACTGCGCGATCACGCCGTTGTTTTCGATGTAGAGCTGTTCCTGCGCCCCGGTCGAATACTCACCCTCGACGATCCAGGCAGCATCCTTCCAGATCGTATCGACCTCTCCCTTCTCGATCAGGTAGCTCTTGAAGGTGTTGTCGTCGCCCCAGATGATCTCCTGCTGCCGCTCACTCTCTTCGATGGAATGGATGGAGGGCAAACCTTCATAGGTGATCTCGACAGCGGAAACCGCAAGCGGCAGCAGATGGCGGTTCGGGTGAGCGAGCAGAAGGATAGGCTCCTCTGGATGATTGATAAACTCGTCCGCCAGGCAAGGCTGATCGTCCATGATCAGCGACACGGTGTTTTTGCCGGGAATGTCCTCCGCCGTAACGATGACGAACTCATCCCACGGCACTCCGTCGCCAAAGCGAATGCCCGTGATCCTTCCGCGCGCAATCGTGCTGCGTACGGTCGCGCCGTACAGCATCTCCGGGAAGGAAAGGTCATCGACATACTTCGCCCTTCCGGTGACCTTCTCCGGACCTTCTTTACGGGGAACCGAAACTCCTACGATGCGTTGACTCACGAGGCGCCTTTCGACTGCGAAGTAAGTGCCGCTACCAAGTAGACGACTGCGCGCCATGAACGTGCTCATGGCGTAGGTGCAACGATACCTGTTCCTCCCCGGCCCCTAGCGCCGGAAAGTCACCTTTGTTGTAGATCTCTTCTCCTCTGAGAAATGTTCGTTCGACGACCCCATAGAACGATTCGCCGAGATAGGCCGACACCTTGTGCCGGTAGTGAAGGTGTGACGGATCAACTTCAAATTTCGCATCGGGATCGAAGACCACCAGGTCCGCGTCCATTCCGGGAGCGATCGCGCCCTTCTTCGCGGACAGGCCGGCGAGTGCGGCAGGCGCCTGAGCCATCCACTGGGGCAGCCTGCACAATGAGATGCCGCGTTCCCGCATTCCCGTCCACACGATAGACGCTGCAATGGATAGGCTCGCGATGCCGCCCCAGGCCTTCCGGAAGTCACCCTCTTCCTGTCGCTTCATCGCGGGCGGGCAGGGCGAGTGATCGCTGGCGATCAGATGGATCGTCCCCTGCTGCAGCCCGTTCCACAGAGCCTCGCGGTTCTGCGCGGACCGGATCGGCGGAGCGCACTTCAGCAGAGTGGCGGAGAGAGCGATCTCTTCCGCCGCAAAGTGCAGATAGTGCGGACAGGTCTCAACCGTGATCGGAAGCCCCTCCGCCTCGGCGGCGGCCAACTCCTCCAGCGCAAGCGCGGTAGACAGATGAACGATGTGGAGACGAAACCGATACTTCCGGCAGAGCCGAAGGAGCATGCGGATCGCCTCGATCTCTGCTGCATCAGGTCGCGAGCGCAGATACGTCTCATATCGTTGCCAATCGGCCCCGTTGAGTTCACGGGCGGGTGCCGCAATCGGCCCCGGCAGCTCCGCATGAACGAGCAGCGGCAGGCCGGTCTCGGCCAGCGTCGGCGCAGCGCGTTCAAGGCCCGCTTCAGTGACCATCGTCAGGCCTTCGATCCCGGGATCGATCAGGAAGCACTTGAAGCCTCGAACCCCAGCGTTGGCCAGATCCAGGATGTGTCCTTGATTGTCGTCCGTAAGGCCGCCCCATGCTGCCCAGTCGACGTAGCACTTTCCTGCGGCGGCAGCGCGCTTGGCTTCGAGCGCATCAACAGTGGTCGTCTCGGGCAGGCAGTTGAGAGGCATGTCGACCAGCGTCGTAATGCCGCCTGCCGCAGCCGCCCGAGTGGCCGTCTCGAAGCCCTCCCACTCCGTTCGACCCGGCTCATTGATGTGGACGTGAGTGTCGACGAGTCCAGGCATAAGGACCAGATCACCGAAGTCGAGCACGTTCGAGGACTGCGGCGCACTGTCACGCTCAGTCACGGCGACGATCCGTCCGTTCTCGACCACAACCGCCGCCGGTCTCATTCCCTGTGGGGTGATCACCCGGTTGGAGATAAAGACCTTTACCATGCCTGATCTTCCGACCTTCCCGAGGAGAAGGTCAAGCGATTTTCACGAAGCCCGGTAGTCGTACAGGTGTTACAGCAGGGCGTCTGCGACCGAGAGAGCGTCGTCGAAGGCAGCGACTGCCTTGTCGATGTCTACCTTCTCCACAATCAGCGGCGGGGCGAGGACGAAGTGGCTCATCCACGCCTGCACGACGACGCCATCGCCGAGCATCTTCGCGGCGACCTGCTCGACCACCATCGGCTTGCCATCAAGCTTTTCCTGCCACGTGTTGAACGGCGTCTTGAGCTTCTGGTCCTTCACCAGTTCCACCGCCCAGAAGAGGCCAATGCCGCGGACGTCGCCGATGGAGGGATGCTTCGGCTTGAGAGCGCGAAGCTTCTCGCCGAGGTAGGCTCCCATCTCGTTGGCGCGATCGACCAGGTTGAGGCGGCGCATCTCGCCGATGGTGGCGACGGCGGGGCCTAGCGTCATGGGGTGGGCCTCGTAGGTGTGGCCGTGGGCGAAGTAGTTATCGTCAAAGAAGTCGGCGATCTTCTGTGTGGTAGCGCAGAGGCCGAGCGGCACATAGGCCGAGGTGATTCCCTTGGCCGTCGTAAGAATGTCGGGCTTCAGGTTCCAGTTGTCGATGGCGAACCACTTGCCGGTGCGGCCCCATCCGCTCATCACCTCGTCGGCGATGAGCAGGACGCCGTGCCGGTCGCACAGCGCGCGGAGCTTGTCGAAGTAGCCGGGCGGCGGAATGAGGACACCGTTGGTTCCGACGACAGGCTCGACGAGGACTGCGGCGACGTCGCCTTCGTTGGCGATCATGTAGTCGAGATAGTCGGCGCACGCGATGCCGCACTCAGGATAGGTGTGCTTGATCGGGCAGTTGTAGCAGTTGACTTCGGGGGAGAACAGAACGCCTTGCCCTTTGCTACGAGGCTCCGCGGGCCAGCGGCGCGGGTCGCCGGTAGCCGCAATCGACATCGAGGTAGAGCCGTGATACGAGCGATAGCGAGCGATGATCTTGGTCTTGCCGGTGTACATGCGCGCGATCTTGAAGGCGGCCTCGTTGGCGTCCGTCCCGGAGGTCGTGAAGAAGAACTTGGTAAGGCCCTCGGGAAGGACTTCGAGAAGCAGCTTGCTCAGTTCGGCACGAGCCGTCGTCGCGTAGAAGGGCGCGGCGTAGGCCAGCGTCTCGGCCTGCTTCTTGATGGACTCGATGACGGCCTTGTTGTTGTGGCCGAGGTTAGAACACATCAGCTGCGACGAGAAGTCGAGGTAACGCTTGCCGTTGCCGTCAGTGAAGTAGCAGCCGTCGGCGGAGACGAGGTGGTTGGGGTTCCAGAACTTCTGCTTGCGCCAGGTTCCGTAGTTGTGGTCCCGGGTGAGCTGGATGACTTGCTGCGAGGTGAGTTGATCGGGCATGGAGGCTCCGGAATGCAGAACTGGTCTTGCTGTTCGAGATTATGAGCGCGGTCGAGTATATCGGTCTTTCACGAAGAATATACGAATCATAGACAATGGAAGAGACGGATGAACATCTACCTGATTGCGCTGCTGCTCTACTCCATCTTCCTCATGGCGCTTGGCATTGTGATGAGCCGGCGCGTGAAGAGCTCGACGGACTTCCTGGTGGCGGGAAGGAGCCTGGGGACAGGGCGGCTGTTTGCCACGTTCCTGGCGGCGAACATCGGCGCGGGTTCGACGGTCGGTGCGACAGGACTGGGATACCGGCTGGGAATGTCGGCGTGGTGGTGGGTCGGCTCGGCGGCGATCGGATCGCTTCTGCTGTCGCAGTTCCTGGGGCCGAAGCTGTGGGTGATCGGGAAGAAGAACGGACTGGCGACCCTGCAGGACTTCCTCGAGCTTCGTTACGGCAAGGCCGTGAAGGCGGTCATCGCGGTGCTGTTCTGGTTTGGCTCGCTCGCGATTCTTGCCGGGCAGCTGATTGCGATCTCATGGATTCTGAATACAGTCGCAGGAATCCCGAAGTGGCAGGGATGCGTGATCGGCGGCATGGTCGCGATCGTGTACTGCGTGGCCGGCGGCATGATGTCGTCGTCGTTCGTGAACATGTTCGAGCTTGCCGTGACGATGTCGGGACTGCTGCTGGCGGTTCCGTTTGCACTTCATGCTCTGGGCGGGTGGGGACACATGCGCGAGCTTGTGCTGGCGAACACAGGCAGCGCGGCAAGGACGGAACAGCTGTTCAGCATCACCGGAGCGGGCGCAAAGCAGATCGCTGCATGGTTCGCGATTCTGGTGCCGTCGTTCATGGTCTCGCCGGGGCTGGTGCAGAAGGTCTATGGCGCGGGTGATGAGAAGACGGTGCGGGGCGGCGTAGTACTGAACTCGCTGGGCCAGGCCCTATTTGCGTTCGTGCCGGCAGTGCTTGGCCTGTGCGCGTTTGCTGCGCTGCCGCATCTCAGCAATGCGGAGCTGGCTCTGCCGGAGGCGATGAAGACGCTTCTGCCGCGCTGGCTCGGGGTGTGGACGCTGGCGTCGATCTTCTCGGCGGAGCTGAGTGCGACCGATGCGATTCTGTTCATGCTCTCGACGTCGCTGGCGGTCGATCTGTACAAGACGTTTCTGAATCCGGGCGTCTCGCAGCAGAGGCTGCTGATGGTGAGCCGAATCATTTTGATCGGTGCAGGGATCGCCGGGATTTTGCTGGCTGCGATTCTGCCTTCGATCATTGCGGCAGTCTCGATCTTCTACGGCCTGATCGCCGTCTCGCTGTTTGTTCCCGTGCTCGCCGGGCTCTATTCACGGCGCGTACTCTCGGCTGCTGCGCTCTCGAGCATCTTCGCCGCGCTTGCGGCAACGCTGGTCACGATGCGTCTAACGCATGGCGTCGGTTTTGGAGTGCTGTCTCCGCAGGCGATTGGAATTCTTACGGCGGCTATCGTTATGGTTGCGTTCCGTGTGTTCGCTCCTGTGTCTCCAAAGCCCGCTGACTCGCCTCCCGCAAAAGGGGCAGTGTTGTAGCGGGGTTCTGCATAGGTGCAGTGATTCTTGTTCGAGGTCTTGCATGAAGCGTCGTGAGTTTACCCGCAGTCTGGTTGGTCTTCCTCTCGCGGCAGCGCTGCCGGCCGAGGCCGCGTTCGCGCTCCTGAAGGAGCCGCTGTCCCTGCCTGAGGGCGGATCGATCACCGATGTACCTGGGCTCAAGGTCGGGCAGCACACGCTCGCCGAGCGGCCAACTGGTTGCACCGTGGTGATCTGCGAGAGCGGCGCGACCGCTGGCGTGGATGTAAGAGGATCGGCTCCAGGGACGCGCGAGACAGACCTGCTGTCGCCAACCAACATGGTCGAGAAGGTGCAGGCGATTCTGCTCTCAGGCGGCAGCGCCTATGGACTCGCGGCGGCGACGGGCGTGGTGCGGTGGCTGGAGGAGCACAACCTCGGGTACAAGATCGGCGGAGGCGTGGTCCCGATTGTGCCAGCGGCGATTCTCTTTGACCTGGGAGTCGGGGACTTCAAGATACGTCCAGCAGAAGACGCAGGATACAAGGCCTGCATAGCCGCGACGACGGGGCCGGTGAAGGAGGGCAACGTGGGCGCGGGGACAGGCGCGACGGTGGGCAAGATGTTCGGGCCGAAGTTCGCGATGAAATCGGGCCTGGGAACGGCGAGCGTGAAGGTGGGAGACACGGGAATCGTCGTGGGCGCCCTAGTGGCGGTGAATGCAGCGGGCGACGTGATCGATCCACGCACAGGCACGATCGTGGCCGGAGCGCGCTCCGAGGACGGTAAGGGCTACCGTGACTCGATGGAGGCGATCCTCAAGGGCTATCGCGTGGTGGTGCAGAACGGCGCCAATACGACGATCGGTGTGGTGGCAACGAACGCTCCCTTCACCAAGACGCAGATGACCAAGATCGCGCAGATGACGCACGACGGACTGGCGCGCGCCATCAACCCGGTGCACACGATGGGAGACGGCGACACGATCTTTTCGATGTCGACGGGAACGGCGAAGGTGAAGGCGGATGTAACTGCGATTGGAGCGATTGCAGCGACCGTGATGGCCCGCGCGATTGTCCGCGCGGCAATGCAGGCCACGAGTCTTCCGGACCTCGGATTCCCGGCTTACCGGGATTATGTGTTGTCACAAAAGAGCTAAAGCCCCGCGCCGCAGTTGGCAGCGCGAGGCTTTAGAAGATTCACAGAGAAAGAATCAAGGCAGATTGCAGATTAGTGCTGCAGCGTCGGCGTGATATTGACGGCGACCTCAGTGGCTTTCTGGTTGCGCAGCTCACGGATCAGTTCCTTCTCCTGCTTGCCGGTTGGGCAATCCCAGGCGGTTGAGGTGGCTGAGCTGGACACCTTATGAAGGAAGTAGCGATCGCCATACTGCGTGAAGGTGATGGTGCCGACCTTCGGGGCGTTCTGGCTGGTCTGCGGACGAACCATCGCCAGAATCTGGGCGTGCGGGTCGGAGCCGCGCAGCAGCATGATGTACTCGCCCTGCTTTGTAAAGGTGTAGGTTCCGGCCGGCATCACCTTGGAGCCAACCTCGAATGCAAACGGGATATTGGCCTTGACTCCCGACGGATCCTGGGCAAACGCGTTGAACGGAGTGGAGGCGACGCCGATGGCAAGAGCGGTAGACACGAGACCAGAGGCGAGAAAGGAAGTGATTGAGCGTTTCATGACCTATCTCCTTATCCGAAGGCCATCTCCACAATTGCCTTCACCTGGATAAGCGGAGAACAGGGACAGAAGGTGCCACGAATTCGCAATTTTATTGCTGGGCCGTGGCCGCTCCCTTTTGGATCTCCTCGAAGAGCCACAGGCGGGCGAGCGACCAGTCGCGCTTGACGGAGCGCGGCGCGATGCCGAGAACTCCCGCCACCTCTTCGACCGACAAGCCACCGAAGTAGCGCATCTCCACCACCTTGGCCTGCCTGGGATTGAGCTGTTCCAGGCGTGTCAGGGCCTCCTCTAGCAGGAGAAGCTGTGGAGCCGTCTCCCTGGTGAAGGCGATGCCTTCATCAAGCTCGACCCTCACGCGTCCTCCACCGCGCATGGCTGCGTTATGCTCCCTGGCGTGATCGACCAGCACTCGCCGCATCACGTTGGCGGCAAATCCGATGAAGTGAGCGTGGTTCTGCCACTCGACGTTCTGCTGCTGCGCGATCCTGAGGTACGCCTGGTTGATAAGCGCTGTCGGCTGCAGGGTGTGGCCTCGCCGCTCACGGCTCATATAGCCCTTGGCCAGCCGGTGCAGCTCGGAGTACACGAGAGGTAGCAGTTGGTCCGCGGCAGACTTGTCCCCACGGTTCATCGCCTTCAGCAGGACTGTGACGTCACCGTCGGGGATGGACATAGGAGGACTCCTATGGCGAGCATTCTACGCCGAGAGGCCTGAACTCACTCACAACCAAAAAATATGACAATGACACTGTTACCGGCTGGAGTACGCATTAATAGACAGCGGGCTGGAGGCATAACGTGATAAGCTTCTCGCGAAGAAAAGAGGCGGGTTAGCCCGAATTTCCTAGTTTTGCGCCGCGGTAAGACCGGTGATTGAAACCCGGAACTCTTAGCGGTGCAGTCTCCGGCTCTGTTGATCGATCTTCTTCTTGCTTGTTCTCTGGGGGCCTAAGCTACCAAATCTGCATCCTTTATCGGCCATACAGGGCTAGCGTGGAGGATAGGCCATGGCAGGGGAACGCGAAACCGTCGAACGGCTGTTCGCTGCTGCGCTGGAACTTGCGCCAGAGGACAGGTCCGTCTTTTTGAAGCGGGCGTGCCGTGAATCTCCTGAGCTGGAGCCGCTCGTCCGCGAGCTGCTGGACAAGGACGAGCGCCTGGGGAGCTTCCTGGAGCAGCCCTTCCTCGACCCCAGGAAGGCTGCGGCGCAGTTTGCGCCCTTTGACGACAAGAGCGCTCCTGCAAATAGTTACGGCACTGGATCCCATGCCGGAGCCTCCCCGCGGTGGAATGTCGGATCTGTCCTCAACGACCGGTTTGTGATCGTGCGCTACATCGCTCGAGGAGGCATGGGCGAGGTGTATGAGGTGGAGGACCGCCGGTTGCAGGGAGTCCACCTCGGTTTGAAGACGCTTCTCTCGCAATCGGCCGAGGACCCCGTCATGCAGAAGCGCCTCGAGCGCGAGATTCTTCATGCGCGCGAGGTGATTCATCCCAACCTCTGTCCTATCTACGACATCTTTCAGAGCGAAGATCAGGGCAAGCCGATCGCCTTCTTCACGATGAAGCTCCTGAGCGGAGAGACCCTGGCGATGCGGATCGCAAGGCAGGGGCCGATCGACCTTCCCGAGGCGACTGCGATCATTCGCCAGGTCGGCGACGCGCTCGGCGCCATCCACGATGCGGGCATCCTGCACCGCGACATCAAGGCGGGCAACATTATGCTCGATGGGCACGGCGCAGAGGTGCGCGTCTGCGTGATGGACTTCGGCTTGGCGCACGCCTACCAGGCCGGGTCTCAAACGCTGACCACTGCGGCGTTTGCCGGAACTCCGGCCTACATGGCTCCCGAGCTCTTCCGGGGCGAGCAGCCTTCCATTGCGACCGACGTCTATGCCATCGCTATCGTGGCCTACGAGATGTTGATGGGCCACGTGCCCAGGTTCAGTCCCGGCAACGAGCTCGAGACCGGACAGGACCCTGTCTTCGACAAGCTTCCGTCGCAGTGGAAGCGATTCATTCGCGGATGTCTCGAGCCTGACGCCACGCGCCGCTTTCCGAGCGTGCGCCAGGCAGTCGCCGTGCTGCAGCCGGGATACGTCGCGCCCCCGCCTCCACCCGCCGTCAGTTCACGGCACGCCATCTCCCGCCGAAAGATGCTGGAGATGGGAGCCGGCGCAACCGTCGCTCTCGCCGGAGGTGCCTGGCTGGAGTGGCCGAGGATCGATCGGTGGATGCACCCGCTTCCCGACAAGCGCTTCGTGGCGGTCATGGCGTGGCCCGCTCCGACGGGTGAGTCGTCGTCGCTCGTCTCGACGGTGCTGGGCTCGATTCGAAATCGCCTGACTCGCGCGGAAGCCTACGTGAAGAACCTCCTGGTCATCTCGGCGGGCGACGTCCCCGGAACTGTCCCGGTTGTGGCTCCTGCCGAGTCAGTGAGCCTGCTCGGCGCCAACCTCGTGCTGGCGGCGTCGCTGCAGACGAAGGCCACAGGGGCACAGCTTCTGCTGCAGGTGCTGGACGCTGCATCGCAGCGAACGCTTCGCAAGCAATCGATTGCGACCAGTCGCGACCAGATTAATACGTTGGCGGACAGGGGGTCAGAGGAGGCAGCGAAGCTGCTTGGACTTCCCCAGCAGGAAAAGAGGCTCAAGGATGATGAGGAGCTGAAGACGATCTCGCCTGAGGCATTTCAGCTGTTCAGCCAGGCGGAGGAGCTGGCGCATCAACCGAACAATACGGGACTCGATGCCGCAATTCTTAAATACGCCGATTGCCTGGGAATGGAGCCAAGGTTCCATCTGGGCTATGCCAAGCTTGCTATGGCTTATGTCCAGCAGTACTTGCGCACTCACGATCGAGCCCTGCTGTCGCTTGCGGAGCGGAACGCGGAAAGGGCAGCCGATGAGAATTCGGCGTCTGCCGCCGGGCTTCTGAGCCGGGCACAGGTGTATCTCTTTTCAGGAAGGCAGGAAGAAGCGCTGACCTTCATCGGCAGGTCTCTCAAGGTAGATCCTGGAAACTCAGAGACGATTCTCTACAAGACGTATGCCCTTCGCTTTCTCAATCGCTTGGCCGAGGCTGAGCAGGTGTACCGGGAGATCCTGAAGGAACGGCCCAACTATTGGCCGGCATACAACGAGCTCGCATATGTCCTGTGGAGACAAGCCAAGTACCAGCAGGCAGCTGATGCGTTTGCCGAAGCGGCGGTGGCAGCGCCCAGTGTTGCCATGCCGCTGGCGAACCTCGGCACGATGTACGTCGCCATCGGGAAACATGATGAGGCAATCGATGCATCGAGGCGCAGCATCGCAAGAAGCCCGAATGCAAATGCATTTCGCAACCTCGGTGATGAGGCGTTCACCGACAAGGACTACAAGGCAGCGCTGGGGTACTATGAGCAGGCGGCGCAGCTGGAACCCAGGTCGCATTTGGCGTGGCGGGACATCGGCGACTGTTATGCCATGCTGGGGAACTCCGCGAAAGTTCACGAGAACTATCAAAGGGCTGCGAAGGTGCTCTCGGAAGATTTGCAGGTGAATCCGCGCAATGGCTTCAGGTGGATGACTCTGGCGTTTTATCATGCCAAGGTTGGCGACTCAGTCTCCGCTGTAAAAGACATTGAAAATGCGGAGAAGTATGGCGCAAGCGATGTGAGGTCGAAGTTTATGAAGGTGCAGGCGCTCACACTGCTTGGAAAAAAGCAGGAGGCTCTGACGTTGTTGCTCGAATGTGTCAAAGAGGGCCTGTCTCCGGTTGAGATCGACCTCGCGCTCGATCTCAAAGACCTTCGTAAAGACCCCCGCTATCTCTCCGTCATTGCAAAGACCCCATCGAACCAGTCCGCGGCCACGTAGAGCTTCACCATCTTCCAGGATCGAGAGGATATTGGCGATGGCTGTTCGTACGGTTCTGCTGATACGAGATGAGCCGCAAGTGAGGGTCAGCGGTCAGAAGGCATGCCCAAAGAGCAAAGACGGCAGGTTCAAATTCTGTCTGCAGCAGAGAGGCCGCTCGTCAAACGCGGCTCTCAACAGAAGGTAGTCTCGCTGCAAGGAACACGGCGGATTATAGGGCCCGACAGTATGCCTCATCATCTCTCAGGATCGAAAGGACAAGACAATGCCTTCCAATCAGCAGAGTCGGAGTTATTGGCTGCTAATATTCTGCGCATTCGTGGCCGGTATTCTTATTGGCTATTTCTTCTTTCCTCACAAACCCAAATCCACGCCTCCTCACCACTTCACCTTCGATATTCTTCCCGGAGGTGTTCTGGCCGCACCGTACAAAGGGGACGTCCTTGAGTGGTATAAGGACGGAAAGCCCTCCGATGAAGTGCATATTCATTTCTACGGAGACAGTCCCTGCGAGGAAGGGGATGGCGGGAATAAATGCACGATCACCGAAGCTGCTGTCCGTGACCCGAACCATCCCTCCATTCTGAACCAGTTCATGTATTTCTGTTCCGATAAGGCGAATGCGAATGATCCCAGTGCAACGATCCTCTGCCAGGACCCCGGAGCCGAACCGACCAGCGGCGGTGATGGGAAGCTCCAGTTGCCTGGTGAGAATCATGTGGTCTACGCTGCCCAGCAGTCCAAGTCACCTCAACCGAGGTCACCTGAACCGAGCCAGCCGGCGCCAGACGTGCAAATAGCGCCGACGAACCTGACGGTGGTGTGCAGAAACAACACCGTTCAGGTCTTGAATCCAAGCACTACCCCGCCAAATACGGACACACCGATCGTAAAGGTAGGAGGCTTGGTTCAGTGGAACTCCACACTGAATCCAACCATCAAGATGGATGCCAGCAAGTGCGAAGCTGACACTCTGGGGAACCATCCGCCGACCTGCACGGTCAAGTCAGCCGGCGATATCTCGTATACCGTCCAGGTGGACAAGTGCGCGAATGCAGCGCCAGCTACTTTCCACATCAACGTAAGGGAGCTCATCAAGGGCTGCGATTTCTTCTAAAATTGCAGGCTCCAATCAAAACTCGTCGTAGACACCGGGTGAGCCATCGTTACCACGACGCGCTCACCCCTCTGCTCCAGCTTGCCCTTGTCCACGGAGCCCGAGGGTTCGACAATATCCGCGGCGTTCACCGCACCGCCACTCATCACGGTCGAGCAGCCGGTCGCGCGGCAGGGAATCGAGGCGGCGCAGTTCCTTCCCGAGCGCATGCGCGGCGAACAGCGGAGATCGCGCACCAGCATCCTTGAGTGCCGCCTCGTCGTGCGTCAATCCACCGATCCCTCGTCGCACGCCGCGACGTGCTGGGCAAGTTCTCAGGCGCCAGCTTCTTCGCAGATACCTGATTGGCAACAACATCCAGCCAGCGCACCGCTCTCTTCCCGTAGAATCCGGATTGCGACCGTACTTTAGACCGGAAGAGGAGATCCGCATGCTGAAGAAGTTATGGGCCGCACTCCTTGCCGCAGGACTGGGCTTGCTGATACCAGAACATTTGTTTGCCGGCACACGCACGAGCAACGACATCGTGTACATGCGCAACGGCGACAGGATCACCTGCGAGATAAAGTCGCTCTCGCAAGGGCAGCTCACGGTGAAGCCCGGCTACTCCAACTCGGCGATCGTGCTCGATTGGACCAAAGTGGATCGCATCCAGAGCGCCCAGCAATTCCTCATCACGGATCCTGACGGAAAGCTGTACGACGGTTCGCTCGCAGGAGAATCGGGCTCGCTGGTCGTGAAGGGTAACACGACCAACACTCTGAATCCTGAAAATGTCATTCAGATCGACCAGCTGGGAACGACGTTCCTGAGAAGGTTTCGCGGCGATGCAGACGTGGGCACGAGCTTTGCGCGTTCGAACTCGCAGCAGACCCTAACCCTTCAGACCGATCTCGGCTACCAGTCTGCTTCGTACATAGCCTCGATCAACTCGTCGTCGCAGTTCGCCAGCCAGCAGGAGACGAACGACACAAACGAAACCACGCTCAAGAGCCAGGTCTACAGGCAGCTTGGTGAATCGAACTGGTACTCCGGAGGACTCGCGAACTTTCTCTCCAGTACCGAGCAGCAGATCAGTCTTCGCTCCACGCTTGGCGCCGCCATCACCCGACGCCAGATCTTCACCAACAAAACCAACCTGAATTTCGTCGGCGGACTGGCGTACACCAATGAGCGGGACAGCGGGAACGGCATGGCCCAATCGCGCAAGAACGCGCTCGACTCCGTGTTTGCGACGCAGTACTCCACCTTCCGGTTCGACTCGATGACGTTCAACACATCGTTCTGGCTCTATCCCAGCATCACCTCGGCCGGCCGCGTACGCTTCACCCTCAACCAGGATGTGTACTACAAGTTCTTCAGCGACTTCTACATCCGCTTCAGCTTCTATGACAACTACGACAACCGGCCAGTTGTCGGAACTCCGTCGAACAACCTCGGCGGCACGACCTCCTTTGGCTGGTCGTTCCATTAAGCGGCGTCAGGCGGTCTCGACGAGGCCAACGCGAGCTGGCCACCTCGCTCCGTGGCAGGCCCTCGAAACCGCCACCAGCCTCGCCGCAAAAACCTACGGTCTCTCGAACGACCTCGGTACACTCACCCCCGGCCACCTCGCAGATCTCATCATCGTCGCCGGCGACTAGCTCACCAACGTCGACGACGTAGCCAAAGTGAAGTGCGTCGCCAAAAACGGCAAGCTCCAGTCCGTCGCCTCCATCATGGCTCCCTTGGCCAAATCCGGCATCGGCGAAACGATCTGTCCCGCTCACTGAGTCTTCCCCGCGCCCGTCGCAATCAATGGACGAACACGCTCTTTTTCTCGTCTTCCACCTCGTGCGAAAGAGCGGATGCCGGAATGGCCTCCTGAGGAACCCCCGGCCCCTGCCACAGCACCGCGAAGCCATCCGAGCCAGCCGTGTGCGTCATCGCAACGCGAATCCTGTGCCGGCCCTTCGCCAGCGCAACGCTTCCCCGAGCAGCCTGCACCGCGTTTCCCTCCGACCCGCACACCTGCGGCCACGCCTTCGGGCTCGCAGCGATCGTCGCCGAATCCACATCGAGTTGCCCACCGTCATTGCCCAGCAGCGTAAACGCATATCCGCCATCCGCCGGGACATCGATCAACCCCTCAAAAACTGCACCGTACTGCTCTCCATGCGTCATCGCCGCAACACTCAATCCTGCGCTCATCCCCGTCGCAATCGCATCCTCTTTCCTCAACGCATCAACATCCAGCCGCGACCCAGCAAAGTACTCATAACGAACCCCAGCCTCCGTGGAAGCCACGCTCACCGCAGGCTCAAGCCTCTTCGCGACCACAACCGGGGCATCCGCCCAGCTAGTGCGTCCATTCGCATCCACAGTGCGCAGCAGAACGCGAAATCTTCCCGAGTGGTCCCACAGCGTCCCTTGAGTATCAGTAAACGCATGCCGCACCACGCGCCCCGTCGCTCTCGTCCCATCACCGAAGCTCCACTCGTACCGCACAATCTTCGCCACGCCGGTCTGCGAGCTTCCCGCCGCGAAGCGCACCCTCCGGCCCGGTGCAATCAATCCCGCCGAGTAAGTGAATCCCGCTCGCGCCGCGCCAGAACCATACGCCGGCGCTTCGGCTCCGCCCGTCACCTCCAGCGGCACTTCCTCATCCTTCTCCATCAAACGATTCGCCAGCGTCACATTATCGAAGCTCACTCCACGAACGCTCCCCTTCAGCGTCGAAGGCACCAGCGAGCCCACTTCCAGTGCCGCCACGTCGCGAAACCGCACTTCCTCGATCCCCTGCGCAGGCTGCCGCAACTGCACCAGCGAGTACCAGTCCTCCAGCCGCACATCCTCGAACAGATAATCCGATTGTGTCCCGTGCCCATCCGGATCGGCCCATATCTCTAGCAGCGCAAACGGAACCACGCACGCCCCCATTCCCATGTGCAGTACGTCCACATTGCGCATCACAAAGTGGTGGCTGTCGAAGCTCTTGCGCGGCCACGCCGCCCGCACAATGTTTGAGATGCTCGTCGACACCACGCTGTCCTCGATCGTGATGTTGCTCACCTCATGTCCGGGAATCGCCATCGCGTCCGGGCTGTACCCGTCCCAGTTGCCCTGCATGGCAAACACGTCGTCGGCCGCGCGAAAGAAGCTGTCCCGCACCACCGTGTCGCCGCCGCCCAGCCAGTCCATCCCATCCTGGTTCGCATTGCCTGCGCTCCCGCCGATCGCCTTCACGTTGTCGAAGCGAATATCCCGCGAGTCCTTCATCTGGATCATCCACGTCCGGCTCCGCACTACGCACGTAATCCCTTCAATCGAGATGTGTCGCGCTCTATCCATCACAATCGCGTGCCAGTCCGGCTTGTGAATCCATCCCGTGTCGTCGTTCGGATTCTGCGGCCCGTCGTACACAATCACGCCGCGCCCGAAGACGCGAACGTTCTCTACCTGCCATAGATTCAATCCGCCCAGCACGACCGCTCCCGGGGCCAGATAGATCACATCGCCGCTCTTCGCATTGATTCCGTCGCGATGCACTCCCGGCCCGTAGAACCGCACGCCCGCAGCATTCGCCCGCGGAGCATCCCTCTCCGGCCTGTTCGCAAACAGAAACAGCATCTCCGCGCCCGCAAGAAAATCTCCCGGCCGCGTAATCGAGATCTTCGCCGGCCCATCCAGCCGGAACGAGATCGTGCGTCCCTTCAGCCTCGGCCTGATTCCCAGCCGCCAAGGCTGCACCTCCACGCCGCGCGACCAGTAGTCGTCCGTCGGAGCCGTCACCTCCACCATCCCCCGCCCCCGCACATCGAAGTTCGCAAAGTAGTAGTTCGCCGCCGCGTGCGCCACGGCCACCTCGCGCCCATTCACCCTTAGCACAAAGCGCGACGACGCAATCTCCTCCGGCAGCTCCGCTGCCGCCGCGGGGCTCCGCCTCTGCATCGCGTGACCTGCATGGAATCCCGCAAAGAAACTCCCTAAAGCGACGACCGCCATAAGCCGCAGCACTACCTGTTTCCAACGCGCACTCCACACCTTGCCTGTCGACATGCAGCTCTCACTATATAAGTCGCAATCCGTATCTTTCTCTGTGACAAATCCCGCCAACCTGCTTACGATGTTTCTACCTTTGAAAATGACAATTCATTCGATGGACCGCCGCGACTTCCTCAAGACCACCGGAACCCTTCTCGCCGCCACCGCTCTCCCCGGAGCCACAGCCCTCGCCCAGGAGACCTCCGCCGAACGTACCGTCCTTCCGCTCAATCGCAACTGGCGCTTCCATCCCAGCAAGGTCGAAGGCGCACACGCCGCTACCTTCAACGACGCATCCTTCGAGCGAGTCGTCATCCCCCACACAAACAAAAAGCTCCCCTGGCACAGCTTCGACGACAAGGACTACGAGTTCGTCTCCACCTATCGCCGCCGCTTCCGCACACCCGCCACGGCCAAAGGCAAGCGAGTCTTTCTCGACTTCGAAGGCTCCATGACCGCCACCACCGTCTGGATCAACGGCACCTCGCTCGGCGAATACAAAGGCGGCTACACTCCCTTCTCCTTCGAACTCACACCACACCTCAAAGACGCTGGCGACAACATCCTCACCGTCTACGTCGACTCCACCGAGCGCGCCGACATCCCACCTTTCGGCAACGAGATCGACTACCTCACCTTCGGCGGCATCTATCGCGAGGTCGGGCTTCGTATCGTCCCGCAAACCTACATCGACAACATCTTCGCCCGCACGAAAGACGTCCTCACCTCACCCGCGCTCGATGTCGACTGCTTCCTCGCCGGAGCCGCAGCGCAAGACCTCATGCTCGAAGTAGAGTTGCGTGACGGCGACAAGACCATCGCAAAATCCTCCGAAAAAATCTCCCACACCACCGCCCCCGACCCCAACGCCGGCGCCAACCCCGAGACCTCAGCGCCCGTCCACGCCAGCACTCAGACCATCAACGATCCCGCGCGCCACACCGTCACACTCTCCTCTCTGCAGAACATCCAGCTCTGGAGTCTCGACCAGCCGCACCTCTACACCGTCCACGTCCGCCTCCTCGCGGCAGGCCGCGTCATCGATTCCGACACACGCCGCATCGGCTTTCGCGAGGCCGTCTTCACCCCGCAGGGCTTCTCGCTCAACGGCAAGGTCATCAAGCTGCGCGGCCTCGACCGCCACCAGACCTTCCCCTTCGTCGGCCAGGCCATGCCCGCGCGCGCACAGCGCAAGGACGCCGACATCCTCCGCAAAAACCTCCACTGCAACATCGTCCGCACCTCGCACTACCCGCAGTCGCGCCACTTCCTCGACCGCTGTGACGAGATCGGTCTCCTCGTCCTCGAAGAGATCCCCGGCTGGCAGCACATCGGCGACGAGTCCTGGAAGCAGATCTCCATCGACAACGTCGGCCGCATGATTCGACGCGACTGGAACCACCCCTCCGTCATCCTCTGGGGCGTGCGCATCAACGAGTCCCGCGACGACCACGACTTCTACCTCCGCACCAACAAGCTCGCGCACCTGCTCGACCCCACGCGCCAGACCGGAGGCATCCGCAACTTCGAAAAGTCAGAGCTCCTCGAAGACGTCTTCACCATCAACGACTTCGGCTTCCCCCTGCGCGCCCCCAACCACCCGCTCTACCTCAACACCGAATTCGTCGGTCACACCTTCCCCACCAAGACCACCGACGACGATGAGCGCCAGCGCGAGCACACCCTGCGCCACGCACGCATTCACAACCAGCTCGCCTCCGATCCGCAGTACGCCGGCGGCATCGGCTGGTGCGCCTTCGACTACAACACCCACTCCAACTTCGGCGCCGGCGACCGCATCTGCTACCACGGCGTCACCGACATCTTCCGCGAGCCCAAGCCCGCCGCCGCCTTCTACAAATCGCAGTGCGACCCCGCCGAGGAGATCGTCCTCGAGCCCGCCTTCCACTGGGCCAACTCCGACGAATCCGAACACCTCCGCCGCGCCGTCATCTGCTCCAACTGCGACCACCTCAAGCTCTACCTCCGCCCTAAAAGCGACCCCAACACGCCGTGGGAGCCCTACATCGAGCTCGACCCCGACCGCACCGAGTTCGCGCATCTCAAGTACGCGCCCTTCATCCTCGACCGCGACCACGCCGGAGCCCACCGCCCCTGGGGCGACCTCCGCATCGACGGCTTCCTCAACGGCAAGCAGGTCATCTCGCGCACCCTCTCCGGCAGTGGTGCCGATTGCAAGTTCACCGTCACTCCCGATGACACAACACTCCTCGCCGACGGAGCCGACACCACACGCATCGTCCTCCGCGTCACCGACGACTTCGGCAACATCCGCCCCTACGCCAACGACCCCATCACCTTCAAGCTTGAAGGCCCCGCCGACCTCATCGGCGACAACCCCTTCGCACTCATCGGCGGCACAGGAGCCATCTGGCTCCGCGCCCGCGAACTCTCCGGCACCGCCCACTTCACCGCAACCCACCCACGCCTCGGCACCGAAACCATCACCATCACCTTCAAAGCCGCAACGCCAGAGGCGGTGTGAACCAACATTTACGTACCTATGTCAGAAGTGTCATCCTGAGCGAAGCGCAGCGGAGTCGAAGGATCTGCGTTTTGCTCGCGCTCGACTCAAACTCAGCGCAGTCACGAACATGAAACACTAACCCCGTGCCCCGCTGGACACCACTCCCGCCCCACCTCCGCACACTCGCGGCAACCTCCCGCAACGCAGTGCTGCTCGAGACCTCGCGCTTCGACCAGCAAAATTGTTACAGCTACCTCTTCCTCAACCCCACCGAGATCATCACAGCCCAAGCCCTCGACGATCTCCCCGCACTCTTCGCCCGCATCGAGTCCGCACACAAACAAGGCCTCCACCTCGCCGGCTACCTCCACTACGAGTGCGGCTACCACTTCGAGCCGAGCCGCTTCGAACCCCTCAACGAACGAGCACCAACCGACGAGCCAATAGCCTGGTTCGGAGCCTACCCTCAGCCCTTCATCTTCCACCACGCTACCGGCACCTTCGCCGGTCCCACGCCGCCGCAAGCGTCCATCGAACCCACACCAACAACCTTCACTGCCGAAGCCGCCCTAGACATTCCCGAAGTCGAATACGCAGAAAAGATCCTCCGCATCCAGCAATACATCGAAGCCGGCGACACCTACCAGGTGAACTTCACCGACTTCGTCACCGTCGCCGCACCACACTCCGCAGCCGCATCGTTCGCCGCACTCTCTTCCTCCCAGCCCGTCGCCTACAGCGCGCTCCTCCACATCGGCGATCAACACATCCTCTCCCTCTCGCCCGAACTCTTCTTCCGCATCCAAAAGTCCGCTGAAGGCAACCGCATCACCACCCGCCCCATGAAGGGCACCATGCCCCGCGGCCTCGATCTCGCCGCCGACGACGCGCAGGCAGCGCGCCTCCAGGCCGACGAAAAAAATCGCAGCGAGCACGTCATGATCGTCGATCTTCTCCGCAACGACCTCGGCCGCATCTGCCGCGCGGGCTCTATCCACGTCGAAGACCTCTTCTCCGTCGAGCGCTACCGCACCCTCCTCCAGATGACCTCCACGATCAGTGGAGACCTCCTTCCCAACCTCTCCTTCTACGAGATCTTCCGCGCCCTCTTCCCCTCCGGCTCCATTACCGGAGCCCCCAAGCTCCGCACCATGCAGATCATCCGCGAGCTCGAGCGCGCACCCCGCGGCGTCTACACCGGAGCCATCGGCCACATCGCTCCCTCCGGAGACGCAACCTTCAACGTAGCCATCCGCACCCTCGTCCTCCGCAACCACACCGCGCACATGGGCGTAGGCGGAGGCATCGTCGCCGACTCCCACTCCGCCTCCGAGTATCGCGAGTGCCAGCTCAAGGCCGCCTTCCTCACCCGCCCCCACACAGACTTCCAGCTCATCGAGACCATGCTCTTCGACGGCGCCGCCATGCCGTACCTCCCCCTGCATCTCGATCGCCTAGCCGCCTCCGCACAATACTTCGACTACCCTTGCGACCGCGCCACCATCGCCTCGCGCATCCATACCCTCACCGCCACGCTCCCGTCCACGCGCCACAGCATTCGCCTCCTCCTCGACTCCACCGGCGACATCACCCTTACCCGCGCTCCACTCTCCGAAGACCCTCCCACCCTCTCCGTCCGCATCTCCCCCCACCGCACCAGCTCGACCGATCTCTTTCTCCGCCACAAGACCACGCGGCGCGACCTCTACAACACCGAGCTAGCCCGCGCCCGCGCCGAGGGCTTCGGCGAGGTGCTCTTCCTGAACGAACACGGCGAGCTCACCGAAGGCGCCATCAGCACCCTCTTCGTCCGCCTCAACGAAAAACTCCTTACCCCGCCGCTCGCCGCCGGAGCTCTCCCCGGCATCCTCCGCGCCCACATCCTCGCCACCGACCCCACCGCCCAAGAGCACACCCTCACCCTCGCCGACCTCGCCCGCGCCGAGGCCATCTACGTCGGCAACTCCGTGCGCGGCCTCCGCCAGGTCACCCGCATCGACACCTCAACGCTGAAGTCAGCCAACCCCGCACAAGAAAAAGTGTCATCCTGAGCGAAGCGCAGCGGAGTCGAAGGATCTGCGGCTTGTTTTACGTCCAGCGATACCCATTTACATCTGCACCCCCTTTTGACGATCATGGATATCCGCGCCCCCACGATGCGGCGCAGAGGGAATCAAAAATGAGCACGCAAAACAGCACTCTTCATCAACTTCTCGAAACGATCGTCGGCCCCCAGCGCACCGACCGCCTCTTTCAGGTCCTCGTCATCCACCCCGACCTCGCCTCCGACCCCGGCCCCCGCGTCTCCCGCGCCGTCCTCGCCCAGGCCCTCAACATGCTCCTCTTTGAGGACCTGTTGAAGCGCGTCCCCTCCGCCGAGCTCTACGTCCAGCGCAGCCTCCAGCAGGGCCGCACGGTCATGCACGACCACGGCGCCGTCCGCACCGTCGCGCTCTCCGGCATGGGCGCGCTCCCCGCAGGCCAGGAAGCCATCACGCGCGTCCTGCGCCCGCTCGGCTACGCTCTCAACGGCGTCTATCCGCTCGAGCGCCTCCGCATGACCGGTCGCTCCCACGCCCAGGCCGACTACCCCGAGGACATCGCCCAGTTCTTCATCTCCGAGCTGCACCCCGAGCGCTTCTCCCCCGAGTTCCAGGCCGCCGTCGCCCGCGTCACCGCTCAATCCAAGGACCCCGTCACCCCCGAGGCCGCCGCCCTGCTCAAAAAGCTCGAGGCCGAAGGATCGCTCTCCCTCGAAGACGCCGCCAAGCTCCTCCCCGTCCTCGTCAGCGTCTTCGATCGCCAGCACCCCGAGCCCACCCTTGCCGACTACGAGATCCTCCTCGCCGAATCCCCCGAGATGGCCTGGATCTCCACCGAGGGCAATGTCTTCAACCACGCCACCGACCGCGTCCCCGACGTCGACCAGCTCACCGTCGAGCTCAAGGCCCTCAACCAGCCCATCAAAGACGTCGTCGAAAAATCGCAGTCCGGCCGCGTCCGTCAGACCGCCTTCACCGCCGCCCGCGTCAAGCGCACGTTCCGCTCCAGCGACGGCAGCCTCACCGAAAGAGAGGTCCCCGGCTCCTTCTACGAGTTCATCACCCGCCTCCACATGCCCGAAAAAGACGGCAAGCGCCCCCTCGACCTGAGCTTCGACAGCTCCAACGCCCAGGCCATCTTCAAAATGACCGCCAACGCCAAGTAGCGACGCCGCGCGCCCTCCAGAGACGTCGTTCCGACCCTGAGCGAGCAGAGCGAGTCGAAGGGGAGGAACCCCCGCACTTTGCGTGCAGTGCCACAAAAGCCCGGTGCCCCATCCTTCGCTGCAGCGAGAGGGGAGAGAACCATGCATCGGAGCGGAAGTTAGACAAGTGTCATCCTGAGCGAAGCCTCTCGCAGCTTCATCGCGAGAGGCGCAGTCGAAGGATCTGCGGTTTGCTCGCAGTGGCGCACTCGTGTTGTGCTCAGTGCGTCAGGTCTTCACAAAAGCACTAAAATAGCTCGCAAACAAAATGTCCACCACCACGACCCCCACCGCCACGCCCTTCACCATCCTCCCCAGCTCGCACGCCCGCGCCCACGACACCTTCCCCCAGGCCGCCGAGCTCGAGCCGGCCCTCCGCCAGCGCATCCGCGGCGAGGTCCGCTTCGATGAAGGCTCGCGCGCTCTCTACGCCACCGACGCCTCCAACTACCGCCACATCCCCATCGGCCTCGTCATCCCCCGCGACGAGGACGACGTCATCGCCGCCGTAGCCGTCTGCCGCCAGTTCAACGCCCCCATCCTCTCCCGCGGAGGAGGAACCTCGCTCGCCGGCCAGTGCTGCAACTTCGCCGTCATCCTCGACTTCTCCAAGTACATGCGCAACATGGGCCCGGTCGATCCCGTCACCCGCACCGTCAAAGTCCAGCCCGGCATCGTGCTCGACCGCGTCCGCGAGGCCGCAGAAAAGCACGCCCTCACCTACGCTCCCGACCCCGCCACTCACTCCCGCTGCACCATCGGCGGCATGATCGGCAACAACTCCTGCGGCATCCACGCGCTTATGGGCGGCAAAACCGTCGACAACATCCACTCCCTCGACATCCTCCTCTACGACGGCACCCGCCTCACCGTCGGCCCCACCACCGACGAAGAGCTTGCTGCCAAGATCGCCGCCGGAGGCCGCGAAGCCGAGATCTACGCCGGCCTCAAACAAATCCGCGATCGATACTCCTCGCTCGTCCGCGAAAAGTTCCCCAACATCCCCCGCCGAGTCTCCGGCTACAACCTCGACGAGCTCCTCCCCGAAAACCGCTTCAACGTAGCCCGCGCCCTCGTCGGCTCCGAAGGCACCTGCGCGATCATCCTCGGAGCCACCCTCAACCTCGTCGAATCCCCGCAGTACCGCACCCTCGTCGGCATCGGCTTCAAAGACATCTTCGTCGCCGCCGACCACGTGCCCCTCCTCCTCACGCACAAGCCCATCGGCCTCGAAGGCGTAGACGGCCTCCTCCTCGACTCGCTCCGCGCCAAGCAGAAGGCCCTCGACGACATGCAGCTCGTCCCCCCAGGCCGCGGCTTCCTCCTAGCCGAGTTCGGCGGCAACACCCAGGCCGAGGCGGACGATCGCGCCCACTCCCTCGTCACCGCGCTCAAGGGAATCGCCGAGGCCCGCGTCTACAACGACTCCGAAGCCCACCGCGTCTGGGCCATCCGCGAGTCCGGCCTCGGTGCTACCGCCTTCGTCCCCGGCAAGCGCACCGGCTGGGAAGGCTGGGAGGACGCCGCCGTCTCCCCCGAGCAGCTCGGCTCCTACCTTCGCTCCATCTACACCCTCATGGACCAGTACGGCTACTGGAGCCCCATGTACGGCCACTTCGGCCAGGGCTGCGTCCACATGCGCCTCTCATTCGACCTCGAGACCGAAAAGGGCATCCTCGACTTCCGCCGTTTCATGGACGAGGCCGCTGACATCGCCCTCGCCCACGGCGGCTCCCTCTCCGGCGAGCACGGCGACGGCCAGGCCCGCGGCGCGCTCCTCCCCAAGATGTTCGGCCCCGAGCTGATGGACGCCTTCCGCCAGTTCAAGCGTCTCTTCGACCCCGCCAACAAGCTCAATCCCAACAAGATGCTCGACGGCCACGAGATCCACGAGGACCTCCGCCTCGGAGCCGACTACGCCCCCTGGGAGCCCCACACCCACTTCGCCTTCAAGGACGACTCGGGCTCCCTCGCCCGCGCCACCCTCCGCTGCGTCGGCGTCGGAGCCTGCCGCAAGGCCGACGCCGGAACCATGTGCCCAAGCTACATGGCCACCGGCGAAGAGCAGCACTCCACCCGCGGCCGCGCCCACATGCTCTGGGAGCTCATGCAGCGCGAGGTCCTCCCCAACGACTGGGCCAACCAGCAGGTCCGCGAGTCCCTCGACCTCTGCCTCTCCTGCAAGGCCTGCCGCTCCGAGTGCCCGGTGAGCGTCGACATGGCCACCTACAAGGCCGAGTTCCTCGCCCACCACTACGAGCACCACTCGCGCCCGCTCTCCCACTACGCCTTCGGTCACATCGACCGCTGGGCCCGCCTCGCCTCCATCGCGCCGGCCATCGTCAACGCCATCAACGCCACCCCCGGAATCTCGCACCTCATCAAGTCGCTCCTCCACATCCACCCAAACCGCAAGTTCCCGCGCTTCGCCCGCCCCTTCACCCCCGACCGCCGCCTCGCCCGCGACGCGCAGCGCCTCCGCGGAGACCGCCGCACCACACCGCCCGCCGAGGCGCAAAAGGTCTTTCTCTGGTCCGACACCTTCAACAACTACTTCCACCCCGCCACCATGCGCGCCGCCTACAAGGTCCTCACTGACGGCGGCTTCCGCATCACCGTCCCCAACCGCCACCTCTGCTGCGGCCGCCCCCTCTACGACTTCGGCATGTTGGACACCGCAAAGCAGTACCTCGAAAAAATCCTCGACGCCCTCACCGAGCAGATCAACGACGGAACCCCCATCGTCGTCCTCGAGCCCAGCTGCGCCTCCGTCTTCCGCGACGAGCTCACCAACCTCATCCCCAACGACCCCCGCGCGCAAAAACTCCGCACCCAGGTCTACCTCCTCAGCGAGTTCCTCGTAAAGTTCGCCCCCGACTACCAGCCCCCGCGCATCGACCAGAAGATCGTCGTCCACGGCCACTGCCACCACAAGGCCATGACCGGCATCGGCGAGCACGGCATGACCGATGAGATCCGCCTCCTCCGCGCCACCGGAGCCGACGTTCAGGTCCTCGACTCCGGCTGCTGCGGCATGGCTGGCCCCTTCGGCTTCGAAAAAGACAAATATGACGTCTCCCAAAAGATCGGCGAGCGCCGCCTCCTCCCCGCCGTACGCAACAACCCCCAAGCCATCATCGTCTCCGACGGCTTCAGCTGCTGCGAACAGATCACCCAGAACACCAAGGCCCGCCCCAAACACCTCGCCGAAGTTCTCGCGCAAGCATCTGACAAGTCTTGATCTAAGGTCCGGCTCTTTAGTTTGAGCGAGAAGAAGCGCGTAATACCCTGGTGGTGAACCCTCCCACGAGACAGCCATCTTCGTAGTACATCCAATCGCTCACCATGGCAGGATCGAACGGAACTCTTTGCATGTATTCGAGCGAAGAGATCCTTGGCTCATTTGCCACGACGCCTGTAGGAGGTGTCGAGACTAAATCCAAATCAGCCAACCAGATATGCTCTCTCTGCTCTCCTTTCTCAAAAGCCACCTTCAAAAGAAAACTCCGCTGATTCTCCTTGGGAGCAAAAAAGGCATCCAGGAATTGTCTTAGAGAACCGCGAGCCGTGTTGATGGCTGCAAGCATCTCTTCGTCATCGCTGTGAACGCTTCCGAAGTTTTCATCATTGCCACTTATCACGATGGATGCTCCTGTCACCCCATTATGATCTGCAGCGAACCGATCACCCACCCCAATCCGCCTAGCCAAAATGCCCGCCCGCACAGGCCACTCCCCAACAAATCCTCCCACATGCCCCATAGATGCTATGGCGAATCCCCTCAACGGCTGCTCTTCTCCTCCTATGAAGCCGCCACCGGATGTTGAGCGTCAGCGTTCGATCGCTCCTCTGAGGATCTTCTTCGCCCAGGATCCATCAGAAAAGCATGCAGAGGGTCACGGCAAAAGGGGAACCACCCCTGACGACACCACACCGAGAGTCGTCGAGGGAGAGCGACGCCGGCTTGCCTCCGGTTGCGTTCTGATCACACTCAAGACCGCAGAAAAATCTCCCGCGTTCTCACTCAGCAAAGGGAAGTAGGCCGGGTGCCCCATACATGACGCTGCCTCATCGCGGCATGCGCGGGAGCGCGAACCGCCTTCCCCAACCCTATGCACAATCTGTCATCCTGAGCGAAGCGCAGCGAAGTCGAAGGACCTGCATTCTGCTCGAAGCGCCGCAGAATCCAAAACCACACCCACAAAAGCGAAGGGCGGCAACCCTTTCAGGTCACCGCCCTCGTCTTCCGATTTTTCGAAGATCCGGTTCGGCACCGAATCCAAGCGCCTTGTCATCTCGGACTAACCCGGTACTTGCGAACCGAAGCCCGCCTGTGAGCTGGGGCCTGATGTACCGCCTGGAAATTCGGATGATAATGGTTGACCGTGAGTGACTGGGAGGGAATTACCGAATAAGCGTGGAAGTTGGATACACGCCCTCGACTCACATTCCGACAAGCATTTCGCCGAGCTTTGGCTACCTCATTCAAGGAGAACGAGATGGATAACAGGGGCGAAAAACCAGTTTCTCCAACAGCTGAGCGACTTCAGATAGAGCTTCGTCGGCTCGAATGGGCAAAGGAACTCAACGAGGACACGCTGACGGCGATCACGAATGCCGCTGATTGGATCGCGTTTCACGCCGGAGAGGTGGTCATTGAGGCCGAATCAGAGATTACTCACGTGTACTTCCTCATCACGGGCCGGATGCAGGCAACGCTCTACGATTTTCTGGGCAAAGAGATGCAGCAGGATACTTTTGCTCGAGGGGCTGTCATCGGCTTATTTTCCCTCGGTTTATCGGATCGCTCTCACTTGCAAGTCCAGGCTACTGAACCTTCGACAGCGATACGACTGACACTATCGAACCTGCTTCAGTTGACAGCCAAGCATGCAGACTTTCAACTCGCTATGTTTCGATTGGCAGCCAGCGTATTCAAACGATTCGTGATGGTAGAACGTTCGCTTCCGAAGCCAGCCGTCGTCGGTGTTGTGCATCACACGGAGGCGAGCCGTCCGCTCGTTGGTCGATTGGCACGTCGCCTTCGAGACCTGGGCGAGTCTCCATGTATTCTCGGCGACGACGAGCAATGGAAGCCCGACGAAGACATCCCCTTTAAGGGGCTTGTTGGAGATGTCGAGGAGCGACAAGACCTTATCAAGGAATGGGCCTCGCATAGGCGACTTCTGTTTGATATTCGTGCGGATCATTCAGAAGAGGTAATGAAGCGGTTTATGAGTTACGTCGACGTCGTGCTCTGGTGTGTTCGGCCGCAGGATGCGCGTGCAGCGACACATCTGCTCCAAGAGCTGGTGAAGAGCGTACCCAGATGGCGAGAGAAGCTCCGGGTTGTGTGGCTTCTCGACAGCAACACCTCAATGGCTCCCTATGTACCGGAGTTGTATGAACTCGCCGAACGAGACTTCAAGCTTTCATTCGACGCTCCTGGAGCAAATCAAGGCAGTTTGCTGCAGCACGGATTCGAGCGCATCGTTCATCATTTGCGAGGCGTCCAGATCGGTTTAGCACTGGGAGGCGGCGCAGCTCGCGGTATGGCTCATCTTGGAGTGCTCAAAGCGCTTGAGCAGCATGGCATCTATGTCGACATGCTGGCGGGTACGAGTGCTGGGGCGATGACCGGCACCATCTACGCGGCTGGCTTAGATCCCGAGTATGCTACTCAGGTCTTCAAGACCGATTTGATGCCTTCGTGGTTGTTTCGACAGCTGCCCGGCGGCGGCTACTGGTATTTGCTCTTCAAGTACAGACGAAATCAGTTCGAGTCCATGCTGCGGAGATACATAGGGCGAGCCAGGATGGAGCAATTGAATCTTCCGATGTTTACGGTTGCCGTCGACCTCTTCGAAGGAGAACCAGTGGTGCGCGAGGTTGGCGACGCGACGATGAGTATCCTGGAAAGCATCAATCTCCCTCCCCTTTCGCTTCCTATCTTTCAATCAGACCGAGCGCTGGTGGACGGCGGGTTGCTCAACAATATTCCTGCCGACGTGCTGGTAGCCAAGGGATGCAACTTTGTTATCGCATCGAGCGTGACGGCAAAGCTAGAGAGAGACTTTCTAGGAATGCGCTTCCGCAGGGATTCGCGCAGCAACCGTTTCTTCTCGACAATTCAAGTGATTATGCGACAGAACATGATTCAAGGCTTCAACATGAACTCTGTTGGGGTGCAGCCCGCAGATTTTGTGGTCGCGCCCGACGTGACGTCCTTTGATATATCGGAATTTACTCGGGCTGATGAAATGGCACTTATTGGGGAAGCGGCAACCAATGCAACCATTGCCAAGCTGCGCAAGATGCTCAGCAAGCTTGATTCCCAGCTCTTCGAGAGTTAATGAATGAGACCCACGTCAACGTCCGCTGCTCTAAGCAAGCTCTCCTTGTCTTCCAGCCCGGACGCGACCGCTAGTTCGGCGTATTCATGACCAATCAGCGCACCGTGGCATCGAGGACAAGAAGATAGCAATTCATCGAGCAATTGCCGTTGCGTTGCGCTTATTTCAGCAGCAGACACCGGTCTCTTTTCCGTTCTAAGCCAATCGAACATTGTTTCTTGATTGTACGAATCATCTTCCTGCGCACAGACCGCACCCACCCAACGCCACATAAAAAAGCGAAGGGCGATCTCTCTTGCGAGAAACCGCCCTCACTTTTCCGATTCTTCGAAGATCCGGCTCGGAACCGGATCGTAGCGTCGTCATCTCGGATTGACCGGTATCTGCGAACCGAAGTTCCGCGTCTCCCGAACCATTCCGTTACAACACTCGCTGCGAAAGCTCTCTCGGCTCTATCACCTGTGTCCGGCTGGCCGTCCACCTGGTTGAATCCTCTTCCGGCTCCTCAAACCTTCCTTGCGGTTAGTTTTGATTCCCCTTCCGAGTCCTCGTCGATAGCGCCTTGTTCGCTCTCTCCTTCTGGAGGATCGCTCCTCCGGTGAAAGGAATACTACTCCCGAATGCGCGCGGCGCAAGAGTTTTATGCCTGTGGAAATACAAAGCTCCTGTGGATACGGTGGAAAACCAAATCATCCATACCAGGCCAGCGCTCACGCCAGAGAGGCTAACTATTCATACAGTGTCACTAAGAACGCCACCGCCGTCGCAGCATGCCAGCCGTGCCCACTAATCCCGTCGCCAGCATCGCAAGCGTCGAAGGCTCCGGCGTCTCGCCCACCACGTCGTACCACGCAAAGCTGTCGGCGCTCCTATAGTGGCCCGGCTCAAACTCCGGCGGCGAAAGCTGATGCCAGTCAAAGGACAGATCAGCGTCGTACACATGAAACCCATTAGGCAGCGAGATGCCGTCCCACCAGAACGTTACCGTCCCCACCCCCGCCGACTGCGAGAGCACAACGCCGTTCTTCGTCGAGGTCATCGTGTACGGGACGTTCTGATACATCATGTCTTCGAACATCAGGAACTGCGGAGTGCCGTCGATCCACACAGAGTCCGGAGACCGCCCCTGTACCAGCGAAAACGTCCCGCTCTGGTACGTAAAGGTCGTGGGATCGTTCAGATTGTCATACAGCAGGTGCGTCACCGTGAAGTCCCACACGATCGGATCGGCATGCGCCACAGCCGGCAGTAACAAAGAACATACCGCAAGTACTCGGGCGATCGTCTTCCACATAACGCCTCCTTGCTCGCCTCAACATCTCTAATCCGCACCTTTACCTAGATACTCGTAGACGGTAACTTGGATGCCTCCCTCTGCTACGCTTATCTCCGAATCCCACCCACGAGGTCCCACGGTGATCGACGTCCATCCCCCTCACTCCGCGATCCATGGCATCCGCGACTTCCTCATTCACCTCCTCACCATCACCGTCGGCCTCCTCATCGCACTCGGCCTCGAAGGTTGCGTCGAACGTGCCCATCACCGCCACCTCGTCCACGAGGCCGAAATCAGCCTCCACACCGAGATCGAGGACAACTCCAAAGCCATCTCTTCGGCCCTCGCCGAGGTGCAAAAGCAGCAGGAGACTATCAGGCACGACGTCGAGGTCCTCCGCTACATCGCTGCGAATCACAAGGCCCCCGCCGATGCCGCGATGGAGATCACCTTCCGTGTCCACGGGCTCGATGACGTCGCATGGGAGACAGCCCAGGCAACAAGTGCGGTCTCCTACATGTCCTACGCCACCGTGCAGGAGTACGCGGATATCTACTCCTCTCAGGACAAGTTCACCGCTGCCGAGCTCCAGGCCGTCCGCGACGCCTCCGTAAGTGTTGGGCCATTTATCGGCAGCAAGAAAAGTGATCCCGACCCCGCCGCCGGGGAAGCGGACGAGATTCGCCACAGGCTCGAGACCCTTGCCGGGCAACTCTTCTACATGCAATCACTGCTCGAATCCCTTCAGTCGCAATACGCCAAATTTCTCTCGCACCACCCCGCCTGAGGCTCGCCCTCCGACGATGCGTGAATGGAGATGTCAAGCCCCTGCCGCTCGGCTAAAACAATGTAAACCGAACAATCGGGGATATTTAGAACCCGAAAATAAACCACGAAAAAGCGCCGATTAATTACCCTCGACTCGCTAAAATAGAACTAAAGATCAAAAAATGGCCGGGATGTTATCCCGGCCCTATCTCTTTTCGAATCAAGATTTTGACCCATAAGCCGCATGGAATCAATATCTTGCCCTGCTGAAATCGCACAACTTACACAAAACAGGTAGTTTGCAAAACAGTGTGGGGAGGGGGTGGGGGTCAGTAGCGTAGCTCCCCGATAAATACGGAGTAGGGCGCCAGCGTCATCCCATCCAGATGCATCGCGCCCATCCCGCTGTCCGAGCGCGCCAGTGTCCGCAAAAAGCTGCCCTTCAGCCGAAGCCGCTGCATGTCCGCCTTCAGCAAGATCGTAACTGGCTGCGCCGAAAGATTCTCGATCACCACGATCGCCGGCGAACTCAGCGAAACGCTCTGCGGGCGCCGAACCCACGCCAGAACATTCTGGTCATCGTGGTTCAGCACCATGATCGCGCCTGAGCTCATCGTGCGATTGCTGTGCGTCATCGCACTCAGCTGCCGATACCAATTAAGCAGCGAAGCCGGACTCGCATCGCCCGCTGCAACGCTCATCGCCGCAGGCTGCTCGCCCTTCTTCGCCGGCTGCTCGAACGAGACAATGTTTGTCCCGTCAGTCAGCCCAAGCTCCTGGCCGAAGTAAATCAGCGAAGCCGCACGCGTCGTCATCAGCATCGCCGCGACCATCTTCGCAACATCCGCGTCGTGCGCACCATCCGCGTAACGCGTCATGCTCCGCGTCATGCCCGCACCATCCGAGAGCAGCAGCGGAACGCTGCGACCTTCATCTGCAATCTGCTGCGCCGCCTCAAGCGCAGGACGAATCGACGAAGCCGCAAGCTTCTCCTGCGTTCCCGCTCGCGGATCGGCAATCATCTGCGCCGAGCCAACAGCATCCACATCGCCAATCACCACGCGCTGGCCGGCAAAGCTGCTCTCGCTCTTCCTCAGCTCTGCGATCTGCGCCGTCGTCGCGCCCGCAACGCGAAAGCCAGCAACGCCATGCGCAAGCCACAGCCGAGCCCGATCCTGCAAGTCGTTCGCATGAGCGTTCAGTTCCACCAGCACGCGGATGTTGTTCTGGCTCGCGCGCCGCACGATCTCATCCAGATCGTCCATCGTCCCCAACTCGGGATCGATCGCGTTCTGCGCATCGCCGCCCAGCGAGCTCAGCAATAAAGCATCAACGCCCAGCGAATGAATGTAGTCCAGGTGCTCTGCCAGCCCATGCAGCCCGCCGAACCCGCGCGGATCGGCCTGATAGACCACACCATGCTTCCACCAAGAGGTCGCGCTCATCCCCGAGCCAACCCAGCCCGGACGAGCCAGCGTCTGCGCCTGCGCGCCAGATGCGCAGAGCAGAACAAGCAAGGAAATCGTACTGCGAAGCCGGAAAAACCGCCGGAACAAGATCGACATAAGGAGCGAACGTCTCCTTCCGATCCTAACCCGAGCGACCGCCGCAAGGAACCACCTGAACAATCCTTCCGCGAACCAGCAAAGGAGCGCCTTCCACGACAGATCTAGCCGCAAAGGACCAGTTCACCCGAGCGCCTGGCCGAGCGATCCTTGTCTGCACCGGAAAAAGAACAGGGACGAATTTAGTTTCTTATCTGGATCATCCGCCGGTTTTCTGTAGCGAACAGCATGAACCGACCTTGTCACCGCTGATTTTTACAGGTAGGTTAATAAACATCCGAACGAACAAACGACGCGAAATGCCAGTACATCCACGACGATGTCGGAAGTAGTCCCTCAAGCCTAGCGGACACGCGTCTATAGCCACGACTCATCGCGCAGTCGCATACCCTCGTTTTCCCAGTTAAACGTGTAAGGAGAGCTCTATCTATGAAGCGCTTTTCGAGGCATACCTATCTCTATCTCCTGGTGCTGATGTCTGCATTGACACTGCACCTTGCCGCCCAGACCTATCGCGGTGGAATTGCAGGCTCTGTGCAGGATTCCAGCGGAGCAGCAGTCGCCGGCGCTCATATTGTGTTGACCGGAACCGATACCGGCTTCAAGCGCGAGATGGTCTCAACCAACTCCGGTGATTACAGCTTTCAGGATCTTCCGCTGGGCAACTATACGGTCGAAGTGACCGCACCCGGTTTTTCGACAAGCAAGGTGGAGCATATTGCAGTGCGTCCAGGTCAGGTGTATGCGCTGGACGTGAAGCTCGGCGTGGCCTCGAGTGTAGAGACAGTGCAGGTGAGCGCAGACGCCGTGGCGCTGGACACGGTCTCGTCGACGACCAACTCCGTCGTCAACGACAAGGCCGTTGCGAACATCCCTCTGAACGGCCGCGACTTTACCCAACTGGTCAAGATCGTTCCCGGCTATAACGGAGCAGGATCGCTCAACGGAACGCGCACCAACCAGAACAACTGGCAGATCGACGGCGCGGACAACAACGACATCTGGCAGAACAACACAGCGGCCAATCAGGGCGGCGTAGGATCGATCGCCGGCGTAACCATCCCGATCGACGCCATCGACCAGTTCACCGTCCAGTCGCAGGGCAACGCCGAGGCGGGACGCAACGCAGGCGGCCTGATCTCGCTCGCCATCAAGACAGGCACGAACAAATTGCACGGCTCGGCATACTACTTCAACCGCAACGAGTTCTTCGCGGCGCGCTCGCCCTTCCTGATCGCCTCGCAGCGCAAGCCGAAGCTGCGCAACCAGCAGTTCGGCGGAAGCGTAGGCGGTCCCATCATCAAGGACAAGCTGTTCTTCTTCGTCAACTACGAGCGGCAGAAGTACCTCATCCAGAACTCGGCAGCGGCGACCGAGCCGACGCAGGCCTATGTGCAGGCAGGTACCGCATTGCTGGCAAAGCACGGCATCTCCGTCAATCCGTTGTCGCTGAGCGTACTTTCGCTCTGGCCGCAGGGCAACAAGCCTTCGGGTCCGGCAGCTCCGAACAACTACAACGACGGCCGTCCGCAGACTGGCTACAGCGACAACGCGATCGGCAACATCACCTACAACCTGACCTCGCGCCAGTCGTTGCGCCTGCAGGCGTTTGTTGGAACCGGCCGTCAGTTTGCGGCAATAGGCACAAACATCTACGACTACTACCAGGTGGCTCCGGACATCACGCAGAACTTCTCGCTGACGCACAACTGGGCGATGACGGACCACATTTCCAACCAGGTGATCGCTGCGGTGGGCGTCTTCAACCAGACATTCAACGACGTGAACCACAGCCAGAACATTCCTGCACTGGGACTGAACACGGGCGTAACGAATCCTTCGCTCTTCGGCGCGCCGACGATCAGCATCAGCGGTCTTGATACCGTCGGTCAAACGCAGCCGCTGGGACGCAAAGACTACACCGGCCACATCACCGATGTTGCTACGTGGGTGAGCGGCAAGCACCAGTACCGCTTCGGCGGAGAGTTCCGCCGGAACTACATGGACCTGCAGTACCAGCGCAACGTCCGCGGCGCCTTCACCTTCAACGGTACGGCGACGGGCAACGCGGCAATTCAGGCGCTGCTGCCGAAAGGTGCAACCGCCTACAACACGGACACCACAGTAACGGCCGATATCCGGTCCATGGCCGACTATCTTGCCGGCTACGTGGCGTCATCGAGCTTTACGCAGGGCTATCTTCGCCGCAACATCTACCAGAACACGTTTGCCTTGTTCGTGCAGGACCAGTATCAGGTGCTGCCGAACCTGACGCTGAACTACGGCCTGCGCTACGAGTACAACGCGCCGTTCTCGTCGGACGGAACGCTCTCGGTCTATCGTCCGGGCGCTGCGGGTGCAGATGGCTACGGTCTGGTCGCGGTGGGATCGTCTGCTGCCGAGAGCCCGTATCCCGGACAACACACGAACTTCTCGCCTCGCTTCGGCTTCTCTTACACACCGACTGAGAAGCTGGTGGTTCGCGCAGCATATGGACTGTACTATGACGCGCCCAACTTCAACGGCTTCTTCGACAACCGTCCGGGCAACAACGGCGCTGTGGGTCTTCAGGGCAACAACTTCGGTTCGAGTCCTGTGCGCAACGTAGGCCCGACGTTCTACCAGTGGCAGACGAACGTGCCTGTCTTCAACGTGACCCCCAGCCCCACCACAATCTTCGGTCTGGCGACGATCAGCCCGAACTTCCGTACGGCGTATACCCAGAACTACAACGCGAACCTGGAGTACCAGGTGAGCCATAACACCATCGCTACGGTCTCATACGTTGGCGCGGTGGGTCGGCGCCTGTTCAACCTGAGCGACATCAATGAGGCCCGGCCGGGCGCCAGCAACTCTGCGGCCTCCGAGGTCACGCGGCGACCGATCTACACCAGCAAGGCGGTGGCGAACTATGCCACCATCGGAGCCGTGAACGAGATTCAGAGCGAGGGTTCCTCGAACTATAACTCGCTTCAGGCCAGCATCCGCACGAGTGCGTTCCACGGCTTGACGGCGCAGGGTTCGTACACCTACGGCCATGCGCTGGACGTCATCTCGAGCACGCGCGGCCTGGCTCCGCAGGACTCGGCGAATCTGGCTGGCGAATACGGCAGCGCGGACTTCGACGTTCGCCACACCTTCAACGGCTACGTCGTGTACGAGGCTCCGCAGATCGGCCACCGCTGGCCTTTGCTGACGAAGGGCTGGCAGGGGAATACGTTCATGACCGTCTTTACGGGAACGCCGTTCTCGCTGAAGACGGGATCGGACGTGAGCGGCACGGGTGAAAACCAGGATCGCGTGAACCAGTCCGGGACGTATGCTTCGAGCAACCGGTCGTTCCAGACGCTGAAGGCTGGCAGCGCGCCGATTGTTCAGTGGTTCAACGTCGCATCGTTCACCGCACCGGCGGCGGGCAACTTCGGCACGACGCGGCGTAACGCCTTCCGAGGACCTGGATTCGCGACAGTGGACGCATCGCTGGTCAAGAACACGCAGATCCATGAGGGAGTGTCACTGCAGCTGCGCGCGGAGATGTTCAATATCTTCAATCGCACAAACCTGGCCAATCCAACGACCTCGCTTTCGTCGTCGTCCTTCGGACAGGTTGCGACGACCCGCAACAACGGCGGCGCTCCTGGCATCGGGCCCGGCGAGCCGTTCAACGTGCAGTTTGCCGGCAAGATCATCTTCTAACGGCGATGATCTCCAAACGATAACTACTCCGGGGCAGGCTGAGAGCGCGAACCGTTCTCGGCCTGTTCTTTGCGACAATCATCTTCGAATCAAGTCAAGGAAAGAGGAGAGTCTGGAATGAAGCGTTTTGTTTCGTTTGTAACGGGAGCTGCGCTGATGACCGCGCAGATGGGAATTGCTCAGATGGGAGCGCCGGGCGAGCGGACTCCGGCGATGTCCGCGCAGCCTGGACTGCTGGCCGCGAAGTACAAGGCCGACGCCGACCGGATCATCGCCACAGCGATGGCCGACAACGACGGCTACACAGCATTGACCTACCTCACCGACCACATCGGCAAGCGGCTAAGCGGAACGCCGCAGCTCAACACGGCCGTCGAGTGGGGAGCGGAACTGATGAAGAAGGCCGGCCTCCAGAACGTGCAGATTCAGCCGGTCATGGTGCCTCACTGGGGCCGAGGCAACGAGTCAGCGACGATCACCTACAAGGGCGAGGCGGGAACGATCGTGAAGCCGCTGCACATGCTCGGCCTCGGCATGAGCGTCTGCACGCCGAAGGGCGGCATCACAGCGCCGGCGGTCTTCGTGCACGACTTCGCGGAGTTGGATAAGCTCCCGGACGCCGACGTTAAGGGCAAGATCGTCGTCTTCAATCCCGGCTGGCACGGCTACGGCGTGGGTTCGATGTACCGCACCGGCGGGCCGTCGCGTGCTGCGGCGAAGGGAGCGGCCGCGGTACTGGTTCGTTCGGCGACCGGCCTCGCGCTGCAGATTCCGCACACCGGAACGCTCCGCTATGACGAGAAGCAGCCCAAGGTTCCGGCTGCGGCCATCAGCGTCGAAGATGCCCTGCTGATCGAGCGTCTCGCCAAGGAAGGACCGGTCACCGTGCACCTCGAGATGGACGCGCACATGGAGCCTGACGTGAAGGCCGGCAATGTGATCGGTGAGATCGTCGGCTCGGAGCATCCGGAGCAGGTCGTGGTGCTCGGCGGCCACATCGATTCCTGGGATGTGGGCCAGGGTGCGCAGGACGACGGCTCGGGCATCATGGCGACGTTTGAGGCTGTCTCGCTGATCCACAAGCTGGGCCTCAAGCCGAAGCGCACCATCCGTGTCGTCTTCTGGGTGAATGAAGAGAACGGCGGCGCGGGCGGTCGTGCGTACCGGCAGTGGATCGGCGACAAGATCGGCGATCAGGTCGCTGCCATCGAGATGGACGGTGGCGCGGAGAAGCCGCTCGGCATCGGCTACGGCGGATTCGGCGGCGGACGTCGTCCTCAACCGCCTGCGCCGGGAGCGGCCGCCGCAGCGCCCGCTCGTCCGGGCTTTGATGAGAACGCGCTGTCGGCCGAGGAGAAGCAGTCCTTTGCCTGTCTACGCGACATCGTCTCACTGCTGGGCTCGATCGGCACCGACACAGTCTCGCCCGGCGGCGGAGGCTCCGACATTAGCCCCATCGTTGCGGACGGCGTTCCCAGCCTGAGCCCCCACACAGTCGGCGAGCACTACTTCGACTGGCACCACACCGAGGCGGACACGCTGGACAAGGTAGACGAGGACTCATTCAAGAAGAACACTGCGATGCTCTCGGTCGTGGCCTACGTGCTCGCGGACATGGATGGAAGGCTCGCGGGCCGCAAGGGCAGCTTTCGCGAGTAGCTGACTCACGCACGCCCCCGGCGGCTGTCCTTATGGGCAGCCGCTTTTTCATGTGCAGGAAAACTCAATGTTCGACCTGCTGCAGAAGGCGGTAAATCTGCGGCTGGCGGGACTCCTCCGCAGCCTGCGGCCGAGGCGAAGAAGCAAGCGTCAGTCGATGTCGAAGCTGACACCCTGAGCCAACGGAAGGTCGGTTCCGTAGTTGATGGTGTTGGTCGCGCGGCGCATATAGGCTTTCCACGCATCGGAGCCTGACTCGCGTCCACCTCCCGTCTCCTTCTCGCCGCCGAAGGCTCCGCCGATCTCGGCCCCGGATGTGCCGATGTTGACATTGGCAATGCCGCAGTCGGAGCCGGAGGCAGAGAGAAAGCGCTCGGCCTCGCGCATGTTCGTGGTGAAGATCGATGACGAGAGCCCCTGGGGAACGGCGTTGTGCAGAGCGATGGCTTCCTCGAGCTCGCGGTAGCGCAGCACGTAGAGGATCGGGGCGAAGGTCTCGCGGCGCACGACATCGCTCTGCCCGGCGATCTCGACCAGCGCCGGGCGGACGTAGAAGGCGTCTCCTGCATCGGGTATCTCGACGCGCTCGCCGCCCAGAACAGTTGCGCCGGAGCTTCGCGCCGCATCGAGCGCCTGCTGCATGTCTTCGAACGCGCGGCCATCAATCAGCGGACCGACGAGCGTGTCAGGCTGGCGCGGGTCGCCAACGGTGACGGAGCCGTAGACCCTGCGCAGCTTCGGCAGCAGATCGTTATAGACCGAATCGTGGACGATGAGGCGGCGCAGCGTCGTGCAGCGCTGGCCGGCCGTTCCCATGGCAGCGAAGGCGACTCCACGCAGCGTGAGGTCGAGATCGGCGGAGGGCGCGACGATGGCCGCGTTGTTACCACCGAGCTCGAGAATCCCACGAGCGAAGCGCTGCGCCAGTCGCGGGCCGACGGCGCGTCCCATTGCGGTCGAGCCTGTCGCCGAGACCAGCGGGACCAGCGGCGAGTCAACCATCGCTTGTCCCACGGAGGCATCACCGATCAGCAGCGTCGAGAGGCCGTGCGGCACGTTGCCGAACCTTTGCGCCGCACGCTCGAAGACCGCCTGCGTCGCGAGCGCCGTCAGCGGCGTCTTCTCCGACGGCTTCCACACCACGGAGCTGCCGCAGACAAGTGCCAGCGCGGCGTTCCAGCTCCAGACGGCGACGGGAAAGTTGAAGGCCGAGATGACCCCGACGACGCCGAGCGGATGCCATGTCTCCATCATGCGGTGATGTGGCCGCTCGGAAGGCAGCGTCATTCCGGCGAGTTGACGTGAGAGGCCGGCGGCGAAGGTGCAGATGTCGATCATCTCCTGCACCTCACCGAGCCCTTCGGAGAGGATCTTTCCTGCCTCCAGAGTCACCAGCCGACCCAGCGTCTCGCGTTCGGCGCGCAGCTCCTCGCCGAGCAGACGGACGAGTTCGCCCCGACGCGGCGCGGGTACATCTCGCCACGCAAGAAAGGCGTTGTGGGCCGCGGCGATAGCACGATCTGGCGCAGCGGAGACGGCAACGTTGGCGATGACTTCGCCGGTGATCGGAGAAGTCACCGCGAGTGGTCCGCGGGAGAAGGCGTGGGCGGGTACGTTGAGGTGCATGAGGAGTTGGCGGATTTCCTGCTCGATGGTCATAGGTCAGGGCTAGCCTAGAACTGTCACAGGTGGCATGGCAACCGCACCGCTAACGCTCGATCCTCAGACCGGTCACTTTTCCGATAGAATTTTCGTTGGCGCAACCGCGCATGAGGACGGAAGCACTATGGCATCAGCGATGGCAGGCATTGAAGCGTTGAAGGGAACCCACCAGGAGTTGAAGACGCGGATGGAGAAGTCGGTGGAAGACTTCCGGGCGCACCTTGCTGCAACGCGCACCGGCCGCGCGAACGTGCATATGCTCGATCAGGTGAAGGTGGACTACTACGGCACGGACACGCCCGTCGCGCAGCTTGGCCAGGTCAGCGCGCCCGAGCCGACGCTGATCCTCGTGCAGCCCTACGACAAGGCGATGGTCTCGGCGATCGAGAAGGCGATCCGGACCTCCGGCACGGGCCTGAACCCGATGTCCGATGGAACCGTCGTGCGCGTGCCTGTCCCGGCGATGACCGAGGAACGGCGCAAGGAAGTGGTCAAGCACCTGAACAAGACGCTCGAGGACCACAAGACGGCGATTCGCAACATCCGCCGCGACGGCAACGACCAGATCAAGAAGGCTGCCAAGGACAAGCTCATCTCCGCCGACGACGAGAAGCGCGCCAATGAGGAGGTTCAACAGCTCACCGACGCCGAGATCAAGCGCATCGAGGAGCTGTTCAAGGCCAAGGAAAAGGAAGTCATGACCGTCTGACTCCAGCCGCGGAGGGAGAAAGGCCCCTTCGGCGCGAAGTTCCGGGAACGACAGGCGAAGTTCCGCTTGGAATACATCCGGATATATCACGCCTGATCGAGTTCGGGCGGTTCGCCGCTCGCGACCGGCAACAACGAGGCGAGGGAAAACCTGAGACCTTCACGTTCCTGGGCTTCACCCCACTACTGTGGGCAGCGCATCAGTGACGGAGCTTTCATCGCCAGGAATGGCTTTTCCGCGAAGTCCGGGACGGAACCAGGCTTGCGTGTCTTTCATAAGGCATGGGCTCGCCGGATTTTACATGGTGCGGTATCGCTGACCACGAATCGCAAATGCGTTGGCCGGGTTTTCTACCGTAAGTTTTCGAATGGTTGCTTCGCTGATCCCAGAGTTATGTAAAGCGGGCAGAAACACATCACTCAAATAATTGAAGTTGCGAACCTCTCCTCCGTTCTGCTGGCCGACCCAATACCAACCACTGTCCTGCGAAAGCAGCAGGCGGCTGGCATTCTTCTCCGTCATGTCATGGACCAGCTTGAGGTGCGATTCGAGTGGCCGTCTGCCGATCCCGTCGAAGGAGACCCACGCGCCAAGTGCCGCCACCTCTCGGTTGATTGGCAGCCCATGGCCGTCCGAATGAGCAACGATAAAGCGGTCTGGGTCGGCTCTTTCTTCCACGAAGATCTTCGTCGCTGTTAAACCCGCCGGTCCACCTCCGGTGTGACAGGTCACAGATAAATTGGTCCGTCGCGACGCACGCGCAGAAGCCCGCACAAGCTTTTCATCGATGGGCGAAAGCCGATCCGAGCTACCTTTGATTTCATCGATACCGATCTTTATGAAGCCAGGCTTCACCCCGGTGTCTTCAATGCCGTGTACGAACTCCGCTACCCAGAGGTCAGCGAGTTGATCTGGCGTTGCGCCGTAAGCATGCTTCGGCACAAATTTGTCGTCCGCGCCACCGTAATAGCCGGTGTTCGTGACAATATGTAGTCCGGTTTCCTGGGCCAACTGCTTCAACACTCGCGGATCGCGCCCGATGTAGGCCGGTGTGCAGTCGATGAATCCCGTCACCCCGCGTTCCTTCAACTGCTTGAGCAAGGGCAGCATCCGTTTCACCACGGCCTCCACCTCCCAGCGATGCCGGTCGGTCTGCTCAGCGCCAATGAAATCACACATCACGTGCTCATGAACGAGGGTGACTCCTAGTTTGGAGGCTGGAATTGGGCCAAGAACCGTCTGAACGAGCATGTCCGGAGCCTGGGAGCCCGGAAGCGTATTGGTCGCTGCAACAACAGTCACCAATGCGGCATCGCTCAGAAATGCCCGCCGTGTAAGTTTCAGCTGCGGTGTCATGATGATTTTGTGCCTCGAAGAAAAGACCCTCGAACCGACGTGTCGGTAGTGAATTGAAAAAGCTCCAAATCAAAGCAGAACCAGACAGTACCGGCAACGAGCGGATAGCATTCCGCACAATACGGGCGTACGACTCCGTTCGGGATCCACGTTAAACCCCTTCGCAGGAGGAACAATATATCAAAAGAAGAGTCTCCCGCTCACGCTGGTTGCATTCCACGGCCTGATCGGCCTTCGGCAGCTTCGGCACGTACATCGCCGGGAGAGCCTGAGGGCAAGTCTTCTTTCCCGCGATCAACCCTGGCGCTGCATTCGCCGCATGAAGTACTTGGCAACTCCGTCAAGTTTGTATTCGCTCTACGGTCAGGGGTGCTGCGGCAATTGCGACGTATCCCAGCCTCCACCCAGCGCTTTCACCAGAAGCACGCTCGCCTCCAGGCGTCGGCGTGTAATGTCGATGTCGTTGCGTTCGTTCTGGAGAAGCGCCGTCTGCCAGGTGATGACTTGCAGGTACGTATCCACGCCGCCTTCGTATCTTGTGTTGAACAGGTCCAGCGACTGCCGCGCCGAAGTTGTTGCGGCCTGCTGCTGCGTCGCCTCTACCTCCAGACCATGCAGCGCGTTCAGGTTATCCTCCACCTGCTGGAAAGCGGTCAACGTCGTCTGCCGGTAAACAGCGACTGTTGAGTCATAGTTAGCGAGCGCTATGTCCGAGGTGGCGCGCCTGCGTCCGTGATCGTAGAGAGTCTGCGACAGCGTAGGTCCTACAGCGAAGAAGCGGCTCGGCCAGGTGAACCAGTTCATCGCCGAGGTTCCGGTAAAGCCCGCCACGGCGGAGAGCGAAAGAGTGGGGTAAAATGCCGCCTCCGCAATGCCGATCTGCTCGTTGGCTGCGGCCATGCGACGTTCATCAGCGGCGATGTCCGGGCGGCGCTCAAGCAGCTGCGACGGCAGCACACCTGGAATCGTGGGTATGACGGGGCCAGCCACAGTTACGGGGTTGCGCGGCAGCGTCAGCTGTGCCGGCGGTTTGCCGATCAGGATAGCGATGGCATGTTCGTAGTCGGCGCGAAAAATGTCGACGTCGGTGGCCTGCACCTGTGCCGTCTGCAGCAGGGTCCGCGCCTGGGTAACATCGGAGAGCGGCGCGGCGCCGCCGTTGTAGCGGTCTTCGGTGAGTTGCAGCGCGCTCTGGAACGCAGTGACCGTCTCATCGAGCAGCTTACGCTGGGCGTCGGCCGAACGAAGGTTGAAGTAATCGATCGCCAGCTCTGCATGCAGCGAGAGGCGCGTCGTCTCGAGGTCCGCTGCCGAGGCCTGTGCCTGCTCCTTTGCCTGCGTGATCGTGCGGCGGATGCGGCCCCACAGATCGACCTCGTAGTTCAGGTCGAACGGCAGCGTGAAGGCCCCCTCGCCGTTATTGGCCAGGGCACTGTTGAAGTAAGGCTGGTTCGCGGAGTTGCGCACCGCACCGATGCTGGGCGAAGTTCCCACGGTGGGAGCCTTATCTGCTCGATAGAAGCGAATGGCCGCACGCGACGCGCGGAAGTTCGCCTCCGCCTCCTTCAGTGTCTGGTTCGCCGGGTCGATCTGCGCCTCGAGTGCATCGAGTTCGGGATCGTGAAACAGCGTCCACCAGTCGCCCTTCAGTTGAGCATCGCTCGGCTGAGCGACCTTCCATCCATCCGTGGCCTTGAAGTTGCTGGGCAGCGCCTCCTTGAACTCCGGCGCAAGTGGCGCCGCAGGCCGCGCATATTGCGGACCCACGCGGCAGCCTGTAAGGACTGCAGTCAGGGAGGCGGCCAGCGCGAGGCCAGCCGAACGTACAGAGAGCGTCATGGCCGCTCCTTCGTCGTGTCGAGCTGCGCCTGTACCTGCATACCGCTGGCGAGGGAGTCCGATGGATCGAGAATGATCTCGTCATTCGGGGCCAATCCCGAGGTCACTTCCACGCTGCTGCCATAATCCTGCCCGATGGTCACCTGCACCAGCTGAACGTGATCGTTGCGAACCACGCCGACTTGCATGCCCTCTGATCGGAACAGAAGCGTGTTCGACGGAATCGTCACAGTATGGGCCGCCGCAGGCACGTGGAAGTGAACGAAGACATACGCGCCGGGAAGCAGCTCGTTGTCGCGATTGTCGGCGTCGACCTCCACGTTCAGCGTTCGCGTCATGTGGTCGATCGCATTGGCATTGCGCACGATCTTCCCTGGAATCTTCACGCCCGGATTCGCGTCCTGCGTGAGCATTGCGATGTCGCCGTCGTGGATCGAGTCGGCGTACACCTCAGGTACGGACACGTAGACGCGCAGCTTGCCCGTCGTAGCCAAATGAAACAGCTCGCGAGGATTCGCCGATCCTGACCCCGCATCGATAAGATCGCCGATATCGGTGTTGCGCGCCGTGATCACGCCGTCGAAGGGAGCGATGATGCGCTCGTAGCTCTGCAGCTGCTCCAGGCGCCGGACATTCGCCCTGCTCGCGTCAACCGCAGCCTGTGCCGCAATGTAGTTGCTGCGCGCCTGATCCGTCTCCTGCTGGGAGACGGCGTGCTTGGCCAGCAGATTCTCCCACCGCTTGCTCGTCACTCCGGCCAGCTCCATGTTGGCCTGCATTCGCTCGAGTTCGGCGCGCGACTGCTGAAGCTGCTGATCGACCTCGGGCGTCTCGATCTCCGCCAGCAGCTGTCCCTTCCGGACATGCGCACCGATGTCGAAGTACCACTTGCGCAGATAGCCATTCGTACGTGAGTAGATCGGCGTCTCCGTAAACGCCTGCACATTGCCGGGAAGTGTAAGATCCTCGGCCGAAGAGCGGGACGATGGACGCACGACGTGGACCGTCTGGATCGCTGCCTCGTCCGTCGCATGCACCAGTTGCTTCTCGTGGGCCGAGCGAATGTGCAGCCCATACCCGATCGCGACCAGGAGAACAAGGGCAGCGAGAACTCCAATGGTGCGCCCGCCGCCCGGGCTGCCCGGCGTATTCGCCTGAACCGTCTCATGATGTGCGGGAACTACGTCAGTCTGCATGGTTGACGCTTTGTCCTGGGGCTGCATTTCGTTCTCCGGTGCGGTAATCATGCGTGTGTCTCCACAAGCTGTTTGCGCTCACGGTTACGGGTGCTGCGCTCACTGCCGTGTATCAAAGCAAAGACGCTGGGGACGAAGACAAGCGTCGCAATCGTCGCGCACATCAGGCCGCCGATGACAGCGCGGCCAAGCGGAGCATTCTGTTCGCCTCCATCGCCCATCCCCAACGCCATCGGTACCATGCCGATGATCATCGCGAGCGCCGTCATGATGACCGGACGGAAGCGCGTCGTACCGGCCTCGATCGCAGCCTTGATGGCGTTGCCGTGCTCTTCGAGCCGTATCTTCGCGAACGAAACCACTAGAATGCTGTTGGCCGTCGCGACTCCCATGCACATAATCGCTCCCATCAGCGCCGGCACGCACAGTGTCGTGTGGGTGAGGAACAGAAAGAGTACGATGCCGCCAAGAGCTGCAGGCAGAGCCGTGATGATGATGAAGGGATCCACCCAGCTCTGGAAGTTGACCACGATCAGCAGGTACACCAGCACGATCGCAAAGATCAGGCCGCCGCACAGGCCGATATACGCGGAACGCATCGTATCCACCTGCCCCTTCAGCGTCACAAAGGTTCCGCGGGGAAGCGTCTTCCGATTGCTGTTGAGGATCTTCTGGATGTCGCGGCTTACCGCACCCAGATCCCTATCCTGCACGTTGCCGTAGATATCCACCACACGGCGAATGTTGTACTGGCTGACCACTGCCATCTCGTGTCCCCGCTGAACAGTCGCCAGGTCGCCGAGAATCTCCGCCGTCGCCGGCGTCTTCGTAGTGCTGCTCGAAGTCGTGCGATTGATCGGAATGTTATTGAGGTCCTGTATCGACGACATCTTGTACTGCGGCGTCTGCGCCATCAGGTTATAGTTCACATGGTTATTCCAGTTGAGGAAGAACATCGGGGTTAACTGGAAGCTTCCGCTCAGCGTGTTCAGCACGCTGGCGGCGACGTCGCGTTCGCTGTAACCGCCCTGAGCGGCCTTAGTGCGGTCGACCGCAACCTGCAGCGTCGGATAGTCGAACGGCTGCTGGATGCGGAGGTCGGTAAGGCCGGGAACCGTGCGAAGTTGTGCAAGGATCTTGTCTGCTACGCCCTTGCTCGCTTCGACGTCGTTGCCTTCCAGCTGGATGTCGATCGGCGCCGGCATGCCGAAGTTCAGGATCTGCGTGGTGATGTCGGCCGGCAGCGTGTAAAACGTGGCGTTCGGGAACTTGCGTGGCAGCTCGCGTCGCAGATCGCGGACATAGTTCGCCGTAGGGTGATGGTGCTCCTTGAGTGAAACCAGGATGTCGCCGTCGTTCGCGCCCAGCGTGCCATTCGTCATGTGCTGCGTGTTCATCGCGCTGTAGGGCAGGCCGATGTTGTCCAGGATGTTGTCGATCTCCGCACCCGGGATCTCCCTCCGGATCTGATCTTCCACAAGGTCAAACAGTCGCGCGGTCTCTTCAATGCGAAGGCCCGAGTCGCCACGAACGTGCAGAATGAACTGACCGCTGTCGGTGTCCGGAAAGAAGTTCTCGCCCAGGAACGGAAGCAGTATGAAAGCGCTCAAGCACACGAGGACAAACGTGGGAACAAAGATGCGGCGCCGGGCGACCAGCCCCTGCAGCAGGCCGTGGTAGCCTCCACGAACGCGTTCAAAGGTCCGCTCAAACCCGCGCTGGAAGCCGGCAAAGAATCCCTTGCCCGGCGCGCCGTGACCATGCTCGCGCAGCAGATACATCGCCAGCGTAGGCACAAGCGTACGGCTGAGGATGTAGCTCGCGAGCATGGCGAACACGACTGCTTCGGCCAGCGGCACAAACAGATACCGCGGGACGCCGGAGAGAAAGAACATAGGCAGAAAGACAATGCAGATGCAAAGTGTGGAGACGAGAGCCGGAACCGAGATCTGCGCTGCGCCCTCGAGAATCGCCTCGCGCAGCGGGTAGCCCTCCTCAAGAAAGCGTTCGATGTTCTCGATAGTCACGGTCGCGTCGTCGACGAGGATTCCCACAGCGAGCGCCAGTCCGCCAAGCGTCATCGTGTTGATCGTCTCGCCCATCAGGCTCAGCACGATCACCGACGTGAGAATCGAGAGTGGAATCGAAACCGCGATAATCAGGGTGGAGCGCCAGCTCCCCAGGAACACCAGGATCATGATGGCGGTGAGCGCCGCCGCAATGATCGCCTCTCGAATTACACCTTCGACCGCGCCGCGAACGAAGACGCTCTGGTCCGACAGCGGAGTCATCTTCAGCTCCGGAGGCACCGTCGTCGCCACACGGGGAAGAATCGAGCGAATGCCCTTCACCACGTCCAGGGTGGAGGAGTTGCCGTTCTTCAGGATCGAGATCAGCACGCCACGTCGCCCGTCTTGGCGCACAACGTTCGTCTGTACCTGAAATCCATCGCTGACGCTCGCAACGTCTCGCAGATAGATCGTTGTGCCGTTGACCTGCTTGAGTGGAATATTGGCAAGCTCTTCGACAGTGCGCGGCGTCCCATTGGTGCGCACGTCGTACTCAGACTGCCCAATCTTGATCGTGCCCGACGGCATCACCACGTTCTGCTGCGCGATGGCATTCAGCAGGTCGCCCGGAGCGACGCCCTTGGACTGCATCGCCGCCTGATCCATGTTGATGGTGATCTGGCGCTGCTTGCCGCCGTAAGGCGAGGGAACGACCGCGCCCGGCACCGTAATCAGCTGAGTACGTACGAAGTTGGTGGCGTAATCGTTCAGCTGCGACTCCGAAAGTCCTTGGCCGGAGATGCCCAGTTGCAGAATCGGCACACTCGATGCGGAGAAGTTGATGATCTGCGGAGGCAGAACGCCGGGAGGCAACTGGCGCAGCAAATACTGCGATGCCGCCGTCACCTGCGCGTTCGCCGTGTCGAGCGAAGCGCCAGGCTGCAAGAAAACCTTCACGACGACAGTGCCGTTGTACGTCGTTGATTCTATGTGCTGGATGTTGTCGACCAGCGTCGTAAGCGCCTTCTCATACGGCGTCGTCAGCCGACCTTCCAGTTCTTCCGGATTGAGTCCCGTGTACGTCCATCCGATCGAGACGACCGGGATGTTGATGTCAGGAAAGATGTCGGTCGGTGTGCGTAGAATCACCACAGGCGCCGCAATAAGAATCAGCAGCGCAAGGACAATAAAGGTATATGGCCGATTCAGAGCAACTTTTACGATCCACATGCCTCTTAAATGCCTCGTTTCCGCAGGTAGCGGCAGAACTATCCCGCACTTGTATTGATCCACTTTGGCGTCAATTGTCGCGCAGTTCTTTCCGGCGGCTTCCATCGGAAAAACCGATATCCTAGCCTCATGGAACTGCGTCATCTTCGCTATCTCATCGCCGTGGCAGAGCATGGCAGTTTCAGCGCTGCCGCGCGGCGTCTGCACGTCGCCCAGTCGGCCATCAGCGAGCAACTGTCGGATCTGGAGTATGAAATTGGCGTTCCTCTGTTCACGCGATCGTCCAGAAAGACCAGCCTCACGCCAGCCGGCGAGCACTTCGTTGAGGAAGCGCGGCGCGTCCTCGCAGGCGCGGAGCGGGCCATCGAAGTCGCCAGACGGGCGAACCGCGGAGAGATCGGCTCGCTGCGCATCGGTTTCTTTGCCGGCAGCGTCGGCGTCAACTTCCCGCGGCTCATCCGCTCCTTCCGGAAGCAGCATCCCGGCGTGCAACTTTCCCTCGTCGAGATGACCTCGACGCGGCAGTGGCAGGCGCTCGTCAAGGGCGACATCGACGTCGGCTTTACCCGCAGGATCGAGCCGGAGTTTCGCACCGATCTGGTCTCGGAACTGATCCGCCATGACCCGATCTTCGCGATGCTGCCGAAGAACCATCCCGCCGTTCCCGGGCCCATCGATCTTCGAGACCTCGCGGGCGAACCCTTCGTCCTGTCCTCACGCGAGACCTCTCCTGCCGTCTTCGACAAGGTCATCGAGCTTTGCTCGGAGGCGGGCTTCTCCCCCCGGATCGCCAGTATCTCGACCGTTTGGTCGAGCGTCGCTCTCATGGTGCAGGCCGGCGAGGGCGTGTCGCTGCTCCCGCTCAACGAACAGCAGCTACGCACGCGCGACCTCGCCTTCTGCCCGCTCACGTCGAAGAACGCCTTCGTGGACTTCGTCGTCACCTGGTCGCCTCGCCACGACAGCGATCTGAACCGAAGCGTCCGCAAGCTTGCCCTGACCAGGGCGAGCGGGCCGCGCACTCCTCTCCTCTAAGCACTTTTGGCGCCAAAAATCATCCAATTTGTTCCTGACAGAGGAACAAATCCAGTCATCCGGCAAGAATCACCGCCTCAATTCAGCGTTTTGCCTTGCCAAAGTGTCCGCACTTCGCGAAGCGAATGGTGCAACTTTCGGGTAATACCTGTGCCGAAGAAGGGGCGGGTAGCTTAAGCACGCGTCACCAAATAGATCGGCCGTGCCTTAAAGGAACCCGAATGACCTCCCCAAAGTCGCCACGTTCCGCAAAGACCTCCCATGCTTCATTGATTGGAAAGCCTGCCTTCCAACTTCTTCTGCTCTTTGCCGCGATGCTTGCCGCTCCTGGTGCATTCGCCACGACGGCAACCACCACGACGCTTAGCATCTCGTCCACAAGTGTTCCCTACAAGACCCCGATTACGCTGACCGCCACCGTCACTGCCGGTGGCTCGCCCGTAACCTCGGGCCTCGTGCTCTTCTGCGACGCCACTGCGCCCTTCTGCGAAAACAACTCCTCGCTGCTCGGTATGGTGCAGCTCACGGCCTCGAGCGCGACCGCCGTGGTGAAGATCGGAAGCGGACCGCAGGGTGTCCACAGTTACAAGGCCGTCTATCGTGCCAACAATACCTACTCCTCCAGTACCTCGAACACGGTCAGCTATACCGTGCAGGGAACCTACGCCTCCAAGGCGGCACTGGCCTCTTCGGGCTCGGTCGGCAGCTACACGCTAGCGGCCACCATCACCGGAATCGGCTCCGTCCAGGTAGGCCCTAGCGGCACCGTTTCCTTCCTCGACACCAGTGCCGGAAACAATGTTCTCGGAACGCAGGCCCTGGGAGCGCCCGTGCTCAGCAACGCATTCAGCCAGGCCCCTAACTCGCCCTTCGACATCGGTGACGGTCTCACCTCCGTCCGCACCGTCGCCATCGCCTCTGCGTACCTCGACGGCGACAACAATCTCGACGTCATCACCGGCGACGCCGACCAGGTGATCACTGTCCTGCTCGGAGACGGCGACGGCACCTTTCAATCGAAGGTGAACTATGCCGGCTGCCAGACCGGCAAGACGCTCAAGATACAGTTAGCTGACTTCAACCGCGACGGCATCACCGACGTCGCCCTGGGCTGCTCCAACGGCAACAACGGCGGCATCGCCATCCTCACCGGCAACGGCAACGGGTCCTTCCGTGCCCCGGTCTACTACGCCACCGGCGACCTCGCCGGCCTCGCCAAGGGCGACTTCAACGGCGACGGAATCCTTGATCTGGTCGTGACCGACAAGCTGCAGCAGAATGTGAAAGTTCTGCTCGGGAATGGTGACGGCACCTTCCACGCGCCAGTAACTGCGATCAATACGCCCAGCGCGGCCAACGACATCGTCGTCGCCGACTTCAATGGCGATGGCAATGACGATCTTGGCTACGCTGTCGCGACCGCGGCATCCGGCAGCACCCTCTCCGATCTCTACATCGCGCTCGGCAACGGTACTGGAACCTTCCCAACAACTCAGCTTAAGGCGTCGGAGATCGGCGAATTCCTTACCAGCGGCGACACTAACGGCGACAACATCGTCGACCTCGTCTCCTCCACCGTCACACTGAGCGGTCCCAAGCCCACCCCGCACATCACCAACAGCATGTTCGTGCTGATCGGCAAGGGCGACGGAACCTTCCAGCCCACCGCGACCTACATCTCCGATATCCCGTCCGATCCCCACCTCACCGACGTCAACGGCGACGGCAAGGCCGACATCATCGCCGGCGGCAGCTTCGGCGCGCTCGTCTATCACGGCAACGGCGACGGCACGTTCCAGCCCTACAGTGAGCCGTTTATAGGCGGCACCAGCGCCTCGACCGCCTTCTCCCTCACCTACGCGGTCAACGCCGGCGATTACAACAATGATGGCAACGCCGACCTTATCGGCACCGACGCGAACGACCCGCGAGCCGCCGTGGCCCTCAGCGAAGTGCAGCAGACGGCCGATGCCGCCGCACTCACCGGTGTAGCCGTCTTCCCACTCGGCAGCGGCATCCACGATGTGGACGCAAGCTACGGCGGCGATGCCGTCTTCCTCCCCAGCATCTCCTCCACGGTCGCCTTGCGCGCCGCTCCCGTTCCCACCACGCTTGCACTGAATGTCTCGCCTGCCTCGGGTACACTCTCCGGCCAGGCCGTCACCCTCACCGCGACGCTCAGCCCCTTCAACGTGAGCGGCCCACCCAGCACAACGACCGATGGCCAGGCAGTAAAGTTCTATAGCGGCGCCACGCAGATCGGAACCGGCACCCTCAACAACGGCGTCGCCACTCTCAACACGACCGCGCTCCCCGCCGGCAGCAATGCTCTCAAGGCCGTCTATCCCGGTGATGAGAACTACAGCAGCAGCACCTCCAGCGTCATCAGCGTCACCGTCTCCAACGTTCTGCTGACGAGCAGTCCCAATCCCTCCGACTACCTCCAGTCCGTCACCCTCACGGCAACCGTTCCCTCGGGAGCGACCGGCAGCGTCACCTTCAAGGACGGCAGCACGACCCTAGGAACCGCGCCCATCTCTGGCGCGACCGCGTCCCTATCAACGTCAACCCTCACCGCAGGCTCGCACTCGCTCACAGCCGTCTACGGCGGCGACGGAAGCCACAGCACCGCAACATCTCCCACCGTCACGCAGGTCGTCAACAAGATCACCCCGATCATGTCGGTCTCCACCGCGGGTCAGAGCACCTATCTCTCCCCGGTGACCATCACCGCGACCCTGCCCTCCGGCACTACTGGGACCGTAACCTTCACCTCCGGTGCGATCACGCTCGGCACGGCCACCGTCAGCGGCGGCTCGGCGTCAATTACTACCACGGCTCTCCCGGTCGGAAACGCCAACCCGATCCTTGCCAGCTACGGTGGTGACTCCAACTACAACCCAGCATCCGCTTCGACCACGCGTTCCGTCACCAAGGCGAGCCCGTCGTCCACCCTGACCTCATCGGCCAATCCCTCCGCCTTCGGAGCCTCCGTCACCTTCACCGACACGCTCCCCACCAGTGTCACCGGCACTGTCACCTTCACCGCCGGCGGCTCCACTATAATCGGCACCTCGAACATCGCCAACGGCGTAGCCACCATCAGCACCTCCTCGCTTGCCGTCGGCAACACCACCATCACCGCCACCTACAACGGTGACGGCAATAACAACACTTCGGTCGCCTCGCTCGTCCAGGCGGTCAACAAATCAACGCCGTCGATGGCACTGACCTCCTCGGCCAACCCATCGCTGGTCAACCAGTCAGTAACCCTGACGGCCACGCTCCCCAACACCGTCACCGGCACCGTATCGTTCACCAACGGTGCTACGACGCTGGGAACGGCGACCATCGCCAACGGCGTCGCGACGGTCTCCACCTCGTCGTTGCCGCTCGGCAGCAATAACATCTCGGCGCAGTACAGCGGCGATACGAACAACAACACCGCTACCGCAACGCTCACCCAGGTCGTCAACAAGGCCACGCCCACCATCACCGTCACCACCTCCGGGCCCAGCACCTGGGGCCAGACCGTCACTATCACTGCCTCAGTTCCCGCGGGAGCCACCGGCACCATCACCATCACCAGCAACGGTAATCCCATCGGCAGCGGATCCGTCTCCGCCGCAGGCATCGTTACCGTGACCACCTCCACGCTGCCCGTCGGCACCGACCCCATCCTCGCCAGCTACAGCGGCGACTCCAACAACAACCCCGCTACTGGAACGACCAACCAGGTCGTCTCGAAGGCGACCCCGACCGTCATCGTCACCACTTCAGGGCCCAGCAACTACGGTGACCCCGTAACCATCACCGCTACGCTGCCTCCCGGAGTCACCGGCACCGTCACCATCACCACCGGCGGCACCACCATCGGCACCGGAAACGTCTCCGCCGCGGGAACCGTCACCGTTACCACCTCGACTCTTCCTGTCGGCACCAACCCGATCACCGCGAGCTACGGCGGCGACAGCAATAACAATCCCGCGACGGGAAGCACTACTCAGACGGTCTCCAAGGTTGCTCCTGCCATAAGCGTGGCGTCCTCACTCAACCCGTCCACCTACGGACAGTCCGTCACCTTCACCGCGACCTTCAGCTCCTCCACGGCAACCGGAACCATCACCTTCTCTGACGGCGGCACTGTTCTTGGCATCGCCGCCATCTCCGGCGGATCCGCGGCCATCTCCACCTCCGCGCTCAACGCCGGAACCCACCCCATCACCGCTGCCTACAGCGGCGACGCCACCTGGGGCGCAGCCACCTCGGCGCCGCTCACCCAGATCGTCAACAAGGCGACGCCCATTCTGCCGCCGCCCGTCGTCTCCAACCCCAACATCCCCTCCGGCACACCTGAGACCATCACCGAGACCGTGCCTCCCGGAGTCACTGGCTCCATCACCTTCGAGAACGGCGGCACCCCAATCGGAACTGCTCCCATCATCGGAGGAGTAGCCACCATCACCGTCCCCAACCTGCCAGTCGGCAGCAACCCCATCACCGCCAGCACGCCCGGCGACGCAAACAACAACCCCGCGACCTCGCCCGCGACCACGGTCACCGTCACGAAATCCACTCTGACCGTCACGCTGGTCTCTTCCATCAACCCGTCCACCTACGGACAGTCCGTCACCTTCACCGCAACCTTGTCCTCCGGCGTAACCGGAACCGTCACCTTCACCGACGGCGCCACCGTCCTCGGCACCTCGCCTGTGACCAACGGCCATGCCGCTGTCACCGCCAGCACGCTCACCGTCGGAACCCACACCATCGTGGCGACCTATGGCGGCGACTCCAACAACAACCAGGAAGCCTCCGCGCCGCTCACCCAGACCGTTACCAAGACCACTCCGGTGCTTCCGCCGCCGTCGGTCTCCAACCCCAACCCCACGCCCAACACGCCGGTGACGATCACCGAGTCTGTGCCGCCCGGAACCACCGGCTCCGTCACCTTCGAGAACGGTGGCACCCCCATCGGCACCGCACCCATCGTCGGCGGCACCGCGACCATCACGGTCCCGAGCCTCCCCATCGGCTCCAACCCCATCACCGCCTCCGTCCCTGAGACCTCATCAAGCAACGCCGCCACCTCACCGGCGACTACCGTAACGGTCGCGACGAGCGCCCCGACGGTTACGATCGCCTCGTCGCTCAACCCGGCTCCGCTCAGCCAGGCCGTCACCTTCACGGCCACGCTCAGCGCCACTGCCGCGACGGGAACCGTCACCTTCCATGACGGCTCGTCGGTCCTCGGCACAGGCGCCGTCAACGGCGGTGTGGCCGTCTTCACCACCTCAACCCTCACCGTCGGAACCCACACCATCACCGCGACCTACGGAGGCGACACCGCCTACTCCACCGCATCCTCCGGACCGCTCTCTCAGGTTATCGGCAAGCTGCCCACCACCACAGTCCTCTCTCAGAGCGCAGGCTCGCAGATGGTGAACGGTTCCGTCACCTTCATCGCGACTGTCTCCTCCACCTTGCCGAATCCCACCGGCACGGTCACCTTCCTTGACGGAACCACCGTGCTCGGCACCGCCGCGCTCAGCACCAATGGCGGAAATGCCTCGCTCACCATCAGCACGCTCTCCGGCGGCTCACACACCATCACCGCCGTCTACTCCGGCGATAACAGCTTCCTCCCCAGCACCTCGGCCCCCATCAACAACGTCGTCCACGACTTCACCAACACCAACACCGGCGCGGCGAAGCAGGATGTCTTCCCCGGCGAAGGGACCACATTCAAGTTCACCCTGGCCCCCACCGGAACCACAACGTTTATCAGCGATGTCAACCTAACCGTTACTGGCCTGCCTGAGGGGACGACCTACACCTTCTCGCCCGCAACGGTCGGCTCCGGTGCTAGCAGCACAGCCGTTACCCTCGACCTTAAGACCAGCGACAAGCTGCAGGCGCTCAACTCCGATCCGCGCAGCTCCGGCTCCCACGGAACCGGCACCATCGCGCTCGGCATGCTCGGCCTGCTTGGTCTGGGCACGGCGCGCCGCTATCGCCGCAGAATGCCGCGCATGCTGCTCACGCTGCTGCTGCTGGCAGGATCTCTGCTGCCGGTCGCCGCGCTCAGTGGTTGCGCGGGAGGCTACTTCACCCTCAAGCCCACCACCTACACGGTGACCGTCACCGGCACCGAAGGCACGATCCAACACTCAGCCACTGCAACCCTGGTTGTGCAGTAGGAGAAACGCGATGCAACTTCAAAAGGCTGTTCTACTTACTCTGCTGCTTGCCTGTCCGTGGGCCCTTCACGGGCAGGCAGTGCCCATGCACGGCGAAGGCGGCAACATCTCCCGCCTCGAGGTCGGTGCCAACTACAACTTCGTCCACGCCAACGCGCCCCCCGGACAGTGCGGCTGCTTCTCCTTGAACGGCGGCTCCGCCACCTTCCTCGTCAACATAACGCGTCAATGGAGCGGTGTTGCCGACTTCGCCGTCGCCCACGCCAGCCAGGTCAACGGCACCGCCCAGGAGATCATGATCATCAATTACTTCTTCGGCGGCCGATACACCCACCGCAACCACACCCGCTGGACGCCCTTCGGCGAAGCCCTCATCGGAGGCGCCAAGGAAGACGTCAACTTCCGCTTCGACATCAATCGCCAGTCGCTCGGCTTCCTCGGAGGCGGCGGCGTCAGCACACGTCTCAACAGCAAGTGGGGAATCAACGCATTCGAGTTCGACTACGTCCACACCCGCATCCCCAACTCAACCAACAACAGCCAGAACAACTTCCGTATCGTCACCGGCGTCACCTATCACTTCGGCGGATAGCAGCTTCATCCCCCCGCCGTCGGCTATGCTGGCAGGTGGGAGACTGTTCGTGGCAGACCGCCGCATCACCGTGCTGGGAAGTTACGTCGCTGACCTCGCATTTCGCGTCGACTCCCTTCCCGCCTGGGGTGAGACCCGCATGGGAGCCTCCTTCGCCATGGGTCCCGGCGGCAAAGGCTCCAATCAGGCCGTCGCCGCCGCGCGAGCAGGTGGCCGCGTCAGCTTCATCACCAAGCTCGGCCAGGACCCCTTCGGCGAAATGGCCCGCAGCCTCTACCGCGACGAAGGCATCGACGCCCGCCACATCGCCGGCACGACCCACGCAACCGGAGCCGCGGCCATCATCCTTGACGCAGCCCGCGGAGAAAACGCCATCATCGTCGTCCCCGGCGCCTGCTTCGAGATCACCATCGACGAGGTAGACCGCGCCGCAGACTGCATCGCCGGCTCCAGTGTCTTCGTCGCCCAGCTTGAGCTCCCCATCTCCGTCGTTGAGCACGGCCTCAGCCTCGCGCACGCACGCGGCGTCACCACCGTCCTCAATCCCGCTCCCGCCATGCCGCTGCCCGAATCCCTCTTCGCCCTTTGCGACTACCTCACGCCAAACGAAGCCGAAGCCTCCACCCTTACCGGCATCGCGGTAAACAATCTCGCATCCGCGGGCCGCGCTGCCGACGCCTTCCTCGCGCGAGGCGTGCGCAACGTCGCCATCACGCTTGGCGCTCAGGGCGTGCTGATCAAAAACAGGCACTTCGCCACGCACGTCCCCGCGGTCGACGCAGGTGCCGTGATCGAAACCACCGGCGCGGGCGACGCCTTCAACGGCGGCCTTGCCGTAGCGCTCGCCGAGGGCAGGGAACCGGTCGAGGCCATGCGATTCGCCTGCGCCGTCGCCGCCATCTCCGTCACACGGCCCGGAACCGCTGCCTCCATGCCCCGCCGCGCCGAGATCGACGCCCTGCTCGCCGCAGGTTAGTGTAAGGAGCTCACCGTATGCGCCGCTAGCGTCCGCACGGCCTCGCGTGCGTCGCGAATCAGGTCCGGCAGCCCGACTCCGCGATAGCCATTGCCCAGCAGCCACAGGCCATCCATCCTTCGCACGCGCTCCTCCAGCTCCGCCATGCGCTCCAGATGTCCCACGCCATATTGGGGCAGCGACAGCGGCCAGCGCCGCACCACGGTCACGCGCGGTTCAGGCAGCGGCCCAAGGATGCGTGCCAGCTCCATCCGCGCCACTGCAGCTGTCTCGTCGTTGCCGCATCGCATCACCCGCTTCGCAGCCTCTCCGCCGAAGAAGGCGCGCAGCAGCCGCCCACCTGCCGGAATGCGGTCGCCAAACTTCTGATCCATGAACGTGCACGCCAGAAGCAGATTGTTCGATCCCGCAGGAACCAGAAAGCCGAACCCCGCAGGCACAGGCACTCGCGCGGCGTCGTCGTAGGCGAAGCCCACCACCACCGCCGAGCTCGCCTCCATCTCCATCAGCTCCGCCGCGCGAGCATCCAACGGCTCCATCAACGCGCGCGCAACATGCACTGGAGCAGCCATCATCACTACATCGAACCGCTCCTCGCCAACGTTCGTCCCCACCACCCACTCGCCGCCATCGCGCCGAATCGAAACAACCTCGACCCCCAGGTGAATCCACGCCTGCGGAATCGCCGCAACCATGCGGTCGATCAGCGTCCCCAGCCCGCTCCTGAGCGTAGTAAAGATCGGAGCCTTCTTCACACCCGCCCGCGCCTGCAAGCCTGCGATCAAACTCCCATGCTCGCGCTCCATCGCCACAAACGGCGCCATCACCGCGCGAACGCTCAGCTTCCTCACATCGCCACCAAACACGCCGCTCAGCAGCGGGGCGCCGATCTTCTCAAGCACCTCATCCCCAAAGTGCCTCTCTACAAACTCCGCCACGCTCTCATCCTGTGCAGGTGCAGCTGCCCGCAGCTCCTCGGCGCGCGTCACCTCATTGCGAAATGCATCCTTCGCCTCCGCGCTGAACAGCGCCGACTGGTCCAGTGTCGCAAGATCTGCCGGAACCATCATCCGCATGCCGTCAGGAATCGCCTCCAGCCGTCCGTCGAGCAGCACATACGTCCTGCGCCCCTCGTCGTTCGAGTAGATCAGCTCCTCACCGAGCCCCAGCTGCACCGCAAGCTCACGCGCCCACGGCTTCTCCGTCATCCACCCATCCGGTCCGCCCTCGATGACAAATCCACCCTCGCGCACCGTCTCCACAATGCCGCCCAGCCTCGACGATGCCTCATACAGCACGACCCGCATGCGCTCCCCGCCGCCGTCCGCCACACGCGCCATCTCGTACGCCGCCGCCAGACCGGCCACACCGCCCCCGACAATCGCAACGCGTTTCACCGCAGCTCCAGTCGCTCGAGCCTCACATCGCCCTCGCAGTCACAGGCTGATCGATCTTCGTCGCGCCCTCGCTCCGCACAATATCGGCCAGCGCCCGCGTCAACACAGGCGAATCGTTCAGGCTCTCGGCCCTCCACAGCCTCAGCCCCATCTCCTGGGCCATCTCCTTGAACGCGACATCGATGTCGTACAAAATCTCGACGTGATCGCACAGAAACCCGATCGGCTGCATCACCACGCCCACATGCCCTTCGGCCTTCAAACCCTTCAGCGTCTCCTCCACAGTCGGTCCAATCCACGGTCCGCCGCTCACACCCTGGCTCTGAAATGCAAAGTACCAGTCGCTCTCTTTTAGCCCCACCACCGCCAGGCGCTCCGCGACCATCGCCGCCGTACGCTTCGCCTCCACCGGATAAGGATCAGGCGTGTCCTGCATCGGAGTCCCCGGCCGCGCTCCAGCAATCGAAGCCTCGCCCGTCATAATCGTCCTACAAGGAACGCTGTGCGCCGTAAACAGCACCGGCACGCGCCTCCCGCTCTGCGCGCAAGCCTCGGCCCACACCGGCCATAGCTTCTCCGCGAACGCCTGGGCCAGCAGCGGATGCTCCGCCCACCCCGCAACAAACTCTACATCCATCCCGGTAGCCGCCGACATCAGTGCCCTGCGATACAGCCCTACGCTTGTCCGCGAGTTCTGCGGAGCCAGGCAGATCGCCTTCACCTCTGTCACGCCATCGGCCCGCATCTGCTCCACCACGTCAGCAATATAAGGATGCCAGTTGCGCATCGCGACATACACGCGCGTTCCGCCCAAAGCATCTTCCAGCAGCCGCCCCTGCTCCATCGTCCACCTCGTCAGCGGCGGGGCCTCAGCCCCCGGCGTCTCGCCCAGCCCGATCTGCGCATAGCGATGCTTCAGCTCCTCAACCACCTCATCCGGAAGAGCCCGCCCGCCTGTCACCTTGCTCAGATACTCCGCCATCTCGCCGAGAACATTCGGCGTCCCATGCGCCAGCAGAAGCACCGCGCTTGTCGTCATCGCGCTCCAAACTCCTTCACCCACTCGACCGTTTTAATCACGCTCTCCACCGGAGTCCCCGGCACAATCCCATGCCCCAGGTTGAAGATGTGCCCCAACCTTTTCGCCGCCGAATCCATCACCTCGCGAACCCGCGCCCGCAGCACCTCCTCCGGAGCAAACAGCGCAATCGGATCGAGATTCCCCTGCACCGCGCAACGATACCCCAGCGCCTTCCATCCCTCGTCCAGCGGGACCCTCCAGTCCAGCCCGATCACATCCGCTCCCGTCTCCCTCATCGCCGGCAGCAGGGAAGCGGTGTCCACGCCAAAGTAGATCACCGGAACACCCAGAGCCTGCACCCTCCGCACCAGCTCCGTCGTTGGCGCCAGGCAGTACTCGCGATAGTCCGTCACGCTCAGCGCGCCTGCCCAGCTGTCGAAGATCTGGATCACGTCCGCCCCCGCCTCCACCTGCTGCGCGGCATACGTAACCAGCACCTCGACAAGCTTCGCCATCAGCAACGGCCACGCCTCGCGGTCGCCGTACATCATGCGCTTCGTCTCAACGTAGTTGCGCGACGACCCGCCCTCGATCATGTAGCTCGCCAGCGTAAACGGAGCTCCGCAGAACCCGATGATCCCCAGCTGATCCCCGTCCGCGCGCGGGGCAGAGAAGTGCTTCGCCACTCGCTCGATCGCCTGGGCCACGTAGCTCAACTCCTCCACGCGATCCGTCCGCAGCGCGCGAACCTGCTCCACCGTCCGCACCGGCGCATGAACCACCGGCCCTTCGCCCGCCAGAAACTCAAACTCCACGCCCATCGGCGTAAACGGCAGCAAAAGATCCGCAAAGATGATCGCTGCATCCACGCCCAGCCGCTCCGCCGCCGTGATCGTCACCTCCGCCGCAATCTCCGGAGTCCTGCATATCTCCAGCAACGAGTGGTGCTTTCGCACCGCCATATACTCCGGCATATAGCGTCCTGCCTGGCGCAGCAGCCACACCGGCGTCCGGTCCACGGACTGCCGCAGACACGCCCTCACAAAGCGGCTCACCGCCGCGCCCGGCGACGCCGGACCATTCAACGCTCGTTCCGAAACAAGATCGCTCAACAGGGACTCCCCCATCGAGCCTAGCACCACAGCGCAGCCGCTTCTACTGCGCCCTGCCCAGCTTCTATCGCCTCGAACGGACTCCAAACGGAATCCGGTACTTCAGGCCCACACTCCACATCGTCGGCGTCAGCGTAGTCGGCGTATATCCTCCAAGACTCCAGTTTTCTGCCAGAAACTCCCCCCTCGCCGAGAAGTTTGGCGTCATATCCAAATCCAGTCCCCCGCCGTACGAGTACACCACCGACGTATCCGACGTGTACGGCTTCCCATTCGGCAGAATATTCGGTGGCTTGAAGTTGTAGTTGATGTACCCCGCGCTGACCAGAAAATTGGCATACGGATGAAAGCGGCCGCGAAACTCCTTCTCCACCCGGATCCCCCCGCCATATGTCTTTTGATCCACCGTGTCCCCGTTCGCAAACTTCATGCGAAACTCCACCGCCGGCGTCACATACCGCAGGTAGCGCGTGAAGAGCGCACAGTCCACCCCAATCATCACGCCATTGTTCTGCTGCGGGCCGTAGTCCGGAGTAAGGCGCGTATACGTCATGAAGGTCGAAAGCTCCGCCTTCCTTGCGGCAGTCGGAACCGCCTGTGCGTTCACACTCGCAGTCCCGCCCCCACCCAGCGACACCACAAGTGCAACCAGAATCAGGAGAAATGGCCGCAGCCTCAACCACCGTGTCCGCATCCGTTGCCCTCCGCTCTGTCCGCCTTACCGCTCTCCCCAAGGCACGTTCAGAACATCAGCACCAGCAAGTATCTTCAGCAAAACAAAACCCTTCACGCGCCGCATGAACGCCTGCGTGACGGGTAGTCCTTTGGATGCAATAAGCTGTGGCTCGTTTGCTTCAATCCTGCCGGAAAGCGCAGCCGCCCCGCGCTCTCAACGACATAAAGCCCTTGTCTTCAGTCCTCTAGCCGGAAGCTGCACTCCTCGATCACCGGGTTCGTCAGTACCTCCCGTGCGATCCGCGCAACCTCCGCCTCCGCCTCCGCGCGCTCCAGGCCATCATCCAGCGTCAGCACAAAGTACTTCCCCTGCCGGACATCGGCCACTCCGCGATACTGCATCCTGCGCAGCGCATCCGCCACCGTCTGCCCCTGGGCATCCAGAACGGTCCGTTTCAATGTGACATAGACATGAGCCTTCATCTTGTTTGATTATAGTCATGGTGCGGTCGTCGGCATCGAAGCCGGATGCAGAGGCCGGCGCCTCAAATCGCACGTCGGCCATCCAGGCCCAGCTGACGCGACACATTTCGCAACAACAACGAGAAGAGACTCCAACGCTATGCCGAACTATCTTGAGCTCCCCGTGGGCCCCCAGTCGCCCGAGGTGATCAACGCTGTCATCGAGATTCCCAACGAAGGAATCAACAAGTACGAGTACGACAAGGAACTCCACGTCTTCCGTCTCGACCGCAACCTCTACTCGCCCGTCCACTACCCCGGCGACTACGGATTCATCCCCTCCACCCTCGGCGACGACGGCGACCCCCTCGACGTCCTCGTCCTCGTCGACGCCCCCAGCTTCCCCGGCTGCGTCATGGAGGTCCGCCCCATCGGCATGCTCGAGATGCTCGACCAGGGACTCGGCGACGAAAAGGTCCTCGCCGTCGGCAAGGGAAACCCCCGCTACAAGGACGTCTGGAACTTCTCCGAGATCTACCCCCACATGCTCAAGGAGATCACCCACTTCTTCTCCATCTACAAGGACCTCGAAGGCAAGCGCGTCGAAGTCAAAGGCTGGCGCGACGCCTCCTTCGCCCGCAACAAGGTCCTCGAAGCCCAGCAGCGCTTCATCGACAACAAGGCCGCAACCGAAAAGAAGCTCGTCACCGCCTCCAAATAACCCTCGTCTTCGTACTCAAGACGAACAAAACGCCTCCTTCGAACGAAGCCCACTCTTCGCTCGAAGGAGGCGTTACCCGTTCTGAGACAGTTCAGGCACGGGTCTCGATTCCTCTAAGCACCTTAGCGCTACGGTCACTGGATCACTTCTACCAGTAGCCCCGCGATGCTCAAACGAGTTATGCTTGCAGCGCCCTGAAGAGCCGCACGTGGACCGCGGCTGCTGACAGGATCGCGGGTCTAGGCAGACGTTGTCATCCCGGCCTTCTCACAGTTCTCTCCGGACTCCTGCCGTGCCCGTTGTTGTCGGTCTGGTAACTGCGTCACGCTGTCTGAGCCGGGCAAATCTTCGCAGTAAATTCTGGAAAAGGAGGATATGGATATGTCCTTGACACCGGATCCAACCTTTTATCCCTCGCCAGGCATGGCCATGAAGGCCGCGCCGGAACGTATCGCTTACGTCGCTATGCTCAACGCCGTTAAGAATGGAAAACACGACGCCATGGGCGTTATCGATGTCGATCCGCATTCGACCACGTATGGTCAGCTCGTCGATCAGGTGGATTTTCAACGTAACGATAACGAGTTGCATCACTTCGGCTGGAACGCGTGCAGCGCGTGCCTCTGCCCGCAGAACCCGCACCCGCATATGGAGCGTCGTTACCTGATCGTTCCTGGCATCGGATCGTCCCGGATTTACATCCTGGATACCAAGGCAGGTCGTAACCGTCTCGAGATCGTGAAAGTGATCGAACCGGAAGAGTTCATTAAGAACACCGGCTACACATCGCCACACACCATTCATTGTGGCCCCGACGGCATTTATGGCAGCGCGCTCGGTTCTGCCAGTGGCGACGGTCCGGGCGGCATCTTCCTCATGGATGCGAATACGTTTGAGCTGAAGGGCGCGTGGGAGAAAGATCGGGGCCCTCAGATTCTGGCTTACGACTTCTGGTGGCACCTCGGACACGACACCATGATCACCTCCGAATGGGGAACTCCGAATATGGTGAAGGACGGCATCAACCCGGAGTTGCTGCTTGCGGGAAAGTACGGACACAAACTGCACATCTGGGACCTGGATAAGCGTATCCACCTCCAGGAACTCGACCTGGGAGCGGAGCAACAGATGGTCCTGGAGCTTCGGCCAGCCCACGATCCCAACAAGACCTTCGGATTCGCAGGTGTCGTCGTCTCCCTCAAAGATCTTTCCGCCTCTATCTGGATGTGGTACCGCGAGAATGGCGGCAAGAACGGCAAGTGGGCAGTGCGCAAGGTGATCGAAATTCCCGCCGAGCCAGCCGATCCCGAAAAACTGCCACCCCTGCTCAAGGGCTTCAAGGCAGTGCCGCCATTTGTAACTGACATCAACCTCTCCCTCGACGACCGCTTCCTCTATGTTTCGTGCTGGGGGACAGGTGAGTTCATCCAGTATGACGTCTCCGATCCCGCCAACCCAAAGAAGGCCGGCTCGATCCACCTCGGTGGCATCGTGCGCCGGGCGCCTCACCCGAAGAAGCCCACGGAAGCTCTCAACGGCGGTCCACAGATGGTCGAAATCAGCCGCGACGGCAAGCGCGTCTATTTCACGAACTCGCTCTACTCCCCGTGGGACGAGCAGATCTATCCCGACGGTATACGGAGTTGGATGGTGAAGGTCGATGCAAACCCAGAGGGCGGAATCAAGCTCGATGAAAAATTCTTTGTCGAGTTTGACGGGTTACGCGCACACCAGGTGCGGCTGGAAGGGGGCGACGCTTCGTCGGACTCCTACTGCTACTCGGACGCGCCATGACCCACGCAGGGCTGACTCCAACGGTGCTGTGGCTGATGCTGCTCCTCGGCGCCTACCACGGAATCAATCCTGGGATGGGGTGGCTCTTCGCGGTAGCGTTGGGGATTCAGGAGAAAAAGGGAAGCGCAGTAGCCAGGTCGCTCGTTCCCATTGCGCTCGGCCATGCAGTGGCCATCGGCAGCGTGGTGCTGACTGCCGCATTTCTCGGCATGGTCCTGCCGCTCGTCATCATCCGCTACTTCGTCGCCGCAATCCTGGTCGGTCTTGGAATCTATTGCCTGGTGCGGCATCAGCACCCGCGTTGGGTCCGCATGCGGGTAGGCTTCCGAGACCTGATCCTCTGGTCGTTTCTAATGGCCTCTGCGCACGGCGCCGGATTAATGGTGGTGCCGGTGCTGCTGGGCGACAACGCTGTTGAAGCACAGGGGCGAATGGCGGGCCACCATTCCATATCTCCGATCGCCGGTCCCTTAGCGGGAATGCTCGCCGTCGGTGTCCATACGGTTGCCTATCTTGCGGTCACTGGGCTGCTCGCCTGGGTAGTCTATCGAAAGCTGGGCCTGGCGCTTCTCCGAAAGGCGTGGTTGAACTTCGATTTGGTCTGGGCAGGGGCACTCATGGCAACGGGTCTTGTCACCCTCGTGATATAGCCTGTCGTGCCCGAGGTAGGCCCAGGCTCAGATGGCTTGCTTAGGGCGCAGCTTCACAGGCTGCTGAAAAGTCCGCCTTGCTTAAGGGCACGGCTTCAGCCGTGCCGCAAGTGTCTTTTTTTCAATGCGGCTTTAGCCGCTGAGGTACCGCTTTTTGCTCGCGAGCCTCGAATCTCAACGCCGCGCCGAAGGCGCCAGCCCGCAGAGCGAAGCGACTCGAATGCCGAGCAAAGCCCCAAAATCGATGTCAAGGCCAAAAACCACCTAACTCCATCAAACCAAACAAGATATAAAGTGCCGATTAATTACCCTCCACCCGCTACAATTAATAGAGTGGACAAAAGGCCCCGGATCAGTCCGGGGCCTTTCTGATTCCGATTGCAAACCGAAGTACTAGGCTAACTTAAATTTTTTGAATACTTTGCGCAATTAAGTACGGGGGGAGGGGGTACCCCTCCGCACCGCCAGATACACCACCGGCCCCGCCGCCGCCACCAGCGCCGCGAACCCCAGCGCCGGAAGCCCGGCCACTCGCTCCCCGCGAGCCGCCCAAAGCGCAAACCCGATCAGCGCCGCCGGCCCCAACCCTATCACGGAGGCCGCAAGCAACCCACCCGGAACCCGGAACGGTCTCACCAGCCCCGGCTCCCGAACCCGCAGCACCACCAGCGCAACGAACTCCAGCACCAGCGCCCCGCCATACAGAACCAGGTCGATCGAGATCAGCCGCTCGAACGTAAAGCTCAGCGCCAGCGCCCACCCCACGCTGCAAGCCAGCACACTCACCCAAGGCACCCCGTTCGACCAACGCTTCGCCAAAACCTTCGGAAGCAGCCCATCCTCCGCCATCGCATACGGCAGCCGAGTCAGCGAAAGAGTCAGAGCATTAAAGGTCCCCAGCCCATCGAGCGACCCCGCAAGCACCACCGCCACCGCCAGCCCCGAACCACCCAGCATCATCGCCGCATCCACCCACGCCCCCGTCGAAAATCGCGCCGCCGGAATCCCAGCCATCCAAACCGCCGCCAGCGGCAGCGTATAAACACACATCACCGCCAGCGCCGAAGTAAACATCGCGCGCGGATAGTTCCTCTGCGGATCCTCCACCTCCTGCGCAATCGTCGAGGCGTTGTCCCAGCCCATGTAATTCCACAACGTCACCAGCAGCGCCCCCGCAATATCACGCTCCGGAGGCGGCCCGCCCGGCCCGAACGCCACACCATGCCGCGCCGCACCCCACACCGCCACCCCGATGAGCACCACGAACGGAGCCAGCGACACCGCCATCATCCTCTCCGAGCCCACCCCCACCGATACGGCACCCCTAAGGTTCCACACCGCCGAAACCGCAACGATCCCCAGCTTCAACAGCAACCCTCTATGCCCCACCGTCAGCGAAGGAGCCACATGCGACAGATACAGCACGAACGTCGTCGGATAGATCGCCATGTCGAAGACGCTCGCCGCCAGCGACAGCCACGCCTCCTGGAACCCCCAGAACGGCCCCATCGCCCGCTTCACCCACTGATAGAACCCACCCTCCTGCGGCATCGCCGAGGCCAGCTCCCCCACCATCAGCGCCGTCGGAAGGCTCCAGAACAGCGGCACGATAAGCAGCAGCAGCAGAGCGCCCCCATACCCCGCCATCCCAATGATGTCCTCCAACCCATACGGCCCCCCCGACACCATGAAATAAGTCGCCGCGACCAGCGGCAGCAGCCGCATCTTCCGCGCCCTGCCCGCTCCGCTCGCCACCGCAAGGCCCACCCGGATCCCTCCCATGAGATCAATCTACCCGACCACCTCCCTGATTCCGCTACGGGATTTCCCCCCGGCACGGTATAATGACCACAAGCCCGGAAAATCGAAGGGTGTCCGGAGAGTTGGCCGAGTGGCTGAAGGCGGCGGTTTGCTAAACCGTTATAGGGTCAAAAGCTCTATCGGGGGTTCGAATCCCCCACTCTCCGCCAGAAACCTGCATAAATCACTGAAAACAAAGCTAAAACTACTAGAATGACTACATAGGCCGGTTTCTAATGCTTGCCATGTTGCTCGATTTTGGCATGTTTAGGCTATTTTCTCGGGATTTTTCTAGCAACGGCGAAATCTTCTAGCAACGGCTAAATCACTCCCTCTACGTGATATGTTGGCTGTCTCTTCAATAGAGATCGTCGAGAGGGTTGTGAATGCGGAAACGCGGGAGCGGATCGCCCGATGAAGTTGATAAAGTTGAGTTCGTCCGTCAACAACTTTGGAACCTCCAGAAGCTTTCTTCCGACCCCTACAAACACAACGTTGCACCGGATCAGGCAGGCCGAAGCATAAAGAGCGGTCCAGCGGTAGCTCGCGTGGTGGCTCATATGCACCGTCACGCCCTCAATCAGGAAGCGTTCGCAGAGGCGGCTGGGATCAGCAGCCGGACGCTTCGCACCATCTTGCGCAACCAGAAGGCGCGGCGAGCTACATGGGTTCAAATCGCAAAAGCGATGGGCACGACAGCGGAGGAACTCCTCCTTAGCTAGTTGATTTGACCCGCTATTCTTCCTCGATTCTTCCTCGACTCTTCCTTTTGATTTCTACATTCATGCGGTCATGCTTATCAAAGCGTGGATGTGGAGCATGTGCGCAGAGAGAGGGATCGAAATGTCGACGAAAAAAATTCAACCAACGGAACCCGAACCGCTGCCGGAAGTCGAGGAGTACCTGAAGGTAGGACAAGCTGCGAAGACTATGCACTGCTCTGCGACATCGGTCTACCGGCTCGCGAGAACCGGCGTTATCCCGGCTTTCATGTACGCCGGAATGGTCAGAATTCCTCGATCTGCGCTCCACGCCTGGCTAAAGGCCAACACAACGAACCCCCTATAAGCGCGCAAAATAAAGGGCCTTACCGGAGACCAAGCCGGCAAGGCCTAAGGAGTTTTCGTCATCATGGATGCCGTAAAGATAGCACAACGTCGCCAGCGCCACTCGCTTCTCGTGGGTCAGTTATGAGCATCGCCATCATGTCACGTGTATGGCGACATGGTCCCACGCTGCGATCTGAGCGGCTCCTCCTTTTAGCTATCGCTGACCACGCGGATGACAAGGGTGTCGCTTGGCCCTCGGCTACAACGCTCGCGGCGAAGGCCTGTATGACGACTCGCACAGTGTCGCGTGCGCTCGATTCTTTGAAGAGCGCTGGATGGATTGAAATCCTCCCGCGAACTGGCCAGCATGGCTGTCACACTTACAAACTCAACCTCGCGAAACTGAATCTGGGTGGAAACGCCACACCAGACAAAATGTCTGATCGAAGTGGAGACAAAATGTCTGATCGACGTGAACCTTCACCAGACACAATGTCTTATCGAGACGCCGACCTCGATCAGACATTTACGCCTCTCGATCAGACATTGACGACATCTCGATCAGACATTGACGACATCTCGATCAGACATTTTGAACAGCTTAACAATATTGTTTTTAACCATCAGGAACCACCAATAGAACCACCAATAGAACCACCAAAAAAAGACAGGGTGTCCTCGCCGCTTGCGGCGAGTGAGCCGGAGGCGATAGTACTTAAAAACTTATCGCCTACGGCTCAGTCGGCTAGCGCCGACGACTCACTGTCTTTTCGTGAAGCTATAAGGCCGATGCGCCACAGCTTCGAAGATGCCAACCACTGGGAGCTTGCCGCCTATCTGGAGTTCTGGAATGCGGCTTCCCCGCGATTCAAGCGGGCGCATGGGATGACGGATCGGCGCGTTGCAAAGTTACAAGCACGCATCGGCGGCGGCATGACGACTCAGGGATTCATGGAAGCAGTCGGCAAGGTGGCGGCGTCGGAGTTATGCAAACGAAATCGGCTAACTTTCGAATGGCTCATTAGCGATGACAACTGGCCCAACGGGCAATTCGTTTGCACCTACCTCGACAAGTATCCATTCTTCTAACTCACCAACAACCAAAGTAGCGACCAAAGAATGAAACGCAATGCCGGAGGTGCAGCGTGATTACATTCGATGAAGACGACACCAAACCCGGCAGCCGAAAACTCTGGCATGACCTGGTAGAGCGCGCCATACGGACCGCGATAGATCGCGGCGAGCCGTTCGAGATAGAGAAAGTGTTGAACAGCGTCGGCATTCTCCACTGGTCGCTTTACAGGGCGGAGGCTTTTGCATACGCAAACAAGCTGCTCGACGCACATCGGAAAGCAACGACACAGGAGGCGCAACCATGACGACCGCCATTCACTATGAGTATGGGATGCCCGTTCATCCCGTCTGCGATATGTTCCCGCTGATGGATGGGGACGAAGTTGAGAATCTGCGCGATGACATTGAAGACAACGGTCTGCTCCATCCCATCGTCGTTCACGAAGGACAGCTCGTTGACGGACGGAATCGCATCCTTGCATGTCAGCAGGCCAAGGTAAAGCCGCACTGTGTTGAATGGCGCGCGATATACCACGGACCACAGACGCTCGCTCGCTGGATATGGTCGATCAACGGGACGCGCCGACACCTTACCACCGAGCAATGGCTTGCCATTCAGGTTGAGATTCAGGCATGGGAAGAGCGCGAGGCCGCGAAGCAGAAGCAGATCGAAGGTGGACGGTCAGCAGGTCGTAGCAGGCCCAAGACAAAACAGGTTGAGACCGAACGATCTCAACCTATTCAAGAGGCTAAACGCGCACCACAGGTTCGCACCCAGATTGCGACTCAGCTCAACATCTCAGAGCGCAAGGTACAGCAAGCGCTCAACGTGCAGAAGGCCGACCCGGCGCTGCTGAAACAGGTAGCGAAGGGAACAGTAAAACTGCTTGACGCAGCTAAGCAGGTCGGTAAGACGTCACCACCAAAGAAACTAGCACGCAATTTCGATGTTAAGAAGTCCATCCAACCCATTCTGCGAGCGCTTCACCGCGAATTATTTAGCAGAACAAGTGAGCAACGCTCACTGCTGTTGGTCGAACTGGCAGACACCATCGAGCAGATGCGCGCAGCAAAGGAAGGCAGGTCATGACGAACACAGAGCGGCGTGTCCAGAGATTGATTGACGAGTTGCAGTTGCATGGAAAGGAATAAGTGCAATCATGACGACCCATATTCCAATTGACGTACGAATCGCACGGCTCGCAGCAAAGCTGAGGCCAGAGGAAGCCGCCGACCTGTTGCGCTCATGGGATTATCACAAGACGCAACACACCAGCGACGAACTGGAGCAACTGTTCGCGTCGTATCGCTTGGATCGTGAACTCAAAGCTCTGTTGCTAACAGAACAACAGCGCGTGTTCGACGAAGACTTGGCCGAGGGTGACGACATATGAGCCGAAGCGCAGCGATAGCAGGACGGGCCGTTTCTGCGCGAGGAATGGGCATCGTAGGGGGGGAGGGGTACGTCGGATACCTGAGCAAGCGACCTCCGTACCACGGGGAACAAGTCCGTAAACTTTCGCGAGTTTTGCAGATTTTCCACAAGCATTCAATTTTCAGGGAGACGGAGACCACATGAAAAAAACCGAAGAGGACATTTCAAAAACAGTAGCGGCGATGGCAAAGGAACTCGAGAAGGCACCGAGCGGCGCAGCCATCATCGAACGCCTACTCACCGGGCAGGTTCTAGCCCAGCGGGAAAACGCAGAGATGAAGGCGATGATCGGCGCGCTGACAGATCAAGTCGCCACGTTGACGAAGCTCGTCGACAGCCACCAACACGCTATCGAAATCCTGTCCAAGCCGGGGGGCATCGTGCAATGAAGACCCGCATTTTGCGATGGAATCGCTTGAAGCGACGCGCCGTCTCGTTGGGGGTTGATGTGCAAACCCTCATCCGGATCGACGCCGCCGCACAACGGGAGTCACCACCGGACGACGACAACGTGCAGCGCGAAGAGATTCTTCGCGCCGCTCGCGAAGTAGGTGCATAATGAGTTTCAGGCGTTCCGAATATCCCGCGACCCGCTCATTCTTGGCACTCGCGTCTGTGAGATTCGTCGCAGCATCGCCGGTCCGAGCCGCTCCTTGGCACTCGGGGACAAACAAATCAAACATCCCAATCGAGTAACCACAGGAGTGTCTATGCCCATGCCCAACAAGGGAGTTGTAGATCCCGAACTCAAAAGCGCCCTCGATGCCCTCCGCGAAGGCATTGCCGCCGCTGCGCCCGCAGCCAAGCTCCAGCAACTACAGCAACAGGTCGATGCCATCGACATCAAGTTGGCCAACAAGCACTCGGCGGATGTGATCGGGCCGTCGTTTTCCGAGAAGCTCCAGTCGAACGAAGACTTCGCCCGCTTGATCCGCGACAGGAAAGGCACGGCAAGGCTTAACATTTCGGGCAAAGATTTGGCGGACTTCGAACGCAAGACCACCATCACGTCTGCGGCGGTTGGGCAAATGACCACCGGGGTCCTCCAGATAGACCGCATTCCCGGCATCACGGCGGAAGCGAGGCAGGTCTTGAAGGTGCGCGACCTGCTCGATGCCCAGCCGACCTCGATGCAGGTTGTCGATTTCGTGCGGGTTTCGACGCCGATGGCGATTGCAAGCCCTGTGGTCGAAGCGTCGACGAAGCCCGAGAACACCGTCACCTTTACGTCGATCAGCGAGAAGGTGCGGACTATCGCGACTTGGATTCCTGCCACCAAGCAAATCCTCGACGACTTCGTGGAACTGAACAGTTTCATCAGTTCCACGCTGCCTTACTACGTCAATCTTGCGGAAGAAATTCAGCTTCTCTCGGGTGACGGAACGGGGGAAAACTTGCATGGACTCATCCCGCAGGCGACCGCATTCAACACCGCCCTGCTTGTGCCTGTCGCCGGGTGGAACAAGATCGATATCGTTGGCCGCGCCATTCAACAGATCACGGCGGCCAAAGAACTCGATCCAACCTTCGTAATCCTGCATCCCAATGACTGGTTTGGCATGAGGCTGCTCAAGGACAGTTTTGGGCGCTACATCCTCGGCGATCCGCAGACCAACGTGCGGCCATCGCTGTTCGGCCTCGATGTGGTTTACACCACCAGCATCGCCAGCGGTACTTTCTTGATCGGCAGCGGCAGCCCCATCGCCTCGCAGATCAGGGACAGGATGGAAATGCAGGTGGAAGTATCTACCGAACATCAGGACTACTTTGTGAAAAATTTGGTTGCGGTACGCGCGGAAAAACGCTTGGTGCTGATCACCAAGCGCCCCGCGAGTTACGTCAGCGGAACGTTCACCACTTCACCTGCAAGCTAAGTCGACAGAACAGGGCGGAGCCTGTATTCATACGGGTTCCGCGCACGTTCGTAAGCAAGCGGAGGGAACAAGCGTGGAGCATAGAGATTTCAATCTCAAGATCAAAAGCATCGATGACGCTGGCACCTTCGTCGGCATGGGTGCCGTATACAACAACGTCGATCTGGGCGGCGACCTGATCGAGCCGGGAGCATTCAGTCGAACGCTCGCAGCCGGAAAGAAATTCCCGGTGCTCTGGCAACATAAGACCGACGAGCCAATCGGCTTTTGCCAAATCACCGACACTCGCGAGGGCCTTCAGGTCAACGGCACCTTGGAGCTGTCTGATCCGACGGCGCGAAAAGCGTTCACCTTCATGAAGAGTGGGATTATCCGTGGTCTCAGCATCGGGTACGACTGCATTCAGGCGACCTACGACGGCGACGTGCGCCACCTGACTGAACTCAAGCTGTGGGAGATATCCTGTGTCACTTTCCCGATGAACGAATCGGCGGTGGTCACCGGCGTGAAGAGCATCACAGATGCCGACCGGGCGAAGCACCTGAAGGCCATCAACGACCACCGGAAAGCGATTGGTCGCCACGAGCAGGGCATTCGCGAGCACTTGAAGGCGATGCTCGACGGTCTTGACGATGAGGACGATTCCAATCTGCCCGATGACCCCGCACTCCTCGAGAGCGATGAAGGCGACGAAGGCAAAGGGTTCTTGATGGTGGAGCTAAAAAAGCTTGTCGAGCAAGCTGCGTCCCTCGCTGCTCAATGACCTCTGCTGGCGTGCACCAGAAGATCAGCGGAGTCTGGCCCTCACTGTCTTAGGTCCATAACCGCTGCCACCAGTTGCGCTCCCACTCCGCCGAGCACGAGGAAGAACCCGAGCCAGCGCCATCGAGTCTCAACGTCTCTTTTCACAAACTGCGGGAATGCCACGATCTTTTCGAAAGGCAGTAGTGCGAGTAGGGAATATCCCCAGAATGCAAAAGAAAAGAGGCCTACGGCGAGACTCGAAGGCTTGTGCATTATCGCGGCGATCACACCCCCTAAGATCGCCCCGACTGGAATAGCGGTGTGACCCCACACAATTGACGGAGCAAGCTTTCTGACGCAGAAGTCTTTCCATCCGTCGGTTGCAAGCATCTCGGACAGAACCAACACACCCGAGAAGGCATAAAGGATTCCGGCGAGGTTGAGCAGCTTGTACGTGCGAAGTTCTGGGATAGACGAAAGACCATACCCGGCAAACAGCCCCGCGACAAATTGGATTCCGATCACCCACCAAAAGCTACGCTTGCTCACAGTCCGAATTGTAATGAACTGATTGAACTTGAGGAGAACGAGAACCGCAAAGATTTCACGCCGGGCGAGCGCGGGCGAGCCGCTTTATATCAGGCGGCGTGCGAAAAAGGTCTATTACATAGCTCTCTTGAAAGTGTCGATTACGTATCGCGTCTCTTCGATGAGCATCTTCAGCAACGTGCGACATTCAGACCTCCCCCCCAAGGGATTAGTAGATCCATTTCGCAGGCAATGCCAAACGGCTATCTGGATTTCTACAGAAATAGAGTGAAGTGCGAGATTTGGGTCAGGCTCAGTGGACTCTATGACGCAAACTACGTCATTGTGCTCGATTGGTTCGGGGTTGATGAAACCAATCTTCGTTCCCTTGTCGATGTCAGCAACGAAGGTGCCTCGAAGATTTACTACTCCCGCTCCTGCTACTTGAAGCAGCCTATGCTTGTCGGCATTGGACAGGTCTCGAATCAGACTGAGCAATGCTGGGAGAACCGGATGAGTTCTCTTGTAGGGCTGGAAGCTCTCGATCAGATCAATGAACGAGGGGGTGAAGACCCTCAACTTTCCCCGTTTAGAATTCCTAATATCGTCGAACACCTTGGGATCGTCAACGATCACAAAGGAGAGGTTACTTATATTCGGCGGAAGGGGGTCACCGGCCGCTTGATACACGGCAAAAGCATTTATCAAGTGGTCGAGGGCCGAACGCAAGCAATTGACGCCCTCGCCGAAGATAACAGCCCATCTAGTGAGATCAGGAGGAGGGCCGACGCGAAGAGCATAAACCCCTATTCGTGCACTGTCCTTGCCACGTTCCACAAAGGTCTCATAACGGCCACTGTTCAACCATTTCGAGATTTCAGTGTCGAGAACCTGGAGATGTTCTTCAGCTCTGTATAGCTTGGCGTGGAATCCTGTTAGGTCTAGCGGCGGTCGAACGGCAGGCATTGCGGAATCATAGCAGCGGATATAATTTCCGGCACACCATCGGTGCTCGGGATAACGTGAGGATTGGCTAGCGCTTCGTTGAACTTCTCTTCCGGTATCTCTGCGAGCCGCTGCCACTTCGAGGACTGGTCGTAACTAATTCCAAGGTCGCGTAAGGTACTCGTGTTGTTCGAGGGGCTTTTTTGCTTTCCTCTATGCGCGCCGCCGTTATCGCCCGCCGTCAACATCTTGCCGCTTCGTTGCGCTTCCTTCACCAGTTCGCCGGTCTTTCGTTCGGCGCGGATGCGCACCTCTGCGGCCTTGCGTTCGGCATCGCGGTTCGACGCCCTGCCTGGAATCCCTTTACTCCTGAGACGATCTCGCCGCGTCCAGCGCTTTCTTAAGTTCAGCTGGAAGCTCGATGGCAGGAACGTGCGTGTATCTGACCGCCAGAGACAGATAAAGGCGATGTGCACCATCAAACAATTCGAAAGGCGGACCTTCGAATGAGGAGCTGCGCACGACCTTTACTGGAGGCAGCGCAACTCCGCCAACAAAGCCACGCAAGATTCGAAGCACGCGTTCGTCAGCCGTCAACTTTTCTTCGTCGCTCTTGTTGAAAATCGGCACACGGCGAAGTGGCTCGATGTCGTCAATGCTGATGAGGCTAGAACCGGGAGTCGCGTCGACTATGTACGCCGTCGACGAAGGAACGAAGCTTTCCGCTCCAGCATCGACCAGCCAACGATCCTCAAACGGAACCCTCAGGTCGTGATGATGAAGGAACATTTCTCAAGGCTACTCGACCGGCTGGCTGTTGTGGTGGAGTCGTGTCACGCGACTCCACTTTCTCACATCGGCAGAGATCAAATCTTTCACCGGTGAAAGATTTTGGACATTGAGTTGCCGCGTAGACCGCCCCACAATCGCGCCACGTTGCCCAGTGTGCGCGTGGAATGCGCAGAGGGGATATCTTTGGGCGTCTTAGTTCACGGTCACTGTCGCTGGCTCCGTCTCCAGTTTAGACAGGCCACCACACCAATCAATCGCGTCCACCTTGCTCAGTGCCTCTTTGGTCGACGCTGGACGCAGATAGGTCGCCGTGGTCGCGATGTCAGCGTGTCCCATGTAGGCTTGCACGGTTCGCAGATCGACGCCGTTGCGCAGCAGCGTCGTGGCGTAGGTGGCGCGGAGCTTGTGAAGATACCACTGTTCGCACTCTCCTAGATTTCCCTTACAGCCATCACACTGTGTGCAGTTCAGGCCAGCAGCCTTCGCCAATCGCTTCAGGGTTCGCAGCAACTTCCGGTTCGGTGTGTCCTTCTTCGTGCCGACGATCAGCTTGGTCTCAGGATGCCGAACTCTGGCTTGTCTGAGACTACTAAGCAGGTCGCTCGATATAGGGATGTCGCGTTCCTCACAGTCCTTGACCATAAACGCCATCTGCGGCTTATTGCGAACTCGATAGACCGAGTGAGTCCAGTCGATATCTTGCCATTCGGCGTGCGCCATCTCCTGATCCCGCAGACCAAGCTTCAGGCCCAATTCGATGACCAACCGCATGTACGGATCAGCCGCCGCAAGGATAGCCGTCACCTGTTCCGGCGAATAAACTTCCGGCAGAGTCTTCGAATACTTCGGTGCTGGTGGCCACAGCGCCGCTGACTTGGTATCAAATCCGGCAGAGTGCAGAAACGACTTCAGCCGTAGATGCTTGTTGGCCACTGTCCTGTCGCCGCATCCTCGATCCCGAAGTGCCCGGTGAAAGCGGTAGATGTCCTCCTTCACAATCTCATCGATGTAGGTCTTCCGGCAGACCAGCATGAACTCTTCAGTGACGAGCTTGGCCTGTCCCATCGCTTCGAGCGCCCTGCGATATTCGCAGTCCTGTATGTACAGATTTGCGGCACGTCGAATCTCAACTCGCTTCTCGTCGGTGACGACCTTGGCACCAGCACGAACCGCCTCGTTCTTGGCCACCGACAGGCTGCTTTCCTTGCGCCACAGCGCCAAGGCTTCACTTGGATGGGTTCCAGCGTCGATGTAGACAGGCTTGGTGCCTTCGTAGCGGCACAGCTCATAACGTCCGGTTGGGTAGGAAACCTCAACACCGTTCTCGATGACGTGGGTGTGGCGAATCCGGTTGTTCGAGCCGAGAACAATGGCTTTTCGCCGCCATCCCTGCGGGGTCTTGCAAAACCAGTACAACGTGACCTTCCTGTTCGCCATTTGCCTGTAACCTCAATTTATTCTAGCAAAATTCTAGCAATGGACGGGAAGCATTGATATAATTGTTGATAACAAAAGACTTAATCTTCTAACAATGGAGCAGGTTTTCGAATCCCCCACTCTCCGCCAGATAACGCTAAGCACTTTGGGATCATCACCGAGATTAAGCTGTGACACTTGGTGTGACACTTTTCTCAGGGCAAAAAATAATAAGCGATGTCGCTCGCTCTATCTGGGTATTACACCTAGAGAGGAGCTTAGAAGTGAGAACGCACAGGTTCGTCTTTACATCCGAGTCCGTCTTTCCGATGGACGTGACGCGTTCGTTGACCCCGTCTGGAACAGGAACCGCACGCTTCGGGCCTGCTACGCCCTGGTTGAGGGGCAAGCGGAACGCCACCCCGAAGGTTCTTACTACCCTCCGTTTTCTTCGGGATGGCAAGCGTGTCTGGCAACGAATTAGCCAAGATGCAGACGTAGCGATCACAGCCCTGCGCAATACGGAACATGACCTTCAGGCAACTGCCTTGGGACGTTCAGTTCCCACGCCGATAGTTGACCCAAATGTGGGCTTGCCCGACCCCGCCGGGGTCGACAAGAGAGCAACAGGCATCGATCTCTCCGGCAGTTTCCCTGAGGCCGCTATCAGGTCTTATTTGGAAGAGATCCAACGATTTCGGTCTCGCAAGACCATCGCGGCGTGCGAGCACATGCTGAACCTCTTCGGGTCGAAGTTCCCCGGGAAGGTCATCAAGGACATCACGCGGAAGGATCTGCTCGACCACATTCTCTTTCTCCAGGAAAGAGGTCTGGGGGATCGCACTATCTATAACAATATTGCGCGGATCGGCACCCTGATGAAGTCGCATGGCGTCGTCGGTTTGCTCAGCGCAGCAGACAAGCCGCAGAGGCAGAGGAAATACTTCAAGGACCAATGCGGGCCTTACTTGCCGTTGTTCACAGAGTATTTAGAGGGCGCTGCAAAGCAGAGGTATAAGATTTTCGCGACATTTGCCGTTTCCAATTGCGTCTTCGAGGGCAGCATGGGGCATGAGCCACGTCAATCCGGGGCGTTGCGTTCATACCGTCGATGAGGGCGCGCTCCAAGCGTCTCCGTCTAACATCGTCATGCGGAACGTAGGGGCATCGCAATCATTCGAGGAGATCGCGACCGCTGTGGCTTCGGCAAGGGGCCAGGTACCCTTGACTCAATCCACATCAGCGACTTCGTCGCTACCGGAGCGGAGATCTCAAGTGTGATACAAGCTGTTCAAGATAACATCTTATGTAGATAAATCCTGCCAGATTACCCGCAAAAGCACGAGGTTCTCTCTGATCGGAGAATCTCCTAAGAAGGCTTTTGCCTAGCTCAGCTGTACATTTCTCTCTCTCTAGCACTCGAGTTCAGGAAAAATGAAGAACCGCTTTCCTGTTTCGGGACGATCAAGCTTGCCGGAGATCGCAAGAGGGAAAGCGTACCGAAAATCGGCTGCCAACATTTGGGTCTGATGACACGCATATGCTCGCGCAGTGTGCTTCAGCGATTCGCTTTGCGATCGCGAGCCCAAGCCCATTGCCACCTTGGTCACGATTGCGTAAGGTATCGGCCCGAAGATGCGCTTTATCAGCGCTAAGCAGTACAGACAATTTCATTAGCTTTGCCACTTTTGCTGACAGTTCCGGACATTTCTCAGATGGACCGCGGCACGATCACCGGCACCATCACCGACTCCATGGCGCTAGGGTTTCCCACGCGGAGATCATCACCAAATCCAACTCCACTGGTGTCCTGACCCGCCGTACCACCAACAGCGCTGGTGTGTTCACCGTTAGCTCCCTGCAAACCGACACCTATGCGATCACCATTCGTTCGGCGGGCTTTGCGCCAATCAAGATCGAGAACGTTACCCTGGATGCGGGACTACGCGAACTCTAAACACGACGCTGACCATGGCTAGCGTCACAACCGATATCCAGGTGACGTCTGATTCCGATCTCTCCAAGGCGTCAGCGGAGATCGGCGGTGTTATTAGCGGAGAACAGGCGCGAGAGCTGCCACTCAATGGGCGTAGCTATGTCAACCTAGTCCCATTCGTGCCCGGTGTGATCGAAACAGGCAGCCATGTAACTGAGGCAATAAGATCAAAGCAGGTCCCGCATGACGAGTTCACGCTCACTGCGGGTGATCATATCATCATCTCAATCGACAATATCGGAACACTGGAAATTCAAGCAGCGGCGAAGTAATTCTTGCATCACCTCTCCCGCATTGACTCGCGGCCGAATCTGCATGGACGTGAATCCACCGTCGATCTTGATCGAAACAGTGTTTCCATTGCGCCATGAGCGAGGAACGGGTCATATGCAGAAGCGGTCGGATAATGCGCTATCATGTGAAGCGGCTACATTGGGCTCTATGAGACGGTAAGCCACCGGCTAGAGGATCCGATGCAGGGGCACGTCATCGCGAAGGCGATATTCCGGACTCTTGTGTGTGCCGTGTCGGTATTTGCAGTCACGGTCGTTCTCGATGTCATGCCTTTTCGCGATCCTCCGTTTATCGCGGGTCTGCTTTTTCTCCTTCTTGTTTTAATCGTCTCGGCCGTCTGGGGCCTTCGCTATGCAATTCTTGTCTCATTTCTTGCTGCTCTGGGACTTAACTGGGTTGTCGCTCCGATCGGCCATTTCCAATTCGGCGATTCGCGTGACCTCTTTGCTCTTATCGCATTCCTGTTCACCGCGACCTGTGCCAGCTATCTTTCAGGGCGGGCGCGCAAAGAGGCAGTGAACGCCAACCAGCGCCGTGCCGAAGCTGTCGCCACACAACAGCGTTTCGCGGACCTGGTCAACTCAGTCGAGGGCATTGTGTGGGAGGCCGACGCCGAGACGTTTGCGTTTTCCTTCGTGAGTGAACGAGCAGAAAAAATACTCGGTTACCCGGCAGAACGATGGTTGCGCGAGCCGACTTTCTGGAAGAACCACCTTCATCCCGAAGATCGCGATTGGGCGCTGCGATTCTGCACAGAGACAATGACCGGAAAGCACAGCTACGACTGTGAGTACCGCATGACTGCTGTTGATGGACGGGTGGTGTGGATCCGTAACCTGGTCACGGTAGTGATCGAGAATGGGCGAGCGACCCGGCTCCGCGGCGTCATGGTTGACGTGACGAATCGCAAGCGGAATGAGGAGGCTCTGCAGGAGCAAGCAGATCTTCTCGACCTTACGCATGACGCCATCTTCGTGCGCGACATGAATGAGACCATCACATACTGGAATCGTGCTTCCGAGGAGTTGTATGGATGGTCAGCGGAGCAAGCGGTCGGTAAGAGCGCACACGAGTTTCTTCAGACAGTGTTCCCGGTCCCCTTGCACCAGATCGACGAGCAGTTGATGAATGCTGGCCGCTGGGAAGGCGAACTCGTGCATACGAAAAGAGATGGAACGTCGGTAGCAGTGGCAAGCCGGTGGTCATTGCAGCGCGACCACAAGGGCGCTCCCATTGCTATCCTCGAAACCAACAACGACATCACCGAGCCGAAGCGGGCTGAGCTAGCTTGGGAAGAATTTGAGGAGCAATGGAAAGCGGCGTTTGAGAGCAATCCGACGATGTATTTCATCGTGGATGCCGCAGGAGCAATCGTTTCACTAAACAGCTTCGGCGCGGAGCAACTGGGCTACCAAGTGGACGAACTGATTGGGCGACCTGTGTTGGATGTGTTCTATAAGCCTGATCGGGAGGCCGTCCAGAGTTATGCCAATTCCTGTTTCAAGCAGCCGGGCCGAATGATGAGGTGGGAGGCAAGAAAGATCCGTAAGGATGGCACAATGCTTTGGGTCAGGGAGACCGCCAAGGCGGTTTCGCTGAAGAAGCGGCCGGTGCTGCTGGTGGTATGCGAGGACATTACGGAGCAGAAGCGCGCCGAAGAGGCTGCCCGCAGAAGTGAAAGGGAGCTTCGCGACGTAATTGAAACGATACCGGCGATCGCGTTCACCGCGTTTCCTGATGGTTCTAACGCCTTTGCGAACCGGCGTTGGCGAGAACATACGGGATTATCCGCGGAGGACACCGCCGGCTTAGGCTGGCGGTCTGTAGTCCATCCGGAAGATATCCAAAGGCATGTGGATAAGTTGCGGTCGTCCCTGGCTAGGGGCGAACCGTTCGAAGGTGAAGTGCGAGTCCTTCGCGCGGCGGATAGAGAATTCGGCTGGTTCCTGGTACGCGCCGTACCGCTGCGCGATGAAACCGGAAAGATCCTAAAATGGTATGGAGTCTTGACGGATATAGAAGATCGCAAGCGGGCAGAAACCCTGATCGCAGGCGAAAAGCGGATCCTTGAGCTCGTCGCGAAAGGTGAAGCTCTTCCTGAAATACTTGATAGCCTCTGCCGATTGGTCGAGGAGCAAGCTAGCGGCGCTCTTACGTCCATTTTATTGGTAGAAGGAGATCGGCTAATTCATGGCAGCGCGCCCAGCCTGCCAAAGGCCTACACGGAGGCAATCGACGGGGTTTTGATTGGCCCATGTGCGGGCTCGTGTGGCACAGCCGCGTACTACGGCCAGCAGGTCATTGTCGAGGATATTGCTACGAATCCGTTATGGGCCAACTACCGCGATGCGGCTTTGCCCAATCACCTGCATGCCTGTTGGTCCACGCCCATCTTCTCTTCGCAAGGCAAAGTGATTGCGACGTTCGCAGTGTACTATCGTGAGCCACAACGGCCGAGTGAGCGCGACCAGGAAATTATCGAACAGATCACTCACTTGGCGGGTGTTGCCATTGAACGCAAGCTGACATACGACCAACTACAGCGTAGTGAAGCTTATCTCGCGGAAGCGCAAAGGCTGACTCACACAGGCAGTTGGGCCTATGGATCTGGAGGAGGTCCTCTCTACTGGTCTGAGGAAAATTTTCAAATCTGGGGATTCAATCGGCAGCAAGGCGCTCCCCACATCGAAAGAGTTCGGTCGCGGATGCATCCTGACGACGCCGACCAGGCGATCGAGTATGCCCAGAATGCGATACGACTCGGAACGGATTACTCCCACGAGTTCAGAATCGTGCTCCCCGACGGAACCGTGAGATACATCCATGCGGTGGGCCATCCGGTGTTCAACAGGAGTGGAGAACTGATTGAAATGGTGGGAACGCACGTCGATGTAACGGAACGCAAACGTGCCGAACAGAAATTCCGAGGACTGCTGGAATCGGCGCCAGATGCGGTCGCGGTTGTGAATCGTGAGGGTGAAATTGTTTTGGTCAATGCGCAACTGGAGAAGCTGTTTGGCTATCAACGAAGGGACGTAGTGGGGAAGAGGATCGAGATGTTGGTGCCGGACAGGTTCCGGGAGAAACATCCGGAACACCGCGCGGTTTTTATGGCCGACCCTCGCGCGCGACCAGTGGGGTCGGGGCTGGAACTGTACGCGCTGCACAAGGATGGGCATGAGTTTCCGGTGGAGATCAGCCTTAGCCCGCTGGAGACCGAGGAGGGTATTCTGGTTTCCAGCGCCATTCGCGATATCACGGAGCACAAGCGGGTGGAAGAAAAGATTCGACAGAGCGAGAGAGAGCTTCGACAACTGATAGATGTGATTCCGCAGCAAGTCATTGTTTTCGGCGCGGACTGGAGTCCTCTTTTTGCCAACCGACGAGAATTGGAATACACCGGCCTTACTTCCCAAGAGATTCAGTCAAAAGACGCAGTTGCCAGAGTCTTTCATCCGGAGGATCTGAAGAAGTTAAAGGTGGCCCGTGAGCGGGCGAGTTCCGATGGTGCCCCTATTGAGATAGAGGTACGAATACGGGGAAAGGACGGACAGTATCGTTGGTTTCTGATCCGAGACAATCCGCTGCTAGATGAGCAGGGATACGTCCTGCGGTGGTACGGTACGCGTACCGACATCGAGGACCGAAAACGCGCCGAGGAATCGCTGCACCGGAGTGAAGCTTATCTGGCGGAGGCGCAGAGGCTGACTCACACGGGCAGTTGGGCCGCCAAAAGAGGTGGAGATCTCTACTGGTCAGAGCAAAGTTTCCGAATTTGGGGATTCGATCCGCAACAGGGCTCACCGACTCGCGAGATGGTGTTGCAACGCATTCATCCAGAGGATCGCGACACCGTGGTCGAAGATGCCCTGAAGGCTATGCACGAGAGAAGAGACTACACCCTCGAATTCAGAATCGTGCCACCAGACGGAACGGTCCGGCACATCCAGGTGTTAGCGCATCCCGTTTTCAGTGCGAGCGGAGATCTGATCGAAATGGTGGGGACCCACGTCGACGTGACGGAACGGAAGCGCGCCGAGGAGGAGCGAGAGAGGCTGCGCCAGTTAGAGGCAGACCTCGCGCACATCAACCGCACCAGCATGATGGGCGAATTGACGGTATCGATGGCTCACGAACTCAAGCAGCCGATCACTGCGGCTATCAGCAACGCTGAAGCCTGCTTGCGTTGGCTTGCTCGCGATCAGCCCGATATGGTGGAGGTGCGGGAAGCTGTCACAGAAATCGTCAAAGAAGGTAGGCGTGCAGCGGATATTATGACGCGGGTCCGCTCCTTGTTCAATAAGGAAGTTACGAAACGCGAAGCCTTGGACGTCAACGAAGTCATCCTTGAGGTAGTTTCCCTGGTTCGCCAGGAAGCAGAGCCGTACTCCATTTCCTTGCACACGGAACTCTCTGAGGATCTGCCCAAAGTCTTAGCCGATCGTGTTCAGTTGCAACAGGTTCTGATGAACCTCATGCTGAATGGCATCGAGGCGATGAAGCACTCCACAGGCGAACTCACGATCACGTCGCAGCAGGATGAATATGGTCGAGCACTGATCGCTGTGAGCGATACTGGTACAGGAATCCCTGCTGAAAGCGCCGACAAGATATTTGACGCATTCTTTACGACAAAGTCCCAAGGCACCGGCATGGGCCTCGCAATCAGTCGCTCCATCATTGAGTCACATGGAGGTCGCCTTTGGGCGAAGGCCAATGCTGGACTTGGAACAACCTTCTACTTTACGCTGCCGAACGAGATAATGGCTTCCGCATGACATCCACACCCAGCTTGGTCTTTATCATCGATGATGACGCCGGTGTCCGCACGGCAATGCAGCGTCTGTTGAGAAGTGTAGGTCTGAACGCTGAAGCATTCGCCGCACCGCAAGAATTCCTGCGGCACAAGCGCCCCGATGTTTCAAGTTGCCTCATTCTGGACGTACGGCTTCCCGAGATCAGCGGCCTGGAAGTTCAACGCAAATTGATCGAAGCTGGCATTCACATTCCAATCATTTTCGTTACCGGTCATGCCGATGTTCCAATGAGTGTAAAGGCTATGAAATCGGGTGCCGTAGAATTTCTGACGAAGCCGTTCCGCGATCAGGATCTGCTCGATGCGATACAGCAGGCACTTGAGCGCGATCGTAGAGCCCGACAAGAGCAGAGTGAGATGGCAGAATTGCAGCGCCGTTACGAGCACCTGACACCGCGCGAGCGTCAGGTCATGAGGTTGGTTGCTTCAGGCATGTCAACCAAGGAGGTCGCCTCCCTGCTCGGAACAAGCGAAGTCACGGCAAAGGTCCATCGCAGCCAGATGATGCACAAAATGCAAGCTGACTCACTTGTCGAATTGGGCAGGATGGCCGAGAAGCTCAAGGTTCCGGACAAAAAGTAGCGTTCCTTGAGCACGCAGTTGGTAATGCACTTCGGTCTATATTGTTTATCCCTCCCTGTCCGGAGGGATGATCTGCCCTATCCCGCAGCATAATAGCGCCCGGCTGGTTCAGGCCTCACACTTGTAGGAATGGAAACCGTAGAGCAACAGAGATTGGTGGTTGTTGTTGACGACGAAGAGTCCGTACGTAGTGCGGTTTCTCGTTTGTTGAGGGCTGCCGGTTTGAGCGTTCGGGCATTCGCCTCGGCAGAGGACTTGCTGCAATCTGATCAATTGGACGCTACGGGTTGCCTTATTGCAGACATTCGAATGCCCGGCATGTCCGGTCTGGATCTGTTGGCTGAGCTAAACTCCAGACGCTGTCCTGTTCCGACGATTTTGATTACCGCACACGGAGACGAGAACTTGCGTATGCAGGCAATGAGAGCCGGAGCAGTCAAATTCCTGGCCAAGCCTGTTGATGGCGACATACTGATCGCAAGTGTAGAAGCGGCTTTGCAGGTTTAGCCGCAGCGGCCCTTTGTTAGACGTCCGCGGGAGGAGCACGTTGGGAGCCTTGGACAGAGTTGAATGTGCTGCCCAGGATGACCGCAATCGTGAATTTGCACGGATCGTCGGTAATAGCCCGGCACTTGAATCCGTGCTGGAGTTAGTTCAACTGGTTGCGCCTACTGACTCCACGGTGTTGGTCCTGGGGGAAACAGGCGTTGGCAAAGAACTGATTGCTCAGGCGATTCACAATGTGAGCTCGCGCTACGAACGCCCCTTCGTAAAGCTGAATTGTGCTGCAATCCCGACCGACCTCTTGGAAAGCGAACTGTTCGGCCACGAGAAAGGCGCCTTCACCGGCGCTATTGCGCAGAAGATCGGACGCTTCGAATTGGCCCATAAAGGGACGTTGTTCCTTGACGAAGTGGGTGACATCCCGCTTGCGCTGCAACCCAAATTGCTGCGCATCTTGCAAGAACAGCAATTCGAACGTCTGGGGAGCGGCCAGAGTCATCAGATAGACGTTCGTCTCATCGCTGCCACAAACCGTGATATCGAAGGAATGGTAGCGCGGAACGAATTCCGCAGCGACTTGTATTACCGGCTCAACGTCTTTCCCATTCAGTTGCCACCACTCCGCGAACGCCGGGACGATATTCCGACTCTCGTGGAGCACTTCGTCGAGATATTCAGCCGGCGCATGAGAAGGCCCATCCACCATATTCCGCCGGAAACCATGGAGGCCTTCTCGTCGTACTCATGGCCTGGCAACGTACGGGAACTACAAAACCTCGTGGAGCGAGCGGTAATTTTGGCACAAGACGGCGTGCTTCCAAACCCACTGCCGACGTCTGCGGCTCCCATCGCGCCATTGCCTTCAATTAAGACGGTGCCTGGAGACCCGAGACCAGCTGAGCCGATTACGCTCCGGGACTCCGAACGCGCACTCATACTCCAGACTCTGGAATCAACCGGTTGGAGAATCGGAGGACCGCAGGGGGCAGCCGTACATCTGGGTCTGAACCGAACAACGCTGATCTACCGAATGAAAAAGCTCGGGATCGAACGGCCATTGCGGCGTGCTGCTTCGCCGGACGATTTCATGACGGATGAAGTACCGGAATCATCCGCAGGGCTGTGAATCTTCTTCGACAGAGGATCCTGCATCTACTTCTCATCCCGCCTCCCCTTAGTTCCATACGCTGAGATGAACCATCTCCGTGAACTTGTGACTATCCATGATCATCACATTTCTCGGGACTTATGACTTATGTTGTGTGCCAGATAATGGTCATCCGCACCGTAAGCTCTTATAAGAGTCACCGCGCAGGAGTTTTCAAAGCCACTGACTACTTCGCGTCCTCGTACTCCTCATGCCACGCCGTCTGGATGGCCTCCAGAATCCCCTCGTTCGACTTCGCCGGATCGCCCACGAACCCCGGCAGCTCGATCACATACCGATGCAGGTCCGTAAATCGAACTGTGTACGGATCGATCTCCGGATACTTCTCCTGCAGCTGAATTCCAATCTCCTCAGCGTCCGTCCAGTTGATCTCACGCGGCATTCTCGTTTCTCCCATTTCGCATTTCCTAATAATTAAGGTGTCATCCTGAGCGAAGCTCGGCGACTTTGCCGGGCGAAGTCGAAGGATCTGCGTTATAAAGCAGATCAGAACGCGTTAATCCTTCTTCACCACCGCGGCAGGCTTACCCTCCTGCACATAGTTCCGGTTCCACGCGGGAATCTCCACCACGTACGTCCCCGGCTTCTCGATCACCGCCTGGCACCCCAGCCGCGAATTCAACTGCACGTCCGCCGCAGTCTCCATGCGATCCAGCTCCTTGTCTTCCGGCTCGCTGATTCCCTTATCGCCTTCCTTCACCCAAAGGTGACAGGTCGTGCACGCGCAAACTCCGCCGCACGCATGGTCCAGAAAGATGTCAAAGTTCTCCGCCACATCCAGAAACGACATCGGCTCACCGTGTCCCTCATACGGCAGCGTATCGAACGGAAACTCCACCGTCCTTCCCTCCGGCAAAAACGTCACCCGCACCATTCCCTCACCCGCGGGCTTCGACGTATCCACAACCTGGTCCTTATTGATCTCGTTCATATCCTCAATCTTCCGTTGACTCTCCGGCCGTAGCCTCTTCCTTCACCGAGTTCTCAATCGCCTCGGCCTCCTTGTCCGCCTCCAGCACCTGCGCCTTCGCAAACGGATGCGGAGCCGTCGGTCCCTCTCCTATGCTCTCACCTGCGGCCTCCATCGTCTTGCCGCCCAGAGCTCCCGTCACCGCCGAATCCATCATCAGCTCCGCAAACCGCCGCGTCGCCTGGTCCAGCCGCTCGATCGCCGCGCGAATCACCTTGTAATCCCCGCCCGTCACCGAGGCTTTCAGCTCGTCCTCACGCTGCTTGATCGTCTCAATCTCATCCGCGCTCAGCTGCTGCCACGCCTCGTGCTTCCGCCCCTTCTCGACAGCATCCAGAATCGTCTCCGCCTCGTTCTTCGCCTCGATCACCTGGCGCTCGCGAATATCCTCCTCCGCATGGTCGAACGAAGCGAGAATCATCTCCTCTACCTGCTCATCCGTCAGCCCGTACGTCGGCTTCACCTCGATCTCGGCCTCTTTCCCGCTCCTCTGCTCCCTCGCGCTCACATGCAGAATCCCGTTCGCGTCAATCAGGAACTTCACCTCGATCCGCGGCAACCCCGCCGTCATTGGAGGAATCCCCTTCAGATCAAACCGCGCCAGCGACCTGCAATCCTTCGCAAGCTCACGCTCTCCCTGCAGCACATGGATCGCCACATTCGTCTGTCCATCCACGCCCGTCGTAAAGTGCTCCGTCGCGCTCGCCGGTATCGTCGAGTTGCGCTGAATGATCTTCGCCACTACACCCCCCAGCGCCTCAATCCCCAGCGACAGCGGAGTCACATCGAGCAGCAGCAGATCCTCCGTAGCCTTCGACCCTCCAGACAAAATATCCGCCTGCACCGCCGCTCCCAGCGCCACCACCTCATCCGGATTCAGCTCCGTGTGTGGCTTCTTGCCTCTTGCACTCAGCCCGAAGACCTCATCCACCAGCCTCCGCACCGCCGGAATCCGCGTCGATCCACCGACCAGCACCACCTCGTCGATCGCCTCCGGCCCGATCCCCGCATCCTTCAGCGCCTGCCGGCAAGGCCCCGCCGTCCGCGCAATCACCCCCGCAATCAATCCCTCAAACTGCTCCCTCGTGATCTCTCGCGTATAACGCGTCCCGCTGGGAAGCCTCGCATCCAACCGCGCCGTCTCCTCCTCCGACAGCCGGATCTTCGCCTCGATCACCGCCTTGCGAATCGCCTGCACCGCCTCGCCGTCACCTCGAACATCCTCACCCAAATCCCCGGCGATATCGTCCAGCGCAATCGCAATCAGCAGGTTGTCGATGTCATCGCCACCCAGGTGCGTATCCCCACCCGTCGCAATCACCTCAAAGATTCCCTCATGCAGCTTCAGGATCGAGATATCAAACGTCCCGCCGCCAAAGTCATACACGGCGATCAGACCGTCCTTGTTCTTCTCCAGCCCATACGCCAGAGCCGCGGCCGTAGGCTCGTTCACCAGCCGCAAAACATCGAGCCCCGCAATCCTCCCCGCATCCTTCGTCGCCTGCCTTTGCGCATCGTTGAAGTACGCCGGAACCGTAATCACGGCCTTCGTCACCGAAGCCTGAAAGAACCGCTCCGCATTCCTCTTCAATTGCCCCAGCACATACGCCGAGATCTCCGGCGGAGTCAGCGTCCTCTCCCCCACCCTCAGCTTCAGCACCTCGCCCGGCTCCAGTCCCTCCGCCAGACGAAATGGAAACAGCCGTAGCTCCTCCTGAATATCCTCGACGCCGCGCCCCATCAGCCGCTTGGCCGAGTACACCACGCTCCCCGCATCCTTCAGCAGAGTCCCGCGCGCCGCATTCCCCACCACAACGCCATCGCCTTCAATCGCCACCACCGAAGGCACCAGCCGGTCGCCGTCCTCACCCGGAATTACCGCAGGCGTCTCCCCCTGCATATACGCCACCAGGGAGTTCGTCGTCCCCAGATCAATCCCAACCACGCGCTCTTCAGCCATTCTTCTAATCCTCTTTTGTCCCATCTCCTATTCTCTTACAAACCGCGGTGCAGACATCCCCTGGTCCGAACGAGCCCTCTCCTGCGGCTACTACGACCAGGCCCACTTCGCCAACGACTTCCGCGCCTTCCCTCACCCCAACCGCCTACACGGCGCCACCCGCCCCTGGAGCAACCACATCAACCTCGACTAACTCTCAACCCACCAATTCCCACCGGATCGCCCTCCGCAACCACGCCTCATACTCATCCCCCGTCCACCCCCGCTCCCGCACCAGCATCCGAAACATCTCCCTGCTCGTCAGCGCCCAAAGAATCGCCCTCGCCGCGTCCCGACTCAGTCCTACGCGCAGCAGCCCGCCTCTTTCCAGCGCGTCGATCACCATCACCTGCGAGTCATACCGCTGGCAGTTCCTCTCATCCTCCACCGCCGCCAGCTCCGGAGCCACCATCCCCGCGCCCCGCAGCAGATTCTCCACCGGAATCTCCGCCTCGTAGATTCGCCTGGAAAACCGCGGAGGAAACTCCAGCAGCACCATCGGGTCCTTCACCGCGCGCGCCTCCGCCAGCAGCGCCTGGTACGCCTCTCCGAACCGAGCCGCATCCAGCAGCTCCGACACGATCCCCTTCTTCGACCGGAATATCGCATACACCGTCGGAACCGCCACCCCCGCCGCCTTCGCCACCGTGGGAATTGTCATCCCCGCATAGCCCGTCTCCTCCAGCAGCCTCCTAGCTGCCGCCGCAATCCGCGCCCGCGTCTCGTCCGCCTGCCGCTGCCGCGCCGGAGATTCATACACCCTCGTCTCGGCCGCCCTCTTCGCTCGCTGCCCCGACCCCGATTTTTTTTTCAATCTCGTTGCCACTTTTCGAAAGTATAGTCATCTATTCGATAAATGTTCATATATTCAATATGAGGACCTACATGAGACGCTTCCAAGCCACCCTCCCGATCCTCCTCCTCGCCCTCATCCCCACCCAAACCCCAGCCCAAACCCCAACCCAAGCCACAGGAGCCTCCATGTCCGCCGCCTCCGCCACCCCAGACCACGCCGCCGTCATCCACCGCTTCTACGAGCAGTGCATCAACCAGCACCGCTCCGACCTCCTCCTCGATCTCTTCACCCCCCACGCCACCTTCCACTCCAGTACCGGCGACGCCGTCGGCATCGAGGCCGTCCGCCGCACCGTCGACAACGTCCACGCCATGTTTCCCAACCACCACTTCACCGTCGACGACGTCGTCGTTAACGGCGACAAGGCCGCCGCCCGCTGGACCATGACCGCCCTCAACACCGCCCCCATCGCCGGTATCCCACCCACAGGCCGGCCCATCACCAACCGCGCCGTCGTCTTCTACCGCTTCGAAGGCGACAAGATCGCCGAAGCCTGGCTCCAGATGGATCAGGTTGGAGTCCTCCGGCAGATTGGCGTTCAGATCCCCGGCGGACCGCCCGCCAACGCTCCTTCCCCCGCGCCCGCGCACCCCCCACAGCAGTAGCTCTCACAACCAGCTGAAAGGAGAAGCATTCATGCGACTCACCGTCCTCGGAGCCACCGGCGGCATCGGCAGGCTCCTCATCCCCATGGCCCTCGATCAGGGCCACCAGGTCACCGCCTTCGCCCGAGCCCCCGAAAAAGTCACCAGCAACGGGGCAGGCGTTCTGCACTCCCATCAGGACCTCCGCGTCGTAGGCGGCGACCTCTACAACGTCCGCCAGATAGCCGACGCCATCCGCGGCTCCGACGCCGTCCTCTCCGCCTTCGGCCCCACCACCCTCCGCCGCACCCACCTCCGCCGCGACTTCGGACGCAACCTCGTCCAGGCCCTCCGCCAGACCGGAGTCGCCCGCTTTATCCACGTCTCCAGCGCCTTCTGCTTCAACGAAGGCGGCCTCATCTACGCCGTCATGACCAACACACTCTTCCGCAACGTCACGCAGGACCACCGCGACGCCGACAACGAGATGGCCCAACCCGACCTCGCCTGGACCATCCTCCGTCCGCCACGCCTCCTCGACGGCCCCGCAAAGGGCAAGCTTCGCATCTTCGACGGCCACCTCGCCCCGGGCATGACCATCACCCGCGCCGACGTAGCCGCCTTCATGCTCCAGGAGGCCGTCACCCCGCGCCACGTCCAGCAGTTCGTCGGCCTCAGCAGCTAAACCAGAACACTCCCCTCTTTTGAAGTGTCATTTCGACGGAAGCAACGGACAGCCCTACCGAAGGCCACCTCTGGAACATCGGAACCTACGACCCTGGCACTCATAACTTAAGCCTTAAACCCCCATGCCTAAAGCCGCGGCTCCATCCGTGATACCGTCGGGTCATGGAGCTGAATCCCTACGCTAAATTCCTCGGCGGACAGGACCCCATCCCCGTCATCACCGCCACCGCCGAACGCCTTCACGTGCTCATCGACCCGCTTGCTCCCGCTCACGTCGATCGCGCCCCCGCCCCAGGCAAATGGAGCATCCGCGAGATCGTCGCCCACCTCGCCGACTGCGAGATCGTATTCTGCTTCCGCCTCCGCCAGACTCTCGCCGAAGACCACCCCATCATCCAGCCCTTCGACCAGGGCATCTGGGGCCAGCGCTACGCCCCCTACGATCTCTTCTCCGGTCTCGCCCTCTTCACCGCCGCCCGCAACTGGAACCTCAAGCTCCTCACCACCGTCACCGAACCCGACCGCCACCGCCCCACCACCCACCCCGAACGCGGAACTATGATTCTCTGGACCATCGTCGAAACCATGGCGGGCCACGACATCAACCATCTCCAACAGATCGAACGCATCGCAGCAAGCTGACGAATCGCTATCCCCAGCTGACGAACCCCCATCCTCAGGCTCTCCGTCCGGGCTCCAGGCCGCTGCCCCGCACCGCTATCGAATCGTCTTGCGAGTGGGGCGGCGGCGGACGTACACTATCTAGGACTGGAATTGTCGGCTTTCCCTGAAGTCTCGACGGCTGGCGGGGGAAGCGATACGAGATCGATGCTTAGGCTGACCAAAAAAGCGGACTACGGGCTGATGGCCCTGAAGTATCTGGCTGAGCAGACGGCTCGGGCGGAGAACTCGGGAGTGAGTGCGTATAGCGCGAAGGATATCGCCGAGGCGTATCACATTCCTCCGCAGCTGCTGGCTAAGATTCTGCAGACGCTGGCGAAGGCGGGGCTGCTGGTGTCGCATGCGGGAACGAATGGTGGGTATGCGCTGGCGAAGGCGGCGAGCGAGATCTCGGCATTCGAGGTGATTCGGGCGATTGATGGGCCGTTATTTATCACGAGCTGCATAACGATCCACGGGGCGTGCGACCTGACGAGCACGTGCACCATCAAAGAACCGTTACGCAAGGTGAACGACAGCATCAAGGAGTTGCTGAGCGGGATTCATATCTCCGACCTGGCTGAGGCGGGGGATGGGGAGCATACAGGGACGAGCGCGGTCGGCGGTGGGCTGGTTTCGATTGCGCTGTAACTGAGCGCGAAGACGAAGTTCAAGAGAGATTCGAGAGAACAGAAAGACGGGGAGTGGGAACTATTATGAGCGCGAATGGAACTGGAGTTGTAGTCGCAGAGTCGGCAACACCGCTGCCGGAGGGTGTGAAGCTTCCGATCTACATGGATAATCACGCGACGACGCCGCTGGACCCGCGGGTTTTGGAGGCGATGATGCCTTACTTCACCTCGACCTTCGGTAATGCGGCGAGCCGCAACCACAGCTTCGGCTGGGAGGCGGAGAAGGCGGTGGAGAAGGCTCGCGAGCAGGTAGCGAAGCTGATTGGCGCGTCGGCCAAGGAGATCATCTTCACGTCGGGAGCGACGGAGTCGAACAATCTTGCGCTGAAGGGTATCGCGGAGATGTATCGCGAGCGCGGCAACCACATCATCACGCAGGTGACGGAGCACAAGGCCGTGCTCGACACGTGCAAGAAGCTTGAGAAGCAAGGCTACCGGGTGACGTATCTGCCGGTGGGTGCGGATGGGTTGATCGATATTGAGGACCTGAAACGCGCGATCGATGACAAGACGATTCTTGTGTCGATTATGTTTGCGAATAATGAGATTGGCGTGCTGCAGCCGGTGCGCGAGATCGGTGCGATCTGCAAGGAGAAGGGGATTCTGTTCCACACGGATGGCGTGCAGGCGGTGGGCAAGATTCCGGTCGATGTGCAGAAGGACAACATCGACGTGATGTCGCTTTCGGGTCATAAGATTTATGGGCCGAAGGGTGTGGGCGCGCTGTATGTGCGGCGTCGCAATCCGCGTGTGCAGATCTCGGAGCAGATTAATGGCGGCGGGCATGAGCGCGGGATGCGTTCGGGCACGCTGAATGTGCCGGGCATTGTGGGCCTGGGCGCGGCGTGCGAGATTGCGATGAACGAGATGGAGGCCGAGGGCAAGCGCGAGCAGGAGCTTCGGGATTATCTGAAGAACAAGCTGGAGACGGCGCTCGATTATGTGCATGTGAACGGCAATATGGAGCATCATCTGCCGGGCAATCTGAACATGAGCTTTGTGTATGTGGAGGGCGAGAGCTTGCTGATGGGGATCAACGACATTGCGGTGTCGTCAGGTTCGGCCTGTACGTCTGCGACGCTGGAGCCGAGCTACGTGCTGAAGGCTCTGGGCCTGGGCGACGACGTGGCGCACTCGTCGATTCGGTTTGGCCTGGGGCGGTTCAACACGAAGGCCGAGGTGGATTACGTCTCGGACAAGATCATTGATGTGGTGAAGAAGCTCAGGGAGCTGTCACCGCTTTATGAGATGGTCAAGGAAGGGATCGATCTGAGCAAGATTGAGTGGGCGGCGCACTAAGTTGTCGCTAAGAGGTAAGAGATCGAGGCCGGGAAGACGGAACAGCGTCGCCCGGCCTTCGCTTTTTAACGAGATTGATGAGGATTTCGAAGACGTCCCCTGACTTTTAACAAGAGGCGGACGAGGTACCGGCTAGGGGTGGGCTTGCTTGCGGTCCACTGGCCGATGCGGAAGATGATGAACTCGGCGGGGCAGATGGGGGCGACGCCGATGAGGCAGATGAGGCGGCCGCTGTCGAGGTCGTTCTGAGTCATGGTGGCGCGGTCGCATATTACGAAGAAGGCCTGCTCGGGTAGGGTGCCCAGGAGGGCGCCGTTCTGCCACTCGTTAAAGAGGAAGTTGGAGACGGTGTTGCGAACGTTGGCCCAGAGCTGCTCGCCGTTGAGCTCGAAGACGGCCACTGGGTTCCTGCGTCGATCGAGTGTTCGAGGTAGTTGAAGTACCGGCGGACGTTGACATACTTCCACTCGGGGTCAGTGGAGAGGGTGCGGGCTCCCCTAGACGAGGATGTTGCGGCCGGGGAAAATGCGGAGGGTGTAGATGCCGGCATTGTTGAGGGCACTGGCGTCGGCTTCGGTGAGGTTTGTTTCGAGGGATGCGGCGCCGAGGATGGGGAGGTTGGCGGGGGCTTTGGCGACGCCGTGCTGGGCGTCGGAGCGGGTGAAGATTCCGGCGAGGAAGCCGGAGGGCGGGGATTTAATGGCGGCGGCTCGAGTGGGCGGGGCGACGGGATTGGCGACGTTGAGCCAAGGTAGTAGAGGGCGGCCGAGGAGGAATCGAGATGAGCGCGGAGGGTCAGGACGGCGGGAATGGAGGAGGCGGGCGGCGGGTCGAGGAGGGCGAGGCGATGACTGCGGGCGGGCGGCGTGGGCGATGAGGGCGGCGTGGATGGCGGGGCTGGAAGCTCCCGGGGCGGCTACGGTGGAGATGTCGCCCAGGGGTTCGAGGAGGGCGAGGGCGCGGGCGTAGTCGACGGCGGTGAGGGCCGTGCTGCCGGTGGATGGGGTTACGCGGGAGATGTAAAGGCGCTGGCCGCCGTTGAGGAAGAAGGCCTAGGCGGCGAGAGTGAGGTGGTCCGGGGATGATGTAGTGGAGGAGGTGCCGTAGATGGCCTTGAATGAGCCGAAGGAAGTCATCGAAGAGACCGCCTCCGCCCCGCCGACGATCCAGCCGGTCGGCACCCCTACCGCGGCCTTCGGATAACTCTTGTCGTTTGGGTTCGTCACCTCGCAATCACTCTAAAAGTCGTGAATTTTCAGCATTCCCCACTCTTCCATCGGAGTAATGGGTGGGGAGACGGCGTTGGCCGGACCGGTGGCGGCAGGGCCGACGTACCCTTCTCCCATGCCTGACGATTCCGCGAAACCCGTCACGGCCGGCTTCTTCTCGTCGTCGCCGCCCGCCACAGGTCACTGGAGTGGCAAAACGTCTTTGCGGCGGCAGGCAGCGCCGTGGTCGGTGTTTCGATCAGCAATCTCCTCGCATTACGGCGGCGGCGAAAGGCTCATTCTGCTATGGTTGTGCGCTAACCGTCGTTGTTCTCCAACCAGGGGAGGAAATTCCTGTTCCCTATGGCGCACCAGAACAGTCCGAGTTATCATCTAAGTATGCGAGGATCACATCATGGCATATAGCGACAAGGTCGTAGACCACTACAATCACCCCCGGAACGTCGGCACGCTGGACAAGAGTGCGACCGAGGTTGGCACGGGTCTGGTGGGCGCGCCGGAGTGCGGCGACGTGATGCGCCTGCAGATCAAGGTGAACCCCGAGACTCAGGTGATTGAGGACGCGAAGTTCAAGACATTCGGTTGCGGATCGGCGATTGCTTCGAGCTCGCTGGCGACAGAGTGGGTGAAGGGCAAGACGGTCGCCGAAGCTATGGCGATCTCGAACACGGACATTGTGAAGGAGCTGTCACTGCCGCCAGTGAAGATTCACTGCTCGGTGCTGGCCGAGGACGCGATTCGCGCGGCGATCGGCGACTGGAAGAAGAAGAACAACGTTGCTGAGACCGAGTCGGCTACGGTCGCGGCTCAGTAATTCGTGGCAAGGCTTCAGAGGTCGGCGACTCGTTCGCCGACCTTTTGTTGAATTGGTGCACTGAGACAAGCGAACATGCTGAACGTCATTTGCGGACTCATTGAAAACTACGTCGGGTTAGAGTGCATGCGCGCAATTGGACATGGGTGGACGGCCTCCGCCCGCCGCAGCGGACAGAACCGCCGCGGAAGCCAACCGACTTTGAAATTGGCTACCAGAACGCTCAAGCGCGCTTGAAAGGAAATTGATGGCAACCACGCTTCTACAACCCGGAACCGGAGCCCCGAAGCCGGGAGCGACTGCTGAGCAGCCGAAGGACGTGTTTGCGGGGATGACGCTGCTGCATGCGGAGGGGCATGAGCCTCGCGCGAAGGCGGCGGTGGAGATTACGAAGAATGCGCTGAAGCGGATTCGCGTGGCGCTGGCGAAGGAGGGTGTTTCGCCGGAGCAGGGTGGGTTGCGGCTGGGCGTGATGGGTGGGGGATGCTCGGGGCTGAGCTACTCGATCCGGTTCGATTCGCAGCCGCGAGAGCGGGATCGCGTGTTCGTGTTTGGCGCGGGTGTGGAGACTCCGGGGGATCCTACGGGGGCGAAGCCGGTGCGGGTGTTTGTGGATCCGAAGAGCTTCATTTATCTGGCGGGGATGGTGCTGGATTTTGAGGAGACTCTGATGCGGCAGGGGTTCAATTTTATTAATCCGAACTCGACGAAGAGCTGTGGGTGTGGGTCTAGTTTTACGGCTTAGTTGAGAGAGAAGCAAAGACGGATCGCACTTTGCGCGATGGTCCCACTCATGGGATTGAAGCCGCATAATGGGTCACCCGGCAGGATGTCGATTATGGAGGGACTTACTCCATCGTCATAACCACCCGGAAGCGCGTCTTCCCACTCATCATCCGCTCGTATTCTTCCTTGAACTGGTCAGCTTATAAACCTCGTTCATCGAACGAACGCCCTCCAGCAAGCTAAAGTTCAACCCATCCTCCGAATCAGCGGCCGTCCCCGAGTACCACCGCTGCACCTCCTGAGACGCCAACAGGATTTGCAGCGAAGGCCCCTCCAACTTCGGAACCGCGTCCACATCATGAACACACCCACCCCCAGCCCGCCCATCACCGTCGCCATCGCATTCGCATTTGTAACCGTGGCCAGCACAACCTTCGCGCCGCCCAGCTTCTGCAATTCGGCCGAGGTGTCCTGCGCCTGGCTGTCGATATACGCCGCCGCGCCCATCTTCTTCGCGAACTCTGCTTTGTCCGCGCCGCGCAGTCGCCACCGTCCTGAAACCCATCTTCGCCGCATACTGCCTGCCCAGATGTCCAAGCCCGCCCAGCCCAAGCACCGCGACCAGGTCGCCCGGCCGCGCACCTGTATTGCGCAGACAATTGAACGTCGTCACCCCGGCGCACATCAGCGGAGCGGCATCCACCGCGCTCAGCCATTTACGCGTGTGTTCCAAGGAAATTCTGTCGAAGGGCGGCTTCCAGTGCCTCGGGGGTGAACTCCACTGGCTTGGTGACGATTTCGGTGAGAGCAGATACAGCAGCTCTGGGTACGAAGACGGGCTTGTCGGGGACGGCGGACGACAGAGCTCGGGGTTGTTCTGGCGCTGGTTTCTTTCTACGGCGGTACTCCGTTCTTTGCTTCGGCGGAAGGAAGGTCAGTGTTGGAGTAGCGATGATGGGCTCCTGCGGAACGGGCTTTGGCTGTCTGGGCTCTTTCTGTTTCCGGGGTTGTTTCTGCTTTCGCGGAGCGGGCCAGGCAAGCCCCTCGACGATCGTACGAATGTATTGAAGTCTCTCGATCTCAGCATCAATTTCGCGGAGGATTGCTGCAATTTCCATAGAGCAAGGATAAACGGCATCGGGAGAGACTGGGCGGTGGGTACATCATCAGGTTCCTGGCATTATCAGGCTCTGGGGAGGGCCATGTCGACGGGGTCGGCGGCGGCTGGGTCGTGCTGGGTGGCGTAGTTGGTGTTCCAGCCGGGGAGGTCCTGGGAGCCGGTGATGAGGCGGGCCCCGTCTTGGAAGGTGAGGTAGGTCCAGGCCCACTGGCGGAAGACGGCGAGGCGGTTGCGGAAGCCGATGAGAAAGAAGATATGGACGAGGAGCCAGACGGCCCAGGCGGGGAAGCCGCTCCATCTTCCTTTGAAGGGCCACTTGATGTTGGCGACTGCGGCTTTGCGTCCGATGGTGGCCATGTCGCCCTTGTCGAAGTAGTGGAAGGGCTCGTTGAGGCCGGTTCCGTCGCTGTGGAAGTCGCGGGCGATGAGGCGGGAGATGCGTTTGGCGGCGTAGGTCCCCATCTGCATGGCGGGCTGGGCGACGCCGGGGATCTGGCGGCCGTTCTCTTCGACGTGGGCGAGGTCGCCGCAGACGAAGATCTCGGGGTGGTGGGGCGGGTTGAGGAACTCGTCGACGAAGACGCAGCCGCGGTGGTCGGTGGGGAAGCCGAGGAGCTTGCCGAGGGGCGAGGCCTGGACGCCGGCGGCCCAGAGGGTGACGGCGGAGTCGAGGCGCTCGTTGCCGATCATGACGTAGCCGGGCTGGACGTCGGTGACGCGGGAGTTGGTGCGGACGGAGACGCCGAGTTTGGCGAGCTGCTCGATGGCTTTCCGCTGGAGGTCGGCCGGGTAGGCTCCGAGGATGTACGGAGAGCCCTCGAGGATCATGACGTTTGCGGAGGCGGGGTCGATGTGTCGGAAGTCGCGGGCCATGTAGAGGCGGGCGATATCGCTGATGGCACCGGCGAGCTCGACGCCGGTGGGGCCGCCGCCGATGATGACGAAGTTGAGGGGAGGGTGGGCTCCGGCCTCCTGCATCTGGCGCTCGGCGAGTTCGAAGACGAGGAGGACGCGGCGGCGGATCTCGGTGGCGTCTTCGATGAACTTGAGGCCGGGGGCCAGGGGGGCCCAGTCGTCGCGGCCGAAGTAGGAGTGGGTGGAGCCGCTGGCGACGATGAGGTAGTCGTACTCGATCTGGGCTCCGGTCTGGAGGTTGACGCGCTGGTTGGGGACGTCGAAGCCGACGACCTCGTCCATGAGGACCTCGATGTTGGAGTGGTCGCGGAGGATGCCGCGGATGGGCTGGGCGATGTCGGCGGGGGAGAGCACGGCGAGGGCGACCTGGTAGAGGAGGGGCTGGAAGGTGTGGTGGTTGCGGCGGTCGACGAGGGTGATGTCGACGGGTAGCTTGGCGAGCCCCATGGCGGCGTTGATGCCGGCGAAGCCTCCGCCGATGATGACGACGCGCTTGCGGACCGGGGTGGGGGCTGCTGCTGAAGCTGCCATGCTTGAAACTCCTTTGGGTTTGGGTTCAAGGTTAGCTATTAATTTGATGCGGGAGGGGTGGGGTTGTTTCGTTCGAAATGGCAGCTTCAGGCAGGGCGCTGATCGATCAGTCGCTTCGTCCTTCGGACTACGCTCCAGCGTACAAGGAGTACGTCCCCCCCCCGTACTTTGTGGTGCAAAGTATTCGATTCAGGTTACTTAGCTTGGTACTTTCGTGTTGTTGATGGAAGATAGAGCAAAAAGGAAGACCCCGGAGAGGTCCGGGGTCTTTTTTTGTTTCTATTTCTATTGCAGTGGGTGGAGGGGAATTAAGCGGCACTTTATATCTCTATTTGTTTCAGAGATTTATGTGATTTTTGGCTTGACAAGGTTTTGGGGTGACTGCGACGGCAATATCCGCTGGACCAGTCGGCCTTGCAGCACTCGAGATGACGTTTGATTGGCGGTGGGCAGGGGTGTTTTTGGAGGGTTAGGGAGAGGAAGCCCTGGGTTCCGGTGGCGGCGGCGATGTGGGTGATCTCGGGGTCGGTGGGGAGGGCGAGGGGGGTGATGGTGACGGTGCCGTCGAGGGCTGAGGTGAGGGTGGTGGTGGAGGAGTTGTAGGTGGGGGCGATGGGGCAACGGCCCTGATTGGGGCAGGGCGTAGTCCAGGGGGTCCACGGGGTCCATGGTTCTAGGGTCTGGTGGATGATGACGGGGGCTGCGGCGATGGGGTGCGCGGAGGAGTCGAGGACGCGCAGGACGACGGGGGCGAGGGGGTCGGTGGGGTTGACGGACTGGCCGGCGCCGCTGAGGATTTCGAGCTGCCATTGGGAGGGTCGACGGCGGTGGCGGTGAAGGTGGTGCAGGCCGCGCAGGCTTCGAGGCGGGTCTGGCCGGTGGTGACGGAGAGAGTGACGGTCGTGTTGGGGATGGGGGTGACGCCGCTGTCGAGGACGGCTCGGACGGCGAAGGTGGTGGCTGCGGGGGAGCCGGTGAAGATCTGGCCAGAGGGGGCGGGGACGAGGATGAGGGTGGGTTGGGGGGCGGCGTAGTTGAGGGCGGAGGTCATGGTGGTGGTGCTGCCGGTCGTGAGGTCGCGGACGGTGACGTCGGCGGCGACGGCGGTGGCGGCGCGGAGCGGGGGCACGGTGGGGGTGATGGAGTTGGAGGTCCAGGCGGTGACGGTGGCGGGGAGGCCGTTGACGGTGACGGGTCCGCCGAGGGAGGGGACGGTGGAGGGAGAGATGGAGTCGGCGTAGAGGATGCGGGCCTGGTAGGCGAAGTCGGGGCGGCCGTCGCCGCGCTGGTCGGCGATGGCGATGCGGAGCTGCTGGGGATGGGCGGTCTGGGTGGAGAGGGTTGTGGTGCCGGTGGCGGCGGAGTTGAAGGCTCCGGTGGCGGCGACGGTGGGGAGGGTTCCGGTGGGGTCGGCGGCGTTCCAGATGCCGATGACGGGCATGGTCTTGGCGGAGGTGCGAGGGGCTGGCTGGCGAGGGTGTCGAGCGCGGTGACCTCGACGGCGAGGGAGCGGTTGGCTTTGACGGGGAGGGTGGACCAGGCGGCGTGGCCGTAGGTGCAGATGTTGCCAGTCCACCAGCCGGAGGTGGCGACGGGGGCGGGGGAGGATTCGGTGCCGTCCTGGGTGGTCTGGCATCCGGAGGCGGCGTCAGTGAGGGGGAAGTTGACGGTTTCGTGACCGTAGCTCTGACTGACCAGGAAGTCTGGGTGGCGACGGCTCCTGAGGGGGCGACGGAGTTGGAGTCGTAGGGGCCGACGGCGTAGGCGCCGACGTAGAGGGGGTTGATGGGCTGGGTGGAGACGACCAGGTTCTGCCAGACCTCCCAGTCGTAGAGGGGGATGCGGACGATTTCGTAGTGGCCCTCGAGGAAGGTGTCGGTGGAGCCCATGCTGGCGGCGCGGGTGGTGGGGAGCCGATGACGGGGTTGGCGCTCTGGCGGCGGAAGCGGGCTCCGGAGACGGCGGAGGTGGACTCCCAGGCCTCGGGGGTGGGCCAGAAGGGTTCGAGGCGATGGACGACGATATTGACGCCCTGCATGCCCTGTCCGCTGGGAAAGGTGATGTTTCCGTAGACTCCGCTGGAGCGGGAGAAGGTCTCGATCTTGCCGGGTGGAGTGGCTTGTCCCCAGCCAACCTGGTAGAGCATGCCGAGGCCTGAGATGTCGTCGTCGCGCAGGGTGAAGGGCTGGGGCATGCACTGTAGGTGTAGGGGCCGCAGATGACGTCGATGGGGTGCATGATGGGCCAGTAGAGGGCCTGCTGGTAGGTGGGGCGAGGGTTTCCGGTGAAGACGTTGTCGTTGGTCTGGGACCAGGCGAGGCCGATGACGCGGCCGAAGGCTCGCATGAGCTTGAACTGGAGCTGGAGCTGCTGCTCGGGTGCGGGGCCGGTGCAGCGGCCGTTGAGGACGAGGATGGCGTGGAGGATGTAGCCGGCGGGGGAGAAGGAGTCGAGGCTCTCGGGAACGGCGTTCTGACGGCAGCCGGAGGGCTGGCTGGCACCGGATCCGAGCATGAGGTCGGTGACGGAGCCGTCGGAGTCGTAGATGACGGCGATCTGGATGTTGAGGTAGTTGGTGCTCTGAACGTCGGAGGGGAAGACGATGCCGGTGGAGGTGGGGTAGGTGTTGGCCGAGCTGACGTGCTCGGCGAGTGTGCCGCCATGGACGAGGGTGATGCGCGCGGTGGGGACGGACCAGACGTTGGCGGCGGCGTCGACGATGGCGTCGGCGGCATGGTTGACGTGTACCAGATGACGGAGTTGCCCTCGGTGGTGAAGAAGGGCTTGCCGGTGACCCAGCGGGGGCCGCTGGCGTGTGCTGCGATGGATAGGGCGAGAGCGAGGAGGAGATGAGCCGGACGGAGTCTCATGGCTGCGTGGCCTGGGGCGGCTGCCAGGAGCTGAGCATTCCGACGACGACGGAGACGGGGGCCTGCTGGGCGGCGACGGAGGCGTCGGCTGCGGAGGTTGAGGGTTGTGTGGGGGATGAACTGGCGGCGGCGGCGAGAGGCGTGGGGTCAGGCAGGGTGGAACGCTGCAGGCGGGTTCCGACCCAGCGGAGATCGGCGATGAGCGGGGAGGTCGCGGTGGAGGCGGAGGCTGCCTGGGCCGCGGGCGTGGTTGCGCGGATGGGGATGGCGCCGGCCATGCCTCCTACGGGAGAGGTGATGCCGGAGGGGCCGGGGGCGTCGAGGAGTATCAGGAGGCGTTGGCCGGTGCGGTAGCGGGGCTCGCCGCCGGCCCAGAGGCCTGCCCACTCGCGGAGGGTGTAGGTGGCGCCAGCGGCGGGGCCGCGGACGGCCTGATCGACACGGAAGTCGACTTCGACGACGCCGGAGGCGCCGTTCTCACCTGGGAGGTTGCGGATGGCGATGACCTCGCCGACGAAGATGACGCCGGCGGAGTCGGACATCTGATGCAGGGCGTCCTCGATGGTTTGGGGTGTAGGTTGGGGAATGGATGCGGTGTCCTGGGCTGGGGCGAATGCGGAGAGGATGAGGGCCAGGGAGGCGAGGAGGCGTCCGCAGCGTGAGAGGGCGGACGGGGTGGTGGTGGCGCTGGCGGGCGGCGGGGTCACGTTTACTTTTTCGTCAGGGTGACCCGGATCGAGTCATTTGCATCGTTTTGAGACACCTGAGGGACGGAATCGGAACGGCTTTGGTGGACAGGGATTTAGCGGATGGAGGAGGGGAGCGATGCGGATTCTTCGGAGCTTCTTCGGGGTGGGGGATGTGGAGGATTCATAGATTTTCATGATTACCTTTTTCTACGCGGTGCATCCTACCCCAATACAATGCGAACAGGAGATATGTTCATGGCCATGGAGCCCACCACGCAGGAAGTCATCAAACTTGCCCCCATTGTTGCAATTGATCTGAGCGCGCTTGCCGCATTTGATCCGTTTCCCCGCGAAGAGGCCTTCGCCGCTCCGCCCAGCGTTGACGACGACGAAGATGATCTCGACGACGATGAAGATGAGGACGAGGACGATGAGGACGACGAAGACGAAGACGACGAGGAGTACGGCGAAGACGAGGATGATTTAGACGACGAGGAAGATGAGGACGACGAAGACGAGGAAGACGACGAGGACGAAGGCTACTACGACGACGACGATAAGGACGACGAGGACGATGAGACGGAGTACGACGATGACCTGCCGCGGATGCCGCGCATTCGCAGGATGTAGGGCTTCGTCAGAGCCTAAAACTCGCGAGTGAGGAGTTATGGCGCGACTGAAGTTGCGCCCCCTCAAGTCAGTGAGTTCTATCCCTTCAGGCAGCTGGTTCAAGGACAAGAGCGGACGTGCTGCGCGCGCGTTCCGTAAGAAAACGGCTGCCGCGCCTGATTTTTTCGGGCGCGGCTTTGCTGTTCAGTAGCCGGCGTCGGTGACGACGTTTTCGAGGGGTTTGCCGGCGAGAAAGCGGCGGACCTGGGCGGCACCGAAGCGGAAGGCGCGGTGGATGAACTCGGGGGTGGAGCCGGCGACGTGGGGTGTGATGAGGCAGTTGGGGGCGAACCAGAGTGGGTGGTCAGGTGGGAGCGGCTCGGGGTCGGTGACGTCGAGGGCGGCGCGGATGCGGTGGGCGTTGAGAGCTTCGACGAGGGCGTCGGTGTCGACGACGGGGCCGCGAGCGGCGTTGACGAGGAGGGCACCGTGCTTCATGAGGGCGATCTCGGGGGCGCCGATGAGTCCGCGGGTCTCGGGGGTGAGGGGGACGATGGCGACGATGATGTCGGCGGAGGGGAGGAGCTGAGGCAGATCTTCGACGGCAGAGACGGGCGGGTTCTGCTTCGGGGAGCGGGCGACGCGGGTGATGGTGACGCCGAAGGGGGCGAGGCGGGCTTCGATGGCGGCTCCGATGGAGCCGTAGCCGATGATGAGGACGGATTTATCGGCGAGGTCATCGCCGAGGATGCGGTACTGGCCGACATTGGCACCGGTCTCGCTGAGGAAGTCGTCTTGGGCGGCGGCCTGGCCACCCCACTCGCGACGGTTCTGGAGGTCGCGGAAGAGGGGGAATCGCTTTAGGGCGGAGAGGATGGCGGTGAGGGTCCACTCGGAGGCGGAGATGTCGTGGAGGCCGCGGCCATCGCAGAGGATGATGCCGGGAGGGAGCCAAGGGGTGATCCAGTCGACGCCGGCCATCATGGACTGGACGACCTTGACGCCACGGAGGCGGGCGAAGAGCTCGGCGGCGTCGCGGCGCAGGAAGGGAAGGATCCAGAAGTCGACGTCGAGCGGGCCGGAGTTGTTGTTGCGGGGAATGCGGACGATCTCGGCTTGAGGAGGGAAGTCTACGAGCAACTCGGGGGCAAGGTTTTCATCGACACCAACACGCACCATGCTTTGAGTGTGCACGAAAGGGGGTGGAAAGCGAAAGGCGGAGCAGCGGTGTCGGCGAAGCGATAGCTGCTGAGTGTGTATGTGCGGTTGCGGGGCGAGGCACTGGAGCTTGCCTGATAGGCTATGGGGGAAGCGTCCTTATCGATGAACGAGACAGTGCTGATTCATTTCTCTGGCCGGAACCAGCCGGGACTTATTGCGGCTTTGAGTGAGGTATTGGCTGAGTACTCCGCGTGCGTGCTCGATATCGGTCAGGCTGTGGTGCATGAGACGCTTGTGCTTGGGCTGCTGATCGAGGTTCGGCCTGACAACCTGGTTGGTTTGCAGGATGCTCTGGCTGCGAAGTCAGGCGAGCTGCGGTTGCAGGTCAGCTTCACGCCGGTCAGCAAGGCGGAGCTGGAGCACTGGATTCGTTCACAGGGGAAGGACCGGTTCATCATTACGGTGCTGGGGCGGGCGATCTCGGCACATCACCTTGCGCGGGTTAGCGCGATTATTGCGGAACATGGACTGGATGTGGACAGCATCGAGCGGCTCTCGGGGCGGCTGTCGCTTGCGGTGCATACGTCGACCTCGAATGCGTGCGTGGAGCTGCGGGCGAGTGGGACGGCGACTTCGGAGGCCTCGATGCGCGCGGCGTTTCTTGCGACGGCGCATGATCTGCGGATCGACATTGCGTTTCAGAGGGAGAGCATCTTTCGGCGTAATCGCCGGCTGTTTGCGTTTGATATGGACTCGACGCTGATCCAGGGCGAGGTGATCGACGAGCTGGCGAAGATGGCGGGCGTAGCCGACAAGGTGGTTGCGATTACGGAGTCGGCGATGCGGGGTGAGATCGAGTTTCAGGAGAGCTTCCGGCGGCGCGTGGGGCTGCTGCGCGGGCTTCGGGAGGAGAGGGTGCGCGAGCTGCTGGGGACGATTCCGCTAGTGGAGGGAGCGGAACAGCTGATTGGCACGCTGAAGATGCTGGGTTATAAGACGGCGATCCTGTCGGGGGGATTTACGTTCTTCGCGCGGCATCTGCAGGAGCGTCTGGGGATTGATTACGTCTTTGCGAACGACCTAGACGTTGTGGACGGCGTGGTGAGCGGAGAGGTCAGGACAGAGATTGTGGATGGCGCGCGAAAGGCTGCGCTGCTGCGGGAGATTGCGCGCAAGGAGAACATCTCGCTGGAGCAGGTGGTTGCGGTGGGCGATGGGGCGAACGATCTGCCAATGCTTGGGATCGCGGGCATGGGCATCGCGTTCCGGGCGAAGCCTATCGTGCGGCAGACGGCTGGGCATGCGGTTTCGTTTCTGGGGCTGGACAGTCTGCTGTATCTGATCGGAGTGCGGGAGCGGGATTTGAATCTTCCGGTTAAGCGCGGCTAGTTCGCAGAAGATTGTTCGCTATTCCACCGCCTGCTGTTTTAACTTCTGACTTTCGTCGAGCTCATCTGCCTGTTTTTTGTCGAGCGGCTTTCCTGGCTTGAGTTCGACCGTTACTTTGTCGATCTTGCCGATGAACTTGCTGGGCTCGCCTGCTTCGTAGTCTTCGGTAACGGGAGTGCCGTCGTCTATGCCCACGTCAGCGCCTTCATCGGCGGAGAAGATACAGCATTGGGTATGTTCGATTCGTCCTTCGGCGACCTTTTGACCATTGACGGAGATTGTTCCTGTGCCGCCTTTGCCCATGCCACCGTCGTAGGCGAAATCAAAACGGATGGTCGCTTTACCGGCGGGGAGTGGTTGCGGTGAGGCGATCGTGAAACGCTGGAGGCCGAGGTAGTTGTAGGTGTAGGTTGGCTTGCCGTCCTTGAGGTAGAGGCTCCATCCGCCGAAGCGACCGGCCTCGGCGATGATGACTCCGTGGGCTGGGGTTTGGGGGACCTCAACATCGGCGGTGATGGACAGCGAAGAGTTCTTGATGTTGAGGAAGACATTCTCCGAGATGCCTTTCATGCCTTCATAGAGGGTCAGTGAAGTGCGGCCGGCCATTAGATCGGGACGTCCGGCAAGTTTGGCATTGACTCGTTCGATGCTGCGATCGTCGATTGGCAGCACGTTGTTTGCGATCGCTTCCTTGGTGAAGAGGTCCTGCATCTCCTTGAGCTTGGCTGGATTGCTGGTTGCGAGGTTGTTCCTCAGGCTGAAGTCGTTGGTGGTGTCGTAGAGCTCCCCCGCATCGGCTGTAAGTGGTTCGTGCGGTTTCGCCTCCCATGGGGCTTTGTGTACTGTGCCGGCGGGTCAGCCATCGTGATAGATACCGCGGTTGCCGAAGATCTCGAAGTACTGTGTGGTGTGGGTGCTCTTTGCCTTGGCGTCGTTGAAGGTGTAACACATGCTGACACCCTGGATGGGAGTCTGAGGGGTGCCGTTGACGGACTTCGGCTCCGGCAGGTTGGCGGCCTCGAGCACTGTGGGTGCGATGTCAATCACATGGTGGAATTGCGGACGTACACCGCCTTTGTCGGTGATGTGCTTCGGCCATTGAACGATGAGCGGGTTTTGTGTGCCGCCGTAGCTGCTGGCGACCTGCTTGGTCCACTTGAAGGGAGTATCGCCGGCAACCGCCCATCCGGCCGCGTAGCGATTGTATGAGAATGGACCGCCGAGATCGTCGTAGTGCTTCATGATTTCGGGTACGGTCTCGAGAGGGGCGTTGAAGTAGGTCATCTCGTTGAAAAGGCCGTTCATGGTGCCTTCGGCGCTGGCGCCGTTGTCGCCGATTTCGTAGAAAATCAGGGTGTTGTCGAGCTGACCGGTTTCGGCGATGGCATCGATCAAGCGGCCTATCTCGTAGTCGGTCTGCTCGCCGAAGCCGGCAAAGACTTCCATCTCGTGGGCGAAGAGCTTCTGCTCGTCCGGGGATAACTTAACCCAGTCTTTGATGGCTGATGGCTTGGGCGCGAGCTGTGTGTCAGCGGGGACAAGGCCGAGGGCCTTTTGCCGGGCGAGGGTCTCTTCGCGCAGTTTGTCCCATCCGCCGAACTTGCCTTTGTATTTCTCGATCCACTCCTTTGGTACCTGGTGCGGAGCGTGGGTGGCGCCAGTAGCGAAGTAGATGAAGAATGGCTTATTCGGTGTAAGGGTTTTCTGAAAGCGCATCCAGTTGATGGCCTGGTTGGTCATGTCGGTGGTGAAGTGGTATTTGGGGTCGTGCGGCACTTCGACCTGGATCATGCCGTCGTAGACAAGCGGCGCCCACTGGTTGGTCTCGCCTCCGATGAAGCCGTAGAACTTGTCGAAGCCGGAGCGCGTGGCCAGCGATCGGTTGGGCCTGAGGGGCTGACCTCCCAGGCGGCGGCCTCGTGGTATTTGCCGAAGGCGGCGGTGCTGTAGCCGTTCAGCCGCAGCATCTCGGCAAGGGGTGCGACGCTGTTGGGGCGAGAGCCGGTCTGTCCGGGGAAGGCGGTGGCGGTTTCGGAGATGGAGCCGAAGTTATTGGTGTGGTGATTGCGTCCGGTGAGCAGCGCGGAACGCGTGGGAGAGCAGAGCGCGGTGGTGTGAAAGTTGTTGTAGCGCAGGCCATTGCCGGCGAGGCGTTCGGCGGTCGGCATGTGAATGGGTCCGCCGAATGCGCTGGACTGTCCGAATCCCATGTCGTCGATCAGGATGATCAAAACGTTTGGAGCGCCAGCTGGAGCCTTGACCTCGAAACGCGGCGGAGCTTTGACCTTGCGGGCATCGAGCTCGGTGATGTGCGGATAGTTGGGCTCGGGGATCGGCAGCACCGTGCGGTCAGGAGAGGTGTCCTGGGCAGTGAGCGAGAGGCACAGAAGAAGTGGTGTGAGTGCAATGAATCCGATTCGCGGGGAACAAGTCTGCCCAGCCGCGTACCAATAACCCTGTGATGAAGCCTGATGCGTCAGACTGGAGTGTCGAGGGACGATCACCTTCGATACAACTAGGGAAACCCCTAGTTGCGACGGCAACTCTTTAACCAGTCACTTCAGGTAGTGTTGCGTTGGTCAAACGCCCTTGCTCTCGTTCTGATGGGAACAGGGATGCTTCTCTTGTCGCTTGCAGCGGGCTACTTCTTGATCCGCAGATCAGTATCCTCTGCGTCTGAACGTGAGTCGTGATGAGGAGAGATCCCTGATACGTTGGAAGAGATGTGCAGCTTCTTATCTCAATGAACTACCTTCTCGAATCTCATCCGTCGCCTGCTTGACGACGGCATCGTCTGCTTTCAAATCGCCGCGCACGGCGACAAGCTCGCCCGATGCCGTGCCCTTGCGAACGTTAACCCAATGCGCTCGCCCATTGACGGAGGTGATGACGAAGGTGCGTTCCGTCGTCGTGACGACGCTGGTTGCAGGCACGAAGAGCTGATTGTCTCCAGAGGAGACAGGCCAGTCCACGGTGGGGTACATCCCCGGCGACAGCGATCCGTCAGAGTTCTGGACGTCAAGCTCCACCATCATCGAACGGCTTTGAGGGTCGAGAGAGTTGGGGCTTCGTGCAATCGTTCCAGAGTAGTTTTTTCCAGGACTTGCAGGCACGTGGAAGGAGACCTTCTTACCTCGCGGCACATTTCCCGCATAGGTCTCCGGCACCGGTACGACCAGACGGAGGTGCGATGTCTGTTGAAGCCGCAGGAGTGGCTGCTGATTTCCAGAACTCACCATCATGCCGGGATGCACAAGTCGTTCGGTGATGACGCCATCAAAAGGGGCGGCTACGCGGAGGTAGGCCTGCATTTCTTTTGTAGAGTTGAGTTGGCTAGCGGCTGCCTTGACCGCAGCCTCCCGACTAGTCGCTGCTGCGTCCGCTGCTTCTTTCTGCTTCTGCGCCTGAATCAACTCGTTGCCGGCGACCGCACCTGGAGTCTTCGAAGCCTCCAGCATACGTTCGTACGTGCTGGCGGCTGCAGCATCGGTCGCCTTTGCTTGTGCCGCATCGGCCTCTGCCTGGTGAAGAGCCGCTTCGGAAGCGCTGGTCTGCGAGCTCATTTCCGGTGCCGATAGAACAATCAAAAGCTGACCTCGGCGAACGCGACTTCCTCGATCGACGAGGACGTTCTCTACATAGCCGGGCACTCGGGCTTCGATATCCGTCTGAAGAAAAGGCATCAGTTCTGCCGTCAATGGAACAGTACGAGAGATGCTTCGACTCTCAACCCTGGCCATCGCAATCTTCGCGGTATCCTGCGCAACGGCTGGGTGCAGAGAAAGGAGGGGCAGGAGTGCGCCAGCAAATTTATGAATGTTCATAGTAGCGGCTCGTTGGGTCCTCGGGATTGAGTGAGTTTGATTCCATGGAGGCTTTGCTTTGCAAGGCCGCATAGATGGCCGGAAGCACCGTGAGTGTTGTGATGGTCGAGAACAAGAGACCGCCGACGACGGCACGGCCAAGAGGTGCAGATTGCGCGCCGCCCTCGCCCAATCCCATTGCCAGAGGGAGCATGCCGCAGATCATCGCCGAGGCCGTCATCAGGATTGCGCGGAGACGGCTGGTCGCACCTTCGAAAGCTGCTGTCTCGCTATCTTTTCTCTCACGCCGAGCTTGCTCGGCAAAGCTGACGAGAAGAATCGAATTTGCGACAGAGATGCCGACCGCCATAATGGCCCCCATGAATGACTGAATGTTGAGCGTCGTCCCGGTCAACAGAAGCATACTTACAACGCCGACAAGAACACCGGGCATGGTCGACAGAATCGCCAGCGGCAAACGAAGCGATTGAAAGTTTGCCATGAGGAGAAGGAAGATCGCGGCGATGGCGAGAAGCAGACCGATGCGAAGTCCTGTGATGGTGTCTTGCAGCGCAGGAATTTGACCGCGCACCACTACCGCGACACCCCTGGGTGGGGCGCCGAGGTTTTTCAGAGCGCTGTTGATCTTCCCCTGCGCATCCCCGAGGGCAATGCCATGAAGATTGGCCGTGACGCTTACGATGCGCTGGCCGCTAAATCGTTCGATCATCTCCGGCATGGTCCCGTACTGCAGAGTGGCAACCTGATCGAGCTGGGGTTGTGCGTTCCCGTCGCGCATCACAGGCAGCGTCGATAGCGCGGCCAGGCCTTGTACGCGATTCGGTGGAAGCTGCACTTGAATCTGGAAAGCATTGCCGGTCCTGGGATCGCGCCAGTAGTTGGGGGCGATGAAGCGCGAGGAACCTGTGGCAGGTACGAGAGAGTTCGTGATGTCGGCCATGGTCAGTCCAAACTGGCCGGCATAGTTACGATCGATCTTGATCTCCGCGGTAGGATATTGCTGTGTTTGGGCAATGGATATATCACGCAGGAAGGAAAGCTTTCTAAGCTCCGTCTCGATCTTCGAAAGATAGGCGTAGTCCTGATCCAGGTCGACACCCTGCACGTCGATTTGCACGGGAGTCGGAGAACCGAAGCTCATTACCTGCGATACGATATCGCCACCTTCAAAAGAGACTTTTAGGTTAGGCATCTGCTTTTGAAACGCTGCCCGTAGATCTTCGCGCAACCGTTCGTTGTCTGGATGATCCTTTGCGAGCTGTACTTGAACGATCGCCTCTTCTGGGCCAGCCGTGAACAGATGAATCAGGTTTACCGGATAGCTCGACGGCTGAACGCCGATGTAATCGGAGGTGATTGCGACGTTCTTCTCTCCGGCAGTCTTCCGAATGAGGTCCAGCGCCTGCAGTATCTGCGGTTCGGTCTCTTCAATGCGAGTTCCAACCGGAGCTTTGATGCGCATTCTCAACACGGGACCGTTGGCGTCGGGGAATATCTCAGTGCCAAGGAGCGGCGACAGGACGAGCAGGAGCACGATGGAAAGGGCAAAGTATCCAAGAAGGACCGGACGGCGTCTCTTCAAAATCTGGCTCAGGTATCCCTCATACCACTTTCTAAGTTTTCCAAAGCGTCCTTCTTTCTCTTCACCGCGATGGGACCTCGACATGATCCAGACGGCAAACACGGGAACCAGCGTGCTCGATAGCAGGTAGGACGCAATCATGGCAAAGCCGACAGCGAGTGAGAGCGGGGCAAACAGCTGCCGACCCACTCCCTTCATGAAGAAGGCGGGGACAAATACTGCGAGCACACAAAGCATCGAGAGCAGTCGCGCGATGATGGTGCGTTTACACGCCTCGAGAACCGCCCTTGCCCGCGAGACACCTGGCAGCATCTGCGTGTGGATGTTCTCGATCTCGACGGTTGCTTCGTCGACGAGCACTCCTACTGCAAGGGCGAGGCCGCCTAAGGTCATGATGTTGATTGTCTGGCCGACGGCCCAAAGCGCAACGACGGCGGTGAATAGCGCGAACGGGATATTCGCTACGACGATCAGGGCGCCGCGCCAGTCGCGTAGAAAGAGGAACACGACGACACCGGTCAGCAGCGCTCCGATCAGTGCCTCTTTGACAAGCCCGCTGATGGCATTCGAGACATAATTCGACTGATCGAAGGCGAGTTGTACATCGACATCGTCGGGTATGGCTCTCTTGAAAGCCGGGATGGCCGCCTTGACGGCTTCGATGACGGCAAGCGTCGATGCATCGGACCGCTTGGTAACGGGTATATATACTGTTCGCTTGCCATCGACATGCGCATAAGCGGTGACGATGTCGGTCCCGTTCTCGATCGTTCCAATATCCCGCAGATAGATATTTGCTCCGGAACGCGGATGAATCGGTGCGTTCATCAGCTCGGATAGGTCCGGTCCCAAGGCGGAGTTCGTTCGAACGATGCGGTTCAGCGTTCCATCGTAGAGATTTCCGGAAGGCGTGACGATCGTGCCGCTACTCACCGCTGCGATGGCCTGTTCGGGTGAAACGCCATACTGCTTCAGCTTGTCAGGGTCGAGCGCGACTACAATTGTTCTCTGGTTGCCGCCAAAGGGCGGCGGAGCAGAGACTCCGGGGAGCGTGGCAAAGAGTGGCCGAACCTGGTTGAGAGCAAAGTTCTGGAGTTCGCCCTGGGTGTGACCATTACTTGAAAACAACAACAGGCCAACCGCTATACTGCCAGGATCAAAGCGAGTGATGAATGGAGGCACCGTGCCGGGCGGCATAAAAGCGCGCGCGCGATTGACATAACCAACTGTTTCCGCCATCGCCTGCTGCATGTCCGTGCCTTCACGGAAGGTCAGCTTCATCAAGGCGGCGCCCTGAACGCTCTTGCTGTCGACGGATTGAATTCCGGTGATGTAGAGGAAGTGATACTCGTAGTAATAGGTGAGATAACCTTCCATCTGCGCGGGATTCATGCCTCCGTACGGTTGGGCGACATAGATGACTGGATTGCCAACCTGGGGAAAGACGTCCATCCTCATTCGTTCCAATGCCATGATGAAGCCCGCGATGATCGCGAGAAGGGCAACGATCACAGTGAGTGGACGTCCGAGAGCAGCGAGAACGAGGCGCATAAGAGTCGATTCCTCTAACGGTTGACTTCCTGCAAGAAGGGCTGCAGATCGCCGCGGATGTACTGCAGCTTCAGGAAAGCTCGCCAGACGTTGAGCCGCGCCAGTGCATTGTCGATATCAGCCTGAACAAACAACCGCTCAGATTGGGCTACGTCATCGACAGGCGCTAATCCGGCCTTATACCGGGCCGTTGCTTGATCTAACGCTGTTCGAGCGGCCTGGACCTGTATTGGTGTGTTTTGCGCAATCGTGGTGGTCGCGCGGAACTCCGCAAGCGCCTGCTCGAACTGTTCCTGAAGGCTTCTGGCGGTAAGATCCTCGTTGGCCTTGACAGCCTTGAGCATCGAGCTTTGTGTAGCAGCCTTGTCATGGATGCTGGCGAAATCCATAATGGAAAAGGTGATGTTGATTCCGGCAACATAGTTACCGACGTTTGGTGCCAATCCATTTGCGCCTGGGAGACGCCCTCCATCTATCTCGGCTCCCGTGCCACGGCCGTAAGCGGCACCTTCCAGATTGAATTGTGGCGCCCAGCTTCTTCGAATGGAGCGAAGCTGCGCTTCATTTTCTGCGGTCGCAGCCTCTCGCTCGGCCATCACAGGGTTTGTTGTTGGGTTGAACGGAACATCTCCACTCGTAACCGGAATCGTTGTCAGTAATCTCTCCTGAGGACTGAGAGTAGCAACTGTTGCGCTTTGAAACTTTTTGAGGGTGGCGAGGCTGCTATCCACCGCTTGCTGAGCGAGGGCAACCTGGTTCGATGCTGCAGCCTTTTCCGCGTCGACTCGTGACTCGTCCGCGCCAGGACGAAGTTCCACCGCGGTAAGAGCGTGAATGGTCCGCTTTAAAATCTCCCAGTTATCGACAGCTGTCTCAGCCGCTTTCCTGGCTTGCATTGAAGCGAGAACGGAAAGGTATGCATCCGCTGCGGCGGTCTCAACTTCAAGTTGTGTCCGAAAGTTTGCAGCGGATGCCTGATCTCTCTGCGCTTGTGCTGCGCGAATGTTAGCCGAACGGACACCGAAGTCAAAGGGCTGCCAGCTGATGAGCACCCCGGTTGCGCTACCCCATACTGACCCGCCGTTATTGGTACCGATGACCGGACCCGACATCGGTGGAATGATCGCTTGTGGCAGCAGGCTTCCGAATACGTTATTCCGGGTACCTCGATTGAATTGCGCAACGGCATCGATCCGAGGCAGATAGGCAGTGCGTGCTAACTCGATACGTGCGGCTGATGCCTTCAACTCCTCCTGCGAGATGTGTATCGCCGGATAGTTCTTTCCAGCATCTTCGACGACCGAACTCAACGTCAGAGCGTTCTCTGCCAGTTGTGCATATGCCAGAGACTGCGGCGCCAAAACCAGAAAGATTATCCCCAGAGGTATTTTGGGTGGCACACGAAACGAAATCATCGGGGTTGAAGTCCTTCTCTCAAATACTGTCTGGCTCTTAGAGAAGACGTTATATCGAAATTCGATAATAAAGCAATCTCTCATTGCCTGTGTGCCGGATGCGTCAGATGAAACTTAAGCTGAGGTTAATTTTTCGATTCAGATTTCCCGTTCTAAATCGGGAGTGTTTATTCATGTTCATCCATTTCGCGAAGGAGTTCTCGCACTTTTTCGTGTCCTTCCGAGAGAGCTCTTCGGCCCGCCGCAGTAGCTTTATAGACACGGCGAGTTCTCCCAGATTCGCATATCGTCTTCGAGCGCAGAAGCCCTTGCGCCTCCATTCCGTGCAGTAGTGGATAAAGAGTTCCCGGCCCCAGCCGGTAGCCGTGCCGAGAGAGTTCGTGGAGCATCTCCAGGCCGTAAATCGGTTCCCGGCTTGCATGATGCAAGACGTGTAGTCGGATCAGTCCTGCAAAGATGTCTCTTTGACCCTTGGCCATAGATAGAGGTTAGCAGCGCCTGCGGGATTTCCCGCAGTGGCAGGAATGTGCTATCTCATTAAATTAACAAGTGGCATAGAACAGAAATCAGTCGCTTTCGAGATGGCCATTGATATCGGATGGAGCTGCTTCCGCGTCCAAAGATTTGTGAACGAATCGACGGGAAGAAGCATCGATGACGTGCTTTAATGCAGCGCGCCAGAAGACACCAAGCATCAAATCAGACGAGGCCTTCGTATCTGATGAGAGAGGATGCTTCGTCGTTTGTGCCTAAGGATCGAATCCTGCCTGTGCTGCGGGATGCGGTTCAGCATTGCCGAGGCTGTGATCTTTATCGAAACGCAACGCAAGCTGTCTTTGGTGAATTGGAGACAGGAGCAGAATCGACGAAGCCGAGCGTTGCAATCATGATGATTGGCGAACAGCCTGGCGACCAGGAAGACAAGCAGGGGAGACCCTTCGTCGGGCCAGCCGGGAAACTGTTGGACAGGTGTTTGCAGGAAGCAAATATCGACCGCAGCAAAGTCTATGTGACGAATACGGTGAAACACTTCCGATGGGAGCCACGTGGCAAACTTCGCATTCACAAGAAGCCCAGCATGAAGGAGATTCATGCTTGCAGGCCGTGGCTGGATGCGGAGTTGGAGACCGTTCGCCCGAAGTTGATTGTCTGCCTTGGGGCAGTTGCAGCCCAATCCTTACTGGGATCTAAATTCAAGATCACGCAGTCGCATGGGAAAGTTCAGCGGGCGGAGGGGGTTCCGCCCATCATCGCGACTCTGCATCCTTCGGCGATCCTGCGTGCCCGTACGGACGAAGACCGCGAGCGCGATATCAAAATCTTTCTTGAAGACCTGCGACAGGCCACCGAGTTTCTGAAAAAATAACCCCGTCATTTCATGAAAATAGACCAGATTGCACAGATGTTGAGGCAGGAGCGGATTGACAGCGTGGGTCTGCGGTGGCGAATATAAGGCGAAGATAGCTGACTATGCCTTCTGCCACAACACTCCGCCGTCAGATCGAATCGACCCTTGCGAACCGGATTCCTTCGGCGCTCACACCTGCACCGCGAACGATACGACCGGTGGCGCCTTCAGGAGTTCAAGCGGTTGATGAGCTATTGGACGGTGGGTTCCCTCTCGGTGCAATCACGGAGCTTCTTGGGCCTGAGTGCTCCGGGCGTACTTCGCTTGCACTGTCCTTTCTCGCCCGGATGACGCAAGCAGAGAGGGTGTGTGCCTGGATCGATGTATCGGACGCGCTTGATCCAGAGTCGGCAGCGGCAGCAGGGGTGAATTTATCGAGGCTTCTCTGGGTACGTTGCGGAGCGCAGGTCACATCACGCAAGTCCTCCTTAGCGCAACGGACATTCTCTCTACCTGAGAACTATCTTGTTCCTCCGCCGATCAAGAAGGGGCTGCATGGCGGAGGTTTCGGACCGCACCCGCGCGACGAAGTCAAAGGGCTTTCCGATGCAGTCGGCGGCCTGCTGCGAGCGGAGGCATTTGCTCCACGTTGCGCGGAGATGCAGTGCAAAGAACGGCCAGAGAAGGAAGGGTTCAAGCCGATTTTGCAACAGACAGAGACAAAGCGTCGCGGAACGCTGGTTCCGTCCCATAAACCGTTGTCACGAATCGAACAGGCGATCCGCGCAGCTGACCTGCTTCTACAAGGCGGTGGATTCAGCGCGATCGTTTTCGATATGGGCAGCATCGCGCCGGAGTTTGCTTCGCGCGTGCCGCTGGCAACGTGGTTTCGCTATCGTGCTGCCGCAGAACGGACGCAAGCCAGCGTTGTTCTTCTTACGCAACATCCCTGCGCAAAGAGCAGTGCAGAGCTATTGTTGTGGCTTCAACCAGGCAACGCATGCCGCGATGAGGCCACGGTCTTTACTGGAATGGAGCACCATCTGGAGGTTGCTCGGCGTCGTTTCACACAGGCTCCGACGAATGTCGTTCCCCTGCGCAAGCCGCCGCAACGAGCGACCATTGCGAACTGGCGTAGCCGAACCACCTGGGCAGGCCCGCGATGACGAAGCCAGCAGAACTGTTCGCATGCCTCTATGCAAAGGAGTTTCCTGCGCAGGCATTGTTGCGGTTGAGGCCAGGTCTTCTCGATAAGCCATGCGTGGTTATGGAGGGGGAAGCTCCGTTCGAGCAGGTCTGCTCGCTCACGCGGAAGGCGCGCCTTCTCGGCCTGTCACGGAGCATGAAGCGGGTAGAAGTGGAGACATTTCCATCGGTCACCGTGCTTCCGCGTTGCCAGCGAGAAGAGACAGGAACGAAGACGGTTCTCCTCGAATGCGCGGGCGGGTTCTCACCACGCGTCGAAGACAGGAGCGAAGACGGCGCATTTCTATGCGTGATCGACATAGCAGGAACAGGGAGGTTGTTTGGCCAGCCGGAAGCCCTGTCGAAGAATCTTCTCACGCGCGTGCAATCGCTCGGCGTGACAGGCTACGTTGCCGTCAGCCACAATTTTCATGCTGCAATCGCCCTGGTCAAAGGAATGCCTCTGCGAAAGACGGTGAAGGTCATCCTGCCGGGGGAGGAGATGACAGCGCTCGCCTCGCTTCCTCTTGCGGTCCTCGATCTTCCTGAAGAACATGCTGAGATATTTGCTTCCTGGGGCATCCGCACTCTGGGGATGTTGGCGGCGTTGCCCGAGAAGGAGCTGGTTGCCAGAATCGGGCAATCCGGCAAGCAGCTTCTACAGTTGGCGCGAGGGGAGATGCCGCACTTATTTCAACCGGTAGAGCCAGCCTTCACGCTGGAAGAGTGCATGGAACTGGATTCGCCAGTGGAACTGCTTGATGCGCTGCTCTTTGTAGTAAACGCCATGCTCGAACAGTTGATCCTTCGGGCCAAGGCTCGTGTGCTTGCGTTGGCCTCCGTCAGCATCGTATTGAAGCTGGAAGATGAGAGAGAGCACACGAGCACAGTACGGCCTGCGCAGCCGACTAACGAAAAGCAGATCTGGCTCAAGCTTCTTCAGCTTGACCTCGAAGCCCATCCGCCGCAGGCAGCCATCCTCGCACTGTCGTTGACAGCCGAACCGGGAAGCGCCAGCAAGGTGCAATTGGGACTGTTCTCACCGCAACTGCCAGAACCGGCGCGGCTCGACGTTACACTGGCACGCATTCGCGCTATTGTGGGCGACGGAAATGCAGGCTGCGCGGTGCTGCAAGATACGCATCAACCAGGCGAATTCAGGATGGAGCCATTCGTTGTTTCGGTGGGCTCTTCTTCCGTCATTCCTGCGAGCCAATCTCGATCCGCTATGCGAAGACTTCGTCCGGAAGAGGCCATCTCCGTTACGGTGCAAGGCCAGCGGCCAAAGGCGTTCATTTTTCGGGAAAAGCATTATGTCATCGAGCAGAGCTATGGCCCCTGGCTGACAAGCGGAGATTGGTGGAAGCCCACGCTTTGGGGGTTTGAGCAATGGGATATTGTGGCGCGAGCACACGACAGTGCTCTGCTGTGTTGCTGCCTGGTACGCGAACGGATCGAGGACTCCTGGCAGATGGCGGCGCTCTATGACTAGCGGGTTTGTGGAGTTGCACGGTGCGAGCGCGTTCAGCTTTCTTGAGGGAGCATCCCTGCCGGAGCAGCTCATAGAACGTGCTGTCGAATTGGAGATGCCTTCGATGGCACTGCTCGACCGCAACGGTGTCTATGGCTCTGCACGATTCCATACCAGCGCAAAGAGAAACGGGATTCGCGCACATGTTGGAGCGGAAGTCGCCGTCTCGAGTTTCGGCTCTCGTCTCGCACCTCCTGCGTGGTTGCCGTACCAGCACAAGACCGAACCGCCGCGCCTATCCCTGCTGTGCGAATCGAGGAGAGGTTACCAAAACCTCTGCCAACTCATAACGCAGTTCAAGATGCGAGAGACGACGAAGGCCGAAGGCGCCGCAAACTTCGCTGATCTGGAGCAATATGCTGCCGGCCTGGTCTGCCTGACTGGAGGGGATGAGGGACCTCTGGCCGCCGCACTCATGCGTGGCGGAGAAGAAGCTGGCCGCGAAGTTGTCGAACGGCTTATACGCATCTTTGGCCGCGAGAATGTCTACGTCGAGCTGCAACGACATCGGGAACGCGAAGAGGAATGGCGCAATCAGGCAGCTATTCGCATCGCGCGATCTTTGTGCCTGCCGGTGGTCGCTACGAATGGAGTGCGCTATGCGACTGCATACGACCGCGAGATTCTGGACCTTTTTACTGCGATCCGCCAGCATGTCCAGCTTGATCAGGCTGGCCGGTTATTGGCGATGAACTGCCAACGTCATCTGCGTTCGGCTCGGGAGATGACGGCGCTCTTCCGTGACATTCCAGGAGCGGTCGAAAACACCATCGATTTGTCTTCGCGGCTGAAGTTCGAGTTGAGTGATCTTGGCTATGAGTTCCCGCACTATCCCGTGCCGGATGACGAGACGATGGATAGTTTTTTACGGAAGCGCGTAGCCGAGGGCGTGCAACGGCGCTATGGCCCCCAGAACGACCGGAACCTGGTGGAGCGCGCGAAGAAGCAGGTGGAGCATGAGCTATCGCTTATCGCAAAGCTAGGTTTCGCTGGATACTTTCTGATCGTCTGGGACATCGTCGAATACTGCAAGCGCAATGACATTTTGATCCAAGGCCGGGGTAGTGCCGCCAATTCCGCTGTTTGCTATGCGCTCGAGATCACGGCCATCGATCCGGTCGGAATGAAGTTGCTCTTCGAGCGTTTCCTGAGCGAGAGCCGCGGCGAATGGCCGGACATCGATCTCGATCTTCCCTCCGAAGAAAAGCGCGAGCAAGCCATTCAATACGTTTACAAGCGATATGGCGAGCTTGGGGCTGCGATGACCGCCAACGTCACCACGTACCGGCAGAAGTCGGCTGCGCGGGAGGTTGGCAAAGCGTTGGGCTTCGATGAAGACTCACTGGGCCGACTGTCGAGCCTTGCCGGCCAGTGGGAGTGGCGTGGAAAGACCGACACGATGGCGCACTCTTTTTTGCATGCCGGGTTCGACATTCGAAACCCGCGCATCGCCAAGTATCTTGAGTTGTCCATGAGGATTCAGGACCTGCCGCGCAATCTCAGCCAACACTCCGGCGGCATGGTGATCAGCAAGGGGCGACTGAACCAGGTCGTTCCTCTGGAACGCGCTTCGATGCCGGGCCGGACCGTTGTCCAGTGGGACAAGGAAGAATGCGCCGATCTCGGCATTATCAAGGTGGATCTGCTGGGCCTCGGCATGATGGCAGTGATCAAGGACTGCCTGGAACTCATTCCTGTGCACTACGGCGAACAGGTCGACCTGGCGCATCTGCCGGAGGACGAAGAGGTCTATCGGACACTGCAGAAAGCCGATACAGTCGGCATGTTCCAGGTGGAGAGCCGGGCGCAGATGGCCTCACTGCCGCGGAACAATCCTGAGAAATTCTACGACCTCGTTGTGCAGGTCGCCATCATCAGGCCCGGCCCGATCGTGGGTCAGATGATGCACCCATATATGAGGAGGCGGCAGAAGAGGGAAGAGGTCACCTACCCACATCCGTCGCTTGAACCTGTATTGAAGCGCACTCTGGGCGTGCCGCTCTTCCAGGAGCAGTTGCTGCGCATGGCCATGACCGTTGCCAACTTCACCGGCGCAGAGGCCGATGAACTCCGCCGCGCCATTGGCATGCGTCGTTCCTGGGAGCGCATGAAGAACCTGGAAGGCAAGCTTCGCGCTGGCATGAATGCCAATGGCATTGACACGACTACCCAGGACAACATCGTGCAGAACATTAGTTCCTTCGCCCTCTACGGTTTTCCGGAGTCTCATGCAGCATCGTTCGCGCTGATCGCATATGCATCTGCTTATTTCAAGGTCAAGTATCTGGCTGCGTTTACTTGCGCGATCCTCAATAATCAACCGATGGGTTTCTATTCGCCCGCAGTATTGGTCAAGGATGCGCAACGGCATGGGCTGCGCGTGAAGCCTATCGACGTTCAGGTCTCAGAGTGGCCCTGCACCGTGGAGCATGAGCCTGATGGTTCGTTGTCATTGCGCATGGGTTTGGGTTATGCCAAGCGTCTGCGAAGACAATCTGCTGAGGCGCTTGTGGCGTCCCGCGTACAGGATGGACCGTTCCGCTCGACAGAAGATCTTGCATTACGGGTCGCGTCGCTGGACAGGAAGGAACTCGCGCTGCTGGCCCGTATCGGCGCTTTGAACAAGGTGGATGGAATCGCGCATCGGCGCAACGCACTCTGGCAGGTGGAGCGCGCCGGCAAGATGGAAGGACCTCTGCTCAGGCAACGAAGCGAATGGTTGCAGGAAGATTCAGAGGCACTTCCTCTTCAGCAAATGAACGTTGAAGAACGCTTGATCGCGGACTACGCGGGTACTGGACTAACGACCGAGAGGCATCCGATGCATCATCGCCGTTCAGAATTGCGCCGCCGGGGCGTCCGGTCAGCCGAGGAATTGCGGCAATGCAAAGACGGCGAGTTCGTCCGAGTAGCAGGATGCGTAATCGCCCGCCAGCGGCCAGGCACGGCTAAGGGATTTATCTTCCTTTCGATGGAAGATGAGACCGGCATTGCCAATGTCATCGTTACACCCGACCTTTATGAGCGGGACCGTCTGATAGTCACACGCAGTAAATTTCTCCTGGTGGAGGGGAGGCTGCAGAATCAGGACAACGTGGTTCATGTGAAAGCGACTCGGCTCATGGAGTTATGCAACACTGTGCTCGAATTGCGATCTCATGATTTTCATTGATCAGTTACTAAATCAAAAGCACTAACACAGTAATTCGCTAATGAGTACAAATACAACGTGTGCCTGCGTGAGATCCAAGGTAGACACATGTGGTGGTCTCCGAACTCGTCGTAAAACACTGGTGGCATACTCCGCTCCACAACCAGCGAGCCCAGCTACTAAAGCTGTTGCTGCTGGTACGCGGCAATCAGCGCGTCATGCTCAATATTCCTTGGTATCTATAAGTCAGACTGAGTTGTTACCTCGAGACGAGAAGCAAGTCGCCTTACGCCTCTCGAAAGCGATAGCCGATGTAGCTTTCCGTCAAGATATAAGAGGGCCGCGCCGGGTCGTCTTCGATTTTTTTTTCGAAGCTGGTTGATAATCACACGCAAATATTCACGTTCGTTGCCATACCCTGAACCCCATATGGAAGTCAGTAGCCGTTGGTGTGGTATGGGCCGGCCGGCATGCTCCATCAAATAACGCAACACCGCGAACTCTTTCGGAGAGGCGAACCTCCTGTCCCATCTTTTCAACTCGATGCCGATCAGGATCAAGCTGTAAGCCACCGATCACGACAGAGGAATCGGACTGGACTGCCGACGCCTTCGAGCGACGGATTGCCGAACGCAATCTCGCGGTCAGTTCTCGAATCTGAAAGGGCTTGGTCACATAGTCATCCGCGCCCGCATCGAGCGCCTCCACCTTGTCGTCTTCTTCTTCTCGCACCGTGAGCATAATGATAGGAACATGGGGGTGGCTGCGGTGAATTCTCCGACATGTTTCGATTCCTCCCATCCCAGGCATATTGATGTCGAGCAACACTGCGTCGTAGTCGACCATTCGCAGGCGCAATAGGGCTTGCTCTCCATTGCTGGCCTCCCCGATCGTGAATCCCAATGCAGTCAGAGTCTCAAACAGGCTCTGCCGGATTCCTGCATCGTCCTCTACGATGAGCACATTCATTCGCTGTGCCACGTATCCATCTCCTTTGCTGTTCGGGGCAACGTGAGAAAGAATGTGGTCCCCGTGCGCTCGCCGCTGTTCACCCAGGCGCGTCCCTGGTGTGCCTCCGTTATCCGCTTCACTACGGATAAACCAATACCCGTCCCGGACGCCCTGCGATCCGAGCCGGGACTGCGATAGAAACGATGGAATATCCTCTCCCTCTCGTGAGGAGGGATAAAAGAACCTTCATTCCTTACGCTGATAAGCGTCTCCGCAGGTTCTTCCTGAACGTCAATCGTGATGGAAGAGTCAGGGCTTCCGTATTTAGCCGCATTATCCAGCAGTTGAAAAAACGCCATCTCCAGAAGTTGCCTATCGGCCCATACCAGGCTCCGCGTTCTCGCCAGAAGCTGGACTGGGCGTGCGCCGAGCTCCTGCTGGGACGCTTCAACGCTATTCTCTATCAGTTGAATGAGGTCGATCTGTTCCCGCTTCAATCTAAGGTCGGCACTATCGATCCTTGCGGTGCGGAGAAGACGCGTCGTCAGATCGTTGAGATGACCAGCATGTTCATCGATCAGGGCCACGAGCCTCTTCTCCGCACCCGACAACGTCCCCATTTCAAGCAAGCCGGAACTGGAGCTTCGAATCGTTGTCAACGGAGTTTTGAACGCATGCGCAAGACCGTCCAGCACGGCGGAACGAAGTTGCTCACTTTGCCGGGCTGCTTCGGCGGTGCTCTCCGCAGAGAACGAGCGCGCCCGCTCGATCACAACGGCCGTTAACGAAGCGGTTGCATTGATCGAAGCCTCATCGAGCGAATGACCGCAGATGACCAGCGACCCAATGGCTCGCGTGCCTGAGCGAAGGACGCGTCGGGACGTGGCGGTCAGGGAGTTATCCTCGTTGCACTCTGCAAAGTAGGTGGAACGAACCTCATCGTCTGTGATCTCACAGGTGCCGCTTGTGCACAGATGCAGGTCGTAGGCGTTCCATAGCGCAACTCCCTTCACGTGGAGTGTGGCTTGAATCAGGTTCGTTAGCTGCTGATCGACCGGTTTCTGATGGTCCAGCAGAAGAACATTCTGACTCAATTCATACAGCTTCTGGAGTTGCGATCGATGCATCTCGGCTTCGCGAGCATGACGGCTAACCTGATTGGAGAGACGGCTCACCAGCAGGGCAACGCTTTCAAAAGTGGCCAGGGCTACCCAGTCATGGGTATCCGTCATATAAAGCTGGAACAGCGGCTGGGTGAAAAAGTAATCGAGACAAACCACCGATAGCAGCGATATGGCGCTCGCTTCCAGAAAGCCCCAGCGCAATGCAATCGCCGTCACGAGAAAGAGATGAATCGAGGTAGCCGACGAGAGATTGAAATGAAATTGGTAGGCCACACCCAGGTAAAAAGCAGGGACGCAGTGCTTCCAAGGACGATCCTGGTAGCGACCACACGAATTGATCTCTTGGTCATTCTCGCTTGATCCCGGTGAACGCAAAGTTTAGCTTTAAACCCATAAAAAACTCATAAGGACAGCGTTTATGCGCTTCTTACGGATCTCGCGATTCACTGAGGATGGCCGGCGACGTCCGGCCCTACGAGGTGATACGAATGACCTACATTTGGAGGCTTTCCAAGTCTGATTCGCCAGTCATGACGAAAGAAGTGACCTGCAGCGAGCAGGGTGATGCAAGATTTCATAGCACTGAGAGGGATTCCAGGAGTGTTTTAGCAGCACAAGCAGGTATGTGGAAGTGGCTATATCTGCTCGCTGCTCTATGTCTCGCCTTCGTCTGCCAAACCACAGCTGTGCATGCGCAGTCGACGTTCGGAAGCATCATCGGCACCGTGCAGGATCCATCCGGCGCGGTGGTGCCCGACGCTGTGATACACGTCAAAAACATGGATGACAATACGACAAGAGAGACCCGCACCAATGAGGCGGGAGAGTATCTGGTGTTGAACCTCAACCCAGGCACGTACTCGATTACCGCTTCAGCGGACAATTTTGTCGATAAGACTCTGTCGAAGGTGACACTCGACGCGAGACAGCAACTGCGTGCCGATGTAAAGCTACAGTTGGCGGGTTCGGTGACGACCGTGGACGTTGAAGCAGCAGAGACCGCTGAAGTGAACACGGAAAACGGAACCATTGGAGACACGAAGAAGTTCAACCAGGTAGTGCAGCTTCCCATGAACTATCGCGGAGGCAACGACAGTCCGCTGGCGGCGCTGGTTGCGGTGCCCGGAGTCCAGCAGGACTCGAGCGGCAATCCTCGATCGGCGGAGGTACGTCGGCGCAGATCCAGTACTCGGTCGATGGCACATCGACGGTGAACATCCGGCAGAACGGCGCGCTGAACAATATGAATCCGTCATCGGAGTTGATCAGCGAGTTGAAGGTGACGCAGTTCAATAACAACGCCGAGTTCTCGCAGATGGCCGACGTGACCATCATCACCAAGAGCGGTAAGAAGGACTTTCACGGCAGCGCATTCGAGTATCTGCAGAACAGCGCCCTCGACGCAACGACCTGGGGTTTCGACAACAAGGCGCACAAGGCTTACAACACCTTCGGCGGAAGCTTCAGCGGGCCGCTGCGCCTGCCGCACGTAAAGGCTGGCGAGGACAAGACCTTCTTCTTTGCGGACTATGAGGGGAATCGGCGGCGGTTTACGACTCCGCTGGTGCTCAGCGTACCGACGGCAGCGATGCGTTCGGGCGACCTGACGAACCTTCCGGGGGCCGGCGGTGGTTGACCCTGCCACGGGAAAGCCGTTCGCGAACAATCAGATTCCGTCCAACAGGCTGAGCGCTGTCTCACAATCGCTGTTCAAGAACTATGTGCCGCTTCCGAACTTCGACAATGGCACCGACACGACGGGCAACTACCGCGTGCAGGCATCCACGCCGGCGAACATCAACGGATACGACGTTCGTATCGACCGCACCATCAGCGACAAACAGCAGATCTATGGACGCTGGAGCTGGAAGAACGTGGACTCGACGTTTACGAACAACCTGCTGCCGACGGAGGTGCACAAAGAGTCGAACCGCAACCTGATTCTGTCGCACAACTACACAATTCGCCCGACACTGTTGAACGAGGCGCGGTTTGGACTCACCTACTACACCGCCGTTGTCGACTTCCCCATCAGCGGCGCGAGCGCGGTGCAGCAGCTTGGGTTGCAAGGGTTGAACCTGAGCGATGTTCCCAACGTGAATGCGTTTCCGACGTTTGATTACAGCGACGGAACGAACTTTAATACAATTGGCTGCGACAAGACGGGAACGACGCGGTCGCAGACGCTCCAGTTCACCGACAATCTTTCTTGGGTGAAGGGCAACCATACGGTGAAGTTTGGCGTGGACTTCCGCAGGGTTCGCTATACCGATCTGGAGAGCTTTGGCGGATCGAACGACTTTGGTGCGTTCACCTTCAATGCAGCGACGTTCAGCGGAAACGCGTTTGCAGACCTTTTGCTCGGCCTGCCATCGAAGAGCTACGTTGCGCAATCGGGGCCCGATACGAAGCTGCATGCCTATCAGGCCGGCTTGTATGGGCAGGATGAGTGGCACATGACGCGGTACATCACGCTTAGCGCTGGTCTGCGCTGGCAGGCGCTGCCGCCATTTATCAGCGATAACAACAACCTGGGCGCGTTCGATCCTTCGAACGGCGGGTTCATACTTACGAACAACGGGACCGCGCGACAGGCGATGCTGAACACGATCAATGCGTGTCCTGGCGTGAATGGGAACCTGCCGTGCGCGCCGATCGAGAAGGCCAGCAAGGTGGGCGTGGGCGACGGGCTGCGCCAGTTCTATAAGAAGAACTTTCAGCCGCGGCTCGGTGTGGCGTATCGTCCGTTCGGCGACAACAAGACGGTCTTGCGCGCGGGCTTCGGCGTCTTCACCATGACGAGCCTGGGGCAACTCTCGTTCAACACGACGAACATCAATGTGGGCGTGGTGCAGACGACGGCGAACCTGCTTCCGGACGGGAAGGCAGCGTTTCAGTTCCCGAACGTGGCAGCCCCGCTTACGTCGGAGGAGTCGGCCGGGACGGGGGACTTCTACCAGAACGTGAATCTGCACTTCCGCGATCCGCAGGCGGCGCAGTGGAACCTTACGGCGGAGCGGCAGGTTACGAATGATCTGAGCCTGCGCGTCAGCTATGTTGGGATGAACTCGTATCGCATGGGGCAGACGGTCGATCTGAACCAGCAGCATGCGAGTGTGACTCCGAACGACTACAGCAAGAGGCCGTATCCGAACTGGGGAAGGATTCTGTCGAGCGAGAACGCGGGCAATGCGAACTACCAGGCGCTGCAGACGGAGCTCAACCAGAGGACGCATCATGGGCTTCTCTTCCAGGTGAATCAGACCTGGGCGAAGAACCTGAGCAATGCAGCGGGCGATGCTCCTTCGGTGTTTGCTCCGGAGGTTAACTATGGAACTCCGGTGGCGGACCACTTCAACCTGAGGGCGAATCGCGGCAACGTGGTGGGTACGCGGCGGCAGAGGTTTCTGGTGTCGGCGATCTATCAGCTTCCGTTCGGCAGCAATCGTCAGTATCTAAGCAACATGAACCGGTTTGAGGACGCGATCTTTGGTGGCTGGGAGATCAGCACGGTTTCTCTGTGACAGACGGGTCCGTACCTTACTCCGACGACGAGCCCGGGGAACGACACAGCGAACCTGAACCTGGTCTTCCGCGGCGCGGCTCTGCGACCTGATTGCATCGGAAACCCGGTTCCGGCGCATCGCACGCTGAACAGCTACTACAACATCAACGCGTTCAATCCTATTCCCGGAGCGGGGCGCATCGGCAACTGCGCTGTAGGCAGCCTTGTCGGGCCGGGCACGACGGCGATTGCGGGTGGACTGTCGAAGACCTTCCAGCTGCATGAGTCGCTGAAGATGCGGTTCGAGGCCACATTCACGAACCTTCCGAACCATCCGAACTTCGCGCCTCCGCCGGTGAATGTGTCGGCTCTGGATTCGTTCGGGCAGATCACGGCGGTGCAGACCGCGGATAATGCGGGGAATCGGACGGGGCAACTGGCGTTGCGGCTGGACTTCTGAGTGGAATTCCCTGTGGCCCGGGATCGTCTTTTGCGATTCCGGGCCACTGCAACCTACTGTCTCGCCTATGCAGAGGTTTGTGTCAGAACAAAACAGGTCATCCCCGTAAGGCATCTCGATGAGGAGATCTGGATAGCATTGAAGTACGATTCCACGACTTTGACTGAGGCCCGCGCTGAATGTTTTGGCGCGGGTCTCCTTTTGTGCGTATGACTTAGGAATCTCACTTCATGGTTCGGCAACGACCACATCCAAGATTCGGAAAGGCGAGCCACCGGCCATCTCACACCTGGTTCAGTGGGCTTGCCTTCGAATATTCTGTCAGTTTGCGTCAAGGCTTCAACAGGTGTCAGGATTTCCCCACGATGCCCGCTGCGGGTAGCGAATAAGCCGTTTGAATGCTGCAGATGAGGCGGTTAGGCGAGCAGTGGATTTGGTGATCTATTTGCAGAACTCTATTGAGGATGAGAAAGCAGGGACATGGCAAGGAGAATAGCTGACCGACTTGCAGATGTTCTTGGAAGCAGGAGTTCAGCGGCTCAGAGCTAGAAATCCAGACCAGGTGGCATCCAGATTCGGCAGGCTCTCGACCATGATGGGCGGGCATTCAACCGGGCGGTGGCGAAATCATTGACTTGGCGCGAGTCAATCTCAGTCGCTGATGGGCTTCCAATTTGATCAACTGCAAGGAGAAGGGAACACGCAAATGACAACAGCACTATCGGTCTCGCATTCCGGTCCGTCGGAGATACCTTACGGTATGGATCTCCTTAACCGGCAAGGCCTCAACAAAGGTACAGCTTTTACCGAGGAGGAGCGCACAAAATTTGGCCTTCACGCTCTGCTTCCGCCGCACGTGGAAACCCTTGACGAGCAGGTGGTCCGCGCTTACGAGGCATTCCAGGAAAAAGACAGCGACCTGGAACGGCATATCTATTTGCGCGCTCTGCAGGATACAAACGAAGTCCTGTTCTACAAACTTCTCCTCGACCACATCGAAGAAATGACGCCGCTTGTTTATACACCAACGGTCGCGCTGGCATGCGAACAATTCAGCCACATTTACAGACGACCTCGTGGACTATTCATTTCATATCCTCTCCGAGACTCAATTCCCGAGCTATTGCGGAGTCGTCCGAATAAGGACGTCGATGTGATCGTCGTGACCGACGGCGAACGCATTCTTGGCATCGGCGATCAGGGCGCAGGTGGGCTCGGCATCCCCATCGGCAAGCTTTCGCTGTACACACTCATCGGAGGTATTCGTCCCGAACGAACGTTGCCGATCGTGTTGGATGTGGGAACCAACAACACGGAACGACTCAACGATCCTGAGTACCTCGGATGGCGTCATGAACGGATTACCGGGCAGGCTTATTTCGACTTCGTTGATCAGTTTGTCCAGGCGGTAAAGCAGGAGTTTCCCGGAACATGCTTGCAATGGGAAGATTTCGCGACTCCACACGCCCTGCCCATTCTCCAGCGTTACCGTGATGAACTGCTGACTTTCAACGACGACATCCAAAGCACCGCAGCAGTTGCATTGGGAGCAGTTCTTGGCGCGGTCAATGTGACTGGAAAGAGTTTGAAGGACCAAAAGATCGTTATGCTCGGCGCCGGGTCGGCTGGCATAGGTGTTGCTGATGGATTACGTGCGGCAATGAAAGGCGAGGGACTAACTGAAGATGAGGCGCGCAGCCGCTTCTGGGTTATCGATAAAGATGGCCTGCTCCATTCAGGTCGAAAAGATCTCACTTCGGAGCAGACCGTTTATGCCAGACCCGAGAGCGAGGTGGCTGGCTGGCCTCATACTTCCAACGGACACATCAGTCTTGCCGACGTGATCGGAAAGATCAATGCGACGATTCTTATCGGTCTCTCAACCGTTGGGGGTGCCTTCTCGGAATCGATTGTTCGTGAAATGGCACGTAAGGTGGAGCGGCCGATCATCTTCCCACTCTCTAATCCGACCTCAAAGTCGGAGGCCAAGGCAGACGATCTTATTCACTGGACCGAGGGACGTGCCCTAGTCGCATCAGGTTCTCCTTTTGCCCCCGTCAATTATGGCGGTCGCAGGATCCCCATCGCGCAGTGTAATAACGTTTATATCTTTCCCGCTATAGGACTTGGGATCATTGCATCCGGCGCGCGGCGGGTCACCGAGCCGATGATGCTCGCAGCGGCACGGGTGCTCGGCGGAAATTCACCGGCGCTCAAAGATCCCGCCGCATCATTACTTCCGTCGTTAACCGACCTGAGGAGAGTTGCTGCAGAAATCGCATTCGCAGTTGGAGTCGAGGCACAAAACGATGGCGTCGCTCCCGCGCTCAGTGAGGACGAACTGCGTAGGCGCGTGCTGAAAACACAGTGGACGCCTGCTTACGCGCCATTGGAATAACAGGCAACGAAAGTGAGGTTCGAATGTCAACCAATGCAAGCTCGAATCCGGTAGTTCGCCCGGGTGACAATGTGACCACGCAAAACATTGTCGCCAGCCATCGTGCACTGGCCTTCTGGCACACCATGATCGGCAAGAAGATAGTAATGGCGGTCACCGGAGTGGTGCTTGTGGGCTTCGTGATCGCCCACATGTTAGGCAATCTCAAAATATTTTCAGGTCCTGATGAGATCAACGCCTACTCACGGTTCCTGCGGGAAGTAGGTACACCTGAGCTTGCCTATGGACAATTGCTCTGGGTGGTGCGAATCGTCCTGCTCTTATGTGTGGCCCTTCACATCACCGCCGCAGTCCAGCTCAGCAGGATGAGCTGGGCTGCGCGGCCAGTTGGATATGGCGTCAAACGCAACATTGAGACGACCTTCTCAGCACGCTTAATGCGCTGGGGCGGGGTCATCCTGGTCGCCTTCATCATCTTTCATCTCTTTCACCTGACCGCAGGTGCAGTTGGGTTCTATGCCGGACAGTTCAAACATCTCGAGGTTTACCAGAACGTGATGGCAGCCTTCACAGTCTGGCCCGTTGCGATCTTCTACATTGTAGCGATGGGCACGCTTTGCCTGCACCTGGATCACGGAATCTGGAGCATGCTGCAAACTCTTGGCTGGAACACCGCGCGAAACGAACGGACGCTGAAGTTCGTTTCACGAGCGATTGCGATCGTGGTTTTCCTCGGATTCAGCTCAGTTCCGGTATCGGTACTTGCAGACTGGCTGCACTAATCGCTGATCACCTTCATTAGCCGATCACCTTCATTAAAGGATGAACACAAATGTTGGAAGCAAGGATACCCTCAGGTCCAATCGAGCAGAAGTGGGGCAAGTGCCGCTACGACATGAAGCTGGTGAATCCCGCGAATCGCCGCAAGCACTCGATCATCGTGGTGGGCTCAGGGTTGGCGGGGGCGGCAGCGGCCGCTACTCTCGGGCGCCAAGGCTACCACGTCCACTGCTTTTCCTATCACGACACTCCACGCCGAGCGCACTCCATCGCAGCTCAGGGAGGCATTAACGCCTCCAAGAATTACCGCAACGACGGCGACAGCATCTTGCGCCTGTTCAAGGACACGGTCAAAGGCGGCGATTTTCGTGCCCGTGAAGCCAACGTCTATCGACTGGCGGAAGTTAGCGGTAACATCATCGACCAGTGCGTGGCTCAAGGCGTGCCGTTTGCAAGAGAGTATGGCGGACTCCTGGACAATCGGTCCTTTGGCGGCGTGCAGGTCGAACGAACGTTCTACGCGCGAGGCCAGACCGGGCAGCAGTTATTGCTCGGTGCTTACCAGGCCCTCGAAGAGCAGATAGCCGCCGGAACAGTCACGATGCATTTCCGGCATGAACTGATGGACGTGGTTATCGTCCATGGCAGAGCGCGCGGCGTCGTCACGCGCGAACTGGTTACCGGGCAGATAGACTGCCACGCTGCCGACGTGGTTGTGCTCGCAACGGGAGGGTATTCCAATGTTTTCTACCTCTCGACGAACGCCAAGGCATCTAACTGCACCGCCATCTGGCGAGCTCACCGCCGTGGCGCCCTCTTTGGCAATCCCTGTTTCACCCAGATTCATCCGACGTGCATCCCGTCGAGCAATGACTATCAGTCCAAGCTGACGCTGATGTCCGAATCGCTGCGAAATGATGGACGGATATGGGTTACCAAGAAACAGCATGACACCCGCGCGCCAAATGATATTCCAGAAAGCGAGCGCGACTACTATCTCGAGAACCGTTACCCAAGCTTTGGCAATCTTGTTCCTCGCGACGTCGCGTCGCGCAACGCGAAGGAAGTATGCGATGAGGGGCGCGGAGTAGGGCCGAACGGGCAGGGTGTCTTCCTAGATTTCGCCGATGCTATTCACCGCCTCGGTTTGCACACTATCCGCGAGAAGTACGGCAACCTGTTCGAAATCTATCAGAGAATTACTGGAGACGATGCGTATAAGGTGCCGATGCGCATCTATCCTGCTCCGCACTACACCATGGGCGGACTTTGGGTTGATTATCACCTGATGTCAACCATTTCCGGGCTGTTTGTTGGTGGCGAAGCGAACTTCTCCGACCACGGCGCAAACCGGCTCGGTGCCAGCGCGCTCATGCAGGGTCTCGCTGACGGCTACTTCATCCTGCCGGCGACTGTGCCCGATTACATTGCTTCCACGAAATTGGATCCTGTCAGCACCTCGGATAGCGCGTTCAAGGCGACGAAGGCCGAGGTGAAAGATCGTCTCGACAAGCTGCTTGCGATCAACGGCAAACGCAGTCCCGATTCGTTCCATAAAGAACTTGGAAAGATTGTTTGGGATGACTGTGGCATGGCCCGGTCTGATGCAGGATTGCGCAATGCGCTCGCTCGAATTCCTGAAATACGTGAGGAGTTCTGGCAAAACCTTCGTGTCGTCGGCACGGGCGAGGAGCTGAACCAGAGTCTCGAGAAGGCGAACCGAATCTCCGACTTCCTCGAACTCGCCGAACTCATGTGCACCGACGCATTAGACCGAACAGAGTCGTGCGGAGGCCATTTCCGTGTGGAAAGCCAGACATCGGAGGGTGAGGCCAAGCGTGACGACGCCAATTTCGCTTATACAGCCGCCTGGGAATGGAAGGGTGCCGGCCAGTCGCCGGCACTTTACAAAGAACCGCTGGCCTTCGAATACGTTCCTCTCTCCCAAAGGAGTTACAAGTAGCCATGAATCTCACGCTCAAAGTTTGGCGGCAGCAAAGCGCCGACGCAGCGGGCAGCTTCGTCAGCTATCAGGCGAAGGACGTGACACCCGACATGTCGTTCCTCGAAATGCTCGATTCCCTCAACGAGGACCTGATCAGCCAAAAGGAGCCTCCCATCGCCTTCGACCACGATTGCCGTGAGGGCATCTGCGGCTCATGCGGTTTCCTGATCAACGGTGTAGCCCACGGCGGGCAGCGCGGCACCACCGTTTGCCAACTCGCAATGCGCTTCTTCAAAGATGGGGACACGCTGACACTCGAGCCGTGGCGCGCCCGGGCCTTTCCGGTGATTCGCGATCTGGTCGTGAATCGGTCAGCCTTTGACCGAATCATCCAGGCAGGAGGCTTCATCAGCGCACCCACCGGAAGCGCTCCTGACGCCAATTCAATTTTGATTCGGAAAGAGGATTCAGACACTGCGATGGATGCGGCCGCGTGCATTGGCTGTGGAGCCTGCGTCGCGGCCTGCCCGAATGCATCCGCCATGCTTTTCACTTCCGCCAAAATAACTCACCTGAACTCGCTCCCGCAGGGCCAACCGCAGCGCGACCAGAGGACGCTCAGCATGGTGGTCGCGATGAGAAACGAGCTGTTTGGCAGCTGCACAAATCATGGGGAATGTGAAGCAGTATGTCCCAAGCGGATACCCATGGAGTTCATCGGGAAGATGAACCGCGATCTGATTCGATCGGTCTGGCGCCGACACCGGGAGCCACTCGTTATTCCCAGCGTTGCGCAGCTGCCATCTGCTGACGACTCTAACGAGTAGTTTCAGGAAGGCGACGAGGCACAACTTCGAAAGGATGCTCACTAGCATCTAAATCAACAGGCTCAGGCGCATGTTCACACATGGCCCTGAAGCCCGTTGCGACGCGGCGGTGAAATCTTGAAATGTGGCGGTGAGAGAAATGATGCCTGATGCATACCGTGTTGAGGAGGACGCCCTCGGCGACGTCCACGTTCCAGCCGATCACTTGTGGGGTGCGCAGACGCAGCGCTCGCATCTCAATTTTCCGATTGGAGTCGAACGCTTTCGCTGGGGTCGCCCGGTCATTCGAGCACTCGGTATTTTAAAGAAATGTGCTGCCCTGGCCAACGGCGAATTGGGTCAGCTTTCTAAGGAAAAAGTCGATCTGATCGTACGTGCCTCCCAAGAAGTGATCGACGGCAGATGGGATGATGAGTTTCCGTTGGTCGTGTTTCAGACCGGCTCTGGGACGCAGACCAACATGAACGCCAACGAGGTAATCGCCAATCGTGCGATCCAGCTTGCGGGCGGTGTGGTTGGCTCAAAACAACCAATTCATCCCAATGACGATGTGAATCATAGTCAGTCTTCGAATGACACCTTCCCCACCGCGATGCACATTGCCACTGTCGAAGCGATCGAGAATAGGTTGTTTCCTGCTCTCAACGCGCTGCGCGATGTATTCGAACAGAAATCGCAAGAGTACAACGGTCTCGTCATGGTGGGGCGAACCCACCTGCAGGATGCTACGCCGCTTACTCTGGGCCAATTGATCTCCGGCTGGGTAGCGCAGATCGACCAGGCACTCGAAGACATTCGCCGATCTCTCCCGCGAGTTTACGAACTGGCCATCGGGGGCACGGCAGTTGGCACGGGCCTCAATGCTCATCCCCGCTTCGGTGAAGTATCTGCTCGGAGGATCGCTGAAGAGACTGGTCGGCCATTTGTCTCAGCTCCCAACAAATTTGCAGCACTCTCAGCACACGACGGCATGGTCAGCGTGAGCGGAGCGCTTCGCACGCTTGCGGGGGCACTGATGAAGATCGCCAACGATGTGCGTTGGTATGCTTGTGGTCCGCGCGTCGGGATCGGTGAACTCAAACTTCCTGAAAACGAACCTGGCTCCTCCATCATGCCGGGGAAGATCAATCCCACTCAGTGCGAGGCACTCACGATGGTTGCAGTCCAGGTGTTTGGTAACGACCACGCCGTGGCGTTTGCAGGTTCGCAAGGTAATTTCCAACTGAATGTATATAAGCCGGTCATACTGCACAACGTTCTAATGTCGATCGAACTCCTCGCCGACGCCTCGCGCTCTTTCTGTGATCGTTGCGCCATTGGAATCGAGCCAAATGAGAAACGAATCAAAGAACATCTCGACAATTGTCTGATGTTGGTGACGGCGCTCAACCCGCACATTGGATACGAGAAGGCGGCGAAGATCTCATTGACGGCATACCACGAAGACCTTAGCTTGCGTGAGGCTGCTTTGAAGCTCGGCTTCCTCACTGCAGAGCAGTTTGATGCCTGGGTACGCCCACTTGAGATGACTCATCCGCTTTAACTTACGCGAGGGCCGCACTGTAGATACCGGTATCGAGCAGAAAAGTCATATGGCTCCAGATGCCTGGAACGTCGTTATTGCAGCGTACGGATCAGCTAAGCATTAGGATACTTACCGAATGTCATGAGATGGGCTTTCCCCATACCTAAAATGCCCAGCGCCATAGCTTTTCGCCTTGGGGCGTGACCATAGGTAACAGATTTCTGCCATTACAGATCTTGTACGGATTGTTCTTTGTCTTCGCTCGTTTGAGCACCAAAGTTTGCCGCCGGCGGGTGTTAACCATAGAAGAGAAATGCCAGCCGCATCGCTGAGCCGATACGGCTTTTCCTCGGTCTTGGCTTTCTTTACCTGAATGTCCGTTACGCTATCTTCCTCGAGCTCTCCCAATCTGGAGAAAATACCCCCTTCTGCTCTGACTAAAGTACCCCTACTGTACCCCCGCGCAATAAGTGGCTTCCTCGAAATCTCTTTGGACGTAAAAACACCAAAACCCAGTTTTTGCTGGGGTTTTAGTTTGGATTTTATTGGACGCTCTCTAGTACTACTGTGTTATAAACGTAGATGCAGACAACAGGGACATCTGGGCAGAGAGCGTGCAAGGTGGGTTGCGATCTGTCGGCGCAGGGTGGTAATGGATTGAGGATTATGCCGTTCTGTGCGGACGGGCAGCGCCTCTGGGCGTGTAGTCGGATCGCACGCGGGGTATGTGAATCTGGATGTGGGCTGCTTTGATTGGCCACGAGTTGCTTGAGGGGGGAAAAAGGCACCGCTCCAGAACCAGGAAGCTATAGGCAGCGATCGATAGAGTTGCATGATGATGAAACCCGCGCCAGTTCCGGCCTTCGAAATGTCCCAGGCCAAGTT